>JAXLUO010000009.1:0-147111 GCA_046329495.1 Chitinophagales bacterium | reverse complement strand
TGCCTGTGTGGTGCTCAGCATATAAGGTATGTTCCAGTTGTAGGTGCCTGTGTTCGATGCACTGGTCGTGATCGTGCTCCAGGTTGCTCCGTTGTTCGTGCTGTATTCTATCGATACGTTGCTCGCTACCGTGCTCGCATCCCAGGTTATCTGGTGCGTGTTACCGCTGCGCCATACTTCGCCACCGTTTGGTGCCGTTAATAATGGGGTTGGTAAGTTAATGGTAAACACCGCGTTGCTTACATCGCTGATAGACGGGTTGCCTACATTGCTGATGCGGATCAACGCCTGGTTGGTGATGGTATTCGGCACTGTCCAGCTGTAGCTGCCTGTGTTGCTGGTGCTGCTTACTACTATGTTCCAGTTTACGCCGTTGTCTACACTGTATTCAATAAATACAGGGCCGTATAAGGTAGCTGTGTTCCAGGTTATGTTCTGGTTGCTGTTCACCTTCCATACTTCACCGCCGTTTGGCGAGGTCAGTATAGGAGTAGCTGCTATGATAGTGTTGGCTGCATTGCTCGCATCCTTACGGCACTGGTTCTGATTATCCCTTACACGCACATATACGTTGGTGCTTGGGCTGTTGTTTACGTTCCAGTTGTAGTTATTGCCCGTTTGGTTGCTCGCCACTACACTGTAGCTCGTGCCACCGTTGGTGCTGTATAATATGTCAAAGAAACCGCTCGTGCCGTTCGCTGTCCACGTTACGTTGTAGTTCGTCAGCGCGTTCATCGTTACGCCACCGTTCGGGTTCGTTACTACGATCGTGCCGCTCGGGTTCTTAACAGGTACGTTCGCATCGCTGCTGTCTGTCCAGAACACCGGCGTACTTGGATACTGGTAGCTGTTGTAACGCGCCTGTACTACTATCTTTAAGTTACCCGGCGCTAAATCAGGCACTACCCAGCTATAGGTGTAGTAGTCCTGACCATACGTGCCGTAAACTGTGGTTATGCTGTTCCATACGCCGTTTACACTATAGTATAGGTCGTAGCTGTTGCGGTAGGTAGTGCTGCTGCTGGTGTTGTAGTTCTCAAAAGCACTGGTCTTGCTCCACTGGATGCTGATCGTTGAACAGCCCGTCAGGGTATCTGCCGTTACATTCGGATAGTCTACCGTTACAGGTGCTTTAATCGTAAACACCGCATTGCTCGTGTCTATCGCACTCGGGAAGCTGGTGTTGGTGATACGTACCAGCGCCTGTGTGGTACTCAGCATATACGGAATGTTCCAGTTGTAGGTGCCTGTGTTCGATGCACTGGTCGTGATCGTACTCCAGGTTGCTCCGTTGTTCGTGCTGTATTCTATCGATACGTTGCTCGCTACCGTGCTCGCATCCCAGGTTATCTGGTGTGTGTTACCGCTGCGCCATACTTCGCCACCGTTTGGTGCCGTTAATAATGGGGTAGGTAAGTTAATGGTAAACACCGCGTTGCTTACATCGCTGATAGACGGGTTGCCTACATTGCTGATGCGGATCAACGCCTGATTGGTGATCAGATTAGGTACTACCCATGAATAAGACCCGGTATTAGAAGCCGAAGCGGCTACAATATTCCAGGTAGCGCCATTATCTACACTATACTCTATATATACAGGGCCGTATAAGGTAGCCGTGTTCCAGGTTATGTTCTGGTTGCTGTTCACTTTCCATACTTCACCACCGTTTGGCGAGGTCAGTATAGGTGTAGCCGCCAAAATAGTATTGGCCGCATTGCTCGCATCTTTACGACACACGTTCTGGTTATCCCTTACACGTACATATACGTTGGTGCTCGGGTTATTATTTACGTTCCATGTATAACTGTTGCCGGTTATATTACTGGTAATAGTGTTGTAACTGGTACCTCCGTTTACACTATATAAAACATCAAAGAATCCGCTGGTGCCACTGGCTGTCCAGGTTACGTTGTAATTGGTTAGTGCATTTAAGTTAACGCCGCCGTTAGGGGTAACAACTGTAATTAATCCGGCAGGATTTTTAACAGGCACATTAAGGTCGCTGCTATCTGTCCAGAACACTGGGGTGCTTGGATACTGGTAGCTGTTGTAACGGGCCTGTACTACTATCTTTAAGTTGCCCGGTGCTAAATCAGGCACTACCCAGCTATAGGTATAGTAGTCCTGACCATACGTGCCGTAAACCGTGGTTATGCTGTTCCATACGCCGTTTACACTATAGTATAGGTCGTAGCTGTTGCGGTAGGTAGTGCTCGTGCTGGTGTTGTAGTTCTCAAAAGCACTGGTCTTGCTCCACTGGATGCTGATCGTTGAACAGCCCGTCAGGGTATCTGCCGTTACATTCGGATAGTCTACTGTTACAGGTGCTTTAATGGTAAACACCGCATTGCTGGTATCTACAATGGTAGCTAAAGTATTGTTGGTAACGCGTACCAGTGCCTGTGTGGACGACAGCATATAAGGTATGTTCCAGTTGTACGTGCCACTGTTCGAAGCATTGGTGGTGATCGTGCTCCAGGTTGTACCGTTATTGGTACTGTATTCAATTTTTACTGAAGAGGTAAACACGGTATTATCCCAGGTAATCTGGTGCGTGTTACCGCTACGCCATACTTCGCCACCATTTGGCGTAATCAAAAAGTTATTGGGTAATTGAATAGTAAAGTTGGCATTACTGGTATCGCTGATGGTGGAACCGGTTGAGTTGCTGGCGCGTACCAGCGCTTGTGTAGTTGGCGTATTCGGGATAACCCACGCATAACTTCCGGTGTTTGGAGCTGCGCTGTTAATCAGGTTATAGCTTACACCGTTATCAGTTGAGTATTCCAGTTTAACCGTGGTATAGAATGTATTGGTGGTCCAGGTTACGTTTTTAGTTGCATCAATGGTCCATATTTCTCCTCCGTTCGGCGCGGTCAAAATCGGCTTTGCAGGCGAAATAGTAAACACCGCATTCGATAAATCGAGCTGACAGCTCGTAGTAGCATCTGTAACCTTCACCAATGCCGTTGTAGATGGGTTATTAGGCACGGTCCAGTTATAGTTGTTGGCCGCAACGTTGGTAGCAATGGTTGTAAACGTTGAACCGTTATCAACTGAATAATAAATATTGAAAAAGCCGGAAGTTCCTGCAGGTGTCCAGGCTATGTTATGTGTACTTAAACCCTGCCAGTTTTCACCACCATTGGGTGTGGTAATGGTAATCGGCAACTGTATAGTGAACACCGCATCGCTCATATCCTGCTTGGTGGTATCACTATAGTCGCGTACACGCACCTTCACCTGGTTGCTCGCAACCATAGGTACCGTCCAGTTATACTGGCCGTTAGTGATGTTAATCTGTGTGGCCACCGAGGTCCAGATGGCACCGTTATTCAGCGAGTAATCAATGTTCCACAAGTTTGAAACACCGCTGGAGGTCCATTTGATCTGGTAGGTTTGGCAACCATACAATACCTCTCCGCCGTTTGGCTGAGTAATGGTTACTGATTGGGCGCTTACCGTTAACAGGGTAAGTAAGCCGGCGAGGAAGAATAAAATTTTCTTCATAAAACAGGATTTAAGCCTTCCTTAATTGTAAGGACCGGCAAATATAACCGCCCAAACCGCTCTATCTTCAGAATCGGTTAATTCAATTGTCTAAAAAACAGGTGGTATTCATAAAATCCGGAAGTTTTACAAAGTGCTCAAACCGTTTATACTGAGCCCGTATAACTGCTTTATTAACAATAAAATAGTTGTTTTTTGTCAATCACTATCAAAACGAAGCATAAAATCCGCAGAAAGGTTGATTCCTTCATAAGCCCTTGCTTTTTAACTATCAGCCGCTAATCGCTAAATTCTCTTCACTTGGATGCCCAGGCCTTTTAAAAAGTGAAGTTTGTTAGCTTAATCTTTCTTTTTCAACCCATTGCGCCATAGTTATAAAAGTTTACTTTCATAACATGGTGCAACCCACTACCACGTCCGTTACTGCCCAAAAGCGCAGAACGATAGTTATTTTATCAACCGTATTGCTTACCGCACTTTACTGGGTTTCGGCGCTTTGGTATACTAATAAAGGCCCGTTTTCAAAGGATTTAGTAGTCTTTCATACCCTTTTCGGTTACAGCAACCCGCAATACGATCTTTACCAATACTTCTACCAATTTGCTATCACTGTTCTATTATATGTAGTAGTGCCCTGGCTTATCGTTAAATATTACTTCAACGAAAGCTTTGTGGAACTAAGCTGGCGCCACTCGCGAAACAAAACAGCACTATTGGTTTGCGCCATCATCTACCCCCTGGTGTTGGCCAGTACCTGGTTTTCTTCTAACGAGCCTGTTTTGCAAAGCGAATATCCATTATCAAAACTCATAGGCAGCAGCTGGGGCATCTTTATACTCTATCAGTGTTCTTACTTCTTCTATTTCTTCAGTTACGAAACCTTTTATCGCGGTTACTTGCAATTTGGCTACCTGGGCAATAAGCCGGGCAAACGGGATATTATTACCATCCTGCTTATTCAAACTGTTATTACCACCCTATTCCATATAGGCAAACCCGGCACCGAAGTTCTAATGGCTGCTTTGTTCGGTCCGGTATTTGGTTATGTAGCCATACGCTTTAATTCTATGTGGTATGGCATGTGGATACACTTTTTAATGAACGTATTCATGGATTTCTTTATCCTTTACCGCTTACACCTGCTACCCGAAAAATTTATTTGAGCGACATATGAATGTACTGGTTACCGGCGCCAACGGTTTTATTGGCAGCAACCTTACCAAACAACTGGCTAAAGAAGGATATAAGGTAAGTGCCATGGTACTACCCGGCACACCACTGCATAATCTGGAAGGAGTAGATTGCAAAACTGTGTATGCCGATATTACTAAACCCGAAACACTAAAGGGCTTGTTGAACGGCATTGAAGTAGTCTATCACCTCGCGGCATTACCTTCTGCCGCATGGACCAAAAATATCTTCAACGTAAATTATTATGGCACCCAAAACCTGCTAAACGAAGCTATCCATAGCAACGTACGTCGTTTTGTGTTTATGAGTTCGTTAGTAGTGCATGGCTTCAGGCACTTTCATCAGGCCGATGAATCAACACCCCTGATGCAACCCGGTACGTTTACGCGTCCCTATATAGCCTCTAAAATCCGTTGCGAGGAATTGCTCGCTTCACACAAAAAAGATATGGAGATTGTCATTGTTCGGCCCGGCTTTCAAATATTCGGCCCTAACGACATGCTAACCAGCCGCGAAATTTTACAACGCATCGAGCAAAAACAATTTCTCGCTTACGTGGGCAGCGGCACTAACCGCTTGGGTTATGTATATGTAGATAACCTGGTGCATGGCTTGGTTTGTGCCGGCTCCCACCCTGCTGCTGCCGGTAATACATATGTAATTGCCGACGACGAGCCCGACTACATCCACACTAAAGATCTGTTCACACTGTTTGCTGAAAAATTAGGCATTGATATTAAGCCTGCTTCCGTACCTAAAGCAGTTTTAGCTCCGGTGGCTTTTCTAATCGACGCATTTCACTTTACGGCACTTCCTAACAAAATGCCTATCATCAGCACGTATATCGTAAAAACTGCTACGCACGATATTCATTTCACGCCTAAAAAAGCGATGCAGGAAATTGGCTACCGGCCTAAGGTTAAATTGCACGAAGGACTGGAACGAACGGTTGCCTGGTATCGCACCCTCAAAAAATAAATTATTATTCAGGCTTATACATATTAGCTGCCTGTGCTATAACCAGCGATTGTGGTGCATGGCGCGAAGCGAACGCCCCTATCCGGTTTGTGAATCCGGGCACTACCTCCATTTTATTGCGTAGCACGCCGTCCAAACCTTCTTTTGCCACCTCCGCTGCACTCATCATAAATTTAGCATTGCGTTTGGCGATAGTATCCATCTGTGCCGGACCAAAAAACTCGGTCTCCACACCACCGGGGCATAAGGCCGATACATATACATTCTTATCTTTCAGCTCATGCCGTATTGCATTGGAGAATGAAAGCATAAAGGCCTTTGAAGCAGAATAAATAGCCATATAAGGCACCGGCAAATAAGCGCCCATGCTTACTACATTCAATAAGTAACGGCGTTGGCTGGCATCGCTGCTGTTTAAAAACTCATGGGCCATCTTTACCATGGCATCCATGTTTAAATGCATCACCTCTAAATGCTTGTCCAGTGGTTGCGTATCAAACTGACCGTAAAAGCCCATCCCTGCATTGTTGATGAGCATGTTTACATGGAACCCTTTCTCCCTAATCCAATCAAAAATTTTTCGATACGCCACATGGTCCAGCAAATCGCAGGTATGTATTTCTACCTGAACATTTTTTTTGCGCAATTCTTCTGCCAGTGGTTCAAGTAACTGTGTAGAACGTGCTGTAAGCAACAGGTTCATCCCCTTGTTAGCACATTCGTAAGCAAAAGCTTTGCCCAGTCCTTTACTGGCGCCGGTAATCAGCGTGTATTGCATCGTCCTTGTTTTATTGTAAATCTAACAGGCTATTATTTCCCGCTCAAAAAATCGCTATACCATTTACCCGAAGCTTTTACAATTCGCTCCTGGGTTTTAAAATCTACCCCAACAATTCCCAACTTAGGCCTATAGCCTTCGGCCCATTCAAAATTATCCAGAAAGCTCCAGATAAAATACCCTGTAACATTTATGCCTTCCTGCTTCGCCTTCAACACCTGCTGCAGGTAATCCTTTATATATTGTATCCGTTTCTGATCGTTAATAGCGCCATTCACCACTTCATCTTTAAAGGCAGCGCCGCTTTCAGTCAACACTATTTCCTTCACGCCTTTATAAGCGGCAAACTGTTTTATAATGCGATACATTCCTTCAGGTAACACCTCCCAACCCATCTCGGTTAAATCGTGGCCCATGCGTGCAGGCTTAATATTAATGGCATGTACGGCCGGTATTAAACCAAAATACTTCACTACCCAACGGGTATAATTCTGTATACCGATAAAGTCAAAATCAAACTTCACCAATTCCTCGTCTCCCGGCTTTATATACTTTTCTATATGCTTTAATGCTGGTAAATCATGTATGGGATAACCCATACCTAAAGTTGGTTCAATAAACAAGCGATTGGCAATTACATCCACCCGCTTGGCTGCCGTAATATTCGCAGGCTTGTCTTTCCAGCCGTCTACCGGCATGCAGCTATACGTAGTGCCTATTTTAGCATCCTTAACTTCTCTGCGCAAGGCTCGTCCTCCAATGGCCTGGCTTAGCGTAATGTTCGGTACCGCTTTGTAAAACGACCTTAACCCAAACTTACCCGGAGGATGCACACCTACCAGGTAACCTCCCACCGCATAACTCACAGGTTCGTTCAGCACCATCCAGCGCTTCACCCTATCACCAAAGCTACGGCCGCACAAGGCCACATATTCTTCAAATCTACCAAGTATATCCCGGTTCATCCAGCCGCCTTTAGCTTCCAGCGTTTGCGGCATATCCCAGTGGTAGCAGGTTACCCAGGGCTCAATGCCCTTCTCAAGGCACGAATCAATTACTCTATTATAATAATCTATACCTTTTTGATTCACGCCTCCCGAGCCGGTTGGTATCAATCGTGGCCACGAAATAGAAAAACGGTAAGCAGGAATGTTCATCTGCTTCATTAATTGCAGATCGCTCTCGTAGCGGTGGTAAAAATCATCTGCCACATCGGCCGTTTCATGCGTTTTCACCTTCCGGGTAGTATGCACAAAATGATCCCAGTTTGATTCTCCTTTGCCATCTTCATTCCAGCCACCTTCAATCTGATAACTGGCTGTTGCCGTTCCCCATACAAAATCCTTTCCGAAATCGCTTCGTTTTAACTCGTTGTTAAAATTGGCCGCGGCCAACAAACCGTCAGGTAACGACAAACCCGCCCCAACCAGGGCCGAAAGCTTCAAAAACGCTTCTCTATTCATAAATCCATGGAAATTAATGGGCTACAAGGCCCTAAACGTACAAATACCCCGGCAGCTTACCTGTTTCGGCAAACAAAATTTATCCCCGCAAAACGGCCGTTTTTCCACCTGCCTCGGGTACAAACAAATCTCTGGATATATTACCGCCGTGTTTGAGGAATATGACAGACTAAAATCGCTTTTTGAATCACGCAACGCACCGGCTGCCATTAAACTGTTCAGAGCCCAATCGGCTCCGCTCATCCTGTTTTTTTTACGCAGAGAGTTTAAGCAGACGCCGGTAGGCTTTGTACCGCATACTGAGCTCGTGCGCCGACTGGCTTCTGTACTGGAGAAGATCAGCTACCGCGATTATATTGAAGACGAGGACAACGACCTGCAACAGGTGCTCGATAGCAGCGAGAAAGCAGAACTGCTGATCCGCAAATGGAGCGACCAGGGCTTTATAACATTTGAGCCCGATGAAAAAGGCCTATACCAGCACAGCCTTACCAGCCACAGCGAAAAAGTATTGCAGTGGATGGACAGTCTCCGCAAGGAAGACTTCATCAGCGCCGAAAGCAAGTTCATGGACATCTTCAACAAACTGCGCGAGATAGCCGAGAACAGCACTGAGGACTGGAAAGAAAAAGCAGAAGCACTACGCTTGCGCAAACGCGAACTGGAAGCTGAAATCCGTAAACTGGAAATAGAACAGAAGGTAGTAAGTGCCGAAGATTACTACGTAAAATCGCGCTTTAACGAGGTAAGTAAACTGGCCCGCAGCTTGCTGGCCGATTTCCGCGAGGTGGAAGAAAACTTCAACGTAATTAAGAACACCATTTACGAGAAGCAGACCAACCTGGAAATGAGCAAGGGCAACATCCTGCATTATACATTGGATGCACTGGATGATTTGCGCAATACCGACCAGGGTAAAAGTTTCGAAGCGTTCTATCGCCATTTGTTAGATGATAGCAGCAAGGATGAATTAACCGAGCTGATCCGCAAGGTGATCATCATTTTGCAGGAACGTAAAATTGATGTGGAAGATCCCTTCCTGATTCACTTGCGCATTTACCTGAACCGCGAAGGAACCCGCGTGCGCAACTCGTATCACAAACTGGCCGATAAGCTGAACAAGGTATTAGCCGAAAAAAGTTTACTGGAACGCAAAACAGCAATCCGCTTAATAAACGAGATCAAGGCCGATGCGTTGAAAGCAAAGGATAACCCTCCTAAAGGCGATAACTTTATGGAGATTGAAGGCCTGCCGGAAATTGAGCTAAGCATGGAGCGCCCGCTTACCGAAGAACCGCAGGACAGCTTTATTACCGCCAAAGCGTTGAAGACAGCCGATGTAGACCTTACCTCGTTAAATCTCGATAATCTCGTCGGGCAGTTCTTTATTGATAAGGAACAACTGGAAAACAACGTGGCCGAAACACTGAAGAAGAAAAAACAGATTACGCTGAAAGATGTGGTGGAACGTTACCCGGTAACCAAAGGCTTATCGGAGGTGCTCACGTACATCAACATCGCCACCCAAAGCAGCAAATCGTTTATTAACCGCGAGAAGGAAGAACTGATAATGATTGACGATAAAGGCACCAAAGCCATTCGTTTACCCGAAATAATTTTTACGAAATGAGTAACGGAAGAACCGAAGCCTATGCATCAGTAATTATAAAGCTGTTGCAAAGCGTGATATACGACGACGATAAAAAGTACTGGAACGAGGTATTGAACTACGAAACCTCGGTGCGCGAGTATTTTGCCAAAATAGGTATCGATTTAATACTGAACCGCCAGGATGGTTATGCTTACCTGAAGCAGATGGAATTTAGCGAGGAGGATAAAACACGCCCTATTTCTCTTATCCGCCGTATACCGCTTACCTACGAAATGACCTTGCTGTGCGTGCTACTACGCGAATGGTTGGATGAGAACGAAGTAAAAATGAGCAACGACAAGTTGTTTGTTACAGGCAAGCAGATTAAAGAACGCATCGACCTATTCTTTAAAGATAAAGCCAACCGCAAACGCCTGCTCGATAAATTCGATAGCCTTATCACTTCTGCAGGTAACTTGGGCTTTTTGCACACCAATAAAGAAGACAAACTGAATGCCGATAATTCGCAATACGAAGTAAAACGCATTATCAAGGCAAAAATCAGCAACGAGAAGCTGGAAGAACTGAAAATAAAATTGAAGCAGCATGTGGACACTGTTTGATACCAAACAAGATAGCGCAGGGTTCCGGTTAAACTATTTACAGGTTTATAACTGGGGCACCTTCGATGAAAAGATATATACCCTTGACCCCGCCACCCAAAGCAGTCTGCTTACCGGCGCCAACGGTTCAGGTAAAACTACTATTGTAGATGCGCTGCTTACTTTATTGGTGCCTTCTACACAACGTTTTTACAATCAATCTTCCGGTGCTGAAAAGAAGAAGGAACGCACCGAAGAAAGTTATGTAGAGGGGCACTTTGGCCGCACGCAGGATGAGGACTCTTATGCCTCTAAAGTAAGCAAGCTGCGCCCTGATCGCACCAACCTCTACTCCATTATCCTTGCCAACTTTGTAAGTAGCGACACCGCCAACCTTACCATTTTTCAGGTGCGCTACTTTAAGAACAACACCCTACAACGCGAATACGTGGTAGCCAACCGCGCATTAAAAATTGAAACCGATATACAGTTTGACAGCAAAGGCGAGTGGCGCAAAAAGCTAAAGGCAGGCGGCAAAGTATGGTTCTTCGATTCGTTTAGCCAATACAGCCAAAAGCTGATTGAAGACATGGGCATGAAGAGTGAAAAAGCGCTCAACCTCTTCAACCAAACCGTAGGTATTAAAGTGCTGGGCAACCTCGATGAGTTTATCCGTACCAATATGCTGGAAGAAAGCGACATTGAAAACGAATTCAAATCGCTACTGGAAAACTACCAGAACCTGCTTACCGCACACCGCAGTATCGAGAAATCGAAACATCAGTTAGAGTTGCTGGAGCCTATCTACAACAACTACTTCGCTTACGAAACGCTGTATCAGGAAATCAAGAATGCTGAAAACAAGATTGATACGCTGCGCGCCTGGTTTAAAATCCGCCAGAAGGAATACAACGAGCAGCAAATCCGCAGCGTTGAAACAGAACTGGAACTGTTAGGCAGCAAAAAGAACAAACAGGAAAGCGATAAAGCCACCATAGAAACAGAGATACTGAATCTTAATCTGGCGAAAGAAAAAGACCCTACGGCCGCGCAGTTAAAAGATATTGATGCCGCTGTTAAAGAACTGGATCGCGAAATGGACCAGCGCAAAAAGCAGGTATCAGAATACAACAAACTTGCTTCGTTCTGCGGTTTACCAAAAGATCCTTCCGAAAAAGCTTTTGCCGCTAACCATAAATCAATCGAAAAGGCGCGCAACAAATCCTTTGAAACCAAAAAGGAATTGGAAACCTTGTTGCTGGATGCCCGTCAGGAACACCGCCACAAACAAGCCCGTTTCGATGAAATAAAGAACGACATTGAATACCTGCAAAAGCGGAAGGATAAAATTACCGGCATTACTTCGCAGATACGCCAGCGCATTATGGATTATGTAAAAGCAGGTGAGGATGAACTGCCTTTTGTAGGCGAGTTGATTGAGGTGCGTAAGGAAGAGCAGGATTGGGAAATGGCTATCGAAAAGCTGTTACACAGTTTTGGCAAATGCCTGGTAGTGCCCGAAAAGTATTACCGCGATGTAAACAAGTTTGTAAACAACAACGACCTTGGCGGCAAACTGGTTTACTACCGCGTAGATCCTAATCAGGATTACCTGAAAAGCATGACCAATGCCGAAGACAATTCGGTGGTTACTAAACTGAACTTTAATCCTAAGAGTCCCTACAGCGATTGGGCAGAAGACTTCATTACCCGCAGCTTCGATTATGTATGCTGCGAGAAAATTGAAGAGTTTGCCCGTTTAGAAAAGGCCATGACACAAACCGGCCTCATCAAAAACAAAAAGCGCCACGAGAAGGACGACAGCAAATTCAAATCGGGTGCTGCCAACTATGTATTAGGCTGGAACAACCGCGATAAGATCGTTGCCCTGCAACGCGAAGGCAACACACTCGGCGCAGATCTGCAACAGCTCGAAGCCCGCATCAGCGACCTGAACAGCAAAACCGAAATTGAAAATGAAGCGCTGGATGCCTTACGTCGTTTAGGAGAATACAATGACTTCCGTTTAATTGACTGGAAGGAGTGTGCGCAAAAAATTGCCGAAAAAGAAACCGAGAAAAAGGACCTGCTGAAAAAGAACAGTAGTCTGGAAGACATCGAGAAAAAGCTGAAGCAGAAAGAAGAAGCCAAGCGCAACATCGAAAAGGCTTTAGAAGATATCATAGGTGATATACGCCTGCAAACTAAAGAACGCGATGACCTAAGTGAGAAAGTACGTGTACTCACTAACACCATTCAGGAGCTTAGTAAGTTTGCCGACCTGCAAAAAGAGTTTGCCAAATACGCTGAGTTAATTGCAGGCTTACAGAGTTCCGGCGATGATGTATATACATTGGAGAAGAATACGCTGCAACAATTGAAAGATGAATTAGAGCAGATTCAGAACACCCACGGCAAAGCCTTTGGCTTAATCAACGAAGCCATGGACCGCTATCTGCGCCCAAGCCGCGAAATTCAGGAAAAGTTTCCTGAGTGGATGGACGAAACCCATAACCTGAAAGCTAAGCCCGAATACCTGAAGGAATTCGTAGATCTCTACAAAAACATTAAAGAGGAAAAGGTAGCCGAGTTCGAGAAACGCTTTAAGAACGAATTGAACAATAGCGTTATTAAAGACCTTTCCAGTTTCCAGAACAAACTATACGAACAGGAAAGCACCATTAAGGATAGCATTGATAACATCAACCGTTCTTTAAAACGCATCCGCTTCAATATTAACCCCGATACCTATATCCAACTGCAATTCAACCAAACCCGCACGCCGGAAATTACTGACTTCCGCAAACGCCTGAAGGAATGGGTGCCTAACACACAAAAGCTGGCATTAAACGACATCAGCTACCTGGAAGAGCACTTCAGCAAAGTCATCCGCCCGTTTGTGGAAGAACTGCAAAAGAACGATCCATGGCGCAAGCGCGTTACCGACGTACGCAACTGGATGGAATTTAAAGCTACCGAACACTACGCCGAAGACAACCAGATCAGCAACGTATACGAAAGCAGCGGCAGCTTAAGTGGTGGACAGGCCGCCCAGCTAACCTATACCATCCTGGGTAGCGCCATTGCTCACCAGTTCGGTATTAACCAAAGCGGCAGCACTGCACGTTCCTTCCGTTTTATTGCGGTGGATGAAGCCTTCAGCAAACTCGATCCTGAAAAATCGAAATACCTGATGGAACTGTGTAAGCAGTTACACCTACAGCTAATGGTTGTTACCCCGCTCGATAAAATACATGTGGTAGAAGAATATGTTTCTGTTATCCACTACGTAGAGAACAAAAACAAGCGCAACAGCGATGTGGTAGATATGAGCATTATGGAATACAAAAAGCAGAAACACGCCGAAAAGCCAAAGGCTTCTAAAGCCAAAGCCTAACGCCGAGCAGTTTTTGTACTACATAGCATATCCCTTATATTAGAAGTTACAAGGGATATGATTACTGTTGATGACCTGAGAAAAAAAGCTAAGAGGAAGTACGCCGCTTACCTCAGCAGCATTGTAACAGGAACGAATTTTTTTCCGCTACTAATTGCTGCAGATAAAAAGTTAAACACTAACAACGGAGTAACTGGCATACAGGAGCAATTAGTTCCGCTATTCCAACAAAGTAAAGCTGTGCTTGGTTACGGATATACGCTCCACACAGGCAGTGTAAACTCAAAATATGGACCCATTGAAAAAATAGAAGACATAGAGTTCCAAACGGAAGAAGATTATTTACGTTTTATTAAAAAGAACACTGAAGTTTTAACTTTCCGTAACGATCTCGACCTGGCCATTACCACTTTCCCTCAGTTAGAAAATCTGTTTTCATTAAAACCTGAAATTCTTCTTAATCATCATGGCAAATGGGAATCATTATTAAAGGTTTGTGCCTACTTATTATCAGAAAATCGACCAAAGCTTTATATCCGGGAATTGCCGATTAACGTTCACACCAAATTCATTGAACGTAATAAGGAAATTATTCTTACCCTATTAAGCCACCTTTCACCTTCCAAGCTTCCTGAAATAGGAACATTCGAAGAAAAGTTAGGATTGAAGGAGAAGCACAATTTGATTCGGATAAGATTTCTTGACCCCAACCTGCAATTGATATCGGGACTCAATGAAATTGGCCTGGCCGAAACCGAGGTTAACCTGCTTCGCCTGAACTGTAAACGTGTTTTCATTATCGAGAATGACATTGCCGCTCTATGCTTCCCACCAATCTTTCAAGCCATTGTTATTTTTGGAAGAGGTTTTAATCTAAAAACCCTACGCGACATAGTTTGGCTTAAGAATGCCGAACTATATTATTGGAGTGATTTAGATGTACATGGCTTCGAGATGCTTTCTCAAATTCGTGGTTATCATCCCCATACTGTAAGTTTCTTAATGGATAAGGAAACTTTAAAAGAATTTAGACAAGATTGCGGCGAAGGAGTAGAGTCTAAAGTGGGTATACCTGCCAATCTCACTTCCGAGGAGAAAAGTGTTTACCTTTATTTGAAGGAGCACAACCTGCGCTTGGAACAGGAGAAAATACCGCAATCGCTTGTCACTAAGGAATTAAAAAAGCTTACTCCTTAACGATAATTCGGATCAGCAAAGCGCCTGTCGTATAAAAAGGTTTTATCCGTCAGCGTTTTTAAAAAGGCAATGATGTCTTTTTTCTCTGCGTCATTCAGACCTATGTTTTTGTCAATGGCTTTATCATAGCCTTCATAAAAAGCACCGTTGCCATAATGGTCCATCACCTGCCGCAAGGTGCGGAACCGTCCGTCATGCATATAAGGCGAGGTCATTTCAATATTCCGCAGGCTTGGCACTTTAAAGCGGTAGCAATCTTCTGCCTTACCGCTAATAATTATCCGCCCCGAATCATTCAGCAACGTATCCGGCGCCAATCCAATGCTTCGGTAACTGTTATCGGTGAACAAAGGCTCCTTATGGCAATCGGCACAATGTTGGCGGAACAGTTTTAGTCCGCTTAACTCCTGTTCGCTCAACTCTGCTGCACCGCGTGTATATTTATCATACTTCGAATCTGCCGAAATCATCAAGCCGATAAATTGCGTTAAAGCCTTCAGCATACGTTTGCTGGTTATGGCGGTGTCGCCAAAAGCAGCTTTGAATAAACCGGGATAAACACTGTCCGCCTGCAACTTACCCAACACATGCGGCAAATCCTCATCCATTTCTATGTGGTTGGTAAGCGGACTCAGCGGTTGCACTTCCAGGTTATTTACACCGCCGTCCATCATAAAGGCATCTTTCCAAATCAGGTTTTGCAGCGCCGGCACATTGCGTTTGCCTATGCTGGCATAAATACCATGACTCAAGGCATGATCGGTATGTGCAAACGCAGCAATACGTTGGTGGCAGGTAGCACAACTGGTGCTGTAATCGCGCGATAGAATAGGATCGTAAAACAACTTGCGGCCTAATACAAACACCTCAGGCTTTAGTTTGTTGCCCTTAAAATCGTATAGTGGTTTCGGAAAGCCTTTAGGAATTTGCAGTGCAACATCTTGCTCGCTTACATCAAAATAGGAAACGCCTGTTGTAAAGCCCAACAAACCTACTACTACAATTGCAAATAATATCCAAGCCGCCTTATTCATCTTGTGCTTAAGCTAAACATGTCGCTGTAATTAGTAGCAATGGTTTCCGCATTATGAAAATCGGTTACCGCAGGCATTTTGCTGAAATCGATGGCAGTAGGTGTTTTTAAAACTTCTCCGGCATCAGCATCTATATGAATAGTATAACCATTCGTGGTAAGCGGATTGATCACTGCAGGAAAAGTTAATGTAACACGCCGGATGCAATTTGCCGGCGCTTTATAACCGCCAATATGGTATTCCAGCAAATGGACCGTTGCTTTTGATTCAGGCGAACGGCCTTCTAACTTCATAAAAATATAGCCCGTGTTCCAGGTCCAGAACATGCCATGCATAGGGTCCAGCGCGCCTTCCTGTGCACCGCTGCAATTGTGCAAACTATCCACCCCTATCAAAAAGCTGATCTGCTTGTAATTGGCCTGAGGCACCAAATGCAGAATTACTTTTTTACTATCAGGATCGTCTTCATCAATCAGGTAGCTGTTGCTGTCGCAATATTCTTTACCGTTTACATCCGTCAATTTTATATCGCTGATGTAGTATTTAAACTTAGTTACATTAAATGTTTGACACACTGCATTGGTATACGTAGCCGTATCTAAGCTTAAAACCCTGCCATTTACCACACTATGAAACTGAAGCACCAACCGCAATTCATCCTTAGTAGCGCTCATAAAAAGCAAAGCAACCATCACGGTTGCCACGCTTAAAACTATATGCTTCAGTAGCTTCATTTTCTTAATTCGGCTTCACCACTTTGCGGCTCAGCTTTTGGTTGCCCGCTTCAAAGTTAAATAAATACATGCCTGCCGGGTAACCGCTTAAATCAAACGAGTAAGCAATACTGGGTTGCAGGTTCTCGCGGGTTTGCAGCAGCTTGCCTTGTAGGTCGTAAATATTCAGTTTCACATTATTCGGTGCATCTACATCCATGTACACATACATAAATTGATTATCCGGGCTGGGAACCATTTCCATGGCCAGATTTCTTGCCGGCACATCATTTACGCCGGTAGTAGGCACATAGGTAGTTGTAGCTTCCGAAATTGTTATATGGCCCGAGTTCATGCCCGTATTACCCGCAGGCACAACACCATAGTAACTGCCATAATAGGTATAAGGAAACACAGGATTCAGATTAGCATCAATGGTTACAAAGTAAGCATACGTGCCACCGGGGTATTCGGGTGTTACACAAAAGCGGCCGTTGCGGTTATCTAAATCTCCCGCCCCCTGCGTGTAGGTGTAGTCCTCAATAAAACAGCCCACCGGATATTGAGTACTTACGGCCGGACCATTGGTGCGGCTGCTTACCGTAGTGGTTACAAAACTACTGGCCATACGTTTAATGCCGCCTGTGCCATCGGCATTCGCATAACCGTAAGCGCCATACACCGGGTAACCATCAAACGACCATCCGATAATTGGTGAATGATGTGTGCTATCGGTTGCATCATACAAACAAGCGGGGCTCACATGATGATGATATTCGCCTTGCTGCTGCGGATGACCCAAACAATTATCGAAACCCTGTCCTTCAAAATAATAGGCATTGCGGTTCCAAATACCCTGGTTGTTATAACTCTGCGCATCGCTTACATTAAAAATACTTACGCCATTGGTCCATACCCCAATATGGCCCAAACCTACACTGGTAGCCGTACCGGTATTCTGCTGGGGGTGGCGCGGTATTTTGTAAACAAAGTTTTGATTGCTGGGCGTATTTGGATTACCGCCCCAGGGGCCGATGCTATAGCCCGGTATACAGCTACAGCTTACATACACATAATCATTGCTATACTGTACCGTTTGCACATTGGCAGGCAAACTGTTGTAACCGGTGGCACCCGTGGTATTTATAATCCACGAGGTTATTTCGGGCGATTGGGCTGCTAATAATGCAACAACAAATAAGCAGGAAATGAGGCTGAGTCCTTTTTTCATCTACAATTTTAATTCGGTGAACCGGATATCCGGGTATAAGTGCAGACAAGTATAAATGGTATTTCCTTCGCTTTAACTTGTTAAAAGTGTTTGCTTTTCAACAAAATAAAAGAGGCACTCCCGGGGGAATGCCTCTACCTCTACCTTCAAAAAAGGTCTATTGCTTTATAACCAGCACATTAAATTGTGCATTGGTTGGTATGGCTACGTTGTTTTCATTAAATATCTCCCATTTGTTGCGGGTAGTATTATAATAAACACCAATAGGCGAGTTGTTATACACTATACCGCTTGGGTTTAACTTTTGGGTAACAATCAAAAAACAATTGGGGTCGCCGTTGCACAGCACATTGTCTACGTCCGTACCATTGGCACTTAGTTTATTTGCCACTGTAGCGGTATGCACAAATGCGGCCTTATTGGTACCCGAAACTTTAATACCGCCGTTGTTTATCTCCAGGGCCGTTCCTACACCGGTACCTGAATATTTTGCTACTACTCCTACCCCGGTAGTGCTATACGTTTCGCCACGCACACCAACTGCTGTACCGGTGTTGGCCGTAGTTATGCCATACACACCAATGCCGCTGGGGGTTTCGCCATACACACCCCAACCGCTACCGTCCTGGTAACCCACTACACCAATACCAAGGCCTGCGGTGCCATGGTTAACGCCGCGCACAGCAGCCGAATAGCCGCCGGGCGTAGTGGAAATAACTTCACCCATTACCCCGGTGGCACCGGCCTGTGTACCGCTGCCATTAGAGGTAGAAGCAACCGCTCCGTAAATTCCGCTGGTCATTCCTGTAGCCATACTATTCGTAAGTTTTAATACAGCCGCCGCTGCACTTATAGTTGTATCCAGTGGAAGGTTCACTCCGTTCCCTGCTTCCTTCGCGTAAAGTGCATAAGGCACACTCATCATCTGCGAAGTGCCCATATTAGTATAACTGCTTCCTCCGGCCGGATCAATATCCACCTGCAAAAATTTTGCACCTGTGCCCCAGCCTATCGTATTAAAGGTGCCCTGTACTACTGTACCGGTACCGATATCGTGCGTAAACAAGCCAAATTGGTTGGTAGTAGCTGAGGCAGTTTCCTGGTATACTACCGTGCCGCCTGCAGTACCGGTGTGCACAGTAAAACGCAAACCAACCGCCTGGTTAGTTAAAACATTACCGCCACTGTTGCGGGCAACAGCCTGATAGTTTGTGCTCTCAGGAGCTTGTGCATATGCTGTAGCTATAAACGCACAGCATAGCAGTAGGTGTAAAATTTTCTTTTTCATATACCTGGTTTTAGTTTATGGATAGTATTACATAAAACTACCGCTTTATATGATTAATGAATCATTTTTATTCGGAAATAATTGGCACTTTAACATTTAAGCGGTTCGCTTCAAATCCGTTTCCTCCGATTAAGCCCTGATTGTCAATTCGCTGAAACCAAAAATTATACGTTTCTTTCAATCCGTGAGAAATTGGCAGTTTTATGGCTTATTGGCCCTCGCCTTCCTGGTTTACCTGCTAAACCTCTGTATTGATGTGCAGGAGGTTGATGCAGCCCAGTATGCCGAGATGAGTTGGGAAATGCTTACTACCAAAAGCTTTTTAGTGGTGCACAACCTGGGCCGCGACTACTTAGATAAGCCGCCTTTACTTTTTTGGTTAAACAGTTTCAGTTTCTACCTGTTTGGCATCAGCAACCTAAGCTATAAGTTGCCTTCGCTGCTTTTTGCCCTGTTGGCTATCTATTCCACGTACCGTTTTGCAGCGCTTTTTTATCGTACCGAAGTGGCACAACTGGCCGCACTTATGCTGGCAACTACACAAGCTGTCTTCCTTATTACCAACGACGTTCGTACTGATACGTTGCTAATGGGAGCCGTTATCTTTTCCATCTGGCAATGGAGCGCTTATTTCGAACGCCGGCAGTTCGGTTATTTAATCGGGGGCAGCATTGGCCTTGCATTAAGTTTATTAGCCAAAGGCCCAATAGGCTTAATTGCACTCGGCGCTGCCATGGCACCTCACTACCTGCTCACCCGCCAATGGAAAAAGATACTCGACTTGCGCTTACTGCTTGCATTAGTAATAGTTGCTCTGGCCTTACTGCCTATGTGCATCGGTCTGTATCAGCAGTTCGGCATCAAAGGTCTTCGCTTCTACTTCTGGACACAAAGCTTCGGCCGCATCACAGGCGAAAGCGAATGGAACAATCATCCCGACCCGCTCTTTCTTATTCATACCAGTGCCTGGGCTTTTCAGCCCTGGGCTTTGTTTTTGTTTGGTGGCTGGCTGTTTTCGTTGTGGCAACTGATAAAACATCGCTTCACCCTTCCGCTCTTTCGCGAGAATATCAGTGTATATGGCTTTACGCTGCTGTTGCTTTCCCTAATGCTCAGCAAATACCAACTACCGCATTATGCCTTTGTGGTGTATCCTTTAGGTGCCGTGCTGGCTGCCAACTTTTATTATCAACTGGAAAGCTACCCTAAGGTAAAGCGCTGGTTCACTGCATTACAGTTAATTACAATTTTTGCAACGCTTCCGCTCTCATTGGGCTTATTGTATGCCTTCGGCAATTTTACCTGGTTAAATGTTGTTGCTATCACCGTACTATTTACCATAGGTATTGCACTGGCAATAGCAATCGCCAACCCAATAAGTGCATTTCAACAACGCCTTCTTCGTTTGGCGCAAAAATTCACAAACCTGTTAGGTATTCAGGTGTTCTTACAAACCAAAGTTGCCTTTGCGCTTAATACTGCTTACAAAACCCTTATTCCATTATCGGCCATACTCATCATATTATGTAATACCTTACTTAGTGTGTACTGGTTTCCTGCCATTTTAAAATACCAGCCGCAAAACCAGTTTGGCCGTTACATTGCACAACAAAAACAACCTTACTATACCTACGGCTATGCACCCGAATTCAGTACCGTGTTTTATGCAGAGGCCATGCCTGTGGCAGTTTTTTGGGATCCGCAGGAACTAAAAAATATAATAAAGAATCATTCTTCGGCCCTGGTAATTACAACTGCTGCAGGAGTACAACAATTACAGCAAAACGCAGTAAAAATCGAAGTCATTCAGCAGCTACCCGCTTTTAAAGTGGCTAAAATGAATTTTAAGTTTATTAATCCCGCCACCCGGTTACAGGTTTGCGAACAACAGGTATTGGCAAAGGTTATCGCGCAATAAATTCTACTGTACGGTAATAGTCCCGGTCATACTGCCATGAAAGTTGCAGTGATAGGAAAAACTGCCGGTAGTTGTAAATTGATGTGTATAGGTGGAACCTGCCTGTATTGTACCGCTGTCAAATATGCCCGCCGTATCACTTGTTACGGTATGTGCTTCGCCGTCCTTATTTCTCCAGGTTACAGTGGTGTTTTTGCTCACCGTCATATTCTTCGGACTAAACGCATTACCCGAAATCCATACTTCGTTCTGTGGCACATGGTCGGTTTTATCGCAGGCCGAAATACCCGCTACCAACATGATCACTAACCAGATCAATGCAAAACTTAGTCGCCTTTCTGCTTTCCTTTTCATACGCCATGGTTTTTAATGCAATCAACGCATGCAAAACTATGCCGTTCGTATATAGATGCAGTGGCACGCGTAGGCTTACAGGAATAAAGAGGAAAATCGGGGAAAGATGGCTACAAAAAGTGCAAGGCTTATTCGCTGATCAACTCGTATGCAGCACAACGGTTCTGCGAGAGCAACTCTTCCGGGCAGTTAGCATTCGTACATCCGTTTCTGGAAACCGTGCTGCCATAGTAAACACAAATCACGCGTTCTATAGCCACACCATTTTGTATCATAAAGCGGAGAATGGCATCTGAGCGGCGCAAGGATACAATCTTCGGATTGCTTTCATCGCTACTGGCTATTGCATAAATCTTAACCTTCTTGCTCGGTTCAGCACTCAATTTCTGAATAATATCGCGCAATTCCTGCTTAGCACCTAAACTTAAATCGTATTCATCTTTTTCGAACTTAATACAAGGCAAATCAGCCGATAATATTTCATTGCCTCCGGGTACTTTTTTCAAGCTATAGCTGCGGTTACCGGTGCTATTGCCGGCTGGGGTTACCAGTGTATCTTCTACAGGCGAGAACTTATTCTTACTTACTACCAAAAGATATTTGCCATCTGCTGCCAGATTAATTTGAGCAGTACCTGCTTCATCTGCATTAGTTTTAAGCACCTCTGCACCACTCATATTCTTAACGGTAATATAGGCCTTGCCGAGTGGTAATCCACTGCCCTGATCATTTACACGTATGGTGTAAGTGGCCATGTTGGTAGTGGTTGCAGCTTGTTGAGTTGCATTGTTTACTTGCTTAGCCGCCTCTTCCTGCTTCGCCTTCAGTTCCGCCAACTCCTTTTGCATCCGCTCGCGCTCTGCCGCAATCACGGCAAGCGAATCAGCCATTTTCTTTTTAGCCTCGTTAGCCGCTGCTAATTCACGTTGTTGCTTAGCCTCATATTCCGCCAACTGTTTTTGTTGTTCGGCAAATGCTTTATTCACTGAATCCTGTCGGGCCTTGTTAGCCGCTTCCTGCTGCTTTTGCTCTTCTACCTGCTGTTGCAGTTTCAATTGTTCCGCTTTTGCCAATTGCTGGGCAAGCTCTTTATCCGCTTGTTCCGTGGCTACACGCTGCGCCGAATCTTCACTTGCCTTCTTACGGGCAGCAGCTAATTCTTCAGCCATACGTTTTACTTCCGCCTGTTCTTTCGCCACCTTGTCTTCCATGGCACGCTTTTCAGCTAATACCTTCTCCTTCGCCAACGAATCTGCTATCGCTTTTGCACGAATGGCCTCTGCCTGCTCCTGTAGTTTGCGCTTATCTTCAGCAAGTTTGGCGCTTGCCACACTATCCTTAACAAACTTCTGTCTTTCGGCTATTTGTACTTTTTCAATGGAATCCAAACGTTGTTTCTCACGGGCTTCCGATTTCAAACGCTCTGCCAGTTCTGCTTTCGCTTTGTTCAACGAATCTTCCTTCGCTTTAGCCAGTGCTAAGTCTGCCAGGCGTTTCTTTTCCTCTGCAAGTTTGCGCTCTTGTTCTTCTTTTTCCTTTTGTAAACGGGCGGTCTCCTCCGCTTTACGTACACCTTCTTTCACTGCCTCCAGCGAGTCGGCCACAAACTTCTTGCGGGCCAGTGCCTCCTCTTTCGCTTTGGCTTCAGCTATGGCACGTTGTTCTGCTAACTCTTTTTCGCGTTGTTTAGCATCTGCCTTCGCTTTGGCAATTGAATCGCGGGTAGCTATTTCCTGGGCTTTTGCCAGTGCCTTGTCTATCGAATCCTTTCGCAGTTGTGATGCTTTCAACTCTGCTGCTAATCGTTCCTGTTCGGCTTTCACCCTCGCCAGCGAATCTATCCTTGCTTGTTTCGCAGCCAGTTCATCAGCCTTCCGTTTTTCCTCCGCTAAGCGTTTCTCTTCTACCTCTTTCGCCAGGCGCACCTGTTCTTCCTGCTTGCGCTTTTCTTCGGCTATACGCTGCGCTTCCAATTCCTGTTGCTTGCGCAATTTCTCGGCAGCTTCTGTCTGCACACGCACTTGTTCCAGCGAATCAGCCACAAACTTTTTTCGGGCTGCTTCTTCAGCAAGGCGTTTTTCTTCTGCTATGCGTTTGGCCTCCGCCTCTTCCTGTAAACGCTTGGCCTCCGCTTCTGCGCGTTGTTTCTCCGCCGCTATACTATCGCGCACGGCTTGTTCGCGGGCAAGCTGTTCGGCTTTCGCTACCGAATCCGCATAGGCAATCTTAGCCAGCCGTTCCCGTTCTAATCGTTCCTGTTTGGCCGTTAATTCATTAATCGAATCCTGATAATGCTTCATCCAGGCGGCTGCCTTCGCCTTATCTATACTATCCTGCACCGCCTTCTTGCGCGCGACTTCTGCTGCCAGGGCATCTTCCTTAGCCTTCACCACCGCCATCGAATCTTCTAAATGTTTCTGATAGGCCAATTTAATAGCACGTGCAATCGAATCCGCTGTTGCCTTTTTCTCTGCCGCTTCGCGAACACGTTTTGCCTGTTCGCGCTTAATGGCCATCAATTCTTCTTCAAATTTCGTGCGCTGATCTAAACTGCGCGACTGGGCAATAGAATCATATAAGGCTTTAACGCGCAACTCTTCTTCCGAAATTTTTGGAGTAATGCTGGCATTCACAACCACAGGTGCCTTATAGGCAGGTAATAACCTAAAGGTTCTGCTACAGGTAAAACTGTTGCTGTTAGGCAACGAAAAACTATCCGTAGCACTGTTGTAATCAGCCTTGCTAACCACAACAAGGTAAGGGGTCATTGTTTTGATATCTATGTAGCAAAAACCCTTATCATCTGTAATGCGTTTCGATAGCTCACCGCCTTTATCATTCTTAACCGTAACGGTGGCCCCTTTTACAAATTTGTTGGCCGAGTCAACTACAGTAATCCAGCAACGTGCGGCCTTTGGCAATAAAGCGGCCTGTGCTTTCTTCACCGAGTCTTCGTAAGCCTTTTGCAATGCTGCTTCGCGCTCGGCACTTTCGCGTTCAAACTTAGCACGCGCCAGGCTATCGGCCGTTGCTTTCTGCCGCGCAGCTTCCACCCTTGCCATTGAATCCTGCACAGCTTTTTGCCTTGCTGCATATTCTGCATTGGCTTTCCGTATGGCTTCCTCTCTTATCTTATCGGCAAGTTCTTTTGCCTTTCTTATAGAATCCTGTTTGGCCTGCTCTTTTAACGCTTCCAGTTGTTGCGCTTCTTTCACACGCTTCAACGAATCCTCCGTTTGTAGTTTGGCTTGTTGTGCTCTTACTCTGTCAATCGAGTCGCGGCTTGCTTTCTCTCTTGCCTCGCGTTGCTCACGTTCTATGCGCGCTACACGAATCGAGTCCTGTTGCGCCTTTTTAGCCAAAGCCAAATTCACCTGCTTCAGCGAATCCTGCGTTGCTTTCTCTTTCGCCTGCAACGCCTGCATTTCTTTTACATGCTTAACACTATCCTCCTGCTGCTTCTTTAACAAAACTAAAGCCACCTTAGCAATTGAATCTTTCACCGCCTTTTCACGTGCTGCAATTGCCGCTTGTTCCTGCTTTGCCCGTTTAACTGAATCCTCAGTAGCCTTCCTGGCAATATTGATAGCCACCTGTGTTAATGAATCTTTGGTGGCTTTCTCTCTCGCCTGTAACGCCAGCATTTCCTTTAAATGCTTAACGCTGTCATCCTGTTGTTTTTTCAATGCAGCCTGTTCTTGCTTCACCCGCTTAACCGAATCTTCCTGCGCCTTTCTTGCCAAAGTAACCGCAACCTGTTTCAGCGAATCCTGTGCGGCTTTTTCTTTTGCCTGCAGTGCCAGCATTTCCTTCACATGCTTAATGCTGTCTTCTTGTTGTTTCTTCAACAACGCCTGGGTAACTTTTGCAACCGAATCCTTAAATGCCTTTTCACGTGCAGCAAGCATGGCTTGTTCCTGCTTTACGCGCTTCACTGAATCTTCGGCAACCTTCTTCGCTAAGTTGATGGCAGCCCGCTCCAGCGAATCCTGCGCAGCCTTTTCTTTCGCCTGCAGTGCCTGCATTTCTTTTACATGTTTTATACTATCCTCCTGCTGTTTTTTTAATAAGGCCTGGGTAACTTTGGCAACCGAGTCCTTTACAGCTTTCTCTCTCGCTGCCAAAACTGCCTGCATTTCTTTCGCCTTTTTTACCGAGTCTGCTGTAGCTTTTTCTCTTTGCTGCTCTATTTGCTTGGCAAGTGCCTGCAAGCTATCAGCCTGCAGTTTTTTCTTTTGTTCTTCCTGCGCCTGCAGTCGCTGAGCTTCCGCTTGCGCCTTTTGCATGGAATCGGCCGCTGCTTTTTGCTTCGCTTCGGCTATTGCTTTCTGGCGAACCTCTTCTGCCTGCTTGGCCTTCGCTATGCTTTCCTCAATTTGCTTTTGCTTGGCCTCGGCTTCTTTTATTTTTTGCTCTTCCGCCTTTTTCTGCTCTTCGGTTTTTACTACCGGCTTATCATCAATAATTACAACAGGTATATTATCGTCTTCATTTTTCTTCTTCTTATTGCCACCGCTGCCGCCGCCACCTGCTGTAATGGTCGGCTTGTTCTGGCTTTTCTTGGTTTGCTCTAACTCCTTTTTGGTCTTTTCTAACTCAGCCTGCAACTGCGCAATTTTATCCGCTGCTTCTTTATCCTTAGCCGATTGCTCAAATGGCTGCTTTGCTTCCTGCTGATTTTTATCGGTGTTCTCTTTTTGCCCGGTGGTTTTACCAACCTCAATTACCGGCTTTACATTCTTCTCCTGTTGCTTGGTAGCATCATAACCTTCGCGCACAGTGGTGGTGGCATATAAAACAGGGTCCAGGTAAATATCTAACTTGTAATCCAGCGGCTGGTTAAAGCCAATGGTGCTTATGTAAAACGTAGTATCCTTATAGGTATTGATAATCCCCGGCGAGCGCTTGTCAATCGAGAAACGGTAATTGGTTTCGTATTCCAGCTTAAAGTTATACGCTCCGTCTATATCGGTAGTAAACCTATTTTCCTGACGGGTCATTACATTTTTCAGCACAATCGTTGCGCCTTTAATAGGAAAATCTTCCTCTCTGCTGCGGATAACACCCAGCAAGCGCATACCATCCTTTTTCAATCGCACGGTTACTTCTTCAGGTGTAACCTTGCCGCTCTTATCGCTGCTGATGGTAAACGTAGTATCAGTATAACCGGTGTAGGTAATTTTAACTGTATAGGTTTTGCTTTTCCCCGGTGTAAACTTATACATCCCGTTAAAGTAGGTCTTCAGCGAGGTAACGGGCTTATCCGCTTCACTAATGTCAACCTTAGCCTGGTAAATGGGTGTGGAGGTGCTGTCGGTGCGCTTTACATATCCTGTAAAGTCCTGTGCAGCCAGCTTACCGCTTAGCCATACAAAACCTACCAGAAGAAGTAAAATCCGCTTCACGTTAATAGATAATTCGTTGTGCCGGCTTCCCGGCAAAAATCAATCCATCAAAACTACATTTCCTGTTACCGCCTTAACGGTAAGTTACTGACCAAACCCGGTTGAAATCTCGGTTAATGATGCAGTTTGGGTTTCAAATACGTAGCCGTATACGATTTTTTTACGGAAAGGATACCTTCCGGAGCACCCTGGTATACCAAATGCCCACCTTCATCGCCCCCTTCCGGACCCAAATCTATCAGCCAGTCGGCACATTTAATTACGTCCATGTTGTGCTCTATAACTATAACGGTGTGTCCGGCCTCTATCAATTGGTTAAACGACGACATCAGCTTATTAATGTCATGAAAATGAAGCCCCGTAGTAGGTTCATCAAATATGAACAGAATTGGATTAGGCGCTGTGCCACGCGTTAAATACGATGCCAGCTTCACCCTTTGTGCCTCACCGCCGCTAAGTGTACTGCTGCTCTGCCCCAGTTTTACATAACCCAAACCTACATTCTGCAAGGGCATCAGGCGCTGGGCAATATCGTTACTGTCTTTAAAAAACTCCACCGCCTCGTCTACGCTTAATTCCAGTATCTCGTAAACGTTCTTGCCTTTATACTGCACTTCCAGTATTTCCTCTTTAAACTTCTTACCACCGCAGGCTTCGCACTTTAAATGCACATCGGCCAAAAACTGCATCTCTACAATCACCTCGCCTTCGCCCTTGCAGGTTTCGCAACGGCCACCCTCTACGTTAAAGCTAAACTCCTTGGGTTGGTAACCACGCAGCTTACTAAGTTGCTGTTTCGAGAACATATCGCGGATAGCATCCCAGGCTTTTACATACGTAACCGGGTTGCTACGGCTGCTGCGCCCCAGCGGATTCTGGTCTATCATCTCCACCGCCGTAATGCGTTTTACATCACCTGTCAACTCCTTGAATGTACCGGGCTTTTCACCCGCACCATCAAATAAGCGCATCAGCGCCGGGTAAAGTATCTTCTTAATCAGGGTTGTCTTTCCCGAACCGCTTACACCACTCACCACCGTTAATGCCTGCAAAGGAAAACGCGCATCTACATTCTTCAGGTTATGTTGGGTAGCCCCTTTAATCTCTATCCAGTTAGCAGGTTTGCGGCGCTTGCTGCTATAGGGTATTTCCATCTTCCCGGTCAGATATTTGGCTGTTAACGTACCAGCCTTTTCAATTTTCTCCGAACCGCCGTTATACATCACCTCACCACCATAAATACCTGCCTCAGGGCCCATATCTACAATGTGGTCGCTGGCTTTCATTATGTCTTCATCGTGCTCTACCACTACCACCGTATTACCTAAATCGCGCAGGTTCTTTAACACGGTTATCAATCGGTCTGTATCGCGCTGGTGTAAACCAATGCTCGGTTCGTCTAAGATGTATAACGAAGAAGTTAAGTTACTGCCGATGCTGCGCGTAAGGTTTATGCGTTGTGTTTCGCCACCGCTCAATGTGTTCGAAATCCGGTTCAGCGTTAAATAACCCAAACCCACATCCATCATCGTTTGCAGGCGACTGTTCACCTCCAGTAAAATCTTGCTGCTTATCTTCTCATCACTGCCTTCCAGCTTCAACCCTTTAAAAAAGGCATACAAATCCTTGATGGGCATCATCAGCAAATCAGCAATGTTCTGGTCGGCCACCTTTACATAATGCGCATCCTTGCGTATCCGCGAACCCTTACAATCGGGGCAGGTAGTTTTACCGCGGTAGCGCGATAGCATTACGCGGTATTGTATCTTATAACTTTTTTCTTCCAGGTATTGAAAGAAGTAGGCTAAACCGTTAAAGTACTCGTTACCGGTCCACAGCAATTCCTTTTCCTTTTTGCTCAGGTCCTTGTAGGCACGATGTATCGGGAAGTCGAACAATATACCCTTCTTAATCAGCGGCTCGGCCCACTCGCTCATCTTCTCACCACGCCAGGGCGCAATAGCCCCCTCGTAAACCGATAGTTCCTTATCCGGAAAAATCAGGTCCTCATCAATGCCCATCACCGTTCCAAAGCCTTCGCAGGTTTTACAGGCACCATAAGGGTTGTTGAAGTTGAAGAAATTCGGCGATGGCTCTTCAAACGCCATCCCGTCGGCCTCAAACTTATTATTGAACACCACCTCTTCGCCACTACCCAGCACCACCAAACACTCATGTCCGCCCTCATTAAAAGCCGTCTGCACGCTGTCCGCCACGCGGCTCTTTAAATCCTCATCCTCCTTTTTAACAATAATGCGATCCACCAGCACGCGGATACTCTTCTCCTTGCTCTTGGCCAGGTCCTTGTTTTCCAGTTGTTCCTCAATCTTTACCGTTTCGCCTTTGCCGCCTAATTGCACCCGGGTAAAACCCTTTTGCAATAACAGCTTCAACTGCTCGGGCACATTCTTCTGCACCCGTTCATGGTAATAGATAAACGCCTTCTCCCCTTCGGGCCTACTAAAAATATAGTCTACCACATCCCGCACTTCATGCTTGCGCACCAGTTCCCCGCTTTCGGGGCTATAGGTTTTACCTACCCGGGCAAACAAAAGCCGCAGGTAATCGTATATCTCTGTAAGGGAGCCAACCGTGGAGCGGGTGGTACGCGTAGATACCTTCTGCTCAATGGCAATGGCCGGACACAACCCCTTTATATAGTCAACATCAGGTTTATCCATACGGGTAAGGAACTGCCGGGCGTAGGAAGACAAACTCTCTACATACCGCCGCTGTCCTTCGGCATACAGGGTATCAATCGTTAAGCTCGATTTACCCGAACCCGAAACACCCGTAATAACGATAAACTTG
Source organism: Chitinophagales bacterium (assembly GCA_046329495.1). Lineage (GTDB taxonomy): Bacteria > Bacteroidota > Bacteroidia > Chitinophagales > LD1 > Bog-950. Next base: position 117,647 of record JAXLUO010000009.1, on the reverse strand, counting down.
TTTTTAGGCAGTTCAACGTCCACATTCTTAAGATTATGGACCCTGGCGCCTTTTATAAATAATTTTTGTTCGCTCGTTTTATTTTTCAATTTCTTTTATTTAACTTCGGTATTACAATAACAAACCAACCTCTATAGCCACATACTTCTACATTCATTTTTAGCAGCACGCAAAAATAATTGATTAGGGCTATTTTATACTTACATTTTAGAGCGGATGAACACACAGGCTTAGCTATGTAGCCCCCTGTTGTGGTGTGTTTTTAAGGATTTCGGATTATTTAACTAATAACCCCTGCCGGGGTTACCTGCAAAAGCAATACAGGCAACCCGTGCAGAGGCTTTTTTATAACAACAAAACCCCGTAAGGGTTTAACTGGAAACGTATTTTTTAAAACCGGCGAAAGCCAACAACCATAAAGTCGCTTATCGAGAACAGCATCTACCTTTCATTTCGTTAACCACCTAAAAACGTAAGGTTATGCGTACACCACTCATGAGCGACCAGGAACTTGTAAATAGTTACCTGCAAGGCAACGAACTTGCCCTTGAAAGACTGATTGCCCGTCACAAGGAAAAAGTTTACACCTCCATCTACTGTATGGTTAAGGACCAATACCTGGCTGAAGACATCTTCCAGGAAACGTTCATCAAAGCCATCGACACCCTCCGCAGTGGTAAGTATAACGACGAGGGCAAATTTGCCCCCTGGGTTATGCGCATCGCCTACAACTTGTGTATCGATTACTTCCGCCGCGTTAAACGTACCCCCGGTATTGTTACCAGCGAGGGCGACGATATATTTAAATACATGAAGTTTGAGGATACCCCTGCCGAGGAGCATGTGGAACTGGAGAAGTTTGAAGGCAAACTGAAAGAATTAATTGAAATGCTGCCCGAGGAGCAGAAGGAAGTGGTGATCCTGCGTCACTTCTTCAACTTCAGCTTTAAGGAAGTAAGCGAGTACACCAAAGCACCGCTTAACACCTGCCTGGGCCGCATGCGCTACGCCCTCATTAACCTGCGCCGTTTAATGGAGCAGCACAAACTGGCCGTGCGCTAATTACATTGTTTAATAATTGGTTCAATACAATCGTTGCAAAAAACCACCTCCGCAAGAGGTGGTTTTTTATTTGGAATAAAGCCTGTCGCGCGTGTTCCACGCGTCACAATTAAGTTTCGCGTTTGCAACGCGATGCTCTTCCCTCTTTAAACTTGAAATTTTAATCTACTACCTTTGCGCCTACAACCTCCTCCCTTGAGCAAGCTCCTGATCATTGACGATGAAGAAAAATTGCGCGGATTACTCGCCCGTATCCTTACCCTCGAAGGCTTCGAGGTGATAGAGGCCGGCACTGCCAAAGCAGGTTTAAAAAAGCTGGAAACCGATATTGATGTAGTGATCTGTGATGTTAAACTGCCGGATGCCAATGGCGTTGAACTGGTACAACAACTAAAAAGCCAGCACCCCGTTTGCGAAGTAATTTTACTTACCGCCTACGGTAATATACCCGATAGTGTAATAGCCATTAAATCAGGTGCTTTCGATTATATTACCAAAGGCGATGATAACAACCGCATCATTCCTTTAGTTTATAAAGCACTGGAAAAAGTACAATTACAAAAACGGGTACATCAGCTCGAAAACCTGGTACAGCAAAAAATTGGTTTCGAAAAAATAATAGGCGAAAGCCAGGCCCTGAAGCACGCCATCCACTTAGCACAAAAAGTAGCTACCACCGATACTACCGTGCTTATTACCGGCGAAACCGGAACAGGGAAAGAGGTGTTTGCTCAGGCCATCCACCAGGCAAGCCGCCGCAAAGCGCAATCCTTTGTAGCACTAAACTGCGCGGCCTTTAGTAAAGAGATTTTAGAGAGCGAGTTATTTGGTTATAAAGCAGGTGCCTTTACGGGTGCCAACCGCGATAAAAAAGGCCTGCTCGAAGAAGCCAACGGCGGCACACTCTTTCTGGATGAAATAGGCGAAATGAGCCTCGAACTGCAAACCAAATTGCTGCGTGTGCTCGAAAACGGCGAATACATTAAACTGGGCGACACCAAAACACTAAAGGCCGATGTTCGCATACTGGCCGCTACCAACCGTAACCTGCAACGCGAATGTGAGGCCGGGCATTTCCGGCTCGATTTATATTATCGTCTTTCTGTATTTCAAATTCCCCTTCCTTCCTTAAACGAGCGAACAAAGGACATCCCCTTGCTGGCGCAATTCTTTATGCAGCAATCGGCGCTTAAAACCAATAAACGTGTCGAAAGCATCAGCGCCGAATTTTTAGAGGCCTTAAAGCAGCACAACTGGAAAGGCAATATCCGCGAACTGAAAAACATAATCGAACGGGCCGTTATTCTTTGCAGCACCAACCAGCTTACACCCGATACCTTGCCACTCGATTTCCAATGGAACAATAACGCAGCCGACACCAACGCTTTTTCGCTTAGCTATATGGAAAAGCTGCACATTCAACGGGTATTAAACTACACCAACGGTAACAAAACCGAAGCAGCCAAATTGTTAGGTATAGGCAGCGCCACCTTGTATCGTAAAATCGATGAGTACAAACTTTAGTCTCTCATTTTGATAAAGTCACCCTCTCATTTTGAGAGTATACTGTAGGGTTACATCCATCCTTTCCTGATCCCGCAAACTATTTCACGCTCAAAATCAAGCAAATAGAACAACCTGCCGGTTTCTATTGCATTTGGTGCTGCATTTGTTTTACGCCTGCCAAAGTAAAACAACATGATAACCACTGCAGTACTACTGGCATCGGGCCTGCTCTGTTTTGGCCTTCTCTTTCTCACCATCCATTTTTTCGAAAACATCTAAACCATTCGTATGCTGCTACTCTTTGCCATCTCACTCCTGGTATTCGCCTACCTGCTGTATGTATTAATCAAACCGGAAAAATTCTAATCCTATGCTCGCACAAGTACTTGGCGTTCTCGTCATCTTTCTCGCCACTGTTTTGCTCGCCATTCCCCTGGGCCGCTATATAGCCCGTGTATACAATGGCGATAAAACATGGCTCGATTTCCTTTTTAATCCTCTCGAAAAACTCTTTTTCAAACTAAGCCGCATTGATGCCCTGCAGGAAATGACATGGCAACAACACCTTAAAGCCATGCTAACCATAAATGCCGTTTGGTTCTTGTGGTGCATGTTCGCCCTAATGAACCAAAGCTGGTTGCCCTGGAACCCCGATGGCAATCCGGATATGTCGCCCGACCTGGCCTTTAACACCACTATCTCCTTTGTGGTAAACTGCAACCTGCAGCACTACAGCGGCGAAACCGGTGTAAGCTATTTCTCGCAAATATTCTGCTTAATGTTCATGCAGTTTGTAAGTGCCGGAACCGGTTTAGCCATGGCCGCTATGGTTTTTAACGCCATGCGCGAACGAACCACCACCACCTTAGGTAACTTTTGGAACTACTTCCTTAAATCCTGCACGCGCATCCTGTTACCTGTATCATTTGTGGTGGCCATTTTTTTAGCGCTCAACGGCACACCCAACAACATACAGGGTAAGGATACTATTGTAACCCTGCAAGGCGATACGGTGCAGGTTTCGCGTGGCCCGGCTGCTGCTATGATCGCTATTAAACAAGCCGGCACCAATGGCGGCGGTTACTTTGGTGTTAACAGCGCACACCCGCTCGAAAACCCCAACTACTATACCAATGCCGTTGAAAACATCCTCATTCTGCTTATTCCAATTGCCCTCGTATTTGCACTGGGCTTCTACTTACATAAACAAAAACTGGCATGGACCATCTTTGGTGTAATGACCCTCGGGTTCATTTGCATTGGTGCGCCCATCATCTACAGCGAAATGCAACCCAACCCGGCCATTACAGCTATGGGCATTGCGCAATCCGCCGGTAATATGGAAGGAAAAGAAGTGCGCCTGGGTGCTCCTGCCACAGGCCTTTGGGGGGTTAGCACCACTGCAACCTCCAACGGTTCGGTCAACGGCATGCACGATAGTTTTATGCCCTTAAGCGGTGGCCTGTTGATGCTGGATATGATGGTAAACGCCCTTTACGGCGGTGTAGGGGTTGGCTTCCTCAACTTCTACATCTTCATCATCATCGCCGTTTTTATTGCCGGTATGATGGTAGGCCGCACCCCTGAATTTTTAGGCAAAAAGGTGGAGGCCCGCGAAATGAAAATTGCCGTGCTCACTACCCTGGTATCCCCTATTCTTATTCTGGGCGGCACAGCACTCGCCTCCTATTTTGCTGCGCACAATGCACCAATGGGCTGGTGGTTCAACGGTAACGCTACCGGTTGGCTAAACAACCCCGGCTTTCACGGTTTTTCCGAAATGCTCTACGAATTCACCTCTGCCAACGCTAACAACGGCAGCGGCTTCGAAGGCCTGGGCGATAACAACCCCTTCTGGAACATTACCACAGGCTTTGTGCTGTTGTTCGGCCGCTTTCTGCCCATCATCGGCCCGGTGGCTATTGCCGGTTTATTAGCGCAAAAGAAATATATACCCGAAAGCGCCGGTACGCTTAAAACCGATACCCTCACGTTCGGCCTCATGATCTTTGCCGTTATCGCCATTGTTACAGCCCTCCTGTATTTCCCTGCACTGGCTTTAGGCCCCTTAGCCGAACACTTTAGTATGTTATAAAATTTTAATGCTACAAAAATGAAATCCAACAATAAATCCTTGTTCCAAAAGGAACTGGTAACCGAAGCGCTAAAGCACTCCTTTACCAAGCTTAACCCCGTTAAAATGTACCGCAATCCGGTAATGTTTACGGTTGAAATAGGCACAGCCATCATGCTGGCAGTTACCATCTACACAGCTATTAACCCCGTGGCCGGTCAGGGCTCTGTAGTCTATAACTTAACGGTGTTCATCATTCTGCTGCTAACCTTACTGTTTGCCAACTTTGCTGAAGCACTTGCCGAAGCACGTGGTAAAGCCCAGGCCGAAAGCCTGCGGAAAACACGCGAAGAAACGAAGGCTAAAATGGTGCTCAGCCGTGTTACAGGCTTCCAGGTTTTAACCGAAGAACGCCTCTCCTCCGAACTCAAAAAAGGCGACCTCTTTATTTGCGAAACAGGCGACATCATCCCTACCGACGGTGAGATAATAGAAGGACTGGCAACAATCGACGAAAGTGCTATTACCGGCGAAAGCGCCCCTGTTATCCGCGAAGCGGGTGGCGATAAAAGCTCGGTTACAGGCGGCACCAAGGTGTTAAGCGACCGCATTAAAGTGCAGGTAACCACTTCACCCGGCGAAAGCTTTCTCGATAAAATGATCGCTCTGGTGGAAGGAGCCAGCCGTCAGAAAACACCTAACGAAATTGCTTTAACTATTCTGTTGGCAGGCTTTACGCTGGTATTTGTAATTGTGTGTGTTACCCTGCAACCCTTTGCACAATATGCCAATACACCTATTACCATCGCTGCTTTTATTTCCCTGTTCGTTTGTTTAATACCAACCACCATCGGTGGCTTGCTTTCAGCTATCGGCATTGCCGGTATGGATCGTGCCTTGCGTGCCAATGTTATTACCAAAAGCGGTAAAGCCGTTGAAACGGCAGGTGATATTGATACGCTGCTGTTAGATAAAACCGGCACCATCACCATCGGCAACCGGAAAGCAACAGCTTTTTATGCGGCTAATGGTATCAACCAACTGGAGTTCGTTAAAACCTGCGCACTCAGTTCGCTGGCCGATGATACCCCCGAAGGAAAATCAATAGTGGAGTTAGCAGGTGCCGAAGCCGGCAATCTTTCTATTGAAGGTGCCACCCTCATAAAGTTTACTGCCGAAACGCGCACTTCCGGTGTAGACCTTACCAATGGACAGCGCATTCGTAAAGGCGCTTTTGATGCCATTAAACGCATTACCGAAAAAGCGGGCTACAGTATACCTGTCGAAACGGAAGAGAAAGTAAAAGCTATTTCTTCCAATGGCGGCACGCCTTTAGTGGTTTCGCTTAACGAAAAAGTGTTAGGTGTAATCGAACTGCAGGACATCATTAAACCCGGCATACAGGAGCGCTTTGACCGCCTGCGCAAAATGGGTGTAAAAACGGTTATGGTAACCGGCGATAACCCCCTCACAGCAAAATACATTGCCGAAAAAGCAGGGGTAGACGATTTTATTGCCGAGGCAAAGCCCGAAGACAAAATGAACTACATCCGCCGCGAACAGGCATCAGGTAAACTGGTAGCTATGATGGGCGATGGCACGAACGACGCACCTGCATTAGCGCAGGCTGATGTTGGTGTAGCCATGAACAGCGGCACACAGGCCGCTAAAGAAGCGGGCAATATGGTTGACCTCGATAACGATCCCACCAAGCTGATTGAAATTGTAGAAATAGGTAAACAGTTGCTGATGACCCGCGGCACACTTACCACCTTCTCTATCGCTAACGATGTAGCCAAATATTTCGCAATCGTGCCTGCCCTCTTTATCACCTCTGTTCCGGCATTACAGGGCTTAAACATTATGAAACTTCATTCGCCCGAAAGCGCTATTCTATCAGCAGTAATTTTCAATGCTATCATTATTCCGGCGCTTATACCGCTGGCACTGCGCGGCGTTACCTATAAACCAATCGGTGCCAGTGCCTTACTGCGCCGTAACCTGTTCATCTATGGTATAGGTGGTGTAATCATTCCTTTCATTGGCATCAAAGCCATCGATTTGCTCGTAGCCTTATTCCTTTAATCTAACAGCTCAACATCATGAAAAAACATATCATTTCCTCTCTTCTCCTTACACTCTACACCCTCCTTTTTTTCGGCGTAGTGTATACGGCTGCAGTTACCGGCGTTGCCTGGTTAGCAGCTCCTAATCATGGCAGCGGACAAACCGTAACCGTTAACGGCCATGTAGCAGGCTATGCATTGGTGGGCCAAAAATTTACCGATGATAAATATTTCTGGTCGCGCCCCTCAGCTGTTGATTACAATGCGGCAGGGAGTGGTGGTAGTAATAAAGGTCCTTCTAACCCCGACTATCTGGCGCAGGTACAGGCTCGTATTGATACGTTCCTGGCACACAATCCCGATGTTAAACGAAATCAAATTCCGTCGGAACTGGTTACGGCCTCCGGTAGCGGGCTCGATCCCGACATATCACCTGCTGCCGCCCTGGTGCAAGTCAAACGCATTGCAGCAGTCCGCAAAATCAGCACTGCCAAAATTATTGAGCTGGTAAATGCCCATACCGATAAACCGCTATTGGGCCCCGAAAAAATTAATGTGCTGCAATTAAATATTGCGCTTAACACGCTGAAATAAGAAAACATGAAAAAGATTTATATTTTGTTCGTTATAGGTACTTGCTTTGCACGGCTACAGGCGCAGCAAAGCTTGTCACCTGCCGAACGCGAATTGCTGATTAAAGAAATCCGCCAACAGGTACTCGATTCTATCAAAGCGGAAAACACGGTAGTAACCACCATCAGTGATAGCCTGCAAGCCGAAAAAGCAAAACCCTGGCTTGGCAGTATTGACCTAAGCGGTTATGTAGAAGCTTACTACATGTTCGACATCAACCAGCCGCAAAGTGGCAACAGACCTTCGTTTATTTACAGCCATAACCGGCACAACGAGTTAAACATCAACCACGCCTTTATAAAACTTGCCTACTCTGCTCCACGCCTGCGGGCCAACCTGGCCTTAATGGCCGGTACCTATGCCAATGCTAACCTGGCGGCTGAACCCGGCGTTTTAAAAAATATATACGAAGCCAATGCCGGCATTAACCTGCTAAAGAAAAAGCAGTTATGGCTGGATGCAGGTGTTTTTGCCTCCCATATCGGTTTCGAGAGTGCCGTAAGCAAAGATTGCTGGAACCTCACCCGCAGCATTTTAGCAGATAACTCGCCTTATTACGAAAGCGGATTAAAACTTACCTACTCGTCCGACAATGGCAACTTTTTAGCCAGTGCTTTAGTAGTAAACGGCTGGCAGCGTATTCAACGGGTAGCCGCAAGTTCATTGCCTTCTTTTGGCTGGCAGGTGCAAGGCACCATTGCAGGCAAGTTGTTGCTTAACTCCTCTTCATTTATCGGTACCGATAAACCCGATAGCAGCAGGCAAATGCGTTACTTCCATAACTTTTATGCCATCTATAACCCTGTTAGTCAATTCGGTTTAACATTGGGTTTTGATGTAGGGGCCGAACAACAAAGCAAAGGCAGCAGTAAATACAACATGTGGTACTCGCCCGTACTTATAGCCCGTGTAGTACCTACCGAAAAATTGGCCATAGCAGCCCGTTTTGAATACTACAGCGATAAAAGTGGAGTAATAATTCCAACCAATACCCCCAACGGCTTCCAAACCTTTGGTTACTCGCTAAACCTGGATGTGATACCGTTTGCTAATGCCATCATCCGTTTCGAGGGGCGGGTGTTTCAAAGTAAAACCGATGAAATTTTTGAAAAGAAAGGTGGTAGCTTTACAAAGTTCAATCCCTTTGTAGGCTTTAGCTTTGCTTACTCATTTGCGCACCGCTTAAAGTAGTTATGGAAGAAATGCGGAAATCAGCCGAAGAATTTCTTCAGTTGATTAAAAAATCAAGACTGGGAAAGTTTAAAATCTACATCGGCATGAGCGCCGGAGTAGGTAAAACATACCGCATGTTGCAGGAAGCACACTCCCTGCTAAAAAATGGCATCGACGTTAAAATAGGTTTTATCGAAACCCATTTCCGTAAAGAAACGCATGAACTTTTAGAAGGTTTACCGGTAATACCCCGCCGCAAACTTTTTTATAAGGGCAAAGAACTGGATGAAATGGATGTGCAGGCCATTCTTAATCTGCGGCCCGAGGTTGTTATTGTGGATGAACTGGCCCACACAAATATCGAAGGCAGCAAAAATGAAAAACGCTGGCAGGATGTGCTCGAAATTCTCGAAGCGGGCATTAACGTAATCTCAGCCGTTAACATCCAGCATATCGAAAGCCTCAACGAAGAAGTAAAACTGATAACCGGCATAGAAGTTACCGAGCGCATTCCGGATAAGGTGCTGGCGCTGGCAGACGAGGTGGTAAATATTGACCTTACTGCTGATGAGTTGATCGTTCGCCTGCGCGAAGGCAAGATCTACAAGGCCGATAAAATTCAGGCAGCATTAAATAACTTCTTCAAACCGGAGCACATCCTGCAGTTGCGCGAACTGGCACTTAAAGAAGTAGCAAGCCAGGTAGAACGGAAGGTAGAAAAGGAAGTGCCGCGCCAGATACAGGTAAGGCCCGAACGCTTTTTAGCCTGTATCTCGTCCAACAACGACACTGCCAAAAAAGTAATTCGAAAAACAGCGCGTTTAGCCAACTACTATAACAGTAATTGGTATGTATTGTATGTGCAAACCCCGGCCGAAGACGCCGATAAAATACCGCTCGATCTGCAACGCCATCTCATCAACAATTTTAAATTGGCTACCGAGTTAGGTGCTGAGGTTATACAGGTAAAGGATAAAAGCATAGCCAACACCATTATTAAAACCACCGAGCAGCAGAATATCACCACTATTTGCATTGGTAAACCGCACATAAAGCTTTCACAAATCATTCTCAGCTCCGGCATCTTCAATCAACTGCTTAATAAACTTTCCAGCAACGATGTGGATGTCGTAATTCTATCTTGATAAAACAGGTGTTATGAGTGTAAAAAATAAAATTCGTTTAGGCCTCCTTTTTCTGTTGGGCATTATTGCCCTGCTGGCTATTTCAGGCAGCTACTATATCAATAACTTGGCCGGCGAGTCTAAGGATATCCTTAAAGCCAACTACAATACCTTGCAATACACCAAACAGATGATTGAAGCGCTTGATAATCCCGATAGCGCTACATCCATCCAAATCTTTGCGGCCAACCTGGCAAAACAGGAGCATAACATAACCGAGAAAGGGGAAGAAGAAGCTACCGCCGAACTACGGAAGTTGTTTGCCTTGTACCAAAGCAACGTGCATAATACAGCTACCGCTATTGCACTGCGCGAAAAATTGCTGCTGATTCAGCAACTGAACATGGATGCTATCGTAAATAAAAACAACGGCATTTCCGACAAAACCAAACAGGGCTTTGCTTATATCAGCATCCTTAGCACCATCTGCTTTCTGTTAAGCTTTACATTTGTCATCAACTTTCCACGCTGGATCGATGACCCCATTCAGGCGCTTACGCTCGGTATTCGCAGCATCGCTAACAAGGATTATACAACACGCATAAACATAAACTCGCGCGATGAATTTGGCGAACTGGCAAACGCTTTTAACAGCATGGCCGATCAATTAGATAAATGGGAACATAGCAACGTATCGCAATTGATGTTCGAAAAAAGCCGTATAGAAGCCGTTATCAATAACATGCAGGATGCCGTTATAGGGCTCGACGGCCACCGGCACATCCTGTTTGTAAACGAAGTGGCCGAAAACCTGCTGATGCTGAAACGCCATGAAATGGTGGGCAGGTATGCGCCCGATGTTGCCTTAAAAAATGACCTGTTGCGCAACTTGCTGAATAAAGAATCTGCTGCAGAGCTTAAGATATATGCGAATAATAAAGAGAGCTATTTTATTAAAAACTACCGCGAGGTCACAAACGCCGAACAGGTAATTGGCGAAGTAATTACCCTGCACAACGTTACCCCTTTTAAAGAGCTGGATGCTGCCAAAACCAATTTCATCGCTACCATCTCACACGAACTGAAAACCCCGATTGCGGCAATTAAAATGAGTCTGCAATTACTTCAAAATCCCAAAAGCGGGCTGCTCAATCCCGAACAGTTGCAGCTTGCCGAAAGTATTGGCGACGACACCAACCGCCTGCTAAAAATTACCGGCGAACTGTTGAACATGACCCAGGTTGAAACCGGCAACATTCAATTAACTCTTACTAATGTAGAGCCGGCCCAAATAACTGAATTAGCATTGGAGGCGGTTAAAGCCCTTGCTGATCAAAAGGAAATTAAACTTCGTTTGGAATTAACGCCTAACCTGCCTAAGGTTTCTGCCGATCTTGATAAAACCGTTTGGGTATTGGTAAACCTGCTAACCAACGCCATTCGCTATACGCCCACCGAAGGTATAATTCGACTAACAGCTGAAAAGCAACTCAACAAAGTGGTTTTTGCCGTTCATGATAACGGCCCCGGCATCGAAGAAAAATACCTGCCCCGTATTTTCGATCGCTACTTTAAAGTGCCGGGTTCAAAAGGTGGAACAGGTTTAGGCCTGGCCATTAGCAAAGAATTTATTGAAGCCCAGGGCGGTAAAATAATTGCTGCCAGTACAGCGGGTAAAGGCAGTACGTTTAGTTTTCTGTTAAATACGTAAACTACCGGTCTTGCAATATATTACCACTAAATCCTACGCGATTAGTCCTGTTGCACTTTTTACGCGCGAGGCTTAATCTTCGCAACGCAGTAAACACATCGTCATTCCGGCGCAGGCCGGAATCCCCACCTCACGTAGCGTTGTCATTGCACTACTCAGTAACCCAACTGTAAACCTAAACGTACCTCAACCTGTCAATTTGAGCCATTCGCTAAATAAACAGCAGCGAAAAATCTCCAGCCCAAAAGGCGCATACAAAGGCAACCCTGCATTTAAATTAAACAGACTGTCATTGCGATGAACATTCCATTCAAATCAAACAGAGAAATCGTTCAGAAGCCCCCGAGCACTCGGGGCCGCTTTGTGATTCTGTAATCAGCTATTTCCTTCGGCTTCTTTTCACCCCAAAAATATTTTTCATAAAAGCAATATTATTTGAAACTAATCGTCTTTTATTGTATCTTTACATCTGAACCACGTTCCTTGACATACCCGTGAAACACGAAAACGGCTGCTCGCCCCGGTTTTTTAAAAACGCGGACACGCAACCACCATGCCCCATCGCAAACACTTTAAATTTTCGGCAATTTGTGCACGCAAAATCAACTGCACAAATGTGCACAAATGAATACTCGGCTAACATGTTCCGTTTCCAACGGTCTGTTTTCTGATCTCTGCGTTCTGCTATCCTTTCAATAAAAGTGTAAAGTTAAAGCACATGATCACTGCCTTGTCTGATTTCTGATCTCTGTTTTCTGCTCTCTTATTTCAAAAAGTGTAAAGGAGTGTAAAGTTGGCATGCGAAATACTGCTTGCACAGTCATCGGATGACTTTTGGAGGACAGGGGTCATCCGTGCCATCAGTACACTAATTTGAGGAAGAAGTCATCCGATGACTAAGCGCCGCTTTGTTTGAACTATTCATTTTTGCCTGTTTTAACACAAAAATTCATCACATGAAAATTTCTGTAATCTGTGCACAAGCAAAAACCTGCACAAGCATGCACAAGCAGTGTTGATAACCCTTGCTCTCCGATCTTTAAAACAAAGCCCCCCCGTCTGTGTTCCCACAGACGGTCCCGGGTACCTAAGGAACAGTGAACTCATAACTCACCACTCCTAACTCAAAACTAATAAAGTGTTACCCCAAATTCAATGTAACCTTTTGTAACCTTTTTCAGATTAGGAATTGTCTAAACCCAATAAACCCTGTAAATCTTAAAAATCAGTGTTCATCAGCGTTCTATTATTGAATGGCTAAACGGAAACGCCCCGGACAAAATCAAACCACACATTAAACTGCAACATATTAAAAAGCGTACCCTATGTAACCCATTGTCAAAAACCGCCCAAAAGTTGCCATTCAAAATCAAACAGTTAAATGGGTGTCACCAAAAACGTGTAACCCATGGCCCTGTAACCCATCCAAAATGCAAATGGAAACTGATGGAGAAAACAACCCTTCATCCTCGCATTTGCAACGCCATTCAGTTCCAACTTTAAACCTGAAATTTTAAACCCGAAACCCAACTGTAAACAGCAGACTGAAAACCGAAAACCTTTCTTCGCGCCTTTGTGTGGCAATAAATTTTGTATTATCTGTGTAATCACCCAAAAAAAAGAGCCGCCCCGAAAAGGAGGCGGCTCTATAAACTAAAGCGGAACGCTTATTAATTAAAACGGTAGAACGCAAAACGGTAACGCACCATTTCATCGCGTAACTTCACGCAGTAAGGCGCATTCGGATCGGTGGTACCTTTTATGATCTGGTCCAGTTCATCCATCTCCTCCTTGCTGCTAACCACCAGTTTTAACCAGCGGTTTTGGTTAGGGGCTACGTTAGTCTGGTAATAATCAGGGTTCTCGTATTTAGCAGCCGCCAATACCAACTGTATCATCACAGTAGTATTCTCGCGCACTTCGCGGCGTTCGCCAAACGAACCTTCGCGCAGGCTCTTGGTATAGGCAGCATCACCGGCTTTGGTAGCCTCGTTCAGCGTGTACTCGTACACCTTGCGGTAGTAGTTCAGGTCGTCCTTGGCAGCAGCCCACATTTCTTCTAACAGCTTGTGTGCTTTCTCCTTCTGGCCGGCACGGTAGTATACTTCCGGATACTCTACATCAAAGTACGAATGCGGCACCTTATCGGCAGGCATTTCCTTCAAGGAGTAGTCGATAGCAGCAGCAGCCTTTTCAGGCTGACCTTTATCTAACATGGTTTGTGCTAAACGGCCAAAGTTCGACTTCAGGTTTACCACCATACGCAGGTTGTTCTCGTCCAGGTAAATGTCCTTGTTCTCGGCAATACCACCGAACTTAAACTTGGTCATCATATTCTGGTAGCAGGCATCCCAACGCACCGGCGAAGTAAACGGCGAGCCGCTGGTGTTCAGCTTAGGCACTATGCGGTAGGTTAAACCTTCCAGTTGGAAGTATTTATCCAAACCTAAATAAGCCTCTGAACCTACCGATACGGCAAAGTAAATAGGGCGCTCCATAAAATTCTTGTTGATGATGTCAAGCGTCATCCAATCACCTTTGGTAAGCATGTTCTTGTTCACCGTCCAATCCATACGGCTTACAATCTGGTTACGCTCGTCAGGTGCTACAAAGTTGCTCTCTGCAGCTTTCGCCGAGTCGATGTCCATATACATATTACGTGTAAAGAAGATAGAATAACGGGCACCGCCGCCTTGTTCCATCATGCGGTCACCCGGCTTATCGCTGGCAATAATGCTCATCACTTCGCTTAAAGGCCGCGATGTACCGCTCAAACCTTCTTTGTACTGGTAGCGCACAATGTCGCGCTCACTACCATGATACTGTTCAGGTTTGCAGCTCATCTTCAACGGTGCTGCATCGTTAATCTTGTAGTTCAATTGGTCTATATACCAATCCACGCCAAGCAACGAAAGGTTGATCACGCGCACATCCGTTCGTATGCCTTCTACCTCCTGTGCATACCATAGCGGATACGTATCATTATCGCCCATGGTAAACAACACAGCATTCGGTTGACAGCTCTCTAAGTAACAACGCGCAAAGTCACGAGCCGTGTTGCGGCCGTGGCGGTTGTGGTCGTCCCAACCTTGCGAGCCCATCAGGAACGGAGCCACAGCACAAAGTGCAAAGACTACACCTGCACTCGGCAGTTGTCCGATATACTTCTTCAGGAACTCCACAATGGCAATTAAGCCAAAGCCAATCCAGATGCAATAAGTAAGGAAGGAACCTGCAACCGCATAGTCGCGCTCGCGCGGTTCAATAGGCGGTTCGTTTTGGTAAACAATCTGCAGTATACCGGTGGTAACAAACAACACGGCCACAATCCAGAACACCTTGTCGTGCTTAAACAAGGTATAGAAGAAGCCCACCAAACCTATCAGGAATGGTATCATAAAGAACAGGTTTCGCCCCTTGTTCTCCAGCATGGCTTTCGATAAGCCCTCCTGCGGCCAATCGGGCAAACCGATAATAGAATGTGAGTTATCAATAAACGGAATACCGGATATCCAGCGGCCGTTATCGTTGTAGTAAGCGCCTTGTATATCGTCCTGGCGGCCTGTAAAGTTCCACATCAGGTAACGGAAATACATAAAGCCTAACTGATATTTGAAGAAGAAACGCCAGTTGTCGGAACTGCTGATAGCATCTTTCACTTTATAGCGGCCACGGCCATCCTGACCCGGCTCTTTCTTGTTCATTTCAGCAACAGCAGCATTGGCATTCTCCAAACCCGAAGGCGGATAGGTTTTCACTATCTCGCGGGTTTCGCGGTCAATGATGTTATACTCCGGATTTAACCAGGCGCGGTAACCCGGTGTTTTGCTTTCATCCTGCCAAAAGCCCATGCGGGGGAAGAACATATTCACCTCGGGGCGGAACTGGTAGTCGGTTTGCTTAGGGCCTTTGTTATCGTATTGCTTGGTAGCAACGTTCTTTTCCCAACGGTCGCCGCCATAAATATAGCCGGTAGCATCATCGTAAGGGTCAGCGGTATAATCCGGTCCCATTACCAGCGGACGGTCACCGTACTGCTCGCGATCCACATAGCTCTTAATTGTGAACGGATCGGTAGGGCGGTTCATGTTAATCGGCGGGTTGGCGATAGCACGGATAGGCACCATGATATACGACAGATAGCCGATGTAAGAGAAGGCGATGGAAAGCACAGCGATGTTAGCTAAGCGGCGGGCTTCGTAGCCATACTTGTTAGCTATCCAAATGCCTAACGGGAACACCAAACGGATAAGCTTGGCGGTAACGCTGTCTTCTATAATTAGGCCAATCAGCACATAAAAAGCTGAAACGCCTAAGGCAATCTGGTAGTCGCGCTTACTGCCGCTATGGCTAAAGCGGATAATGCTTACCAGTAATGCAATAACCAGCAAGGCACCAACAATAATTCCTGAGTTAAAGCCAAGGCCAACGCTGTTCACAAAGAAGAGGTCCATTCCGGCCAGGTAACTCTGGGTAAACGAGATAATGAACTTCATGTAGAAGCCCAGGATAAACATACCGGTGGCACCGGCTATTAACCAGCCCACAAGCGTAGTTTTAAATCGCTTGTAGTAGTAGATAAGGGCAATGGCAGGCAGGGCCAGCAAGCTCAATAAGTGTACACCGATCGAGAGGCCGGTCATGTAGGCAATCATTACCAACCAGTGGTCGGCATAAGGGCTATCGTCGGCATCCCACTTCATCATCGCCCAAATAATCAAGCTCATGAAAAACTGCGACAACGCATATACCTCACCTTCTACCGCGCTAAACCAAAGCGAGTCAACAAAGGTGGCACAGGTAGCAGCAATTAAACCGGCACCTATGATGGTAAATATCTGTCCGTTGGTTATTTCTTCACCGGCCTTCAGTACCACTTTGCGGGCAAGGGCTGTGGTAGTCCAAAAGGTAAACATTACGGCGCCGGCCGTTGCTAAGGCGCTCATCAGGTTTACCATTACAGCCACGCTGCTGGCATGGCCGCTGGCGGCAGGGTCCATAACATCTACCCCGCTAAACAGGGTAAATATGCGGCCCAGCATTAAGAAGAAGGGGGCGCCCGGCGGGTGCACTACCTGCAGCTTAAAGCAACCTGAAATAAACTCGCCGCAGTCCCAAAAACTGCCGCTGCTCTCCATGGTCATACTGTATACCACGGCGGCAAACAGGAATGAAAACCACCCGAAGATGTTGTTGAAAAGTTTGAACTTTTGCATTAAAGAAAGTTTGAAGCGGGTAAAAATATCAAAATAGCCGAAAGTAGGGGCTACGGCCTGCGGTATTAACCCCGCATTTACATTTGTTAAGGACTGTTACCGAGGCACTTATTACCCCAGGCAAATGAAAAAGCCGCCCTTTTACTAAAGAACGGCCCTTTATAAAGTGGTTGGTTAGTGCTATTTGGTTTTCAGCGCAAAGCCGGGTAAGGAGTTTGTGCCGTCGTATACAGCAGTAGCGGTTTGGCTGGCATAACCTGTTTTGGTAACTGTATAGCTATAGGTTTTGCCTGCAGTAAGTTTGGTATATGAGTAAGCGCCTTTATCGGTAGTGGTAGCAGTTTCAACCGATTTGCCATTATCAGCAGCAACAACGGTTGCTCCTGAAACCGGCTTAGCGGTTAACTCATCAAACACCTGGGCAGGCATAGCCGAAGTGCCGTCATCTTTTAAAGTAGAATCCGGTGCAGCGGTTTCAGGAGCAGGTGCAGCGCTGGTTGTGGCAGCCGTGCTATCGGCAGGTGTAGCCGATGTTTCGGTGGTGGAACTGCTGTTATTGCAGGCCATCATCAATGCAAATAGGGGTAGGATTAGGAGGTAAGATTTTCTCATAGAATAAGGGGTTTATGTAATCTAAAGATATATATTGCTTCATATTTCAAAAGATTTTTTTTGTTCCACCCATCTACCCCAATGGAAAGTGCCGAACGAATAAGTAACCTGCTTAGCGAAACCCGCAGCAACCTGACCATCGACCTGCAAAAGGCGCATGCGTTATGCAGCGAAGCCATTGCCTTATCTGTACAGGGTAAGCATGCAGGTTTGGAAGGCGAAGCACGGCACCTGCAGGCACAGTTGCAGTTTACGCTTGGGGATAGTTTAAAAGCAATAGAGGAGATTAAGGAAGCCATTCGCCTGCGCCGCGAAGCAGGTGATCGCTTGAAGGTATCGGCATCGCTCAACAGCCTGGGCATATTCTTGTCCGACATCGGTAACTACGCCGAAGCGCTGGATTGTTGCTTTCAATCGCTGCGTATTAAAGAGGAGCTAAACGACAAACGCGGCATTGCCACTACGCTTATCAATATAGGCAGCATTTACCAGCGGCTGAACAACCCGCGCGAGGAACTCAAAATGTATGAGCGCTCGTTGAATATTGCCAATGAAATAGGCGATGCCCGCCTGGTAGCCAATAACCGCCTTAACCTTGGTTTGCTGTATACCAATACGGGGCAGGATAAGTTAGCGCTTCAGTATCTGGAAGGCATAGAAGATACCCTGTTAAGCTTAGGCGATAAACCAAATGCAATAAAGGCGCTGAACAACCAGGGCATGCTGTTCCTGCGCATGCTTAACTACCCCAGAGCATTGGAGCGGTACCAACGCTGCCACCAACTGGCCACTGAGGCAGGTAACCCTGCAGGCATGGCTGCCTCGTTAAACAACACCGGCGAGGTGCTTATAAAAATGAACCGTCCGGATGAAGCATTGCCTTACTTGCAACAGGGTCTGGAACTGGCTACTAAGCAGGGTTTGAAGGAATACATAAAGGATGCACACCACAGCCTAACCGAGTATTATAAGTTGAAAGGCGACTACCGTACCGCACTGGAACAATACGAAACCCAGGTAAAATTAAAGGACGAGCTACTCAACATTCAAAACCTGAAACAACTGGGTGAACTGCATTTGCAATACGACCTGGAGCGGAAGGAACGCGAAGCACAGATACACCAGTTGAAGAATGTAGAATTGAAGGATGCATTGGAGAAGTTGAAGGAAGAAAAGATGCGCTCCGATAAGTTGCTGTTAAACATCCTGCCCGAAGAAGTGGCCGAGGAACTAAAAGAAACGGGCACAGCTAAAGCCAAATACTTTGAGCAGGTAACAGTAATGTTTATCGATATTAAGAACTTTACCATCATCAGTCAGCAACTTTCGCCGGAGGAACTGGTAAGCGAAATTGACTTGCTGTTCCGCACGTTCGATGAAATTATTGAGCGCTATGGTATTGAGAAGATAAAGACAATAGGGGATGCTTATATGTGCGCCGCAGGCTTGCCCGTTCCCGATGAAAACCACGCCGCCAATATCCTGAATGCTGCAATCGACATAGTTACCTTTATGGAGGAATTGAAGCACGAACGCCATCAACAGGGCAAACATTATTGCGAAGTGAGGATAGGTGTTCATTCAGGTCCGGTTGTAGCAGGTATTGTAGGCTCCTCTAAATTCGCTTACGACATCTGGGGCGATACCGTAAACACCGCCTCGCGCATGGAATCGAGCGGCGAAGTGGGCCGCATCAACCTATCGGGCGATACTTACCGCCTTATCAGCAAGCAGTTCGATTGCCTGCACCGCGGCAAAATTCATGCAAAGAATAAAGGTGAGATCGACATGTATTTCCTCGAAAACAATAAGCCATGAGAAAGCTAATCAGCCTGTTGTTCTTTACCCTGTTTGTTTTTGCTGCTAATGCTCAAAAAGCCAAAGCAGGCCTACTGTTTACAGCCGATAGCATCTATCACAAAACAGAAGAAGCTATCCTGCCTTTTGTAAAAGGTTGTGCCCCTGAAAAAGTAGACCTCTCTTACAAACTGCCTCCGGTGGGTAATCAGCTACCTCAAAACTCCTGCGTTGCCTGGGCCCTGGGCTATTCCTGCCGCAGTTATTACAATACTGACAAGCCATCAGTGCCCACCAAAGCCGTTGATTACCGCATGGTGGTTTCACCCGCCTTTATCTACAACCTGTTGAACGGTGGTAAAAACAACGGCATCAATATTCAAAATGCCTTCCGCCTGCTTACCGATACCGGCTCCTGCTCGTATAAAAGCATGCCCTACTCCAAATACAACTGGACCAAACAACCCGCGCCAAAGCAGGTAGAGGAAGCCCACGATTACCGTATCGAAACCTTCCGCAAACTTGATCTTAAATATGCCCTGCTGACTATTAAAGGGGAACTGATTGCCGGCAATCCTATACTTGCCGCTTCCTATTTCGATATCAAGTATTACAACTATGGCTATAATACCAAAGCCAAATTTTATGTGTGGGATACCATCAGCACCATCGATAAACGCATGGGCCATGCCATTACCATTGTAGGCTACGATGATTCGTTGATGGCCTTTAAATTCATGAACAGCTTTGGCACCGATTGGGGCAACAAGGGCTATGGCTGGATCAGCTACAACAATATTAGCCGCGCCTTGCGCGAGGCTTACATCATTAAACCGGCACGTGTTGAACTGCCTCAGCAAATGCCAACCCCTAATCAAACCCAAACTAAAGATGAACCCCACGGGCCCGGAGGAGTGAAAGACGGCGGAGCCGCTTTTAGTGCAAACGAAGTAGCCCTTGAAAGATCGCACGGCACCGGATACACCAACGAGGGTGACACCCTCATTACTACCACGGTTCGCTTCCTCCTGCCATCGTTACCTGCCAAAAGCATCGAGATCGTACTGCAGTATTTTAAAGTAGAAAACGGCGAAAAAGGCAGTGCTATTTTCAGCCGCAACGATGATTATCAATTAGCTAACGGCCAGGCAGCTGCCTCCTCCGGAACGATCTATCTAAATCCCGGCAGTTTACCGCCCAGGCAGTTCAGTATCAGCATTCCCCGCTCTGCGCTTGACCTCCCCTTCAAACCCGACCAATCGGTAGCGTTTGAAGTGCAGGTAGAGCCCGTTCTGTTTACAGATGGCTTCCCCATGCGCAAGGGAGTTCCCTCCCGCTTTGTGATACGTTAGCGCTTAACCATCTCCTTTTCAGCACTTTTTGAGGTTTTGTGCTGCTTTTTTTACCTCCGCGTTTGTAAAAGTTTGGGAGATAATTATTTTTGCCGTCCCGTTTGGCGAAAGCCGGACTGAGTTTGCCCGATCGTCTAATGGCAGGACAACTGATTTTGGTTCAGTTTGTGGTGGTTCGAATCCATCTCGGGCAACAAACAAATGAATCCACCCCCGAAGGGTGGATTTTTTATTTGCAGCAAACGCAAGCTTGCTTGCAGGTTGCGGAAAACAAAAATTACAAGCGCGATAGCGCGGTGGATTCATTTGTTTGTTCGCCCCCCACCCACAAGGATCAACGCAGTTAATCCATCTCGGGCAGCAAATGCAATTGCTTCAAGATTTAGCACTTACGCGCATCCGGGAAGATATTAATAACCGCCTTAAAATGTATGAATCAATTCCTGTAATTTGATGTATATTAACGCAGATAAAGATTCAAATGATAGACAAAACAAACTTCGTCAGAAAAGATAATTACGATTGGGAATTGCCAAATTCAGGTAAGTTCTTTTGGGATAAACAAGTAGTCGTTTATGTTACTACCAAAACAGATTCCGACCACCCTGACAGAGAACTTTTTAAAGAACAAATTGAAACACTGAATATCATACTCCCCGCATGGGAAGAATTGTCTACCATTATTGAACAGGAAATAGTAACCTATGAAAGAAAAACAAAAGTAGAATTACTTGGAGTGATAAACCAGCCAACAATATGGTTGAAACTGGATTACGACACCAACAAACCCGAAGCAAATAACCAATGGAGTTTTGTATTAGGTGTTACCGAAAGCGAAGACTTTGGCTGGCATGTGGAGTTTGAAGGCAAAACACATCTTGATACCTGGGCGGGCGGTTAATTATCACCAATGCAGTAAATAGAATTTTGAAACAACTTATCCTATTAATCATGTTTAGTATGCTTCTGAATTTATTTGGCTGTAAAGGAAAGCCCACGCGCGACAAAGCAGTAACAGATACTGATACAATGAGTCAGCAAATGGCAAAATCATTGGAGGAATTCAAAAATCGGCCTATTCATAAAAGGTTGACGTCAGAAATATTTGATGGTATATCTGACGACAACATTGAGCAAGCAATTATGGATAATATTTGGGCAAAAATGGATAAGGATATGAGTAATGATTATGAAGTAGTAACCCATCTTTCATCGCCCCGGCAGGCAATTTATATTGTTTGGCAAGTTGAATCGGAGGTAAACAATGGCGGGTTCGACCAATTCTATTTTAACTCAAGTGGGCGATTTGCAAATAAAGCTGAAAACGCCTTTAAAGAAATTGGTTCAGCAAAATTTGCTAACCTGATGCACAGGGCCAATAAAACATACAATGCTAATAACGAAACTCCATTGAGTGATCTTGACGCTGAGTTTTACAACCTGTATAAACTGGAAAACTTAAACGAAATAAAAGTTGCGTTTATAAAAAAACACAAAACTGATTTTATTGATGGGATTTAGCGCCCTATACAAACAGGCATCAATTACCATGAAGGTTCAAGGCGGCTTTTAATTTGCAGACGATGTAGAGGAATAAAAAAACAATAGCAGTTAGCCAATCTCAACAATTCACCATACTCTTACAACATGTTTACTTTAGAGCAAATAAAAGCAGCACATAGCAAAGTAAAATCCGGTGCAGACTTCCCGGGTTATATATCGGATCTTAAAAACCTCGGCGTTATCGCTTACGAAACATTTGTTACCGACGGACACACCAACTATCTCGGGGCCCATGCGTATAATGTATCTTCACCGGGCAGGTACACAGCATTAGATATTGCCTATACACCTAATGCAGAACTGTTTAAAGCAAACCTGAAAGCACACCAACAAGGCCAAACAGATTACATGACATTCTGCAACCACTGCGCCAGTGCCGGAGTTGACAAATGGATTGTTTCTATACTTGATATGACCTGCTGTTATTACGACAAAGCCGGCAACAAGCTATTAATTGAGGCTATTCCACAACAAACCTAATTTGCACTACCGCCTGATTACTTATCCGGCCGCGATAAAAAGATAATATACCCCTCTGCTGTGGGGCGGTATAATTCCAGATTAAATTCATACCCATCTATCTTCCCCTCAAATCCACACGAAGCCTGATACATCCGCCACTTTTGATTTTTGAAATCGGTTAGTTCATTCAGGGTCACAGGTTTTGCTTTATAATTACCAACAGGCTGTAATGTCAACTCCTTCGCCGGGTCGTATCCAATATGAATAATCTTAAAATTTGTATGCGCCGGGTTAACCGTACCGCTATAAGTAGTACGCTCCTGGCCGTTTATCATCCAGTAATCATCCAGCGTATATCCTGCAGCACTAAGCATATCTATAAACGCATACTTTAATTCTTCGGCTGTACATTCCCGGTTATGATCTAATGCATAGCGTGCCCATATGGTCATACCTTTGTCATAGGCATCCTTTGCCTTCAGCATTTCCTGAACCGTTTTATTATTGCCATACAACGATTCCGGTGCAAAAAAGTCGGGCACGTTTGCATCCGCTTTTGCTTCATAATTAACCACCAGTGCAGGTGTGCCGTCAGGCACGTCCATGCTAAGCTTTAACCTCATGAATGGAAACGACCGACACACTACCTTCCACCCACTCACGCCATTTTCATGATACACCCGTTCAAAACTTGTTTTTCTATTTTCTGCCAACTCAGGGTGATCGTTCATCATCTCCCCGGTTAAAGTACTCTTACCGCAATATTTATCTTCTATATAAATATAATTGAGCGTATAATACCTGCCATCATGCCGGTAATCCTCCCAATACACCTGTTTATCGTAGTCAGCCAAATTAACAGAAGGTTTTCCCCAAAGCACATCCTCCGGCATTTCATTGTATTTCTTTTTCAAAGCCTGTAGGGGTACGCTTAAGGTAGAATCTTTTACAAACTCCTCCCTGTCTCTACGCTCTTTTGTCTTAGTAGGTCCAAAGGGGTTTACAATTTTCTTTGCGCTCGAATTAAAATTGTCCAGCAAGGTGTAGTAGTTCGTTTTTGGCTTTTGATCTGTAACAGGTGCGCCAACCTTTAATGTATACTCCACTATCGCCAGACCCGGAATATACTTATCATAAAAAAACAGAGGCAAATAAGCCGCGCTGCCCGCCTGCGAAAAATAAGCCCTGTTATTACCAAAGCCGGCAAAGTTAGTGCCTGCAGGCACGGTTACTTTACCATAGCGTGGATTCCCGCTGGTAACACGCCAGGCTACGGCAAACTTCACTTCATGCTTTTTGGTGGCCCTGGCAGGGTTCCACGCTGCTATGTATAATTGATCCTCCTCCTCCATATACTGCCAGGCCACGGTATCACCGTTCTCATATCCGGGGAAATAGTAGGTGCTGAATTCCTCCAGCCAATCTTCACCCGCATTTCCCTTTAAAAAACGAAAATTAACGCCATCCGGCATACGCTGCACACCAATCTCATAGTGGTATTCTAAAACGCCCTGCGCGAGCCCCTTTTCCACAACGGCAAAAACACATAGCAGAACAAAGTATCTAATAATTTTCATATGCCTGCTAAGATAAAGAAACCATAAAACAGAACCTCATCCGCATATGCAGAATTCTTACACGCTATTGTGGGCATCCGTTATTGCGCCAGCACACCAGTATACTTATCAGCGAATCGGAAAGTGGCGGGGTGCCCGGTGGATACGGCATAGGCGTACAATTCACCTCTTGCTTAATCGAGCACATTAAATCATCGCCCAGCACTTGTGCTTTAGCGTTTGCATAATCCGACAAATAAATGCCGCCTGCAGGGAAAGGTGCTGTATGGCAACCACCTGTAGCGCAATGCGCATCTAAAATCGCCCTGGCATGAGAGGTGTACGAAACACCCGTGCTACATACAAATGGCTGTTGTGTTTCCTTTTTACAACCGCTGACCAACACAAGCCCTATTATAAGCAGTACTAATTTATTCATGGTCTAATCAAGCCTTATCCAGGGTAAAACTAAAGCTGGCACCTTCATTCACCTTACCTTCCGCCCAAACCCGTCCCCCGTGTTTCTCTATTATTTTCTTTACCAGCACCAAACCCACACCGGTGCCATCAAATTCCGTAATACCATGTAAACGCTGGAACGGTATAAACAAACGTTCGTAGTACTTCATATCAAAGCCGGCCCCATTATCCTGCACCGTAATGCTAACCTGTCCGTCCCGCTCTGCCGCCATAACTCTAACAACCGGACTTTCCTTGCGGGCGGAATACTTGATAGCATTTCCTAACAGATTAATGAAAACCTGCCGCAGCATCGAGGCATCGGCACTTACCCGGGGAATGGATTGAAGTTCTAATACGGCTTTTACACTACCTTCCTTACACAAATTACCCCACACCTCATGCACCATGTCCTCCACATTTACGTTGGTTAGGCGCAATCTATCCTTTCCATATTTAGCCAGTATCAACAAATCATCAATAATGGCATTCATACGCTTGCCTGAGCCCTCGGCATAATTTACCAGCATGCGCAGGTCATCATCCAGCCTGGGCCCGTAATCCTGCTTCATAATATCCAAAAAGCCCAGTATCGAACGCAGCGGTCCGCGTAAGTCATGCGAAACAGAATATGAAAAATCTTCAAGTGATTTATTCACCTCCACAAGTT
This sequence comes from Chitinophagales bacterium, assembly GCA_046329495.1. Classification (GTDB taxonomy): domain Bacteria; phylum Bacteroidota; class Bacteroidia; order Chitinophagales; family LD1; genus Bog-950. The sequence continues at coordinate 92,611 of JAXLUO010000009.1, read as the reverse complement.
CCGCGGTACGTTGGGCTACTTTTTGCTCTAAACTTTCATTCAATTCTTTAATAGCCAATTCCGATTTAATGCGCTCTGTTACATCCTGCAGGTAACCCACCCATATCACCACGTTGTCCTTGTTCATGCGTGGCGTGCTGTTACCTTCAATCCAGCGTATCGCTCCGGATTCATCCGTTACCCTGAAAATTGCCCGCCAGGGTGTAAGGGCTCGTCTCGATTTTTCAATGGAATTCCAAACCTCATCCAGGTCATCTGCGTGTATATGCCTAAAGGCAGAAGCAGCATCTTCCATGGCCGATTCGGCAGTTACGCCCGGCAATATGTTCTCGGCATAACGGCTCATAAAACCAAAGCCTATTTCACCATCCTCAGTCATTTCAAATTGATAAATGGCCATTGGTACGCCATCGGTCAACCGCCGTAATCTTTCATGGCTGGATTGTATTTCGCGTAAGTGCAATTTTCGCGTGGTAATATCCTCATGCATAATCACAGCCATTGCTTCGTCCGCATCAAAACGTACTACACGCATGGCAAACCAGCGTTCCTCTTCATCACCATGGCAGGGATATTCCTGGTAAAAGAAATTTTCCTCTCCGTATAATACACCCTTTATTCCATCCAGTGCAACCGGAGCATCCAAATCACCTGCTTCTGCCGACTTCTCAAGCACCTGCAGGTAATTACCGCCAATACCGGCATTCCACAACATGTGTCCGCCATTAGCTTCACCAAATTTCCGCCACGCATCATTTACCAATAATATTTCGCCAACATGGTTAATAACTGCCAAATGAGTACTTAACGCATTAATAACGCCATGATTAAAGTTTTCGGCCCTTCTAATTTGCCTTTCGGCCAGCACACGGTCCGTACGGTCAATCGATAAAATAAAAATCCCTTCGGGTACAGGTTGAATATGAAATTCGAACCAGGCCGATCCTCCATTGGGATAGAAGAACTCGTCTTCAAAAAATTGCGGCTCACGCATCCGCATACACTTCTCCATCCTGCGCGATAACTCAGTGCCGTCAACCGTTGGATATTTATCAAATGCCTTCTGGCCTATTAAATTCTCGTAGGTTGTACAACTTTGCCGTACCGCTTCGTGATTCAAATACAAAAAGCGCCAGTCAAAGCTAATTATCTGTGCACCCTCCAGCATGTTGTCCATAGTGTCGCGCAAACGCTTCTCGCTGGCTACTAAAGCTTCTTGCGCTTTTTCCTGTTCTGTTATATCATTAATTAAAATTAACCGCTGTTCTTCGCCATTTAATTTCAGATCATGCGCGGTAAGATCAACTATGATTTTTTCACCGCTCTTTTTAAGATGCACCCACTTACCCATGTGCGTGGTACCTTCAAATGATTGGTTCACTACATCCTTTTTAAACCGGGGTAATTCTTCTTTGGGCCGAAGATCCATCGCATTTAAACTCAGCAGTTCCATCCGCGAATACCCGTAATGCCTTACCGCCGCATCATTCACATCAATTATATCCAGCGATGGCAGGCTAAGCATAAACATTGGCATCGGACTGTTATAAAATAAAAGGCGATATTTTTGTTCGGAAGTTGTTAGGTCCAACTCTATCTTTTTACGGGCCGATATATCAATACCTATACTTATAAAATACGGCTCTCCGGCAATTTGCAACACCTTTCCTCTGAAAAAATAAGGAATGCGGGTGCCATCTTTTACTATCAGATCGGTTTCCATATCATTCTCACCCGCTTCCATTACCAATTTCATGGCAGCTTCCAGTTTCACTTTTTGGGTTGAATCAAAAAATTGCAACGGATGCGAACCCGCCAGCTCTGCAGCGCTGTATCCACCTACCCGTAATACTTCCTTATTCCATCTTATAAGTTCATTATTTTTATTATATAAAGCAAAAATACCCGGCAAACTATCTATTAACGTATTCGAGAGCTGCCGCTCCATATCTGCCGACTCAAAAGCCTTGCGCAGGGGGGTAATATTAAGCATAGCACCTACAATCCGCACCGGCTTGCCTTGCTCATCGCGGTAGATGCTGCCTCTATCGTAAAAATACATTACCTCACCTGTAGCTGTAACACATCTGAATTCCTCCTCCCATCTATAAATGTTTGATTCAAGAGCAACCTCATAACTTTTTTGCACCCGCAATTTATCATCGGGGTGGATGGCATCCAGCCATTTCTCAGAACCCAACGGAATATCAATTTCAGTATATCCCAACAGCTTATAAAAATTCCGGTTCCACCATAATTTGCCTTCCTTTATCTGCCAGTCCCAGATAACTTCACTTGTTAGTTCATTAATAGTTGAAAACAACGCGTTGCCATCTTGTAGCGCCTTGGTGCGCTCGGCAATTCGGGCTTCTAATAGTTGCTTTGCGCCCTCCTGATTTTTCGCCTCCTCGCTTCGCCGGTTAAACAATACCCGTATTCTTTCCAAAAAAATAAGAAAGGCAATAAGCGCAAGACCTACTATCCATAAAAACGACCTGAAATCACGTCTTGCGTCTTTTTCTTCTATGTTATGGAGCGCCTCAATTGTGTGGGCCTGCTCCGTAACAAGTGCGGCCGTTAAATTCCATAAGGTATCCCTCAAACCTGCAAACTGCTGCCCTGTTCCCACTATATTATCGGCAGGGGTAAATGCATGCGCAAATCTTCCCGGCCTATAGCGGTTTACAACTAACCATCGGTTAGCTGCTTTTAAAAATGCAATCACAGTGGAATCGGTGTCGCCAATGGTGCCCGAATGCGCCAATATCACAAAGTAGCTCTGTACACTATCTAAATTCCTTCTGCATTGCTTCCAAAGTTCTTCACTCGGTTTATCATTGTAAGCCGCGGCACTGGCATTCAGTTGGTGTATAAAATTGGCTAACTGCAACGATTGTTGCACCTCGTTTACAACTATATTCTCAACAACTGTACTTTGTTCAGTATTCCTAAACGAATCCCAGGCACGATACACCAGCACCGCCGACACCACTAAAAAGGTAAGCAACGCAGCCAGTAAAACCCTGGCAGTGGTAGAAATTCTCATTTGGTTCTTCTTGGTTCCACGCCCAAACAATTAGCTTATGCCAAATGTTCAGTCCTTTCGGTATATGATATTACTGCTTTGTCTCCTAAAAGTTGCGCAGGCAGGTACTCAAAATACTGTTAGTCCTCTTCCCTCATGGTTGCAGCATCTTATCAGTCAGAGCAAATGAAGACGTATACATATGAATTTTGCTTAGCTGCTGACCAAAATCATCTGCAACCGATGGCATCGGCCAACACTGGCGCTATCCAAGCTTTTAATAGTAGCGAGCCTATTCAATTGGCAGAAATAGCGGCAGGAACCATTTTGACAGTATGGCAATACAGGTATTGCGTATACACCACAGTGACAATTCTCATGGACTTAAACGTTAGGATTCGCGCTAAGTTTATATCCCCAAAAAAATCATGAACATATGCGGTTGTGGATTCTTCTTTTGTTTGCGATCTTACAAACTAAAGGACAACAACCCCATCTTGTTATTCCTCTCGGGCACTCCAACTATGTGGTGAATGTAAAGTTTAGTAGTAACGGCAAGCTGTTAGCAACTGCCAGCCTTGATAATACTGCCCGCATTTGGGACACCCGAAGCGGTCGTTTGTTAACGACCATACCGCATGATAGAAATGTACGGAGCGTGAATTTTAATGTTACCGGCACTAAGTTGATCACGGCTTCTGCTGATAATACGGCGGTTCTATGGGATGTAAGCAGAGGAATAGCAATTGCCATTCTCCATCATTCCGATTCCGTAAATTATGCAGCCTTTACACCCAAGGGCGATAAAGTAATTACGGCCGGCGATGACAATATAAAAATATGGGATGCAACTACGGGAAAACTGATTGACACTTTGCCCATCCCTAATTGCACCTATTTTACCTACAGTCCCGACGGCAGAAAAATACTGGCCTGCAAAAGCAGTTATAGTGTAGCTATTTGCGACCTCGCTACTAAAAAAACAACGGATATAGCGTATCACAATTCCCCGGTTACTTACGGCAGATTTAACCCCAATGGCAAATTATTGTTTACCGATGGTTTAAGCGATGGTCCATATATCTGGAGTCCCGATTCATTAAGAACATATTATGAGCCTGAAGAAGAAATGACCTTCGGAATTAATGACAGTTGGACCAAAATTGCTTATGCCTATAGCGGGAAAATACCGGGCAAGGATTTACCTCGTGAAGCATACATACTGATTAAAGACTTTAAGAGTGGAGCATTATTGGATAGCTTTGCCATAGGCAGAGGGATTTTGGTTCATAATGTAAGTTTTTTCCCCGGCGATAGTTTAATCGTTTACAACGGCGTTGAAATAATTGACTTAAAGGGCAGAAAAAAAATTAACTCGCCTTACACATATGATGTACAAAATAAAGGCGAGAAGTACGCCTACAATGAACAAAAGAAATTACTTGCGATGCCTACACGCGAAGGAGCTGAAGTGTATGACGTCACTACCTGGAAGCTCAAATTTTCTTTACAAAACCGTTCAGCCTACATAGGTAGCGCAAGCTTTAATGCTGATGAAACCGAAATTTATACCAGCCCGCTTTTAAGCGCTAACAAGGTATGGAATGCTTCCACTGGTACATTAATTCCAGGATGGAAAGTAAAGGAAAGGCGAAGTTCATTGGATAGCGTAGCAGATGTATTAAAAGAAACACTTCATGATAACGATGGAATTTGGTCCACCGCGCTAAGCCCCGATAAAAAAATATTTGTTAAAGATAACGATGATGGTTATCTGCTGTTTACGCACACACTGGTGAGCGATACTTTTTTTAAAAGATATTTCGGCAAAAAAAGGTATCCTAAGCAGTTTACTGACATAATATTTACCCCGGATGGAAGCAAGTTGCTATTAGTTCAGGGTTACGACCATAAACTACTAATTTACCATATAGCATTAGATAGTGTAATAAACGTTATAGAGCACATCAACGAACGGCCGATTATTGCCTTTACCCCAGATGGCCAGTTCGCAATCGTTTCGGGTTTAATAGACGCCGCGTTTTTGATAGACTTATCTACGGGTAAAGCAACCGATACACTCACAGCACAAAATAATTTAGCTTTCGGTTGGTTTTCGGATATAAGCCTTATGCGATTCAGTCATAATGGCAAATTGTTGGCTGCGTTGGATAATCACGGCAAATGTATTATATGGGAGGTAGGCAGTGGTAAAATAGTATTCAATTCTGCCAAATCGCAATCAACAGGGTATAACACCACTTGCCTTGAGTTTAGTGTAGATGATAAATATCTCTATACCGGAAATGCAAATTTTATAGATGTATGGGATATAGTCTCCCAAAAAATAGTTTCGTCCCTCAAAGTGGGCAGCGCCAACGTGCGGTATATTTCATTTAACAAAGCCGGTACACGTATGCTATGCACTTCAACCGATAACACAATAAGTGTATGGGATTGGCCAAATCTTAAATTATTGTACACGCTGATGACAGTAGATAGTACCGGATATCTGGCCATTGATCCTTTTGGCCGTTTTGACGGCAATGAGGAAGCTCGTCGGCTCCTTTATTATACCTGTGGCACCGAAACCATAGAATTAGAACAGATTAAAGATCTTGGTTGGGAACCCGGCCTTGTAAGTAAGCTGGAGGGTGCCAATACCGAACCGATTACTGCAAAGAAATTAACCGACATAGACATATGTAATTTTACCCCCGAAGTAGAAGAAATTGGGTTTAGTAATGGTATTTACAGCTATACTATTAAAGCGCGCAGAGGTGGCATAGGCCAAATACAAGTATATGTAAACGGCAAACAGGTTAAAACTTATGTGCCAAGTGCTCTTCCGTTGAAAAACGGCACCTATCAATTACAAATAAAGGAAACGGAGATTAAAGATTTTTTCAGCACAGGAAATGCCAACGTAATAGAAGTTAAAGCAACTACTGCCGGCGGAGATATGAAATCGCGTGGGGCTATACTGGAGAATACAATTATAAGCCCTTCGACCCATAATCCCGATATGTATGTGGTCTCTATTGGCATCAGTACCTATAAGTCTACCGATTTACAACTGGGTTTTGCTGCAAAAGATGCTTCTGACTTTTTGGATGCTATAAATGCAGCAGCTAAAAAGTTGTTAAACACGGATGGAAACGAACACGTACATCCCTATTTATTAAATACCGAAAGCGGTAATAATCTACGTCCCTTCAAGGCCACCATTAAGGCGGTATTTGATACTATAAAAATGAAGGCAATAGCCGATGATATTGTACTTGTATTTTTTGCAGGGCATGGTGTTTTGCGTGATGGAGAGCGAAATTTTTATCTGCTAACTGCCGAAGCAACGGGGTTTAATTTAAACGGAGTAGAAAAGCAAATAGCAATAAGTACCGACGAACTAAATGAATGGATGGCAGCCATTAAAGCCAACAAACAGATTTTAGTTCTTGATGCATGCAACAGTGGAAGGGCCATTAAGAATCTGGAACAGTTGGTAGCATCACGTGGCGTGCCGGCTGATCAGCAACGCGCGCTCGAAAATCTAAAGGATAAAACAGGCACATTTATCCTTTCCGCCTCTGCCGAAGGTCAACCGGCTTACGAAACCAGCTTATTCGGCCAGGGATTGTTGACCTATAGCTTACTTAGCGGCATTAAACTGGGCGACGGCTTACGCGATGGAAGATACATTGACATTAGTCGTTGGTTTAATGTAGCTTCAGATAATGTCCGCATCCTTGCAAAAGATATAGGGGGAAGGCAGGAACCCCAAATTATAGGCAACGGTGGTTATAATGTAGGTTTAGTTGACGCAGCCGTTCGTGACAGTATTAAGCTAAGCATAAGAAAAAAGGTATTCGGTAAATCAAAACTGATTGATGATGAACTGGCGCTTAGCGACGAATTAAACCTTTCTGCATTAATTGATAAGGAATTGACCTTAGTTTCGGGTTTGGGCAAACAAAGTGCGATTACTTTCTCTGCAGAAAATACATTAACCACTTCTTGCTTTATTAGAGGCCGTTACCAGGTAAATGGTGATGCCATTATTGCCCATTTGGCACTGTATAAAGGGCAGAAGGAACGGCTTTACGAGTTTGAATTAACTGGCTCAAAAAAAGATATCGAAGAGCTTGCCGCTAACGCCGTAGTTATGGTTGTAACCTTCCTGCAAAAGCATAGTTTAACGGATTGACCCTAACGTTAAAACAAATGCCAAAAGATTCATAAGGCGTCCTGACCAATATCATCATTAGCAGGCAGTGCGCAGCTCTACATTTACTGCACCTAAACCTACTATATGCCGCAGTATATGCGCGTGGGCAAAGTGCCCGATAAGCGCCATGTTGTTTTCCGAAACGAGAACGGAGACTTGTATCACGAAGAACTCTTCGGCACCGAAGGCTTCTCCGGTCAAAGTTCCCTCGTTTATCATCTGTATCCTCCAACAAAAGTAAAGGAACGCGGTACACCGTACTCTGTAAAGCCAACTGTTGCTATTGCAGATAACCTGCAGGCCCGCAGCTATATGAGTTTTAACGTGGCACCTTGTGCCGATTATCTGCAAAGCCGCAAAGTGTTATTTACTAATAACGATATGACCATCGGTGTGGCTGCACCGCAAAAAAGCATCGATACGTATTTCTTTAAAAATGCCGATGCCGATGAAATGCTATTCGTGCATAAAGGCTCCGGTGTTTTAAAAACCATGTATGGTAATTTAAAGTTCGCTTACGGCGATTACCTCATCATTCCGCGTGGTACGGTTTACCAGCTATTTTTCGATAGCCCCGATAATAAACTGCTGATCGTTGAATCGCACGGGCCAATCGAAACGCCTAACCGCTACCGCAATAACTATGGGCAATATCTGGAGCATTCTCCCTTCTGCGAACGCGACTTTCGTTTACCACAGGATATGGAAACACATGCCGAAACAGGTGAGTTTCTCATTAACATCAAAAAACGCGGACTAATTTATCCCTACGTTTACGAAACACATCCTTTTGATGTAGTGGGTTGGGATGGCTGTAGTTATCCTTATGCCTTCTCTATCTTCAACTTTGAACCTATCACCGGCCGCATCCATATGCCGCCACCTATACATCAAACCTTCCAGGGCCGCAATTTTGTTATCTGTTCGTTTGTGCCGCGCTTGTATGATTACCATCCTCAGGCTATTCCTGCACCTTACCATCACAGCAATGTAGATAGTGATGAATTATTATACTATGTGGATGGCGACTTTATGAGCCGCAATAATATTCAGAAAGGTCAGATAACCTTACACCCCGGGGGCATACCACACGGCCCGCACCCGGGCGCCATTGAAAGAAGCATTGGTAAAAAAGAAACTAACGAATTGGCTGTAATGATAGATCCGTTCAATCCAGTACAGATAACGGAGGAGGCCTGCAAAATTGAAGTAGAAGATTATTACCATTCCTGGTTGGGTAAAGGCCCGGCCACTAACTAATAAACCCATAAACAAAATCAAGCAATGGAAACTAAAGACTTAACCGCCGTTCAGAATTTTGCCTACAGCGAACAAAAAATATTTGATAAAGCACAGGACTTTCTGCCCATTATGGGAACCGACTACGTAGAACTGTATGTTGGCAATGCCAAGCAGGCAGCACACTATTATAAAACCGCCCTGGGCTTTAAGGATCTGGCCTATGCAGGTTTAGAAACCGGCCAACGCGATTTTGCTTCGTACGTACTGCAACAAGGCAAAATTCGCCTGGTGCTAACCACACCTTTTAATCCCGATAGCGATATGGCCAACCACCTGCGCCTGCACGGTGATGGTGTTAAGGTAATAGCCCTTTGGGTAAACGATGCGTTTGATGCATTTGAACAAACCACCAAACGCGGCGCAAAACCATATATGCAACCTAAGGTGGTGAAAGACGAAAACGGCGAAGTGCGCATGAGCGGCATCCACACCTATGGCGATACCGTACACGTGTTCATCGAACGTAAAAATTACAAAGGCATCTTCCTGCCCGGTTACGAAAAACTGGATACCGGCTACGACCCCGGCACTTGTGGATTGAAATATATCGATCACATGGTGGGGAATGTAGAATTGGGCAGCATGAACCAATGGGCTACTTTTTATGCCGATGTAATGGGCTTTGCCAACCTCATCACCTTCGACGATAAGGACATCAGTACCGAATACACGGCTTTGATGAGTAAAGTAATGACCAATGGTAACGGGTATATTAAATTCCCTATCAACGAACCTGCTATCGGCAAAAAGAAATCGCAGGTAGAAGAATACCTTGACTTCTATAAAGGTGCAGGCTGTCAGCACATAGCGGTAGCTACCGATGATATCGTATTCACCGTTTCCGAAATGAAAAAACGTGGCATCGAATTTTTGTATGTGCCCGGCAGCTATTACGATACCGTTAGCAATCGTGTAGGTGTTATTAAAGAGGACTTGAACGAATTGAAAAAATGGGGTATAATGGTAGACCGCGATGAAGAAGGATACCTGCTGCAAATTTTTACCAAACCGGTTGAAGACCGTCCTACGCTGTTCTTCGAAATTATACAGCGCAAGGGGGCTAAGTCTTTTGGTAAGGGTAACTTCCAGGCATTGTTCGAATCTATCGAAGCCGAGCAGGCACGCCGTGGTACACTATAGAGCACATATAGTTGCACTACTAATTACGGCAGCCATGCTGTTGTTTCATCAATCGCTTTTAGGCAGGCCAACCGTTCTGCTTAAAAGCGATTCGCTTTTGCTCCAACGTCAACAATTAAAATCCATGGACGACCGGGATAGTACTGTTCCCATGCGACCACGCTTCGGCAAACAACTATTCCGCGGCACCTGTATGGTATTCGGCCTAAACACCCTGGCATCTGCATTGCTTATCGCCTTACCCGAAAACACCAGTAAGTGGAATAAAACCGATGCGCCTTTAGTGCTGAAGCAATACCGCAACACCTTTACCAAACCACCGGTAATTGATGGCGACCTGTGGTATATTAATTACCTGGGGCACCCCTACCAGGGCGCTTGCTATTACAATGCCTTACGTTGCCAGGGTGCCACCTGGTGGCAATCGGGTTTATTTTCGATTGTACACAGCACGCTATGGGAATATGTGGCCGAAGGGGGCATGGAGCAACCCAGCATGCAGGATTTAATTGTTACACCTATAGCAGGTTCGCTACTGGGTGAACTCATTCATTTTAGCACTTTGCGCATGGGCCGCAATGGCTTTACGTGGTACGAAAAAGCATTCGTTTGCGTTTTCAATCCCATGTATGTGTTAAAGAATGGATTAAGAAAGAAAGCAATGTTGTATCACCTTTAAAAGGCAAAGCACCAACTGTTTGAAAACTGCTTATTGAACAATACTGCTTTCTGAAAATAAGGGCACACAATTATTTTTATTATTCAATCCGTGTTTATCCGTGAAATCCGTGGCCACGTATTTGCATCCATCCCTGTATTTATCAGTGGCATCTGTGGCAATGTATTAGGTTTTCCAATATTGCACCTAACCAAAAGCGTTGCCGCGTTACTTAGCAAATCCGCTTAACCATGCCCTTGCCTTTTCTTCATCCTTAAATGTTTTCATCGGTATCGGTGGTTTTTGCAGCTTAAATAGAATGTTCATGATCAATTCCCCAACGCCTGAATCGGAAAGCATAGCCATAGCCGTATAGGTATCGGGTAAACGCTGCTTCACATACGCCTGGGTTTCTCGGCTGGGTATGGGCGATTTACAGAGTTGTACCAACAAGCAAGGTTTACTGCCTTCCGATAACTTTTGGACCAAATCAAAATTATAGCGGGTGTTCTCTAAAGTGCGTTTGGCCGGCGAGGATACCGAATTCAAAATGCCTTCTTCATCAAACCAATAGGTGCCCAGTTCGGTTTCAAACGTATCCTTATCTGTCGGAATTTTCATCCATTAAAATTACCAATCCCCGGTCCCTTTTCAAGCTTAAACGGCCTCATTTCCGTTTTCTACTTTACTTCTAACCATAACGGTCAGCGTCAATCAGCGTTCTACTGAGCGTTCTTAACTTTTCTTCACGATTAATTTATTGACATCAACGTGCATTCAAACCGCGGAACACTTTTAGCAGAAAATAGGTGTTTTGACATCAAAATATTGAACAAACAAGGCCTTTTCGGGCAAAAACAGGAAAAATGAACCTCGCCACCTATTATCATATAGTAGCTAATGGAACTAAATGTTCATAAAAGGGGTGAAGGGTATTACATATTAGTTTATCTTGACAGGGTTAAAATAAAATACGTATGGGTCGTCCGCCAACAAAACCGGTCACATTCCGGGATGGTTATTACATCGAAGTCCGCTCAAAAGACGCTGATAAAGGCGTTAAGGTGCGGGCCGATACTGAACAGGAAATGCTGGCCAATGCCGAAATGTACAAACGCAGCAAAATTGTAGTAGTACTGGGCCAGATGAAAAAAGGAGTTTGGGTTAACGAAGCTGAGTCAGCTAAGGCTAAAGCTCCTAAGGCAAAAAAGAAAGCTAAGTAGGCATTCGCCTCCCTGCTGCCGGATAGGCAGCAGGTAAAACGGAGGCAGCGCCCTCCGGATGCATAACCGGCTACCTGCCGGCAAGGGCTTCATTCGCCCGCATTTGCATGGTTTATTCCGTCCTCATATTCACGGCCAGGGAGAATTATGGCTTAACGTGTTAATTTTAAGTAGTCAATTAGTTATTTTGTTTCTTATTTACTATCTTTATTTTATAAATAAGAATCAATGAATACACAACCTACCGCCAAACATTCGGGGCAATTATCAGCCAAACCTCAGCACGAGCACACATAATTCTTTCGTTTTCAATTATTTACAAAATCGGAAACATGTTAAATTGGTTCTTTTTCCTCAGCCAAACATCAGTTAAACCTCAGCCTGCAGGCTTATATTTTGCTGATATCAGGTTGAGGTATAGCCCCCGGTGAAGGCTTAACCTTTAATGATAGGGTTGATAGGGCATAAGGGTAAGCCTATCATTTCCTATCAATCCTTATCAGTTCCTATCAAAGCCTATCTGACAGCAATCCACTTGTGGCAAAAAACATTTTTTCAGTAACCTTGTTTATCACTAATTCAAAATCAAAGTCTTTAAATCATAAATCATGCTCGCTACAAACGCTTATGCTGCCCAAACTGCTACCTCACCGCTCGCCCCGTTTCTATTCGAACGCCGTAACCCTGGAGAATATGATGTGCAAATAGAAATTCTGTACTGCGGTGTATGCCATTCCGATATTCACCAGGTACGCAACGAATGGGGCGGTAGTCGCTACCCCATGGTGCCCGGCCACGAAATTGTAGGCCGCGTTATGAACGTTGGCAGCAAGGTCACTAAATTCCGCATCGGCGATTACGCCGGTGTAGGTTGCTTTGTAGATAGCTGTCGCACCTGCCCTAACTGCCAGGCAGGTTTAGAACAATATTGCGATAGCGGCATGGTGGGCACATATAATGGAGTGGAAAGAGTTACCAAAGCCCCTACCTATGGCGGCTATAGCACCCAAATTGTAGTTGACGAAAATTATACCTTGCGTGTATCTGATAAACTTCCACTGCAGGGGGTAGCACCTTTGCTTTGTGCCGGCATTACAACCTACAGTCCTTTGCGTTTTACCAAGGTGGGCAAAGGCCATAAGGTGGCTATATTAGGCTTAGGTGGTTTAGGCCATATGGGCGTTAAATTTGCTGCTGCCTTTGGTGCCGAAGTAACGGTACTCAGCACCTCCAAAAACAAAGAAGCTGATGCACGCAAGTTGGGCGCCCACCATTTTGCATTAACTACCGACCCTGCCGAAGTGGCTAAACTGAAAGGTAAGTTCGATTACATCCTGAACACTGTTTCAGCACAGCACGACTATAACATGTATCTGGATATGCTGGCTACCAACGGAACTATGATTGTGGTAGGCATTCCGCCAATTGCCAACGAAGTGCCCGCATTTAAGCTAATTGCCAAACGCCGCAGCATCATTGGCTCCCTTATAGGTGGCATTGCCGAAACGCAGGAAATGCTGGACTTCTGTGCCGAGCACAACATTACCTCCGATGTTGAAGTAATCGATATGGCTTATATCAATGAAGCCTACGAGCGTATGTTGAAGAACGACGTGAAGTACCGTTTTGTTATCGACCTTGCTTCACTAAAAAGCTAAGCGCATTAATGGAGCCATTAAAACTAAACGACGACCAGAAGCTATTGCTTAAAAAGGAACTTAAAAAGCATTGCGTAACAGTGCTGCAGCAACGCATCGAGGAACTGAATCAGTCGGTAGACGCAGCCCGCGAAGCAGCCAACAGCGAGGACAAAAGTTCCGCCGGCGATAAGTATGAAACCTCGCGGGCCATGGGCCACCTGCAACAGGAAATGCTGGGCGAACAATTGGAAACCGCCATGCAGGAATTGGATTTTGTAAGTGGCATTGAAGCCGGCATTTTACATCAACAGGTAGGTTTAGGTGCGGTACTGGTAACTGCGGAATTTGTAGCTTTTGTAGCAGCAGGCCTGGGCACAGTTCAGCTTAACGGACAAAAATATTTCCTGCTTTCGCCCAAAGCGCCATTAGCCGTGGCGCTGCACAACAAGCAACAAGGCGAAAGTGTTTTGTTTAACGGTAAACAGGTAGTTGTAAAGCAGGTGTTTTAGTTGTCCTGTTTTAAGCGCTGCTCAAGTTCTGTTTGTAAATGCGCTTTTTTATCAGCAGGTAAAGTAGCCTTTTGATCACCCAGCCGTTGCGTAGCATTTTCAAGTTGAGCAATCTGTTTAAAAAACAAACGACATAAACTGCAAACAACCGAGGTATGCCACCACAAACCAAAGCCTTCCGCAAAGCTCAACTTGCCTTCACGCTTCTTTTCGTTCAGGCGGGTCGCTTCGGCGCAGGTCATTTTAAAAGCTTGTAGAATACTCATACGTTTTGTTAACTGTTAAACCAGTTGGTTTCAAGGCATTCGCGCAGTTGTAGTTTGGCCCGGTGCATTATTACCCAATAGTTAGAGGGCGTAATACCCAATTCCTTACAAATGGCCTCTGCATCCAGGTCGTCCATATTCCGTAAGGTAAACGCCGCCGACCATTTCTCGGGCAGCTTGTTTAAACACTGTTGTAAAATGGCATAAAACTGTTCGCTCTCCACGCTGGTTTCAAAATCCTTACCCCAGGCCGTAGGGGCTGCAGTATTCGTCCAATGCCCTGCATTTCCATCCCCATTAAAAAAATGATCTATGAAAGACCCATCGCCTTCTTTATCCAAAACACTACGCTCGTTCTGTGTACTTTTCTTGCGGTAGTAGTCAATAATCTTACGCTTTAAAATGGCAGTTAACCATGTTTTTTCCGTTGCGCGTGCTTCAAACGTATCCAGTGCCCTTAACGCGCTGAAGAACGTATCCTGCACAAGGTCTTCGGCTACTTCGGCTTTACGCACGCGGGCAAGCGCATAACCAAACAGGTAATCGGCATACTGCGTCACCCATTTTTCGGGCTCAGGTTTAATATGGTTTTCCGTTTCAGCCAGCGTGCACCAATTAATGTTGAATTACAATTTTTTCCGTTTTAAGTAAAGTGCCTTTATCACTTATCCTCAGAAAGTAAACACCGTTAGCCAAATGTTGTGTATTGAAACTAAAGATAGAAGTGCCTGCCTTAAAGTTGTCCTCCAAAATGGTGCGCACCAGGTTTCCGCTCGCATCGTAAAGGGCAAATCCGGTAAAATTTCCTTTGGGCAAATCTACCTGCAAACTAAACTGTTCGGATGCTGGGTTAGGAAACACCTTGCTGCTTATAGGTGCTTGAATTGTGTTAACCGAGGAGACCAAAGCAGAATCTGTATTAACTACCTTGGCTATCCAGGTGCGGTAATTATGTGCAGCGCTAACATACGAACCCGCCAGCCAGGCGGTATTGGGTTCGTTGTATTTACGTTGTATCCCTGTATAATCGCCCCAGCGCTCAACACTATCCAGCA
This sequence comes from Chitinophagales bacterium, assembly GCA_046329495.1. Classification (GTDB taxonomy): domain Bacteria; phylum Bacteroidota; class Bacteroidia; order Chitinophagales; family LD1; genus Bog-950. Next base: position 77,568 of record JAXLUO010000009.1, on the reverse strand, counting down.
ACACATTCTCCTCGCTTTCGCCCGGTTTTACCACCAGCATCTGCGAAGTATTGCCTTGTGCATCGCGGTAAAAAGCTACAGTGCCGGGAAAGGTATCCGGCGAAGAATACGAGCAGGTAATAATAGCTCTGTTGTCCCACTGGTTATTACCCAGGTACGCAATAGAGGGGTAACCATAATCAACCGTATCGTTAGCTATTATAGTTCCGCTGGCAATGGGGTTAGTAGCCACATTGTCAATCTGCCCTACATAAACACCCGAGGTAAAGGTGGAAGGATTAATGGTATTCTGTACCCATTGAATGCGGTCGTTCTCAATAAAGGCCGAAAGCACACGGGCATCATTAGTAGCCAGAAACTGACCGCCGCGTTGTGCGGCATCCGGCGGCACACCATAGTTAATATTAGTGGTAAGCACCTGCGAACTAAACTGCGCATTACCCGATTGGTACGAATCAGATATCTTATGCAAAAACACGGTGTCATTGCTCAAATCACCCGGCCGCACCGAAAGGAAGTAGGCCTCAGGCCCAACCGGCGAGCTGCCTCCCTGCACCGTGCTGACATTCCACACGGGGGTGCCATTGTACTTTATATCATGCCAGAAGTTAAACTGCAAGGTATCACCATCATACCCCCGTTGCTTATCAATTTGCCATATTGCCGAGTAACGGAAACCGGTCTTCCAGTCAAAACCATCCTTAAGGTGGTTAAACGTCATAAAGAAATCCTTGTCGCTAATACTGATGATCGGGTAATCGCTCCAGGTAGAATCGTTGAGCATATTGCCGCTCAACGCATAAAAATTCCACTGCTGGGCAGGGTCATTGCTCTGCGAAAAGCCTACAATAATGCGGGTTTTGGTACTTGTGTTGCCTGTAAAAAACACGAGGATAAAACGGTCGGCAACCGGGTCGTATACAACTTTCGGATCACTGATTTGCGTAAGCAATCCCAGCGCATTGGCAAAGGTGGCCAGGCTTTTACTGGTAACCAGCGCCCCGGTATCATTATAAATGCGCAGGTTGGTATTCACCACGCTAACAATTTTACCGCCGTTGCTAATAGCAATATAGTTGTCATTCGGCGTGGCCTGCGACACATTAGCGGTAAAGTTGGTAAGCATTGCCGGTGCATCTGGCAAGCTTTGCGCCGCTCTACTTTGCTTGGCCCGTTGGTGCTGCAACCGTTGTTGGTGCAGCAATGCCTTTTTATTCCCATAATCCGAAGCTGGTTTAGGTGCCTCTTTAATAGTAACCACCAGGGGTTCCCAATCCTCCAATGCAGGATCGCTAAAATTGAGCGTGCGGGTAACGGGGCTGTTCAGGTTCCTTTTCACCTGCATAGTGCCCTCCTGCCCTTTTGCCCCCATAAAACACCAACAAGCCGTCAAAAACAAAATACGCTTCATGTGCCGAAGATAAAACTTTACCTAAGCCCCGGTAACCGCCGCCTTAACATAACCCAATACCCTCAATTTCAGGAATTGCGTTTAATTTGTCGCAAAATGACCAGTATGTATAAAGTAGCCGGTTTTGTTACCGCCTTATTATTTGTGGCATCGTGCACCAGTAATTATCCCATTGCCCCCCTTCCGGCCGATACTAATCCGCCGTCATTGTCCACCCCAATTGCCAGTTATGCAACGGTAGATAAGTTCTATTCATTCGGCGAAACCCTTCCTTCCTCTGAAGTAAATAAAGGTTACACCATTCACTTTACCGACACTGCCCAAAATATTCAGGCTGCTTGCCCCGGCATTATTAACAGCATTGCTACCAACAACGACGGCACTATTGCTATAACGGCCCAATACAAGATCAACTCCATCTACTCGGTTTATTACAGCGGCCTGCGTAGCACCACTCTTCAGGTAAACGACAATATTAGTGCGGGTAGCCTACTGGGTAAAATTGGCACTAACGGCACCCTGTATTTTGCCATTATAAAAAACAACAATGAGATGCGTTGCCCTGAGCAATATTCAAGCCCCGGTTTTATGACCAGCATTCAACAGGCAATAGATAAACACAACACCCATAACCCGGCCGATTCTGTTTATGCCGCTTGCTTAATTGATTCCTTACCTAAGTAATGGAGATTTTATATCAAATAAGAAAGGCCGGTCATCCCGGCCTTTCTTATTTGATATAGACCAGTTTAATAACCGAATACCTTTTCTAAACTAAGCTCTTCAACCGGGCCAAGCTCTTTTAACGCATCAAGGTTTAAATCATCCTTTTTACCGATTACCAGGTAAGCATATTGCTTTCCTTTAACATGCATATTAAAGAATTTGTGAACCTCTTCAAGGGTAATGGTTTTTGCCTTTTCGTAAATTACCTTTCTAACATCATAATCCAGTCCACGCTTTTTAGCGCGATCCCAGGCCCAATACATGTCAGCACGGGTAATCCAGTCACTTTCTAATGTCTTCACCACACTGGCACGTGCCGATTCAAACTGCTGTGGTACTTCAGGCATGTTGTTCAACAACTCATTCATCTTGGCAAGTGCTGTGCGAAGTTTATCGCTTTGGGTGCCTACATACGAGCTTAGGTAATGTGACTCATATGAATATTGCGGTACTCCAAAGCTGCTGTAAACAGAGTATGCCAACGCCATTTTCTCCCGCACTTCCTGGAACATAATGCTGCTTAGGCCTGATCCATAATAATCGTTATACAGGAATATATAAGGATAAAGATTCTTATTAAATACCTCATCCTTCGCCAGCATAACTATCTCTGCCTGTTTCATTGGGTAGTAACATACATATACCTTGTTCTTATCAATTGGAAGTTCAGGGTACTTTTGGGCCGCAGGATAGTCCTTTAACTTATCTGCAACTTTATGTAGCTTATTAAGGGATTCGAGAACAGCTTTTGGCTCTCTTTGACCGTAGTAGAAAATGCGATGTTTATAGCTACTGAGTGATTTAATTAATTGCACCAGGTGGTTAACGTCTTCATTTTCCAAATCCTGCTCACTCATCACATTGTTAAATGGATTTAGCGGACCATACTTGGCATAGTTGCCAAGCGCGTTATAAAGGATGGTGTTCTTATTCTTCTTGGCATTTTCGCGGCCCTGCATAATATCCATTACCAATGCCTGATATACTTCCTTGTCGGGTTTTACATTGGCTAACACATGCTCGAACAACTCCACACCTTTTTCAAGGTTAGCTTCTAAACCTGAGAGGGACACATACACGCGGTCGCGGCCGCTGCTAACGCCAAAACTTAAACCTAACTTATAGAACTCCGTCTTTAGCTGTTCGGCGGTGTATTTATTTGTACCCAAATATTCAAGGTAGCTGATGGCAAGGCCCAGGTCGCGGATATTATCCGTACCCATATCGAAGATGTAATTAAGCGTAAAAGTCTTGTTTACATCATTCCGGATATAATCAACCGGCACGGTACCTGCTGCTAATTGCAGGTGGGTTATATCCTTCTGAAAATCGATGAACTTAGGCGTAATAGAAGGCTGCGGCATCAGCTCCCAGCGGCGTTTAAAATCAGACACATCTTCTTTATTCATAACCACCGGAGTGATCTTCGGCTTTTCTACCTTATGAACGTTTGCTTCGCCCTGGCGCTTGTAGCAAACGGCGTAGTTATTACCATAGTGCTCTTTGGCAAACTGAACGATATCGGCTTTGGTAACTTTTGCCATCTCGTCAATCTCATTCACCCAGGCGCTCCATTGAATATTGTGAACAAATGTGCCCATCATGGTATATGCACGTCCATCGTTCTTTTCTACCTCCTGCATGCGCTGCAAACGCAGGTTCTGTATAATGGCAGGCAAAATCCAATCACCAAACTCGCCTTTCTTTACTTTTTCAATTTCGCCTAACATCAAGTCTTTCACCTCTTCCAGTTTTTGGCCCTGTTTAGGTTCACCAAAAAACTTGTGAAAACTGTAGTCTGTGTTCTCATCTACAAATGAATAAGCATTTAATACCTTTTGTTGTTGTACCAGGTCAAGGTCTATTAAGCCCGCTTCACCATTAGCTAATATCATATCTACCAAGCGTGCCATCATAGCATCGTGGCTATTAGCGCCATCAAATAAGTAGCCGATGTATACATGCTCGGCCTGTGGGCCCTGATATTCGCGTATTACCGGACTTTCCAGTTTAGGTTCAGGCTGTTTTTCGAACGGGGCAATTTTAGCCGGCACCCACTCACCAAAGTTCTTTTCGATAGACATTATGGTTTTATCAGGATCTAAATCGCCGGCCAGTATAATTGCTACGTTGTTCGGACGATAATAGGTGTCGAAGTAATTATGGATATTAACCATGCTGGGATTCTTGAGATGTTCGCCTAATCCTATGGTAGTTTGTGTTCCATAAGGGTGGTTAGGCAACAGTGCGTTATCAATAGCATGGTCGCTCCATACGCGGTCGTTATCCTGGTTGCGATTGAACTCTTCGTACACCGTTTCTAACTCGGTATGGAATATGCGCAGCACCAGTGTTTTAAAACGGTTGCTTTCCAGCGCTAAAAACTTATCTAAACCGTTTGATGGTATGTCATTCACATACACCGTCATATCGGTAGAGGTAAAGGCGTTGGTACCTTGGGCACCAAGCGAGGTCATCATCTTATCGTATTCATTCGGTATCGCAAACTTTGACGCCTCATAGCTAAAGGAATCGATGCGCGCATAGATGGCCTTCTTTACTGCTTCATCGGTAGCGGCTTTGTGGTATTCAAAGTTGGCAGAAATGGAATCCAGCAGTACGCTTTCGGCAGTCCAGTTCTTGCTGCCGAAATCGTGCGAGCCTTTAAACATCATATGCTCCAGGTAGTGGGCTAAACCGGTGGTAGCTGCAGGATCGAATTTACTGCCCGCCTTTACGGCAATCAAAGTTTGAATACGAGGTACATCCTTATTAACGCTCAACATAACGGTTAAGCCGTTTTTAAGGGTATAGATACGTGCATGAAAAGGATCGCCGGCAACAGTATCGTAGGCGAATGAGGGGGCCACGTTGCTCATTGAAGTGGCTGCTGCGGCAGCATTGGGGTTTTGAACCCGCACCCTGGTAGGGTCAAGCTTACGTTCTTCAATAGGCTTTGCTTCCTGTATAGCTCCTCTAACAGGATTGCCGCGAGGATCGCGCGAGCGCTGTTGAGCAGGCGCGCTTGTGCCCCCGTTGGGGTCTTTGGTAGTTCCTTCCTTTTGAGCGATGGCCTGCACCGTTACCAGCAGCAGGGTTGCAATAAGCAATCTGAATTTCATGTATTGATTTTAAGTTGGACAGCGAATATAGAATGTTAAACGAAACGGGCCTTTAAGGCCTTCCCGCCGCTCCGGTTCTTTAACACCCTTTAATACCCCTTACCGGCAATTTCCCTGCTTTTTACTGAATGGAAAGCAAGGCTATGGCTGCCGGTTCAAGGGCACGGTTATAAATCTTTATATCATCAATAGCACCGGTAAAGTACCAGTTCTTATTGTAAGCACCACCGTTCCCAATTACAAAGTGGGCATTGGTATTGGTAAAATAGGCACCGGGCGTTAAACTGTCTATGCCCGGTTGCTGCGCACCATCTACATACACCCGCAGCGTGCTGCCATCTGCTACATAGGCCAGGTGTTGCCAATGGCCGGTATGGATGGTGGCCGAAGCATCCAGCGGGTCAACACCATATACGGAGGGGTTGCCACCTTCCACCCAATTATCCAGGTTAAACCAGGCATGGTTAAAGTGGTTATCTAAACTATACTCCCACGGCCCGTTAATGCCGCGCTTGCTGAGCACCGCCACCGGCTTGCTTGTGTCTTCCACCTTTACAAAACAACTAATAGTAAATGCACCATTGGTAAACGAAAGACCCTCTAAATCACCAAAGTTGATGTAAGCCGAATCGGCGGCATTGAAATGAACGGCACGATTTGCTAATCCATATCTGTTTTCCGTAGCAGTTATGTTGTAGGCTGTTCCCGTTGTGTTGCTAACCAGGTCGTACCCCTCACCGTTTAAACGGATATCGGCCACTAAACCGGTAGTAACATCGGGTTGGGGTGCCGGTTTGTTGCAGGCAGCCACCAGGCAAAGTAAGGGTAGTAAATAGTATTTCATAGCAGGCATAAAACGCCGGCAATTGGCTGTTATTGTTTGCCTAGCACGTGTTGCTTAGTCGTAATCTAACTCTAAGCCAAAAACCTGCTGCATCTTCTTCAACGTTGGATTCTTCTGCACCAGGCGATCGAATTTTTCCTTTTCGGTATACGGCTTCTTCTCTACCGCAACGGCTTTATCGGCCAGTATTATCAGCTCCACTTCGGCACCGGTACGCTTAGCCATAAAATTCTGGATGCCCAAACGGGCTTCCTCAAACTGCAGGCGCTGCATATCGCTTTGCACCTTTAACTCCATTTGCAGGCGGTCGTTCAGCACCGGTTTAAACGAACCGAAACTAGTACGCAAGCCGCGCTTGGTATCGGGCAGTTGGGCGGCATAGGCTTCCCATAACTGCAGGGCCGTTTCTTTATTCCAAACCAGTTTTTCGCCGGTATAGCTTACCTCTTCTTCCTGTATCAACTTCTTCTCCTCTTCGGGCACATTGCCACTGGCCATATCGCTCAGGGTAATCAGCTTCTTACTTTTCGAGATGGTAGCTACCGGTGGCGGAGCAGGGGCACCGGGCTTTTCAAGCTCGGTTTTCTTCTGCACAGGAGGCACTTCGCTTACAGGCTTAACAACCTTAGCCTCCGTGCTTTCTTCCTTTTCTACTGAGGTATCAAGTTTTTTTTTTGATGGTGCCGAAGTATCGGTCACCACTGCATTTACGTAGCACATCTTAATTAGTGCTACCTCCACCGTAAGGCGCTTGTTTTTGCTGCCCTTGTATTGAATATCGCACTGATTACCGATGTTAAGGCAGTTAACCAGGAAATCGGCAGGTGCCAGGCGGGCCTGTTCGGCATAGCGGTGCTTCAGGTTATCGCTTACTTCCATCAGCATTACCGTATCCTCATCCTTACAGAACAACAGGTTTCGGAAATGCTCGCACAAACCAAGGATAAAGTCGTCGCCCTCAAAACCCTTGCGCAGGATGGTATCAAACAACTGCAACACAGCCGACAGGTTTTCGGCCAACATGCTTTCGGTTACTTTAAAGAAGTAATCGTAATCCAGCACGTTCAGGTTTTCGAGCACACCGGCGTAGGTAAGTTTGCCACCGCTAAAGCTGCTGAGGCGGTCGAACATGGAAAGCGCATCGCGCATACCACCATCAGCCTTTTGGGCAATAATATGTAAGGCATCTTCTTCGGCATCGATATGCTCGGCCGTGCAGATGTTCTTTAAATGCTTAACGATGGTGTCAACCCCGATACGGCGGAAATCGAATATCTGACAACGCGACAGGATGGTTGGCAGAATCTTGTGCTTTTCGGTAGTGGCGAGAATGAACTTACAGTAAGAAGGTGGCTCCTCCAGCGTTTTCAGGAATGCGTTAAACGCGCCTGAAGAAAGCATGTGCACTTCATCTATAATATAGATCTTGTATTTACCGCTTTGAGGGGGGAAGCGAACCTGGTCTACCAGCGCCCGGATATCTTCCACACTGTTATTGCTGGCAGCATCCAACTCGTGAATGTTAAAGCTGCTGTTTTGCTGAAACGAAGTACAAGAAGGGCACTGACCGCAAGCCTCAAAATCGGGGGTAATGTTTTCGCAGTTAATGGTTTTTGCCAGGATACGGGCAGCCGTAGTTTTACCTACCCCACGCGGACCACAGAACAAAAACGAATGCGCCAGATGGCCGGTGCGAATAGCATTTTTAAGGGTAGTAGCTACCTGCTCCTGACCCACCATTTCGCTGAAACGGGCCGGACGATATTTACGTGCACTTACAATGTATTCTGCCATCGGTGTAAAAATAGAAAAAGAGGTGATTTAGCCATTGGCCCTTAACCCCACGTTAATAAGTTTTAGCAGGCTGTTAGTTTCGTGTTTTAACGGCAAAAATGTTGCCATTTACAAGCAATTAACGGCCCTTTACGCTTTAAGCGGTTTCAAAATTTTACCTTCGTTATCATGTTTGTCCGGTTTGTGTTTTTAATTGTTGCCCTTGTTTACAGCCACCCGCTTGTGGCACAGGTTAAAACCGATTCGCTATCTACCACCCAGCGTTTTAAGCAACACATTGCCGTATTAAGTGCAGATAGCCTGCAGGGCCGTGCACCCGGTACTGCCTTCGAACTTAAAGCCGCCAACTATATCATCGGGCAGCTACGCCACTCGGGTATTATTGCCGATACCATCGGGTTTACCATCCGTATTAATAAGGACAGTGTGCTGAACTGCTTTAACGTTTTCGGCTTTATTGATAACAAAGCCGACAGCACCATCCTTATAAGCGCGCATTACGACCACCTTGGTTTAGGTAGCAATAAATCGCGCGAGTTGCGTAAGAAAGGTATACACCCCGGCGCTGATGACAACGGCAGCGGTGTGGCCCTGGCCATTGAACTGGCCCAACAACTGCAACAACGCAACTTTGGCAAAAAGTATAACTACGTGTTTGCCTTTTTTACCGCCCACGAAATGGGCCTGTTCGGCTCTTATAACTTTACGCGCAGTGCCTTGTTTGATTTACTGCACCTAAAGGCTGCGCTAAACTTTGATATGGTGGGCCGTTTACAACCCACTACTAAAATTGTGCGCGTTAGCACCTGTGTGCAGGATACTTCCCTCCGCTCCTTTTTGCTACCCCTGCAAAACAGTGGCTTATACCTCCGCGCCGACGAAACCGGTGAAACCGTTAACGACTTTACTGTACTTTGCGAACATTGCGTACCGGCTGTTTCGTTTACCACCGGCCTGCACGATGATTACCACCGCATGAGCGATACGCCCGAAAAAATCAACTACGGTGGCATTTATCAGCTACTAATGGCCGTTAAACGGCTTCTGCATTAGTGGTAGTCCACTACTGTTCACCACAGATTTTACTGATTGACAGAAATACAGAAAGGATTGAAACCTTTGTGCATTCCTGAAAAAGGTTACAAAAGGTTACATTGAAATCAGGGGTTACACTTTGTTAGTTTTGAGTTAGGAGTGCTGAGTTATGAGTTCACTGGTCCTTAGATACACGGTGGGGCTTTGTTTTAAAGATCAGAGAGCTCAGGGTTATCAACATTGCTTGTGCATGCTTGTGCAGGTTTTTGCTTGTGCACAAGTTACAGAAATTTTCATGTGATGTATTTTTGTGTTAAAACGGGCAAAAACGAATGGTTCAAACAAGGCGGCGCTTAGTCATCGGATGACTTCTTCCTAAAATTAGTGTACTGGTGGCACGGACGACCCTTGTCCTCCAAAAGTCATCCGATGACTGTCCAAGTTGCATTTCGCAGGGCAACTTTACACTCCTTTACATTTTTTGAAATTAGAGAGCAGAAATCAGAAAGCAGACAGGGTGGGGAGCATGTGCTGTAACTTTACACTCCTTTACACTTTTCTTGTCTGAAACAGGATTAGTAGGATTTTGGGATTATAGGATTAACAGCCAATGTATCGTCCTGAAAAAAGTTACGTTGAATTGATGTTACACTTTGTTGGTTTTAGGTCAGTGTGTTGAATTTTGTGTAACGACTTTACACTCCTTTACACTTTTTGAAATCAGAAGCAGAGATCAGAAAGCAGACAGGGTGGTGAGCATGTGCTGTAACTTTACACTCCTTTACATTTTTCCGTGCAGCAGAAACGGAATGAATTAGTAAAGTTTCCATTTGTGCAGATTTGTGCATTGGTTTTGCATGCACAAATTGTGAAAAATATAAACTGTTTGGGGATGGCATATGAAGGGGCATGCACTTAACGGTTTTGTGTTTTGTAGGTATGTCAAAGAACCATTGTATTGTAAAGATACAATAAAAGACGTTTTGTTTCTTATTTTATTGCTTTTTTAAGAAAATATTTTTCTGAGCGGCAGTGTAACCTTTATATTCTTTAATGAGATGTATTCTTGGTTGAATGCATTGCCACAGATGGCACAGATAAATACATGGATGAATACAAAATGTTTTGTGGCTGCGACAGGCTAATGCCTTTGTATACATCATTTGGGCAGGGGATTTTTCGCCGCTGTTTATTTAGCAGAATGGTTCAAAATGACAGGCAGAGGAAAGTTTTCAGTTCAGAGTTTACAGTTGAGGTAGTGAGCTAAGCAAGGACAGCGCTACGTGAGGTTGGGATTCCGGCCTGCGCCGGAATGACGTGGGGTAGGAAAGTTTACTGTTTTCAGTCTATTGTTTACAGTTGGAGTAGTGGGTTACGCAAGAACAGCGCTATATGAGGTTGGGATTCCGGCCTGCGCCGGAATGACGTGGGGTAGGAAAGTTTACTGTTTTCAGTCTATTGTTTACAGTTGGGGTAGTGGGTTACGCAAGAACAGCGCTACGTGAGGTTGGGATTCCTGCCTGCGCCGGAATGACGGGAGGACTGCGCTTGTTTGTTGGTGATGCTGCTTTGTTTATTGAGCCCGCGGAAATCCTAAAAATCAGTGTTTATCAGCGCTCCACTACCATTCCGTAAAAAAAGGGGCGAACCTGACCGGCGCGCCCCTTTACTGTTTAACCACATTTTAATTCTTTACGATGCGGGCTATTTGCTTGCCTGCCGTAGTTTCAATTTCTACCAGATAAACACCGGCTGCAACACTGCTACCGTTAGCATCCTTACCATCCCAGGTAAAGCTATATTCGGTTGCCCCGGCTTCCAGCGTTCCTTCGCGCACTACCTGCCCCATCAGGTTTACTATACGCCATTTCAGGTCCTTTGCAGGTTCGCTAAGTTTTAACGTAATAGTAAGCTGTTCGCTGAAAGGATTCGGATAGGCTTTGATAGATAACCCTGCATCGTTCAGGTTTTGTATACCGGTGCTTCCGCCGGTGCCGGTTTCATCATTACAATCGCTACAGGCCTGGGTTGTGTCGCTTGGCTCAAGCGCCAGAAATGCCGTGTATTGCGATAACACCCGGTTTTGGATACTTACCTGTTGCAAAGCAGCAATACCCTGGTTATCCAGTTGCTGCACTTCCATAGTATTGATGTAATTGCCGGCCCACATCATGCGCACGGTACTATCCATTACATACGTATTGCCAATATTAAGTGTGTACTGAAAAGGGGTACCCTTAAACATGCCCGTTATCTCGGCCGCCATGGGTAGCTTACCAGTGTATTTCCCCACCTGAACAAACGCATTTTTAAGCCCTACCATCGTTCCGCCCGAAGAATTGAAGCGACTATAGCAAAAGCCACTGTCTACATCCGTGTAAACATCGAAGTTGGTAACATAGCCACCCATTAAACCATACACGTCATTCATCATTAAATCGAAAGTGCTGTAGTTGCTGTAACCGTATGAGTAGCAGTAGTTCATGTTCATCATACTCTTCAGCACCCCACCGGTAAGCGCGGTAAGGTTTGCGTTAAAGTATGAGTTACCGGCATAGCAGGTGTTATTAATATAGTTGCTGGTAATGTTTGTTTGCACGTAATCGGCAATGTGAATGGGATACATCTCGGGCAGCATGTAATTCACCACATCGTTAATCAACTGGTTGGCGGTAGCCGGTACTCCGTAATTCTGGTTGCTGCTCATTAAGAGTATTTCGCCGCCATTATTAGCCTTCAGGAAATCAATACCATTACTGAGCAAGGCTGGTAAACTACTATAGGACGAAACAGGATTGTTAGTAAGCAGGGGCGCAAACACGTTTTCGATAGTCTGCGAATCGGCCGGTAGCCATACATTGGAAATGCGGTGAATATTAAATTGTGTAAAGATGAGGTTAAACGAATCCTGTGCCCCCAAACTTTGGTGCAGCATCGTACGTGCATTTTGCAGCACCTGGTTACCGGTTACGTAGGTGTTGGTGGGATTATGATCAAACAGCACGGCCAGCTTTTGGTGTATACCGGTTTGTATTACATCGCCGGGCACTACCACCAACTGGTAAAAGCCCTGCCCCGGGGCCGATTCATGCACCGCTGAGTATACGCCATTAGTAAGGCTATGTGCCATACTAAAGTTTAAATAGCTGTTGTTATTTAAGGTAGCCGGGGTAATGATGGTACGCTCGCTGCCATTAGGCTGCGGGGTAAACAATTGCCCTGATAGTTCGTTAATACCAGCCGCGTACCAATTAGCATCGGGGTAGGTGATAATGGTAAGCGGCGGGCGCACGTTTGAGGTTTTAAGTAAGCTAACCGGCAATGGTATGCCGGCCCTTGTACTGCCCCATGTAGCCGGCAGCAAATAACTGATTTTAACCTTCCGTTTTTGGTTGGCCGGTAAGGGATATACGCGTAACTGATATTGTGTAGCGCTGTTCTTATATAATATAGAAGGGTCCTGCCGGCGCTGAACGATACCTTCGTACACCATGCCTGCCCGTGAACGGTCGGTTATAACGGCTTGCACAATTTGATTGCCAACCCAAAGCCATGAGTCGTTTACCATAGCACCTGTGGGCAGGTCAAAATCCATAATTATCTCAAACGTATCGCCTGAATAAGTGGATGTTGGCGAAAAGGTAAGATACAAACCACATTCAAAATACGCTCCCTTTGGCTGAATAGAGAAGGTAGCAGAGTCAATTTTGGGCGTGGTATACACCCAGCTCCTGTGCGGGTCGCGCATGGTTAAGCTGGTATAGGCATCTGCAGTGAACGTAGTTGCACAAAGAAGGAATAAAAGTAGATATGCTGTTTTCATAATACATGGTTAAGGTTTAATAAATGTGCCTGCTTTTAAATTCAAAATAAAACTATGATGTATACCGGCACTGTTTGTCACAGTAATGTCATAAGCACATGCGCTACGCTTTGGCACGGGAATTGGGCATCTGATTAACCAACCGCATTTTACAGCCTACCGGTCGCACGCTCTAACCGAAAGGCAAGAGCAGGCTGTGTAAACAACCACCTTATTACACCTGCCGCTATGAGCACAGAAAATCATATTAGAACTAAGTCTGTAACAGGGGATTCCGGTCTGCGCCGGAATGACGGGGGTAGGAAAGTTTACTGTTTTCAGTCTAAAGTTTACAGTTGGGGTAGTGGGTTAAGCAAGGACAGCGCTACGTGAGGTGGGGATTCCGGCCTGCGCAGGAATGACGTGGGGTAGGACAGTTTACTGTTTTCAGTCTATTGTTTACAGTTGGGGTAGTGGGTTAAGCAAGGACAGCGCTATGCGAGGTTGGGATTCCGGCCTGCGCAGGAATGACGGGGGTAGGAAAGTTTACTGTTTTCAGTCTAAAGCTTACAGTTGGGGTAGTGGGTTAAGCAAGGACAGCGCTACATGAGGTGGGGATTCCGGCCTGCGCCGGAATGACGGGGGATAGGAAAGTTTACTGTTTTCAGTCTATTGTTTACAGTTGGGATAGTGGGTTAAGCAAGGACAGCGCTATGTGGGGTTGGGATTCCGGCCTGCGCCGGAATGACGTGGGGTAGGACAGTTTACTGTTTTCAGTCTATTGTTTACAGTTGGGGTAGTGGGCTAAGCAAGGACAGCGCTACGTGAGGTTGGGATTCCGGCCTGCGCCTGCAAACGTGCGACAGTATATATAGTAGCAAAAAAAACCGCCTGTCTCTTGCGAAACAAGCGGAAAAAAAAACATGTGTTTGTATTGTTAGTAATTAGTCGAATTTCAGATCCAGTGCCAGACCTCTCAATTCGTGCATTAACACGTTGAAAGATTCAGGGATACCGGCTTCAGGGATGTTGTCGCCTTTAACGATGGCTTCGTAAGCCTTGGCACGGCCAACAATATCATCCGACTTAACAGTCAACAATTCCTGCAGGATGTTAGAGGCACCGTATGCTTCCAGCGCCCAAACTTCCATCTCACCAAAACGCTGACCACCAAACTGTGCTTTACCACCCAGCGGCTGTTGCGTGATGAGGGAGTAAGGTCCGATTGAACGGGCGTGCATCTTATCATCCACCATGTGTACCAGTTTAATCATATAGATTACACCTACGGTAGTTGGCTGGTGGAAGCGCTCGCCGGTTTCGCCGTCATACAGGTAAGTAGAACCTAATTCAGGCAGTTCGGCTTTCTTAATCCATTCAGAAATTTCGGTTAAAGAGGCACCATCGAAGATAGGGGTAGCAAACTTAACACCTAACTTAATGCCGGCCCAACCCAGTACGGTTTCGTAAATCTGGCCCAGGTTCATACGGCTTGGTACGCCCAGCGGGTTCAATACGATATCAACCGGTGTTCCGTCTTCGAGGAATGGCATGTCCTCGCTGCGCACGATACGGGCAACAATACCCTTGTTACCGTGGCGGCCCGCCATTTTATCACCTACTTTAAGCTTACGCTTTTTAGCAATGTAAACTTTAGCCAGTTTTAATACGCCGCTTGGCAGTTCATCACCAATGCTGATGTTGAATTTCTCGCGCTTGTATTTACCGGTTTCCTCGTTATTACGGATGTTGAAGTTGTGCAACATCATTTTAACCAGGTTGTTGGTCTCTTCGTCCTTGGTCCAGTTGTTACCGTCAACTACGCTGTAGTCCAGGTCGGCCAGTAACTTAGAGGTAAACTTGGTGCCTTTGCTAACCAGTTCTTCCTTATAGATAGTAGAGATACCACTGCTGGTTTTACCGCTTAATACGGTCATCAGCTTGTCGATCAATACTGCCTTCAGGTCAGCCATTTTCTTTTCGAAATCCTTATCCAGTTTTTCGAGGGCTGTTTTCTCCTTCACCTTGCTGGTTTTATCCTTCTTGGCGCGGGCAAACAGTTTCTTGGTAATAACAGTACCTTCAATGGAAGGTGGCACTTTCAACGAAGCGTCCTTCACATCACCGGCTTTATCACCGAAGATGGCACGTAACAGTTTTTCTTCCGGCGTAGGATCGGTTTCACCTTTAGGAGTGATTTTACCAATCAGGATGTCGCCTTCCTTAACGCGGGCGCCGGTACGGATGATACCGTTGTCGTCCAGGTCTTTGGTAGCTTCTTCCGATACGTTTGGAATATCCGGAGTTAATTCTTCTTCGCCCAGTTTGGTATCGCGCACTTCCAGTTCAAATTCTTCAATCTGGATAGAAGTGAACACGTCGTCGCGCACTACGCGCTCGCTGATAACGATAGCATCCTCGAAGTTGTAACCTTTCCATGGCATGAAGGCCACTTTCAGGTTGCTACCCAGGGCTAATTCGCCGTTTTCGGTAGCAAAGCCTTCGCACAGTACCTGGCCTTTCGACACTTTCTGGCCTTTCTTAACCAGCGGTTTCAGGTTGATACAAGTGCTCTGGTTGGTTTTTAAGAACTTGCTGAGGTTATAAGTTACCTTGTCATCTTTAAAGGATACCAGCTTCTCCTCTTCGGTGCGCTCGTACTTAATGATGATTTGGTTGGCGTCTACGTATTCCACAATACCATCGCGCTCGGCGTTAACCAGGTTGCGAGAGTCTTGGGCTACTTTCTTTTCCAGACCGGTACCTACCACAGGCGACTGCGGACGTAACAATGGCACAGCCTGACGTTGCATGTTTGAACCCATCAGCGCACGGTTCGCATCATCGTGTTCCAGGAACGGAATCAAGGATGCAGAAACGCCCACGATCTGGTTAGGAGCTACGTCCATGAACTGTACTTCGTCCGGCCCCAGGATAGGGAATTCGCCCTGGTGACGTGCCTTAATTTTATCGGTGTTGAAGTTACCTTTATCGTCTAAGCTGATATTGCTCTGCGCGATCTTTACGTTATCTTCTTCTTCAGCCGTTAAGAATTGCACACGGCCTTTCAGGTTTACTTTACCCGAATCAACCTTACGGTAAGGCGTTTCGATAAAGCCCATCTTGTTCACCTTAGCGTGTACGCAAAGGGTAGAGATAAGACCGATGTTCGGACCTTCCGGTGTTTCGATAGTACAAAGACGGCCGTAGTGGCTGTAGTGTACGTCGCGCACCTCGAAGCCTGCACGTTCGCGGCTAAGACCACCAGGCCCTAAGGCCGATACACGGCGCTTGTTGGTGATTTCGGCCAGCGGGTTGGTCTGGTCAAGGAACTGTGATAACTGAGAGGTTCCGAAGAACGAGTTGATTACAGAAGAAAGTGTTCTGGCGTTGATCAGATCAACAGGTGTAAACACTTCGTTATCGCGCACGTTCATACGTTCGCGGATGGTGCGGGCCATACGGGCTAAACCTACGCCGAACTGGGTGTACAATTGTTCGCCTACGGTACGAACACGACGGTTGCTCAGGTGATCGATATCGTCGATCTCGGCACGTTGGTTGCTTAACGCTACCAGGTACTTAACGATGGCGATGATATCGGTTTTAGTAAGCACGCGGGTATTCATATCAATATCAAGACCCAGCTTTTTATTGATTTTGTAGCGGCCTACTTCGCCTAAGTCGTAACGCTTATCGCTGAAGAACAACTTCTCGATAATGCCACGGGCAGTTTCTTCATCAGGTGGTTCGCTACCACGCAGTTGCTTATAGATATGGTTCAACGCTTCGATCTCGGAGTTCGAAGTATCCTTGTTCAGGGTGTTGAAGATGATAGAGAAGTCGGCAGTCTGGTTCTCTTTATGAACGAACAGGCTCTTGGTGCCGCTTTCGATAATCAGGTTGATGTTGTCGTCGTTAACGATGGTATCGCGTTCCAGCAATACTTCGTTACGCTCGATAGAAACCACTTCGCCGGTATCTTCATCCACGAAGTCTTCCATCCATGTTTTAAGCACCCTTGCAGCCAAACGGCGGCCTAAAGCTTTCTCGGCGTCTTTTTTGGTTTTAAGAGCGATTTCATCGGCCAGTTCAAACAGGGTAAGGATGTCCTTATCGCTATCGTAACCTACGGCGCGCAGCAGCATGGTTACAGGGAACTTCTTCTTACGGTCGATGTACGCATACATTACGTTGTTAATGTCGGTAGCGAATTCCATCCAGGCTCCTTTGAAAGGAATTACACGGGCGCTATAGATTTTAGTGCCGTTGGGGTGGAAGCTTTGACCGAAGAATACACCAGGGCTACGGTGTAACTGAGATACGATAACGCGCTCAGCACCGTTGATGATAAAGGTGCCCTTAGGGGTCATGTAAGGTATATTGCCTAAGAAAACGTCCTGTACGATCGTTTTAAAGTCGATGTGTTCAGGGTCGTTACAGCTCAGCTTAAGCTTAGCTTTTAGAGGCACACAGTAGGTTAAACCACGCTCAATACATTCTTCGATGGTATAGCGCGGAGGGTCTACGAAATAGTCGATAAATTCGAGGGTAAAGATGCTGCGGGTGTCGGAAATCGGGAAGTTTTCCATAAACACCTGGTGCAGACCTTCGCGAGAACGGTTTTCGGGGGTCGTTTCAAGTTGAACGAACTCCTTAAAGGTGCTCAACTGGATATCGAGCAAATCGGGTTGCTCATCGGGCAACTTGATTTTGCCGAAGTTGACACGTTCAGCGCTTTTTTTGAGGATTTCTGCCATGGCTAACATTTATGCTGTTATACAATATTCCAATTTGACCTTATAAAATGACAATACCGGGGAGCGTTTTCTTCTTTTTTAGAATAGGATAACGTCCTCGGAGTACATCACTTCTGTAAGATATTTTGGAGCCGGTTTTGCAAAACGGACGGCAAAGATAGCTTTTGAGGACCGTATTACAAAGCTTTACTTGCAATTTTTGGTATGGGAGTTGTTATACAGAGTTAAAACACTGATTATCAACACCAATTACCCTAAAACAGCCTTGAATATTATTAACAAAAAACTGTTTTTGAGGGGTGGATGTACACATTTTGTGTGGCAGATATTAACAGGTTGAGGAAGGGATATGAACAATTATGAAAATCAGCTTGTACGCCCCGGCAAGTTTATTAAACAGCCTTAGGCTACTACTTCCTGCAGTCTACTATCCAATCCTTTTACCGTATTGCCTGCTTTAGCAGGTATGTTATCCATAGCATACTCGGCAAAGGTGGTAATGGTTAGCGATGGGTTTACACCCAGGTTACAAGGCATAATGGAGCCATCGAGGATATACATGTTGGGATAGCCGTGCACGCGGAAGTAATCGTCTACCACACCATCGGCAGCCGTGGCGCCCATAGGGCAGCCGCCAAGGATGTGCGCGGTGCTGGCCAGGCCAAAGGTGATTTCGGTAAGCGCATTCATAGGCACGCCGTTTACCTTTTTAGCATAGCGGTATAAGGCCTCCTGCCCTACCGGAATGTAGGTAGGTACGCGCTGGTTGCTATCATTTACCATCTTCATCGTTCGGCCAAACAAACTCCAACCCAGGCGAATGCGCATGCTGTTTTCCAGCGTTTGCATGATGAGGAAGATAACACCGCGGTCGGACGGTGCTTTGGTAAAGAATAAGCGCAGGAAGGTGATGGGGTGGCGCAACAGGTTGCCGATTAACTTAACGGTACGCACCGGTGGTGTGCCGGGGCCAACAGCCAAGGTGCCCAGATGCATCATGCTACCGCTGCCATCGGAAAACTTACAGATCTCGATTTGCGTGTTTTCATCGGGCGAGAATACGCGGGAGATGGCTAAGCCGTTATTCAACTTACGATCGGCGCCGCCTACACCACTCAGCATTTCGCTGTTGGTAAGGATGTTTTCGCCGAGCTTGTCGCTTAGGTTCGGCAGGGTTTTGTGCACGTGCTTTTGGCGCAGTAATAAATCAACCGTGCCCAATACACCGCCGCTTACCACTAAACCTTTGGAACGATATACGCGCTTGTTAGCACCAAACCAACTGGTAGAACTTTGGGTATGGATAACATACTCGCCGTTTATATGCTCAATTTTTGTAACCAGTGTTTCGGCTTCTACCTTAGCGCCAAACATATTTTCAGCAAACCACAGGTAGTTTTTATCGAGTGTGTTTTTTGCGTTGTAACGGCAACCGGTCATACAGGCGGCGCATTCGGTACAGCCTTGCCTATCGGGACCTAAACCTTTAAAGTAAGGGTCGGTAGTTTTTTGGGGATCGCCCAGGTAAACGCCTACACCATCCACACTTTTAAAGGAATTGCCTTTGCCCATTTCTTCGGCAACTTCGCGCAGGATCACATCCTCGGGGTTATCTTTTTTATACTGCGTGGTGCCCAGCATAAATTTGGCCTTCTCGAAATACGGCGATAGTACAGTTTTCCAATCCTTAAAATGGCCCCACAGCGCATTGGTATAAAAGTTAGCTCGGGGCATCATATGCGTGTTGGCATAAACCAATGAACCGCCGCCTACGCCTACAGCCGCTGATAACAAATACCTCGTTAAAGAAGGTGAGCTTTTGAAAGCCAAACCACTTCAGCACGGGCATCCACAGATATTTTGGCAGGCCCCAATCGGTTTTAGGGAAATCGGTAGAGGCCCAACGCTTGCCTTTTTCGAGCACCAGCACGGAGTAGCCTTTCTCGCCCAGGCGCATGGCGCTAACGCTGCCGCCGAAGCCCGAGCCGATTACGATATAGTCGTATACCTTTTCTTTATCTGTTCCGTTTTGCATATACCTGCTGTTGTGGATGTGGTGGTAAATGTGCCTAATTTTTTGATGACGGCAGCACCTAAAATAAGGTGCACGGGCTAATCTTAATCAGGTATTGAAACAAAGGTGCAGGCAGGATTGTTCAGCTACAGGAAGGCAATATGGCCTATTCGATTACTTTAGCCGCGGAATGAGTGTAAGTTTAAATATTACCCCCTTTGCCGATTGGACCGGCGTAGCAAACAAACCGTTTGTAATTGCGGGGCCTTGCAGCGCTGAGGGCGAAGAGCAGGTGATGGAAACCGTGCAGCAGATTGTTAGCCTTGCCAAGGGTAAGGTGCATATGATACGCGCCGGCATTTGGAAACCCCGCACCCGGCCAAACAGTTTTGAAGGTGTTGGTGAAATTGGTTTACCCTGGGTTAAAAACGCCGGAAGATCCGTTGGTTTACCTGTTACCGTTGAAGTGGCGAACCCCGAACATGTGGAAGCAGCGCTAAAAGCAGAAATAGATGTGCTTTGGATTGGTGCGCGCACTACGGTATCGCCGTTTGCAGTGCAGGAAATAGCTGACTCGCTGAAAGGTGTTGATATACCGGTTTTGGTAAAGAACCCGGTAAACCCGGATCTGGATTTATGGGTGGGCGCTATTGAGCGGTTAAACGCTGTTGGCTTAACCAAGTTAGGGGCCATACACCGCGGCTTTAGCAGTTACCAAAAGACGATTTACCGCAACCCGCCGATGTGGGAGATACCCATTGAATTGCGCCGCCGCTATCCCGGCTTACCGATAATTTTAGACCCAAGCCATATGGGTGGTGCCCGCGACCTGATATATAACCTTGCGCAACAAGGTATGGACATGGGTTTTGAGGGCTTGATGATTGAAGCACACCGCAACCCTGATAAAGCGTGGAGCGATGCCAAACAACAGGTTACACCACAACGGCTGGCCGAGATATTGCAAACGCTGATGGTACGCCAACCAAGTATTGCTACAGATGAATTTCAACCGCTGCTTGACCTGCGGGCAAGGGTTGACCGGATTGATGATTACATTATAGAGTTGCTGAGCGAACGTATGGGTATATCGGAAGAGATAGGCATGTTTAAGAAAGACCATCACTTAGCCGTACACCAGGCTGAACGCTGGGCGTTTATAGTAAAGCGCGCGCTCGAAAAAGGAAAAACGGGCGGCCTTACCGAAGAGTTTCTGCTGAAGTTATTTCAACAGATACACAACGAAAGCATCCGCCACCAGAGTAATGTAATGGAACGCGACAGCGATACTAAAGCATAGCTATTAGCTTGCGCAGGTCTTCTTCGCTTTGCAAGCCTGTTACGCGCTTTACTTCGGCACCATCTTTATAGATAGCGAGTACAGGAACTGCTTCGAGGCTTAGTTCTTTGCTGAGCGCTTTAGCTTCATCTACATTAATACGAACTACGGCAACTTTGCCTGCAAATTCGGTTTTCAACTTTTCTAAAGTCGGTTCCATTTGTTTGCAGGGCTGGCACCAGGGAGCGTAATAATCTACTAACACCGCCTTGTTTTCACTCATTAACTTTTTGAAATCGGCCGAGGTGTATTTATCTGCCACCGGTGCTGCATTACCGGTTTCAACAGGCAGGTTATTATTTACCCAGGCCATCATACCGCCCGACATATCAAAAACGGTTTTAAAGCCCATGTTGTTCATTTGCTCGGCTGCTTGGGCACTGCGGCCACCGCCTTTGCAGTAAACAAATACCGGTTTGCTTTTATCCAGTTTCTCCAACTGAGCGGCAAAGTCCTGGTCGTAGATGTTGATGTTTTGCGCATCCTTTAAGTGACCACCGGCAAACTCCTCGGGTGTGCGCACATCTATGATCTGCTTATCAGCCGTGGCGTTTAATTTTTCGTTGAACTCGGTAGCATTCAGCCTAGCTGATTGACTGCCACCGGCCTGTGCCGTGCCGCCATTACCACAGGATGAAAGACCAAAGAATAGTATGGTTAGAATTACAAGCAACTGTTTTGTCATGATTAGGGTGATTAAGCGGTTGTAAATTGATTAATGATGGAATAAAGTTTGCCTGCGGGCTGCACGCCGCTTTGGCGCCAAAGCATTTCGCCCTTTTTAAAGATAGCTAAAGTAGGCACGCCTTGTATGCGGTAGGCTTGGGCCAGGGCCGGGTTGCGGTCTACATCTATCTTTACAATGGTGGCTTTTTCGCCTACCATGCCTTTTAATTCTTCTAAAATAGGGCCCATCATTTTGCAGGGGCCGCACCATTCGGCGCTAAAATCAACCAGCACCGGGTTGGGGCTGTTGATCAAATCCTGAAAGCTTGGTTTATCACTCATACTATCTGTTTATTGTTTTTACTGCTGCAAATTTCGCGCCTTTGGGCCACAGGAAAGGTGATAAAAGTTACATGCACGCCTATATCCTGAAAAAGGGCTTGCAATTATGGCTCAGGGTTCATTATCTTTGAGATGTGAAAAAGGCCCTTGCCGTTTTTATGTTAAGTGCAGTGCTGCTGGCGCAAACCGAATTGCATCAGTTGCTGAAGTTGCCTGTACTTATCAGCCATTTTATGGAGCATAAGGCAATTAATCCGAACATCAGCCTGGGTTCTTTCCTTGCCTTACATTACCTGAACGCGCCTATACACGATGATGATTATGAACGCGATCAGCAACTGCCTTTTAAGGCCAGCGATTGTATGACCAGCCAGGTGCATACTACTGCTCCGGTGCTTGCTTCGATTGAACTGGAACATCCCCAACCTGAAAATCAAATTGCCCATAACGGTTACTACCGTTGCTTTTTGCCAACAGCCCGCACGGCCGAAATCTGGCAACCTCCCAAGCTGTAAACTTCCCTTCTTTTAATCTATTGCTGAGCTGTTAGCCGGTAGTGGAATTATTGTATTAGCCTTTACAAAGGGCTTATTAGTGCCTGTTGCATATACTACGGTGCATGCAAAGGCATATCTAAATTAAATAAGCAATATGCTGAATAAGATTATCGGATTTTCGATCCGCAATAAGCTGTTGATAGGTTTGCTGATGGTGGGACTTATAGCCTGGGGTGCTTATAGTTTTACTCGCCTGCCCATTGACGCTGTGCCGGATATTACCAATAACCAGGTATTGGTTATAACTACTTCGCCCTCGCTGGGTGCAGGTGATATAGAACGATTGATAACGGCCCCGGTAGAAAAAGCTACGCGCAACATACCGGGCATGATAGAGCAGCGCTCGTTTTCGCGTTTTGGTTTATCGGTTATTACGCTGGTATTTGACGACCAAACGGATGTTTACTGGGCACGGCAACAAGTTAATGAGCGGCTGTTGCAGGTGCGTGACCAAATACCACCGGGCTTAGGCACGCCAACCATGGGGCCTGTAACTACGGGTTTGGGAGAAATATTTCAATACGTACTAAAGCCGTTGCCGGGCTATGAGAAGAGCTTTAGCGCTATGGAGTTGCGCACCATACAGGACTGGATGGTACGGCCCCAGTTATTGGGCACCACGGGTGTAGCGGATGTAAGCAGTTTTGGCGGTAAGCTGAAACAGTATGAAGTGGCCATTAATGACAGGCAGTTAGAAGCCTACCACTTAACCATACAGGATGTTTTTAATGCGTTAGAAAAGAACAATCAGAATACGGGTGGCGCTTATATAGAGAAAGGTCCGGCTATGTTGTTTATACGCAGCGAAGGCCTGATTAAAAACATTGCCGACCTGGAACAGATAGCAGTTACCACGTTACCAAGCGGCGCACCTGTGCTATTACGTGATGTAGCTGAATTAAAGCTTGGCGCTGCTACCCGCTACGGCGCACTTACCTATAACGATAAAGGTGAAGTAGCCGGCGGCGTAGTGATGATGCTGAAGGGAGAAAACTCATCGCAGGTTATTAAAGAGGTGAAAGAGCGGATAGCGCAAATACAAAAAAGTTTACCAAAAGGTGTGGTGATTGAGGATTTCCTTGACCGCACTAAAATGGTGAACAATGCTATAAGCACCGTAGAAAAAAACCTGGCGGAAGGATCGTTGATTGTGGTGTGTATACTGGTGTTGTTTTTGGGTTACCTGCGCGCCGGTTTGCTGGTGGCTTCGGTTATACCATTAAGTATGCTGTTTGCCATTAGTATGATGAATTTGTTTGGCGTAAGCGGCAACCTGATGAGTTTAGGTGCGCTGGACTTTGGGTTGATTGTGGACGGTGCCGTGATTATTGTAGAGGCGGTGATGCATCGCCTGCACCATAAACGGCATACGTTAGGGCAGGCCTATGTTAGCCAGGAGCAGATGGATAAGGAGGTGGAGCAGAGCGCCGGTAAAATGATGAGCGCTGCTGTGTTTGGGCAGATCATTATTTTGATTGTTTATCTGCCGATACTTTCACTGCAGGGTATAGAAGGTAAGATGTTTAAGCCTATGGCGCAAACAGTGGCCTTCGCCATTTTGGGTGCGTTCCTTTTATCGCTTACCTATGTGCCGATGATGAGCACGCTGGTGTTGAGCAGAAAAATCAGCGATAAGAAAACCTTTGCCGACCGCATGATGGGTGTGCTTGAGAGATTGTACAGCAAAACCCTGGAACTGGTCATCCGTTTTCAGAAGACAGTGCTGTTGACCTCAGCAGCGGTGTTTGTGGTGGCCGTGGTGATACTGCTGAATATGGGCGGCGAGTTTATACCTAAACTGGAAGAAGGAGACTTTGCTGTAGATACACGCGTGCTAACAGGCAGTTCACTGACCACTTCCATGGAATACACGCAACAGGCGGCACACATACTGCTAACACAATTTCCGGAAGTGCAGAAGGTGGTTACCAAAATAGGTAGTGGTGAAATACCCACCGACCCTATGCCGGTAGAGGCTGCTGACATGATGGTGATACTTAAACCAAAAAGCGAGTGGAGCAGCGCCAAGACCTTTGATGAACTGGCAGAGAAAATGAGTAAGGCATTGGAAACTGTGCCCGGTATAACCACCGGTTTTCAGTTCCCGGTGCAGATGCGTTTTAATGAGCTGATGACCGGAGGCAGGCAGGATGTGGTGTGCAAGATATTTGGCGATAACCTGGATTCGCTGACTGTATATGCCAACCGCTTAGGCAATGAGATCAGTCATATTGAAGGGGCTAAAGATTTGTATATAGAAACTGTTAGCGGTTTGCCGCAATTGATGGTTACCTATAAGCGCGATGCATTAGCGCAATACGGTTTATCGGTAGAAGAAGTGAACAAAACGCTGAATGCTGCTTTTGCTGGTGCCGTAGCCGGACAGGTATTTGAAGGCGAGCGTCGATTTGATTTAGTGGTGCGTTTAAAGGACCAACTGCGCAGCAATGCCGATGAAGTAAAGAACCTGCTGATACCTACGGCACAGGGGCAACAAGTGCCGTTGCAGCAGGTGGCTACTGTTGAAATACAAACCGGACCGAACCAGATACAACGTGAGAATGCACAACGTCGCATCAGCGTAGGCTTTAATGTGCGCGGTCGCGATGTGCAAACGGTGGTGGAAGAATTACAGGGAAAGGCCAATGCAGGCATGAAGCTACCCACCGGTTATTTTATAACCTATGGAGGTGCTTTTGAAAACCTGGTTGCAGCAAAGCAGCGATTAGCTTTTGCTGTGCCGGTAGCGCTACTGCTGATTTTTGTGCTGCTGTATTTTGCCTTTAATTCCATAAGCCAGAGTGCGCTGATATTTAGCGCTATTCCGCTTTCGGCGATTGGTGGTGTATTTGCGTTGTGGAGCAGGGGCATGCCTTTTAGCATCTCAGCCGGCGTAGGTTTTATAGCGCTGTTTGGTGTTGCGGTGTTGAATGGCATTGTGCTTATAACGGAATTTAATTTGCTGAAAGAGGCGGGGATGCATGATATACGCGAGCGCATTTTTAAAGGAACGCGTATCCGTTTACGTCCGGTGTTAATGACGGCAGCAGTTGCCTCGTTAGGCTTTTTGCCCATGGCCATCAGCAGCGGCGCAGGTGCCGAAGTGCAGCGTCCGTTAGCTACGGTGGTAATAGGCGGATTGGTTACCGCCACAGCTTTAACCTTGCTGGTGTTGCCCTTACTTTATGCCTGGCTGGAACGAAGAGGCCAAAAGAAGAATAAAGGTATGGCACAACGTAGTGTAATTGCCGTTATTGCATTGTTGGTTTTAGGCACTACAGGTATACAGGCACAAGCACCCATCTCGCTGGAAGAAGCGTTGCAAAAGGCCCAACAACAAAACCTGCGCGTGCAGGCAGCTAACTTACGCACCCAAAGTGCTAAGAAAGCTGAAGGCACTGCATGGGAGTTGCCGAATACCGAAGCCTTAGCCGAATACGGGCAGGTAAACAGCGTGTTGAATGATACGAGGTTTAGTGTTTCGCAAGGCTTTGCTTTTCCGCTGGTGTATGTAAGGCAGAAGCAATGGCTGGGTACCCAAACCCAAAGCGAACGTATTAATGAAGAAGTGGTGTGGAGCGAAACCAAACAACGCATTACCGGTATTTACTATGAAATGCTGTTGATGAATGAGCGCCGCAAGTTGTTGCAGCAAATGGATAACATGTATACGCTGTTTATGAACCGGCAACAGGAGCGCTTTACTGCAGGCGATGCCAATATTTTAGAAAAGGCATCTGCCGAAGCTGAACAGTTACAGGCGAACCAGCAATTGCAGCAACTGGAGGCTGATTACCGCATGTTGCAACAACAGCTAAGTCGTTTGCTGAATACCGATACCTTGTATTCGCCGCAGGCATTGCCCTTGCAGTTGGCTTTAAACCAATTACCCGACACCCAAAGTGTTGACCACCTGCCAGCACTAAAGTGGCGGCAACAACAGCAACAGGTGGCCGGAGCTCAATTGAAGATGAATAAAGCGAGGATGAGCCCGAACTTTGTGTTAGCCTATACCAACCAAAGCATTAATGGATTGATGAATGTCAAAGGCGTGGAGACTAATTATGGGATGGCAGACCGTTTTCAATCCGTTACGGCCGGCATTACTGTTCCCCTGTTTTTTAATGCAGGTTTAGCGCGCACCAAGGCGGCGCAGTTGCAATTAAAGCAAGTGCAAACCGAATATGCCGATGCACGTTTAGAAGCGCAAACCAATCTGTTGAACCTTTGGCAGCAACTGGAAAAACACAAACAAACGCTGAAGTATTATGAGAGCGGTGCGTTAAAACTGGCACAAACGCTGCAAAGCAATGCACTGCTGCAACTACAGAGTGGACACATCGGTTACCTGGAATGGTTTAACCTGATGCACCAATCGGTAACGCTGCAAAGCGGGTATTTGAATGCCATTGGCGCGTGGAACGAAACCGTACTGGCGCTGCAACCTTATCTAACCAATAATTAAAGAGACCATGAATAAAGTAATAGCAATAATGTTGGTGTTGGTGCTGGCCGGATGCAAGCACAATGCCACCGAAACCAAAGCCACTACAGAGGCAGAAGGTAATGTAGTGCAATTTACCCCCGAGCAACTGCGTACCGCAGGTGTTGCTACCGGCGCAGCAGAACAACGCAACCTGCAGGCTACGCTCCAGGTAAGTGGTATTATTGATGTGCCGCCGCAGAACCTTGTATCGGTAAGTTTTCCTTTGGGTGGTTATTTAAAAAGCACCGGTTTGTTACCCGGAGAAAAGATCCGCAAAGGTGAAGTGCTGGCGGTGATGGAAGATCCCTCCTTCATCCAACTGCAACAGGATTATTTGGTGGCCCGTTCGCGGCTGCAATTTTTGCAGAAGGAAAACGAGCGTCAGCAACAATTAAATGCCACCAAAGCCAGCAGTGATAAAGTGGCAGAACAGGCCAAAGCCGAGTATGAAGCACAAAAGATAACGCTGGGTGCGCTGCGCGAAAAACTGTTGTTGCTAAATATTGATCCGCAGCATTTGAGTGATGAAAACATCAGCCGCACGGTAAACATCTACTCGCCTATTGATGGGTATGTTTCGGCGGTTAATGTGAACATTGGCAAGTATGTTAACCCCGCAGATGTATTGTTTGAACTGGTGAACCCTACCGATTTGCACCTGGCCCTAACTGCTTTTGAAAAGGACCTGCCCTCGCTGCGTATCGGGCAAAAAGTAACCGCCAGTTTAACCGGCGACCCTACTAAAACCTACGAGGCAGAGATCATTCTGATCGGCAAAAAACTGGATGCTAACCGTAGTGCTGTGGTGCATTGTCACTTTAAGCAATCTACCGAAAGCCTGTTACCCGGCATGTATATGAATGCGCATGTTACGGTAGAAGCACCCAATGCAGTAACGGTGCCAACAGAGGCGGTGGTACGTTCGGGTGATGGACAGTTTGTGTTTGTGGAAACCGCCCAAAACACTTTTGAAATGGTGCCTGTTAAAACTGGTGTGGAACACGAAGGATACACGCAACTACTGGATGTAGACTTTACCGGCAAGCAACTGATAACTAAAAACGCTTACGCCGCGTTGATGAAATTGCAGAATAAAGCAGAATAGGCTTTCAAGAATAAACCCCGCCGAGGCGGGGTTTGTTTTTATCTGGCAGGTACTACCATTTTACCAATTTCCAACAACAAGCGTTTGAATACAGGTCCGTGGTGACC
Source organism: Chitinophagales bacterium (assembly GCA_046329495.1). GTDB lineage: Bacteria > Bacteroidota > Bacteroidia > Chitinophagales > LD1 > Bog-950. The sequence goes on along the minus strand of JAXLUO010000009.1, from coordinate 49,458 downwards.
GGGATGACCGTGGCGGAAACCATCGAAATACATTTTGGTATATACCACTGCAAATAAGGCGCAGTTAACATGTCCGAATTTTTTGCCGGCGCGCCACAGCTCTACCTTCTTGCTGCCGTTGCGTTTCATGGTTTCGTAGGCGGTAATGCTGTTCTTGTAATTCACCTCTTCGTCGCCGTTGCAATAACAAAGCTGCATGTGCATGTCGGGTTTCCAATCGTACACATTGTTTTTGCGCAGGTACGTGCGGAAACCGCAGTTGGGGTTATTTACAAACTCGTTGTAGAACGAATCGTTCACCGCCAAAAAGATGGTATCGGGCAATAGCTTATCCACTTCATCAATAGGATAATTTCCATCCACCAGCGGAGGAATCAATGTGTCATACGGGGCCTTTAATACCGTATGCAGTTCATCCAGCTTGCCTTCGCTCTCAAAGTAGCTGCGCAGCAACAACATTAAAAAGCCGGGGTAATCGTAGGGGTTGTTTCGCCCTTCGTAAACGGTGTTCTCAATATCATAGGGCCCGCTCATGGGGGCCGAAGCTGTAACTGTATACTCACCGGCATAATTCTGCTGCAACATGCGTGTGGTAGCCATAGCGGCATGCCCGCCCTGCGAATAGCCCGTTACAAACAAATGGTGGTTGAGCTTAACATTCAGCAAGGCTAATAGAGGTTCGCAGGCCTGCAACATATCAGTGCTGGCGCGGGCCTCGGTAAAAGCGTTCAGGTAAAGTTGGTTGCGGTCGCCCTGGCCCATGCCCACATAATCGGGGGTCATCACCACATAATCGTCGGTGGCAAAACTCAGGCAAATGCTTTGTTCCCCTGTAAAGCTGCAACTGCGGTCGCGGCATATTTCGGTGCCGTGATTATAGATGAGGCGCGAAAGCGGAATATGCCTGTCCATAGGCACATATAACAAACCGGAGGCCTTTACCAGGCTGCTATCGGCGTACAACGTTGTATAAATTACCTCGTACACATTCAGGCCCTGCTTAACAGGCAGCACCGCTTTGGGTATTTTATGCAGTTTGAAAAAAGCCTGCAACTCCTCGCGCGGAAAGCTTTTAACCAGGCTATATTGAATTAGCTGACCGGCGGCCGGACCGGCATCTGCCTTTATTTCGGCAAAAGGCAGCAAGAGGCAGAAAAGGAAAACATAAAGCGCACGCATACATCCAACATTTAAACCAGCGCGCGAATTTACAAAGCAGCAGGCAATAGCAGGCCAAAACTGCGCGAAACGGATAAAAATTAATTTGAAGTGCTGTGATTTTAATTAAACCCGGTTGTAAAAGGAGGGTCGAAGAAAATAGCGGCAGCTAATTCCCGTTTAAGAAAAATAGCTGCTTGCGGGCTATTTGCTTATTTAGCGCAGGCCGTAAAATTATACGTATGCTGAAAGGAAGGATGTATTTAATAGGGATGCTGCTAATGGCATTAAGCACCACCTGTTTAGCACAGGGTGAAGAAGACAGTGTGCAACAGGCACAGCGCCTTTATAAGGAAGCCATGAAACAGGTGAAGGAGAAGAAATACACCGAAGCTATTGACCTGTTTACCCAAAGTCTGCATTACAAAAGCGATGAACCCATTGTGTGGATGAACCGTGGTGTAGCCAAGGCAGCGCTGCGCCTGCACGAAGTAGCTATACCGGATTTTGACCGGGCTATTGTGCTGGATGCCAATTTTAAGAACGCGTATGTAAACCGGGGTTTTTCGCGCGCAGAGCTAACTGCTTATGAAGGCGCCATTGCCGACTTTACCTTTGCAACCCTGTTAGACAAGCGCTTTGCCGAAGCCTGGTACGACCGCGGCCATGTGTTTGAACTGCTGGGGCAAAAGGATAGCGCCTGCGAAGATTACCGCCGCGCCTTGCAGTTTGGCTTGCGTGAAGCGAGCATGAAAGTGCAACACTGCAAGGATAGCAGCCCAACCATTACCACGCATGCCGTTGTGCGATTGTCGCATACTGCTACAAGCAGCAACTACGGCTTCAGCAGCAAAGAACCGATAGAGGTAGGCACCGGACCCGATGGTGGCCCCGCCAACGAACGCCGCTACCTTGATTTACTGCGCGATGCGCAGGGCCTGCCCGTACAACACGAATTTGTAGAGAGTTGCTGCCCGTATGCTTCGGCCAATGGATTTATGGGTACGGCGACACAGGACAAGTATAAAATTACCTATTACGATGCTGCAGGTAAGGAACAGCATACGGAAGTATACTTTACCTTTTACGACTACAGCGAGCCGCTTCTTCTACAGGGCTTTAAAACGGTGCAACCACCGGTTGGGCAATAAACCATTTAAGCATTTTATTGGTTTGGCAATGAGGGACTTGTGCTGCATTTTACATGTTTTTTAGTAATTTATTTTGAAACTTTGTGTTTTATAAGTTACTTTTGTAGCATGAAAACACAAGAAACCACCACTAATCTGCCGCAGGCAGAGCGGCCTGAGATGCGACAGGTAATCATCAACGTATTTCACCAATTGCAGGAAGATGCGGAGGCCAACCTGCTGGAATATGCCAAAAGCGATCCCGATGCTTTTTATAAACTGGCCTTTCGTTTAATACCGGCAGAGGTAAAAGAAAAGGCAAACGATGCGAATGCAGCGCTTAAAAAACCACGTTCGTTTATGCGCCTGAGCGATGGCACCGAACTGGACTTTTAAGAAGGCCTGATCTCCTATTCCTATTTACACACGAACGCCGGCCACCTATGCCGGTTGCAACACCTATGGAAACCGAAACACCTGCAATTGACCTATCGCTGCACCCCAAGCAGCATAAATACTTTAATGCGATTTGCGAGCGCTTAGTCGGCAAAAACCAGCATAGCTACTTTGCCTATGGCGGCGCTATACGCGGTGGCAAAACGTATATAACACTTGCCTCGCTTATTCTGCTGGCCAACAAATACCATGGCAGCCGATGGCATGTTATCCGCAAGGATTTACCCGTGCTGCTGGGCACCACCATTCCATCGTTTGAAAAGCTGATTGGGAAAAGTGAGAACTGGCGCATGGTGCGCGATAAGGGTAATTACCATGCGGTAAATGTGTTTGGCAGCAAAATTTTCTTTCAGTCGGAAGATATACAACGCGACCCGGAACTGAACGATTTTTTGGGATTGGAAACCAACGGTATTTTTTTGGAGCAGGCCGAGGAGTTAAGCGAAAAGATGTGGCAGAAGGCTTTAGAGCGCACCGGCAGCTGGTATCTGCCCGATATGCCCCCGGGCTTTATCTTCCTTACCTTTAACCCCACACAAAGCTGGGTAAAGGATTTGATTTACGAACCCTGGCGCGAAGGCAGGCTATCACCCGAATTTTATTTTGAGTCGGCTCTGCCAAAGGATAATCCCTTTGTTACAGCCGACCAATGGCGGCAATGGGGCAGCATGGCCGAGCGCTACCGCCTGCAGTTTATTGAAGGCGACTGGAGCGATATGCGCGATACCAATAACCTGTGGGCCTATGCCTTTGACCGGGCAAAACATATGGGTGTACCGGAATACAACCCCGAGCAAGCGCTGCACTTATCGTTTGACTTTAACCGCAACCCTATTTGCTGCACGGTTATACAACATTACGATAAGCATGTATACGTGCTGGAAACCATCAAGCTGGCCAACAGCAATATTTACCACCTGTGCGATGCTATTAAAGTAAAGTACCCGGCCAGCGATTACATTGTTACCGGCGATGCCACGGGGCAGAATGGCAATGCCTTAGCCCAGAATGGTTATACCTACTACCGGGCCATTGAAACGGAGCTGCGGGTTAACAGCCGGAACTTTCGTCTGCCAAGGGCCAACCCCAGTCTGGAGAAAAACCACATGCTGGTAAACAGTATACTGGAACACTATACGGTAACCATACACAGTAAAAAAGCCGAGGCCCTTATTTACGATATGCGGAATGTGCGCCTGTTACCCGATGGTACTATTAATAAAGGCAACCGCAAGGACCCTGCCCAGCAGGCCGATGCCCTGGATACGTTCCGGTATTGGTGCAATGTACACCTGGGCAGCTTTAAAGCCCGGCGCTGAAAGATTTAACAAACTATTTTGGTAATTTATTTTGAAACTATTTTGCCATTTATTATTTTTGTATTCTGAAAACACAACGTTCTATGCCACACAACACACCTTCGCGCTGCTCGCCCTGCTATACGGCTACAGCAGCAGAATGCACCGGTCAACTGACTTTAGCCGTGCAGCTAAACCCCAATGAAGCCTATTGGTGCCGCCTGACCGATAAATTCGGTAACCGGCTTTTACAACAAGTGCAAACCGATGAGGAAGGCAGTTTTACCCTGAACCTGGAAACATTGGGAAAGGGGCGCTTTTTAGCAAGCTCGGGCACTTACCTTATTGAAGTGTTACAGCACAGTAATAGCTGCAACCCGCTGTTGCTTAATTTTTGCGGTCAGGGATTAAGCTGTTTGAACCTGAGTTTTATAAAGGTGTCAGGCGATGAAATTACAGAACCGCAGGTGATACCCTGCCCATGTAACGAAGGCTGATGGATACCATTACACTACTTTGCTTTTGCATTGCGGTATCGCTGGCCACAACAGGCTTATACGTAAGTATGCACTGGCCGGGCATGATCCTGCATCCGCTAAAACTGAAACTGGAAGGTCGCATACCGGCACCATTCAACAAACCGCTCTACGATTGTTTGATCTGCATGAGCAGCGTTTACACCTCGTTGTGCTGGTTAGTGGTGCAACACAGTTTACACTGGCAACTGCTATGGGCTATACTGATAGTAGCCGGCTTAAACACACTGATTTGCCTGGCGCTTGAAAACCTGAGCGACCACGGCTGCTGATACAAGCTATTACTTAACCTAAAACACTTTTTATGGCTGTAGAGAATTACAACCACCTGGTGGACGCTACCCGCTGGAAGTGGTACAAAACCTGCACCTGCGGCGGGGTGCTAAAACACAAATACCGCCACTTACAACAACCTTTAAAAGAACTGCACCTGCTGCCCACCCGTGGTAAATACCGCCTGCTGGAAGGCAGCAGATTGACTGAAGAAGCGCCGCTGGAAAAATTGAGCGAGCGCCTGAAAGAAATTGATTAACCCAACCTTGAACGTATGAAAACACTAAACAAACTTCGCCAATGGTGGCGCGGTAATCGAAACCCATTCCCTAACAGTTCGCAGGTAATTGAGTTAGCTTTTGAAATTGGCGGTATTGCCTACTACCGACATGTGGATGAAGCCAACATGCCTTACAAACGCGCGCTGAAGGCGCTGAGCGTTTACAACGAACTAAACATGCGCTGCGACCGGTATTACCTGACTAAACATACCGAAGCCATTGAACAGATACTAAGCGCACAAAAATTTAGTGTGAACCAACTGCTGGAATTAAAGAAGCTGAACAACCAGTTGAGCGAACGCCTGAATTGGGTGTATGACGAGGACCTGGTGTACAAGTTAGCTGCTGTGCGATACTTTGATGCCAACGAAAATCCGGAAGATTTTGACTGGAAGTATGCGCTGAAGAAGATTGAGCGCTGGAAGAAAGAAGAAGAGGTGGGCCGTTTTTTTTTGCGCGCGCCCATCGCGAGTTTAATTCCCTTTTTGAAAGATGCCGCTATGAATTTCGCGGAATATTCGGTGGTGCAGCAGCAGGTGAAAAAGGTGTATTTGGAAAATATCTGCATGAACTTGTCGGCGAGCCTGAACGAAACCTGCAACACAGCTACCGCGCCCTTGTTTTGGGAGGAAATGAGGCTTACGAACACCTGGTAAGCGGCACAGGCATCTACGATTTTTTTGATAGTCTGAACCGGGCTATTGAATTACAGCAACAAACAAAACACTATGAACGAGCAAATCATCCTTGAATTTAAAGGCGAAACCGCAGGCTTAACCAAAGCGGTGGAAATGCTGGAAAAGATAACCGGCATTGCTGAAGAACAACTGGCGGTTTTCAGGCGCATTAATGCCGAGCAACAAGTGTATGTTAAACAACTGGAGCAGAATGCAATAAAAGGCAGCAACCTGCAAAAGCAACTGATAGAAGGCAGCAGCAAGTTATACCTGGGCGAAAGGAACTTGATGGAGCAGGTGGTGAAAGGCAATTTTGCCTTGCTGCAACAGGATGCTTCAAACTATACAGGCTTTCAGCAAAAGAAAACAGCGGTTGCTAAGGAGCAGGGTGAATTGCGCAAAAAGTTAAGCGAAGAAGAACTAAAACCCGCCAGAGAATTAATGAGCGCCATTGGTGAAGGGCTGGCCGGTTTGAGTAAACAGGGCACGGAGCTTTACAAAGCGCAGATGGAAGAAAAATTGAAGCAACTACAGCGCGAGCGGGAAGCGGAACTTAGCAATCAAAGCCTGACCGCCACACAAAAAGCGGCCATCAACGAAAAATACCGCAAACAGGAAGCCGATATTAAACGCAAAGAGTTTGAGGCGGATAAAGCAGCCAAGATTGTGCAGGCCATTATTGCCACGGCCTTAGCGGTAGTAAAGGCTTTACCCAACCCTATAACTGCCGCCCTGGCAGCCTCCGCCGGTGCCGCACAGGTGGCATTGATAACGGCGCAACCCACCCCACGCTTTTACGCGAAAGGCGGAAAGAATATTCCTGCCGGTATGGCGGTGGTGGGTGAGGAAGGTCCGGAGTTGTTGTATGTGCCGCAGGGCAGCAGCATTATACCGGGTAACGACACCCAAACGCTTTTGCAAAAATGGGGCGTGCCGAGTTTTAATGTGCAGGCACCGGTAGTTAGCACACGAACGAATGAGGGGATTGATTACCACAAGTTGGGTGAGGTGTTGGCAGAGAAACTAAAAGCCAATCCGCAGCATAAGATAACAATAGACCGAAATGGGTTTACATACCACTTGCTGAGTAAAGATGCAGCGATTAACTCACTAAATAGTTACTATAAATACTAGGACTATTTGGCCGCACAGCCCCAATTAGGATTATCAAGATATTGCTGGGCATCCCTACCGCAGGGCTCTACATATTGAGCCCCGTTGTATCCAGTACACACATAACATTTTTTGCATGAAGCCAATAATGTTGCAAGGCTAAAAACCAAAAGGTAGAATGCGTTCCTCATTTTACTTGAATTGAGACACTAAAAATATACAATAAAAAAATGAGAATACAATGTTAAAATTTACAATTGTCGATTATACGACATCAGAACTCCTTCCAACAACTATGGAAGTAGACGAACCTATAGGCTGGGATGCGATTGCATTAAGATTGAAAAGAGATAATTCCTGGGAGGGCTTCTTTGATTATTGGGATGATAGTTTAAGCCAATTGCTTTGGACAGATATTGCGATGACTGTTTTAAACAACGGGTATTGGATAAAAGGAGTAGATGCACATATCGAACTGGTGATTGATTACAAATGCGGTGATGATAATCTTTTTGAAAATCTATACCGTGGTCGCTTCAACTTCACTCGATTCAAGTATAACTGCGCCGATTTATGTGGAGTCCAATGTGGGGTTGAAAACATCAATTGCCTATTGACATTACGCAATAGGGTAGATCAACAGTTTGATTTAACCAGCCTTCAAAGCATGCAGAGCGAATCAAACGATTTGGCAGCTTATAACTGTTTGGATAAATTAATTGTTCTCCCAGCCAAGCCATTTGAATTTAATAACGAATGGGAAGCAACTTCGTACAACTTCAATTATAATGATGTAGTTCTTAACTCATTCCCTTCGGGAACATTTGGAACTTTCTATTACGCCTTCAACTGGGACATCGACATTCAAACTGAGATAAAAAGCCCATCGAGAGAAGAGTATATATATGGAGAACGAACCATCTCAGGAGCGCCATTAAGCAGGCTTTTTTCGCAGCAAAACGGAATTCTTGAATGGCAGCCAGATGAGAGTTTGCTATGTGAGGGTAGCGTTCAATTGCATTTGAAGATAGAAGGAGAAATAAGCATTTCCTCAAGCGATACGATAAACTTTACGGGTAATATTTTCCTGATATATGGCAACAAGGCCGACCCTAGTTCAATGGCGCAATTAAATCTTCAAACTGGCTTTGGTTGTAGCACATGCAATAGTTCTGGTGGAGCTATAAATATTGACGAAAACCTAAGTCTAGATCTAAAAAAAGGAGATTCAGTTTATATTCTATTTGGGATGAGCAATTTCTATTATTCCACCGGCGGCGGCGGTGGAACTCCTTCCGATCCGTTTGAATTATCGATACATATTGATAATGCCAGTTTGAAGATAACGGTAGACAGTACCTGCGCTCCCACCCCTGCCAAAGTGTATATGATCAACGAAGTGCTGTCGCGGTTGGCAGAGGCGTATACAGGGGATTGTTTGCGGGTGTATAGCGATTATTTCGGGAGGGTGGATGCACAGCCGTACCCGAGTGCGGTAAATGGTTGCGGGGCATTGGCCTGTATTACCAGCGGTTTGAAGATAAGAACGAAGGACCAGGGTTTTATCCGCATTGGTGACAGCGAGTTTACACCCGGCTTTACGCTGAGTATGCGCGAGTGCTTTGATGCCCTGAACGCCATCCACAACATTGGTATGGGTATTGAACCGGATTTGGTACGCAACGATGGCAGCGATTGGCTACGCATAGAACCTATGGAATATTTTTACCGCGATGATGTGTTGCTTACCTGCACCGGTATCCGCGAACTGCGGCGCGAGTTTGACCCCACCAAGGCCTTCGACCGTGCTACGATTGGTTATAGTAATTGGGAAACGGAAAGCGTAAACGGCTTAAATGATGTATTTGGCAAACGAGAATACCGCACCAGTTTAAAGCAACTGCGCAATTTGTATGAACGGCTGTGTCCGTTTATTGCATCGGATTATGCCATTGAAATTACACGCCGTCAATACGGCAACACCACTAAGGACTGGCGTTATGATAACGACACATTTATCATCTGCTTACGTAACGGAAGTTTAGGAACAGCACGTTTCCAGGGTCCGCATACTATTAGTGTAAACGGGGATTTTACCGATACCCTACAAGCGGGTGATAGTATTACCATTACCGGGTCAGGATTTAACAACGGTACTTTTACGCTGGCTTCGTTCAGCTTTGATGGCGCAGCTACCGACATGGTGATGGTGGAGACGGTGGTAAGCGAGGTAGGCAGTAGCGGTGTATTAGTAGTAGATGAAACACATCCGTTTTACACCGTGGAGCAAAACGCCATTGAGCCCGGCGGTTCTACAGCTAATATTCTATATCCGGAGTATTGCTACAACCTGCGGATTACACCTGCCCGCAATGCATTGCGACATACCAAAACCCTGATGAGCGGTTATGGAAATAATTGGGCAGACAAGCAAGTGCTGTTCAGCGCCGGTGATGGTAATTATGTGGCCATCCTGGATTTAAAAGAAAATGATTGCACGATAGAACAGGATGGTGCCTTGCTGGAGAACGGCAACATAAGTGTTGACACCGTTATTTACGAAAACAGCATTAAACCCATTTATACAGCCGAACGTGTAACATTTGAGTATCCGGTTAGTTACGCGCAATATAAAACCATTAAAGCCAATCCTTATGGATTGATAGGCTACCAGTGCGGTGGTGGAGATGTGCAGTATGGTTACATCGAAGACTTTAGTTACAAACCTGTACAGGGCATAGCTGAATTTACCTTACGACCAAAATTATAAACTATGAGCGTACGTATTCAATTTTCAAGCACCTGCTTTTATGCACCCCTGGCATTTGAGGACTGCAACATACGGCCACAGGTTTGTTTGCCGGTATATCAGAAGGAAGATATCCAGTTTCAGTTTCTGATAACCTGTACCACCTTAACCGAAGATACGGCCATCCGTAATGGTTTAACCGGCACACCGGGTCCGCAAATAAAATTCAGTGTTGGGGCTTACAGCGATTGTCTGACTTTTCAGGACGAAACTACACCACCTGATTACCACGCCACCCTGCAAATTTATCCGCTTGGCTCGCCGGGCAGTATGCAATTTTTAGCGACGATTAATAACTGGACTACCGATAAAATTTCAACTTATGCTACCGGTGATTGTATCTATCTGAACATGTTAATGGAAGATGCCACGGAATTGATCAGTAGATTTTCGGTGTTAGGGTGCTGTGGTTGTTTGCAAAAAATAGCAGACCCCTGCTTTACCTCGGTGCTTAAATACCGGAATAACGAGGATGCGTTTTACCAATTGTACAATACCGCCGGGTTTAATGCAGCAGATGAAGGTTTTTACAACTCGGTGCGCTTACCATTTTACCTGCACAGTCTGCAGTTGCCTACCGAAGAAAAAACTTATACCCGCAGCGATGGCAGCAAAATACAGTTGTATGCACGCATGGACCGCGAATACAGTGCTACCGTTGATTATCTGCCAAAAGAGCAGCATTTGATGTTGGCTACTGCGCTACGGCACGACACAGTATTTATAAGCAGTGTAAATGAGAACGGCATCGACGAAAATGAGTTTGTGCTAAGTGAAGCCTACCAACTGCAATGGACCAATATGCCTCGCTATCCTTTAGCTCAGGCCACCTTTAAAGTGCAGCAGAGCGATCCAGTTCAATTAACCAATAACTATTGCAACTAAGTATGGACCCTATTGAAAACACAAACAAAAGAGGCATTTTGCTTTTAGCCCTGAGGCATCCGCAATATGGCCGCATGGCAGCGAATTTGGCTTCTGCCATTTTCCATAACGACCGGGATATGCCGATACATTTGGTGTATAGCGGCAATGCACTTAGCCATCTTACGCCTTACCATTTAGCGCTGTTCAGCAGCTTTGCCGAATGCCCCGAAGAATACTACACCACCAACAACAAGCCGGATTACTTTAAGGCTAAAACGCACTTATTCAATCTATCACCTTTTGAAGAAACTTTATACCTGGATTGTGATTTGATACTATTCAGCAAGTGTATGCCGGGTGTGGTGATGGAGCAAATGAGCCGCGATGGTGATTTTGATATACAGAGCCGGGGCTACACTAACCTGCGCTCGCTAAAAACATACGGCAATTATACGCACTGGTGCAATGCCGCTGATGTAAAGCGTGTATATGGCATTAATAAAGGAAGGTTTTATCAGTTAAGCAGCGAACTGGTATTCTTTAAAAAGACCTCGCGCGTGGAGACATTTTTTGAAAGCGTGAAAGCCTTCTATAAAGACCCTAAGGTTCCATCGCCGGAATTTGCCGGAGCTGTGTCGGATGAGTTGGCTTATAACCTGGCGGCATTGCATCATGGTATGGGTCCGGTGGAAGCGGGCAGAGTTTTTATGTTTTGGCATTTAATGGAGAAGACGACAAAACCGAGATACAAAAGCTTTCTGGGTTATTCGGCCGGAGGCAATAATGCTACGGAAGGTGTATGCCATTTTTACAACGACCTGTGCCGCTATTATGCCGCTGCCCTGCAATTGCCAATGGCTTACCTGTTGCAACCTAAACGCAACTGGAGCCCTGAAAGAAGGAGCATGTAACAACTATTAATTACAACACTAAACACAAACTATGGAATACACTTTTTTAGAGCCTTACTTTAAAGGCCGCAAGCGGCATGCCGCTTACCGTAAAACGGTAGAGATTTACAACAACCTGCGCCTGCATGCTAATGGCGAAAAGCCCGATAAACTGCTTAGCGATTACCGGCCCAGCGAAAGCGATGAGATTTATAACTACCGGATGAAGATTTACGAGCCGGTAACCAAGGAGCATATCAGTCAGATCATTTCTTCTTTATCCAAAATTCGCCGCAGCAGCGATTGGAGTATAAGGCATGTAGCAGCTACCGATATACCGGTAGTTATTCATGCAGATGAAACACCGGAGAAGTACTGCGAAGAGAATTTTCCTTATCACGGCTCGCTTAGTAACTGGGCATTTACCGTGCTTTTGAAGAACTACTTAATAGACCCGAATGCCGTGGTGCTAATGTTGCCTACGCACACCAGTACTGAAGCGCATGAATACCTGCAACCAGTGCCTGTATTGTTTAACAGTGATCAGGTGCTGGAGTTTGAGGAGAATGAACTGGTTGTATTAAAGAGCAAAGAACAATGTGCCTACCGGCATGGTAATTCCGTGCGTTATGATGGTGATGTATTTTATGTAGCCGATAAACAAATGATTTATCGTTATGAGCAGGGAAGCGCACAACAGGGTTTTGTACTGGCTGCAGAATGGCAGCACGGGTTGGAGCGATTGCCGGCTTTTCGTGTGCGCGGGGCGTTTTATGAAGCGTACGATAATTATATGGTGTACGAATCGAGGATTAGCCCGATTGTGCCGCGATTGAATAAAGTAGTGCGCGAAGACAGTGACCTGGATGCTGCCAAAGTAACCCATTTGTACCCTGAGACCTGGGAGTATGCCACCCAACTTTGCGATGCCTGCTACGATAACAACAGCAACCAGAGCAAAGGCTACTGCAACAAGAACGGTACCGATGAAATGTGTGCGAAATGCGGCGGTACAGGCAGGCTTTCTACTTCCGGTCCCTTCCGCAAACTGGTGGTACGGCAACCCAACACTAATTTGGGTGAAACGGCGGTGCCTACACCGCCGAAGGGATACATCGATAAACCGGTAGAGATCATTAAAATTCAGGATGAGATAATAGACAAGAATGCCTACAAGGCCTTGGCGAGTATTAACATGCAGTTTCTGCTGCAAACACCGCTTAGCCAAAGTGGTTATGCCAAAGAGATTGACCGGGATGAACTGAACAACTTTGTATATGCTGTAGCCGAAGACCTGGTGCATATACTGGACCAATGCTACTGGTTTATTATTCACTACCGCTATAAGTTGGTATTGCCGGATAGTACAGAGCGCAATAAGCTGCTTCCGCGAATTGCGGTACCTGAAAAGTTTGACATCCTATCACTGCGCTATTTGCTGGATGAAATTGTACTGGCCATTGAAAAGAACCTGCATCCCGCGCTGCTGCAAACCATGCTGATAGAATTTGTAAGTAAGAAGTTTTATACCACTCCCGAATTACGCGATTTGCTGGTTTGCAGTTTGCGCCTGGACCCCATGCCCTGCGTAGGGGAGAACGAAAAGGTGCTACGCAAGCAAAACGGCGGCATTACCGAAATAGATTATATCATAAGTTGTAAGGCCACTGTATTTGTGCAACGCGCAATAAACGAGCATGCCGACTTTTACCGATGGCCATTGGATAAGCAATTTGACCAATTGAAAAAATACGCCAACGAAGTGCAGGCGGCTAACAACGCATAGCCCAACGGAAATGCCCGCCCAGGCGGGCATTTTTATAACCCAAATAGTTACATTAGCTACAAACTAATTGCCAGTGAAAAAGCTCCTCCGTTACCTGCTGATTTTAATTGTATTACTTGTAACCCTGCCGCTGGCGGTGGTGTTCTTCAGGCCCAGTTTAATTGTGGCTAAGGATAAAGTAACCAGCGATTTTACAACGCCTAACAGTCATTTTTTGAATTGGCGTGGGGCAACCATACATTATACCGATGAAGGCAGCGGCAAGCCCTTGCTAATGATACACGGTTTTGGCGGCCATTACCGCAACTTTAATAAACTGGCTGAAGAGTTTAAGGGCGAGTACCGCGTAATACGGGTTGATTTGCCGGGTTTTGGATTAAGCGATTGCCCGCCGGTAGATGAAACCCATCCGCAGTATGTAAAGCTATACCGCGATTTCTTCACGTTCTTTTTAGACTCGCTACACCTGGATAGCATGTATGTAGTAGGCAACAGCATGGGTGGCATGATGGCCTGGAACATTGCGGCTTTAGATCCATCGCGGGTTTCGAAGCTGGTGCTGTTGGGCAGCGCAGGGTACGATTTAGAGAAAACAGCTAATGGATTGATTATTATCCGCTATAAGGCGCTTTCGAAAATATTTGACAAGGGCTTGCCGTTGTTTATGAGTAAAAGTGGCGCTGAACGTTGCTATGGCGACCCGAGTAAAGTTGACATGGCAGAAGTGCAGAACAACAATGAAATAACAAATAAGGAAGGTAATTTGCAGCATATGCTTAGCATGGCCAGGGATAAGGATTTTCCGGATACTGCATTAATTAAGCAGGTAAAGTGCCCTACACTTATTATATGGGGCAAGCAGGATCATATTGTACCATTGGAACATGCTTACCGTTTTAAGCGCGATATACCAAACAGCGAGCTGGTTTTATTTGATACCTGCGGCCACGTGCCGATGATGGAAAAAACAAAAGAAACCAGCGCTGAAATGCGCCGGTTTTTTGCCGAGCCTGTACAGTAGGCTTTTAGAAACACTATGACCTATAAAGACACCGCTTATTATTATCGCTTGCTGGGCTTATCGCCGGGTGCTGATGTTGCTGCTGTAAAGAAGGCTTACCGCCAAAGGGCCAAGCAATTACACCCCGACCGCAATGCCAGCCCTACTGCACACGAAGATTTTGTTGCCTTAACAGAAGCGTACGAAACATTGTTGCAGCAATTGGATGGTAAAACAGATGCTTACCAAACACAAACAGGTTATTACGATGCACAACAACAGGCCCGTGCACGCGCGCAGGCCGAAGCACAAAAGCGATATGAGGACTTTATAAACAGCGACTACTACAAAAACACGCAGGCCGGCGATACCGTAGCATCGCACCTGTATCTCTTTCTCTCAGTGCTTTTCATTAGTGGTTTGATTGTATTTGCCGGCTACTTTGCGGGCATAGGTGCAGTAGTTGCCATAGTATTTGCTGTGGCACTTGTTAGCCCCATACTAAAACGCACCTTGTTCGATTCGGTGGAAGTTAGCTGGCCCAAATTCTACCAATCGCTAAAGATTGTTTTGAAGTTGCGTGTGGCAAAAACGTTGCTATTGGCACTTGCAAATGTGGTGTTGTTTTTAAAGGTGGTATTAGCTACGGTGCTGCCTGCTTCGTTATTATTTAGTTTGCTTTTGTTTTTTATGTCGGGAGCAATACTGCTCAGCAGGTGGCTGGATGCGGAGGAAAAGGTTGCCGGACGGTATTTTGCAGCTTTTGGCATAGCACCTTTTGCAATAAACCTGGTTTTTGTAATCAATATGTTGTTTGCGGGACCAACTTACTATGAAACCTACCGGTTTGAACGCTACCAGGAACTAACCAGTGGCGGATACCGGCCTACAAGCATGATTGTGTTAGAAGGGAATGCCTATAATAATTATCCTTTAATACGTTTCTTTCTGGATTATGATGAAGCCAACACCGCCTCTAATATAACCTACACGGTTAAACAAGGTTTGTTTGGCCCTAAGGTTATATGCGGTTACCAGTTTTGGTAGTCTCGACCTTTTTTAGTTATCGCTGGTTAAACCGGCTGATGGAAAATAATTGATATCCAGCCAGTATTTCACCAATGCATTAATAGTGTTTTCCAGCTCCGTAAAATCGATAGGTTTAACCACATAACTGTTAGCGCCGTTATCGTATGAATCTTTCAGATCGCGTGTTTCGCGCGAGGAACTGAACATTACTACCGGCAGCATGGCGGTTTTAGGGTTTTGGCGTAACCGTGTAAGGATTTCGATACCGCTAACTTTGGGCACCTTAATATCCAGTAAAATCAACCGCGGCAAACCTGCTCCTTCGCGATAGGCATAAGCGCTCTGCGCAAAGATAAAGTCGAGTGCCTCTGCTCCATCATCCAGATGCACTACGCGCTCCGGGGGAAGGAGCTTTTTCAGGCAGCGTTTAACCAGATCGGCCTCGTAAGGGTTGTCCTCAACGATCAGAATCTCTGTAATATATTTTTCCATCATAGTTCGTTTAATGCAGTGTAAAATAAAAAGTAGCGCCTTCGTTCGGTTTTGCATCAGCCCAGATGCGGCCACCGTGTTTGGTAATTACCCGATGCACCAGGGCTAAACCTACACCTGTTCCTTCAAACTCCGAAGGGCGGTGCAATCTATGAAACACCCCGAACAATTTATCAGCATGTATCATATCAAAACCTGCACCGTTATCTTTTATGAAATAAACATCCTCTCCGTTTTTCTGAATCATTCCAATTTCAATAACCGGTTTTTCATTTTTAGAAGAATATTTAACGGCATTAGAAACAAGATTAATCCAAACCTGCTTTAACATGGCCGGGTCGCCTGTTGCCGGTTTTAAGGCCTGCAGGTTAACATCAGCGTGGAATGCCGGACCGGCTTGCCCTTTTACCTCTTCCAAAACCACCTTCACCAATTCCGTCATCAAAATGGACTTATCCTGTATAGGCTTACGACCCATGCGGCTAAATTCAAGTAAGTCGTTGATGAGATGACCCATGCGCGTGGCGTTGGCAGCAATAACATCTATACACTTTTTACCTTCGGCATCTAACTTATCACTGTAATCTTCCTGTAGTATTTGAGCAAATCCATTCATAACGCGCAACGGCGCCATTAAATCGTGTGAAACGGAATACGAAAATGATTCCAAATCTTTATTGCTCTGTTCCAACTCTACGGTTCGTTCAGCTACTTTTCTCTCCAGCTGTTCATTCAAATCCCGTGTAGCCATTTCAATTTTCTTGAACGGCGTAATATCATTCATAGCAATAATGATTCCAATGGCCTTGCCTGTTTCATCGCGTACACCCATTAAATCCATGCGGTACCATTGTTGGCTGCCATATAAAGCATTGAGGTCAACTTCATAAGAAATTTCTTCACCGGCCAACACCCTGGCGGCTTCAGCCTTAACAGCCTCCCTACGCGATGGATGAAGGAAATCGTAAACAGATAAGCCTTCTTTTATATCCATCTTAAAATCGCGGGGCACGTTTTCCGTTGCCTTTTTATTGAAGGACACAATATTCATCTCCGTATCAGCAAGCACATAGGCCGTTTCGGTATTATCCAAAATAGCGCTCATGTTTGCTTCTGAACGCGCAAGTTTCTCCTGCGCCTCTTTGCGTTCCGAGATGTCGTTAAAACTGGCTCGGATCAACTTACCCTCGCTTGCATGTACGGCCACCAGCCTAACCTCGCAGGGGAAAATACGGCCTGTTGAATCTTTTGCAAGCCACTCCATCACCGGTTTTTCGCCTTCTAAACACCGCAGCACATATTCTTCGGCCTTTTTAATGCTGGGGGTGCCATCCTGTTGGTAGGCAGGGCTAATATCAGCAGGTCCCATCTGCTTCAGTTGATCTTCTGAAATCTTCAATAAGGCAAGGCATTTGTCATTTGAATCCGTAAATAAGCCGGAAACCGGATCGTAGATCACTATACCTTCGGGCGCCAGTTCGTAAAACTCACGGAACTGCTGCTCGCTTTCCCGCAGTTTCTGTTCTGCAAGTTTTTTGTAAGTTATATCATTTCTGATACTTATGTATTGAACCGGCTTACCATCTTCGCCCATAAACGGCACTATGGTATTATCAACCCAAAACAACGTGCCATCCTTTGCACGGTTACAAAATTCGCCGCGCCATATTTTACCCGCACTTATCGTTTCCCAAAATTCCCGGATGAAAGCCTTCGGGTGAAATCCGGAATTAAGCAAGCGGTGATCCTGTCCAATTAACTCCTCGCGCGTATATTTAGAAATGCGGCAGAAGTTATCATTGGCATATTTAATACGTCCGTATGCATCGGTAATAGTTATATGTGCACCTTCTTCCAGCGCTTTGCGGTAATCTGCTGCATTACGTTCGCTTATCAGTTTTTGCTCTACCGCCTCCTTCTGCAGTGTTATATCTCTTGTAATGCCATCAACTGCCACCAGGCTGCCCGCCGCGTTTAGTGTGGGTATAACCTTATTCTCAACCCATCGCGTACTACCGTTTGCATGAACAATACGATACTGAACCACATCGGTGTGGCCTGACGCAACAACCTTGTTATGCGCCTCAATAATATGCAGATCGGCAGGCAGCACAATTTTCTGCCACAAATCCAGATCGGCATAAAAGTCTTCAGGCGGAAGACCAAAGAGGTTAACACAAGCCCTGGAAATGTGCTTAAGGCGTTGCTTTTCTATATCTACCGAAAAAATAACTTCCTCGATGGTATTAAA
Source organism: Chitinophagales bacterium (assembly GCA_046329495.1). GTDB lineage: Bacteria > Bacteroidota > Bacteroidia > Chitinophagales > LD1 > Bog-950. The sequence goes on along the minus strand of JAXLUO010000009.1, from coordinate 31,412 downwards.
AAGTTTATCTAATTCATTATAGGCATTTTGTAAGCGCTGCGTGCTCTTTTTACGGGCGCTCACATCATTCATGATGCCATCAATTCTATGCAAAATCCCATTCTGTAGGGTAGGGATAGCCTTTAAGTTAATCCAAAGTATCTGCTTATCCTTACTGGTAACACGGTATTCCACTTCCACCTTTTGCCCGGTAGTTAGCGGCATTAGCCTGTTCATGGTAGCTTCCCGGTCTTCCGGCACTATAATTTCGAACCATAATTGCGGATTACGGATATAGTCATCTGCATTATAACCAAGCAACGTTTCGCAAGAGCCAGCTACGTATATCGGCCGGTTATTTACCATATCGAAGGAAAAAATGCCTTCATCAGTATTATCCAATACGCTTGTAAGGATCGTAAACAACTCCTGCCCAACCGTCGTATCAAAATATGCTTTGCTATTCATGGCTATCTATTGTGGGGTTTAGCCAAACAAAAGTGAACAGTTCTTCATGTGTGGGTTAGTGAGGTTCCTCAGTATTTAGGCCTCGAAAATGACCAATATCATATCATATATCACCCGCCATCTCCTAATTAATTGAAAATCAACTGACTAATGCGCTACTTATAGCTGTTGCAACATTAACTGCATTTGGATTTTATACAAACTGACAGATGCAACGAATCCAATGATACTTTTTCATATATGATAACCATCAGCAGGTATACAGACGCCAATCACCGCTAACAGCGCAAGATGCCTCTACTTTTATACCAGTAATTAACAGTGATTGATATTACTTAAACACAAACCACTATTATATGAAACCAAAACTTGTACTTACGATGGGCTTTTGCCTTTTATTAAGTGCCTTAGCCTTTGCACAACCGCAGGCTATCAACTACCAGGCTGTAGCGCGTAACGGATCAGGAAACGTATTAGCCAACCAAACCGTAGGCATCCGGTTTAGCATTCACGATGCAAGTTCCGGAGGTACTATCGTGTACCAGGAATCGCAAACACTAACCACCAATCAGTTTGGTTTGTTTAGTGCCGAAATAGGCCATGGTACTGTACTACAAGGCACATTCGCCGGCATTAACTGGGGAACCAATCAAAAATTTTTACAAGTTGATTTAGACCCTACCGGCGGAAGCAGCTATAGTAATATGGGCACTAATGAATTATTGAGTGTGCCTTATGCTTTATATGCAGGTAATGCAGGCGGTGGCGGAACGGGCCCAACAGGACCTACCGGACCACAGGGCGCACAAGGGAATGCAGGCGCAACCGGACCTACCGGGCCTACCGGCTCGGGCGGTGGTGCTACCGGCCCAACAGGACCTACCGGTGCAACAGGACCTGCTGGCTCAGGAACTGTTAGCGGCACACTGAACTATATTGCCAAGTTTACACCGAATGGCACCAGTGCCGGTAATTCTCAAATTTTTGATAACGGTACCAACATCGGTATCTTAAATACAAGCCCATCGCAATCGGTAGATATAGGTTCCAGCGGCTTTACGAATGTGCGCCTGGGTGGTAAAAGCGGATCAGGCGGCGGTGCATTTCGTATTGATCGCCTAAACAACAGTGCTAATAATTATCTATCTTTTGATAACGCCGGGGCATTGGGATGGACCTTTGGCTCGGTAAATACAGGAGGTAATAACGATATAAACCTTACTAACTTTAACGGAGGCACTACCGAGCTAATGCGCTTTACAACAGGCAATCTTATCGGTATTGGAACCTCCACGCCATCCGGTAAATTAGATATTCACCATACCAGCGCATTAAACAGCCCTACACTGGCCTTGTATGAAAACACCAATAGTTTTGCGCGCTTGAGTTTCCAAAATGCGAGCGGCGCCAGCTACTGGCACGTGGCAGGTTATAACAGTGCTACTGTTGCCAATGAACGTTTGAATTTTTATAACAGCAATGCAGGCGACATTCTTTCGCTTACAGGCGACGCAAAAGTGGGTATCAACACCACTGCTCCTACAAGGGCGTTACAATTATATGATGCGAGCTCAGGCTACAGTGCTTTAAAAGTGAGCAACACTTCTACAGGTGCTACAATAACCGATGGATTTGAATTTGGTATAAACGGGGCGGACGGCTATGTATGGAACTGGGAAGCCGCCAATATTAATTTTGGCACGGCCAACAGCTACCGGATGACCATAAATAAAGATGGACACGTAGGTATAGGCACACAAACACCGGCCAGTACCTTACATGTTGTATCGCCGCACAAACGCACCGCTTACTTTACTACCGATTCGCTGGGCGGCAGCATGGGAACCGGCACCACCAACCTGGCCCAGAGTGTTGTAAATGGTATTACAGGCGCCTACTTGGGTACAGGAAACAATGATGGCGCGGGTGTGGTTGGTTATGCCTTATCAACCAATACCAATTATGGTTATGGTGTAATTGGCGAAGGCAATTACATTGGGGTACATGCGATAGGACATACTTCAGGTTACTGCGGTTTAAATGCTGCAAGTAACGGCGCCACCTATGCCATTTATGCATCGGGCACATTATACCTGAACGGCAATTTTAGCGGCACCGGCACCAACAGCTATACCAGCGATGCTAAATTGAAAAAGAACATTGCACCTATACAAAACGCATTAGACGTAATTGCGAAAATTAAACCAAGTAGTTACGAGTTTAAAGTAGGTGAATTTGGCAGTATGTATTTGCCTGAGGGGCATCACTATGGTGTTATAGCTCAGGAATTGCAACAGGTTTTGCCTGAATTGGTAATTCCTGAAACATTTAAAGGTAATGACCGCAATGAAGCACCGGTTGATTACCTGAGCGTAAATTATAACGAGTTGATCCCTATCCTTATTAAGGGTATGCAAGAACAACAACAACTGATTGAAAAACTGCAACAGCGCGTACAGCAGTTAGAGAATAAATAATGCCGCTTTAACCAAAACAATGAAAGCCCCTGTTGCAAAACAGGGGCTTTTTTATTCACTTTCCATAAGCTTTATGCAACACCGTGTCGCTATATTCATACTGCTACTGCTTTCTGCAACCCTGGGAGCCTGCCGCAAGGAATCCTCAACCGACGGGGCGCTGGTGTTAAACACCCTGCACAAGGATTGCTTGTATAAAATTGAGAAGGAAATTACCTTTCCCGGAACAGATAGCGCTTATGTATTTAATGGCGATTCGCTTTACCCCGGTATACCCTTTTTAATTGAGTTTAACGATACAGCGGTTATAATTGGCAATTCGTGTTATAGTTATCTGTTTAATCACTTTTACACCTGCAACACCTTGTATCATACCGAGGGTGGGCAACTTTACCTTAACAATTTTAGCTCGCTACATTATAACGTATCGCCTGGTTTGTTTAAAGTGCATGTGCAACAGCCTGATACTATACTGCAGAGTACCGACGGCAAATACCAGATGTACCTACGGACTAAAAATTAAAAAGGTCTGCCTATATTTATTCGAAACTAAGCATCTATGAAAGCTATAATACCCCTGTTTTTAACTGCCATCCTATTTGCTGCGGCCTGTAAAAAGGAGAGCAACAACACACCTTCACCTTACGTGCTAAATACGTTTGAAAAAAATAAGGTTTATAATATAACGAAGGAAATTACGCGCATTACCGCGGACAGTGTGCGGGTGCTCAATTACGATTCACTTGGTTTTTTGGACAACATGTTTATAGGCTTCGTGGATTCGGGCATGATTTATACTACTTCCGGGCAACTTCCCAATCCGGGCACCTATGCCTATTCAGCATACCATATTTCGGGAAATCAACTTTCGGTAGATCATTACTACTCCATGTACTATACGCAGGATAATTGCTTGTTTAACGTTATAACTACAGCTAATGATACCATATTAGCAACAGCTGATGGAGTACACGAACTTCATCTGCGGAAAAAACCCTGATTACTTCTCAATACCGCTCATGGCCTTCTCGTATGCCTTTTTGCCTACGTCGATAATTTCGGCAGCACGGTAAAACTCAAACACACTGCAAACATTGCGCGGCACCTGTACTACTACATCGGCAGGGTGAAGGGCCAGCATTACATCGGTCAGCCTATCCAATGTGGCATCGTAACTGGCATTCAGCATTTCGAACATACTGTAATTAAGCACCGGGCTGATAGGTACGGTCTTGTCTTCTTCCTTTGAAGCAGAGAAATAATTACGCAATCGGGCCATTAAAGCCTTTTCGTTTGGAGCAGGCTCCTGCGATGTTTCCTCCGGTTCGGGCACATCTGCATCCAGTTCCACCGCCACTTCATTCTCGAATGCACCGTTTAAATTTACGGCCACCACCATGGTATCCTTATCGCGCGACAAGGCATTTACCGGTAAAGGATTTAGAACACCACCATCCACAAAAAGCATCTGCCCTTCTACCATAGGTTTAAACACGCCGGGCATTCCTGTGCTGGCGCGGAGAGCTTTATAAAGGTCTCCTTCTTTAAAATGTACTTCGCTGCGGCTTACCATATCCATGGCTACAGCAACAAAAGGAATCGGCAGGTTCTCAATATTATAATCTCCTATCATCTGCTTCAGCACACTGAATATCCGATCACCCTTTACCAGGCCGGTGGTAGAAAAAGCAATATCAAACAAACGGTATACATCCGTTTTTGTCTGTTTTAGCAACCATTCCTTGTATTGTGGTAGATACCCGGTACAGTATACACCACCAATAACTGCTCCCATACTGCAACCCGCCACCGAAACAATTTCGTAGCCATCCTGCAACAGGCAATCAATTACACCAATGTGTGCCAGGCCACGTGCACCACCGCTGCCCAATACCAATTGAACTTTTTTCTTTTTCTCCACATCGCTAAAATAACCGCTCCACAAACTGCTCATGTTAAACGGTAGTTAAAAAAACAGGCCAGCTCACCCAATAGGGTAAATGCTTATTTTAGCGGCATGAACTCGGCATTAACCACACCCTTTAAGTTTTTGGCAATAGCATGCCTGCTGTTGGCTGCTACAGGCTGCCAAAGCGGGATAATTTTTACCGGAACTGCTACTAATAGTCCACACAGCGCTAAGGTGGGGCCTTATTATGTTGCCGGCAAAAAATTCTGGCCGGATAGCATAGTAGGCAAAAAAATAGTGGTTAAGGGTTTGATGAAAGAAATACGTGTGCCGGCAGAGCCTAAAAAAGGCCAGGTGTTTACTGAACCTGTAGGCACCCGCATTACTGAAATACGCATGGCCCATTGGCACCCGGTACGCCATGCTGAAGTGGAGGTTACACAAGGTAAATAGGTGCATTAATACAAGTCGTAACATCTAAGGCGCTAATAGCGCCATTTTTTATTGCCGCAGGCAGCCAAACCTTAAAGGCGTTCGTGTTACTTATATATATCACAAAAATATTTGTGTCTGCTTAGGGCATTTCTTCCTCCTGAAAAATAGCCACTTACATGCAGCTTGACGCTTTTTAAGAAATCTTTTTTGAAACTATTTGGTTGTTTTGTTTCTTTTTTATTTACTTTTGCAGTATCAAAAAACAAACACACTATGAATTACACCTTTAGCAACCTGGTAGAATTGTTGGCCCGTAAAACCGGCCAGGATACCTCCGACACTTCATTTGCCGACGTTTTAGCCATCCAAACTGCTTTACCCGAAAAATGGTTTACTGCTATTAAATCAGGCCTTGAACACCTGATGACAACTGAAGAAGCCAAAACAAATGATTTTTTACATCAGCACTTTCGCAAACTGACTTTAAATGGCGTAGATGCTGAATTGAAGCGCCTGATGAACGACTTTAAATTGCCTGCTGAGGCAGTTACAGAACTGGAAAGCGAAAAAAACAGCTATACCCGCCTGCGCAAACTTACGGCTTACTTGCACGCTGCAAACGAAACCGCCGTTGAAAAAGCGGAAGAACTGCAGCAACAAATAAACACCCTGCAAACAGAGATAACTATTGTACAGGAGCAAAAGCAACAGGAGCTAAAGGCCCTGCAACAGCACCAGGAAGCAGAAATGCTAACCTTTAGCATTAAACACGCTTTACAACAAAAAGAATATGCCGGTGCTGCGGGCAACAAAAAGGCACAGGTATTAACGGCACTTAACCTGTTAACCGAAGAACTGCAAAACAAACAACTGCACGCCGTGCGTGATGCAGAGGGCACCTTACATTTGCTGAACGAGGCGAAACAACCTTACACCGAAAACAATAAAGAAATTACCTATGGTAACTTCGTTGATAGATTATTAGCGAGTCACAACATGCTTAAAGTATCTGACCCCGGCGCTAACGGCCATGGTGGTAACATCTTCAAAAACAAAAACACGGGTACTAACCGGATGGATGCACAGGGTTTAGTAAGTGCCAACCTGCAACAAATTGAATTGCTGGAAAAGCACGAAGCACTATAACCTGCAAGGCCTTTTGGAGAAGAGCAGCCTTGCCTGCAACATCAGCCTTATTACCAACCTAAAAACAAAACACTATGTCGAACGGATTTGCTCCTTACTTATTGAAATCGATTAACGAACTGGCGGGTGATGACGACCCACAGTTTAAAATTACGCCCACCGGCTTTTTAAAAATGCTGCTAAGTGCTAACAGCGTGCGCGGTGCGCGTGCTCTTGAACTAAGCACGCCGCAGGGCCAAAAGCGCCAGGTATTTGTAAAATACCAGCAACGCTATCCTTTAAGCGCCGTGCAGGAAAACGATAACTGCGATATTGACGTTAGTCCGCAGTATTTGGAAAGCGAACTGCAAAATGCGCGTATCGCCAAACTGGGCATCTACATCAGCTTTGCCGACCTGCGCCGCTTTATGGATGACGCCGTTGAAACGGTAAAGGCCGGTAATCCTTCCACGCCCTTTATGCGCGAGTTGGTACAAAGTATTATGACGGCTGCCAATGCCATTGTAGGCAAAATGGATCAGCGCTTACTGGGCGATGTTACCTGGGGTGTAAACGCAGTTACCGGCAACAACAGCGCTGTAACCGTAAACATCAACAAAGATGCTACCAAGAACGACCTGGAGAGCGGCATTACCAAAATACTGGCTGATGCATTTGAAAACGAGATGTGGGGCAACCTGCAAATTGTAGGCTCGGGTTTATTTAAAAACTACGAACTGCAGAAACTGGCCAGTGTGGCCTCGCTGAACGGTGTGGATGTGAGCCGCTTTACCGGCTACCAATTTTACGGCGATTTGTATGCCAAGGCCAGCAGTAAGTTTGGCACTAACCAGGTTGGTGTGTTCTCGCAAGGCAGTATTGGTTTTGTGGACCTCAACAAATACATCGGTGCGTTTGCCGGTCAGTTGGGTGTATCGCAGTTGTTTCAGATGACTTTACCTGTAGCAACGGGTCAGAACGATGGCACCGTAGATTCGTTGACCTTTGACGTGCAATTGAAGCCCATTGACTGCCCCACCACTTTGCTGAACGGGGAAGGCGAAGAAGTAACCTACGATAAAGGCTATGCCCTTTACATCAGCAAAAACTATGGTTTGTGGCAAGTGCCGGCTGATGCTTACAACGCTGCCGACCGCCTTAGCGGTGTAAATGGTGCTTTGCGTTACCTGATCACCAATGATTGTGTTGACTGCGGCGCATAAGCCCTGTTGATCTCCTTATTTCCGCAATAACTTAGAACTAATCTGCGGAAACACTGATTCCTCTGTTGTGTTGCCCTGCCTTGTGCAGGGCAACAACCGGGGATGAGGAAAGCTTTTGCTAAACCTAAATTGATTTTACGATGAATTGTTTTGTTGATTATATCGGCATTAAGTGGTGCGACGCTCCGGAACCTGAAAGCGGCTTATACCTGAACGAACTGCCCGGTTTCTCGCTTAAAAGTATCGACCAGTTGGCTAATGAAGAGCAGGTAAGTTTTTTAGCTGTATGGAAGGCGGTGCAGAAGCGGGCTATAGCACAACTGCTATCCGCCTTTAAAAGTGAGTTGGCCAGGCAATATAAAATTAGCCACAGACAGACTAATTACAGCTTGCAGCCGCCAATTGAAACTGTTCTTTACCAAACACCGGCCGCCAACGAATGGCGCGGCGTGCTACTAAGCTTACAGGAAGATAGCAGCCGAGCATTGGTGCTTCAGGTAAAGCAATTAAGTGTGTTTTTAAAAACAGCAGCAACAACAACCGTTAAACTGGTGGATGTAACAAATGGCATTCGTGAGTTGGGCAGTTATAGCTTAAACGGAAACAGCGGCACCAATGCCATTGCCCTATCGGTTGACCTGGCAGGCGTGCGCAGGTTATTAATACTGTACGATGCTACATCTGTAGAAAGCGTTTATTCGGGCATAACTGAAACCACCCCGCACCGCAACGTAGTAGCCACACAAGGCGTTATAAGCGATGCGTCGTTCAATACACTAACTACAGGTAACAACACCTTTGGTGTTTGCTTAGATGCCCGGGTGTTGTGCGGATTCGAGGCCCTGGCCTGTAGCCATAAACGCGCATTGGCCACTTCGCTTTGGTATTTGGTGGGGGGCGAGTTGATGCTGGAGCGTTTGCAGAGTGATAGGCTAAACCGATACACCACCATTGATGCAGCAAAAGCGCGTGAATTGCGGGAAGAATACCTATTGGCTTTTAAAAACGAATTGAAGCCGGCAATTGCCGAAATGCCTTTAGTGCTAAACGACGACTGCCTGAGCTGTAATGCACTTTTACAAAGTGTAATTAACCTTCCGTAAACAACACTATGCTTACGCTACAAACAAATTTTACAAAACTACAGGCAGTAGCACAAGAGCTTCGGTCGCTTATTGAGGGTGAAGCAGGCAATGCGCTTATAGCAGCTACCTTACCCGAAACCGTACGTAGCATGCAGCAGCGGATCCATCAACATGGCCTTGCTGCGGATGATACAGCGTTTAGTACACATCCTTCGCGCAAGGGTTTTCTGGTGAACAGCGGCAGATTGCGGGATGAGCTAACTGTGTTGTTGCCCACCGGCATTGGCTGGCGCGATGCAGGTTTAACCGCTCGTGCTAACCACCTGCAACAGCGTTACAACAAACCAATTTGGCAATTAAGCAGCGCCGAGAAAGCAGCTCTGCGTTTACGGCTTGCGCAACAAATTACCAGGCTGCTACAACAACCATAACCTAAAACACCAAAACATGCACAGGCAGGCACAAATAACTTTTATAAACCGCTATTTACAACAGGGTGCATTACAAGCTCCCGTATTTCAAACCGGTAGATTTGAAAATCTGATAACAGATATAACGCGAACCGGCACGCAGGGTGCCATGGAAACATTTCCGGCTATTGCAATAAATGCGGAGGATTATCAACCCATTATCCCTGACGATACTTACCCGATACAACTGTATCATCGCATTAATAACGTAAGCTATGCTACCGACCGGAATGCAGTGGGAGATAACAACCAAAAAGTAATTGAACGCCTGCATATGAAGTTGGTGGTATGGGTTAAACTAACTGCTATTAAACTAACCGTTGAACAACTGGAAGCACGCCTTGCTGAGGGTTTTCCGGATGTATTCCCGGCAAGTACATTGTCTTCGATTAATTTACAAAGTATGCTGGTTACATTAACCGGTAGCAACCTGAACAGCGAAGCGGTTTTCCGCGAAGAATACAAAGGCTTTGCGCCTTTTGCTACACCTTACCACACGCTCTTCTCCATGCATTATACCATTGAAAGCAAGTACCGCAAGGGCTGCTTTAATACCTGCGACCCACTTTGTAACGGGTAACACAACTTATTTATTCATCTATTAAACACTATTTATGGCAGGCTATTATCCTTCTAACTGCGATAACCTGATACCGGCACATAACTGCGACCCCTGCGAAACGCGGGAATATGGCCGCATACGCTCGGCAGGGTTTATACATAAGGACTTTGTATTTGCCGATGGCGACACAGAGAACCCTGTAAGCTGGCAAACCGGTATAACCGACGGACAAATACTGGTAATACCCGAAACCAATGGCGAAATGCCGGAACCTTCGGAGAAAACCGGACCGGGTTACGGCGATACAATGGAGTCCTTATTAGGTTACGATTTTCAGGCGCGGTTTAACGATCCGAATTTTAATTCGAACTGCGCTTTTTACAATGCGCTGGTAGGTAACCGAAACTTTCGTTTCTTTTTCCGCACCAGCAGCAAAACATTTATTACACCGGTACCGGTTACCATCATTCCAAAATTCAGCGTTGCCAACGACCTGAACACCGAAGTGGTTTGGAACGTGTTGGTGAAATGGGTAAGTCACAATTTCCCTTGTCCATTCAATACACCTGAAGGCATCTTTGATTCCTGTTTTATACCGGCACCATAGCGTGTTGCGTTACGCCGGCGGGCAAGCCTTCGCCTGCCGGCATTTTTTAACCTGAAACACTATTTCCATGAATCACAATCGTTACGATTCGCTGCTGGCATTTGCCACCGGCGATATGCTGGTGATGGCCATTACCTGGCTACACCTGGACCTTTTTGCCCTGGGCCTTAAACTGCTGATGACCTTATTGCTTGGCATTATCGGCGGTGCAGGTGGCTTGTTGGGTAAGGACATTTATGAACTGTTTAAAAAGAAACTGTATGATAAAATTCGGCCTTGACCAATTGCATAAACCTGCACCCGCCTGGATGGAACGCGCCATTAATGCTTTAATAATGCTGGTGATGCCCGCGCTGGCCACCTTTGTGCTTACCATACCCGATGCCTGGCTAAGTGCTGAGGTCAAAAACTTTCTGGGAGCCGGTGCCACCTTCAGCATTGCTGTATTAAAAGCGCTGTTGTTCCTTTTCGGCGAACAAACTTCTACTAACCACTAAAAACATTTTATGCGACGCATAGATTATATCGTGCTGCACTGTACTGCCGGTACCGCGCAACAAAAAACAAGCGACATTATTGCTTACTGGAAACATAAACTTGGATGGACCAAATACGGTTACCACTGGCTGGTGAACGGCGATGGCACCCGCGAACATTTAACGCCCGATGAGCAAATAAGCAATGGTGTTAAAGGACACAACAGCAACTCCATACACTTGTGCTACAAAGGTGGTTGGAACGGAACCGACACACGTACCCTGCAACAAAAGCAAACATTGTTACAACTGGTACAGGAATACAAACGCAAATATCCATCAGCAAAAATTGTGGGCCATAGGGATCTATCGCCCGACTTAAACGGCGATGGAAAAGTAACGCCCAACGAATGGGTGAAGCTATGCCCCTGCTTTGATGCCGGTAAAGAATATGAACACTTACACTAAAACAAACTACTATGAAAAACACACTATTCCCCTATTCCGTTATATTGAATATTATTTTGCTGCTGTTGCTTGGTGCAGCAATATCGATGCACAGGCAGAACCCCTGTAGCGATTATACCATTACAAAAACAAAGGTCGACACCATTTACCCCACCAACACCAAACCGGTATTGGTAAGCAGTTATACGCCGGTGGTAAAACGCAGCGTCTACAAACATGTCGATGCTGAAGGTCTGTTATCGCAATCAGTACCTTCTAACCCAGAAATAGCCGGATGCTACGACAGCATCAATTATTATAGCGATACCTTTTACCAAAGCAATAATTACCGGGCTGTTGTAAACGATACCATTGCCAATAACCGTATTGCCGGCCGCAGCTTTTGGTTTGTAAACCTAAAGCCCGATGTTATTACTACCATCGAGAAGATGCGCAAAGAAAAAATACGAGTTTACCTAGGTGCTGATTTTACCGTGAATGCCAATTACCGCAACCGCTGGGGCATAGGCCCCTCAGCAATTATTACGTTACCCCCTCGGTTTGCCCTCTCCTATTATTACGATGCACGTAACAATGCCCATACAGGAGGGGTTTTTGTTCTATTAAAATTTAGTAGGGGTAGCCAGTAATTCAGCACTGTTAACCATAAACCGGGGATCGTCCTGAAACTGTTGCCAAAGGGCCTTTAACTGTCGTTTGATATCCACTACATCGGCTTTTGCTGATGGTTCCAACATAGCAAAAGCGGGATCCTGTTGCAAACGCTCGATATATAACAAAAGGTTGCGACAGGCAGTGAACTGTCCGCAGGCAATAAGATCTTTAGGACGCTTCGCTTTATCATCCTCCTTGGTAAACCACAAGGTAGTACCCATGGCAAAGGCGTTATCTGCAGACGAGACAATAGCCGCGGACGGCTTCAGGTAAGGAAATGCCTTTTCATCTTTCGCCCGTTCCGCTTCATTGCCCTTTGAAAGATCGTAGATGTGATTGGTTTTGCGCCGATTTTTCCAACGGGGCGCTTCGTACATGGTATTATACTGAATTTGACGGATGCGGCGTAAAAATTCATCTGTGTTCAGTATCACCATTGAATCGAACCGGGATTTAAGGAGATTACTCAACACATAAAAAGGAGAGCGCAAGAGGTAATCCTTTAGGGTATTAACAATGGTTGGCGGGAAAGGAATATTGAGGTTGGATTTGCTGCCCTCGGTATTAATTTGAGTTAGTACAAATTGCAGCAAGCCAAAAGCTAATCCTGCTACACTTGTTAGCATACCCAATACAACTGTTGCAACTGCACATTTACAAACCAGGCAAGCAACGGTTCCAATTAAACCAAGCACACTTACAACAATTAACGCAAGGCGGATAGTACGGAGTGTTAGGTTGCTCCACCAGCTATGTTTATCGGGCCGTGCTAAATCGTAAAATTCAATATTGCCACTACCTACATCACAAGGAAAGATAAGCCCAAACCGTTCGAAGCTTGTCTCTTTATTTATTCGTCGTTGGTCGGCCAGCATTACACTTTCCAGGGCAATGTTATCGGTTATTCCGCCATCCATAAGGCCCAGCTCTTTTTTTTCGCGGAAGGCTTTTTCTTTGTCGCTGTTGGTTATGGGTTTCATTTCAAGGGCTGCCTTTGCATCCCGCAATTCAGCTTGCGAAACAAAATCGTGCGGAAAAATGATAGGCTCAAAACCGCCCGGAAAACAGGAAGACGCCGCCAGCACATCAGCCAGTTTGAACTTCAGTTGCCAACTACCAATTTCATGCACTTTAAAATTGCCGTAAAAGAAAAATTCATCCGGCAGCAGGTCGGTTTGCATTTTCACCTGCTGGCGAAAAGGCAATCCTGCATAAAACTCCGTGGCGTTAAAACAAACTTCCTCGATATGTGATGAAGAGTTTGACCCCGGAGCCAAACTCCCCATCGTAGCATCATTATAAATCACTTTATTATAAACCCGGGCAAATGCATTAATAAGGTTTCGGTGTTTCGATTGATCCTTCCATTGCTTGTCATCATTCAGCAGCTCCATAGCTTGTTGCAACAATCCGGTGCCATTCAAAAAGCCGCGCATTTGTTTGTAGAGGGCAGCAAAATCGTATTTAGTGTTGGTACAGTGCAGGGCGTAGCAGGCATTGGTAATAGTACCGCCTGAGGCGGAGGCAATGTAAGTTACCCGTTTTAGCAGGCTGCCTTCGGTAGTCTTAACAGCATCGAAAAGTGATAACACCCCAAGCGAAAAGGAAGCAGCGCGAAAGCCACCGCCTGAAAAAGTTAGCGCTATGTTGTGCAGCGGTTTATCAGGAAAAACCGGCCGGAACCAATCGGGGTTATCAGTCTTTTGCTGTGCATCCGTACGGGGCTTTTCTTCTGATAAAAACATACCATCTATTTAAAGTGAAATGTAACATTAATTTTACTTACACCTTAAATTATTTTGCAATACCGAAAAAAACAGTTCAACAATAACCCCGAGTAGCCAGCCTCGCAAAAGGATGTTTACCGGACCCAGGTTATCGGTTGTAGGTACTCAATTTTACAAAGCGATTGCTATAATAGCTGCCGTGTGCATTTATACAGTGTAAGAGGTACACCCCTGCCGGCCAACCCGATGTGTTCAGGTTCCATTGTTCATTGGCAAACACTGCATCAACAGTAAGCCTATGTCCGTGGATATCGTAAACAGTAACCTTCAGTGTTTCATCATTCATCACTACATGCAAGGTTTCAGCAACCGGATTAGGATAGATGATAAGCGCATTTTGAACCGAAGGCTCGTTCAAGCCCAAAGGTAATACCTCAACTGTTTTAACTGCTTCGGCAGAACAACCTAAACTATCGGTATATGTATAGGTAAGTGTATAGGTGCCCGGTAAAACGCTATCGGGGTAGAAGGTGTTATTACCAACACCGGCACCACTATATACGCCATTGGCAGGTAAGCCACCTGTTAGTGCAATAGGGTTATCGCCCTGCGTTACACTGTAAGGGGCACCGCCCCAGGTTACCGCAGGTACGTTGTGGGCTGCAAGCAATAAGGTAATAAAGCTATCGCAACCGGTTTGTGAGCTAAGCGTATCGTGGTAAACGCCCGGGGTGCTGATATCCATTCCATTAAAATAGTATGTGCTACCGCTGCACACTATATCGTTTACTACACTAATAGTGGGTACATGCACCTGCAGATTCAAGGTTACAAAACTATCGCAACCATATATCGTGCTTAAGGTATCGCGATAAGTACCCGAAGTGTTTAATTGCAACCCTTTAAACGGATATGTTTCACCCGTGCAAATATCGCCCTGCAATTGCGTATTGCCCTGCTGATGAACGGTTACCCAGGTTTTAGCCGTATCACTAATGCAGGTTCCATCGGTACCCACCACCTGGTAATATACGCTGTTAACCGGTGCCGCCTGCAGGCTATTGCCCTGTGCGCTTATAATACCGGGAGCCGCTTGCCAGGTATAACCGGTAGCACCCGTTACAGTTAACGAAACACTTTCGCCCCGGCATATGGCCAGCGAATCGGCGCTAAGTTGAATAGCTGGGCCCGGAGTAACTGTTATGTAATTCAACACGCCAAGGGTATCGGCACCCACATGGTTGCGGGCAAATAAGCTAACAGGGAAAGTACCGGCACTGTTATAGGTAACTGTGGGATTTTGTTCATACGAGATTACCGGATTACCCCCGGGAAATAACCAGGTCCAGTTGGTGGGTTGCTCGGTTGTATTATCGTTAAACTGCACACTTTGCCCCTGGCAGATGGTAGTGGTATTGGCGGTAAAGGCGCATTCCGGTTTCTGCAACCAGCAATCGCTGATGGTGGCAGCACCGTTGCTATTGCCGGCATGTGGCAGGCCATACATATCTTCCATTACATGCAGCACATTGTTGTGGTCAATGTGTTCGGTATACTCGCCATGTTTTACCATTTGGCCTAAAAAGAAAGTAGGAATGCGGTTGCTGTGGAAATCATCGTCTTCATCATAGGTAAAAATCAGCAAACTGTTATGCGTTTTGCACCATTGGGCATAAGCATCCAAATGCGTTTGTAGCCAGGCATCGCCAACGGCAATACTGCCATCGTGCATGTCGTGGTCTAATGTTGGAATTACAAACGACACATTTGGCAATTGGTTAAAATCGGTAGGGAAACTATCCAGCGGCAGATTCAATGCGGCAGGTATGCCATTGGTTGTGCCGTCCTGCCAGTTTATCCATGGTGAGTGTTTGCGCTTGTAACCGTTTACGCTATCGCCGGTAAAGCCGGTGTAAGGCAGGTCTTCGCTAAAACCTTTAAAAGTTTTGCCGTTTTGCAATAATTCAGCACCCAGGTTTGGCGTGGAGAAAGGGAGCAAAAAAGACAGCGGCGTAAAATCGAGTATTACGTTTTGGTTATCTCCGCTAAACAGATACATGTAGTTTGGTTGGCTGGGATGCGTTACACCATACGATTGCGAGAACAACGCGGCATAGGGATCGGTAGCCAGGCTATTAATATATGGTGCGTCGGGCGAGCCAATAATTTGTTCGTATGCATGGTTTTCGTAAATAACCACTACCACATGATCGGGGTAGGGTATAATTTGGGCAGAAATGGCACCCTGCAGGGCTACACAATAAAACAATGAAGCAACAATCCTTTTTAGCACTTCCGAAAATTTAATGTTTGGGAGCGCCGAAATTAATGCTTTACCGTTAGGGCTAAAAGAGTTTATAGAACTTAACCTATAGTTAACCGGGAGGAAGATGAAATATTTATCCTTTTTACAACAGAATGGCAGAGAAGCGTCGTTACTTAATTGTACAACAGTCACATCTTAAACTCTATAATATGCAACACTATCAAGACCTTACGCCGGAAGACAGGGCTAAATTACTACTGTTTCCGGCTTACCTTACTTTGCTCGCATCAAACAGTAACGGCGGATTAGAGGAAAGCGAAAAAAAGCAAGCGCAGCGCTTTGCCCATATTAAAACCTTTACCAGCCATCCATTACTGCGCGATTTTTATGATGAGGTGGACAGCCATTTTAAGACTGACCTGGAACGCCTGGATGCCGAATTGCCTAAGGATAAAGATCAACGTGAACAGATCATCCGGAAACGATTGATAGAAATTGAAATGGTATTAGGCAAATTAAACGAAGAATACAGCCTTATAATGCATAAGAGTATGCGTTCATTTAAGGAACACATCTCAAAAGCGCATCACAATGTATTGGAGTCATTCGTTTTTCCTGTTCCAATAAAAGGCTTAACACCATAAAGTGGATGGAAATATAATGCGCGAAGCAGCCGGACTTTCGTCCGACTGCCGGTAGTAACCCGTAACAATGTTACAGTGCTACTGACCCCTAAATCGATGGTTTGTTGCCAAACCTTTGTAACGGATCTTTCATTTCGTTAACCATCCGCCACTATGTTTCGGAGAACACTCCGTACTTATTCGCGCATTTATAAGCTGCCCAGCTGCTTCACCTATTTTTGGTCATGCTCTTTTTTGCATAACCATGCAGCATAGCAGGTTTACTATTATTATAACGCCTAACGAAAATCTTAGTATGTAGTGAAAATTCCGCCGGTGTTGCGCATATTACTTATTATGCACCAGTACATTGCTTGCAAAATAATTGTGCACGGTTGTTTCGATATTATAAACTTTGCTGCGTAGGGGTAGTGTTTCTACACTTTGTATTTGTTCATAACTGCAACCATCGTATAGACCAATAATCCAATCACCGGCTCGCAGTTGCTCAGCCGCGATATAACCTTTACCAAACACAAAAACCGGATGATTAAATGTGCAACGTAATTGTTGTTGTTTGCCGTAGGTAATTTCAAGCAGGGGCTTTTGCACGCTTCCACTATTGAACAGTTTGGTAATAACAGCCGTATCCAACTGCAGCGTAGCCGTATCAAAAGCCAACACGGCTTCGCCCGGCTGTAATTGCTCTATCGGCTTTTCGTTGCCATCAGCCATACGTACCGGCGTACCTGCAGGAAAGCAGGTGCGAAACACCGTTACCTGGCATAAGGGTAAATGAACAAACAAACTATCATACCAACGTTCTTCGTTTCCATATGGCTCTACATCCAAATGTTCCAGCCCTGCAAGTTTAAATAGTTTGTATAACCCTGCACTATCAGCATCGCCTATGTGCAAACCCGTTATTTCCTTAAGTCCGGTCAATAAGTTCAAATTACCGGGCAGTTTATTAAAATCATAATAATCGCCGAAATGAATGCTACGCAGGTTTTTGCAGGTAGCCAGCATCTGCACCATTTGCTGCATTTGTTTGGGTGTAAAGTCGCGTTCAATGTCAAGGGTCTTCAACTTCGTAAGTTGGGCAATGCGGTTATCGAATGGCAAGTTGGTTGTATCATCTTCCTCCGGCTCGCCAGGATAATAATGTCTGGCTCCGGCATAAAACCAGATAGTCGAAATAGTGCTCAGCTGATATAGCGCTGATGGAAACGAATTTTTTCTTCCTCCCTCTATCCATACCATGTTTAACTTAGTTTGGGCCTTTAAAGCCGGCAAGTACAAAGTTAACAGCGAATCTACTTTACGTGCTGTGCGCATGCTGCCAAGCGTAATATGCAATTGCGCAATATCGGTACGCCGTTTTAGTTGCTGTAACTGACCTTCAAATTGCGTATCGCTTTCATAGCGTAACAACAAGGTAGTATCAGTATAGGCAGGCGCATAAGCTTCCTGTAGCGTGTTGCTGTTAAACGCTATTCCACCGTTGGGCACACTCCCAAGGCTATCTATCAGTACACCTTGCTTAAAAAAACCTGTTTGTTTTACAGGTGTGCCAAACCAATTGCTGAGCACCTCTGCCCAACCCTGCGGTAAATTGTTTACATAGGTAGCTTTAATCTGTAGCTCACGTGAAGTATAGGTAAGGATACCATTCAGGCTATCGTTCAAATAGGATTTACGGCATAGCACAGCACCCTTATAATCATACGTAGTTGCAGCGCCATTACGTTTATTATTCAAGTAATTAAGTTTGTATGCCGGCTTTTGATTGGGATAATAATACACCCACTCACCGGTGCGGTTGCCGCTTTTATACTGTGCCTGCAATAACAAATAGTTAAAACTACTATCCAGGTAAACCTTGTAGATACCATCCGGTAAACTATCGCGCAACGTTAAACCAACATCGTAGTTATCTACAGCATTACCCCTGGTAATGGTATAATACAAAGCATTGCTGAACCCCGCCAAGCCTTCCTCCCGGTTATGCACCACAAAAGGATGTCGCATAGTAAGGCGCGTTCCAACACGCTGTACTACAAAGGTTTCATCTTCAGCAAAGGATTGTATATTGAACGCTAACAGCGCAAACGCCGCGCAAATAATACGGGTAATACTCATGTATAAGGATGTTAGCGTAGCGTTTTTCCATATAAAAATTGTTCCGGCAGCCTTTTACGACTCCGGAACCTGCCGATAGCTCTTTCCGCTGCTAACGGGGCAATGTTCGCAGCTTCATTTCACCGGCCTTGTACTTGTTAAACGCAGGAGCCACAGAAAAGTAACAACGCAGGCCATATAATTTTATAGCCAAATTGTTTTTAATCTAAATACGCGGTATTATCTTTATAGAAACCTAACCCTATGAAATACCTATTATACCTCTATTGTTATTGCTGCTGAATGCATTAAACGCCGCAACTGTTTATTCGGTACAAAGTGGTAACTGGAGCAGCGCCCAAACCTGGAGTACTGCATCCGTACCGGTACCTACTGACTCGGTGGTTATCAGACACAGTGTTACGCTTGATCAGGATATAACAATTGATGAAACCGGCGCTTTACTGATTGAAGTTTGTGCACGGCTCTGCGGCAATTTTAGTATAACAGGCCATTTTAGAAAGTACGGCGGGCTTTATATACATGCCTTCCACATCACCTGTTGCGAATCTTTTAATTTCAGCACCGGCGACCTGGTTTTTGCTGCTACCTCCAGTATGGAGCATGGATATTTCCTAAACCAGGGCGGCTCAACGTGCGGTGGTTGCTACAATGGCTGCTCTATACCGCGGGCATCTTGTGTATACGAAGTAGGCCTTTCGGATTTAACAACTACCAATTCATTGATGATTAGCCCAAATCCTTCCACAGGCTTAGTGCAGATAACTGTACCGCTTGCAGGCGAGGTGTTTGTTTATGACCTCCAGGGACGTTTATTATATAAAGATAATTGCAATGCAGGTATCGCTACTACATTAAATCTGCAAAACCTTTTACCGGGCAATTATATAGTTCAATTTCAGGGAGGGCAAAACAGGCTGACGCGCAAGTTGGTTATTACGCAATAATTATTTACTGCTTAATATTCGTTGCAGCTTATTAAATGCAGCCACATTGTTGGCCCGGTGCAACGAACGCATAATATCATTCTTATCGCGGGTAGTAACGTGCATGCTCATGGCGGCTTTGTCGTCCTCGGTAGTGCTGGTGTATTCAAACAACACAAAGTGCAGGTTACCTTTCAAATCCTGATCCAAATCGTTCAGGCGTTGGTCGGTTAAAAAGTCATGCATATTCTCCATGTTCTTATACACGGTACCCAGTGGATCGGTTAAGCGGTTTACCAACGTGCGTTGGGTAATTGCTTCCGGCTCATCCAGTTTCTCCGAATCGCGTATCTGAATAATAACCACGCCACTGGTGTTTCGCTTAATCCATTCGCGGAAGGTTTTCATAAACCGTATGCTTGTTTCGGTTCCAAAGTTATCCAGTGCCCCGCCATCCATTACATACGTTTGTGGCTCGGTAGGCAGCACCGGGTTAGGCAAAATGAAGGGAAAAGTGGCATCCATCCGCATGGCCGAAGTAACCAGCAAACGTCTTGCATCCTGCTGCTCAAACATGCGGCAAAAATCAATGGCATCTATGTCCAAAGCTTCGTCCAGACTATCGTTACCAAAGGGCCGCATTAAAAACGAAACCGGATGCGGCGAAATAAAGAACCGGCGTGAGTCATTTATAACCGTAGTATGATAGATCATCAAAGGAACTTTTGCCTCGTACTCCGGCTGCATGTAATCGCCAATTGTCTTCTGGAAATCAAGACCGGTATTATCGCAGAAGAAGCGTTCAAAAATATAACCCCGGTCCTTAAAGTATTTATGTCCGTTCAACTCAAACTTATGATACGGCAGCAG
Source organism: Chitinophagales bacterium (assembly GCA_046329495.1). Taxonomy (GTDB): domain Bacteria; phylum Bacteroidota; class Bacteroidia; order Chitinophagales; family LD1; genus Bog-950. The sequence continues at coordinate 10,920 of JAXLUO010000009.1, read as the reverse complement.
TGCATCGTTATTAATGATAGATAATCCAATTGGGTTCAGCACATCGCGCGAAACATTGTAAGGCAGCATGGGGTCCTGCATGTTAATAGGCTGACCGTTCTTTTTACGCAAAAACAATTCGCGCAAATACGTAGTGCCAAACATACCGCCCGAGGCACCGCTTATCATAAAAGTTTTATCAAACAGGGCACCTCCTGCCAGGCTATCCGCCTGTTGCAAAATGGCAGTAACAAACATAGCCGAACGCAATCCGCCACCGCTTACATTTATAAAATAAAGCATAGGTTTCCTTTCGGGATGTGCTTTATTTATATTTTTCTTCTTCCAGTTATCGAAGATGGTTACAAAGTAATCCTTATCGTGTTGTATGATACTATCTGTTGAAATAGCGCGCAGGTTGCGCATGCTGTACTCGGCTTTCTTGGTTTCGTAATTTAACCCATAAACCGTGCTCATGCTGCCAAACACATCGAACTTGGTAAGATAGTTGGCTGTAAATAAAAACACCATTACCGCCAGCATGCCCCATCCACCCGTCCAGTACAAAAACATGCTAAACAAGCACACAATAACACTGAAAAACAAAAAGCCGCTGGCCACAATAGGCACCTGAAAAAGCGGATATTCTAAGAAGAAACCACTGGCCGTTAAAAAGCCAAGTATGATGATAAAAGCGATAAAAGCATTAAGGTGGTGGCGGCGAAACACCAGGCGGTGTAAACCCGGGTCATAATGTTCAACGGTACGTGTATGGCGCAGACGCAATTTATTGGTCAGGTAAAAATCAACCCGGTTAAAGTGCTCGGTTTCCATAGCCTCGTTAAACTGCACACGGCGTATGCTTTTTCTACGGCGTATTTTTTCCTTATTAGCTGCCAGGTAACTCCCGGTAGTAGGATTGGCCACACCAAAATAGGCAGATGTAATAAGCAGGATAAAAATAAACCCTGCCAAAAAACCGGCTATTTCGGGCATTAAGTCCCAAAAGCCCTGAAACTCATACGTAATTTGAAAGTGAATAACCGATGCGATGTAGGAAACGATGAAGAGAAAAGGAATGATAGAGTTGTTGAGAAAGAACATGCCGAGCGGATATTGCAAGCTGGCCATAAACGGAAAGCGGTGCGAATGCAGGATATACATTACTACGTTCCAGGTAACATAAAATACACCCATGCCTAAACCAACAATGGCAAAACTCAGATAGCCTACTTTTCCTAAATATTCCGGATCAAGAAATGTAGAAGGCACTCCGATACCGGATCCGAATTTGCCTACAACTATGATGAAAAAGAATACCCAGCTTAAAAGCAGAAACTGATAGCGCTTAAACGATAACAGTAATAACTGGATGGGAAACGAGTAATAAATATCTTTTAGCAGGGTAAACATGGATACGGCAGCCTTACAGTGGTCAATTTACACGATCCTATATATATGTCAAGTACCGCGGGGTGGATTTTTTTCGCAGCCATTTGTGTTTAGAGGACAGTGTTAGCTTATTGGCTCTTTACTTCGCTTAGTGCAATAGTCCAACCCAAATCCATGCGCACAATCAGCGGAAATTTTGCCGATTCAATAACGTCAATGGTGTATTTAATATCACTACCTCCCTGCAGTTCCCAACCCGGTACGGCCACCAGGTTGCCGTTCAGGTTAAAGTTGAATTCTGAAATGGTATTGCTCATTACCGTAACCGTATCAGCTGCCCCGTTAACCCGTATAGCCCCTTGTGCGTTGGTGGCAATATCGTTAAACAGTTTTTGGCTTATCCATACGCTGGTTTCCTTTTCCAACACGGTAGGCCCGCCGTTAAAGTAATTGAACAAAGCGTCGGCTTTGGCCACAGCAGCAGCCGTCATGGCCACACTACCGGTTTTATTTACCGGTTCGGTCATCTTCCAGTCGAAGGCGATTTCGGTGCCCAGCTTTTTTATGGTTACAATAAACTTGTATTGCTTGCCACCAGCGCTTACGTCGTACGTAAGTTGCGTACCCGGCTTAATAGCGTTTTCCAGGCTTTCCAGATCATTTATGTTTTGGGCCTGTACTGCCCAAAAAGTAAATACGGAGATAAAAAGGAGGAGGCTCTTTTTCATGGTAAGGGGTTTAAGTTAAAGGTAACTTTTTATTCTACACCCCTTAAGCCATTACTGCACCTCAATTGCACCTATATCATACGGCTTGCCAGATGGTGGCTGCACATGGCTGTTTACAACCCCACGGGTATTACCAAAAATATCCTGCCCTAATCCCGCACCGGTAACGGCCGCATCTATCAAAGGCGAAAGGTAGCCCACACTATCACTGGGTGTAAAATTAAAGGCATCCTCATCCTTAAAGCGCGGATCGGTATTAAACAGCAACTCGGTATGGCCGGTTGTGTAACCGTTCAGGGTGTCCTCCTTGGTGCGCAACAAACACTTGCTGAAGTTATTGCTAAAGTCGGTGCCTGCTGTATAACCCAGGTAATTGCTAAAGGCAATTTCGTTCTGTAAACTACCATACACCACACAGTTCTCGAAGTTAGAAGTTAAAGCCGCTTTTACATAACTGGTAGGGCCGGTTGCTGCCAGATTGCTGAGCAGCATAGTCTCTTTTTCGTGGCCTATGTAACGGCTACCGTTATTAAAAATGGTACAGCCTTTAAAATTATATAAGCCCCCTAAAGCAAACTGTAACAAGTGATCGCCACTTACAAAAAACTCCGAGTTCTCGGCACTTATCTCGGCATTAAAGCCAAACACCGCATTGTATTGCGAATGCTTTATAATACTGTTAGTGATAGTTACCTGTGGCCTAAAGGCATCGCCCAAAATATATTTATTCAAATCGCCGCTGATGCCCGCACCGGCATAAATACCATAGCTGCTTTCGGTAATAACACAATGATCGAAAAAGCCCTGCGGGGTGCAGCTACCATCTACGGTATCGCGCAGAAACACCAAGCCAAACCATTGGCCGGGTTTATCATCATAATACTGCTCTAAACGCACCCCCTGAAATACGATCGAATCGCTCCAGGTGCCGGCAACAGCATTTAAAGTGCCCTCAACAAAAATGCCCGTATTACCTGCAAAAAACACTTTACAGCCGGGGTTAATGGTAAGCGAACCGCCACAGTCCACTACTACGCCGGGGTTAGTGTCGTTAGCAATAATTACATGCGGCAGGTCGTTGTTCCAAACCGCACTGCTTGTAATAGTTTCGCCATAATGGAAATGGGCATTTTGACCAAATGCCTGCAGGTGAACGGTTTTGGTACTGCCGTTCAAACTAAAAGTTACATCATCAATAATTACAAAAGGCGTGGCGGCATTATTAGGGTCAACAGTTACCTCAACAAACACATAGATAGAATCCTGTGCCGGAATTTCGATACCCGTAAACTGATCGCCCGGTATGCCGTCTACATTAATGCGGAACTGATTACCAACCAGGTGCATCAGGCGGATATCATCAATACGTACCGCTTTTTTGTTATCGTTAAACACCTTAAAGTAGCGGGTTGTAGAGCCCAGGCTGGTAAATACGGTATCAAAAGTTAGTGTATCGCGGCTAAAGCTTATTGGTCCGTTGCCAAACTGTTCCTTTTTACAACTATTGGCACTAAACAATACAAATAGAGGAAGGGCAACAAGGGCAACTATTTTCAGCAAATGTTTCACAAACAAAAGTGGTACTTTATTGGTTAAGTGCTTAATGGTGACCGATTAACGGCCCGTGAAAATAGAAATTGTGCAGCAAGACCTTCTATATTTGTTGGAATAACCTGCGGGTTACATTGAACCCGTGTATGGATGAATTAAATTGTAGTGAATGGCAGACCATATCGTAAAAATCCTCGAAAGCAGTTATATCACCTTAAATACCAAGCGCTTTTTGGTTGAAAAACCCAGGGGCTACACCTTTATACCGGGCCAGGCCACCGATGTGGCCATTAACCTGCCGGGCTGGAACGACAAATTCCGCCCATTTACCTTTACAGGCCTTAACCGCTGGGAACACCTGGAGTTTATGGTAAAAATTTACCGCGACCGCCAAAGTGTTACCGACCAGTTGGGCCGTATTAATGCCGGTACCGAATTGATTATTAAAGAACCATTTGGCGCCATCCAGTACAAAGGCCCGGGTGTGTTTATTGCCGGTGGTTCGGGTGTTACGCCTTTCCTTTCCATCTTCCGCGAGCTAACGCGTAACAAACAATTAAGCAACTGTAAGCTTATCTACAGTAACTATACCAGCGAGGATGTGATTTGCGGCACCGAACTGCACGATATGCTGAAGGAAAATTACATTAACCACTACACGCGCGAAGGAGTGATCGGTTTTCGCGAACGCCGGCTGAACCGCGATTGGTTGTTAAGCTATGTGCAGGACTTCGGTCAGCGTTTTTATGTATGTGGCGGCGAATCGTTCGTTAAGGACATCTGCAAAACGCTGGTTGACCTCGGCGCTGCTGCCGACACACTGGTGATTGATAAATAACTTCTGCCCAACTTAAACTACTTTCGCCCTATGGATAACAGAAGACAATTAAAGATAGCCTCCGTAATTCAGGAGGCCTTTACCGATATTTTATTACGGCAGGGAAAGAGCATTTACGGCAAAGCTTTTGTTACCGTTACCAAGGTAAAAGTTACCAGCGATTTAACCCTGGTGCGCTTTTACCTGAGCATTTACAATGCCCCCGAACCTGATGCCGTGCTGCAAAGTTTTAACGAACATAAGGTTGAGATTAAGCGCGAACTGGGCATTAAATTACGTCACGACCTGCGCCGCATTCCGGAGATTGAATTCTTCCGTGATGATACACTGGATTATGTAGACCGTATTGAACATGTGTTCCAAAAAATTAAGGAGGAAGAAAAAGCACTGGCAGACGATATTGTTGCGGCTGAGAAAAAACCGCGTAAGGCACCTGCTAAAAAGAAGGCTGCCGCCCCTAAAAAAAAGAGCGCTAAGTAATGTTATCCTTACGCATCGCCTTTCGTTACCTGTTCTCTAAAAAGTCTACCAACGCCATCAACATCATTTCGTGGGTTAGTATGGCAGGTATGGCTGTAGGCGCTTTTGCATTAATAGTAGTGCTTAGCGTTTTTAACGGTTTTGAAGGCTTGGTGCTATCGCTTTACAATTCGTTTTACCCTGATATTGAAGTGCGCGCCGCTGCGGGTAAAACCATTGAAGATAACCCGGCTATACTGGCCTCGATAGTTAAGTATGGCGATGTGGTAGCGGTTTCGCGTACGCTGGAAGAGAACGCCTACCTAGAATATGGCAACAACGCACAGATAGGTGTAATTAAAGGCGTTGATGAAGCCTATAATAATGTAACCACCGTTAAAGATTTTGTACGCGAAGGCAAATTTGATTTAGGCGATAGCCTGCACAGCCGCGCCGTAGTGGGTGCCAACATTGGGCTAAGCATGAACATGAATGTAGAGGAGCAGTATGAACCTTTGCGCATTACCGTACCGCGCAAAGGAGTCAAATCTTCCTTTAACCCTGCCGATGAGTTCAGCACCATGCAGGTATTGCCGGCAGGTATGTTTGCCATACAGCAGGACTTTGACTCGAAGTACATATTCGTAAACCTGGCGTTTGCCAAAGAATTACTGGGCAGCGAAAATCAGATTACAGCTTACGAAGTGCGCCTGAAACCCAACGCCGACCTGGATAAAGCCGCCGAAGCAATCGGTGCTGCCGTTGGCAAAGGCTATACGGTACGCACGCGTTACCAGCAACGGGCAGAAATGTACCGGGTAATGATTATTGAACGCTGGGTAACCACCGCCATTCTTGCTTTTATTATTCTCATCATCTCCTTTAACATCATTGGCTCTTTAAGTATGCTGGTGCTTGAAAAAAGCCGGGACATCAGCATCCTGAAAGCCATGGGTGGCAACACGATACTGGTACGCAACATTTACCTGCTAAACGGAATGCTAAACGCCGTAATAGGAGCGGGTATTGGTTTACTGGCTGGCTATGCAGTTTGTTTGTTGCAATTAAAATATCACTTCCTTAAACTGAGCGGCAGCGGTGAAGGCAGCAGCTTTGTAATTGATTACTACCCAGTGCAACTAAAGCTATGGGATCCTGTATTAGCCATAGGCATTATCCTGCTGCTAAGTTTATTGGCAGCCTACTTCCCTGCCCGCCGTGCCGGTGCGGCACAAATGGACTTTAAGTAAGCTTTACCATACTTGGTTACCTTTGCATCCAGTAATTGTGCAGCATGGATAACAACGGCATCAGCATTAATAAGTATATCAGCGATACAGGCTTATGTTCGCGCCGCGAGGCGGATGAAATGATTGAACATGGCCGTGTAAGCTATAACGGTAAGGATGCTCAAAAAGGCAACCGCGTAAAACCCGGCGATGTAGTTATGGTGGACGGCCGCGTGATTAAACCTAAGCGACACGCACGCATTTACATAGCCTTTAATAAACCTGTGCGTGTAGTTTGCACTACCGAGCAGGTGGCAGGCAATATCATTTCGTACATCAATCATCCGCAACGCATTTTTCCTATCGGCCGTTTAGATAAGCTAAGCGAGGGCCTGATATTTTTAACCAACGATGGCGACATTGTAAACAAGGTGTTGCGCGCCGGCAATAACCACGAGAAGGAATACATTGTTTCAGTAGATAAACCTATCAGCCCCGTATTTATCGAACGTATGGGTAAGGGTGTTAGGCTGGATGGCGTATATACCAAAAAATGTACGGTGCAACAATTGGGCGAAACTACCTTTCGCATCATACTAACGCAGGGTATTAACCGCCAAATACGCCGTATGTGCGAGGCCCTGGGGTATAACGTTACCAAGCTTAAACGCATCCGCGTAATGCATATACAATTAAAGGACCTTAAACCCGGTGCCTGGCGCTATTTTACCCCCGATGAAGTAGAAACTATGAACGAACTACTGAAAGAAAGCAGCAAAACCGAAGAGGCAAGTCGCAAAAAAGGCAAATAAAAAAGCCGGAGCATTGCTGATCCGGCTTTGTATACGTAGCGCTGGGTGCTTACTTCTTCTCTATCACCTTGCCAAGTTGCTTATCCATCATGGCCAGTGCTTTTTCAATGGTTTCCAGTTTCTCAGTTGCCTCTTCCTGTCCCCACATATCTCCACGGCCACTTAACAACCAATCTCCGCTTATTTTGTATTTCTGGCAAAGGCGGGCGCACATGGCCAATGGTATGTTCGCTTTATAATCGGGGTTATTCAGCTTGGTGAAGATGGATTTATAGGTGCCTAACTCCTCAGCCAATTTGCTGAAGTTCCGTACACGGTCGCGGCGCGATACCAGCGTACGGCACGCTACCAGAAAACGTTCGGTAACTTCCGAGCCAACCGCACGGTTTGCTGCTACATCGGGCTTAGGTATTTTTGGCTTGCGCTTGGCGCCTCTCTTTTTTCCTGCTTTTTTCTTTTCCATAAGTGTTTTGGTTTGGTTAGCCTAACTAAAGTGCTGAAATGATATTAGAAATAATTAAGTCTTATTTCTTCTTATCTACTACCTTCAGGTTCTTGCCCATTTCAGCCAGGGTCTTTTCAATATTCTGCAAACGTTCCTCGGGGGTAGCTTCAGCCCACATGCTTCCGTGGCCGGTCATTAACCAATCGCCGTTGATTTTATAAATAGAGCACAAACGGGCGGCCATGTGCAATGGAATATTGGTATCGTCCTTCGGATCCTTCAGTTTGGTGAATATGGTTTTATACGCACCCAGCTCGCCGGCAAGGCGACTGAAATTGCGTACCATATCCTTGCGCTTCACCAATTCGCGGCAGGCTTCCATAAAACGGTCAGTTACCTCTTCAGCCAACATGCGGTTGGTCTCAGGGTTTGGTTTCCCAAGGCGGGGATTTACCTTTTTTGCTTTAGCTTTTTTCTTGGTTGTCATAGCGTTCTATAAATTCGGGAACAATATAACATATTAAGGATTGAACAATCAAAACATTTCTTACTAAAAATTTAAAACCGAAACACAGCGGCTAAACAGTTTCTAATTTCAGCATACTAAGAATTCCTCATCTGTAAATCCCTATTTGTTACACTTGATAGCTTATTGAGACAAAAGTAGCAAAAAAAGAAACAGAATCTTATTTTTTTCTTGCCACCTGTACCACGTTGTATATTTCCACTACGTCCTTCAGGTGTATGTCCGTATCTTCATATAAGGGGTTTAGCGAGTGCAAACGCAGCAGCCCCTGCTCTGTTTGATGGTCGGCTATCCGTTTTATTAAAATCCCCTCAGTTTTGTGCACTATAATAAAATCCCACTTGCGGATGTGGAGCTTATTTACCCAATGCGCCTGGGCAATTTGCCTACCCAACACTTTATCCCCCGGCAGGTAACTATCTACAGTACCATCGTCCATACTATCGCCCCGCACCTCAAAACAACGGTACGTGCCTTTGTATTCACGGTCTACCAGAAAGGGAACCTTAGGTAAACGCTCCACATACTCTTCGTCAGAGTAACCACTCAGGTAACCCGCGTAAGCATATTGGTTTACCAATGGTACATTCATCAGCAACTGCTCTCCAAAGTTGATATACCGTGCATCACCCGGCTCTTCCAATTTTTGCGGCTGCGTAACTACTCTGCCACGGTCGTCAAACAACAGAATGCCCTGTTCGCGCAATTGTTGCTTGAATTCATAATCCAGCTTTGCTTTGCGCAAATGATAATTTAAACCCTGTCGGCTAATACCCATGCGGGCAGCAAATTCTTCCTGGTTTAAACCATTCTGTCTTAGGTATTTACGTAACAATTCCCCTTCCGTATTTTCCATAATTGTTAAAATGTAAAACAAATTCATGAAAATATTACCATAATGTAAACCATTACTTTACATTTGTGCCATTATTGACAAACAAAACTACACTAATATATGAAAATAGCAAACATGTTTTGACAAATTTAGCCCTCCCTAACCTATAAGCGGGCTCTCCTACTCTACTTGCGTCAGCAAAAGGAAGCATTACTGCCGGCCATCCACCGCAAAACACTAAATCAACATTTTTATGCAAAACCCAAAACGCGGTTCCGCAATTGCCGGAACCCTCAACGAATTACGCCTGCAACTAAGCCGTTTGCGGACAGATGTGCGCACGCTTAAAAAACAACTGCACCAAAACAAACAACACACCCGCTTAAAAGGCCGCGCCGCCGAGGCTGCCGCCTTTCATCGCCTGCAGAAACAACTGGCAAAAGAAGAAGCGCAGGCACCACATGGCAAACGCCGCTTAAAGTAAGGAGGGTGTATGCAACTTACAAACTATGTATCACTGGGCCGCATCAGTCGCTCGTTTACCTGCGATTGCTGCGGCTGCTCCTACCCCGATTCGGGCTTACAGCGCCGCCTGAGCATGGGCGGGCAATACTGCCACGCCTGCGCCGAACAGGAACGTTGTGCTGCTTGTGGCGAATGGTGCGATGCCGCTTTGGTTACTTACAAACCTGAGGTTAGTGCCTGCATTTGCAACGAGTGCGAACCGCATTACACAGAGGTAGCACACCTGATTAAAAAACGTAAATCATTTTTCTGAAAAACTAAAAATCACTTTTATGAAAATCACCTCGCTTGAAACGATAACAGAAGAAATAAACCTTACCCCCGGCAGCGTAAAAGTTTACCACGATGTACTTTTAAACCGCAGCACCTATTACCTTGTATGCGATGCTGAACATTTACTATGCATACGCGGCGTAACCAACGGACTGGGCGAACATATTTACATGGCCGGCAACCAATGTGCGTTTGGTTTGTTAGCTCGGGAATTGAAAAACGCAACTGATGCTACGCCTGAAGAGTTTGTTGCTGTGCTGGAGGCAACATCGGCCTACCTGCGTAAAAAAGTGGAGCTGGCTGAAAAGGAAAATAGTACCGATTAACGCCTTGCCTTCATGGCTTCATACAAAATAATACCTGCGCTAACCGATACGTTCAACGATTCGGTAACGCCCTGCATGGGAATGCGAACGGTATCGTCGCATAATTTCTGCACTTCGCCGCTTATGCCGAAACCTTCGCTACCCATCACCAGGGCAACAGGTACATTCCAGTCTGCTTTGGCTACATCTGTACCTTTCATATCGGCACCATACACTTTAACACCGCTGGCCTTTAAAAACTTGATAGCAGTTACCAGACTCTTTTCGCGGCACACATGGATGCGGTTCAACGAACCTGCACTGGCCTTCATAGCCTCTGAATTAATCTGCGCACTGCCCTGAGAGGGAACTACAATGGCATCGGCACCCATAGCTTCGGCGCTACGCGCAATAGCGCCAAAATTGCCTACGTCGGTTACGCCATCCAGTATCACCAATAGCGGATTGCGGCCCTGCGATAAAGCATTGTTCATTACATCATCCAGCGTATAGTATTCTATCAGCGATAAAAAGCCCACTACGCCCTGGTGGTTAGGCTCTTTTTGCTGTTTGGCAGCATACTTGCGCAACAAGCCATCCAGTTTTTCGCGCGGTACATTCTGCACCGGTATTTCAGCCTTATGTGCCTGCAGCCTTATTTGCTTAATCTCGTCGCCGGTGGCATCTTTTAATATCAAAACCTTATCTAAACGGCGGCCACTGTTAAATGCTTCCATTACAGGTTTGCGGCCAAAAATGAAAAAATGTTTTTCGCTCATGCGGGGCGCAAGGTAAAGTAAATTTATAGAAGGGGCTACTTACAAATCAGGAAGTGCGCAGTAGTACACGTTTTAAACTGGCACCGTCTAAAAGCAATACCAGGCCTGCAAATACCAGCATCAATAAACTGCTGATCACCCAAAAAGGTACCGGCAACAATGGGGCACTATATTTAAACACCAACCACAAAGCCGGCCCCGCTACTATGTATAACAACAGGTGGAACAAATCGTAATTAACCCG
>JAXLUO010000008.1:0-154803 GCA_046329495.1 Chitinophagales bacterium | reverse complement strand
CCGGTGCAGGGTTATTCAAAATTGGTAGGGCCTGCACATTTACCGACATGCTATCTACCACGTTACATCCGTATTGATTAGTAGCTGTTACACGGTAGGTTATGGTTTGTTGAGGATTGATTACTACGGTAGCGCAGGTATCGCAGCTTAAGTTGGCGGCAGGTATCCACTGGTAATTATCGTTACCGGCATCAACCAATACTACTGCCCCAGGACATACGGTTGTATCGTTCAGCTGCAATTGAGGGGTAGCGTGAGTTACTACTACAGGCAAGTTATAGCTAACCATGCAACCAATGTGGTCAACCAGTATAAACTTAGGATGGAAACTATCTACCTGGGTGTAAGCATGGCTAAAGGCCAGCGAATCATTAACTACCCGACCATCACCCATATCAGACCAGAACGATAGCGTATTTGTAGATACTACAGCAGAGAAGTTTACATTTAAAGGAACACAGCCTTCAGTAGGGTTAACCGCGAACACCCCTGATGGACCCTGCACTACAATCAGATCTTTATAAACAATGGTATCGGTGCAACCGTAGGCTGTTTTGCCAACCATTTTAACGGTATAGATACCAGGGTAAAAATAAATGTGTGTAGGGTTAGCAGCTGTGTCGGTACCACCGTCGCCAAAATCCCAGAAGTATTTCAAGTTTGGCTTATTAGCATTGCTAGTAAACAGGGCTACGAAAGGAGGACAAGGAGAAAAGGTTTGGTTTACGGCGAAGTCAACATGCACGGTGTCAATGTGCACCACTTTGGTTATGCTGCTATCGCAACCCAGGCTATTGAAAGCGGTGAGGGTAACGGTGTAATCACCAACCTGATCAAAGATATGGTTAGGGCTTTTTACTGAACTGGTATCGCCGTCGCCAAAGTTCCACATGTAGCTCACTGCATCCAGCGAAATATTATTGAAGGCTATACCATTTCCGGGGCAGCCCAGTGTATCGCTTTTAAAGCGTGGGCGGGGCAGCGAAGTGCTTACCATAGCGGGAACTACGCCAGTCACACTACATCCCGTAGTATCGGTTACAGTTAAACTAACGCTAAAAGTGCCGTTGGTTGTGAAGGTTTTAGACGGATTTTCTGCATTAGAGGTTGTGCCATCACCAAAAGTCCAGTTAAAAGTAGCACCACCCGGTGTATTGTTTGAGAAGTTAACGGTAAAAGGAGTTTCGCAGCCTTGAGTAGCATCTGCAGTAAAGCTTACCGCAAAACCTGTGGTGATGGTGATATAATTTACCTTAACCAGCGTATCGCGGCATGGGCCATCAATAGCAGTTAATTTAACAGTGTATATACCAGGATTACTATAAACTTTGGTAGGGTTAGTACTGGTAGAGGTAGTCCCATCGCCAAAGTCCCAAAATCTACCAGTACCAATGATAGGGGAAGTACTGGTAAACTTAATACTTTCGCCGGCACAAGCTTCTGTTTTATTAGCCACAAACCCGGCATCAATATCCGTAACGCTGATTCTGAATGCAATGGAATCTTTACAACCGTTCTGATCAGTTACGTACAGTACCACTTTACGGCGCTCTTGCGTATAAATACAGTAAGGATTGGTTATGGTCGTTGTTAAGGTATCATTCAACTTCCACAGGTAACTTAATCCGTTACCAATTGAATTATTGGTAAAATGAACAGTATCTGTATAATTGCAACTAATAGCCGGCACAGCAGTAAATGATGCATTTGGTGCAGGAAATGTTTGAATGTAATTATGCTTCGTAACATTATTACTGCAACCATTTGCATCCTGTACAACTAAGGTAACATCATATGTGCCGGCCTGATTATATACATGTTTAGAATTGATATCGCTGCTGGCGATACCATCGCCGAAACCCCAGGCATAATCCGTAATAGCAGCATCGCCGGGAACTACATTTGCCAGGAAACGGGCTGTGTCATTCGAACAAAGATCAACAGCCGGAGCGCTGAAGTTTACTACAGGTAATTGATGCACTGTGATAACCTTTGAAATGGTATCGGTTACACCACCATAAGTAACCATTAACTTAACGCGGTAGTTACCGGCGTTTAAAAACATAGCTGAAGGATTGGCAAGTATAGAGCTGTTGCCATTGCCAAAATCCCAACGGAAACCGGCGTTTGCAGGAGTAGAAAGATTAGTAAAGTTTACTAACAGTGGAGGACAACCTTGCGTTTTGTCCGGGGTAAAATCTGCGTGTACCGTAGCTTTAGCGGCTATCGATAAACACAACATAAGTATTAGTAAAATATCTTTCATGGCGTAAAGATTTATGCATGGTTTTACGCCCTGGTTACTACCAGAGATGCTGTTTTTGGGCTGTGGCTTACAACACAGACCCGTAGCTTTAAAGCATCCATTGTTTGGAATACAACAAATAACTTGTATCCGCGAATACAGGGTTTGTGCTACATCTATTCCAGGCAGTTTATATCGTTAAAAACCACCTATAAACAGAAGCGGCTTTGTGTGCTATCTACATATATAGAGTAGCTCACAAAGCCGCATTATAGTATTCCTTACTTATTATGTAAGGTTAGGTATGCTTGCTTATATCTTAACCAGGTCGGCGTTGTTTTGCAGGGCCGCGTCTATAAAGTTGTAGGTAGTGAGTATTTCGGCTGCATTGGTTTTAACAACCAGGGTATGCTCAAAGTGAGCGGACGGCTTGCCGTCCTGGGTGGCGATGGTCCAGTTATCCCGCTTGCTGTAGATATCGCGTTTGCCCAGGTTAACCATAGGCTCGATGGCGATTACGCAATTCTCAATTAAACGGGGGCCTCCGCCGCGTTTACCATAGTTGGGCACCTGAGGGTCTTCGTGCAGGGTATGGCCTACACCGTGGCCAACCAGTTCCCTTACACATTTATAAGGATGCTGACGCTCGCAGAAGTCCTGCACGGCAAAGCCTATGTCGCCGGTGCGTTTGCCGGTGGTGGCCTGTTCAATACCCAAATACAGCGATTGCTTGGTTACTTTTAATAACTGCTGCACAGCCGGGGCCACATTACCTATACCAAAGGTATAAGCCATATCGCCGTGGAAGTTGTTCATAAATACGCCACAGTCTACGGATATGATGTCACCATCCTTAAACACAGCGGCTTTAGGGATTCCGTGCACCACTTCGTCGTTAATAGAGATACAAAGCGAATTAGGGAAGCCCTCGTAGCCTTTAAAGCTTGGAGTGCCACCGTTGTCCCTGATGAACTGTTCGGCCATTTTATCGAGGTCTAAGCCATTGCTGCCGGCCTTTATGGTTTTGGCTATTTCGCCCATGGTGCGTGAAAGGAGGTCGCAACTTTTGCGGATCAACTCAATTTCTTCTGCGGTTCTGCTGATGATTGCCATTTTTAAACAAAATCCCCTCTCGTTTTGGCGAGAGGGGCGGTTTTATAAGTTGGTTAAAACATTCGTATGCTATTAGTATGACTGCTGATACATGTTACCCTGGCGGCCTTTGATGCGTCCGCTGCTGGTTAAGCCGTCGTAGTGGCGGTTCAACAGATAGGTTTCAACTGTTTGCAGTGTATCCAGAATTACGCCTACCATGATCAGGATGGAGCTACCACCATAGAACAGGGCGAAGGCACGGTTTACGTTGAACAACATTACGATAGCAGGCATGATGGCCACAAAGCCTAAGAAAATTGCACCCGGTAAGGTAATGCGCGAAATGATGTTATCGATAAACTCTTCGGTCTTTTTGCCAGGCTTAATACCGGGGATAAAGCCGTTGTTACGCTTCAGATCGTCCGCAATTTGGGTTGGGTTGATGATTAACGCTGTATAGAAGTAGGTGAATGCTACGATCAACACAAAGTAGATAAGGTTGTAAGCCACAGAGGTAATATCGCTTAGGGCTATTAATACGCTGCTGTTGCTGGCCTTGTTGCTGATGAACTGACCAATAGTGGCAGGTAAGAACATGATAGCCTGGGCGAAGATAATAGGCATTACACCCGAAGCATTCAGTTTTAAAGGCAGGTATTGACGAACACCGCCGGCCTGCATCATTTTACCGCCTTGTACGATGTTACGCTTGGCATACTGCACCGGAATACGGCGTGTGCCCTGCACTAATATGATACAAGCTGCTATTACCAGCATCAACACAGCAATCTCCACCACAAAGCCGAATAAACCACCGCTTGTTGCGCGGGTAGAGAATTCCTGTAGTAAAGCCTGCGGGAAACGGGCTAAGATACCCACCATGATGATCAACGAAATACCGTTACCGATACCTTTATCTGTGATACGCTCGCCCATCCACATTACAAACAGGGTGCCTGCAGTAAGTGTAACTACGGTAGATAACCAGAACACTACCGGAGAAAGGGTTTGAATAACCGCTGCCGCATCCTGGCTGCGCAGGTAAATAACGTAACCTGCACCCTGGAACGCAGTAACCACGATAGTTAATAAACGGGTATACTGGTTTAACTGGCGACGGCCGCTTTCACCTTCCTTCTGCAATTTCTGGAAGTAAGGGATAGCCAGGGTTAACAACTGGATAGCGATAGAGGCAGAGATATAAGGCATGATGCCCAGGGCAAACACTGAAGCCCGCGAAAAAGCTCCGCCGGCGAACAGGTTAACTAATCCCAGGATACCGCCTGAACCTTGCTTGCTCAGGTTATCGAGCATGGTAGGATCAATACCGGGTAATACGATATAGGTACCAAGACGATAGATGAGAATAAGACCCAGTGTAAGAAGAATACGCTGACGCAATTCTTCGATGCTCCAAATCTCTTTAAGTTTCTGAAATAGTTTCATTTGAGTCTTGTGCTTTCTCTATGTGAAAAAGGATTCCGAACAGGAATCCCTTAATACGTTACTTAAGCGATTATTTTTTAACTACGGTAGCAGTTCCACCCAGTTCAGTGATTTTGGCTTTTGCCGATTCGCTGAAAGCGTGAGCGCTAACGTTTACTTTCGACTTAAGCTCGCCGGCTGATAATACTTTCAGCAGGGCGCTCTTGCTCAGTAAACCTTTTTCGCGCAGGTTTTCTACTGTAATTTCGTTCAGACCGTGATTATCTACAATATGCTGGATTTTTCCAAGATTGAGCGCAGTATATTCTACACGGAATGGATTTTTGAAGCCTACTTTAGGCATACGACGCTGTAAAGGCATCTGACCACCTTCGTGACCCAGCTTTTGCTTGTAGCCCGAGCGTGACTTGGCACCTTTATGACCACGTCCTGATGTTCCGCCATCGGTAGAACCCTGGCCACGGCCTCTTCTTTTCTTGTTTTTACCTAACGAACCTTTCGCCGGGGTAAGATTACTTAATTCCATTTCGCTTACTTTTTATCGTTTATTAAACGTTTTCAACTTTAACCAAATGATTCACTTTACGAATCATACCTGCTACAGCGTCATTGGTTTCGATAATGTTGCTGTCGCCTATCTTGTTTAAACCCAACGCCTTCATTGTTCTCTTTTGGCGCTCGTCTTTCTCGATAGTGCTCTTTACTTTGGTGACTTTAATCTTTGCCATGGTATATCTTTATTAACAGGTCTTCTGTTCTAAAATAGAGGGGCTGCTTAATTACCCTTTAAATACTTTTTCCATTGCTACACCGCGGTTTTTGCTCACAGTGTAAGGGTCGCGCAGTTTGCCCAGTGCATCAAGGGTAGCCTTGATAACGTTGGCAGGGTTTGAACCACCTTGCGACTTAGCCAGTACGTCCTTAATACCGGCGCTTTCCAACACGGCACGCATAGCACCACCGGCAATTACACCGGTACCTTGAGAGGCAGGGCGCAACATAACTTTGGCAGCACCGAACTTACCGAACTGAACGTGCGGGATAGTTCCTTTGAACACCGGAATGTTAACCAGGTTCTTCTTAGCGTCGTCGATAGCTTTTTGAATAGCTTCCTGCACTTCGCGGGCTTTGCCCAGGCCTTCGCCTACGATACCGTTACCGTTACCGATAACTACGGTTGCCGAAAAGCTGAAGGTACGACCACCTTTGGTAACTTTAGTTACGCGGCGGATGTTCACCACTTTCTCTTTTAATTCCAGTTCGCTTGCCTTAAGCTTTTGAACATTAAGTTTTGCCATCTTGGTTATATTAACTGTGTACTATTTCTTATTACTTCTATTAAAACTGCAAACCACCTTCGCGGGCACCTTCGGCCAGGGCTTTAACACGGCCGTGATACAGGAATCCGCCACGGTCGAACACAACCGAAGACAGTCCTTTTTCAACTGCTTTTTTAGCGATGGCTGTGCCTACGGCTTTGCTTTGCTCGGTTTTAGTGCCGGTGCGTGCAAAATCTTTATCGCGGGTTGAAGCTGCTACCAGGGTAGTGCCGCTGTTATCGTCGATCAGCTGGGCATACATTTCCTTGTTACTGCGGAAGATTGCCAGGCGCGGACGCTCCGCTGTGCCTTGGATCTTGCCACGTATTCTGCTTCTTATTTTTTGCCTTCTTGCTTCTTTACTGAATGCCATCTTACCAGTTTTTTAAGATGATTAATATTTGTGCTTTTGCAGGTTAACTGCACTTACACGTTTAATTAGTTAATTATTACTTCTTAGCAGCGCTCTTACCAGCTTTTCTTCTCAGGATCTCGCCGCTGAACTTAATACCCTTACCTTTATAAGGCTCAGGCTTACGGATGCCGCGGATTTTAGAAGCTACCAGGCCTAACAGTTCGCGATCGTGCGACTCGAGGGTAATGGTAGGGTTCTGACCTTTTTCCTGCTTGGTGGCTACTTTAACTTCGCCTGGCAGCAATACAACAACCGGGTGCGAGTAACCTACGTTTAAGGTAAGTACCTGCTTGGCGGCTTCGGCACGGTAACCTACACCTACCAGTTCCATGTTGCGCACGTATCCGTCGCTAACACCTTTAACCATGTTGTTAAGCACAGCGCGGTAAGTGCCGTGCAGGGCTTTATGGCGTTTTTGATCGGTTGGACGTTCTACTACCAGTTCGCCATTGTTAACCTTTACTGTAATATCAGGGTCAACGGCCTGGAAAAGTTCGCCTTTAGGACCTTTTACTTTTACAACATTGCCGCTCATAACTTCTACCGTAACACTCTTAGGCAGGGTAATGGGGGCTTTTCCTATACGTGACATAACTCTCGTTTTATCGCTGTCAAAAATTAATTAGAATATTTCGCACAATACTTCACCACCAATACCTCTTTCGCGGGCTTCCTTATCGGTCATAACGCCGCTTGAAGTAGAGATGATGGCAATGCCTAAACCGCTTAATACGCGTGGCAGTTCGCCATGGCCTTTATACTGGCGCAAACCCGGGGTAGAAACACGGCTAAGGTGTTTGATAACCGGCGTTTTGGTGGCTGCATCGTATTTCAATGCAATTTTGATAACTCCCTGGCCGTGGGCGCCGTCTTCGAACTTGTACTTCAGGATATAGCCTTTATCGTACAGAATTTCGGTGATGCGCTGCTTCAGTTTGCTTCCCGGAATTTCAACAAAACGGTGACCTGCCTGTTGGGCATTTCTGATTCGGGTGAGGAAGTCGGCAATTGGATCAATAACCATTGTATTTATTTTAATTTCTTTCTTACAATTTGTGTTCTATACCGGCAGTGCCGGAACAATCTACCAGGATGATTTAGTTACACCCGGAATTTTGCCCTCGCTGGCCAGGTCGCGGAATTTGATACGGCAAACGCCGAAATCGCGCACATAACCACGTGGACGGCCCGTTAATGCACAACGGTTGCGCAGACGCACTTTCGAGGTGTTCTTCGGCAGTTTGTCCAGCAGACTCCATTCTCCGGCGGCCTTCAGTTCTTCACGCTTTTTAGCGAATTTGGCAACCAGTCTTTCTCTTTTGCGCTGACGAGCTTCAATTGATTTTTTAGCCATCTTTCAGTTTTATACTTTGTTATACTGCTTATTTCTTTTCGTCTTTTTTGAAAGGCATACCCAGCATTTCTAACAGGGCGTATGCTTCTTCGTCGGTTTGGGCACTGGTAACGAAGGTCAAATCCATACCGTTGATTTTGGTAACCTTGTCGATTTCCATTTCAGGGAAGATGATTTGTTCTTTGATACCGAAGGTGTAATTGCCGCGGCCGTCGAAGCCTTTGCCGTTGATACCTTTGAAGTCGCGCACACGTGGAAGTGCTACGGCAATCAAACGGTCCAGGAATTCATACATGCGGTCCTGACGGAGAGTAACACGCGCAGCAATAGGCATGTTTTCGCGCAGTTTGAAGTTAGAGATCGCCTTTTTGGACTTGGCAGATACTGCCTTTTGGCCCGCAATGGTGGTCATCTCGTTAACAGCAACGTCCACCAGTTTCTTATCGCTGGTAGCGCCGTTAACACCCTGGTTTAAACAAATTTTTTCGAGACGGGGAACCTGCATAACAGAAGTGTAGTTGAACTTCTTCATCAAAGCAGGTGCAATTTCATTTGCATAGCGCTCTTTAAGGCGCGGAGTATATTTCGCTTGACTCATTTTCTATGTTTTAGCGCACGATCCCAACCGTGCTGTTCCTAAAAAGGACGGCAAAAATAGTGATTAATGCCAGAAATGCAAACCTTTTGTAAATATTCTTGGGGAGGGGACAAACAAGGTCTCTCCTACCCCACAAATATAGCCGGTTGAAACCTACTGTCCCAATGGGACAGTGTCCCAAAGTTTTTGGGACATCTTTATAATTATATGATTTTCAATATTTTAAATTTTAACAAATGTCCCACTTGGGGTTACAAATTTTAGATTTAACAATATGAATTGGATTTGTGAACTACTATATATATGTAGAACGAGCCCTGCCAATGTACCTTTGAAGCACATGAAATAAACTTGTTAAATAGTGCGCTACGCAAATGTATTGCGCAGCGCCCGACGTAATTGGGGCTAAAAAAGCTATGGATACAAACGAAATAGAAAACCGGGAAGAAAACCCCGTATTGGCCGAAGTTGACCGTATTATGGAGTTCAATGCCCTGATGGAGAAACCGGAAATTACCAGGGAAGACCTTGAAATGGAACCGGAGAAGCGCAAGCACTTTGCTGAATGGGCTAATAACTTCTTGGCTCAACATACGGAAGAACAGCAAAGTGCCTACCTGGACAAGTTGGAACCGGCAGCAAATGAGGAAACACAATCCAGCATCTGGGACCGGAACCATAATTTGATCATGGACTATATTAAAGACTACTCGGAAAAGTTTAACCGCATACCTACCAAAACAGAAATTGCCGAACGCCTGGGTTTGAGCCGTAAAACAATAACCCGTCATTTGAGCGACTATGAAGTGAACCGGCGCTGCAAGGAAAGACAAGAGGCTGAAAGTTTTATGTTGGATGCGGTGAAGGAGCGGGTGCTATCCTCCGCTTTAAACGGCGATTTACGGGCTGCACGCCTCTATTATGATATTAACCGCAACAATCAGGAAGGTGCCAGACAGGGTAAGGGCCATACTTATATTAACAATCAGCACAACTACCTGCAGTTGAACGGGATTATGTTGACGCAGGAGTTGATAGCCTCGTTAAGCCCCGTGCAGTTGGCGAAGATTGAAGAGGTATTGAAGGGGGGATGAAGGTAATTGGACAAATTGAACGAATTGGACAAAATTGGACGAATGGGGTTAGGGATTTTTTGAGGAAGGTAGAGCTATCTTAGTCAGGAGTGTATCTTGAGTTTATTGTCACTTTCTTTCACAAAGAAAGTAACCAAAGAAAGCGTCCGTTTTAAGCGCTCCGCGAAAAACGGACAGGCCGCGCGCAATATAAGCGTTGTGTGTTGCCGGGGTTTTGCGCTTTGCTTGGGCTCACGTTTTGGCTGCGTGCGGTTTAGCCGGTGGTGCTTGTGGGGTAACGTTAGCCTATTGGCCCAGGTTTATATAAGAGTAGCGGTTGTACGGGCTTGTGAAGGTAGTGGGTCAACCACCCCGGCAAAGCTTCGCATTGCCGCCCCTCCTTATCAAGGGTAACTATATACGAGTTTCATCAGAAACGTTCTTTATAACAAATGAACAACTCTGTTAAACAACTATTCAGAGTGATTGTATACTATTCGCTTATTATTGTTTGACTTCTGGTTTAATGCGTTGGTCCTTTTGTCTCTTTTCTTTTTCTGTCAGTATACAGTACAACATCTTTAATAACCAATTTCTGAACCGCAGAAATGAATGTTTTCATTTTGGTGAAATCAGGTTGTCCATTTTTTGAAGGTAAGGAAACCTTGTCTGTTTGAATTTTTTTGTTGCTAATGCTGTCGCCCCAAGAATATTTATGTCCTAAACTTTTATTGACACAAGTTGCCAAATACAATTGGGTTGGTTTATCCCTATACTTCTCGTCTATAAGATACAAAGCCAAATTATGACTGTCGTTTGAATAAAAATCTTTTTCTTGATAGCTTACAACAAAAGTTTTTCCACCAATGAAAACACAATTCCCTTTGTCTAAACATCTTTCATCGTAAGAAATATAAGAACTAACAGCATTGTTTTCTGCACTAGCACACAAATAAGGCGTTGTGCCACTATTTTCAACTATATCTTTTGATAAAATATTTCTAGTGTTCTTCACATTAAACACCTTTGTTACATTGAATGAATCAAATTTTAATTTTTCAAATTCATTTAATGCTTGTTTTTCTTCTTTGCTCAGAGTATAATTATTTATTCCGGTTGCTGATAAATACGCCTCCAACTGCGTTATATGTTCCGCCTCCAACTCTTGAACAAAATTTGCCATAAACTTAAAATCTATCTTGCCGTTGAGAGTGGGTAGGCGTATTTTTAAATCATCGGCATCTTTCGCATAAAAGTTTCTGCCATAATGAAATTCGCCAGTGTAGGATTTTTTATGAATTGCAGATGTTATAAAAATTGCAGCAGGTTTAGGTAAATTTTCAGTATGCACAACTGCAATATGATCATCCCCACCATATTTATAACTTCTATATTTAGCAGATCCAAACATATCTATCGTTGTTGTGTTTTCAGAAAAAACAGCAACATTATTTCCGATAAAATCTGAAATTCCTTCATTCTTTTCCCCTGCTGTAACGAACGGCAAGTTACCAGAAATCCGATCTTCACTTTTTAACCTTTTCCCACGTGTAGATTTCCCAAACAAATCACTTAACTTGTATTCGCCCCACTTAACGCTTTCTAATTTCTTATTAAGTGGGGCGACTATTTTCCCAAGCTCTGTTGTTTTAGAATTGTAGATACTTCCCAAGCCAAATAATCACTTACTGTTTTTTTGAAATCTTGCAGGGTTGGCTTAGTGTCAATCGGCGCAGTTTGATTCCAGTCTGCACCATTTTTAATGTCAATAGTATTTTCGTGATATTCCTTTGAAGTAAAAATATTGAGTTTGCTTTTTCCGAAACGCACCAAGTTTACCAATTCTTCGTAGCGTTCTTTGGCTTGGTCAGTGTCTTTTAAGTTGCTGCTTGATTTTTTGCGATTAGTTCTTGTGTAGCCGTCATTTGAAAAGTCAATGAATTTCACCAGGTCATCATTTTGATGTTTCTCATTTACCTTAAAAACATAAATGCTGGTTTGCACACTTGATTTACCGATAAACAGATCAACAGGCATTTTAATGCTGGCTATAAGCGTATGTTTATCTAGGATTTTTCTGTTGTAATCTTTTGCTTTACCTGAACCTGCCGAATTTTGAATGATAATTGCCGCATATCCCTTATTCATCATTCCAAGTGCTTTTTCTACGAAGTTCATTCCATTTCCTGACGCGGAATATGGCGGATTTAAAACAAAAGCATCGGCAGGGAATTTGCTTTTAATTTTACCAAAACCATACTTCCCATCAAAATCTTTGATCGAATCTATGTTCAAAATATTTGAACTCCCGTCTCCCATTAAAATCATGTTTAGTACTGCCAGCATATACACACTTGGCAGCAACTCTAAACCCATTATTTGCTGTGCTTTTATTTGTAGCTGTTTTTCTTCTAACCTTTTTGGTGAAGTAATTGTGTTTTTTGCATCAATCAGCATTTCATTCATTGCCGCTACCAACAAACCGGCTGAACCTGTGGCAAAGTCCCATACATAAGAATCTTTGTTCACTCTCGCCAATTTTGCTAAAAGTGTAGCAATGTAAGATGGCGTAAGGACTACATCATTTAATTTGTCTTGTGAAAAACCAAGCCAACCATACATTTCATTAAATAGCTTCCCTGTAAAATCGGTTGTCAGACCGATTTTGTAATAAATGCCCAAGTCGTCTACAATCTTTGTAAAAACTCGTTTAAGTTGGGTTTCGCCTTTTTCAACTTTGTTGATGTTTTCAGTTGTAAGCGTGTTTTGTAATGTCCTTAAGATAAGGTCTTTCTTGTCTTTGGGAAGCCTTTTCTGCTCCAAAAACGCTGTGATTTTTCTTAAAATTATTTCTCCGTCTGTGTTGCCTTTTTCGGGAGAAGATTTTAAATCATCTTTCTCAAGTGGTGCAACCTTTCCGGGTATTCCAATAGTTGCAATGATTGAAGCAGCAACAAGGTAAACTCTATCGTTTTCACCAAGCCCCTTTTCGTTTTGATAGATATCGTTGTTTAGCTTTACCAGACTTGCATCAATCTCTTTTTCTCGTTGTTCTTTTAGCCTGTCTAATTCTTCTTGAGAAAGATGAAGCGTTTTTACTTTTTCAATAAACGCATCAAAATTTCCCTTTGCTAAAAATGAAAAGTCTGAATAATCTCCAACTTTTTGTCCTATACCAAAATTGCTTTTAGAAACATAATAAACTCCAATTTCGTGTTGAATTTTACCTGCTTCATCTTTGTATCCGGTCATACCGATTGCAATAATGTCGGTGTAACTTGTATGATGTAGCAAAGCATTTGAGTAGTGGACTGCTCCGTTTACTGCATAAGAGTTTATGTTCTTAAAGTTGGGTTCGTTTTTGTTTGTTCTGTTTTCAACCTTTCCGTCAGCATCAAGCTTTGCAAGTTTGTCTTTGTAACCCTTGTACTCAATGAGAATAGGAAAGTAGTTTAGGTTTTTGTCCCGCAGTAGAAGTTTTGCATCAGGTCTATTTGCTCCAGCGCCACCATTTTTTGAGAAATAATCTTGAAGTGCCTTGTCAATTTCGGCGTTCAAAGATTCTTGTTCTAATTTATAAGGCAACTTGTGTGATTTAAGCCAACCGTTTGCCAAGTCTGCAATATTTGGTTCTATTGATTGTGCCATCAATTTTATTTATTCGTTAGGGTCGTAAATTTAATTTTAAAACGATAATTATTCACCAGTGCATAGCTGAAACTGGCGCATCGTTACCTTATCAAGGAGGGGAATTTTAGGACTGCGCTTTAGTGGCAGTAGTATTTATAATAATGAGTTAGAGCGTAGGCATTAATTAAGATCCCTCCTTCGTCGGGATGACAGGATGAGGTAGGGATGACAAGATCAGGTATTGTAGGAAACGATGACTAATTAAGACGGGATGTGGGATTAACTCCCCTGCTTCCGTTTGTTGAGTTCGTCGCGGATGCGGGCGGCTTTTTCGTAGTCTTCGCCTTCGATGGCGGCTTGCAGGGCGGCCTGCAGGTCGGTAACGTTCATTTTGGGGTAGTCGGTAGAGGTTGTAGCGGCCGTAGGGGTGGTTAGTTCGGCAATTTCGTTTTCTTCCTGCGGACTAACACCTGCTTCTTCTTCATTAGGGTCGGCTTCTACTCCGGCTTCGGCCAGTATGGATTCTTCTACATAGATAGGACAATCGAAACGCACGGCCAGGGCCAGTGCATCGGAGGTGCGGCTATCTATTTCAAAGTATTCGCCATCGCGCTTGCAAACCAGGTTGGCATAAAACACACCATCCAGCAGTTTTGAGATATAGATGTATTCCAATACCACATCAAAGGTATCGCACACGGTTTTCATTAAGTCGTGCGTAAGGGGGCGGCTGGGTTTCATATTATCCAGCGCTACAGCGATAGCCTGGGCCTCGAAACCACCGATAACGATAGGTAAACGGCGTGTGCCTCCCACCTCGCCCAGCACTACGGCGAACGAGTGTGATTGTGTTACACTATGCGAAAGGGCGATTATTTCCAGTTCTATCTTCTTCATTACTTGTTCAAGTTAGCACATCCCGTGCGAAAAGTAAAAGGTTTATTTGAAAATAAAAACGACTGCGGTTTGCTCTTCTTATTTAACTCCAAAACCGGTTTTGACGTATGAAGTGTGGTGCATTCTGCCCGCTTTTACCGTTTTAATTAATGTGCTATGCACTTTAAACACAAAACCGCCCGTAGGCGGTTTTGTAATATGTAAAGCGCAATAAGCTTAGTGCGCTGCTTTAAACTTCTTGTATTCTTCAATCAGTTTAGGCATAACTTCAAACGCATCGCCTACAATACCGTAGTCGGCTGCTTTAAAGAACGGCGCTTCCGGATCGATATTGATTACCACGATAACCTTTGAACCGTTAACGCCTGCCAGGTGCTGGATAGCGCCGGAGATACCAACGGCGATATACAGGTTAGGACGAACGGTTAAACCGGTTTGGCCTACGTGTTCGTGGTGCGGACGCCAGTCCACATCAGCTACTGCACGAGAGCAGGCGGTTGCTGCACCCAGTTCGGTAGCCAGGTTCTCAACCATCCACCAGTTTTCAGGTCCTTTTAAACCACGGCCGCCTGATACTACCAGTTCAGCTTCGGTTAAAGGAATGGTGCCTGTAATTTTATCTACACCTTTTACTACGGTAGTAAAGTCGGCATCGTTAACAGCAGGAGCGTAAGCTTCAACTGCAGCCGTACCTGCACCTTTTACCGGAGATAAGGAGTTAGGGTTAACCGAGATAACTTTGTTACCGGTTGCTACTGCGTAGTGTGCAGAAGCTTTACCAGAGAATACGTTTTTGGTAACGGTAGCGTTAGCGCCATCGAACTTAGGCAGTTCAACAGCACCCGGCACATAACCGGCCTGTAAACGAACGGCTACACGCGGAGCTAATACTTTACCATTGTTATTGAACGAAAGCACCACTACGTTGGCACCGGCAGCAGCGGCTGCATCGGCAACAACTTTAGCAAACACTTTAGAATCGAATGTATTGAAACGGGCATCGGCCGCGTGTAATACTTTTTTAACGCCAACCTGGCCTAAAGCAGCCAGATCATCGGCATTAGCGGCACCCAGCACCAGGGCTACTGAATCGGTACCCAGGCTCTCGGCGGTTTTAGAACCGTAGTAAGCAGCTTCTACTGAAGCCTTCTTTACTTTGCCGTCGGCAACTTCTACAAAAGTTAATACTGCCATGATATTTTGAATTTTACTTTTTTTGAATGAATTGTTCCTGCACTAATTAGATAACCTTTGCTTCTTCGTGTAACAAGCGTACCAGTTCGGCTACATTATCCTTGTCTATCAATTTAACCTGCTTGGCTTTTTCAGGCAGGGCAAACGATGCGATAGAAGTAAGTTTATCGGCAGCAACGGCAGGCACTACAGCCAAAGGCTTGGTGCGGGCACCCATAATACCTTTCATGTTAGGGATGCGGGCTTCGGCCAGTTCTTTCTGGGCACAAACTACTAAAGGCAGTTTTACTTCAACGGTTTCGGTTCCGCCTTCAATTTCGCGCTTCATAGTAGCAACGCCACCTTCGATATCCAGTTTTTGAACCAGTGCCACGCAAGGCAGGTCCAACAGTTCGGCAACCATGCCGCCTACCTGGAAGGAGTTGAAGTCGATAGTTTCTTTACCGGTGATGATGAGGTCGTAGTTCTCGCTTTTTGCATGGGCCGCAATTTGCGAAGCCACAAAGAAAGCGTCGGTAGGGTCGGCATCTACACGCACGGCCTTATCGGCACCAATAGCCAGGGCCTTACGGATAATTTGCTCCGCATCAGCACCGCCAACGTGTAATACCACTACTTCGCCGCCTTGCTTCTCTTTCAGCTCGCAAGCGCGCACCAGGGCGTACCACTCGTCGGTAGGGTTCATAATAAAGGTTACGCCATCCGGGCTAAAGCGGGTGTTATTGTCAACAAAGGCGATTTTCGATGTAGTATCGGGCACTTTGGCAATAGGAACAAGAATCTTCATCTTTATACTTTTTAAAATTGCGCTGCGAATATAGGCAGTACCGGAGATTTCCAAAACATAACTTCCGTCAGTTTGCAGGTTGTTGATTACCTTTCCCGACCGATGGTAGATATACCGAAAAACAGGTGCTCCTCTCCTCGTAAAACTACGCCAATATGGTTATTAACAGATTAGAAAAGCTTAAGGAAATGGCGGCCCAAAAACCCGATGATCCGTTTTTGCAATACGCTATTGCACAGGAATATGGGGCTACCGGGCAGTTGCCGGAAGCCCTGGCCATTTACCAAACGCTGTTAGATAAACAGCCCGATTACCTGCCCACCTATTACCAGTTAGGCAAACTATATGAAGAGCTGGGGCAGTTTGGCGATGCCCAGCGCGCCTATGAGCAGGGTATGATAATTGCGCAACAGCAAGGCAATATGAAAACCCTTGGCGAATTGCGCGCTGCGCTGGAAGAGATGTAAGCGAAAGAAAAATAGCTTTGCAGCCATGCGCCGAACCGGGAACCTGTTAACCGATTTTATTGCTTACAACCAACAGCATAAGCTGGCCGGTGCGCATAAGCGTGTACTGGTGGCGGTAAGTGGAGGGATGGATTCGGTAGTGCTGGTTGATTTAATGCAGCAGGCCGGTTACCCCTTTGGCATAGCGCATTGCAATTTTGGTTTACGCGGTGCAGAATCGGATGGGGACGAACAATTGGTACGCAGCCTGGCAGAGCAACAGAAAGTGCCGGGCTACTTTATAAAGTTTGATACGGAAGCATATGCCGCTGAACACAAGGTTAGCACACAGGTAGCGGCACGTGAACTGCGCTACCAATGGTTTGAGCAGTTGCGCAAGGAAAACAAGTTTGACTTTATTGCCACGGCCCATCATTTAAATGATAATGTAGAGACCATACTCTACAACTTTATTAAAGGTACGGGCATACGGGGCCTGCGGGGCATACTGCCCAAGCAGCAAAAAATTGTGCGTCCGCTGTTGTTTGCCACGCGCGAGCAAATTGCCGGTTGGCAACAGGAACATAAATTGATATACCGCGAAGACAGCAGTAATGCCAGCGATAAATACACGCGCAACAAATTGCGATTGCAAGTACTGCCTTTATTAAAAGAAATAAATCCGGCACTGGAGGAAACGATTGGTGCGCGGGTAGACCTGTTACGAAACGTGGAAGAATTATACGAACGGCAAATGGCAAATGCACAGAAGCATTTGTTTTTAAAGCGAGGCGAGGAGGTGTTTATACCTGCTGCGCTGTTGCGCACTATAGCAAATGCGGAGCATGCCTTGTTTGAAGGATTAAAGGATTATGGCTTTAATGCAGCGCAGGTGCAGGAAATATTGGATAGCCAGGAGGCAGAACCCGGCAAGCAATGGAAGACAGCAGAGGCGAGGTTAATTAAGGACCGCAGGTTTTATGTTCTTACCCCGCTTGCTACTACCAAAGCAAGTGTAGTTGCCATACATGAGAATACAACAAGCATAGAAGTTGATGGGCTTGAACTAACTATTGAACGCAAGCCCGCAAAAGACTTACAATTTACCGCCGATAAACATGTGGCCTACCTGAATGCCGATAAGTTGCAGTATCCCTTATTGCTGAGAAGAAGACGAGAAGGGGATTATTTCTACCCTTTTGGTATGGGCATGAAGAAAAAGAAACTGAAGAAATACTTTACCGAGCAGAAGTTAGCGCTGCACGAAAAGGAAAATGTTTGGATACTGGAAAGCGATAAGAAAATTGCCTGGGTGGTAGGATTACGCAGCGATGAACGTTTTAAAGTAACGCCAGCTACGAACGAAGTGCTGGTGGTGAAGCTTTTAAACATGAAATAATAGTTGCCACAAACACAAAGCAACTAAGTTCAGTTTCTGGAAAACAAATACTATTCACACAAAGACACGAAGAAAGGAAGGGTTTAAAGCAATATTAAGAACGAACCTTACTCATAACCCTTAGCGCCTTTGTTTCTTTGTGTTATTCCCTTTTATCTTTTGCCACAAAGCGACTAAGTTCAGTTGTAAGCAATACAAAAATTACTTACACAAAGTCTCAAAGGGTTTAAGTGGGGTTTATGAAGTACAAAAAGCAATCTTGATCAGTAACACTTTGCGTCTTCCTTTCTTTGTGTTATAGTTTTTTATTTTTTGCCACGCCATATTCATAACCCCTTAACGCCTTTGTTTCTTAGTGTTATATCTTCTTTGTGCCTTTGCGACTTAGTGGCAACGGTGTTTAGTTTTTGAGGTCTGAGTAAGCGAAGGAAACGGGCGGTTATAAAACATCGTGGGAAGGATTATCTTTGGTGCCTCTTACAAACACGACACACGTTTAAATTACAACGACATGCTTTCACGTTTTACTGCTGTAGGTACTACTGCTGATGAAAAAGAAGTGATCCTCGCTTACGAATTAAAGGAGGACGAGTTTAAGGTGAACCTTACTATTGTGCCCAGAAAATCGCTGAGCGCCGAAGAGGTTACCAAACTAACAAAGGAATGGGCTGAAGGAGGCGAATTTTCTTTCCCTGCTGATGCTGTAACCGTTAACCCCAACCTGAACAGCGAAACTGTTCTGCCGGATGATATCCGTTCCGACGAAACCGGCAAAATCCGCATTAAACAAAACGAATGGGCTTACCAACTGCTTACCGTGAAGTTGTGGGAAAGCTATTTGCTGGAACTGGAAGAACTGAAGAACCGCGCTGCGGCACTTACCCAGTACGACCGCGCTTTGTTTGACGAAGCGAAATCGTTTTGGGAGCGTGTGCTGGAGCACCGCAAGGGCCGCGACATCAGTCAGGAGAGCCTGGACAAGATAAAGGATGATGTAAACTCGATTTTTGAGAAGCTAAAGACCTTCCGTAAATCGGAGAGTGCAGAATTTGAAGCGGCAAGTGCCAAAGCACGTGATGAGTTTAACGCCAAGTTAGAGGACATCCGCAAACGTGCTGAGGGCCACCCGAATTATAAGGCCCTGTTAGAAGAACTGAAGCAGTTACAAGCAGCAGCCCGCAAGGCCCGCCTTACCAAGGCTGATGATACCCAACTGCGCAAGGTATGCGATGCAGTGTTTCAACACATCAACGAACAGCGTAATCATTTCTTCAGCGATAAAACGGCTTCGCGTATTAAAGGCTTAACCGATGTGATACAGAAGATGGAAGCCTCGCTGAACCGCGATAAAAAGGATTTGGAATACCTGAACCGCAAAACCGGCAACAGCGTTAAGCAATTGGAACTGCAGTTGATTAAGGTAAAGAGCAATCTGTTACAGGAAGCTATTGCCAGCAAGGAAGCGAAGCTAAAAGATATTTATGCTACCATGGAAAGCTTACAACAAATGAGCAACCGCGGTCAGGGTAAGATTAAAGGCGAAGGCAAAGCAGTTGAGGAAGCAGGAGATGGTACTCCGGCTGCAGAGCAAGATGCCGCGCAAACCGACGAGGCTACTCTGCCACCAAGCGAATAGACTTAACACGGCCGTTAACCGTAGCGGCTACATTATAAACTCCTTTTGGCAATGTGCTTACATCCAAAAGGAGTTTTTGTTCTCCGGCAGGTAGTTGTTTATCGCACAGCACCTGCACCAGGCGACCGGTTACATCCAATACTTCCACTTTTACCTGTTCGGGTTTTAACAGCGTGAAGCTTATTTCGGATTGGGTGTGGGTGGGATTAGGATAAGCATAGAAATCGAGCACAGGATTGGTTACCTCCTGCGGTTGAATACCTGAAGGGGTTTTATTGATGTAGACCTCGAACACCCGCTGGCTGCCGAAGCTAAGCCCGGGGTCGATAGTGCTGATGTTTTGCATGGTACTTTCGATACCGCCCGCGATGTAGCCGATACGCTGACGATTGCTGCAGGTGCTGAAGTTTATGTAACGGGTGTGATACATCGGCACGCTATCATCTAAAAAGAAATAGGCATTAGAACCGAGCAGCGCAGGCATCTGTATGCCGGCGTTCAACTCGTGGTAGTTATTATCCATATCGCGCACTACATCGCTGATGGTGCGCACAAAGGGCACCATGCTATCGGCTACGGTAGCGCCCGTAGAATCAACAAAATACATGCTCATACCACCGAAGAAAAGGTGGTGGTTGATGTTGTTCACAGAATCGATTAGTGGACAAACAGCGCTGTGGTATTGGCTAAGGTTTTGGTTAAAGTCGTTGCGCACGATAACGGTATCTGGATAGATTTCGATGCAGTTGAAATAAGGCAGATCGATTTTTTTACGGAAAACACCGCTGTAAGCGAGCAGCCCCTCTCCTTTCCAGGCATTGATAAAAGGAATAAGGTTGTAATCGCGGCGGTGGAAGTTGTCGGTATCACGAATGGCGGAGTAAGCGTAGATGCCGAGGTTAGTGCCGTCGTCGTTGATGCTGAACTTGCGGATCTCCTCGCTATACACTTGAGTATGGAAACCGTTGGTATCAGTGCGTTCGTAGTAACCATCGAAGCGGTGGCCGAAGACGAGGTAATAGGTAGAATCAAGCTTTTGCAAATGCGCGCCACAGATGGCCAGCGTAGTGTCCTGTATCTGCCGGAAGTAAGAATTGATTGGTTGATTGTTGATGACGGCGTTCATCAGGCCTTTGATGTTTACCGCAGTAAGCGTAGGCCAGGTGATGAAGTTCTGGATGGCGTCCTTCCAGCCATAACCGCCTACCATGTAGAGTGTTGAATCCTGCAGGTAGAATTCCATGTTAGAGGAAGTAACAGCTTCGCGGATGCTATCGGGCAGGGAGGATACATCGGCCGTCCACTTTTGATTGGTGGCGGGATCGATTACATACACCGAATTATTAATGCCTGATGTAGGAAACGCAAAGGGCGGTTGAAAGCCGTGCATGCCATTATTGCGCCCGCCAATGGCAAACCACTTGTGGTTATACACCCCAAAGGCACCCGAGTGCACCGGCATATTGACGGTTAAGTTGGAAGGAACGACTTCCAGATTAAACAAGGGCTGTGCACCGCTGTGCAGTGCAGTAACAAGAAGAAGGAGCAGTAAAAACGAACGCATGTTGTAGTTTATTGAACGATGAGTTTACGGCTTATATGGCCATGCTGATTGGTTACCGCTAAGTTATAAATACCTTTTGGCAAGGCAGAAACATCAACGGCAAGGGTGGTTACGCCGGCAGCAAGTGTAATGCGGTTGGTATAACAACGGCGGCCGGTGATATCGGTAAGGGTTATCTCAGACGCATCGATATAATCGGATTGTAAGCTGAGCGTAAATTGTTCGCTTGCCGGGTTTGGATATAGCTGTAGTTGCAAGTTGCTGTTTACCTCGTTGATACTTTCGCAGATGGCAGCCAGGATGGTGATGCTATCTACCGTTTGGCAGCCATAAGTGTTGGTATAGGTGTAATAAGCGGTAAACATACCGGTGGTTTGTGTGCTAAAGCTGTTGTTGCTTACACCTGTTCCGCTAAAGACGCCGCCTTGCGGAGAAACAAATGTATCGAGCAGCAAAGGAGCCTGGTCGCCGGCGCAATAAAAGACATTGTTGCTATCAGCTGTAACGGCGGTTGGCGCGCCTACCTCCACATTAAATTGTGTTGCAGACACGCAGCCATTGGCATCGGTATAATTGTACGTCAGGTTTACATTGCCCAAACCTGCATTGGCCGGAGTAAAGGTATTAGCACTAACACCTGCACCGCTGAAAGCGCCGCCAACAGGTGTAACCGCCCCTGCTAAACTTACAGGCGCTTCGGTAGAACAGAACACCGTATCTGTAATTGCGTTGGTCAAAGCGGTAGTATCATGCACCGTTACATACACTGAATCGAAGGCTTCGCAGCCGGCTTGTGTTTTGCTTACACGAACTTTATACCAATCGCTGGTGGTGGCGGTGTATTCATTTGCTGTAGCACCGTTAATAAGACCTGCAGCATTATACCATTGGTAGGAAAGTGTATCGCCCTTTAAAGCGCTTAGCTTAACCGAGGTGCAGCCTTCTATTGAATCGTTGAAGGAGATAAAGGCAACCGGGTTGCAGTTGGTAGTTTCGGTGATGTGATAGATGCGGCCGTTTTCGGCAGTTAGATACAGCTCACCGACATTATCCTCGCCAAAGCTCATGTACTGGTTATTGAGAAAATCCTGCAGGGTGTCGGGATCGAAGGTGTTGGGGCCGGTTTGCTTTACACTCCAGAACACACCGCTACAATAATCGGTTAGCAGATAGCGGCCCCATAGTGCACTGTGTTGCGTACCGCGATACACATAACCACCGGTTACGGAGCAATTGCCGCCGGAATGGGTATATTCAAAAACAGGATCGGTGTAGTTTGTGTAAGGGCATACGGAAGTGTTAGGGCCGGCATGCAAGCCCTCGCGGCAGCGCCAGCCGTAGTTATGTCCGCCGGTATCGCCTGCCGCCTGAAAGTCTATTTCTTCGTACGTGCCCTGACCAACATCGCCTATCCAGAAATCGCCGGTGATGCGGTCGAAACTAAAACGCCATGGGTTGCGCATGCCAAAGGCCCATATTTCTTCTTTTGCATTTGCTACTCCCACAAAGGGGTTATCGGCAGGTATGGCATACGTGCTTTGGTTGGTAACATCTAAACGCAAAATTTTTGCCAAATAGGTATTGATGCTTTGTCCGTTGCCATTGGGATCGTTCTGACTGCCGCCATCACCCTGACCGTCGTATAAATAACCATCGGGTCCAAAACGAAGAGAGCCGCCGTTGTGGTTGGTGTAAGGTTGAGTGAAGGTAAGCAGCACCACCTCGCTGCCGGCTACTGCCAGGTTGCTATCGGTGGGCGATACACTAAAGCGTGAAATGCGGGTTGAACCACTGCCCGTGCCGGTTGTATAGTTTACATAGAAGAAGCCATCCTGTTTATAGTTAGGGCTAAAGGCCAGGCCCAGTAAGCCCTGTTCGTTACCGGAAGAAAGCACCTGGGAAGTGATATCGAGGAAGGGCGTTGTTGTAACTGCCCCGCTTTTGCTCATGATGCGGATGCGGCCAACTTTTTCTACCACAAATATGCGGTCGTCGCCACAGTTTTGAATATCCACCGGGCGCGAGAAACCGGTAGCCAGTTGTACCAGATTTAACTGTGGTAGTTGTGGCTTTACAGCCAGAAAAAGTGAAAGGCAGGCAAGTAAGGTGTAGAGCTTTTTCATGTAGCGAATTTGGTGCCTGAAAGTAAAAAACTATGCCTTAAAATATGGCATATTATTGCATATAAAACCCGGCTACGTGGAGACAACAGCCCCATACGGGCTGAGAATTACTGTGTCTTGACGAAATGATGGCTATAGGTTTGCCCGTTACAAGAAACACTTAACACGTAGCTGCCTGCTGGTAATACAGACACATCAACATAGTTTGTTCCGCCCTGTAACCCGTTTTGCAAAACAACCTGCTGCCCCAATAAATCGGTAATTTTAAGTTGTTGGATGTTTTGTTCGGATCTGATAAACAGGTTATTGCTAACCGGATTAGGGAAGATTGTAATGCCGGCCTGATCTACCGTGGCAACCGCATCGGCATCATCATCAATAATAGTTAGGGTAAAGCCTGAAACATCCTGTAAAATACCCGGTGTTACATCGGATAAATTGAAGTTAATCTGCTCATTACTTTCCACCAGGTTATCATTTACAATGGTTACCCAAACGTTAGCCGTATCAATCATATTAGGCGCAAAACGAATGATGGTATCGTTAAAGAAAAAATCGACGTTTTTGGTAGCACTGCCTGCCGTAAGCGAAACACGGGCTGTAGCTGTATCGGCATATGGGTTGTTCAAAATAACTTTAACCGGCACTACACCGTCGCTTTCCAGGTAACTGAATCCTCCGCCAATAAATCCGACATGAATGCGATCGGTATCGGTAATGGATACCACCATAAAAGAATCGGTGATGGCTTTGATGTTAGCGGAAAGGTTAGTGAAGTAGAGCACAATGGTTTCCGTTGGCTCCACAAAGGCATCATCATGCAGCAGAATGTCGACCGTATCGTTGGTAATACCGGCACCGTAGGTGCGTACCTCTTCCACAAAGGTAAAATCGGCAATATGTGTAGCTGTTGACAAGGACGTGTAGTTAGAAACCTTAGCGGTTACACCCTGGTTACTGGTGCTGTTAACCTGAAAAGGAATACGCAGGGTGGTATTCTGTTCAGCAATGGTAATGGCGGGTACCACAAACCTAATCGTTGCTTCGATTTCAGGAATGGGTTGCGCACAGCTCGCGGAATAATGAAAACCCAGCGAATCGAGAAAATCCAGTGTATGCGGATACCAGAAGTAACCGGCAACACCCCAGTTATGTTCCGGCTTTTTAATGTTGTTATCGCGTATATACGTATGATCGGTTGTAGTGCCGGGGCCTACGTACCAGCCCTGCGGACCGGGGTTGTCGCCCACTATACCAAAAATATCAGTCAGCACACTGCCATGGTAAAGGGCCAGTGCATCGTTACCATTGAACTGAAGAAACGGTGTAATGGTATCAGCGAACTGCATAAGTGTATTGGAGGAAAGAGCCCCCACTACCACATACACTTCGCCTGAGCGCAGGTAACCATTTAACCTAAAATATCCGGCTGAGGCGCCCCCATCCAACGATTGATAGATGTAGTAATTGCTGAGATCAACAGAATCGGGTGTGGGGTTATAAATTTCAAGCGCACAATCATTTCCGGAGCCTTCCACGTATTCAGTAAAAAACAGATCACCACAATCGTTGGTATCCAGTTGCTCGTTATTAAGTATAGTAAGTGTATACGTGCTGTTTAGCAATGATGCACTGTTGGCAGGGTTAATTAACTGGAAGGTTGCCGTTTCGTTTGCTTCGAAGATGGTATCATCGAGTACTGTTACCGGCACCAGGATAATTCCACCGGTATTAGCGGGCCAGGTGATAGTAGTGTCGTTAAAGAGGAAATCGGTGCCGTTTTCGGCAGAAACACCGGGCACAAATTGAACCGTTACCGACGTTGGAAGAAAAACAGGATTGGTTAGCTGCACCGGAATATTTACCGTACCGATGTTTTCGTATTGCGAAAGTGAAAGAGAGGTAAATGATATTGTTGGCGGTGCGCTAACAATAATTAAGCCTTTCATACCATTTGTTGCATTTGCTGTGCTAACATAATAGTGGGTGCCTACAGATAAACCCTCAACCATGCCACCACCTGCAGCCACATTAAAGCCACCTGCAAGCGGGGTAGTGCCGTTAGCATCCCAGGTGGTTTGGTCAACTTCTACCGCATCATCGGGTGCCGATTCGGTAAAAATTACCGTATCGCCCTGAATTATATTTAGTGTATCGGGCGAAAAAACGTTGGCTGCGCCGTTAATTGTATAGGTGGCAGCAAAAGCAGATGCTGCAACCAATATACCAACAAGCGAAACAAGCAGTTTTTTCATGTGTTAAAAATTGAGGTTGCCAAATGTCGTAAAATATCGGCAAACCACACTGGCACAAAATTCGTATGTGTATAGTAACGTTTATAAGTAAAAAGCAAAGCCGTGCCGGCTACCCCGCTTTTTGCTTATTATAGCCTTATAACTTCCGGTTATGGATAACGAACAACACATCTGGAATTACGATTACGAAAAAGAAAAGAGCATAGTGCCCGGCACTTTGCTGCTTTCGGAACCCTTTATGTTCGACGAAAATTTCCGGCGAACCGTTGTATTGGTATGCGAACACAGCGAGGAAAGCGGCACCGTAGGGCTGGTGATCAATAAGCCGCTTGATCTTCGCCTGGCGGAGGTGGTGGAAGATTTCCCCGATTTTAATGCCCGGGTTTTCCTGGGCGGACCTGTTGCTACCGATACCCTGCAGTTTGTGCACTCGCTTGGCGATAAAATAGAAGGTAGCCTGCCACTTACCCAGAAAGTAAGTTGGGGCGGTAATTTTGAGCAGCTAAAACAATTAATTGCAAAAGGTGAAGTAGCGCCTTACGAGGTTAACTTTTACCTGGGTTACTCAGGTTGGTCGCCAGAGCAGTTAAAGACGGAACTAATGGATAATTCGTGGATTGTTGCCAAAGGCAGTCAGAAGCTTATTTTTAACGCCGATAGCAACAAACTGTGGAAACACATCATGAAAGAAATGGGCGGCGTATACACTACGATGGCCGGCTATCCCGAAAATCCGGGATTAAACTAATACGCATGCAACTGCTTACTTCTGTAACCTCCGCAGCTAAGCGACTGTTATTGCTTTGCTGTTTGGTGGCGGCTATGCCATTTATTGCTAACGCCAAGGCACCACAGTTAAGCGATTCGGCACATATTACCTTAGTAACCGTAGCACCCGGTAACGAAATTTATATGCTGTTTGGGCATACGGGCATACGTGTGCAAGATGATAGTGCAGGTTTTGATGTGATATTTAATTACGGCACGTTTGATTTTGAACAACCGGGATTTGTACCCAACTTTTTACGGGGCAAAATGCTCTACATGTTATCGGTAGATAAGTATTGGGATTTTATTTCGCAGTACGAATACGAGAACCGGCGTGTTGAAGAGCAACAACTGTTACTAACCAAAGAAGATAAGCAGCGCATTTTTGATTTTTTGGATAACAATGCGCAACGCGAAAACAGGCAGTATTACTACGATTTTTTTTGGGATAACTGCGCCACCCGTCCGCGTGATGTGTTTGAAAAGGTATTAGGCAAACGCTTGCAGTACAGCTATGCAGGTTTTGATACCACCATTACCTTAAAGCAATGTTTAAAGCCTTATGTAGCCAACGACCCATGGTTAGATTTCGGGTTTGATTTGATATTGGGTATGCCCTGCGAAATTAAGGCCACGCCACGCGCACAAACCTTTTTACCCGACCGACTGGCTTTGTTATTTGAACATGCTACGGTTGACGGAAAGCCATTTGTAACCGGTAAAACAGTGTTGCTGGATGTGCCTTACCAGCCTAAACCCTATGAAGGCATTACCCCTTTGTTTGTAACGTTCCTGCTATTAATGGCAGGGTTAGGCTTTACACTGGTGGAACGTATTCGCAAAGTGCATTTCTGGTGGCTGGATGTGGTGGTATTTGTATTCGCGGGTTTTATGGGCACCTTCTTTCTGTGTATGTGGATTTTTACCACGCATTACTCGGTGCCGGAGAACTTGAATATGCTGTGGTTATTACCTACGCACCTGGTAGTTAGCTGGATGTTGTTACGCCGGAACAAACCGAACTGGTTGCGCTATTACTATATAGCCACCTTGATTATACTGGTAGTATTATTACTTGGCTGGAAGTGGAATCCACAGCCTTATAACATTGCCGTGTTGCCTTTAATTTTATTATTGGCTATACGTGCATTAACCATTGTGCAGGAATTGAAAAGCAAGCGCATTGCATGAAAGAAAATCATATTGTAGTTAACCGTACGGCCCGCTTTTTTACAGAGGGCACTTTAGGCGAAAACACCAAGCGCATTTGGTTGGTGGTGCATGGCTTTGGCTACCTGGCCGCTGATTTTTTAAAATCGTTTGAAGAACTATTCAGCGAGGATGATTTTTTTATTGCGCCTGAAGCGTTGAACCATTTTTACCTGAAAGCAGGGCGTGATAAGGTAGGCGCTACCTGGATGACCAAGGAAGACCGCTTGAACGAGATAAAGGATTACTGTAACTACCTGGACGATTTATATGCCCTGTTTGAATTAGAACGCTACCCGCAGGCCGAAATAATAGCGCTGGGATTTTCGCAGGGAGCCAGCACGGTTACACGATGGGCCAGCCATACCGATTTTAAAATTGATAAGCTGGTGGTATATGCCGGTGAAGTAGCACCTGAACTGTTGCCCTTAGCGCCGCACTCGCACTTGTTGAAGAGTGAGAACTACTTTGTATTTGGCAATAACGATGAATACTTCTCGCTTGAATTGCTGGAGCAGATGAACGAAGCCTACGAAGCTTTGCGCTTGACCACTGTACGCTTTGAAGGCAAGCACGAGATTAATATTGATGCGCTGCGCAAGATTGTAGGGTAATTAATCGCGGCGGCAAATGCGGGCAAATTCGCAGTTACTGCAACGCTCCACAAATGCTGTTTTGCGAAACGGAACAGTTGCATCAAACAACTCACCAAACAATTTCTCCAAAGTTTGTTCAAACTGCTGTAAGGCCTGCTGCGTAAGCACATCATCGCTTCCCAGCTTGAGTGTATCGAAACCTTTTGCCGAATCGCGGAGCCAGTAAATTCCGGAACGCACTTGTAAATTTGCAGCACTATCGCCAGGCAGGCTTTTCCAATACAACCACGCGTAGTTCAGCAATTGCATGGCCTTGGCATATTTAGGATCGGCCAACAAGCCATCTAATTCATCAGCACTTATTTTACTTCCTGTTGCACTGCCGGTTTTGTAATCAGCTACGTGAATTACATCGCCTACTTTTTCCACCCTATCCACGTTACCCGAAACATGCACCGGGCGGCCCTGTATCATCAATGGCTGCTTCATATTACTTTCCAGCAACAATACCTGCATGGCACCGCCCGTATCATCCAGCAATTGCAGGTTGCGCAGTTCCTGCTTTAAAAATTCATGCACCAACTTTTTACAAACGCGGAACAGCAGGTAGTTGCGGCCCTGGCGTAAGCTCTCATCATCAAAACGGTCCTTGAAATATTCTTTCAGTAAGACATCGATGCGGGGCTTATCGGCTATCCAGCGTTGCACATCGGCAATGGTAAGATTAGCGCCGATTACCTCGCGGTAAAGATTCTCCAACACCGAGTGCACTGCGGAGCCCAGCGTAGAGGCTTCCATGCTTTCCTCTATCTCGTCCTGCTCGCGCAGGCCTGCTACATAGCGCATGTAGTATTGCAGCGTGCAATTAATGTACGTGTTAATGGCAGAAGGTGAAATACCGTAATCAGCATTGTTCCAAAGTTTGGTAATTACTGCTTCGTCCTTTACCACTACAATTTCATCCTCGGCCAGGGCAGCCGGCGGGTCAACGGAGTAAACATATTCCGTTAATACTGCGTTTGGATTTTTCTCCCGCAGCTCGTGCTGCAATTGCAACATAAAGCGGCTCTTTTCCCCACCACCCAGTTCGTCGGCTTCGGTATTGTAGAGCAGGTGTACGTTTTCGGCACGTTGTAACAAACGATAGAAGGTGTAAGCAGCTAAAGCATCCTTATCCTCATGCGTGGTAAGGTAAGCCTTGCGCATTTCGAAAGGGATGTAGGTAGACTGAATTTTTGAGGTGGGGAAAATGCCATCGTTCATAGAGAGCACAATGACATTTTTGAAATCTACGGCACGTGTTTCCAGTATACCCAATAGTTGCAGACCTTTCACCGGCTCGCCTTCAAACGGCACGGTGCGCGATCGGAAATGTTCCAACAATACCTTGCGTAGCGAAGCCGTGCTCAGCTCGCGGCCACTATCGTTTACCACCTTGTGCAGGTTATTGATAACCGTGTAGGCCTGGTAAAGCCATTCCACATCAAAGGATTTATCGTCTTCCGTATCGGTTGCAAACCCGGTGCGAAGGGATTCTATTAACGTAAGCAACTTAGCCAGCAGTTGCTTTACATCATCGGTATACCAAAAAAGCTTTTCGTACTGCGATTCGCCGAAGGCTTCCTTTAATTCCTTTTCGCGCACCACCACCCGGTTGTAATACTTCATTTTTTCGATGAACGTATTAATGGCTTTGGTATCGGGCACCAGGTATTTGGTATAAGGGTGGCGCAGCAGGTCGCTCACATCGCGGTGGTAATAGCGTGTTTCCTTACCACCGCGCTTACCAAAGCGTTCGATATTATCCTGCAGGTTAAAGATGATCTTGATTAACTCAGCTATAGGCGTGTGGTTTAGCGACAAACCCATCGACACGTTGAGCGCAGAAATAGAAGCAGGTATTGCACCAATTAGCGGCTGCAATAACTTTTGATCGAGCACCACCACAGCCGTTTCCTTTTCCTGTTCGGGTGTCAGATTCATTTTAGACAATAAATCGGCTACCACGCGTGTTTGGCCGATATTCTTAGCCACACCTATCATGTTCACCTGTTTGGGTGCCTTCAGCAGGTTATCGCTAACCCATTTTTCTGCTACCCTGAACTTTTTGTAATACTTACGAAAGAATGTGCCGGCTTCCTGAAAAGCATCCGTGGTATAATAGGCATCACAATCCCAGATCACCTCCCCTTTGCCTTCGGTTACCAGGTATTCCATTAATTGTTCCTCGCACTTGCTTACCGAAGCAAAACCAACGAAGTAGATTTTATCTTCCGGGAATTGTAGCGATGAAATGCGTTCTATTACCTCGCGGTAAATCATGCCCGGGTAACCTTTCTCCTTAGCGAGCAATTGTTTGCGGATGCCGCCATACAACTTTCTGAAATCGCTCCAGAATTTCTGATACTTGATAGAGTATTCCGATAACTCATCGGTACCGGGCTCATATACTTTCAGCGACTGCAGACGTTCCAGGTCGTTAAAGAACCTGCGGGCATCTGCCAACTGCATATCAATTTCGTTAAAGTCGGCCAGCATTACCTCGGCCATAGGCAGGAACTCGTCGGCAGTGTCCTCTCCTATTCCATCGCGGTATACTTCGTATAATTCAAAGGCCTGTTCCAATGGCTCTAACAAAGTCAATTCGCTTTTTGCCATAAGCCAATCTTCCAGAGTATTTACCTCCGGCGACCATACCGTTGTAGTGGCTGCTTTCTTTAATGCCTCGGTAAAATAAGTACAGCTACGGCGATTAGGAAACAGCACCGTAACACCGCTAAGGTTGTTGCCATGCTGCTGTAAAAGGTGCTTTGCCACTTTTGCTAAAAACTTCTCCATTACACCTCCTCCACCATTTTAGTTTCGGTATACACCAATAAACGTTTTACTGTTTGCAGGCCCAATGCGTTTAAAGCTTTGCTGTAATCGCGCAACTGCGTGGCATGTTCCGGCATTGCTTCGCCGGTTTTATAATCTATAATCACCGCTTCTTTATCCTTTAGCACCACACGGTCCGGTATACGCAAACCGTATTCGGTTATAATCCGGCGTTCGTTAATAGCTTTATAGTTGGCACTATAGTAATCGCTTAGTTGCGGATGCTGCACAATTGCTTCGAGCTTTTCAGTCAAGTGTTTTGCCTCCTCTTCCGATAACATACCATCGGCCAGCATGCGGCGCACTACGCGGGGGATATCGGCGGCATGGTTCACCCGGCTTAAGGCTGTATGCACCACATTGCCCCAGTTGATCTTTTCCTGTACACCGGTGCCCCATACCTGTTGCGAAGTTTTTCGGATAGCCAGTTCGCGTAATTTCTTTTCGGCATCCGGCGCTTCGGTAACTTCGTATAATTTGTACGCTGTTGGTTTCTCCGGTTTGGTTTTGCGCGTAGCAGGATCGCCAAAATTATAGGTCTTCCATTCTTCCCAGCGATTGGTTTGTTGCAGAAAATACAGCCAAAGCGCTGTTACCGAATTGTTGTCCTTCGGCATGTTCTTTAACCGGCTTGAAAGAATGTAAAGCATGTCGGCCGCACGGGTAGTGGCTACATAAATTACGTTCAGTACATCCAGAAAGGAGCTTGCCACTTCCTGTTCATACAACGGCGCAAATTCGGTTTCCTCCAGTTTTTTGTTTACGGGCAGAATACCAAGATGCAATTCCTTTAGCCAGGGTTTATTGAGGTTTACCCAAAAATGCTTACGCGTAGTTTTTACAGCGAAGTCTGCTTCGGCCAAAATTACCACCGGGAACTCGAGACCTTTTGATTTGTGGATGGTCATGATGCGCACGGCATCCAGCGTATCGGGATAGATGATGGACTTGTTGCGGCGCACTTCGCCCCACCAATCCAGAAACTCGCGGATATTGCTGCGGCGGTTGGCTGCAAAGGACATTACCTCATCCATAAAAAATTGCAGGAAAGGGTCCGTAGTGCTTAAGCCATAAAAAGCAGCTAATTGCTGCACCATTTCGGTAATATGGAACGACAGAAAATCGTAACTGCGGAATGGTTTACCTATTAGTTCCGAAATCTGTAATTCAAATTCTTCTTCGGTACATCTAAAATCGCGTTTACCGAAATCAGGTCCGGTTCCGGCTTTTAGGGCATTGATATAGTAGGCTATTTCAGCCCGGGCAATGTGGTTCAACTTTTGGTCGAAGTAATTAAGCGTAGACAGCAACAAGCGCACTTTGGGCGAGCGGTCGATCAGCAAACTCTCCGACGAAATAACGCGGATGCCCTTTTGAATAAGGTAGGCCGCAATAGCGCTGCCGAATACATTGCTGCGCGTTAGCACGGCAATATCCTTAAAATCGTACCCACGGCTTCTTGCATTAGCAATCAATTCTTCTACCCGTTTGCAGTATTGCTCTTCGTGTGTTTGGCCTTCATCTGGTTCCGGCAAAAATTCTAACTGAGCATATCCGCCTTCTTCGGTTTTCTCAGTCGGCAATTGCGATGCTCCTTCGTAAATAGATTTGTTCAGCAGTTCAGGTGCTATGGCCAGCACCTCGTATAATTCGTTATTAAATTCGATTATGTTTTTGCGGCTGCGGTAGTTAAACTCCAGGTTGCGGTTATCTACGCCATAGTTATTAATGGCTACTTCACGTTCCTTTAAGCGTGCATCTTCGTCGCTGCCATAAATTTTAGGTAACATAGCAAACTGCTCCACCTTGCCGTTACGGAAACGGTAGATGGCTTGTTTGCCATCACCTACAACCAGGCTATCCTCAGTTTTAAATTGCGAGTTCTCTACCAGCGGCAACAGGTTTTGCCATTGCAATACGGAAGTATCCTGATGCTCGTCGATGAGGA
Organism: Chitinophagales bacterium; assembly: GCA_046329495.1. Classification (GTDB taxonomy): domain Bacteria; phylum Bacteroidota; class Bacteroidia; order Chitinophagales; family LD1; genus Bog-950. Next base: position 121,929 of record JAXLUO010000008.1, on the reverse strand, counting down.
TGCTATCGAACCAATCGCCTATACGTTCGTAAATAACAGGGGCATCCTGTTCGCGCACTATGGCATGCACGCGTTGCTGAAATTCGCTGATGTGGAGCAGATTGTTTTCCTTCTTATACTCCTCCATCAGTTTTTGAATATCGGTAAGCAGGATAAAAGCATAAAAGCGCTGTAACAGCAATTGCGCTAACTGATAATCGCCGCCGGCTGAGCGGTTATGGCGTACCATGTTTTCGTAGTGTTGCAGCAGTTGTTCCTTTATCCCGTCCAGCGAAGCAAGTTCGCCTGCACTTAGTTTGCCTGCAGCCCACTTATCTTCTGCAACCGTTTTAACTACGTAGGTGTTGCCTTCAACATCATTCGGAAAAGTTTCTTCGGCATACTTGCGGAAGAAACCGAAAATACCGCGATCGCCCTGGTAAAAACTTTTGGCTGTTAGCCCCGCCTGTAAAATCAGTTCATAAGCTTTTTTGCCCTCGCTGAACATGCCCTGCTCGAAACTGTTGACATAGGCATGCAAGGAACTGCGCACCTGTTTTACTTCGTTGAGATCGTATTTGTTTAGCTCGGCGAGATGTGGGATAGCTTCCTCGTTAAACAACTCGCGACCGAGGGCCATTAGCGCATACTCAATATTCCAGCTTTTACCTTCTTCGATATTGCTTTCGGCATAATCCACCACCGCATTGGTAACCTGGTCGTCTTCGTCGTGCAGACGGTCCATCAGCATTTCGATAACCTCAGCCAGCAGTTTATCGCGGTCCATTTCTATATCGAAGTTCATGCTTAGCGACAGATCATGCGCAAAAGCACGGATAACGCGGTGCACAAAACTATCGATGGTGCTTACATGCAAATCGGCATAATGGTGCAACATGTTGCGCAGCATGTGTGCCGCCTTTTCCTGCAGCTCGTCTTTTGCTAAACCTGTTTCGCCGCTCAGGTCTTCGGCTAATTGGCGGGTATCCTTATGATCTTTACTTAGTTTGCCCAGGTTGCCGATGATGCGCTCCTTCATTTCGGCGGCGGCCTTATTGGTAAAGGTGATGGCCAGAATATGACGGAACTTATCAGGCTCCTTTAACGCAATGCGCAGGAACTCCTTAACCAGCGTATATGTTTTGCCCGAACCGGCCGAAGCTTTGTAAATGCGAAGCATAGGTATTTCTGCGCGTTTTAACTGAATGAGCAAAATACGAACCTACAGAGGTTCTGCGCAATGTATTTGCGCACAGCATGGGGAAATACAATTTATTAACCTGCTTTAACCAGGCGGATTACCCTGCTTGCGCCGGAAGCATTCGTTAATACGGCTATATACATCCCCGCCGGTAGCTGCGGACAGGCTTGTGTGTAAGCTGAGGTAACTGAATTTTGCAGCATTTGTTGGCCCTGAAGATTGAAGAGTTGTAAGCTGTAGGGAGAATAAATGTTGGTTACAATTAATTGATCGCCGATAAAAGCTGCTTTCACATGCGTTATGCTTTCCTCTTCAATTCCTACATTGTTACAATTAACAAAGCTGCCATTGGAGAAGGTATCCACCTCCGGACAAAAACCCTGATCGTCCTGAATGCGGAGAGGAAGCCAGTATTGACTGTTGTGACCGGTAACAGCTGTAGTGATATTAATACCAATGTTGGCGGTTAAAACCATTCTTGCATTATACTGGCCCGGCATGGTATGCGTGGTGCCGCTAATGAGCACACACATACTATCGCCGTAATTTACAGTATTGTTCGTTTTATTGGTGCTAAAGCAAAAACCGCAGGGCAGATTGTTGATGCTATCAATACGCAGCCATTGATTTTGCACCACACTACTGGTATTATAAATGGTAAAGGAGGTGCTATAAAACGAATCGCGGATGATACAGTCGTGCATATAGGAGGTAGGCCATACACGATAGGATGTGTCCGGTGCCGCCACAGGTGTGCAAACGGAAGGACCTGAATTACCACAATACTGAGCGGTAGCGCCCAAAGTGAGGAGAAAGGAAAATAACAGTATGGAAAAGTGTTTCATATCTATAGTTCTGTGAATAAATATAAAACATTTGGAAGATAAGTGCTACTGCGCAACTGCCCTTAACATTTCGCGCTTGCCGGGAGGGCCGGGGATTTTTTCGATGAGGAAGCCGGCTTCTTTCATGGCTTTTTGCACTACGCTTTTGGAGCAATAGGTAACCAATACACCACCGGGCTTTAAGGCACGATGCATTTTTTTGAATATTTCGGTGGTCCACATTTCGGGTTGGTGTGTGGGGGCAAACGCATCGAAGTAAATAAGATCGAACCGGTGTTCGGGCAATTCACGTTCTACTAAGGAGCCCTGCATTTTGGTGAATGCAAAGAGCGGAGTTATCTGGTGTTCTTCTTCCCAACGGCACAGGTGTAGTGTGTGGTACGGTCCATAACAGAATTCGTAACCGAGTTGATTCGTGTAGTTCAGATCTTTAATAGTTTCGATAGGTACAGGATATAACTCTATTGTGGTGTAGTTAATGCTGCGATGTTGCTTCTCCCCTTCCAGCATGGTTAGCATGGCATTTAAGCCGGTGCCAAAACCTGTTTCAAAGATGTGTATGGTATCAGGGTTACGCTCCAACAGAGGTTTTAGGCCTGCCTCAATAAACACATGCCGGCTTTCCTGTATAGCGCCATGACGGGAATGATAGATCTCGTTAAATTGCCCGGAGAATAACGTATGCGAGCCATCGCCTGTTGTAATAATCTGCACGCTGAAGTCCTTTTTGCAAAGATAGGTAATACCGCGCCCCTGAATTGTTAAGCTTGCGGATAAAACTTCCTGCCGCTTGCAGCATACTCACGTAAAATAGCGGCAGGCTTAAAGCGCGCACCATATTTTGCGGAGAGATCTTCCATTAAGGCAAGTACCTTATCGGCACCCACATGGTCGATATAACGGAATGGACCGCCTGTGAACGGAGGGAAACCGAGACCAAAGATAGCACCTACGTCGCCATCGGTAGGACTTTCAAGAATGTTCTCCTGCAAACAGAGCAGGGCTTCGTTTACCATCATCATACCCATGCGGTTTTGGATAGCTTCGGTGCTGAATTCTTTACGTGTAGGATTGCCGAAATATTTGTAAACGTTTTCGTCGATGCCCTGCTTTTTACCTTTTTCGTCGTATTTATAAAAGCCGCGTTTGTTCTTTTTGCCGTAACAGCCATCCTTAAACATTTTGATGATGGCATCAGTTGTGCGGGCACCTTCGCGCTTTTTAGCTTCCTGTGCAAACTCGCCGCTCATAATGTGTGCACCTACGTCGATGCCTACCTCGTCCTGCAGCGTAACAGGGCCTACAGGAAAGCCCCATTTCTTCATGGCCTTATCAATTAAGCCAGCATCGCAGCCTTCTTCTATCAACAGGAAGCATTCGTTCATGTAAGGGGCCAGAATGCGCGTAGTGTAAAAACCCGGACCATCGTTTACTACAATACATGTTTTACCCTGGCGGATGCCGATTTCGAAGCAGGTGGCCGTAACCCAATCTGCAGTTTTAGGTGTTTTGATGATTTCGAGCAAAGGCATTTTAGGCACGGGGCTGAAGTAGTGCATACCAATGATGTTCTCGGGGCGGGAAGCTTTTTCAGCAATGTGGCCGATTGGCAGGGCCGAGGTATTGGAAGCAAACACTGTTTTAGGTCCGGTAGCTGCTTCGCATTCCGCTACTACGCGTTGTTTCAGTTTAATTTCTTCAAACACTGCTTCAATGATCACTTCCACTTTATCGAAACCTGAGTAATCCAGTTTTGATTCTACACGGTTCATGATCTCTTCGGCTTCGGGTTGGCTCATGCGTTTGCGCTTCACCTTTTTATAGAGGTCGCCCCAGATGGTTTGTTTGGCAGAGGTGATGGTTTCGTCTTTAATATCCTTCAGTAATACGCGCATACCATCCATAGCGCTAACTTCGGCGATGCCTGCACCCATAAAGCCTGCGCCTACCATGGCCAGGGTATTTACATGCACAATCTCCGCTTTGCCTTCGTACGGGTTTTTCTTCTTCTCTGTCATATTGAAGAAGATATTTATTAGTTGACGGCTTTCGTTGGTAAGGATCAGCTCTTCAAATTTTACAGCTTCAGCTTCCAGGCCGGCAGCCATGCCTTGTTCCATACCTGTTTCCACACATTCTAAAATGCGCAGCGGAGCAGGGTAATTACCCATGGTTTGTTTCATTACCATTTCCTTGGCCTTTTTGTAAACTATGCCACGGGTAATGGAATTGCTTTCGAGCACCTTCTCCACAAGCGTGCGTTTATCGGTGCGTTGTATTGGTGCTTTCAGCAATTGCTTGGCGAAATCGATGGCTGCATTCAGCAGGCTTTCTTTGGTAGTTATCTTATCGGCCAGGCCCAGGCTGATGGCTTTTTTAGCGTAGATCTTTTTACCGGTTAACAGCATATCGAGCGAGCGCTGTAAACCAATGAGGCGAGGCAAGCGTTGTGTGCCACCACCGCCGGGCAATAAACCCAGCATAACTTCCGGCAGCGCAAAATGCGTAGCTGCATCGTCGCTAACTATTCGGCCATGGCAGGCAAGTGCAATTTCGGTTCCCGCACCTAAACAGGCACCATGAATAGCAGCCACCACCGGTTTGCCTGATTTTTCCAATCTGTTAAGCGAGGCATGGCCATTGCGGGTAAAGTCGATAAAATCGCCTTTCTTCTTCACCTTGCCGAACATGTCGATATCGGCACCGGCAATCCAGTCCTTCTTTTTAGAGGCGATTACAGCCGCTTTTATCGAACTATCGGCCTCCAACTCCTGAAAAAGGCGGTCTATCTCTTCTACAAAAGCTGTAGAAACCTTGTTGATCTTCTCATTGGGCTGGTCTAACCAAACAATGGCTATTTCTCCGCGTTTTTCAATAGTGGCTATGCTGCTCATCGGCTGTATTTTGCGCTAATATATAGAAGCTTACTTGTACTGCGTTTGGTAAAAAGGGTGCCCCACAAGTTGGGGTTTAAACTATTACAAGCCCACCCTTGTAATTTGAAGGCGTTTGCATAAAACCCTGTGCCACAAGAGGCCGTAAACACAAGCAACAACGGCAATCACCTCCTGAAGATTGCAGCGGGGAATGAAATTCCTGAATCGTTACCCGGTTTGTACCTAAAACATTTAGTGGATTAAAATTGAAACGTGTATGGCAACGTCGGAAGCAGAAGTGTATTATTACGAGAAAGGAAAACAGGATTACAATATTGGTTTCTACGATCAACCTTTTCCCAGCCCCATGGCTTTGGAGTTAGATGAATTTGAGTTGCGGTGCAACAAGGCCTATAAGCGCGGCTATTGCGATGCCATGGATGAATTGAAGAAACAACTGGCTTCTATCAAATAAACCATCAGGCTAAACGGAGCATTACTACTTTACTATTTGCTTTGAACTGCTGCAACATTTCCGGTAAGGAGGCAGCAGGCTGCCCGAAGCCCATTAACTTACTTAAATACAGATAGAATTTTTCGGGTGTGGTGTGCTGTGCCCGCCACCATTGCAGGGATTGACTGCCGGCGGATTTGGAAAGCTTTTGGCCGTCATCACCTTTCAGCAATGCATGATGATAAAATTTATTTTGTGTAAAGCTGTTAAGCCCTGCAAGGTTTGCCAGGTATAACTGGGCGGCTGTGCTGTGCAGCAGATCTTCGCCGCGCACCAGGGTGTTAATGCCATACTGTAAATCATCCACCAACGAGGCAATTTGATAAGCGGGAATACCATCGCGACGGCGGATGATGAAGTGACGCATTACTTCGAATAAGTCTACAGATACATCTCCCTTTAGTTCATCATGAAACTGTATGGAGCTCTCAGCAGGTGTTTGGATGCGCAGGGCTGTATCCACGGTATTATAGGGTAAATGCAGAGGAATACAGGTGCCTGTATAGGGGGTAGCACCAATTTGACTACGGGAACACTTGCAGGCGAAAACCAAACCGGTGTTTTGCAGTTTAGTAATAAGCGATTGATATTGTTCAACACGTAAGGATTGCGCGAAGCTATTGGTGTGTTCACCGGGTGTTTGAGGGCCGAGGTCCCAATCGAGCTGCAGCCAGTTTAGTGTATCGAATACATCGGCTAAAAATTGGGGTTGCATACGGGGGGCATCCAGATCATCGATACGCAAACGCAAGGTGCCACCTGTGCTACGCACCAGTAACCAGGTAAGTACAAAATTAAGAGCATTACCGGCGTGCAGGTAACCACTGGGTGTTGGCGCTATACGGGAATGCAGTTGCATACAATTGCCGGTTAATACAACGAATTTATAGAAGGTGGGCAAAGCACCTACAATAAAAAAGGCCACCCGAGGGTAGCCTTTTTATATCTGTGGAAATGAACGGAATTACTTCAGTTCAACTTCAGCACCAGCTTCTTCCAGTTTCTTTTTCAGATCTTCAGCAGAAGCTTTGTCTAATTTTTCTTTAACTGGTTTTGGAGCACCGTCAACCAGGTCTTTTGCCTCTTTCAGGCCCAGACCGGTCAGGTCCTTCACAACTTTAACTACGTTCAGCTTCTGAGCACCAGCGCTCTTCAGGATTACGTCGAATTCAGTTTTTTCAGCAGCAGCGGCAGCACCACCACCAGCAGCAGGAGCAGCAACAGCTACAGCAGCAGCAGCCGGTTCGATACCGTAGTCAGCCTTAAGAATGTTTGCCAGTTCCTGTACGTCTTTTACAGAAAGGTTTACCAGTTGTTCAGCGAGAGCTTTTAAATCAGCCATTTTTATTTTGCTTTTAGAGTTTAACCATATTGGCCTTTTGCTTTGCTGCTGTTGTGGCTCACACCCCACACACAGTTGGCTCACAAAAGAACCGTTTTTACCGTTTTTAGAGGGGAAGTGGAAGCAACCCTTTAAAACGGGACGGCAAAGTTAACTTTCTATTGGAAATTTCAAAACTGCCGGGGCTAATTTCTTACTGCGTTTTAACAGTAAAATAGGGCTCCATTTTGCGCAGGGTGCTATCAGGCAGTACCGGGATGGATTTAAGCTGTTCCGGCGAGGTAAAATTACCATTTTTTTGCCGGTAGGCTATAATGGCTTTACCCTGTGCACTGCTGAGATAAGGGTGCTTAGCCAGGGTGCCTGCATCGGCTTCGTTCAGGTTAATTTTCAACACTTTACCATCGCATCGCAGGCGCGGTTTCAACGTTCGATAGGTGCTATCGGGCATGCCCCATACCTCGCGGATTTGTTCTACCGAAGCATAACCACCCAAAGCCCTCCGGAAGTTTAGTATACGCCGGGCTAGTACGGGGCCTATGCCGGGTAAGGCTTCCAATTGGGCCGAATCGGCGGTGTTGATGTTTAAGACGGCCACGGAGGTATTATCATAGTGCTTGGAGGTATTTATGACTGCCGGTACGGCAAGCGTATCATCGAAGTCCTCCGCACCAACCGGGATATTGGAAACCTGTTGTTGTTTCAAAAAGGCCTGCACATCGCTTTGGAAGGTGGTATCGGTTACAGGCTTTACCGGTTTAAAGATGAAATACAGCCGAGGTGCCAGCAGGGCCAAAAATGCCAGCAACAGCAACACCATAATGCCGTTGCGCTCCCAATTGCTGAAAGTAAAGTAGTTACCGAGCCACTTAAACACCGTGGCCCTAAAATATGATACAATTTTGATAAACAGGAGATGTCAGCCACGGACAACAAAAAAGGGATGCTGTTGCATCCCTTTGTGTAATTTATTGGTTGTGTTGCTTAGGCCATTTGACCGCCTTCGGCGCACACGATAACTTTGTTATTGAGGCATTCTACAAAGCCGCCGCCGATGGTAACCGTTTTAGTGCCGGTTTCGGTATTGAACTTGATAGTACCTTTTTTAAGTGCCGAAATAAGCGGGGCGTGGTTATTCAGTATTTCGAATAAACCGCTGATACCGGGCAACTGCACCAGGGTAGCATCGCCGCTGTAAAGCTTTTTTTCGGGAGTTAATATTTCGAGAATCATGCTACTTGGATTTCAGCTTTTAAACGATAAACGTTAGATGAACTAACCTAACGTTTATCGCCTGTTAGCTATTAAAATTATTTTGCTGCTTCAGCCATTAACGCTTCACCTTTAGCGATAGCGTCGTCGATAGAACCTACCAGGTTGAAGGCTGCTTCAGGGTACTTATCTACTTCACCATCCAGGATCATGTTAAAGCCACGGATAGTTTCTTCGATTGGTACGAACACACCTTTTAAGCCGGTGAACTGTTCTGCTACGTGGAATGGCTGCGACAGAAAACGCTGCACACGACGGGCGCGTGATACAACCAGTTTATCTTCTTCGCTCAATTCGTCCATACCAAGGATGGCGATGATATCCTGCAGTTCCTTATAGCGTTGCAGAATTTCTTTTACACGCATAGCACAACGGTAGTGCTCTTTACCCAGGATAGTTTCGCTTAAGATACGAGAGGTAGAATCCAAAGGATCCACCGCAGGGTAGATACCCAGAGCGGCGATCTGACGGCTTAATACCGTAGTAGCATCCAAGTGAGCGAAAGTAGTAGCCGGAGCAGGGTCAGTCAAGTCATCCGCAGGTACGTAAACGGCCTGAACGGAAGTAATAGAACCACGCTTGGTTGAAGTGATACGTTCCTGCATCAGACCCATTTCGGTAGCCAGGGTTGGCTGGTAACCTACCGCTGAAGGCATACGGCCTAACAGCGCGGATACTTCTGAACCGGCCTGGGTGAAACGGAAGATATTATCTACGAAGAACAGGATATCGCGACCGCCTTTAGCATCGTTCTTGTCTCCATCGCGGAAGTATTCGGCGATAGTAAGACCAGACAGGGCCACACGGGCACGTGCTCCCGGTGGTTCGTTCATCTGACCGAACACCAGTGTAGCCTGCGATTGTGCTAATGAAGCACCATCCACTTTGCTAAGATCCCAACCGCCTTTTTCCATGCTGTGTTTGAAATCGTCGCCGTATTTAATAACGTTTGATTCGATCATCTCGCGCAGCAGGTCATTCCCTTCACGGGTTCTTTCGCCCACACCTGCAAACACTGATAGACCAGAGTAGCGCTTTGCGATGTTGTTGATCAATTCCATGATCAATACGGTTTTACCTACACCTGCACCACCGAACAAACCGATTTTACCACCCTTTGCGTATGGTTCAATCAGGTCAATTACCTTGATACCGGTGAACAGTACTTCCGATTCAGTTGCTAAATCTTCGTAGGCCGGTGGCTTACGGTGGATGGCATAACCGCCTTCTTTAGAAACTTTCAAAGTGATACCGTCGATAGCATCGCCGGTAACGTTGAACAGACGGCCTTTAATGCCTTCGCCAACGGGCATGGTGATAGGACCACCCATGTCAACCGCATTCAAGCCACGACGCAGACCGTCGGTGCTATCCATTGATACGGTGCGCACGGCATCTTCGCCCAGGTGCTGCTGCACTTCCAGGATCAGTTTGGTGCCGTCTTCGCGGGTTACCTCTAATGCGTTCATAATTTGAGGAAGGGATGAACCCTCGGCCTCAAAACTAACGTCCACAACCGGACCGATAATTTGTTTGATTTTACCTACGTTGGCCATAATTCGTTATTCGTGAAATTGTAGTGGAGGCGATCAATTGCCTTGTTAAACCGGTCCTCCTTAAAAGGCGGTGCGAAAATAGGCAGTAAACGGAATTTTCAAAGAGGGAAATATCAGTTTCGTGCCCTAAAACCGAAATATAATCCACATTTGGTGCGTTACAGCCAACACCGGCCTTAGGTACCGACTGTGGAAGGGCAAAAAAGGCCCTTATGAGGTTGTTTACATTTGTTTTCACCCGGCACGTGGGCCGTGGGGAAACTGCCCAAGCCGTGTGGGCAAAACTTGTTAATGTTGCACTTTACTAATGAACGGATGATGCTATGCTGATACTATTGCGCTGTTACCCTAAAATAACCGACTGGATATACCTGTTTTTTAACCAATCGGCTGCTGCCGATTACCGGTTTTTACCTATTTACAGCTATGGCTTTTTTGTGGCTGTAGGCTTTTTATCGGCTGCTACGCTGGCCACACTGGAAATGAAGCGCCGCGAAAAACTGGGTTTAATGCCCGGCTTTGAGAAAGAGGTAACCGTGGGTGAAGCACCAAGACATGTTGACCTTGCCCTTACCTTTCTGATTGGTTTTGTGGTGTTTTTTAAGCTGTTTGGTATAATCGTATTTCAGCCGGAACTGAGCACCAATGCCATACCGTTTATTGAGTTTATGAAGAGCCCCACGCTGGGCAGCTGGGCAGGCGGTATTTTAGGTGGTTTGGCACTTGCCGGATTTAGCTATTACCAGCAACATAAAGCCCGTTTACCAAAGCCCGAGAAGAAGAAGATAAAGGAATACACATCGGATAACATTGGCGACCTGGTGGTAATGGCAGCCATTTTTGGGGTGTTAGGTGCCAGCTTCTTCAACTATTTGGAGAATCCTGAGTCGTACGACAATTTCTCGAAAGACCCGATCGGAACTTTCTTCAGCGGGTTATCGGTATATGGCGGTTTGATATGTGCCGGCGCAGCCTTTGCCATTTATGCACGTTACAAAAAAATACCTGTACTGCAATTGTTTGATGCTGTGGCACCGGCTTTTATACTGGCTAACGGCATCGGACGTTTAGGTTGCCAGGTATCGGGCGATGGTGACTGGGGGTTGACCAACTTGGCAGCTAAACCGGGTTGGATGCCGCAGTTTATGTGGGCCAATAACTATGCGCATAATATTATTGATGAAGGTGTGCAAATTGCAGGCTGTACCGAAGAGCATTGTATGCAGTTAGCCAACCCTGCCTACCCTACACCTATCTACGAATTTTTGATGTGCAGCGCTATATTTTTAATTCTATGGAGCCTGCGCAAGAAGTTTACCTACAAGCCCGGTATGGTATTTACTGTGTTTATGATTTTGATAGGTATACAGCGCTTTGCCATTGAGCAATGGCGCGCATTAAGCGACCGCGACCTTTACCATGTATTTGGTATGAGCTTAAAGCAAAGTGAACTGATTTCGATTGTACTTTTCCTGTTGGGTATAGCCGGAACACTTTACCTTTACAACTATTACAAGAAAAACCCCGGCACAGCGAAGCAATAAGCGGTTGGGGTAAAACCCACCAGATATGAGCCAGGCCGTTGGGCAGAAAAAGCCTTTACCTCCGTTCCCGAAAGAGAAACATTGGTTATTTGGCAGCGGTTACCTGCTGAAGGATAATACGTTTGAACACGTTAAATTTCTTTTAAATAAATACGGTGATCTGATAAGTTTATCGTTACCGTTTATACGGCTGGCTATTGCTGCCAACCCTGAATACACCAAGCATATACTAATGGATAACCAGCGCAACTATACCAAGAGCCTGGCCTATGACGTATTGAAGGTGCTGTTGGGTAATGGTCTGCTAACCAGTGAAGGAGACTTTTGGCGCAAGCAACGCCGTTTGATAGCCCCGGCCTTTCACCGGAAAAAGCTGGAGATACTTACACAGTTGATGGTGGAACGCGCGGACCAGGTAGTACATAAATTTGAAAAGTTTGCCGCTAGCCCCGAAGCGCATGACATGAGCGAAGAGATGACAGCGCTTACGCTGGATATTATTTCGCGGGCCATGTTCAGTTCGGGTGTGGAGGATAAAGCCAGTATGGTTAGCGAGCAAATAACGCTGCTTAACCAGTACAGCATTGAAAAAATCAATCAGCCCATTCGCCTGCCGGCTTCCTTCCCTACTCCGTTTAATATGAAGGAACGCAGGGCGATGAAGTTGCTGGATGAGGTCATTTACGACATCATTAATACACGCCGCAAAGAAGGTGTATCAAAAGATGACCTGTTGAGTATGCTGCTGGATGCACGTGATGAGGATACGGGCGAAGCCATGGATGATAAACAACTGCGCGATGAGGTGATGACCATTTTTGTGGCAGGTAACGAGACCTCGGCCAATGCGCTGGCCTGGACCTTATACCTGCTTTCGCAACACCCCGAAGCGGAGGCAAAAATGGTGGCTGAAATTGATGAGAAGTTAAACAGCGGTGCGCCACTGGATTTTCAAAACATTATGCAGTTTAACTATGTGCGCATGGTTATTGAAGAAAGCATGCGCATTTATCCTCCGGCCTGGAGTATCGGGCGGCGTGCTATTGAAGAAGACACCTTAGGCAATTACCGGATAGACCCAGGCACCAATGTGCTGATACCTATTATTTATTTCCATCATAGCGAAAAGTACTGGACCGAACCGAAGCGCTTTATGCCTGAACGCTTTGCGCCGGAGAAACGTGGTGAGATTGACCGTTTTGTTTACTTCCCTTTCGGGGGCGGACCAAGGACGTGTATTGGCAATAGCTTTGCGCTGGTTGAGATGCAGATTGTGCTAATTAAGCTGTACCGGCATTATCACTTTAGGTTAAAGGATGGCTTTAAAGTGCAGACTGATCCGTTGATTACGCTGCGGCCTAAGTATGGCATGCAGATGCATGTGGAGCGCAGGAAGTAGGGGTAACGCTTATCAGTGCTTTGTGGGCAGGGGGTGCTTCACTACGCTGAAGCTGCATTCAGCATGACATGAAATTTATACAAAAACAAAAAACCCACCGGAATACCGATGGGTTTTGTTTTTTATAGGAATGCGTTGGATTATTCTTCCGAAGCGCCTTCAGTTGATTCGCCTTTAGTTTTTTTGGCGGCTGATTTTTTAGCAGCACCACCGCTACGGCGGGTCTTCTTCTTAGGCTCAGCAGCTTTAGCAGCGTTCTTGTTCTGCGTGTAAGTTTCGTTGAAATCAACCAGCTCAATCAGGGCCATTTCAGCAGCATCACCAGGACGGAAGCCGGTTTTGATGATACGGGTGTAACCTCCCGGACGTTCGCCTACTTTACCACCTACTACACTGAACAGTTCGGTAACTGCATCCTTGTTTTGCAGGTAGCTGAATACTACACGACGGTTGTGTGTTGTATTTTCTTTGCTGCGGGTAACCAGTGGTTCAACATAACCGCGAAGCGCTTTAGCTTTAGCCAGCGTAGTAATGATACGCTTGTGCTCAATCAGCGACGCTGCCAGGTTAGCCATTAAGGCGTGGCGGTGGGCGGTTTTTCTTCCGAGATTATTTACCTTATCTCCGTGTCTCATTGCAATACTTATTTTAAAATCCGGGGCGCTTACTTACAGCACTCCTGTTATTAATTGATACTAGTTTTCGTCTAACTTAAATTTGGCTAAGTCCATACCAAAGCTCAGGCCTTTTTCGTGCAACAGGGCTTCGATTTCCACCAGCGACTTCTTACCGAAGTTGCGGAACTTCAACAGATCGTTGGTGTTGAACTGTACCAGTTCTTCCAGCGAGTTGATTTTGGCAGCCTTTAAGCAGTTGAATGCGCGAACTGACAGATCGAGATCTTCCAGCGGGGTCTTCAACAGCTTACGCATGTGTAATACATGTTCGTCAACCATTTCAGTTTCGGCAGCTGTAGGAGCGTCGAAAGAGATATGCTCGTCGGTGATCAGCATCAGGTGCTGGATCAGGATACGAGAAGCATCTTTCACCGCTTCTTCAGGATGCACAGTTCCGTCGGTAGTAACTTCCAGAACCAGTTTTTCGAAGTCAACACGTTGTTCAACGCGGAAAGGTTCAACACTGTATTTTACGTTCTTGATTGGTGTATAAATCGCATCGATTGGAATGTAACCGATAGCGTGCTCTTTGCTGTTTTCGTCGGCAGCCACGTAGCCGCGGCCTTTGGTGATTGTTAATTCAATCTCCAGGTTCACGCTGCTTTCCATGTTGCAGATAACCAACTCGGGGTTCATTACCTGGTAAACATTGGTGTGCTTTTCGATATGCTCAGCTTTAAACTGCGTAGAGTTCTTTAAAGCGATATAGATCTTTTCAGCAGCGTTCTCATCATCCATCACTTTCTTCAAACGCACCTGCTTAAGGTTCAGTACGATTTCAGTAACATCTTCCAGCACGCCTTTGATAGTAGAAAATTCGTGCTCAACGCCCGAAATTTTGATGCCGCTGATAGCGTAGCCTTCCAAAGAAGAAAGTAATACGCGGCGCAGGGCATTTCCTATAGTTACACCGAACCCGGGTTCCAGAGGCTTAAATTCGAAGGTTCCTTCAAACTCAGTGGCTTTCTGTAACGTAATTTTATCGGGTTTTTGAAAGGTTAACATGGCCATATTTGGTTTTAGATTTTTAATATTGATTACTTCCCAACGCCCTCCTGCTATCCACTACTACTTAGAGTATAATTCCACGATCAACTGTTCGTTGATGTTCTCGGGGATCATATCTCTTTCAGGGAAATCAACGAATGTACCTTCAACGGCTTTTTCGTCTAATACCAGCCAGTTGAATTTCTTACCTCTTTTGCCCATAGAATCCTGAACAACGTCCAGGTTCTTAGAACGTTCGCGCATGGCAACTTTATCGCCCGGCTTAAGGGTAAAAGAAGGAACGTTTACCACCTGACCGTTAACGGTAACGTGTTTGTGGCCAACCAACTGACGGGCCTGCGCACGAGAAGCGGCAAAGCCTAAACGGAACACGGTGTTATCCAAACGTGCTTCTAACAGTTTGAACATGTTATCACCGGTTTTGCCCTTACGGCCGGCAGCTTTTTCGAACAGGTTGCGGAACTGGCGCTCTAACAGGCCGTAGGTATATTTAGCCTTTTGCTTTTCCTGCAACTGAATAGCGTATTCGCTTTGGGTCTTTCTCTTTTTAGAAACACCGTGCTGACCCGGAGGGAAGCTTCTTTTATCGAAGTACTTATCCGGACCGAAAATCGCTTCTCCGAATTTACGCGCTATCTTGGTTTTTGAACCTGTATACCTTGCCATTTATATTCTAATTTGATATTTAACTATTGGTTTATAATCCGCCTTAAGGCATCGCTTATACACGACGTGATTTAGGAGGACGGCAGCCGTTGTGAGGAATTGGGGTAGTATCGTTAATAACGGTTACTTCGATACCCGAAGCGAAGATGGTACGGATAGCAGATTCGCGACCGGCACCAGGGCCTTTTACGAATACTTCTACCTTACGCAGACCTGCCTCGTGGGCAACTTTAGCAGCTTCGCTGCTGGCCATTTGGGCAGCATACGGCGTGTTCTTTTTAGAACCGCGGAAACCAACTTTACCTGCTGAACTCCAGCTAATGGTTTGACCCATCATGTTGGTAAAGGTGATAATCAGGTTATTGAAAGTTGCATTTACGAAAGCTTTGCCTTCTGCGTCAACCTTCACTACTCTTTTCTTTGCTTTAGCTTTGGCTATTGCCGACTGCTGCTGTTGCTGTTTTGCCATTTTATTGGAATTATTCTGTCGTCTTATTATTTAAAGTCTATTACTTAGTAGCTATCTTCTTGTTAGCAACTGTTTTACGCTTGCCCTTACGGGTACGGCTGTTGGTTTTAGTGCGCTGGCCGCGAACCGGTAAGCCTTTACGGTGACGGATGCCACGGAAGCAACCGATATCCTGTAAACGCTTGATGTTCTGCTGTACTTCACCTCTTAATTCGCCTTCCAGTTTCAGGTTGGCGGCAAGGTATTGCAGAATACCGTTGATCTGCTCGTCGTTCCAGTCCTTCACCTTGATCGTAAGATCAATGTTGTTGGAGCTAAGGATCTTAGCAGCGGTAGTTCTACCGATACCATAAATGTAAGTAAGCGCAATTACGCCTTTTTTGTTCTTAGGAAGGTCTATACCAGCAATACGTGCCATGCTATTATACTTGTTTTATAGAATGATTAACCCTGACGTTGTTTGAACTTAGGGTTCTTCTTATTAATAATGAATACAACGCCCTTACGACGCACTACCTTGCAATCGGCGCTTCTTTTCTTTACGGATGCTCTTACTTTCATGACTTTATTGTATTTTTTAAATACCTAACTCCTTATTTATAGCGGAAGGTTATCCTTCCTTTGTTTAAGTCGTATGGGCTCATCTCTACACTCACTTTATCACCGGGAAGAATCTTTATATAATTCATCCGCATTTTCCCTGAGATGTGCGCGATTATCTCGTGCCCATTCTCTAACTTAACCCTAAACATGGCATTGCTCAATGCTTCCGTAATGATTCCGTCTTGCTTTATTAAGTCTTGTTTTGCCATGAAAACACTATACCCCTTTTAAAAAGGGAACGCAAAAATAAAACTTACGAACAGGTTTCCAAATAAT
Organism: Chitinophagales bacterium; assembly: GCA_046329495.1. Lineage (GTDB taxonomy): Bacteria > Bacteroidota > Bacteroidia > Chitinophagales > LD1 > Bog-950. The sequence continues at coordinate 105,702 of JAXLUO010000008.1, read as the reverse complement.
AGTTGAAATTTTGTTTAGAGAGTGGACAGTATCCATAACCACTTAAACAGCTCATAATCAACTATTTTACCCCGATTTTAGGGGACTTTGACAAATTTTAGGCCAAGCTGAAGATTTTTGCGAAAAAAGCCTGTTAGATGCGAATTTAACAAATTTGGGGGTGTTATTCAGCGAAAATTCGCGGATTTAGGCCATAAAAAATCCCAGGTCGGTAATTCCCTTACCAAACCCGGGATAGAAACAATAACCCTAAAGTATGTTTACACCCGCAGGTGTTTGATTTAAAAAATACCCTCCGAAAAAACTTCGCCTTTTTTTGAAGTTTCATCCACCCCCTACGCCATAAAAGGTTGAATTAACTTTCCCTGAACAGGCTCTGTTAATCGGAGGGTAATTAGGTTTGGCATTTGAAATAAACACATGGCCCAAAATACCCGGCGTATAGTATGTTATGGAAGCACCTTTGCAGTGGTTAAGTTGCAAGGGGCCTTACCCCCTGCACTCAAACCTGTAATCACGCTGCATTAATGTGCCCTCCTTTTTTACGATAGTTAAAGAACGATGCGGCTTGTTACATGGGCTGCCGCTTGCCTGCTTTTTAATTACCCGGAACCACCAGGGGTTCGTCCATCATAGCACCTCCCATCAGGAATGATTGTGTAACCACTTTAGCATTGCTGCAACCGTTGCGGGTGCTTGCTACCAGGCGAACCGTAAAGTTACCGGGCACATCATACACATGCACAGGGTTGGTTACACTTTCAGTATTGCCATCACCAAAATCCCAGATATACTTTACACAAGCCAGGTTGGTTTTATTTTCCATGGCGCACATAAAAGGCGGGACAGGTGATGGAGTAGCATGCACAGCAAAATCAACCGGTATCGTATCAATTTTGATGTGGTTAGCCAGGTGCAGGGTTGAGTCGCAACCGCCCTGCCCGTAGGCAGTTAGGGTTACGCTGTAGTTGCCCTTGTTCTTATATATATGTCGCGGACTTTTCTCGGTGCTGCTTTCGCCATCGCCGAAGTTCCACAGAAACATAGTTGCGTTGGCTGTGTAGTTCATAAAGCGAACCGGGTAGCCGGGGCAGCTGAATGTATCGGCTACAAAGCGCGGAGCCGGTTTTGCTGCCTGGATATAGTTCTCCATTTTGCTTTTAACGGTGCAACCGTTTACATCGGTTACTGTTAATGCTACTGTATAGTTGCCAGCCTTGCTGTAAACCTTTGAAGGGTTTTGTTCAGCGCTTTCGGTGCCATCACCAAAACTCCACAAATACAACATACCGTTAGGTGTAGTGTTTTTAAAGTTAACCGCTGTTGGCGAGCTGCACGATGAAGTAACATCAGACGTAAAGCTTACCGGTGCGCCGTGGTTTACATTTACATAAGCCAGTTTGGTTTCGGTGGCACTACAGGAGCCGTCGTTAACTGTTAGCTTAACGGTATACACACCTTTATCGTTATAGTGCTTAACCGGGTTGCTTTCGGTTGAAACGGTGCCGTCGCCAAAATCCCACATCCAACTGGTGCCTTTAAAATTAGAACTGTTTACAAATTTGATATCCTCGCCCACACAAGCCTCCTCTTTGGTTGCCATAAAGTTGGTCTTCAACTCTCCTACCGCTACACGGCGGGTGGTTGTATCGCTGCAACCGTTGGCATCTTTAACTACCAGCATTACATCGCGCTTGCCCTCGGTAAAGAGATGTGAGGGGTTGCCCGAGGCGCTAAGGGCGCCATCGCCGAAGTACCACTGACTGCTTTGGAGGTTACCTGCTGACTGGTTGGAAAAAAAAACCTGCTGAGTTTGACTACAGCTGCTGGCAGGGTTGGCTTCGAAACTTGCCCGTGGTGCGGGTTTTACTTCTATGGAAGGGATGCTTACCTTATTGGAGCTGCATCCGTTTTCGTCGGTAATAACCAGGGTGGCGGTATAATTGCCCCCCTCTTTATACCGGTGGGCCGTGTTCATATCGGTGCTGGTTTTACCATCGCCAAAAGCCCACACATAATTGCTTATCGGTGCATCGCCGGGTGTTGAGTTGTTTTTGAAATTCAGAATTTCGTTACTACACAGCGATGGTTTTTCGATAGTAAACTCGGCTTTAGGAGCCGCGAACACGTTGATAGTAGTAAGCACCGAATCGGTGGTAGCACCGTTGCTTACAATCAGCCTTACATTATATACACCCGGTTCCATAAATACTACGGTAGGTGTTTTTTGATTGCTGGTAAAGCCATTGCTGAAATCCCATTTCCACTGACCATCGGGAATTTCTGATACACTCAGAAAGTTAACCACTAAAGGGGCACAGCCCGAGTTTTTGTCAGCTTCCATGCGCACGATTGGCTCTGCACTTGCAGTAACCGACAGTAACAGGAACAAAGCGTAAAAGGCTGATTTCATAATTGTGCTTATTTATTTGAGTAAACGGAAAAGCGCAGGGGTATGGTTGTGGTTTTGGTGCCCTATTATACAAGGCACGCATTGTGTGTTACCGAAGCCAATATTTATAAGGAGAGTTACTGCCCGCCTGTATATATAAGACGCAATGCTTGCTGACGGTTAGATGTGGTGCAACGCAAATAGTAGGTGCCCGGTGCCAGGTTGAACGCTTGAAGCCGGAGGTGTAAATAAGTTAAGGCCTGTAGATGGGGATAGCTCACAATCAGTTGGCCGGTTGCATCAAATAATTCTACAACTGCCGCAGATTCAATTTCGCCGATGGAAAGCACCACCGGGCCATTGGTGATGGTGCCGCTTGTTAACTGAAACAGGGCATCAACAGAATTTTGCTGTACCGAAACCGGATGTGGAGGAAAATTTACGAGCGCGGTCCATACGCTGCTGTGGCCTGTATCAATGCGTGTCCAGATGGGGCGCACACAACCGTTTACTGCAGATATGCCAATGTAATCGCCGGGGAACACTGAATCTGCTGCAATGAACGGGCTATTGCTTAACAGGTAATTGTTAAAGTTCTGTCCGCCATCAATCGAGCGTGCCAGGTAAACATCGGTTGCTGTGCCTTGCGGATGGTTACGCCTATCGTAATATACTATATAGATATCGCCATTGTCTTGGTCCACTGCCATTGAACTCATAAAGTTTTCGGCATTCCCTGCATCGTCATTTACACGAATGGGCAAACTCCAGGTACTGCCGCCATCAATAGACTTAGACAGATAAACATCCGCATCGGTAGCGTTTACTTTATCTGACCAGTTTAAATATAAGGTGCCTCTGTTTATACTATTGCTCAAATCGCAATGCAATATTGGCATGCCATTACACCTGTAGAACCCACTTACAGTATAATCCCAACCTTCGTTTTGATTGGCCACTACCACCTCGCTGCTCAACCATGTAGTGCCAAAATCGGTAGAGCGATTGAAGTATATTTTGTTGTTGAGGGCATAAGCAAGGTATACCTCGCCATTAGGGCCTACTGCAGGAAAGGCCCCTTCGATAGTACTATCGCTATCCACGCAATCGCCCGATAAGGCACCTATAACTTTTGCTGTAGACCATGAAGCTCCACCATCAGTTGATCTGGAGAAAAGGATGTAAGATGAATCGGTGGGATTAGCGGTACCGTATTCTTCAAATTCAGTCCAACCGCAGTACACATAATTGTGGGCCGGGTCCACAGCAGCCCATTCCTTATCCTGCATTTTGGGTGGCCGTAACCCCATAAAGGTATCTATATACCAGGTAGTGCCGCCATCGGCAGTCTTTTGGCAAACGATACGGTCGCACCATTGGGGCCATTCCGTAATATTGGGGTTATAAGCCAGGTGGAAATAAAGAAAATCGCCGGCGGTATCGGCTACAATGCAAGGGTCGCCGAATACACCGTAGAATGAAGTGGCCTGACCGGTGTTCCAGTGTAAGCCTGCATCATCGGAGTAATAAAAAACATCCGTATTGGCGGCAGCAGCTATGCGGTTGGTATCAAGCGGATTGATGCAGATAGTTGGCTCATTGGGGTTTACAACATCACTAATTAATACATTGGTAAATGCAGATTGAGCACCTACCCGATAGATAGCGGTAAACAGCAGTAAGTAAACGAATGTTTTTTTCATTATTCGTAGCGCAGCGCTTCAACGGGATCAAGATCACCTGCCTTAATAGCAGGGTAGATACCTGCTGCCAGGCCCACTATAAAGGTAAATACAATACCGCCTAAAACCCAGGCGTATGGGAACAGAAAGCCGGTTTTAAGCAGCAGCCCCACCAGGTTACCTATACCTATACCTAAGATAATGCCGAGCAAACCTCCTATCTGGCAAATTACAATTGCTTCGGTTAAGAACTGAATACGGATAGTGCGGCGCGTTGCGCCCAGTGCTTTACTTACACCAATTTCGCGGGTGCGCTCATTAACACTCACCAGCATAATATTCATTAAACCGATGCCGGCACCCATCAATGTAAGTATGCCAATAACGATGGTAGCCACGCGGACATACTTTAACTGATCGAGCATTTGCTCTGCCAACCTTTCGCTTTTTGCAATGCTGAAGTCATTTTCTTCGTTCAAGCGCAAGCGGCGGATAGCCCGGAGAATGCCGGTTGCTTCATCAATGGCTAAATCCAATTCATCGGGATTGTTGACCATTACATTTATAATGTACGAGTTATTGTTGTCGGGAAAACTCCAGCGGGCATTTTGCACCGGAATAAAAGCCTGGTTATCGGTGCTCATTTGGCTGGCACCTTTTGAACCCAGTAAACCAACCACCTTGTATTTTTTTGAGCCAATACTTACCATAGAGCCAATAACGGTATCGTAAGGTTCAAACACTTTGGAGATAATATCTTTACCAAGAAGAATTACATCGCTGCCGCTTTCCAGTTCGGTGCGCGAGAAGTTACGACCCGAAGCCACAGTTTGTCCGCTTACTTTCAGGTAACCTTCATCAATACCAAACACACGCACATTGGGATTAGTTTTTTTGTTGCCGTGTTTAAGAATAGCTGCTTCGTTAGCTATGCTTGAAATAGAAACTGTAGAGGGGAACTTGAAATTCTGTATAAAGTCGTTAGCCTGCTGAATGGTGATAGGCGGATTTTCGGCTTTGCGGTTACGGCGTGGGCCGCCATGGCGGCGCACCATACCTTCGTTTTTAATACCAAACGTATTAGAGCCCATTTCGCTGAAACTACTCATCATTTTTATACGGATGCCTTCGGTGGCGGTAAGGATGCCGATGAGCGCCATAATACCGAGCATGATAATTACCACGGTTAAGGCGGTACGCAACACATTAGCGCGTATAGCACGGATTGCCAGGCGTATGTTCTCGGTTAAATTCACCGTGCTAAAGTAATAATTGCCGTTAACCCAATTATCCATTACCCGCTAAAACCTTACCTTAGCCCGACATGAAAAAAGGGTTGCTACTGGTTTTGTTCTGTTTCACCGGCTTTTTAATGAAAGCACAGGTTAATTTTAATTATCAAAAGGATTATGAACTGATTGCCGCCCGAACAAGCGATTTCAGGGATGTGCTCTATTATGACAAACTGCGCGAGCGGTTTACCCGAAACGATACCTCACTCTCAAATTTTGAAGTGCTTAGCCTGTTAATTGGCTTTAGTAAGCAGAGCAACTTTAAACCTAAAGAAGATTACCAAAAGGAGCAACGCATTTACGACCTTAACAGTGAGGGTAAATACCAGGACGCTATTACAGAGGCGGGCCATTATTTGCGCACACATCCTGTAAGCGAAGCGGCTATTATTGAGAAGTCGTATGCTTTTATGCAATTGGGTAAAAAGGACAGTGCGGATTATTATCTACGGCAGTTTAGTTTAATAATGAGTGCTATGACTTACAGCGGCAGCGGCACCAGTGTAGAAGACCCGATTTTTGCCCTTGCTCCGGGCGACGCCCAAAATTACATTATCAAATACCTTGTAGCTGATGTGGGCACCATGACCTCAACAACTGATAAGGCAGGGAATTATGTAGATGTGATGGATGTGAAATTTGCCGATGGGCATGTAACGCCTTATTACTTTATTACCCAGCACGCTGCCAGCAAGGTTTTTAACGGCGAGCCCAAGGACGATGGAGCAAGCAGCAAGCCCAAGTAATTACTAAGGCACCGTATCGCACTCCACTACCTGGTTTACCTGGGTATGGATATTGCTTTTAATAATGCGGTATTTCAAAAAATCGGCGCGCACATCCAATAATTCAAAAGAAATTGAATCGGCCCCGAAAAAGGAAGCGCGCTGGCTTATGTGCGTATCATCGGTATAACACCAGGTACCGGTAGCTATTCCATTATAGTAATACACGCTATCGGCACCATATACAACAGATAGTTTGGTGGAATAAGGGGCAGGGTTAGAGATATACCAGGCATGGTTGGTTAAATAGCTCTTATCGCCGGTATCTTTTTTACAAGCGGCGATCATCATCATTCCTGCCAATATTAAAAACGTCAGATTGCTCTTCATGCTACAATGCTTGCAGCTAAGGTAATTATTAGCCGCAAAGCCCTGTTAGCGGTTTAACGACCACAGGAAGTAATTGAGCACAATAGCGAAACTTACCCAGGCAATATAAGGCACTAATAACCAGGCCGCCGGTTTGCTTACCTTGCTGAATAGAAAGATACATCCGGCGATGGAAAGCCAAAGGAGTACGTTTTCGGCAAGTGCCAATCCGGGCATTTTCATGCCGAAGAAGATGATAGACCACATGGCATTTAAACCCAACTGGAATACAAATGCACTAAGCGCTAACCGCACATGGGGGTTTTCGGTGCCCTTGTTCCAAACCAGGCCCGCGGCGATACCCATTATAATATAGAGGACGGTCCAAACCGGCCCCAAAAGCCAGTTTGGCGGGTTAAACGATGGTTTGTTAAGTGTTGCATACCATGTTTCGATGGCATTAGTGGTTACCAGGCCCGACAGGAAACCTGCCGAAAGGCATATAAATACGGCAATTGCGATGCGAACTATCATAGCGGAATGTTTTAAAAAGAACGTTCCAAAGGTGCAATTAGTTCGGATTTATTGCTGCAGGCCGGGCACTTCGAAAATTTAACACCAAAATATTTATTGATTTTCAGTTAGTTACAAAGGCCTCTTGAAATATTTAAAGCGAATAGTTGGTAAATGCGGGTGGTAATTCTACATTTGCGCTCCTTTTCAGAAAAAGATTACTAAAAAGAAAACAATATGCAATCACGCAGTTATAGCACCCGCACAGTAAAAGCAAGCGAATTAAAGCGCGAGTGGTTTATTGTGGATGCAGAAGGGCAAACTTTGGGCCGTATGGTATCTAAAGTAGCTGCAGTTCTGCGCGGCAAACACAAGCCAACCTTTACTCCGAATGTTGACACCGGCGATTTCGTAATCGTAATCAACAGCGCCAAAGTGCGTATGACCGGTAAAAAAATGACTGATCGTTTCCTGGTTCGTTACACCGGCAACCCCGGCGGTCAACGTCACACCACTCCAAAGGAGATGATTGAGAAGAACCCAAACAAACTGATTGAACACGCTGTAAAAGGCATGCTTCCTAAAAGTTCATTAGGCCGCAAGATGTTCGGTAAGTTATTTATTTACGAAGGAGCCGAACATCCGCATTTAGTTAACAAACCAAAGCAACTGGTATAGTTGGCTTATTGCTAAATCCTAAAATTAAAATCCAACAATGGAAAAAGTTACTGTAGGAAGAAGAAAAGCATCTGTTGCCCGCGCTACTGTTAAAGCAGGTAACGGCAGCATTACCATCAACGGCAAGGACTACACCGCGTATTTCCCGGTAGTATACCTCCAGAATAAAGTAGAGGCTCCTTTAAAGACTGCTGAAAGCGAAGGCAAACTGGATATCTCCATCAATGTATTTGGTGGTGGCATCAAAGGCCAGGCTGAAGCTGTATCACTGGCAATTGCCCGTGCGCTTATTGTAGATAATCCGGAAAAACGTCCTTCGTTGAAGAAGGCTAAGTTACTGCGCCGCGACGCCCGCGTGGTTGAACGTAAAAAGACCGGCTTACGCAAAGCCCGTAAGAAAGAACAATACTCTAAGCGTTAATCATTGTATAACATTATCAATAGAAACGATATGCAAAGACCAGAACATAAAGCCTTATTGGAAGCCCAGGTACACTTCGGTCACCTGCGCCGCAAATGGAACCCGAAGATGTTACCATACATTTTTGGTGAAATCAAAGGCATTCACATTATTGACCTTAACAGAACTATCGAAAAGCTGGAAGAAACAGCTAACGCTGCCAAGAGCATTGCCCGCAGCGGTCGTAAAATTCTGTTCGTAGCTACTAAAAAGCAATCAAAAGAAGTAGTTAAACAAGCCGCAGCCCGCGTTGGTATGCCTTACGTTACCGAGCGTTGGTTAGGTGGTATGTTGACCAACTTCACTACCATCCGCAAGAGCATTAAGAAGATGCAGAGCATCGAAAAAATGCTGAACGATGGTACGTTGGACAGCGTAACCAAGAAAGAAAAGCTGGTTTTAACCCGCGAGAAAGAGAAAATGGAAAAAGTATTAGGTGGTGTGGCTAACATGAACCGCGTGCCTGCAGCTTTATTCCTGGTAGATATCATGCACGAGCACATCGCGCTGAAAGAAGCCCAGCGTTTGAACATCAATACCATGGGTATTGTTGATACCAACAGCGACCCTACTAAAGTAGATTTCGCTATCCCGGGTAACGATGACGCAGCAACTTCTATCGCACTTTTAACCAACTACATTGCCGATGCAATTGCAGAAGGTTTAGCAGAAAGATCAGCTTCTCAGGAAGGTGCCGATCAGGATGATGACGACAACTTCGACAACGACAACTTCGATAAGCAACTTGCTGGTGAAGAAGAAGGTGGCGAAGGCCAGGGCCGCAAGAAGCGCGGAAGCGGCGGCGGTGGCGCAGGACGCAGCAGAACAGGTAACAGCGGTGGCGGCAACAGAGGCGGTGGCTTTAAAAAGCCGGCCGGCAAATAAGCCCAACCAGTACCGAATATATGAAGGCGCCAAGTTCTTAACCCGACTTGGCTTCTTCATTTAAGCACAAAAAGCAAGCGGGTTACTAATTTTAATAATCATTTAAATACTATATAACATGACAATTACTGCATCTCAAGTAAATGAACTGCGCAACCTTACAGGTGCCGGTTTAATGGATTGCAAAAAAGCGCTTACCGAAGCCGGTGGCGATATTCAAAAGGCAATTGACTACCTGCGCAAAAAAGGCGCTAAAGTTGCCGAACTGCGTGCAGGCCGTTCAGCAGGTGAAGGTTTGGTTATTGCTAAAACCAGCGCTGATAACAAGAGCGGTGTAGCCGTTTACTTATCATGCGAAACTGACTTTGTTGCGAAAAACGAAGACTTCGGTAAACTGGCTAACGCTATTGCTGAAGCAGCTTTAGCAGCAGGTTCAAAAACCATCGACGACGTATTAGCCCTGAACATTGGCGGCAGCACCGTAAAGGATGCCGTACAGGAGAAAGTATCTGCTATCGGCGAATTGATTGCCGTATCAGCTTTTGAACGTGTAGAAGGCGAAGGCGTTGTAGCTTACAACCACATGGGTAATAAAATTGGAGTATTAGTGGCCCTTAACAAGCCATTAAACGATGCTGTAACAACCGTAGGTAAAGATGTGGCTATGCAAATTGCTGCTATGAACCCAGCTGCAGTTGATGCCAGCGGCGTACCTGCCGAAGTATTAGAGCGCGAAAAGGCTGTAGCCCGCGAAAAAGCTGCTGCTGCCGGCAAGCCGGAGAACATTCTGGATAAAATTGCTGAAGGCGCTGCTAACACTTTCATTAAGGAAAATACCCTTTTAACCCAGGCTTTCGTAAAAGACGGCAGCAAAACTGTTCAGCAAGTGTTAGGCGCTGCTGAAAGCGGTTTAACTGTTGTTGCTTTCAAACGTGTAGAAAAAGGCGCGAAGTAATTCGCTTCCCGATAAAACTAAAAAAGCGGCCCCAGGGCCGCTTTTTTTTTATGCTCATAAGTAAGGCTACCAGATCTGTTCCAGATCCTTGGCCGTATAGGTATGGTTGCGGGCAAAATAGTAGCTATCCTTTTCCTTCTTAAGTTGCAATAAGTTGGTTTTCGAGAACAGGCGCATTAACAATGCTACCGGAAACAGGAACAGGAAGAAGACAATGCTTAAAATAATTTTAGGCATAATGGCTCCCAACACTTCGCTTAGCTTCATCCAGGCCATGGCTACATAGCTTGTAAGCAGGTTCGAGAACAAGCCTATAGCACCAATCAACACAGCAACAGTAAGCAAGGCCTTTTTGTGCGTGCCGGCCAGCAATTGCCGTTCGCTGATAAAGAAAATAACTACCAGGCCCACACAGATGGTGAGGATGGTTTCAAGTTCTTTTTCGCGCGTTAGTTTAGGTTTCATACTAAAACAGGGTGTAAATAAAGGGGGCCATGGCCGAACCGCCACCAAATACAATAAGCACACCAATAAGCAGCAGCACCACTATTACCGGCAATAGCCACCATTTTTTGCGCTCCTTTAAAAACAGCCAGAGGTCTTTTAAAAAATCCATTGTTCTTTATTAATCCAGTTTAAACTCTTTTTTCCAATCGTCCTGCTCTTTCCATGCAGGTTGAGTGCTCTTTTGTAACAAGTAGTTCCCTACCACAAGATAATCCATTTCGGTGCGCATAAAGCATTTGTAGGCATCATCGGGTGTGCATACAGGCGGCTCGCCGCGTACGTTAAAGCTGGTGTTTACCATTACGCCATAACCGGTTTTCTGTTGAAAGGTATCCAGCAGTTTCCAGTAGCGCTCGTTGGTTTCTTTATGGATGGTTTGTACGCGCGCCGAAAAATCGATATGCGTAATTGCCGGCAGATCGGAACGAAGTATATACAGGCGTTCCAATAACGGCAGGCTATTATAATTAGCCGGCATCGGTTTGCGATGACTCTCCTTAACCGGAGCTACGATCAGCATGTAGGGCGAAGCTGTATCTAAGTCAAAGTAATCCTGCGCGGCTTCGGCTTTTACCGAAGGAGCAAAAGGACGGAAACCTTCGCGGTATTTAATTTTCAGGTTCAGCTTCTTCTGCATTTCGGGGTTACGGGCATCGCCTAAGATGCTTCGGTTACCCAAAGCACGCGGGCCGAACTCCATGCGGCCCTGAAACCACCCTATTACATTACCGCTGTTAACCAGGTCGGCAACAGTATTGCTTAAGTCATCAAACCTCTCGAAATATTGATAGTTGGCTTTATACTTTTTAAGGTCCAGTTCAATATCTAAATCGCTGAATTGCGGACCGAGATAAGCGCCTTGCATTTCATCTTGTGTGGTGCAGGGGTAACGCTCCTTATTAAAATGGATGTAATAAGCAGCCTGGGCTGCGCCTAAAGCACCGCCGGCATCACCGGCTGCAGGTTGAATAAAGATATCCTTAAAGATTTTAGAGCGAAGCAGTTTACCATTGGCTACACAGTTAAGCGCCACGCCACCTGCCATGCACAAGTAATCGCAACCTGTTAAGCGCTTAGCCTCCACTGCCATCTTTTGTACTATCTCTTCAGTAACCTGTTGTATCGCAAAGCCCAGGTCGCAATGGTGTTGCTCCAGATCATCTTCTTCGTTTCTGCGCTTAAAACCAAAGAGCTTTGCCCACTTATCGTCGTACACCATGCGCAAGCCCGTGGCATAGTTAAAGTAGTCCTGATTTAACCAGAGCGAACCATCCTCTTTTATATCAACCAGTTGCTCCTTTATAATACGAATGTATTCGGTGATCTTTGGTGAATCGGGATTGCCATAGGGTGCAAGTCCCATCAGCTTATACTCGCCGCTGTTTACCTTAAACCCTAAAAAGTAAGTAAAGGCTGAATACAATAAACCCACCGAGTGCGGAAAACGCAACTCCTTTAATATCTCGATGCTATTGCCACGGCCAACACCAATACTTGCTGTAGCCCACTCTCCCACCCCATCAATAGTAAGTATAGCAGCCTGCTGATAGGGTGAAGAATAAAAAGCACTGGCCGCATGCGAGAGGTGATGTTCCGGAAAAAGAAACTTTACACTTCCTTTTTTGTAACCCTCAACTTTACCTAACTCCTCGTGCAATACCTTTTTAAGGAACATTTTTTCGCGCACCCAAACCGGTATTGATTGCAGGAATGATACTACACCGCGTGGCGCAAAACCGTAATAGGTTTCCAGCAGGCGCTCAAATTTCAGTAAGGGTTTATCATAAAATACGATAGCATCAAGCTCATTGATATCCGTTCCGGCATACTTTAAGCAGAACTTAACCGCATTTACCGGGAAAGCCGAATCGTGCTTAATGCGGGTAAAGCGTTCTTCCTGAGCAGCAGCTATAATCTTTCCGTCCTGAATAACAGCAGCGGCTGAGTCATGGTAAAATGCAGAAATACCGAGTATGGTCATGAAGGGGCGAAAATAGGAAAAGCCCCGGCTACGGCAACCCCGGCAAGTTGATACTAACGCAACTTCACTTTATCCTTAACGATAAATGCACCGGGATATAAAAGTATTACCTGTTGCAGGTAATAGGTGGCATCCAAACGTGTCCGGAAATCCCCGAGGCGCAGCTTATAATAGGGCTGTTCGTATTCTACATAGGAAGGTATATCAGGAAATTCCTGATACATTCTGCCTTTGCTGTTATATATATCGGTTCGTACATCGGTATAAGTTACCTGGATACGATATCCATCTACTACATCGCTTTTTTTATTATAGGCTTTGTAATCCTCCGTAAGCCGGAGAAAGCTGCTATCAGCAACCAGGGTGTAATTTCCCGGAGAAAGAGCAGTACTATCCTGGGCAAACAGGCTTCCGCCACCTACTATTAAGCACACTATTAAAATCAAACTTCTCATGATACTATACTTACACTTGCAGAACATCCCAGGCGGTCGGCCCCCGCCTCAACCAGCTTTTCGGCGAACTCCTTATCGCGGATGCCGCCTGAAGCTTTAATTTTTATAGACTTAGGCAGATTAGCACGCAGCAATTTAATTACCTCTACTGTAGCACCGGGCTGCACAAAGCCGGTAGATGTTTTAACAAAGTCTACTGTCATTTCCTTACACAATTCGCATGCCGTAATTATCTCGGCATCGGTTAACAAGCCGGTTTCCAGAATAACTTTGAGCTTACCCCCCCTTAGCTGGGTAATGGTAGCTACGCTGGTTAACTCGTTGCGGAGGTAATTTAAATCGCCCGCCTTAAGGGCTATAATATTGATTACCATGTCAATTTCATCCGCCCCTTCATCAATGGCCCGGCGTGCTTCTTCAACTTTTGCAGGTGTATGGGTGTATCCCAGCGGGAAACCTACCACTGTTGCAATTTTGACATTGGTATCGCGTAACCACCCCTTGCACTTACGTACATAATAAGGCGGTATGCAAACCGCTGCAAAGCCATATTGTTTAGCTTCCGCACATAATTTCTTTACCTCTTTTTCCGAGGCGTCGGCTTTAAGCAGGGTGTGGTCAATTTTGGATGCGAGATTCATCGCCTGAAAATAAAAAAGACCAGAGAACTATTATTGCTCAAACCACAATTTTAGCAGCCCTGTAGCTGCTAATGAGCGGATTTTAATAAATCTTTGGCTTAATAAGGCTCATTTCTACCTAAACGCTTCAACTCCGCCTTTACTTTCGGCCGGTAGGTTTTCTTCCTGTCCTCAATTTTTGTGCGGGCCTCGTTCATCTCCTTTTGCAGGGTGTTTAAGCCTTCCTGTTGCGAGGTGGTTGGTTTGCCTTCGTAAAAGTTAACGCCCCAGTAAATGTCACTCACCTTTTCGCGCAGGTTTTCTTCATCTACAAACAGCACATTATTGCCTTCTTTAACCGGCACTAACGACTTACGAATAGCCTCTAAGCTATCGTAGTATTCCTTAATTACCGGCGAAAGATCCTTGGTTTCCTTGATCTGCTTTTCTTCGCTCAGCAATGAATCCATTACCACGGCCAGTTCCTCGTGCATGCGGGTAACACGTTCCACGGCAGCGCGGTTCTCTTCCTTTTCCTGCTTAGTGAAAGAACCATGAGGGTCGTCAATCAAATCCAGTTCGCCTTCGCTGCTCAGGTCATTTACTACGATACGCACTTTGTATTTGCCTTCGCTTACCATAGGGCCTACGGTGCTGGCCCAATCAGCCTTAGAACCGCCTTCGGCTACACGAGGCGGGGCCACGCGCATGTTCCAGGTAATTTTGTTTAATCCTTTGCGTTTGGTGCCGGGTAATTCTACCAGTTTATTGCCTTTTTGGTCGAAGATCTGTACGGTTACCGAACCGCTGTTTACGCGCTGTTTCAAGTAATAAGCAATGGGCGCTTCTTCGCTGCTGTTAGGGCCCACAAAGCCACCTGCATCGGGCCAACCTTGTCCGTAGTGGCCATTAGTAACAGGTGTTGGACGCGATGGTATATACTGCACGTCGCTGGCCAATAACTGCGCATTAATTTTACGCAACGGCGAAATATCATCCACAATCAAAATACCACGGCCGTGTGTAGCCAATATCAAATCGTTGGTTTTAGGATCAATCACCATATCGCGCACCAGGCAGTATTCAGGTATGTGCGCTTTCATTTGTGTCCAATTTGCACCACCATCAATGCTGGTATATAAACCCATTTCAGTGCCCAAGAACAACAGGTCCTTGCTTACAATATCCTCCCTTATTTTATGTGCATGGCCTTTAAATACATCGCTGCGTAACATCGTCCAGGTTTTACCCATGTCGTTACTGCGGGCCACATAGGTTTTTACATCGCCGTACATGTGGTTATCAAACGTGGCATACACCACATTTTTATCGAAGCGCGAAGGCTCGATGCTGCTAACCCAGGTTTGTGCAGGCACACCGCAGGCTTTGTAATTGTTAGCCAGATTAGTCCAGGTTTTACCGCCGTCTAAGGTCAATTGCAGGTTACCATCATCAGTGCCTACCCACAGCATATTTGCATCAAGCGGAGATTCAGACAAGGTGAAAATGGTGCAATGGTTCTCGGCAGATGTATTATCGTTTGTAAGACCTCCGCTTTCTTCCTGCTTTAATTTAACGGGATCGTTGGTAGTAAGATCGGGCGAAATGCGTTCCCAGGTTACACCGCGGTTATCGCTGCGGAACAGGAACTGGCAGGCCATGTAAATACGCTTAGGGTTAGTAGGCGACTTTACAATTGGTGTGTTCCAGTTAAAACGGAATTTAGGATCGCCTATACCCGCCTTGGGTTGAATATCCTGCCATTGATTTGTACGCAGATTTAAGCGCGAAGCATGGCCACCCTGGTATTCGCTGTAAACAATCTCATGATCTTCACCATCAGGTTGCACCCAAAAGCCGTCGCCGCCGCCTACATTCTTCCAGTCGCCGTTTTCGATACCACCGGTACTTTGCGAAGGTGCCCGCCAGGAGCCGTTGTCCTGCAAGCCGCCATATACATAATAAGGCTCCTGATTATCGATAGCCACGTGGTAGAATTGCGACACAGGCATGTTGTTTAAGAACAACCAGTTATTACCACGGTCAACACTCATATATACACCACCATCGGTACCCAAATACATTTGCGACGTGTTCTTCGGGTTAATCCATAACGCATGCATATCACTGTGCACCCAGCCACTGCTGTTTTGGGCACGCACCCAGCTAAAGCCACCATCTTCGCTATACGAAAATTCGAAGGCCGGACGGTAAACACGCGAAGCATCCAGCGGATCAACTACAATGGTGCTGAAGTAAAACGGACGGGCACATACGTTATCATCCGCGCTTTGGGCATTCCAGTTTTCACCACCATCGGAGGAGATGAACAGTCCAGTTTTCTTCGACTCTACGATGGCAACAATTTTGTTCGGATCGGTTGGTGCCAAGGTAATAGCGGCACGGCCAATGTCACCTTCGGGTAAACCTTTGTGTATCTTCTTCCAGGTTTTACCTCCGTCGGTTGATTTCATAATAGAGCTGCCCGGACCACCCGAAGCAAACGCATAAGGCTTGCGGCGGAATTGCCAGAAAGTAGCATAGATAATGTCCGGGTTCTTAGGGTTGATAGCAATATCAGCGCAACCCGTTGAATCGTTCACAAACAAAATTTTGCTCCATGTTTTACCTGCATCGGTTGACTTGTAAAGACCACGTTCAGACGAATTGCTGAACAGCTTGCCAGGCACAGCTACAAACAAGGTATTATGGTCGGTAGGGTGAATGGCAATTTTGCTAATGTGCTCGCTCTCAGGTAAACCAAGGAACACCCAGTTCTCTCCACCATCGGTAGTTTTATAGATGCCGTTACCAACTGAAACGGTATTGCGCATATTGCTTTCGCCGGTGCCTACATAAACAATATCGGGGTTGGTTTGGTCGATAGCTACTGCGCCAATGCTTTGGCAGTGTTTATCAAACACCGGTTTAAACTGCGAACCGCCATTGGTAGTTTTCCAAACACCACCACCTGCGGTGCCTACAAATAAGGTGCGCGGGTCGGCATTCACGCCATCAATAGCCGTAATTCTACCACCCATAACAGCAGGACCAATATGCCGGGCTTCCATTTTGCCCAGGGCGGCCGAACTTAATTTTGCAACAGGTGCAGCAGGGGTTTCCTTTCCTTTATTTTTTTGAGCGGTTGCGCTAAAGCAAACGGCAACCAACAGTAAAGCAGTAATTATATTTTTCATGTTTTACTTTTAAATGGATAAAAGACCTGCGCTTATTGCTTAGGCTGGTTAAATAAAGAAGCATCTATCGTTGCGTTCACTTCAACTTTGGTGTAGTTGGTTGGTCCGCCCTGCTCCTTTCCGTTTTCATCTACACCCTGTTCGCTGAAGGGTACTATAATGCCGTAATCGGTTTTGCGAAAATCGGAATAAACGATGTAGCTCTTTTCTTCCTTGTCCTTTAAGCGCACATTGCGGGTTACCTTTAGCAGGTAATAGCTTTCGGCATCAATGTAGTAATACACCATGTCGCCGGTACTGTTAATAAGGCGCAGCTTGTATACATCGCTGCCATCCATATCATCCATGCCCAGGTATTCAACGGTGCAGCCCTTCTCCTTATAATTCAACAACAAGCCCTGCGGGTCGGCAGCCAGATTAATGCTGCGGATATCGTTAGGCGAAAGAGGATCGGCCTGGCGCTTACCGCCAAAAGGGTTATAGCTCCAGCCGCTATCGCCGCGCATAGCTTGCTTACTGGTCATTCCCTGCCAGCTAAAGTCGCCATAGAAACCTTTGAATGGCTTAGCTACCAATATGGTTGAAGTTGGCGCCAACATACCCGGACCCAGCACATAGTTGCCTGTAAATTTGATGGATACCACTTTGCTCCATTTATCAACCCCACCGGTTGCGGCAAAGTGCTTCGCTATAATATCATCAGCGGTTTGAGCATAGCCCTTACCGATTGAAAAAAGCAGCATTAAGAGTAATGCATACGTACGCATAGGCTGAATGTTTGATGCCAAAATAAAGAAGTTCTACATAAATGTAAGTACTTACATTTATTTTTTAACAAGTTCGAAAAGCTATTGTTTTACGATGTATTCCCACTTTTTTTGCCCGCCCAGGCCATGCAGTTCCATACGGCATACGCGTTGACCGGCAGGGCCGCTTACCGAAATACGACCGAAGTTCTTTTTAAAATACCCCATGGTGGGTAAGCAAAACGTATTCTTGTAGCCACTTAGGTGTTTTACGGGTACTACGGGGCTTGTCATAGGCGAAGTGGTAAAATCGTAGAAGGTATAACCCTTCCATTCGCGCACGCTCATCTCGGCGTAGTGCTTATCGCCGGTTATAAAAATTACACCGGGTATTTTATTCAGGGCTATAAAATCCAACAGTTCGTTGCGCTCTACCGGATACTTCGCATACGATTCACCATAGTAGCAATCGTTCAGCACTTGCGAGCCGACACATACAAACTTGAAAGCAGCTGTGCTTTGTTGCAGCTTAACTTTTAACCAATCCAACTGCTGACGGCCAAGGAATGCACCCGTCGTATCGCCTTCGGGGTCGCGGTTATAGCGGTCGTCGGTCATAAAGAACTCGGTATCGTAGTATTTGTACGAAAAGTAGTTGCCTTTTACCGTATCGGTTTCGCCATAGTTGTTTGGCCAAAAGCCTTTGAACACAGCAAGGGCTGTATCTTTTAAAGGGAACTTTTTATCGGCATCGTTCCAACCAAAGTCGTGGTCGTCCCATATCGCATAATTAGGTTGCGAAGCCAGGAAATCGCTGAGCGTTACAAACTCGTTGCGTATACGCAGGTTGCGTGTAAACATGCCCTGAAAGCTATTATAGTGTTTGCTGAAGTAGTAAATATTATCGCCCAGCCACAACATGAAGTCCGATTTTTCGCGGCGCATGGTATTGAATATGCTTACCGATAAGCCGGGGAATACAATGCGCGTAAAGCCGGTATTAAGCAATGAGCAACTACCGGTCACAAAGTCAAAATCTTTAACGGCACTATCGCTCATGGTACGGATCAAGCAACGGGGATGCGGGTTTACAATTTCCAATGCATATACAGGTTTGTAAATATGATCGGGTTGCAGGCCGCTGAAGTCCATGGTTAATGCAGTATTGCCTTTGCGGTCGTTTAAGCGGTGTAAGCCGGTTGGCGTATAAATTTGATTGGTAGCCGTATCCATCAGGCTTACCAGGTTCAGGCCATTGCCTTTATAGGCAATCCAAAGCTTTGCGGTGGTAGGGGTAACGGCACCAATTACAGGGCCCGTAATTAAACGGGTATGCTCGGGGTTTTGGGCAGCCAAACCCAGCGTTAAAAACAAGCAGGTTATAAAGGAAAATATACGGGTAGAGGAGTTCATATAATGAAAGGGGTAATTTAAGAGGCGAAGCTAAATAACAAGCGGGGCCCTAAAAGCCCCGCCTGTATTATTTGTAAGTAATTAGCAATTGCATTAACCGGCCACCTGGCGACGGATAATATTCAATGCGCCACCGGCTTTGAACCATTCAATTTGCTGGGCATTGTAGGTATGTGCCACTTCAAACGAATCGGTTGTGCCGTCCTTGTGGGTTAACTGGATGGTAAGGTTTTTACCCGGAGCAAACGTGGTAAGACCCAGGATAGCAAACACGTCGTCTTCCTGCACTTTGTTGTAGTCTTCCTTGTTTACAAAGGTAAGCGCCAGCATACCCTGCTTTTTAAGGTTGGTTTCGTGGATACGGGCAAACGATTTAACCAGGATAGCACGCACACCTAAATGGCGTGGTTCCATAGCTGCGTGTTCGCGCGAAGAGCCTTCACCGTAGTTTTCGTCGCCTACTACTACGCTGCCGATGCCTGCTGCTTTGTAAGCACGCTGCACTTTAGGCACTTCATCGTATGCGCCGGTCAGTTCATTCTTAACCGAGTTTGTTTTCTCGTTAAAGAAGTTCACTGCACCAATCAGCATGTTATTAGATATGTTATCTAAGTGACCGCGGTATTTTAACCATGGGCCGGCCATACTGATGTGATCGGTAGTACACTTGCCTTTTGCTTTAATCAACAGTTTTAAACCGGTAAGGTCGGTGCCTTCCCATGCAGCAAACGGCGCTAATAATTGCAGACGGTCGCTGGTTGGGCTCACCTTTACTTCAACACCTGCGCCATCGGCAGCAGGAGCCTGGTAGCCCGCATCTTCTACGGCAAAACCTCTGGTTGGCAGTTCATCACCGGTAGGCGGATCCAGTTTCACCTGTTCGCCTTTTTCGTTTGTAAGGAAATCGGTAGCAGGGTTAAAGGTTAAGTCGCCGGCAATAGCCAGGGCAGTAGTTAATTCAGGAGAAGCCACAAACGCATAGGTGTTAGGGTTACCATCCTGACGGGCTGCAAAGTTACGGTTGAACGAGTGAACGATGGTGTTCTTCTCTTTCTTATCGGCACCTGCGCGGGCCCACATACCAATACAAGGTCCGCAGGCGTTAGCAAATACTTCAGCACCAATTTTGTTGAAGATTTCGATAAAGCCGTCACGCTCGATGGTGAAGCGAATTTGTTCGCTACCCGGTGTAATGGTAAACTCGGCCTTCGCCTTCAGGTTCTTTTCAGCTACTTGTTTAGCTAATGATACCGCACGCGAAATATCTTCGTACGAAGAGTTGGTGCAGCTACCAATTAAACCAACCTGCACTTTAGTAGGCCAGCCGTTTGCAGCAGCAACTTCTTTCATTTTAGAAATTGGTGTAGCCAAATCCGGAGTGAACGGACCGTTAACATGCGGTTCCAGTTCGCTCAGGTTGATCTCGATTACTTCATCAAAATACTTCTCAGGGTTTGCATATACTTCAGCATCGCCGGTTAAGTATTCTTTGATACCGTTAGCCAGGTCAGCCACTTCGGTACGGCCGGTGGCACGCAGGTAGCGGTCCATGCTTTCGTCGTAACCGAAAGTTGAAGTAGTAGCACCAATTTCGGCACCCATGTTACAGATAGTGCCTTTGCCGGTGCAGCTCATGCTGGTAGCACCTTCGCCAAAATATTCAACAATAGCACCGGTACCACCTTTTACAGTAAGGATACCAGCCACTTTTAAAATCACATCTTTAGGAGAAACCCAGCCACTTAATTTACCGGTTAACTTAATACCGATCAGCTTAGGCCACTTCAGTTCCCATGCCAGGCCCGCCATCACGTCGCAGGCATCAGCACCACCAACACCAATAGCGATCATACCTAAACCACCGGCGTTAACCGTGTGCGAGTCGGTACCAATCATCATACCACCGGGGAAAGCGTAGTTTTCCAACACAATCTGGTGGATGATACCGGCACCCGGTTTCCAGAAACCGATACCGTATTTATTAGATACAGAAGCCAGGAATTCGTATACTTCTTTATTGCCTGTAACAGCCGCCGGAAGGTCGGTTTTGTTACCTTCTTTAGCCGTGATAAGGTGGTCGCAGTGAACAGTAGAAGGAACGGCCACAGTAGGGCGGCCGGCCTGCATAAATTGCAACAGGGCCATTTGGGCGGTAGCATCCTGCATGGCTACTCGGTCGGGTGCAAAGTCAACGTAGCTTTTGCCGCGCTGGAAATCTTCAAACTTTTGTTCGCCGTGCAAGTGGGCGAAGAGAATTTTCTCGGAAAGGGTTAAAGGTCTGTTCAGTTTGCTTTTAGCCTCGTTAACACGGGCAGCAAAACCGGCATATACCTTTTTAATCATTTCCAGGTCGAATACTTGTGACATAACAGAAACAGATTTTAGGTTTACTTTCAATTTGCAGGGGCAAATATACGGGGACTTTGGAAACCACCAAAGTAATTCAGCGAAATTTCGCTGGAAGGCGGATTAAACGGAAGTATTCCCACTGGAAACATCAAAAAAATGCCACGGATTTCACGGATTAACACGGATAAATACAAGAAAGTTTAGAGTTTACTGTCTACCGTTTACAGTTGGGGTACCCGGTCAAGGCCGGAATGGGGTTGCGCTTTGTATGCCTAAGTGTGTCGTCGACTCACCCCCGGCCCCTTCTCTGCTACGCAAAGAGGGGGTGGAAATGCAGATTTGTGTTAGTTGTTGGCATTTCTCTTTGCAGGTCGGTTGGTCGAACTCGGCTATGGGTTATCCACACTGCTTGTGCATGCTTGTGCAAGTTTTTGCTTGTGCACAAGTTAGAGAAATTTTCATGTGAGTAGTTTTAGTGTTAAATCAGCTAAAAACCAAGGTTTCACACTAAGGCGCTAAGAATTTTAACGGCTGGAACTTTACACTCCTTTACACTTTTTGAAATTAGAGAACAGAAAACAGAGATCAGACAAGGCACTTCGGTTTGTGCGATGGTTAGGCCCAATCCATTTTAACAGTTATGATTGGATCTGATAGGGATTGATTGGATTTGATTGGTTATACGCATAGGCCTATCAACCCTATCATGGATGGATACGCTTTTAACAAGATTCATTCCCCTATAAAGGCATGACGGAGCGGTTCGCCTTGGGCCGGTGCCGGCGAGCGGGTAATGTTTCACAGGTATGTCAAAGAGCACCAGATTGGTTTAAAGATAAATATAAAGACGTTTTGTTTCTTATTTAATTTCTTTTTTAAAAAATATTTTTTCAGCTTGAGACAGAAGTTGCAGCAAGTGCACCAGAAAAGTTCAAAGAACACCCTCAAAATGCGTACTATTTTGGCATTTTGTTAGTTCTTAAAAGACTATCACATTAATTCAGAAAAGCGCAACCTTGTATAAAGTATACTCCCTATTAATATATTCTCGTGATCGCGCTATTCTGCACCTATGAAATTATTTGTTAAGATTTTGACTACTGCGTATATTTGAGTGTTAGTGGTCAGGCTTTTTCGCTCCCCAACAAATTAAACGACACTCATTGACGTATGGATTTTGACAAGATAAGCTACAAAAAGATAGACAAAACAATCCTAAAAAAGCATTTGTTTGACCCCAAGACCACCGCACCATCAAAGAGAATAATTAAAGAGCTTTTAAAAAAAATTGAGCTTTCTGTTATTAACGGCGATTATTTAACTGCAAGAAACGGTCTGCTAGTGACACTATTCTATGCACCTGATGAAACGTTCGATTTAATAAGAAAAAGAGGGCTTTTCAGATACTCACGTTATGCAAACAAAAAGTGTATTGTAAAATCTCTAGCTACTGAACTTGTTGAAATTTGTAAAGAATATGGGACTTTTAATGAAAATATATTTTCATATCTCTATAGCATAATAAACTACTCAAGCGTTTTAGTTTCTTATAATGCTTTTGAACACCACATTATTGCAGAGTTCAAACGCTTTGAAAAAAAATATAAGGACAAGTCAATAATCAAAACACTTCTTTCTGCGGTCGACTTTCTTTTTTTATCCGGGTTTTATCCTAAAACAAATACTGATTTATCTGAAATTTCCAACAGAACAAAGGAAGATATTTCTGCTGGCGTTTCTTACTTAATACACGTTTACACAAATAGAATTAGAAGTGAAAATATTAACATAGGATTTGTTTCCGAAGAGTATATTAAAAGTGGTGACATTGGTAGACTAATTATACCGGCTTGTTACTATTCTGACTTTAAAGAATTTGAAGTAATGATTGACCATTTCGATTATCATTGCGACCTTGAAGGTGAACATTTATACATTAAGCCACCTTTTGAGGAATTTGAAAAGTCAATTCGAGCAGGATATATAAGAACGGAATTACAACAAATCAATGACAGAGTAAACACTTCTAATGCATTGTCACTTGAAGAATTTGTAGAAAAAATAAATGAACAAGAAATTTTTAAATTCTTCAAACTCACAGAAACACATAATTATCCTAGGTATAGAATAGAATTACCAGAGCCAATATACGATTACATTACAGAGCAGTTCATCAAACCAGATAATCTTTTTAAAGAGGAAGTGGATTATCTCTCACTGATTTTTAAAGAGCAATTGCTAAACCCTGATGACTTGAACAAAATTACTGTCAAAGAAGATCTAACACTTTATGAATTTATTAAAATAAGAAGGGTACTTATTTTTTTCTATGTAATGTTTGCAAAAGAAATTTATAAAATAGAAAAGGTGGACACTGAATTGCTATTACGTTCGCTGATTCCAGTTTATCAATTTGATCAGTTCTATGACTTTTTGGAGAGATTACTACCAGTTGAAAAAATTGATTCGTTTCTTGATCTTGTATGTTGGGAACCAGGTTCTGATTTTGTATTTGATTTACAATATCACCCTATAATCTACTTAAATAACAGCTTCATAATTCCGCTATCAATATTTGCCAATTCTAATTCTATCCGAAATTTATTTGCTTCTGAATACAAGCAATCTAATACTGGATTATTAAATTCAGGTGAGCCGTTGGTAACCCTCTTGAAAGGAACGTTTGACAAAATTGGAATACAAGCACATTCTGAAATATCAATTGGCGGTACTGATATTGATGTTTGCGCAATCCATCAAGATGTTTTGTTCGTATTCGAGTGCAAACACACATTGCATCCTGTGAGTTCTTATGACCTAAGGACAACATATGACTATTTAAGGAAAGCAGAAAGTCAACTTGACAAAATAAATAAAAGCTATAATGAGGGGAAATTGCTTGAAATATTGGAAAGGAAAATTGGCGTTAATCTAGCTGGTATCAAAAAAATAGTTTCGAGCATAGTGCTCAGCAACAGACTATTCAATGGGAACAGTTTTAAATATCCTGTAAGAAACATAAATGAAGTGATTAACATGCTTTCCGGAGGAACTATGAGAACAGAGAATGGAATTTATAATGTTTGGAACAGTAAAACTCTTACAATTGACTTTATGCTTGATTATTTCTCACTTCAAAACGAAATGACAACTCTTTTGATGGACTCGCTTTCAAAACGAACAATGACCTATGAATTTGCTAAACCAAAGCTATTATTTGACAGTTACTATTTAGATTCAACAGTTGCTATTCCAAAGTTAAATGAGTTTACAGAAAAACTTGAAAAGATTGAGGAAGCCTAGATAAATGTCCGAACCTTTAGCAGCGGTTTTGCGTCAGGCGGGCTGACGCGCCTCGCAGACACATTTGTGCAAGGCGGAAGTTCAGTTCTCCAAACACAGTTTAGTGCCAAAACACCCCGCCATCGCAACCCCCAAAACGTAGTGGCAAGGCTTGGGCAACGTGCTAACATCAACCAACAGTGCTAAAAATGACGATGAAAAACAAAGACAAAGAGAACGAAATTTATTGTGCTGCTTGCGGTGGTACTGGTCTCATTGCTGACAAGAACAACAAAAATCGGAGGCGACATTGTCCAAGATGTGGTGCAATAATTCGTGTCCAAGGTTTTGAGATTAAAGTAGAGGGACAAGTAGCCGAAGAAGTTAAAGAAGTGACATCACATTTATTTCAACAAGCAACAGCAATGATTAACGCTACCGAGAAATTGACAAATCTTGCACAAGACAAAGAAAAAGAAACGCTTGACAAATGGGATGTTTTTATTTCTCATGCTTCTGAAGACAAAGAAAATTTTGTAAAAGAATTAGCAGACATTTTAAAGTATCATGGTGTTAAAGTTTGGTATGACGGATTTACGCTCAAAGTTGGAATGAGTTTAGTTAATTCGATAGACGCAGGACTGAAGAAATCAAAATTTGGTATTGTTGTTTTAAGCAACCACTTCATTAATAAAAAATGGACTGACTACGAAAAACGTTCTTTGGTTACAAGAGAGGTAAATGGTAAACAGCAAATTCTTCCTATTTGGCATAACATAACAAAGGACGAAGTTCTTGAGTTCTCTGCTTTTCTTGCCGACAAAGTTGCCTTAGACACCTCGCAGGACACTACACAGACAATCGTTCTAAAGCTCTTGGAAGTAATTAGACCCGATATCTATGAAAATTATCACAGACATCTGAAGTATCTTGACATGATACGAAATTCTAAGCCATTAAAAGCAGCGTTAGAAGACCTGAAAATTTCTGAAATTCGTCATAAGGAATTACCAAAGCATCAACTAAACAGAATAAAAAGTATTCACTATTTAGTCGGTAAATATTTTACAAGTAGCTTAGAAGAATCAATTGAAGATTATAAAAGAGACTTAGTTCCAGAGAGAGAAATTAAAATTTGGGAAATAATCGCATCAACATTTTCTGACTTTACTAATAAGTTTTCAGTTACTGATGAAGTTATAAAAGCAGACATTGCAGCAACACTTTTACTTTTTTCAATTGGGCAACTTCCTATGCGAACTCATTTGACAGATGATGGATTAAAGGAACTCAATAAATTATGGCAAGAAAATTTTCACACCTCTGAATGAAAGACATCATAAATTTTGTCATACCGGCCTTCGTGACGAGAAGTAGCCCAGCCGCTGACAAGGGTTTGCGATAGAGGGAGTTTCGTTCTTAACAGACGCATTTGTGCAAAGTGAATACTCCGTTCTCCGAATGAAGTTTAGTGCTAAAACTCCTCGCCATCGCCCTCCGAAAATTTTGATGGTAGTTTCGATAATCCCCATCCCCCCTTGGGGTTACAATTTATCGAACCTTCAGAGAACAGGAAAAACAATGCTTTAAGAGCGATCTTTGTAAGAAGTAGCGCTGGGCGAAATCAAACTTCACCTAAGGGATTTTGTGCTTCTTTCAACTATTTGCGTTTTTTTTACAAATCGGCTTTACACACCATCGAGGTTCAGGCTGCAACTCAAAATCTTCTCCGTTTTTTAAGAAATAAATTTTCATCTGAAGTTGACCGATCGAGACAATTCTCATGATCTCCATACCATTTTTAATGTTTTCGTAACAACGCTGACTTGAAACTTTTAATTTGGGCCATGCAAGTCCACTATCTACAGTACCTTTGATTTCATACCCTGTCATTTTTCCGTTGTAATCGACCATTATATCTACTCCATTCCTATTTTCAATAAATTTGACTCCGGGCATAATTTTTGAAAAATACTTTTTGGCAATCTCTACAGCTAGTTTTCCCACATCGCTGTTCTTCCCTAGATTAGAATATTTACCGATCAATTCATCCTTCTCTTCTTGGGATATTGTAAAATCTACAGTGGTCATTTTTAAGCTGATTTATTTACTGTTTGAAAGCAATCATCCTTCCTCCACCTTATTCGCATAATCATCAATAATCTGCCCCAGGATGTTGGCGAATTTGTAGTTGTGGCGTTCGCTGAGGGGGATGCTGATGAGGTATTGGCCGCCATCGCGGAGGGTTAGTTCTTCGGGTATGTAGTTTACGTGGGCCACGTATACGTATTTACGGTTGGGTATCCGTTCGCCAAAGCTGTCGTAATCGCGGTAGAGGGTAAACATGTTCAGCCTGATGCCCAGCTCTTCCTCTACTTCGCGCACCAGGGCATGTTCGGGTGTTTCATCTTCTTCTACCATACCGCCAAACAAATCCCAGTGGTTAGGGTAGCTTATCTCCGGCTTATCATCGCGCAGGTAAATAAGCAGGCGACCGTTGCGGTCGAATAATAAGGCGGCTGCTACTTCTTGTATCATAGTTATCTCAGGTGTTCCACTACCAGCTTTTTACAGGCTGTTTTGAAACCGTTTTTTACATACACAAAATAAATGCCCGAAGGCCATTCACCAACTTTAATTATAGCTTCTCCCCATTCGTAAACTTGAGGAATTGTTTGTTGGCGGCCCATTACATCCACCACACGTAACTCATATTTCCCTTCCGTTATTTTACATCGTACTTCCTCGGTTGCCGGATTGGGATACAGACTGAAGGAAAGCTGTTCCCCATTAAGCTGTTGTACGCCTACGGCTGAATCCCATTTCGTTTCGCTGAATAACTGTAAGCCGCCGCGTGCATTGCCCAGCAGGTATTCCATCTTTCCATCGTTGTTAAGGTCGGCCATGCTAAAATTAATGCGCCCACCGGCATCGCGCTTTAAGAAATTACTATCAATCAAACGGAAGGATCCCCCTTGTATGCTGTCGGTGTTTATTAAATATTGGTAGACATACCCAGTTTCGGAGCCAACGAACAGTAACAGCGAATCGTTAGCTGTGCGGTACAGGAAGGGCTGACTGTTGCCATCGGCACCTAAGGCCGTAGCAACATTTATATTTCCCCAATGCGTAATACCGTTTTGCTGCTGAAACACCGCTTGTGTTTTGCTGCCGGTATTCAGGTAGCAGGTAAGTGAGCCATCGCGAGAGCCAACAACAATATCCAACAGACTGTCCTCATTTACGTCATAAATAAATGGGGCAGCATTATCGTTTACCTTCAGGCTATCGTAGAAGGGAAAGGTCATCGCCGTATAGGGTGCATTAGCGTTGCCTGTGTTTTTAAACAGATGCAGGTAGCCGCTGCTTACGCCCACTAACATATCGGGCAGGCCATCGCCATCTAAATCGCCGAACGCCGGATAAGCGCCCAGCAAATTAAAATTGGAGAGTTGCGCGAAGTCTTCAGATAGCTGATCGAAGGACGGAGTTGTTACAGTGCCGGTGTTTTTAAGCAATGCTAATTTTGAGTAACCGGTAACTACAGGATTGTAATACTTGTAATTACCCACTACTATATCCTGCAGTCCATCGTTATCGTAATCAAAGAACGTTGCTTTCGCATCGGTGCCGAAGTCGAGAATAGTATGGGTTAAGAATGAATCACCTTGCGTTTGTATGTAATTGCAGCCGCCCTGCTGCTTCTTCATCAGGTAAATATTGCGCACATCAATTGCCGGACTTGGCAGACTAAAGTTAGGCGCAATCAACAGGTCTTTCAATCCATCATTATCTGCATCCAGTTCAAAAGCAGCGGGAAAGTAAGGCAGATTTACAGGCGTAGTGCAGGCAGGCCAAACAGTATCATCGGCACATATATTGGCATTGGCTGCGGTGCCGCAGTTCTTCATCAGTTGAAAGGTAGCCGTATGGTCGCCGCTTACCAGTATGTCTATATCGCCATCATCCTCATTATCGAAAGCCCAAAGCGTGGCACCACTGTGTCGGTCGCCATCATTGGCACCGATACCGCCTTTGCAGCTAACAAGATAGGCAGCATGCAGATCGTTACCCGACACCATGAAGTTGCCCCAGCAAGGCAGCGCATAAACAAAGCGCATGGAATCGCCCGGCAGATGTAGGTCGGCCGATTGATTTTCGTAATACTCCACGGCAGCACCATATACGTTAAATGCAAGTACATCCAAATCGCCATCGTGGTCCGCATCTACAAAGGCAGGTATGCCCAGGCTGTTGGTCCAGAAGTACGCATTTACATTTCCATCGCTGTATTTCAATCCATATTGCAGCACATCAAAGTGCAATTGCCCATTTACACGGGTGCCTTTATATACTTTAATGCAAGTTGGTATTGTATGCCCCTGCGGATCGGTTTCGCCGGGTTGATAGGTGAAGATGTCTTCTATACCATCCTGGTTATAATCGCGCAATACCGCCCACCAGGTAAGCGGGGGAAATAACGTTTCGTATTCAGGTGCATAATGATAGGCAGCATCTCCCCCACTGCCATCGTTTAGCCAGGTGCTTACTTTATCGCCTGCACGGTCGAACACAAAAAGATCTTTAATGCCATCGTTGTTGAGATCGATAGTTGAAAACTGCGGTGCATTAAAACCACCGCACCAGGGGTTGGTAAGATTAGTAGAACCGTGGCTAACCGGAATGCGTGTTACCGGAAAAATTGGTTGCGCCTGCATGTGCATAGCCATAGCCAATAGCCACGCAACGCCAATAAATCTAAAAGGAAACAGAGTAAGCAACACTGTATAAAGGTAGGAAACCAACTTCAAACAATTAAGCAGTAATAAGTTGACTACTGCTTAATTAAAACTTTACTGTTGTGCTTATCCTGTGCGTGTAAGGTAACCAGGTAACTGCCCGGTGTTAGGTTTTTGGTAGAGATGGTAAGGTTAGCTGTTCCTGCTGCAATCTTTTGTGTGCTCAGCAACTTACCTGCTACATCGTAAACACTCAGGCTTTCGAAAACATTTGGTTGAAACTGTACCTGCACGGAGGCATTGGCAGGGTTTGGATAAAGTGTAAATGCTTCGGCTGCGGTTTCTTGTATACCTACCTGCAGGCGACAGCTAATGTGGTTATTGGTATCGGTAGCCTGGGTTGCCTTATAGATAGCCAGGGCGTATTCGCCGGCTTTTACATGCGGAATAGAGATGGTGCCTGCTCCATCGTTGTGGTTAACACCGGTATTAAACAGGGCAGAATCCAGCGTAGCCCATTCATCGGTTTGTTTAGCGCGATACATTAATACCAGGCTATCTTCAACACTTGTTATAAATCCGTTATCAAGGCCGGCGTTATCGTAAGCTATGGTTGCCGTGGCATCAAAATCAATGTTCCAAACACCGCCGATGGTCCAGTAGCGTTGTGTATTAAGATGCAACCCCGCAATAGGCGTGCGCATAGCATCGGCTGCTATCCAGTTATGCTCTACCCGCAGCAAGCTTGGGGCGTTTACCTGATTAATCGTTAGCTGTGCTTTGGCCGTGCCGAAATCATATGTGCCTGATGCATTAACAACCAGCGATTGATCGGTAATGGCGTCCTGTATATCTTCATCAAAATCGAGCGCGATGTAGGCTGGTGTAAAGTTTAAGGATGGTGAAATAAACTCGGTGCATTCGCCGCTAATTTCAGCTACACCGCTAACAGAGGTAAGGTCATTGCGGAAGAAGGTAACCTTAACCGGCACCCGGTTGTAATAATGCGGTGCGTGATGCAAACGCTGACGGATAATTACATGCGTGTATTCATTATTGCTACCGGATGTAAATGTTTCTTCAATAGAAAAATGCGGAAAGCCTTCGGCTAAAACCCAATCATTAAAATAATCGGTAATGGCGCTGTTGCCGGAGCACTGCAACAGGTAATCGCGCAGTTTAGTATTGCTGCCGGTATTAAACTGGTTGGCCTGCAAATACTGTTTTACGCAACTAAAGAAAGTGGCATCGCCCAAATACCAGCGCAGGGTATGGATAATATCCGAACCTTTATCATACACGGTAGTTCCATACGTCTGCTCGCTTGGTACATTACCCACCGGTAAATAAGTTCCATCGCTTACATGCGCATCCTGCAGCACATGAAAGTGATTATCGCGAACGTATTGCCGTGCAGCGCTATCGCCATACACCCTCTCTATAAATAAAGGTTCGTTGTAGGAAGCCCAACCTTCGTTTAACCACATCTGGCTTGCGTCCTCGCAGGTAACCAAATCGCCAAACCAGTGGTGGCTTAGTTCATGCGCCATGGTGGTTTCGCACTGCGAAGTATATAACGTTAGATAGTACAACATAAAGCCGATGTTGGTAGCATGCTCCATGGCACCGGCGTTAAAGGGCACAATGGTATAACCAACGCGGTCCCATTTGTAAGGCCCCCAGGCGGTTTCCTGTACGTGAAAGGCATCGTGCAGGTGCACAAATAAATTTTTAAGTGTAGTGGTGTCGTTAGCACGTGCAGCCAATTGTATGGGCACGGTACCCAGTAAGCCATTTACGGTATCATTAAGCGTTTGGTAATTAGATACAGCTACCGAGGCCAGGTAGGAAGGAATATCCTGACCCAACTTCCAGTGCCAAATTTGGGTATTACCGGCTGCCGGTGTAACGCCTAACAGTAAACCATTACAAAAAGCCTTATGCGTATTCTTCGTGGTTACATAAAATTCGTAAAAACTGCGCTCGGTAAAATTATCGAAGCAGGGGAACCATACGCGGCCATAGGTGTGCGGGTCGGCCAGAAAACTTACACCGATATTAAAGGCATAGGAGGCATCCCAATAAAAGCCGCCAAAATCGCCGCTTACCTGTAACGGGTGTCCGTGATAATAAACGCGCACCGTAGCCGAATCGCCGGTGTTTAAGGTGGTAAGTAGGTTAATATTCAGCAGAGTATCGTTATAATCAAACGGTGCATTATAAAGGCCATCCACATTAACTGAGTCTACCGTAAGCTTCAACAGATCAAGCCGAATGCTTTCAACCGTATTCATTTTTGCTTTTATACCAATGGTTGCATCGCCGCGTAATATTTTGGTAGCAAAGTCGGTTACATTTAAGCGCAACTGATAAGCGCCAATATCAATTGTATCGCCCCGTAGATCCTGCGCACGGGCAGGCAACAAAACCAACACAGCAATACAAAGCAACAGCAAGCGAAACATGGATAGCATATACGCTAATATAGGCTTAATGGGTATTGCGGTATGCACATAAAATAAACAACCCCGGATAAACCGGGGTTGTGGGGTAAATGAGCAAGGGTTGTGATCTCTTTATTAGAATTTCAGGATTTTGAACTCCGTACGGCGGTTCTCCTGATGTTCAGTATCGGTACAAGGTACGGCAAAGGTTCCTTCGCACTGGCACTTGTTCACCAGGCGGCTTTCGCCATAACCGGCAGCAATCATACGGCGGCCTTCTACACCCTGCGAGGCAATGTAGTTTACAGTAGCCTCAGCACGCTTGCTGGAAAGCTGCATGTTGTATTGTGCTGTAGCACGGCAGTCGGTATGCGAGCTTAACTCTATTTCCATGGTTGGGTTATCCTTCATGATCTTAACCAGCTTGTCCAATTCCTTGGCAGCATCGGGGCGGATAAACCACTTGTCCAAATCATAGTAGATGTTCTCGATCTTGATAGCCACACCTTTCTTCACTTTCTCCAGTTCCATTACCTCGTATAAGGTAGTAGGTGCTTTTACACCTTTGGTGCTCTTGGTGGCAGTTACAGTCAGGTATTTGGTATCAGGTTCGCCGGTTTCTTTCGAAGCCTCTAAACGGTAGTTGGTCTCAGGCTCAAGGGTAAATACGCACTTACCATCTTTGTTGGTGCTGCATACTTCATCCTTCATGGTAGTAAGGTTGGTAACCTTCACTTTAGCTACTTCCAGCGGGTCGCGTGTTTTCTTATCCAACACGGTAATCTCAAGGTTTATACCACCTTCCTGTACCATTGGTATTTTAACCAACTCAGGCTTTTCTTTTACGTCGGCAGTAACCTCAGCAGGCAGGTAGCCCGGTTTGGTAGCATAGAACTTGTATTTTTTACCCGGGGTGGCAGGGAAACTGAAATCTCCTTCTTTAGCTGACTTGGCTTTGCCTTTCTCTACATCTTCTTCCTTCATTACCACCTGTGCATCCTGGATCGGCAAACCGCTGGCAGCATCGTAAACAATACCGTTCAGGATTATGCCTTTCTTCTGGAAGCTATAGATATCATCATCACCTTTACCACCGGCACGGTTCGAAACAAAGTAACCGTTCTTGTTGTCCTTGTTGATGATGTAACCGAAGTCGTCGGAGTTGGTGTTGATTGGGTAACCCAGGTTTTCAGGTTCTGTCCAGGTAGTAAGTTTATTACCTGTTTTGATGCTGGTAGTTGAGTAAACATCCAAACCACCTAAACCGGTATGACCGTTAGAAGCAAAGTATAAAGTTCCGTCATCGGCAATGTACGGGAACATATCATCGCCTGATGTATTGATCTTAGGGCCTAAGTTAACCGGGGTACCCCAGGTGCCGCCTATTTCGCGGTTGCTAACGTATAAGTCAACACCACCGTAACCGCCCGGCTTATCGCTGGCGAAATACAGGGTTTTGCCATCCTTGGTTAATGATGGATGACCCACAGAGTATTCTTTGTCGTTAAACGGTACGGCTTCAATTAACTCATCGCCCCAACGGTTTTGGTCGGGCAGCCATACAATACGATAGATTTTAAGTTTTACGGTTTTATCGGCAGCAGGGAAAGCACGCTTGCCGTTGTAGTTGCTACGGTCGATATACAGTTCCTGCATTTTATCGTTGTAGCTGCTGGTTCCTTCGTGGAATTTGCGGTTAGGTTCGCGGCCGCTCATCATTTTAGGAGTACCCAGTTTGCCACCCGAATCGCTTTTGAAAGCTTCAAATATCTGCAGGAAGTTACCACCGGTCCAGTTATCCTTGTGCACTACAAAGTTATCGGCGGTGCGGTTGCTGGTAAAGTAAATGCCGGTATCCTTATAGAAGGTTACACCAAAATCCGACATTGGCGAGTTAATCTGCTGCAGGTTTTCGATAGCATAAAAGCCGCGGTCCTTGCTGAGGGTCTCTAACTGGTCGATACCCTTTAAGCGTTCCTTTACGCTTACATCAGTAGGCACCAGGTCCAGGTATTCCTTATAGTAGATCTTGGCTTCGGCATATTTTTGCGATGCGCGCAGGGCCTCGGCATAGTAAAGCTTATTAATAACGTTGGCGTTATCCATTTTAGCCAGTTGACCATAGTACTGCTCGGCGGCAGTGTCATTAATCAAACGGTAGCTATCAGCAATACGCTGCAACACATAAACATCCCGCTCATCTTTTTTAAGGGCACGCTTATAAAACTCAATAGCCTTGCGAAAGTCGAACTGCTTGTAATACCAGTCGCCTACTTTCACAATAGGTTTTTCCGCCTGTACCATCAACAGCATCAATAAGGCGGTGAGCAAAGTCAGGGATTTCTTCGTGCTCATAATTTATCTTTTAGGGTTAACCTGTTTATATGCTTAAATTCTTAGAAGTATTTTACGTAACGAGGGGTAACGAAACGTTTCTTATCATACCAAAAGTCGTAACCGATCATTATTTCGTGTGTACCGCTGGTAAAGTGATGCAGGTCGCCGATTACGCCGTCGTAAGCGTAACCAATCTGTAACTGCGGAGTAATTTTGAATTGAGCGAAGGCAATTACGTTCGAAACGCCGAACGGAATTTTCTTGCTGCCGTCGATGTTGTAAGCATCGCCCTGGGTACGGGCCGAAACACCCACCCACAAACGGTCAACAAACAATAAGGCTAAGCTCAGATCGATTTGAGGAATGTTCTTAGGCAAACCTTTTTGGTATTTCAGTAAAATGGTAGGGCGGAACTTTACGATCGCAGGATCTTTACCGAACACATAACCTGCTGTAAATACATAATAGTTGTAAATACGGGCAATGGCATCGTTATACTTGGTAACGTTGGTTTTGCCACGCAGGGTTGAAGGCATTAAGTGCGGCACCGAGAAACCGATAAAGTAGCGCTTGCCATAAGCATAGATACCTGCACCCACGTTAGGTACAAATAAGCTTGAACCATCAAACGCAGTTTGGTCGGCTGCATCGGTTGGGTTGGCTTTGCTACCGTTTTGGTAGAAGTAGTTGAAAGAAGCCTGCACACCAAAGCAAAGGCGGTTTTCGTGCGGTAAACGCAGCCTGTAGGCAAAGGCCGGTGTAACGCTGAAGTTGTTGCTTAAGCCCAGCTTATCGTTTGAGATAGTCATACCGATAGCGTATTGATCGCGGCGGAATGGCATGTGGAAACTAAGGTTAGCCGTGCGCGGCGCCCCTTCTATTCCCACCCATTGGTGGCGATAAATACCCATAAGGCTGATAACCTCGTGGCTGCCTGCATAGGCCGGGTTTACGAACAACCCGTTGAACATATACATGCTGTAAGCTGCATCCTGCTGCGCTTGAACGCCGGTATACAGGGCAACTGCCATCAGGGCGGTGATTAGTAACTTTTTCATACTATATCTTTTACAGGGTTTTGAATTTTAAAAAGTGCTTCCTGCCGGGTGGCAGGAAGCACTGCCTATTTTTTAACGGTGGATGACTACGAATTTCTGATCGCGGCGTCCGGTTCCGTCGTTGTAAGAGTAAATGAAGTAGTAGGTTCCGTCAGGACATACCACACCTTGTTCGTTGTGGCCATCCCAGTTGTTCTGGTAGTGTCCGTGGCTGCGCCATACTTCGGCACCCCAACGGTCGTAAATCTTCAGATCAGCTTTCGGATTGTCCTCGTTACAAGGTATTACGAAGTTGTCGTTCACACCATCACCGTTAGGTGTAATGATGTTCGGCAATTCGCAATCCACTGTAGTATCAACCACCGTGATACAAACATTCGCTGTATCGCAGAAGCTGTAAGGACCGGAAGTAACGCAAGCGATATACTGGAACTGAACGAGGCCTGAAGAATCCTGCGCAGGTGTAAACGTGATGGTGTTATCAGCATTTACGGTTGCGTTGCCCATTGGCACGGTTCCCAGTATGGTTACTGTAGTATCGCCACCAAATGGCAGGATGTCGTTATCCAGCACATTCAGTGCAATAGCGTTGTTCATTACCGTTGAGTCTACATCACAAGGCTCGTCAACAGCCAGTATCAGGGTGTCAATTACTGTAATGTAAACCGGTGCAGTAGCACAGTTGCCCAAGCTATCGCAAACCGTTACACAGAAGGTATCAACACCAAAGAAGCCGGCATCAGGCACATACGTGAAGCATGAATCGCTGGTAATGGTTACGGTGCCATTCTGAGGATCGCAGAACGAAGAGATAGAGAAGCCTGTGCTGCTCACTACTTCGGTTACAGGAACCAAACAATGGGTAACAGGTGTGTTTACAAACGTAGTATCGTAGATAGTGTCAACCGTAATTGGAGGACAGTTGTTTACGAATACAATGATGCTTGCAGTATCACACAGGTTAGGTAAGCCGTTATCGCATACCGAGTAGGTCATGCTGTACGTGCCAGGCTGTGTGGTGCTGGTATAGGTTACGTTAACCGAGTTAAAGGTAACGGTACCTGTTGCAGGTTGTGTTATAACCTGTATTACCGTTAACTGACCGCCGTTAGGATCGGAATCGTTAGCCAACACAGGGATGGTTATCGCTGTGCCTGCGCATATCGAAACTGTATCGTTAACAGCGTTCGGAGCAGTATTACAGTTCACGGTTACAATCAGGTAAGCTGTATCGAATCCGCAAGTGGTTTCCAATTGGTAAGCCACCGAATCGAGACCACAGTAAGCATTATCCGGATCGTAGTGAACAACTGTTCCTGTTACATAAGCCGAGCCATGCGAAGGACCGCCGATGACAGTTACAGTTGGTGTGTTACCACCCAGGGTATCGTTCACCGTTACATCCAGCACTACTGAATCGGTAGGCAGAATGGTGTATTGGTTATCGACAGCCACAGGGCGTGGGCAGCAGATAATAGTTACACAGTTGGTAACTGTATCCATTGCACCGTGCACATCACTTATCACATACTGGAACGAATCCACAAAGCCGCAGGTATCAGTACGAGGCACGTAGCTGATGGCGCCGTTCGGAGTCATCGTTACAGTACCAATAGTAATAGGCATTTGGATTACGCTCACCAGGTAGAAGCTATCCTGTTCAGGATCGAAGTCATTTGCTAATACATTCCATACGTTCACCGGACGGTATGAGCCGGTAACTAAGCACTCAGGAACACCCTGTACTGAGTTGTTAATGTAAACAACCACTTGTGCAGTATCGCACAGGTTAGGTGTGCCGTTGTCGCAAATTACGTAGCAGAAGGTATCAGGTTGGTTAGCATTAGCCGAGCTGTTCGGCGTATACAGAATGTTGCCTGCAACAATCTGTACGGTACCGTTGGCCGGTAAGCATGGTGTTGAAGTTACAGTGATAGGATCGCCGTCCGGATCGCTGTCGTTCGCCTTAACAGGTATGCTAACAGGTGTATTGTAGTTCGTAGAAGCGTAGTCGTCGGTAGCAGCCGGAGGATTATTGCCGGTTACCACACTGCTTACGCATACGAAGATAGTACCTGTATCACAAGCGTTGTAAGGATCACAGATCACGTAGTCGATCGAATCGCAACCTTCCACAGGCGATGTGTAAGTTACCGAACCGTCAGGGTTCAGAGTAATAGTAGCGCCAGGTAAGGTTGGGTTACCCAGGTTGCTTACAGTTAACGGATCGCCATCGGCATCGAAGTCGTTAGCTAATTCGTTCACTATAGTTGGGTTGTTCAACGTAGTAGTAGCATTGTCGTCGGTAGCAACCGGAGGATTGTTATTGGCAGCGCTATCGCAATTGATTACGTAAACCACAATCTGGTTGGTAGAACACAATGAGTATTGAGGTATGTTACTTGTATCGCAAGCGGTGTACGATATGAAGTAGTAGCCTGGCTTATCGCCCCAGAACTGGATGGTTCCGTTACCTGTTACAGTAATAGCGCCATTGCTGTTGGCCGGGCCGTTCACCGCACCATAGAAGAAGTGCAGCGGATCACCATCCGGATCGCTTGAGCCGGCAGCTACGTTAATACCGATAGACGTGCTATCGCAAACGGTAGCATTCACCTTAACAGTATGCGGAGGACGGTTGGCACCCAATACTTCAATTGTGGTAGTACAGATGCTGCATGCTCCGGCTGTATCACAAGCCTGGATCTGGATGAGTTGTGTTCCGATGAAACCTGCATCCGGTGTAAACACTACACAGTTGTTAACCACAGTAGCGGTGCCGTTAATGGTTTGACCTGTTACAATGGATACTGTAATAGGATCACCATCTACATCGCTAACCGAAGCACAAGCAGTATCGGTTTGACCTTGATAGATTGTATCGATAACACAAGCAATAGTAGGTGTATCGTTCACTGCGCAGATGCTAACGTAAACTGTAGCGGTATCGCAGGCGTTTAAGCAGGTAGCATTGCAAGTTTGGTAAACAATAGTATCGAAACCGTTGTAGTTAAGGCCCGGTGTGTAGTTTACACTGCCGTTAACCACAGTAGCCGAACCATGTTGAACTGAAATTACAGTTACAACAGCCGCGTCGCCTTCAGGATCCTGGTCGTTAATTGATACAGGAACCAGCACAGGCTGCTCTTCGCAGGTATTGGCTTCATCGTTCACAGCATCAGGGTTCTGATTAACGTGGATACATACGGTATCGCGGGTAATACAGCCGTTAGGTGTATTGATAGCAGTAGCCACCACACAATAGTCAACACCTGTTGGGTTAACGGTAATCGGGTTCAAGCCTGATGTTAAGTTACCGCCACCCAGCACGCTGTATACAATGTTGAATACATCTAAACTGTAGTTAGGAGTAAGTATAGCCGAACCACCTGCACATACTGTGCTCGCAGAAGCTACTACATCTAAGGTTGGAGCACCTTTAACATTCACCACAAACGAAGCCGAGTTAGAGCAACCGGTTAATGAATCGGTGTAAGTGTAAGTAATGGTATTGTTGCC
Organism: Chitinophagales bacterium; assembly: GCA_046329495.1. Lineage (GTDB taxonomy): Bacteria > Bacteroidota > Bacteroidia > Chitinophagales > LD1 > Bog-950. Next base: position 67,104 of record JAXLUO010000008.1, on the reverse strand, counting down.
TTCAGCAGCTTGCGAAGGACAGAACTGGTTACCGCTAACGCCGGTGCCACTGAAGATACCGCCGGCAGGTGTACCGGTGATGGTTACACAGCTATCGGCTTTACAGTAAGCAGCATTTAAGCCACTGATGGTAACATTTGGCAGCGGATTAACATTTACGCAGATAGTGGTATCATCCACACAACCCGTTGTAGTATTAGTGTAAGTATAACGGATACAGTAGTAACCAACACCCACAGCCGCAGGCTGGAAGATGTTACCGGTTACACCGGGACCGCTGAATACACCACCTGCAGGTATGCCTGTCATTACCACATTACCTGCGTTAACGCAGTAGTTAGCATTAAGGCCGGTGATGCTGGCTTCGGTAGGTTGGTTAACAATTACCGTAGCAGAATCGGCGGCAGCACAACCTTTGTTATCGGTTACAATAACGGTGTAAACAGTTGTTGCCAGCGGACAAGCTTGTGGGTTAGATGTCAGCGAATCGCTAACACCACCAAACCACTGATAGCTGTATGGCGGGAAGCCACCCGAAGCAGTTGGAACCCCACCCAGGTTAACACAACCGCCTACGTTAGCACACAGGCTACCCAGGTTTGAACCGGCTTCAACAAATATGGTGCTTGGTAATACGGTTACCTGCACATTGTCGGAAGCTTTACAACCGTAAACGTCGGTTACTGTTACAGTAAGAATTTGTGTAGCACCTAACTGCTTGATTATTGGATTAGCAGCCGTGTAATCGCTTAATGTAGGTTGGCTGAATGGCGGGAACCATGCATAGGTATAAGGACCAGCAGTACCCGAGGCCGTAGGTGAACCACCTAATACAGCGCTATCGCCGCTACATGAAGTAATTGCTACATCCGGACCGGCATTAGCAGTAGGCAGCGGACGTAAGCCAATGCTTACAACATCGCTGGCCTGACAGCCTAATGAATCGGTTACGGTTAAGGTGTAAGTTACGTTGTTGGTTACGCCTTGTGCAGTTGGGTGAGCAATAGCTACACCGTTCAGGAACTGCGAAGGAGTCCAGCTATACGTATAGTTACCTGTGCCGCCCACAGCCACCGGACTGCCACCCAGTACTACATCAGTAGCAGTACAGATGAGCGTATCCAGACCTGCATTAACAGCAATTTGAGGGCTTACGATTACAGTCATTGAATCGAATGCCTGACAGCCGTTTTGGTCGGTAACAGTTAATAAGTAAGTAGTAGTGTTAAGCGGGTTTGCTTGCGGGTTAGCAAGTGTTCCATCGCTTAAGCCAGGCAGCGGCGACCACTGGTAACCGTAAGGGCCTGTGCCGAATTGTGCTGTTGGGCTACCACCAATGGAAATTGGAGAAGAAGCAGCACAGTATACCTTGTTAGGGCCGGCATCAACCTGCAATGTGCTTGGGTTAACAACTACCAACACCTGGTCGGTAGCGGTGCAACCTGTTGCGTTATCGCGTACAGTTAATGTAAACAGTGTAGTAGTATCTAAGCTTATTACCAGCGGATTAGGCTGTGTTGGGTTGAATACTACTTTCTTACCACCAACAGAATCAGGAGTCCAGCTATAGCTGTAGTTACCTGAACCACCGGTAGCGGCAGGATTATCGCCTATTGTTACAAACGAACCACCACAAGCTACCATTTGCTTATCAGCACCGGCATGAGCCAGCACACCCTGATTAGCAGTGATAGTTTGACAAGCTGAAGACGAACAGCCAACAGCATCGGTAGCAGTTACGCAATAAGTAGTAGTGCTGAACGGAGTAGCAATTGGGTTAGCACAGTTTACGCAGGTTAAACCAACGCCCGGGTTCCAGCTATAGTTGATAGTTGGAGTACCACCTTCGGCAGTAGGTGTGCCGCCTAACTGAACCGGGCTGCCCTGGCATACCGCAGTATCCGGAGGTAATACCACCGTAACAGCAGGGTTCAGGAACAATACCATCGAATCAGCAGCGGTACAACCGTTGGCATCGGTAATTACAACCGTGTAAACAGTAGTATCGGTTGGGCTAACGCTTGGGTTAGCAATGTTGTTAGCATCGCAAATACCCTGAACAGGGCTCCAGTCGATAGTGAACGGACCGGTACCACCTGTAATAGTAGGTGCACCACCAATTTGAACACATACCACACCACCGCCTTGCTCGGCACAGATAGCCTTATCGGCACCTGCATCAGCAGCCAGATTACTTGGAACAACGTTTACAACTACCTGATCGGTAGCAGTACAACCGTTGGCATCGGTTACGGTTAAGGTATAGTTGGTAGTAACGCTCAGGTTACAGATTACAGGGTTAGGTAAGCCGGTGTTAGAACAGCCAAAGCCTGCACTTGGACTCCATGCATATAAGTAAGGAGCGGTGCCGTTAGTAGCTGTTGGAGATCCACCAATACCTACCATAGCGTTCGGACAGCCTACGATGTTTTGGTCGGCGCCGGCATTAGCTACAGGGTTTTGGTTAACACGGATAGTAACGCTTGCATTGTTGCTGCAACCCAGCGAGTCGCTTACGTTAACGTTGTAAGTAATGCTGTTTGTAGGACAAGCAGTTGGGTTAGCTACGTTAGCAGCAGACAGGAAGTTGGTTGGGGTCCATGTATAAACATATACTGAACCTGAACCGCCTGAAGCTGTAGGTGCGCCACCCAGGGTAATACAAGAACCGGCACAAATTGTATCGGCCACACCGGCATTAACCACCGGACGAGGATTGATAGTGATGCGAACGGTATCGGAAGCCACACAACCATGTGCATCGGTTACCACTACAGTGTAAGTAGTAGATGTAGTTGGTGTAGCAACCGGATTAGGTGTATTACCGGCATTCAGTGTTGCAGTTGGGGTCCATACGTAGTTGTAAGGAGCAGTACCGCCCACCGCAGTAGGAGCACCACCAATTGTTACAGATACGGAAGCACCCTGACAGAAGGCCACATTGTTGCCTGCTTCGGCTACTAATGAGCTGTTGGTAACTGCTACCTGAACCTGATCGCTGGCAGAGCAACCAAACTGATCGGTTACAGTTACGTTGTAGTTTATAGAAGAGCCGATATTCTTCACATACGGATTAGCAGCTACCGAATCGGTTAATCCGCCGGTAGGCGACCAATTGTAAGTGTAAGTACCGCCACCACCTGAACCGGTAGGTGAACCACCGATCTGGATACTGTCGGATGAACAAGCTACGATAGTCTTATCCGGACCTGCATCAGCAACCGGGTTAGGACGAACGGTAATTTGAACGTTATCGGTGTTACGGCAACCTTTGCTATCTACTACAGTTACGGTGTAAGTTGTAGTAGTGCCCGGCTTAGTAGTTGGGTTAGATGCTGTAGCAGCACCGGCGCCAACTAAACCTGTACCTGGAGACCATGAGTAAGTGTAACCCGGCGTGCCACCCGAAGCTGTTGGGTTACCGCCTAATACAACCTGGTTTCCGGCACAGATGGCGGTATCCAGACCTGCATTAGCGGTAGGCAACGTGTTAACCGTTACAGTCATTGAATCAACCGAGCTACAGCCTTTGGTATCGGTAATAGTTACATAGTATTTGCTTGTTGCGGCTGGTGAAGCAACCGGATTAGCCACAGTGCTGCTGCTTAAGTTCGGACCGCTCCAGCTATAAGTATAGCCAGGAACACCGCCTACAGCAGTAGGTGCGCCACCGATGGTAACACCGTTAGTGCCGAAACACATAGACAGATCGTTACCTGCATCAGCAGTAAGTGTGCTTGGTATAATTTGTATTACAGCAGCGTCGGTAGCAGTGCAACCGTAAACATCGGTTACTACTACGGTGTAAGATGTAGTAGTGCCAAGGCCTACAACCCATGGGTTAGCACAACCGGTGCAACTTAAGTTGCCGGCAGGCGACCAGGAGTATACGTAGCCACCAGGACCCGAAGTGCCTGCTGAACCTGTAGGTGAACCGCCAATTTGGATGCTATCGCCAGAACATGCTGTTATCTGGTGATCGGCACCTGCATTAGCCACAGGAAGCGGACGAACAGTGATGGTCATTGCGCTACTGCCCTGGCAACCATTGGTATCAGTTACTACCACCGTGTAGATAGTTGTAACGTTAGGACAAGCCAGCGGGTTAGCTGTATTGTTATTGTTTAAGCCAATTGTTGGAGTCCATGCGTATTGCAATGTGCCTGAACCACCGGTGCCGGTTGAAGCTGTGCCTAATTGAACACAGAAGCCCTGACATACGGAAGTATCAGCACCTGCGCTGGCTGTTGGAGCAGCGTTGAAGCGAACCACCACTGAATCGGTAGAAACACAGCCTTTGCTATCGCGAACAGTTACATAATAAGTAGTAGTAGCTGCAGGCGTTACTTGTGGGTTCGGCAAGCTGCTGGTAAAGCCGGCAGGAGACGAAGTCCATGAGTATGTATAAGGTGTTGTACCACCTACTGCAGTTGGGTTACCACCGATTGTAACCGGTGTAGAAGAGTTAGCACATACCTTGGTGTTGTTACCCGCATCGGCCTGTAAGGTGCTTGGTGTAACATTCACAACTACATAGTCAACACCACGGCAACCAAAGGTATCGGTAACAATCAACTGGTACGAGTAAGAACCAGGAGTAAATAGACCGGTAACAATTGGGTTCTGACCAACTGAATCGCTCAGGAATGAACCCGGAGTCCAATCGTAGGTGAACGGTGCAGTACCACCGCTTACTACCACAGGCAGGTTACCGATGAATACGGTATCGCCGCCGCAGGCTACCAGGGTCTTATCAGCACCTGCATCAACCACAGGGTTAGTGCGCGGTGTAACTGTTACCTCATCTACTGCAGCGCAACCTTTGCTATCGGTTACTACTAATTGATAAGTAGTAACAGCTACAGGTGCAGCAGTTGGATTAGGCACGTTTGGTAATGATAAGCCGGTGGTTGGAGTCCATGAGTAAGTATAAGATGGTGTGCCGCCGGTAGCAGAAGGACTGCCGCCGATTGCAATTGCACTACCATTACATACTGAAGTATCCGGACCTGCATTTGCCGTAGGACGTTGGTTAACTGTTACAGTTACTGCGCCTGTTGCCTGGCAACCATTTGCATCGCTGATAGTTAAGTTATAAGTAGTAGTTGAAGCCGGGCTTGCTACAGGGTTAGCAACAGAGCTGCTGCTGAGCGAAGCGGAAGGGCTCCAGTTATATACGTAAGAAGGCGTACCGCCTACAGCAGTTGGAACACCACCTAACTGAACGCTGATACCGGCACAAACCTGTGTATTGTTGCCCGGATGAGCAGTAAGGTTGTTCGGACGAACGTTCACCGTAACGTTATCGCTGCTTGAACAGCCGTTAACATCGTATACGGTTAAGGTGTAAGTCTGTGTAGCAGTTAATCCTTTAACAACAGGGTTTGCGCAGCTATCGCAGCTTAAGCCTGTGTTAGGGGTCCATACAAACACGTAACCAGGGTTACCACCTACCGCAGCAGGGTTATCTCCTATTATTACGCTATCGCCAGGACACATAAACAGATCCTTATCAATACCGGCCTGTGCAACAGGTACGGCAGTAATATTCACAATCACACTGCTTGTTGCCGTGCAACCGTTACCATCGGTAACTGTTACGGTGTAAGTAGTAGTAACAGCCGGGGTGGCAATAGGATTAGCACTTGTGCTGCTGCTTAAGCCTACAGTAGGCGACCAGTGGTAAGTATATCCGCTGCCGCTACCATTGCTGCCTGTTGGATTACCGCCCAAGCGGGCAGGGCTGCCTAAACATACGCTGGTATCGTTACCGGCGCTGGCAGAAACCAACGGATAAACGTTAATGCGTGTAGAATCGAATGCCTGACAACCTAATGCATCGGTTACAGTTAAGTAGTAAGTAGCCGAAGCAGTTGGGTAAGCAAACGGATTAGCAGGGTTAGTTAAGTTTAAGCCTGCAGGAGCCCATGTGTATGTGTATGGAGCTGTTCCGCCAACCGCAGTTGGGAAACCACCCAGCATAACGCTGTCGCCGCTGGTTCCGCAGAACGAACCGCCCGAACCTGCTTCAGCCGTTAATGAGCTTGGCGCTACCGTTAATACCATGGCATCGGTAGCCGAACAGTTGTTGCCATCTGTTACAGTTACTGTGTAAGTAGTAGTAGCCATTACACCACAGGCAGTAGGATTAGCAACTGCTGTATCGCTTAAGCCTGTTGCAGGGCTCCAGTGGTAAACCAGGGTGCCTGCACCGGTACCTGTTGGCGAACCACCCAGGGTAACACAACTTGCCGAACAAGAAGTGGCGCTCTTATCTGCACCGGCATCGGCCACCACACGTGGATGAACGGTTACCGTTGCAAAGATGGTGTTAGCCGGACAGCCGTTGTAGGTGCCGTTGATAGTGTAAGTAACATTGATATCCAAAGCCTGGGTATTAACCGGGCTATCGTTAATAGTAGCGCTGTTGCCACTGTTACCATTGCTGCCGCTCCACAGAATGTTTGTTCCGTTGATGGTTGAGCTGATGTTAACCGTGATTGGAGCACCGCTACAGATAGTTTGTGAAGCAGGGCTGGCTGTTAAGGCCGGTTTAGGTTTAACAGTTACATCTACACGCAGCGTATCGCCGTTGCAAGTGCCTGCAGTAGGTATAATGGTATACGTAACAGTAATGTTAGCTGTACCGTTGTTAACCGGATTATCGCTGATGTTGTTACCTGTACCGCTGGTGCCGTTAGAACCGCTCCATGCGTAAGTAGTGCCTGAGATGTTTGAGTTCAGGTTGATCACCACATTCTCTCCGCTACAGAAGATAGTTCCGTTTACAGAAGCAGTTGCTGTAGGACGAGGCTTAACAGTTACCGGAACAGTAATAGTTGTGCTGCCGCAACCACCCGGAGCCACACCATTGATAGTGTATGTTACAGTTTGGTCAACCGAAGTAAGGTTGTTCAGCACAGTATGGATGTTGCCGGTACCGCTGGTGCCGTTAGTAGCAGTCCAGGTAATTAAAGTGCCCGGAACGGTAGTGGTAAAGTTGATGTTAACGCTATCGCCGCTGCAGTTAGTAATGCTGCTAACCGAAGGTGTGATAACCGGGTTGCCAAATACCTGGATGACAGCCATTGCTGTATCGCACAGGCTTGGTGTGCCGTTATCGCAAACGCGGTATAACAAGGTATCGTAACCGTTAAAGCCTGTGTTAGGATCGTATAAGTAGATGCCTAAAGAACCGGCGGTTAAGGTACCGTTGCTTACGTTGCGGATAATAGTTACCGAAGTAAGCGCATTGCCGTTCGGATCGTAATCGTTACGTAACAGATTCAGTGTTTCAACACCATCGCTGCACAGGAAGGCGTAGTCGTCTACAGCCACAGGCGCATCGTTAGGCACTGAAGTAGGATCATGCGATACATAGATCACGATAAGTGCGTTATCGCAAAGCGGCTTAGGTAAGTGCAGTGCGGTAGGATCGCAAATGGTGTAACCGATCGTATCGAAACCAAAGAATCCGCTGTTTGGTGTGTAGTTAACCGTGCCGTTGGCATTTACCGTGTAAGTGCCGTGGGTTGGGTTCTGGTAAACTGTTACGGCTAATGCATCACCATCTACATCGTAGTCGTTCGCCAACTCGTTTACAACAACCGCAGTACCCATCGGGGTAGTTACATAATCGTTGCTGGCAACAGGTGCATGGTTCACCAATGTATCACCGGCAGGTAATACGGTTACCACAATAGCAGCGCTATCGCAAAGCACGTTTACTGCGTATGGACTTAAGTCGCACACACCGTAAGGGATTGTGAAGGTACCGGTAAAGCCGCTGTTAGGCGTTACGGTAATTGCACCCTGGCTGGTTACGGTATAAGTACCATTAGCAGGGGTGGTAGTGCCGTAGCTGTAAGTAAGCGGGTTGCCTTCCAGATCGCCGGTAGCAGAAGCTACGTTAACACCAATAGGTTGATCCTGGTAGGTTACCACATAGATGGTATCGGCATACGGAGGATCGTTAACAGGTGTAACGTTGAATGTTACATGGGTGGTATCGCATAACGTTGGAGTACCGTTATCGCATACGATGATACACATTGAATCGAGGCCGTTGAAGTTGGCAAGCGGTGTGTAAGTAACACACAGTACATCAGGCGTGCTGGCATTGTTGGTTACGGTTACTACTGCATTGCCCCACAGCGGACTTCCACACAAAGTATACGTATGGTTATCGGTAATATCACCATCATTAATTGGTTGACATACGGTGATTGGTCCGCAGTCTTCGCAATTAGTAACGATAGTATCTACTACTACCGGAGGATCGTTCACACAATTGATAGTAATGTAGGCAGTAGCTGTATCGCACAGGCTTGGTAGCGGTGTGCCGCTATCGCATACGCGGTAAATGAACGAATCAGCACCGCAATAGCCGGCAGTAGGCACAAAGGTAAATGAACCGTCTGCGCTCAGCGTTAAGGTGCCGTGGTTCACATTCACCACAGGAGAAGTAGAAACCGTTAATGAAGTTACCGGGTTTCCATCAGCATTATCATTATCGTTTGCACGAACACCTGTTGCCGTAGTAGCTGTAAGTGTCGTGTTCTCGCTGGTTGAATAGCCATCGTTATTCGCAATCGGCGGATCGTTAACCGGCGTTACCGTAATATGGATGTGGGTGGTATCACAAGCTTGTGGCACACCGTTATCGCATACAACTAAGCAGATCGAATCCTGACCGTTGAAGTTAGTGTTAGCTGTATAAGTAACACACAGGGTGCCTAATACCAGGCTGCTGGAAGCCGTACCGCTATTTGGTCCGCAGAACTGAGCTGCAATAGCGTAGCTCTGGTTCACGTCCGGATCAGTTACCGGGATGCAAACAGTTATCGGACCGCAATCTTCGCAGGTTACGATAGGCGTATCAACTACTACCGGAGGATCGTTTACACAAATTACAGTAATGTAAGCTGTGGCAGTATCGCACAGGCTTGGTAATGGTGTGCCGCTATCGCAAACGCGGTATTGGAACGAATCGCTACCGCAGTAGTTAGCCGTTGGAACATAAACGAACGAACCATCGCCGCTTAATGTTAATGTGCCATGAGCCACGTTAACAACAGGCGTTGTAGTAACAGTTAACGAAGTAACCGGGTTACCATCCGCATTGTCGTTGTCGTTCGCACGAACACCGGTAGCCGTAGGAACAGTTAAGGTTTGGTCTTCGTTGGTAGTATAGTTGTTATTCAATGCTACCGGAGGATCGTTCACCGGTGTTACGGTGATAGTGATCTTGGTAGTGTCGCACAGTTGTGGTGAACCGTTATCGCATACCACTAAACAGATAGAATCGTTACCGTTAAAGTTGGTATTAGACGTATAGGTTAAGCAAACTGTATTGAATACAATTGATGAAGTAGCTGTGCCGCTGTTAGGGCCACACAGGGTTTGTGCAATGCTGAAGGTTGAGTTCTGATCAGGATCAGTAATAGGAATACATACGGTGATTGGACCGCAGTCTTCGCAATTAACGATTGGTGTATCAACTACCACCGGTGGATCGTTCACACAAATTACAGTAATGTAGGCTGTGGCAGTATCGCACAGGCTTGGTAATGGTGTGCCGCTATCGCAAACGCGGTATTGGAACGAATCGCTACCGCAGAAGTTTGCAGTTGGCACATAGGTAAATGAGCCGTTATTGTTCAGCGTTAAGGTACCATGCGCTACGTTTACAACAGGCGTATTAGTAACAGTTAACGAAGTAACCGGGTTGCCATCCGCATTGTCATTATCGTTGGCGCGAACACCGGTACCAACAGGTACGGTAAGTGTTTGATCTTCGTTCGTAGTATAGTTATCATTATTAGCAATTGGCGGATCGTTCACCGGTGTTACTGTAATAGTAATCTTGGTGGTATCGCACAACTGAGGCACACCATTATCACAAACCACCAGGCAGATAGAATCGTTGCCGTTAAAGTTGGTGTTTGATGTGTAGGTTAAACATACGGTATTGAATACAATGCTTGATGAAGCAGTGCCGCTGTTAGGACCACACAATGTTTGAGCAATGGTGAAGGTTGAGTTCTGGTCAGGATCAGTAATTGGAATACATACGGTAATTGGTCCGCAGTCTTCACAATTAACAATCGGAGTATCTACTACTACCGGAGGATCGTTCAGGCAGTTTACAGTAATATAAGCCGTAGCAGTATCGCACAGGCTTGGCAGCGGTGTGCCGTTATCGCATACACGGTATTGGAACGAATCGCTACCGCAGTAGTTGCTGGTTGGCACATAAGTAAACGAACCGTTGTTGTTCAGTGTTAAGGTGCCGTGAGCTACGTTAACAATAGGTGTAGTCGTAACGGTTAATGAAGTAACCGGGTTACCGTCGGCATTGTCGTTATCGTTTGCACGAACACCGGTACCTACCGGTACGGTCAGTGTTTGATCTTCGTTAGTGCTGTAGTTATCATTCAGCGCTACAGGAGGATCGTTCACCGGAGTTACCGTAATAGTAATCTTGGTAGTATCGCACTGCACAGGTGAGCCGTTATCGCAAACAACCAGGCATATTGAATCTACACCGTTAAAGTTGTTGTTAGCCGTATACGTAACACAAGCAGTATTAAATACAATCGACGTATTGGCAGTGCCGCTGTTTGGTCCACATAATACCTGGCCTATGTTAAAGGTAGTATTATCCGGATCGGTAATTGGCACACATACAGTAATAGGGCCACAATCTTCGCAGGTAGTTACAGGCGTGTCAACCACAACCGGAGGATCGTTAAAGCAATTTACTGTGATATAAGCAGTAGCTGTATCGCACAGGCTTGGCAGCGGTGTGCCGTTATCGCAAACACGGTATTGGAACGAATCGTTACCGCAGAAGTTAGCAGTTGGAACATACGTGAATGAACCATTGTTATTCAGCGTTAAGGTGCCGTGGCCCACGTTTACAATAGGCGTTGTGGTAACAGTTAACGAAGTAACAGGATTGCCATCGGCATTGTCGTTATCGTTGGCACGAACACCGGTACCAACCGGTACGGTTAAGGTTACATCCTCATTGGTGGTGTAAGCATCATTAATAGCAACCGGCGGATCGTTCACCGGAGTAACGGTGATACGAATATGGCTGGTATCGCACTTGCTTGGCAAGCCGTTATCGCACAGTACTAAGCATATGCTGTCGTTACCGTTAAAATTAGTGTTTGGTGTATAGGTTACACAAAGTGTATGGAAGATATCGCTTACCGTGATGTTGCTTACAGTGCCTGATGCAGGGTTGCACAGTAACGAAGCAGCATGCAGGTCTGTTACATCCACATCGCTGAACGGAACACAAACTGTGATAGGCTGGTCTTCAGGCGTTGTGATGGTTGAATCACCAACAACCGGAGCATCGTTCACCGGTGTTACAGTGATGTAAACGGTAGCGCTATCGCACTTAACAGGTACACCGTTATCGCATACTACATATACAAACGAGTCTGGTCCGAAGTAGTTGCTGGTAGGCACATAAGTAAATGAGCCGTTGCTGTTAAGCGTTAATGTACCATGCGATACGTTAACTACAGGGCTGGTGTTAACCGTTAAGGTGCCGCCATCCGGATCATTATCATTGGTTAATACACCGGTAACAGGCACGTTCAGTGTTACATCTTCCGGCGTAGTATAGTTATCGTTATTGGCAATCGGCTTAATGTTTACACAGCTGTAATCAAGTATCGCCACACCGGTATCGCAAAGGTTTGGTGTGCCGCCATCGCATACAACATAGCAGAACGAATCAACACCGTTAAAGGCCGGGGTTGGTGTGTAAACAAAGTTACCATTCAGTTGCAGCACCAGGGTTCCGGTAAACGGACCACAAATGGTGCCGATTGTTTGCATAGCAGGACCATCAATATCGATGTCGTTGCTTAATACATTTTTACGGATAGCCGTATCAATACAAGAAGGATAGATATCGTCAACCGCAATTGGCTTGTCGTTAACAGGGGTTACAACGATAGTTATTTTGGTAGTGTCGCATAATTGCGGAGTACCGTTATCGCATACCACCAGGCAAACCGAATCGGTGCCGTTGTAGTTAGCGTTTGGCGCATAAGTAACGCATACCAGGTGCGGGTTGCCTGTGTTGTTTACAGTAGTACCCGAAATGTTACCGCTGTTAGGTCCACAATAGATATTGGTAATAGAATGCGATTGAGTAGCAGTTTCAGGATCGCTGATTGGGATACAAACAGTAACCGGAACATCTTCAGGAGTAGTAACGATAGAGTCGTTAATTACCGGCTTATCGTTAACAGGAAGAACGTTTACAATTACATAAGCTGTATCGCAGGCAGCAGGGCTTTCGTTATCGCATGCGCGGTAACAGAACGAATCAATGCCGGTATAGTTAGCAGCCGGTGTGTAGCTAAAGCTGCCGTTTGCATTGATAGTTACTGTGCCATGCAGAGGTCCGCAACCGGCTGGCTGACTAACAGTAAGCGGTTGTTGCGGTGTTGCTGGGTCGTAGTCGTTAGTAAGCACACCCGGAGCCGAAATGTTCAGCGGAGTGTCTTCATTAGTGCTATAGTTATCGTTAACAGCAACCGGAGGACATGAATTTACGGTGGCTACAACGGTAGCGCTGTTGGTGTTGCTGCAACCATTTACGGTTACAACTAATGAGTAGGTACCGCTATTAGCAGGCACTGCATTGGCACGAACAGGGTTTTGAGCTGTAGAAGTATAGCCCGAAGGACCACTCCAGCTATAAGTAGCACCTGCTACGGTTGAAGCAAACAGTTTTAAAGTATCGCCATAACATACCGGGCTATTGCTGGTTGGTGTGGCGGCTGTTGGTGTTTGGTTAACTGTTACGTTTACGGTTCCGGCAGTTGTAGAAGTACAACCTGAAACAGTTTGAGTAACGGAATATAAACCGGTACCTGCTGTTGTTATAGCAGCAATGGTAGGGTTTTGGGTTGTTGAGCTAAACGCGTTAGGGCCGGTCCAGTTGTAGCTGGCACCTGGTTGGCCTGTTGCAGTTAAGCTTAATGTATTACCGCTACAAATTGGGTTTGGTGTTGCACCGGCTGTTGGTGCAGCAGGAGTAGTATTAACTACCACTGTTACAGTAGCAGTGTCAGATGTACAACCACTTGCTGTTTGCACCACTTTGTAAACACCTGCACCTGCCGTTGTAATGCTGGCAATAGATGGAGCAGAAGAAGTTGAAGTAAATCCGTTTGGACCCACCCAGCTAAAGGTAGCGCCGCCTGTACCGCTAACACTTAAGTTAAGTGTTTGTCCGGTACAAATAGGATTTGGAGTAGCCGATGCAGTTGGGGTAGCAGGCTTGGTAATTACTGTAACGGAAGTGTTAGCAGTAGCAGTACAAGTATTGCCATCGGTAACTGTTACGGTATAAACGCCTGTTGCAGCGGTTGTAGCACCAATAATTGTTGGATTCTGTGTATTAGAACCAAAACTGTTTGGTCCACTCCACAGGTAAGAATATGAACCATTACCACCACTTGGTGTAGAGGTAAGGTTAACGTTGAATGTTTGACAAACAGGTGAGTTGCTGCCTGCCGTAACCGAAGGACGTGGATTTACCGTTACGGTTGTTGAAGCAGTGGCGCTACAGCCGTTAAGATCGGTAACACGAATGGTGTATGTTCCGGCATTAGCTGCGCTAACGTTGGTAATGGTTGGGCTTTGGGTAGCATTGCTGTACGAAGCAGGGCCGCTCCACAGGTAGCCATAACCACCGGCACCGCCGGCAGGAACAGAAGTTAAATTGATATTGCTGTTAGCACATACCGGGCTGTTGCTGCTGGCACTAACGCTTGGCGTTGCATTAACTACCACTGTAGTAGAAGTAGAAACGGTACAAGAGTTAGCAGCGGTAACTACCAGGCTGTAGGTGCCGCCCATTGGCACGGTTGAGTTGGTGCGAATAGGATTTTGCGAAGTAGATGTAAAACCAAGAGGGCCGCTCCAGGCATATGTTGCACCTGCTACTGAAGTAGAGAACAACTTGATAGTATCGCCGGCACAAACCGGAGTATTGCTGCTTAACGATGGCGCAGACGGAGCTGCAGGATCAGTTAAGGTAACAGCCGTATTAAACGAAGCCGAAGGACAACCGGCAGCAGTAACTACAAAATTATTGTAGGTGCCCGAGGTTAAACCTGTTATTACTACCTGGCCGCTAACGTTAGCTACTAAAGTTACCGGGCCTTGAGCCGAACCGTTTTTGGTATAGGTCACTGCATAGCTGGTTCCGTTAGTTAAACCACTGATGGTAATAGTACCCTGCGAACCACCGCAAGTGGTTGGGTTGCTGCCTGCAGCAGCGGTAATAACCGGTGTTGGGTTAACAGTAAGTGTTACAGTGGCCGGTGCAGATGTACAACCAGCTACTGTTTGTGTTACTGAATAAATGCCGCCAAAGTTGGTTGCGGTAATTACACGTGTTGGGTTCTGCAATGTGCTGCTGAAACCTTGCGGACCTGACCAGCTAAAGTTTGCGCCGATAGTACCGGTTGCGTTAAACTGAACTGTTTGGCCGGTACAAGCCGGATTAGGAGAAGCAGTAACGGCTGTTGGTGCAGCAGGTGTTGAAGGATCGCTTAAGGTAATTGGGCCTGCAAAGGTAGAAGAGGCACAACCGCTTAAGGTTGCCGAGAAGTTTGTGTAGCTACCTGCACTCAGGCCGGTAATTACAATTGAACCACCACCGTTAGAAGTGATGTTAACAGGACCCTGAGAGGCACCGTTCTTAAGATAAGTAACGGCATATACTGTATTGGCCGATAATCCATTTAATGTAATGGTGCCATCGGTTCCACCGCAGGTGGTTGGGTTGGTTGAGCTACTGCCTGTAATTACAGGAGTTGGGTTAACGTTAACTAGAACCGTAGCAGGAGCAGATGTACAACCTGCAACCGTTTGCGTAACTGAGTAAGTGCCGGCCATGGTTAAAGTAACCGGTGTACGGGTAACCGGCGAACCGGTAGCAGTACCACCGCCGTTAGGGAAGGTCCAGCTTAGATTACTGCCTGTAGCAGTTAATGTTAAGGTTCCGCCCTGGCAAACCGGATTTGGAGAAGCGCCTACGTTAGTAGGTGCTGCCGGTGTTGAAGGATCGGTTAAGGTTATAGGTCCACCGTAAACGTTCGATGAACAGCCGTTAAGCGTTAATATAAAGTTGGTGTACGAACCGGCTGTTAAGCCAGTAACCGTAAGAACACCACTGGCGTTTGTGGAGATGTTAAAGGTACCTGCAGCGCTGCCATTTTTATCGTAGCTAACTGCATAGGTAGTGCTGGCGGTTAAACCGCTGAAGGATATAGAACCCTGGCTGCCACCGCAAGTTGTTGGGTTTGTGCTGGTGCTAAAGGTTACAACCGGCTTAGGGTTAACAGTAACCGAAACTGTAGCAGGTGTTGACGTACAATTGTTAACTGTTTGCGTTACGCTATAGGTACCACCCATGGTTAAGGTAACCGGTGTGCGGGTAACAGGGGTGCCGCTGGCAGTGCCTCCGCCGTTAGGGAAGGTCCACGTAAGGTTGCTGCCTACCGCAGTTAAAGTTAAAGTGCCGCCTTCGCAAACAGGGTTTGGTGAAGCCGATACACTGGTTGGTGCAGCAGGGTTAGCAGGATCGGTTAATGTAACCGGACCGGCAATTGTATTAGAAGAGCAACCGCTGAGAGTTACGCTAAAGTTAGTGTAAGTGCCGGCTGTTAAACCGGTAATAATAACCTGGCCGCTACCGTTTGCTACAATAGTAACCGGGCCCTGGCCAACGCCCCCTTTCAGATAGTTAACGGTGTACGATTGGCTGGCTACTAAACCGCTTAAGGTAATAGTGCCCTGGTTGCCCGAACAGGTGGTTGGGTTAGTGCTGGTGCCTAATGTTATAGCTGGGGTGGTGTTAACACTTACAACCACGGTTGCAGCAGGCGATAAACAACCTGCAACAGTTTGGGTTACACTGTAAGTGCCTGCCATGGCAGCAGTAATATTGGTGCGGGTAACCGGGCTACCGCTGGCTGTTGGGCCATCAGGGTAAGTCCAGCTTAAGTTGCTGCCAATTGCTGATAAGGTTAGTGTGCCACCGGTACAAACAGGATTTGGTGATGCTGTTACACCGGATGGTGCAGCAGGGGCCGATGGATCGGTTAATGTTATAGGGCCGGCGATAGCGTTAGAAGAACAGCCGTTAAGTGTTACTACAAAGTTAGTGTAGCTACCCGCAGTTAAACCCGTAACGGTAAGCACGCCACCGGCTGTGGTAGCAATGTTAACCGGCCCAACAGCTGATCCGTTTTTAACGTAGCTAACCGCATAGGTAGTGCTTGCGCTTAAACCACTGAATGATATAGAGCCCTGGCTACCACCGCAAGTTGATGGGTTTGTGCTGGTGCTGAAGGTAAAGGTTGGTTTAGGATTAACGCTAACAACAACCGTTGCTGCAGGCGATGTACAGTTATTAACTGTTTGTGTTACGCTGTAGGTACCGGCCATGGTTAAGGTTACCGGAGTGCGGGTTACCGGCGATCCGGTTGCAGTGCCCCCACCGTTAGGGAAGGTCCAGCTTAAGTTGCTGCCTGTTGCAGATAAGGTTAATGTTCCGCCTTCGCAAACCGGGTTTGGAGTAGCAGTAACTGCGGTTGGAGCAGCAGGGTTAGCAGGATCGCTTAAAGTAACCGGACCTGCCAGTACGTTTGAAGTACAACCGCTAAGTGTAACCGAAATATTAGTGTAAGTGCCGGCAGTTAAACCGGTAATTATTATTTGGCCGCTACCGTTAGAGGTAAACGAAGTGCTTGTTGGTGCACCGCCGTTTTTGGTATAGGTAACTGTATATAAAGTGTTGTTGTTTAAACCGGCAAGGGTAATGGTACCGTTACTTCCGCTACAAGTGGTTGGGCCAACGCTTGTAGATAATGTGATGGAAGGTGTAGTGTTTACCGTTAAGGTTACAGTGCCCGGGCTTGATACACAACCTGCAATAGTTTGGGTAACCGAATAGGTTCCGGCCATTGCTGTAGAAGTAATCAGGCGGGTTGGGTTCTGTAAGGTGCTTGTAAAGCTTGATGGACCTGTCCAGCTAAATGTGCCGGTACCGGTTGCATTAAACTGAACTGTTTGGCCGGTACATATCGGGTTTGGTGTGGCTGTAGCCGTTGGAGTTGGCACAGAAGAAGGAACTAACACAAGCGGACCTGTAATAGTATCGCCACACAACGGATTGGTTGGGTGGAACACCTGAACGGTAGTGTAAGTACCTGAATTTAAACCGGGGATAACCAGCGTACCGTTATTCTGGGTAGTTAAGTTAAATGGTCCCTGGTTAGGGCCGCCGTTGTAACTATAATATAAGGTATAAGTTACGTTTGGCAATAAGTGGCCGTTGGCAATAGTAATAGAGCCGTTCGGAGGCGTACAACTGGTTGGGCTGGTGGTAGTGATAGTTGCACCGGTTAAGTCAACACAGTGGTACTTCAATACCATATAATCTTCCACTTCACCGTTCACCGCATTGGCTGTTGGTGATGGTGTTGCTGTAAAGAAGGACGTTTGTGCCGTAATACGTAAACGCAGGTAAGTCGTATCGCTGGCCGAGTTAAAGTTTATACCTGTCCAAATTAAACTTGCACTGGTAGCTCCGCTGGCCACCATGGCGGTGTCAACTTCGCTGTTATCAAATACACCGTTACCGTTAAAGTCTATCCAGCCCATTACAACGGCAGGGAAACCGGTTGCGTTTACAATTGGGAAAGTTAAACCGTAACGGGTAGCAGTATCCTGAATCATTACCTGGGTAACACTTAAAGCGTCTTCATCATCAGGCGTTGCACCGTTTAAGTCATCATAATTAGCTTTGGTGCCCGGTACCAGCGGATGGAAGTCCTCACGGTCAATATTGGCACCTAATTTTAAGCTGTTAAAGATGTAGTGGTTAGGGCTGCTGGTTGACCCTAGGTTGTAGCTCAGCGGAGCATCACCAAAGTCAAAGTTCAACAGGTTACCGCCGATACGCCATTTAAACACCAGGTGTATATCATCATTATCGGTATCATCAGCACGCGAGTTATCAAATACGCCTGCCGGACCAACCGGATTAGGAGTTAATGTAGAGCTGTGTACAGTAGTACCTAAACATATCAGGGTGTCACCTTCCACCTGGAAGTGGTTACTACCTTTAGGAACACCTGTTGCACCCAGATAGTCATTCTGCGAACCACCTATATAAGTTGCAAAGTATTGTGTACTAAGGTCGGTTCCCATAACCATGTAAAAAATATCCCAACCGCCGTTCGAGGTACTGTCGTAGAAAGTACCACCGTCGGCCAGGTTTTTACAAGGGAAGTTGTTCGACCGTGTTTCGCCGAATACCATCACCGCATAAGGGGTATAGGTACGCAAAGTGTTACCAAGGTCGGCGCCACTACCGCCAAAGTAAGTAGCTTGCCATGTGTTGGCACCACCCGCTTTGGGTAGCTTACCGATAAAGGCATCTTCGCTACCGTTTTGGCTATTATCAAAACGGCTGCCGGTTCCCAACGGGAAACCCTGTGCAGTAGTACTGCTGGTAACACCGGTTACAAACAAGGTATCGAAAGGTCCGATGGTTAAACCGAAACACTCGTCGCTGGCGGTACCACCTACTCGTGTTAACATGCTGAAAGTTCCGCCCGTCGCAGGTATAACACCTACAACACCGTCGGTTCCGCTACCGGCAGGCAGGGTTGCCGCGGTGCTAACCAAACCGGGGAATGAACCGGTACTGGCTGTTGAACCCGAGAAGGCAATAGAGCCATCAGAGAATACGGCAATGTCATTCAAATTATCGCTGGCATTACCGCCTACATAGGTACCAAAGGTTAACGTGTTAAAGCTGGTAAACTTGGCAATATACATTTCATTGCTACCGTCATAAGTAGCATCATAGGCATTCGAAATATAGTTAGGGCTGGCAGTAGGTAAAGCGGCGCTAACAATACCACCTACCACAAAGCTGGTATTGCTTAAGCCGCGGATAGAGCGCATTTCTTCACCGCCACCGGTGCTACCTATATAAGTAGCATAGTGCAGGGTATTAAGGTTGGACGCATTTACTGCAAACACGAAACCATCCTGCGAACTACGGGTTGCATCGAATGCAGTAGTAGTACCGTTAACCGGAACATCGCCCTGGGTGTAACCGCAGGCATATAATATGCTCTTATCCGGAGAAAGACCTAAACCATAAATACCATCCTGCGAGGTGCCACCATAATAAGTAACTGCAAGTATGGCTGTGCCGTTCGCATTTATCTTGTAAACTATACCATCAACACTGCCCTGGTAAGTATTGCTGTAACCAAACAAACCCGATGCTATATAAGTAGTTGGCACCGTCATATTGATTTTACCACCGCAATAAACGTTACCTGAGTTATCTAACTCAATAGCAAACAGGTATTCATCAAAAGTGTTGCTGTTGCAATCAAAGAAAATACCCCACTTTAAGCTGGGGTCAATAATTAACGGAAAGTTAGGATTAACCTCACCCGTTATATTAAAGGTAGCAACCTCACCGGTAACGGTAAAGTTTGCTTTCAATACTACTTTCTTTCCATTAATAACCTGGTAAACTTCAGGGATATCGAACTTAACTTCCTGAAAACGCAATTTTACATTTAAGTTACCCTGCTCATCAACATGCAAACCATCCTGGCCTTTAAAACGCATTTTGATGTTTTTATAATCAGCACCGGGATTTACCACCCAGTCAAATTCCATGGTATTCTTTTCCTGGCTATACATACGCAGGTCTATACCATTATATATATTCTTCAGGGTTTGCTCGCCATATGCAGTAACATCAGAAGTGTTGGTTGAACCATCACCCAGGAAGTAGTTGTACTTGGTAACAAACGGTTGGCTGCGTTCCACCGTGTAGTTAGGGTTGTATCCATCAAAGGAAATACCCCAACCGTGCACCTCGTGCATTTCGTTGTCTTCGTCTTCCTCTTCTTCTATAACCTCCTCATCGGCATCTGCCTTACCATGAGGCTTAACGGTTATAAAGTTCAGCTCATTTCTTTTTACAATCAAGCTACCAACGTTGGTTTGCCCGATGGCGATGGTCTGAGCCGGCCACTGACCTTTGTTTTCAATGAATTGAATGCTGTTACGGCTCTCCTTCAGCATCTTTTCAACGGCTGAAGTTGGAGGGGCAACACGCTGCTCTAATGAGCCTTGCGCAAATACACCGGTAGCAGCTAATAAATTGATTGCCAGAACGAACAGGCACGCAGAAATAGTTCTGGTAGAAGGTAGATGTTTTCTAACCATAAGGGCAGATTTAATAAAATTGTGGACGCAGAGCTGGGGGGAACACTCCTTAATCCGTTTTACACTGGCCGCAAATATAATTTTTTAGCCTATACATGGCAAGCGTTTGGGTACTTAATTTTAGGTTATCCTACCTATAGCACAAGGTTTTGTGGCACAAACGGGTAAATAACCCTAATTAGTCCCTTTAATTAGGGATAGCAGCCACAAATGCTGTCCTTTTTGCTAAACATTTTGTAAGAAAATTACTCTACCCTAATTTAGTTGTTCATAAAATCCGGTCTATGAAATTTCATTTGCCACAGGCTATACTGCTTTTGGAACGGGGTCCTTTAGTGGTGGAAACGCTTTTACATGGCCTGCCAGAGGATTGGACCATGACCAACGAGGGCCCTGACACCTGGAGCCCGTTCGATGTGGTTGGCCACCTTGTTCATGGCGACAGACATGATTGGATGAACCGTATTGAAATAATACTAAGCTCAAAATCTGATAAAAAGTTCCCTCCTTTCGACCGGTTTGCGCAATTAAAAGAGAGTAAAGGCAAAACAACCGGCCAACTGCTGAACGAGTTTAAAGGTATCCGCGCAGCGAATATCGAAACATTGAAAAAATTGAAGATTAGCGATAAGCAGCTTAAGCTAACCGGCCTGCACCCGGCATTTGGTGAAGTAACCCTTAAACAATTACTGGCTACCTGGGTAGCCCACGACATGGCACATATTAATCAAATAAGCCGTGTAATGGCCAAGCAGTATAGCGAAGAGATTGGCCCCTGGATAAACTACATGCGCGTTATGAAACAATAAAAAAGGGCCCGATTGGGCCCTTTTTATGCTATTTAGTTTCGTTACGATTTCAGGATTTTGAACTCCGTGCGGCGGTTGATAGCACGGCCGGCAGGATCATCCTTTCCGTCTTCGGTAGTATTAGGCACCTTAGGTTTGCTTTCGCCATAACCCTTCGGAACCATACGGTCTTTTGCGATGCCTTTGCTGATAAGGTAGTCAACACAACTTTGGGCACGGGCCTGAGACAGCTTCATATTGGCTGCATCCGAACCAATGGCATCGGTGTGCGAACTTAACTCGATAACAAAGGTTGGGTTCTCGATCATGATCGTATATAACTGATCTAACACCGTTTTAGAGTTCTCGGTAAGGGTACTCTTTCCAAACTCGTATAATACGTTTTGCAGGGTATAATCCTTGCCGATTTCAAGCTTAGGCAGAAGGATGTCTGTTTTAATCGAATCGTTACCGCTGCGGCCTTTGGTGCTAACCATTACAGTTTTGCTGAAGTAACCTTCCTTACGGGCGCTGATCTTATAATCCTTATTCATTTCAAGATCGAAATAGTAGGTATTGCCGGCACCGGTTTTGGTATTCAGCAAGCCTCTTTCGTAACCTGATTCAACTTCCGTTAAGCTGATGAACGCATCATTGATCTTATTGGCAGGATTTCCCTCCTCAACTACATTACCAAAAGCTGTGTAAACACCTTTTTTAACGGTGATGTTGTTTTGAATAGTGTCTTCGTCAGGAAGGCCTTTAGTAGAGATCATTTCTATTTTAGGCTGGTAACCCGGACGCTCAACAGAAACTTCGTAATCTGTTTCAGGGTTCAGTTTAAAGAAGTAGAAACCATCTTGAGCTGCCTTTGTGCTATCAACACCAACCAGCACTTTAGTGCCGTCCGGTTCTTTGCGGTATAACTTAAATACACCACCGGTTAAAGCACCGCCGCCTTCAGCACCACCTTCTTTAAAGGCCATACCTTGCACGCCATATTTAAAGTTCTGCCATCCGAAAATATCATCCGATGCAGTTTTAATGCCATTTAATGGCACGCTGCCGGCACGGTTCGATACCAGGAAGCCAAACGTTTGATCGCTGCTGCGGGTATAATACAAATCATCTGCGCCCGTATTAATCGGGGCACCAACGTTCACTACTTCGCTCCAGCCTAAATCCTGCTGTTCGGTGCTCTTGAACACATCAAAACCACCATAACCCGGATGACCGTTTGAACTGAAGAATAAAGTTTTGGTGCTATCATCAAACGAAGGTGACAATTCATCGCCAGGCGTATTGATGGAACCTTTTACCACTTTAGGGCCTTTGAAGTCGCCGTTTTGCGAACGCAGGAAATACCATACGTCCATTCCGCCGGCACCACCGGGGCGATCACTTGAGAAGTAAACGATTTCCATTCCATCATCCGAAGTACGAACAGAAGGTTGCGTAGAAGTATATTTTTCTTTTTCGTTGATAGGTTCAGGTATGCGCTTCACATTGCTGAACTTGCCATCCTTATGGTCGGCTACAAACAAATTACAAAGCGGACGATCATCATCCATTTCTAAACACTTGGTGAAATAGAAGCGGGTAAGATCTTTATTGAAAGTTCCGTTACCAACGGTGTAACCGGGCTCGTTAATTTCTTTATTCTCCACCAAACGGCCTTTTAGCCACGAATCGCCCGCATGTATACTGCGGTAAATAGCATAAGTGCGTTTGTTTTTTGTTCCATCATAAAAAATCAGGGTATCGCCACCGCTGGTGCCATCGATACGTAATGAAGAATAGTAAAGAATAGAATCAGCAATACCGCTTGGTGATGATTCAGTATAAGAGTGGTTGATACCGGTACCTAACGAGGTTACTTTTACCTTTGCTTTAGGGGCCGTTTTAGCGAATTCGCAGCCGGCCACTTCTAACTTGGCTAATTGTAACAGGTTGTCGGTTTCGTTAACCGGTTTGTACGAATGAGAAAATTTGTTCAGGTATTCAATCGCTTCGTCGTACTTACCGTTGCGGTGTAAAACCTGGCCAAAGTAGTAACCGCCTTTGTTGAACAGTTTTTCGTCTTCTTCTGCCCACTTCTTGGTTTTATCTTTGGGTCCGGGTTTAATGCTGTAAAACTTACGGAAGAATACTTCCGAGTTTTCGTAATCGCGGGCCTGTAACAAACTCATCGCTAACCAAAAGGTAGCGTAACGGTTCGATGAATCCTGGCGAACAGCATCTTTATAGAACTCAGCAGCCGTATACGGCGAAGCCTCCGCATAAAACCGGTCGCCCAGTTTCATTTCTGTTCTGGATGTTTTAGAAGGAACGCGGTATTTCTGCGCTACTGCGGCCGATAAGCCTACCACCAGTATAGCAGTTGTCAGGGTAAGGATCTTCTTCATTCCTCTGGGTTTTGTGTGTCAGGTTTATTCAAAAAAACCTGCACTGGTCCAATGCAGGTTTTAATTCTTTATCTGAAAAACGGTCAATCAAATTAAAATCTGCGGCTTGGCAGCGACTTGTTCGCTTTGAACGATTTCACGCTCTCGCCAATGTAAACCAACGAAATTTCGAAACCACCTTTGTTGATGGTGCTGGTTTTTAAAGTTGAGATGTTTACATCGTAAGCAAAGCCTAAACGGAAGTTGCGGAACTCTACGTTCGCCATTGGGATAACAGCATCAGGAGTATTACCACCAACACGGAAACGTGCACCCAAGCTTACGCTGTTGTTGTTACGGAAACCGGTGTTGAAGTAGTAAGTGGCAGATAAACCCGGTAGTATCTCCATAAATGGTTGCTGATACATGAACAGGAATTCAGGGCTTAATGATACACGCTTCTTCTTATCAAGGAAAGCTTCCAGGTTAAGGTCGGCAGTAAATTTACGGGGCAATACAGCCTTTTTATCCTTATCGCCTGTTGATTGGTTGAACACAACCGACTGCTTAGGTTCAATTAAGTGATAAGCACCTACACCAAAACCTAAACGAACAACGTCCTTAATATTTGAACGCCAGTATAAGCCGGCATTAAAATCACCCTGGATAAAGCCGTGGTTATAGTTTTCAGCCGAAGCGTTAGAAGGTGTTGCATTGTGGCCCAGGAACTGATCGCCGAACAATGGATCTTCCACACGCTTTTGAATAAAAGCACCTTGTAAACCAACCGATAAGCGGTGTTCGCCATTACGGCCGAAACCTTTGTGGTAGGCTACCGTAAGGTTAGCATTGGTTATTGATAAACCGGCCTGGCCGCTGTGGTCGTTGAAGAAACCAACACCAATGGCTAATTTATCGGTGCGCAGGTAACCTTCCAGTAAACAGAAGTCAACATCGGCACCAACAGTTTGGAAACCGTATTTCTGACCTAAGGCACTGGTCCACTGGTTGCGGTAAATAGCGGCTAAGCGATAGCTGCCATCATAATTACCTACCAATGATGGGTTCAGGGTTGATGCCTGCGTATAATATTGCGAAAAGTGAAGATCTTGTGCTTCAGCAGTATAACAGGCAATAGCGGCAGCTGTCAGGAAAGCTCCTTTAACAAATCGGGTAAAAAATTGCATAGTGCCAGGTGTTTGTTAGTGAATCGGTTTCAAATTTATAAAAGGTTTTCAATCAACAAAGAAATAATACCCTGAAAGATTTTTTTTTCGGAAAGCATACAAAAACGGCCTTATATGGCTATAAATATGACCAAATATCTCCCCTAAAACAGGGTAAAGTAATTAGTCCACTTTAAATTTAAGCTGGCGGCTAAAGTGGCTGCTTTGTACCTGTACAATATAGACACCTGCCGGAAGGTTACCACCCGGCACCTGCATATCGCCCGCCGACGTTTCGTGCCATATTAATTGGCCAGCAATACTATATAAAGAAACGGTCATAGGTTGGCCCGCCTGATTAGCTATAAAGCACCCCTGCAACCCGGTGTTACAGGTTATGGTTACCGGGCTGATACTATTTTCCTCTATAGCCGATGGCAGCAAACTTACCGTAACGGTATCGGCATGTTCGCAGCCAAATTGGTTGCGCACCTTCAGTATTACCGTATAAACTCCGTACTGCTGAAACTGGTGGAATACACTTGGATAGGCCACCGCAGCACTGTCGCCATCGCCAAAGTACCAATAGTAAAGCGCGGTATTAGTGGTATCGGCCCTGAAAACGCCATTAAAGTTGGTGATTTGATAATGGATGCCTGCTACCGGACAAGAATCTACCTGTAGCTGGGTGCTAAAGGTATCGGTGCAAATATTATTGCCTGCCACCAGTGTTACCTGGTAGGTAGCTCCGCTGCTGTAGTTTTTAACCGGACTAACATCGGAACTTGAACTACCATCACCAAAGTACCATACATAAGTTCCCGCATATTGGCTCCAGTTGGCCAATGTAACCTGCAGGCCATCCTGTACATACCCAAAGTTGGCCAGCGGCATGGGTGCCACATAGCTGCTAAAAGTCTGTAGCTCGCCTTCTGCCGCCTGCAGGCTTAATTCCCTAACAGAAACACCAACCGTGCCCGTATCGCTCCACAGCACAGTAACACTTTGCCCTGTGTTGCTTATAATTTGGCCGTTGCCCGTAAGTTGCCAGCAATAGTAACTATCACTCCATCCGGTAACATTATAGGTAGCTATTGTGCCGAGGCAAAGCTGTTGGGTTCCGCTAATTGGTGATGTAACAGGCTTCAACATTTTAGCCAAAAACACCCGGCTATAATTACGGATGGTATCATTCAACTGCGGTGCTAATAGTTCCGGCTCGTGGCCATAACCTACCAGCGGATGGAACTCGTTTAGTATACCAAGGTTGTTTAGTCGCTGGTGAATAGGCACACTGCCATATACTTTAGGAAAAACCGGCAACTGAAAAGGATAACCATACACATAAGGCACAAGTATATCCTGATCGCCGTGAAAGGAAATGACAGGCACGTTCTCAGCGGTCGTTATATAGTTGGTATCCAAAATGGCGCCCCATTGATTAATGATAGCTTTGATTTTAGGGATACGCTTACCAAACAAATTATTGCCCGAGCAATCCATACAACCCAAATCGTCGGGTTCTAAAAAGGTGCCATACGTGCTGGCAGGCCGGTCGGCATCGGTAGTATAACTGTTGGCCAAAGCACAAAAGCAACCGGCACTGGTGCCTGTTAAGAAAATCCAGTTGGTATCAATCTTTAACTGATTGGCATTTGCAGCTAAGTAGCGCAGTGCCGAACGTTCATCCTGCACACCCCGGTAATAAGCGCGCACAGTGCTTCCGGTATCTAAAGGATCTAAACCAATTCTATAATCTATAGTAGCCACTACATAGCCACACTTGGCAAAGTACTCGCAAAAGCCGGGGATATCGGGTTCAGTTCTCCAGCCAATGGTAAAACCGCCGCCAAACTGAAAAACTATAATGGGCCGCTTGGCCAACGTATCGTTAGCAGGCTCGTAAATATCCATATACAAATCCTGCGGCTGGGCCAATACACCCCAGGGGGTAGCCGTACCAAACTTAACGCCTGTGGTAATTTTCAAACTGTGAAACACAGTGTCCTTATAGCGATCGGAAGTGCAGGTGCCTTGCGCACTGCCAGCCTTAAACGCCATTAAAAACAATAATGCGTAGAATACTCTCTTCATTACCATAAAGCTAACAAGGGTTATTGAAATGTAAAACCCTTTTATCCCTTCCCGGTAAAAGATGGATAAGATAGCCTACTAATGAAAGTAAGTTAATGAGCTTTAAAGCTATACGTTATTGTTTCAGCTTCTCCTGCAGAAACTCGCCCACTTCCTTCTCTACCTTCTTCATACCGCTCCAGGTAAAGGCAATCAGTAACAGGCCGCCAAGTAAACCACGCACAAGGTCGTTAGGTTGTGTGCCGGTTACAGTAATCTTATTATCCTTCATAACGCGAACCCATGCGCCTACAAAGGCCGATTTTTCAACCTGCACATATTCAAAACGCAGGAGTGGATTTTTACGCAGTTTGATTTTATACTGCGGCATACCTGCTTCTAATAGTTTTGCGATTTCGGCAGGGGTAACAGTTAATGAGCTTATAAATTGCATAACACTATGGGTTTAAGTAAGCAAGTATAGTAAAAATGTTCGCTCATTCATCTACAAACAACAGTTTACTTGCCACGGCCATACAGTACGGTAAGCACCGTATAAATCATAATCTTAAAATCGAGCAGCACACTCATATTCTCAATATAGATAATATCGTATTTCAAACGCTTTACCATTTCATCTACGGTGCTGGCATAACCATATTTAACCATACCCAACGAAGTAATGCCCGGCTGCACACGGAATACGTGTGTGTAGTACGGTGCTTTTTTAATGATTTGGTCGGCAAAATAACGGCGCTCGGCACGTGGGCCAACTATGCTCATATCACCTTTAATAACATTTATAAACTGCGGCACCTCATCAATACGATACTTGCGCAACACTTTGCCAATAGGCGTAATGCGCGGATCATTCTCCACCGTTAACTGCGGTCCGGCACTTTCCGCATTCATATACATGGTGCGAAACTTCAATATATCAAACGGCTTCCCATAATGACCCAAACGTTCCTGCTTGTAGAATATAGGGCCGCGATCAGTTAAGCGAATGCGGATAGCTACATACAGCAGAAAAGGAGAAGTAACTGCCAGCGCTCCCACTGAAGCAATTACATCGAACCAACGCTTTGTAATGCGCTCCCATTCCGATAGCATTTGCGTATGCACTTCAATAAACCCCTCTCCTATTACATGGTTCATGCGCACGGTGCCGCTAAGTATATCATACATATCGGGTATAATACGTACGGTAACTTCTTTATCGGCTAAGCGGTTCAGTATATCATTTAACTGGTGGTGTTCGCTGCTTTCAATGGCAATAATTACTTCTTCTAAATCAGCATGCGCCGCCATTACTTTTTCCAACTCATGCAGGGTGCCTAATTCCTTTAACTCGCGGGTTAAGGTATTATCGGTTTTGCCGTTGGTTTCCAGGTAGCCTAAGAACTTAAACCCGAACGAGCGTTCACGGGCTTTTAATTCTTCGTACAGTTCGTTTGCACGTTGGTTACTGCCTATCAAAATAGTAGCAAAACCCACGCGGCCGCTCCAGATGTTGCGCTTTACTTTGGTGAGCAAAATAAACCTGCCCAGCCAGGTAAATACAAACTGCATGCCCAGCAATAAGAAGAAGGTGAGATAGTAATCGCTGTAACGGCGCACATAATCATCCAGCAACAACGAGAAGAACAGCACAATAGTGCCCAGTACGCTTACCACGGTGGTTTTACCCAACTCCTGCAAGCGCGATTTTTTGTAGAGGTCAACATACGTTCCGGTAACATAATGCAACAGCACCCAAATTACAGGTACCACCAGCATGGCAATCCAGAAGTTGTTATCGCTGAAGGGCAGAAAAAAATTAAACTTCTCTCCTTCTATTACCAATTTACGAAAAAGGAACAAACAGTACCAGGCAGCGGCTGAGGCCAGCAAATCGCTTAGTACATAATATCCTAAAATTCCTTTCCGCTTAGTCATCACAACTCAAAAGCACTATAGATGAAGCAACTTAACATTATCGATATACACCGTGCCACCGCTGGAGCCATAAGGCCGCAGGGCCTCGAAATACACGCTATACGAATCAGCACGTACCGTAGCTACACTTTCGCTTAGCTTAATGTACACCTTGTTCCAGGTGCTCCGCGCGTTTAAAAACAACATTGATGCATACAGAGGTGTTGGGCTACCCGTAAAATGACCTACGTATCCCGCCTTAAAAGGCACATCAGCCTTATAGTCTACTTCCAACCAAATTTCTTGCCCATCCGGCAAGGTTACGTTGCTGGTTTGTACGGCAATTTTGTTCGAGTCGGTGGCAGTTACCGTAATGGTACCACAGCGTGTTCCATAACGTGCCGAATCGTTACTGATACCCATTCCGGTAAAATTGTTGCCAATTTCAAAATCATCAAAAAAGGCCACTTTGGTCCCCTTTATATAACGGAAAACAGGTGTGCGCTTATAGGATTGTCCACGCTCGGCCTGCAGGGTAAATGTATCAGGTGCATAGAAAGGATAGTTAACCCGCACACCGCTTTGTCCGGTATTATAAATACCCGGCGTTAGAATGATATACACCGGGCCTTCCTCCAAAACCGGAATATTACACGGGCGTTCAAAGGCGCCCAGTGTTGTGCTTTTGGTTTCGGCCCATATATCGGTAATCCTGTGACTTAATGTGTCATGCCCGGTGCTATCCACTACGTAAACCGAATCGATCTGCAAAAAGAAAGGCACGCCATCATTAGGCATGGGTTTACAGGCCGGCGACAAAAACAACACGGCAATAAATGCCAATGGGATAAGCAACTTCATGATCAAAATTTCAGCGCTAAAACGCATACAAAAGCAAAACATTGCAAATAAAGGAGTTTTTCGCTGATGGGGCCGGCAATTTGAGGCTACCGGCGCGTTTTCAGCACTTGCAACGGCTTACTTCTTAACTATCAACTGGTGGTTGATTTTATCAAGGATTTGCTGGGCCAAATGCATGGCGTGGTAGCCATCCTGCACACTAACAGGCACGGGCTTATCCTGCACAATAGCTTTATGGAAAAGCTCTAACTCCATTTTAATGGCATTCACATCTTTCTTCTCGGCCAACTCGTAGGTAATATATTTTTTACTGTTGTCCGGCAGTTCTATTTCCATTGGTGGCAAGCCTTCCTCCACTTCCGGTGCCACATCATCAATACGGAACACATCGCTCTTCTTCTTCAAAAAATCCATGCTGATATACGAGCCGGGCTGAAAGATGCGCATCTTACGCATGCTCTTCATCGATATACGACTGGCGGTTATGTTGGCTACGCAGCCATTATCAAACTCAATACGCGCATTGGCAATATCAGGCGTTTTGCTCAATATGGCTACACCACTGGCGCTTACGCGCTTTACGTTGGCCTTCACCATGCTCAGTATAATGTCAATATCGTGGATCATTAAATCCAACACTACCGATACATCGGTACCACGTGGGTTAAATTCAGCCAAACGGTGCACTTCTATAAATAAAGGCTTCAGCGTTTTTTTGTTCAGGCTCAAAAGGGCAGGGTTGAAGCGCTCTACATGACCAACCATCGCTTTTACCCGGGCTTCATCTACCAGTTCCATCAACTCGTGCGCCTCTTTCAGGGTGCTTGCCAGGGGCTTTTCAATAAATACGTGTTTGCCTTTTTTAATGGCATCGTGCGCCAGGTGAAAGTGCGTAGTGGTGGGCGCTACAATATCCAGCGCATCGCAGCTTTCAATCAACTTTTTGGGCGAATCGAAGCGCTTCAGGCCAAAGTCGTCTACCACTTTTTGGGCATTGGTATCATCGGGGTCGTAGAAACCCACGATCTCGTAACCCGCTATCTCCTTTAACAGGCGCACATGTATCTTACCCAGGTGCCCAACCCCAAAAACGCCAATACGAACTGTTTTAGCCATCGCTTTTCCCTTTCTGCTTGCTGAAACGAATGTATGCCTCAATAGGTTGTGCACAGGGAAAGATGCTGACAGGATGTTAAAACCACCCTGTGCATTGTATACTCAGCCTGACGGCTTGCCCAGCCGCTGTCACCCTGATCGTAGTCGAAGGGCAGTGGGTTGCCTAGCCCATTTGCCCCATTCGTTCAATTTGTCCAATTCGTCCAATTTGTCCAATTCCCCTCTATAGTCTTTTCCGCCATAATAGCTTACTTTCGCACCTCTTTTAAAAGGCACACTACATGATTACGGTTAACAACCTTTCGCTGCGCTACGGTAAGCGCACCCTGTTCGAAGACGTAAACCTGATGTTTACGGAGGGTAATTGCTATGGTATTATCGGCGCCAACGGAGCCGGCAAGTCTACTTTTCTTAAAATATTACAAGGCGACGTAGACCCTACCACCGGCAGCGTTAGCATCCCTAAAGCCCTGCGTGTAGCCGTTTTAAAGCAGAACCACTTTGAATACGACGAAATACCGGTGCTGCAGACTGTGTTAATGGGCCACAAAACATTGTGGAGCGTAATGCAGGAAAAAGAAGCCATTTACGCCAAGCCCGATTTTAACGATGAAGATGGCCACCGTGCCGGCGAACTCGAAAACATCTTTAACGAGATGGATGGCTGGAACGCCGAAAGTTCTGCCGCCGAATTGTTAAGTCACCTGGGTATTAAAGAAGACCTGCACTACCGTTTAGTAAAAGAACTGGACGGTAACCAAAAAGTGCGTGTGTTATTGGCACAGGCCCTGTTCGGCAACCCCGATGTGCTATTTCTGGATGAACCTACCAACGACCTGGACGTGCAAACCATTAACTGGTTAGAAGACTTCCTGGCCGATTACAAAGGAATCATCCTGGTGGTTAGTCACGACCGTCACTTCCTCGATGCTATCTGTACCCACGTGGTAGATATCGACTTTGGCAAAATGACCATTTACACCGGTAATTACTCCTTCTGGTATCAAAGCTCGCAGTTGGCAGCCCGCCAGCGTGCCGACCAAAACAAGAAGGCAGAAGACCGTATTAAGGAATTGCAGGAATTCATTCGTCGTTTCTCGGCAAACGCCAGTAAAAGCCGTCAGGCTACCAGCCGTAAAAAGGCGCTGGATAAAATTAACCTCGAAGAAATTAAGCCCAGCAACCGTAAATACCCCGGTATTGTGCTTAACAACGTAATCCGCGAAGCAGGTAACGAAATTCTGGAGGTAAAGAACTTATCGAAAACCGTGAATGGCGAAGTGCTGTTCAGCAATGTAAACTTTACCCTTAAGCGCGGCGATAAGGTTGCGGTGCTGGGCCGTAATAGCGTAGCCTTAACGGCCTTCCATAATATTCTGGCCGGTAAGGATAAAGACTACCAAGGTACCGTTAACTGGGGCGTTACCACCGTGCGCGGTTACATACCAAACGATAACACCGAATACTTCGAAGGCTTAGACCTGAACCTTATTGACTGGTTGCGCCAGTATTCAACACCCGATATGGACGAAACTTTTATCCGTTCGTTCCTGGGCCGTATGTTGTTCTCGGGCGAAGAAGTATTGAAGAAGTGTACCGTGCTTTCGGGTGGCGAAAAAATGCGCTGTATGTTCAGCCGCATGATGATGATGCGTGGCAACGTGTTGTTGTTTGATGAACCAACCAACCACTTAGACCTTGAATCTATCACCGCCCTTAACAACGGCATGAACGACTTTAAAGGCACCATCATCTTTACCTCGCGTGACCACGAGTTGCTGGAAACCATCGCTACACGCATTATCGAAATTGGCCCTAAAGGCAACCTCGATAAAGAAATGGACTTCGACTCGTTCCTGAACAGCGATGTAGTAGCCCAGCAACGCGAAGCGCTGTGGAAGTAAGCAACAACCTTGCTCCTTCTTTGTAGCTTTACGCTGATGAACATACAACCGCAACTGAAAACCTTTGCAGGTGCAACCTTAGTGGGCATGCACACACAAACCTCTATTGCCAACGATAACACACCGGCACTATGGCAACGCTTTATGCCCCGCCGGAAGGAGATACAGTCGCCCGCCTCTACTAATTTAATCAGCGTGCAGGTTTACAACCCGCAATTAAAATTCCGCGATTTTACACACGACACTGTTTGGCAAAAATGGGCCACGGTAGAAATAAACGACACCAATAACCTGCCCGAAGGAATGGAAGTATTAACTATACCTGCGGGAGCATATGTAGTGTTTACCTACACCGGCACACCTGCCACCTTTGGCGAAACACTGCGCTATCTCTTTGCCGAATGGCTCCCTGCCCACAACCTACGCCCCGATAGTACACGCCCGCATTTTGAAGTGTTAGGCGATAAATACAAACACAACCACCCTGATAGCGAAGAAGAAGTTTGGGTGGCGGTAGCAGCAATGCCTTAACTGGCACAATAATTTTTCACGATAAACCACGCTTTACCACTTGCACTTTCCTTGTCATCCCGACGAAGGAGGGATATTAACCTACAAGCGAAAACTCTGCTCTCCTCGAAACCGCCGCCTTATGAAGAAAGACTATCGCGCCTGTCTGTATCCTCACAAACAGGTCACGAGCAACACACACATAACAGCATATACGTAACCCAACTATTCTGATTCCTTCTGTTTATTTCAGAATTGGTTAGAATTAAAAGGAATAAGTAGGTCATAACATCCGGCTCAGTCGCCAGGGCGGCATTAATTCTGCAAAACCAAAATGAATCAGATAAAAAAATTATTTCTTAAAACCACGCGAAAGAACTTTGCCTTGCCCAGTCAAAATTTCAAAAGTGTATATTCCGGAAGGCAAGCCGCCAAGATCAAAAGAATAAACCTCTTTACTATCATTTTCTTGGAGATTAACCTGGTAAACCAACTGTCCTAAAGTATTATACACATTACAACTTATCGGAGAGCCAAATTGAGAATCAATTCTAACATTAATAAAATCAAAAAACGGATTGGGAAATATTTCTAGTTCAAAAACATTCTCGTTTTGAGGTTCTCGGATACTAGTATAACCACAAAAAGTAGAATTCAGGCACCCATTCTCATCCAGGGCAATCAACCATGCCTTTTGGGGAAATGTATCGTTATCGTCTTGAGCTATGCCACAAGCAAATACCTTACCATTATCTGATAGGTCCAAATCATAGAGCTTATTGGTTTCAATCAACTGACCTTTACGCGTCACCCCTCGATATTCCCTACTCCAAAGCATGTCACCGTCTGAGGTCAGTTTCAAAACCCATCCATTTTGATGTTGATTAGGAAATGATGCGGTGTTATTAAATGTACTTCCTGAGGCCAAAAGTTCACCATTAGCCTGTTCCTTAATAGAATATAAAAAAGTCATGCTTTGCGGGGCATCAGGTCCGAGCTTTTTTTTCCAAACAGTCTGTAGATTGCTATCTAGTTTTTCGATATAGCCTACCTCTCCAGCATATCCAGTGCTTCGTACATCAATATAGCTGCCAGAAAATATATACCCTCCATCACTAGTAGAAATCGTACTAAAGGCACTCGAAACATTGGGGTCCACTCCAATAGTATCCAATAAAATATTGCCCATCGAATCTAAAAGCATTAATTTTCTATAAGAGTAAAAATACTGAGGGTTTGTAACACCATTGGCCTGGGCTCCTACAACTAGGATTTTGTTATTATTCGTAATAACCAGGGAGTTTGAGTTCTCTAGCCATGAGGTATCCCCATAGGCTTTCAACCACATTTGCTGGCCGTTAGCATCAAGCTTCATAACAAAAATGTCAATGTCTCCACTATTGTATTGAACCGTTCCGGTAATATAGTAACCCCCATCGGCAGCCTGAGCAATGTTCCTCCCAAAGAAATTCTGGGCATTTAACTTATACTGATTCCAATTAACCACATTGCCGACGCTATCATATTTTATAAATAAGCAGCTGGCCCTTCCTGAGTAAAGCGTATATCCACATAAAGCAAATCCACCATCGGAGGTTTTAATTAATGAATTTTCGAAAGTCCCCAATTCGCTTACAGTGCTATCTCCCCGGAAGACTTTAAAATAGTTGAGTTCACCGGAGCTTTCAAAACACGCGAACACGTTTAAGGATATATAAGGATAAACCGTGTCCTGAATTGCTCCGGTGCAATATAATTTACCTTCTTTGATCAGTAGTGAATTAAATTGGCAATTAGCAAACCCGAATCTCGTTATCAGATCAAAGGGTTGGCCTATAGCTATGCACTCCATTAACAGATTGAACAAAATTAAAAGCCAGTATCTGCGCATACATTCATTAAATATAAATCCACATCCTAATCAAATATCGTTACCAGGTCAAATTAAATAGTAGTATCACTACTCCGCACTTCCGTTTTGGTACAGTCATGTGAACGACTGCCGTCGACCACAAATTTAAGTATTCATCCCCTGTATTTCATCTGTGGCAAATTTGTATTCGGCTGTTTGTGTTAGATTTGAACGAACCCAAAGCAATTCATGCACCACAAACTCCTCGCCTATTTTCAGCGCATCATGCCGCTCTCTACCGAAGAAGTAGAAGGCATTGTGGCAACCATGACCATCCGGCAATACAAAAAAGGCACCGTGCTTTTAAGGGAAGGACAAATCTCTACCGAAGTTTATTTTGTGCTGGAAGGCTGCGTGCGACAATACTACCTGGTAGATGGCGAAGAAAAGACCAACAACTTTTTTACCGAGGAACAATGGGTAATCTCCATGAACAGCTTCAATCAAAACATTCCTTCTAACCATTACCTGGATTGCTGTATGGATTGCTGGCTGGTAGTGGGCAACCGCGAAAAAGAAGAGGATCTCTATAAAAAATTCCCGAGGCTGGAAACCGTTTCGCGCCGGGTAATGATGCAGGTGTTTGCCGACCAGCAGGAACTAATGGCTTCCTATGCTACCGATAGCGCCGAACAACGCTATTTAAAACTGCTAAAGTTCAGGCCCGATTTATTACAGAAAATCCCTCAATATCAAATTGCCAGTTACGTAGGTGTAAAGCCCGAATCGCTGAGCCGGATAAGAAAGCGGCTTTTTCAGAAATAAGGCTACACGGCAATGGCTACGTTACCCTTTTTATGGCCCTGCTCCACATAAGCATGTGCTGCGGCAATTTGCGCTAAAGGATAAGTTCTATCTACCACGGGCTTATATATGCCGCTATCCACCAGTTCTTTCAGCAGTTGTATTTCTGTTGCCGAATGACCGATTACCCCATTCAATATACTGCGGCCTTTAACAGCACCAAACCAGGCGCCCTGCAACATTTCTTTCATGCCGGCAGCGCTTAAAATCAAGGTGCCCTTATCGTTCAACACTTGTAAAGCTTTCGGCACGGCTATACTATTCACCGTATCAAAAATCACATCATAGGTTTCTGCCTGTTGTGTAAAGTCCTCTTTGGTATAATCAATTACCCGTTCCGCACCAAGCGATTTTACAAGTTCCCTATTTCCGGTGCTGCAAACAGCAGTTACCCGCGCACCATAATACCGGGCTAATTGCACCGCCGCGCTGCCCACAGCGCCCGAGGCACCCACAATAAGCACCTTTTGATTTGGCATGATCGCCGCCTTTTTCAAAAAATGCAGCGCCGTAACGGCACCAAACGGAATGGTAGCCGCCTCGGCATGCGATAGCGTTGCAGGCTTTAGCGTAATACTTCCGCTTTCAGCCACACAGATATATTCGGCATGTGCGCCAAAGCGCATATCGGTATGGCCAAACACCTGGTCGCCGGGTTTAAAGGTTTTCACCTGCTTACCTACGCTTGCCACCTCACCGCTAAAAACTGCACCTAATACGGGTATGCGGGGCGTAAAGAAGCCGAAGATAAAACGCACGGCAAAAGGGTCAGCCTTCCGCATACGCACATCGCCCGAATTAACGGCGGTACCTTTAATACGAACCAGCACTTCATGCTCCTTCGGCATCGGCTTTTCTACTTCTTTTAACTGCACCACATCTGGGGTACCATACTGCGTATAAACGGCTGCTTTCATTGCTTTGGGGTTTTGATTGTTAAATATGGATGCAAAAGTAGGCCCCCTTAAAGCCCTAGTCATTGACTTAGGTCAAGAAATACCCCGCCCCATACATTCGGCTGTTTTGCATTAATTCTATCTATCCGGCACAAACCTTAAGCACAAAGCGCAACCCCTCTCCTTCGGAGAGGGGCAGGGGTGAGGATTTTTTGTATTCCCTGTATTTAATCTGTGGTGAACATTGCATTCGACCGTTTTGTATTAACCCCACCGGCAATCTATTTTGTTAAATAATAGTATTATTATTTGAAACTTTTAAACTCTTATACTATCTTTACAGTACACTAAGTTATTTGAACACCCATGAAAACACTACACCCTCCCCGCGACGGCAACGCTCAACCTTCAGACAATTTACCGGCTCATAAAGCCCGCGTGCGCATAAACCCGCAGGGACAACTACGCCCGGCCGTCACTCAAATTAAAATTTTGGAAATTTGTGCACGTGAAAAGCAACTGCACAAATCTGCACAAATGCAAAAAATCGTAATGGATGAAAGCCCTGTTTTACCCCGTTTTAACACAAAAAATCATCACATGAAAATTTCTGTAACTTGTGCACAAGCAAAAAAGTGCACAAGCATGCACAAGTAGCTGTGGATAACCCCGGAGCAAGTCTTCCCGGTTCAAAAAGTGTAAAGGAGTGTAAAGTTTGGAAAGCAGGCCGCCCGGAAAAAGTGTAAAGGAGTGTAAAGTTTGACGAACGTTTATCCTGAAAATCCTTTCCTATCCTGCACATCCTGGTTTAAAAAGTGTAAAGGAATGTAAAGTTGAAAGGAGGAACCACCTCCTATTTAATCAAAACAAAAGAAGGCGTCATCCTGAACTTGTTTCAGGATCTGGCTGTTCGGCTATACTACTAACTACTGTGAACTGCGCAAATCATAACCATCATATAAAATCAGCGTTCTATTAAGGTTATCGCTTCCTCGGCGCCGATCCATCGTAAAAATCATTCGGCTTTTTGCTGACCCATTTTACGAAGCGCTGAATTTCTTCATTAGCCATCAGCTTATCGATGGTATTATAATGCACCTGAATTTCGCGCTCGGTAAACAGGCTGTGTATTTTGTTGTGGCAAATGTGGTGCATCAGCACAGTATCCTCGTGCTTGCCGCCTTTGCTTTTGGGTACTAAATGATGCTTACTGCTACGGCCTTCAACCGGTCGACCGCACAACGGACAAATAGGTAATTCCATAATTTAAAAATAGGGCTTCTCCATTTTAATACGCAACCATAACGAAAGCACCGTATACAGCACAAGCAGAGCAATAATAATGGCGGTACTTACGGATTGACCACGATAGAAACGGATAGCCGGATAAATTCCGAGAAATAAGGCCAGTATACCGCCGGTGATGGCCGTTGGCAATAAATCGTTCTTTATAATATACTGGCTGGCACGGTTCTCATCACGGGCATTCAGTTTGTCTAACTGCGTTGCCTTTGGGGAGAGTTGCTTTTTATACGGCACAAACAAATTGTAGAAATACACATCCTGTGGCAGGCTGCCTTCTTCAATCTTAATATCCGATTGAATAAAGTACGCTGCATAAGCGCCGGTAAGCATAAAAGCAATAAGCAGTAGCAGCGGTTTATACATAAGGCGGCGTTACTTCTTTTTGCTTTGTTGCAGGGTGCTGTAAAGCAGGCTTACTTCAATAATGGTATACACAGCATAGTAGCCCAGGAAATGGATAACCAGTATCTTTTTGTTGCCGGTTTCAAACAACAGGAAAGCAACCAGCACCAACAGGTACAACATCAACTTTAAACCGCTGGCTGCCATAAACTTGGTAACAAAGGCTTTAGGGTCGCCGTGCGAGGAGCGCACCAAAAAGATGTGCACCAGCGTAACCGCTACTGCAATAATGGTAAGCAAAGGTATACCGTTGTGCAACTGGTTCTCGGCCGAAGCCTGCTGGTTCCAAACAAGTTGTAAGCCACCCAAAACAAGGGTAGTAACCAACATAATAACGATGAACTTAATTTCTTCAGCCTTCATATAATATAGTTAGCAGGGCATAAAACAAAACGCCCTGCTACAAAGGTAATGCAGCAGGGCGTTATTTGAAATATTGGTTTAAGCAACGCGACGGTGGCCTACCCACACAAAGCGTTTGTTTACATACTCGGGGTTGGTAAACGATGCGTTACCTGCAGGGTTACCACCGGTTACGTGGAAATCGCTGAAGGTAGCATGCTGGTTTACCCAAATCATACCGGTTAAGTTTAACGATACCGGTGCGAATACGCTTTCCAATTCTTCGAAGATGGTGTTGGCAGTTTGCTCGTTGGTAGTGTAAGCGCTAAAGGTAATGGCACCGTGCTTTTCAGCCATTTGTTTGGCCAGTTCAATGCTCTGTGCAGTGTCCTTGGTTTTGATGATCAGCACGATGGGCCCGAACAATTCGTTTTCGTATACGCCTTTATCGTGTGCATCAACTTCCAGCACAATTGGCGAACAGGTGCGCGCTTCGGGGAACTCACTATTGGCTACGGCATTTGGCTGCAGCAATACGGTTGCATCCAGATCCTTCAGCGAATTAACACGCTTAACGGTTAGTTCGTTCTGGATGGCGCCTAAAGTGCCGGGGCCCATTTGCGGATGTGCTGCAATACCACCGATAGCAGCTACCAGTGCGTTCTTTACTTCTTCGTAAGGTATAACCGTATCGCCCTGTTTAACACCACCTGCAGGGATAAAGAAGTTTTGAGGGGCCGTACACATTTGGCCACTATAAAGCGACACAGCAAAGCTCAGGTTCTGTACCACGGCTTTCAGGTCGTTCACCGAATCAAGGATTACGGAGTTAACACCGGCCTTCTCGGTAAAGGTTACCTTGCCGGGGATCGATTCGATATAGCTACCGAATTCGCTGCCGCCTGTGTAATCAATCAACTTAACCAGCGGATGCTCGGCCAGTTGTTTGGTGATCAGTTTTGCAGGTGAATCAACAGCTAATTGACAGGTATTAGGATCGAAACCCTTGGCCTGGAACGCAGCCTGCATTTCGGCTACTACGATGGCAATAGGGTAAATTGATTTAGGGTGCGGCTTAACGATAACGGCATTGCCGGTTATTAAAGAGGCAAAGATGCCGGGCACTGAGTTCCAGGTTGGGAAGGTAGAACAACCAATGGCCAGCGAAATACCTTTAGGCACAGCCTTAAAGGTTTTCTGCAACACTACACTGGTTTTGCCCATGGGCTTTTCCCAGGTAACGTTGGTAGGGAAACGGTTCAGCTCTTCGTAACCCATAGCCAGTGCTTCTAAAGCGCGGTCGTTGGCATGCGGGCCCGAAGCCTGAAAGCTCATCACAAAGCTCTGTCCGGTGGTATGTTGGGTAGCGTAAGCAATTTCGAAGAAACGATTCTTTACCCGCTCCAGTGCATCCACCAGCACCTCGGCACGTTGGTCGGGCGTAGCGGCCTTCCAGGCAGCCATCGCACGGCCCGCGCGAACGATAAGGGTATCTACTTCAAAAGCAGGGTAGGTAATACCCAAAGCTTTCATGGTGTAAGGCGAAACCTCTTCGCCCAATTGAGCTACAGGGTTTTGCTGTAATAAGCCGGTAAAAGGTTTGCCTAATTGGTTGTTATAGGCCTCTAAACCTTTAACAGGAGCCTCTTCGCCGTAGGCCTTCGGGTGCTCGGGGTATTGCGCAAAAAAGGTGCGTTCGTGAATGGCCTTTATGGCACGTTCTATAATCTCTTTGTAGTTAACAGCAGCGCTGGTTGACATATAAATGATTTTAGGGTGTTGTGTGTAAATTGGATGGTGAATATAGGGAAAGTAAGCAGAAGGTTATCGGCGACCTTATTGCCAGTATTTAAAGAGCAGATAGCTGCCCCCATCGGCATTTTTAAGGGTGAGGGTGTTACCGGCCACGGTAAAGGTTACCATCTCTTCCATCATATCTTTAATAATGCTTTCCAGTATGGTGCCGGTGCATTCCATTTTGGTGGAAGCCATTTGCAGGATGGAGATTTTATATCCCTCAGCAATTAAACCACCGCTAAAGGTATTGCATACACCGTGGCCGCTTATTTGCCTTTCGCTGGGGTAAAATTGCATGTAAACGGTGGTGGTATCCAGCAGCTTTATGTAATGCGAATCGGCATACATCTGGTAGAGGTACCAACGCTTATCGGCCAGTTTTTCCGATGGGTCGTACTTGGTTCGCTTTTTGCTCTTAACCTTCAGCAGGCGATATTTAGCCGGTGTACCGGCAGGGGCGGGTTCTACTTCTACCTGTAATTGGTATTCGTAACCCTCTTCGTAATTAAAACCGGTAATGCTGCTGCTGTAAGATTGCCAGGCGCCCTTTTTGCTTTCTTTAATCAGCAGGCATTCCATGGTAGCGCTTTCAATGCAGCTACTGCGGCGGTCGGCAACATAAAGGGTTTTCTTTTGGGTAAAACCCAGTGAGCTGATAAACAGCAGGGCAAACAGGAAAAAATATTTTTTCATAAGCATAAACGTACAAAGCAACAGCGTTTAGCACTGCGGCTGCAAGATATAAAGTCCACGAATATCGGTGCCCGGAGTGCTAAAAACAGCTACAGATGGTTAGTTTAAAACTAATTAACGCGTTAAAACGCAACGTCCACCTGGTTGCGCAACAGGTCTTCGAGGTTTTCGCGGCGGCGGATAAGGTAATCTTTACCCTGGTGTATCATTACCTCAGCCGGGCGGAAACGCGAGTTGTAGTTGGAGGCCATGGTAAAGCCATAAGCACCCGCATTGTGGAAGGCAATAATATCGCCTTCGCGCACTTCGGTAAGTTTGCGGTCCCAACCAAAGGTGTCGGTTTCGCAGATATAGCCCACAATGGTATAAATGCGTTGTGTGCCTTCCGGGTTCGACACGTTGGTCATGTGGTGATACGAATTATAGAACATAGGGCGGATGAGGTGGTTCAAACCCGAATCAACGCCAACAAATACAGTAGCGGTGGTTTGCTTGATCACATTCACCTTAGCCAGGAAAGTGCCTGATTGACTAACCAGGAATTTGCCCGGCTCGAAATACAGGTCAAGTTTGCGACCGTAGCTCTGGCAGAACTCGTTGAAGCTGGCAGTCAGTTTTTGGCCTACTTCGTCGATGTCAGTGTAATAGTCATCGGGTTTGTAAGGCACTTTAAAGCCGCTGCCAAAGTCGATGAACTCCAGGTCAGGAAAGTGGTCGGTTACTTCGAAAAGGATTTCAGCAGCGCGAAGGAACACGTCCACATCCAGAATATCGGAGCCGGTGTGCATATGCAGGCCGTTTACGCGGATGTTCTCGCTTTTGATTACGCGCTCCACATGGCGCATTTGGTAAATGGAGATGCCGAATTTGCTATCGATGTGGCCCGTAGAGATATTGATATTACCACCGGCCATTACGTGTGGGTTTATGCGCACACAAACAGGTACGGTATTGCCATACTTATGCCCGAATTGTTCAAGGATGGAGATGTTATCGATATTGATCTGCACGCCTTCTTTAACGGCCAGTTCAATCTCCTCCATCGAAACGCAGTTGGGGGTATAGATGATGTCCTCCGGTTTAAAACCTGCCTTCAGGCCGGTCCAAACCTCCTGAATAGAAACAGTATCCAGGCCCGCGCCTGTATTCTTGAAGAACTTTAATATGTTGATATTATTCAATGCCTTACAGGCAAACTTTATCTTGGTATTGGCTCCGCTGAAGGCGTTCTTCAACTTATCGTACTGCGCCTGCATAATGGCAGTATCGTATACATACAGGGGGGTATCGTATTTGGCGCAAAGGTCCTGCACGGGCAGGCCGCCGATTTCATATTGTCCTTCGTTAAAGCGGAGCATAGCTGAGTTTTTAAGGACCGCTAAAATAAA
Source organism: Chitinophagales bacterium (assembly GCA_046329495.1). Taxonomy (GTDB): domain Bacteria; phylum Bacteroidota; class Bacteroidia; order Chitinophagales; family LD1; genus Bog-950. The sequence goes on along the minus strand of JAXLUO010000008.1, from coordinate 24,533 downwards.
AGATAAAGGGACCTGCACCAGTAGCAAAATCAGGATTTTCATCCCTTGGTGGTCAATTGCAAAACAAGGTGAAATCAGTAGGGTAAAGCGGCAGAAAGATTACATTCGCGGCATGTGCGGTATAGCAGGTTTTGTTGATTTTGGCAGGAACGGTGATGTGGCTTTACTTAAGCGGATGAGCGATACTATTCATCACCGTGGTCCGGACGATAGCGGGCATGAAATGTTCTGCACCTCCACTGCTACCGTGGGCCTTGGTTTCCGCCGTTTGTCTATCATTGAGCTTTCAGCCTTGGGCCATCAGCCTATGCGATTCGAAGAAGCCGAACTGACGGTAATCTTTAACGGAGAGATCTACAACTACCGCGAGATAAAGAAAGAGTTAGAGCAGAAGGGCTACACCTTCCGTTCGCAGAGTGATACGGAGGTAATTTTAAAGAGTTATGCTGAATGGGGCACTGCCGGCGTAAACAAGTTTATAGGCATGTTCGCTATTGCCATTATGGACCAGAAGCAGGAGAAGGTGGTGCTGTTCCGCGATAGGGCAGGTGTTAAACCGGTGTTCTACTACAAGCACAATAACGTGCTTTTATTCGGCTCTGAACTAAAGATATTTACCGCCCACCCGGCCTTCGAAAAGCAGTTGAACTATAGCGCGCTTTCCCTGTATTTTCAACGCGGATATATTTCAGCACCGCATACTATTTACCAGCACACCTATAAGTTATTACCTGGGCACTACCTGGAAATAGACCTGCGCAGCAAGCAAACCAAAGAGGTAAAGTATTGGGATGTAACGGACTGCTATAACCAACCCAAACTAAACATCAGCATAGAAGAGGCACAGGAAGAAACAGAACGTTTGCTCACCTCTGCCTTTGAATACCGCATGGTAGCCGATGTGCCGGTAGGCATATTCCTCAGCGGTGGCTACGATTCCACAGCCGTAACAGCTTTGCTGCAAAAGAACAGCACCCAAAAGCTAAAGACCTTTACCATTGGCTTTGAGGACCCGAAGTTTAACGAAGCGCACCATGCACGCGAAGTAGCCAAACACCTGGGTACCGACCACCACGAATATACCTGCACCTACCGCGATGCGCTGGACATGGTGGAACAACTGCCCGGTATTTACGATGAGCCGTTTGGCGATACCTCGGCCATACCTACCACACTGGTTAGCCGTATGGCGCGTAAGCAGGTAACGGTAGCGCTGTCAGCAGATGGAGGTGATGAGATCTTCTGCGGTTACCCAAAGTATCTGAATGCTGAACAACGGATCAATCAAATAGATAAAACACCCGGTCTTTTGCAGGAAGTTGGTGGCAGCCTGATGGGCCTTGCAGCAGGTGGCAGCGACATTAGCTATCAGAACAAGCTCAGCAAGTTGAAGGATTACTTTACGCACCGCGATGCTGTGAAGCGCTTTGATATCATCAGCCAGGCCATGACCTTTGATGAAACACGCTTGTTGCTGAATAAAGATATAAGTTACCTGCCCACTGCGTTTGATGAAGGCAGCAAACTAAACAACAACAACGATTTGCTTTCGAAGTTTCAGGCTACCGAGTATAAAACCTATATGGTGGATGATATACTGCAGAAGGTAGACCGCGCCACTATGAGCACCAGTTTAGAAGGCAGGGAACCTTTCCTTGATCAGCGCATTATTGAATTTGCATCGCGCCTGCCTTCTAATTACAAATACCGCAATGGTGTGGCCAAATATTTGTTGAAGGAGATCGTTCATAAATACGTGCCTAAAGAAATGATGGAACGCCCGAAGATGGGATTTGGTGTTCCGCTAATCAGTTGGATGCGCAATGAGCTAAAGCCTTTGTTGCTGGATGTTGTAAATGAAGAAGCGCTGAACAAACAACAGGTATTTAATACCAAACGTGTAATAGCCCTGCGCGACAACTACCTGGCCGGCAAGCCGGTTGAGTTTCAGCGCTTGAGTTATTTGTTTTTATTTCAGTTGTGGCATAACAAGTGGATGCAATAAGACATGGGCGTAATACAGCGACAAGGCATCAAGAATACCATTAGCTCCTACACCGGCATTATCCTGGGGTTTGTATCGCTGATTATTATACAGCCTCACTTTCTTAAAACCGAAGAGATAGGTTTAGCACGGGTGTTGTTTGCATTCTCTACCCTGGTAGCAAGCTTCATTCCTATCGGCTCTACTAATATGACCATTAAGTACTTTCCGGTTTTCAAAAACGAGAAGAACGGTCACAATGGATTTTTCGGCTTTATGCTGTTGTTCCCATTAATAGGGTTCATTATATCTTCGGTTGGCCTGTTGGTGTTTAAGGAGTTTATTATTGCACAGTACAGGAAAGAGTCGCCGTTGTTCATTGACTATTACAACTACATCTTCTCCTTCAGTTTGTTTTTGGCTTTCGGCACAATTATCACCACCTATCTAATAGCGCTATTCAAAACAACCGTCCCCTCCTACCTTAATGACATTTACACACGGGTAGCTTATATAGCGCTCATCTTTGCCTATTATTTCCAATACATCACCTTTAAGCAGTTTATTGGATTGTATATAGGCATATATGCTTTCCAACTATTGCTGCTGATATGGTATCTTTTGCGCGAGGACAAGCCTTCGTTAACCATTAACTGGAAAGCATTCCGCGAGAACAATCTAAAGGAGATGGTGAGCTTCGGCTTACTTCTTTCGCTTTCATCAATTGCGGCATTAGGGTTAAAGACGCTGGACTCCGTTTTGATAGGTAAATTTTTACCACTAAGTTTTGTAGGTATTTATGCTATTGCCTCGTTTATACCTACGCTTATTGAAGCACCACTAAATGCATTAGACCGTATTGTTACTGCTAAGGTAGCCCATGCCGTGGTAGACAATAACATGCACGAGGTGCAGGATATATTTTACAAGTCAGTTAAATATCTATCGCTTATTGGCGCCTTGTTGTTTGTAGGCATTAATTGTAACATTACCTACTTGCTACAGTTAGTAGGCAAGGACTTTCAGCAGGGGGTAACCGTGGTTTGGATCATCTCCATTGGTTCATTAATCAATATGATGGGTGGTGCAAACACTTCTATCATTTTTTATAGCAGTAAATACTGGCAAGGCTCACTGTTGCTTCTTTCGCTGGTCATCATCACATTCATCAGCAACATGCTGCTAATACCAAGATTAGGTATTAACGGAGCAGCAGCTTCTACAGCTTTATCATCGCTGTTATATACAGGCATTAAACTCTTCCTTATCCATAAGCGATTTAAGTTTCAGCCATACAACATACAAACTCTTAAAATCATAACTATTACGCTGGTTTGCTTAGGGCTTAACTATGTGCTGCCTACCCTGCATAGCGATGTAGTAAATATTCTTTTAAGAAGTGTCGTATTAGGTGGCACTTTTTTAGTAGCCGTTTATCTGTGGCGAATTGTTCCGGAGTTCCATCACTTCCTGCCATGGGAACGCGGCAACCGGCAATAAAAAAGCCGGGATAAACCCGGCCTTGCTTCTACTTAAATCTCAAACTTTATACCCTGCGCCAACGGCAACTTTGTACCATAATTAATGGTGTTGGTTTGCCGGCGCATATAAGCTTTCCATGCGTCGCTGCCGCTCTCGCGGCCACCACCGGTTTCTTTTTCACCACCAAAGGCTCCACCAATCTCCGCACCACTGGTGCCAATGTTAACGTTGGCGATACCGCAGTCGCTACCGTTACAACTTAAGAATGCCTCTGCTTCACGCATGTTGGTAGTCATTATAGCAGATGACAAGCCCTGCACTACACCATTCTGCATGTCGATGGCTTCGTTCAGCGAGCTATACTTCATTATGTATAAGATCGGTGCAAAGGTTTCATGTTGCACTACAGCCATTTCATTCTTTGCTTCGATAATGCAAGGCTGCACATAACAACCGCTTTCGTAGCCTTTACCTAATAGCACTCCACCTTCAACCCAAACTTTACCGCCTTGCGCTTTGGCCTGTTGAATGGCGTTCTGATACATCTCAACCGCTGCTTTATCAATCAACGGACCTACGTGATTACGTTGATCGAGCGGGTTACCAATCTTTAATTGTGCGTAGGCTTTCTTCAGGCGCTTTTTCACCTCATCATAACGCGATTTGTGGATGATTAAACGGCGGGTGGTTGTGCAGCGTTGACCGGCTGTGCCTACCGCACCAAACACAACAGCCACCATGGCCATATCCATATCGGTGTGCGGAGTGATGATAATTGCATTGTTACCACCTAACTCTAATAAACTACGTCCTAAACGTGCACCTACTGCTTCGCCAACCTTTTTACCCATACGGGTTGAGCCCGTTGCAGAAATCAAAGGAACGCGGGTGTCATGCGAAAGTAACTCACCGATTTTATAGTCGCCGATCACTACCGATGAGATGCCTTCGGGAAGGTTATTACGCTTAAATACACGAGCAACAATATTCTGACAAGCTACTGCACACAGGGGCGTTTTTTCGCTTGGCTTCCAAACGCACACATCGCCGCACACCCAGGCAAGCATGGTATTCCAACTCCATACTGCCACCGGAAAATTGAAGGCCGATATTATACCTACAATTCCCAGCGGATGCCACTGCTCGTACATGCGATGGTTGGGGCGTTCGCTATGCATGGTTAAACCATATAACTGGCGAGATAAACCAACAGCAAAATCGCAGATATCAATCATTTCCTGTACTTCACCTAAACCTTCCTGCAGGCTCTTGCCCATCTCATAGCTAACTAACTGGCCCAGCGGTGCTTTAAAAGCCCGAAGCTCTTCACCTATCTGGCGTACAATTTCGCCGCGTTGTGGGGCCGGCATATTTCTCCATACAGCATAGGCGCTTTGTGCTGTTGCAATTACCTGCTGATATTCCTTTTCGGTAGCAGAAGTAACCTCCGCAATTTTCTTTCCATCTACAGGAGAGTAAGATACAATGGTTTCTCCTTTACTCTTTACCCACTTTGTTCCGGTACTAACACCGCTATTAGTTGGGGCAATACCCAACTGTTTCAAAACCTGCTTCATATCGCTTTCTTAATTAAGCTGCAATGTTAAGCCTTTTAAACAGGATGAAAAACCACCTTAACAGGCCTTATAAAATATGCATTCGCATGTAATAATGTTAGCAATAATTACCTATATACCCCTGAATAACACAGGCCTTACACATGTAAGAACTTCAGTTACTACTATAGGAGGCTACACAACGCTTTGTAACTTTGGGATGTCTTAAAACGAATTGAACACTAAAACATATTCCCATGCGAATCACAAAATTACATGCTATAATGGCTTTGGCGGTAAACATTTTACTGCCAGCCCTTGTAAAAGCCCAGTGCTGGCAGCATCCGTTTGTGGTAACACAATCTGTGATTGCGCCCTGCAACCACGATGGACAGATTGATATAACAGTAAGTGGCGGTACAGCACCCTATACCTATAGCTGGCGGTTTAACGACCCCAACACCATTGTAGCTACTACGGAGGATATCAGCAATACATCCGGTGGCATGTATTCGGTAGAAATACATGATAACAACAATCAATGCGGCACTTATTACATCTATTCTCCACAGCCCTTTCATATCCAGGGCACCAGCACACCGGACAACTGTCCTAACCATGATGGTTCAATTACGTTAACCGTGCAAGGTGGCAACATACCGTATAGCTTTGCCTGGAGCAATGGTGGCAACACAGCAGCAATAACCAACTTAACCGGAGGAGTATACGATGTTACGGTAACTGACGCTGCCGGTTGTCAGGTAGTAGCCAGCGAAAGCGATAGCACCCAGGGATTGTTTGTTCAAAGCGTAAGCAACCTGCAATTAACCATGAACGGCACAGCAGCTAATTGCACCAACAACACGGGATCAGCAACCGCGAGCATAGCGAACGGTACAGGGCCTTATACATATGCATGGAGCGAAAACTGGGGTGCTGCGAATGGCAGTTGGACAACAGCTACCATTACCGGGCTTGCCGGACCTAAGTATTATGTTGCCACGGTAACAGATGCCAACGGATGTTTTGCCAGCAATTACTTTTATGTAAACTTTACTACACCTATACAGCTAAACATAACTACAACCGATGAAAACTGCCTGCAACACAATGGTACTGCTACAGCTGTAGCCAATGGCAGCACAGGGCCTTATAGTTATTTGTGGAGTACTGGAGCAACCACAGCCGTAATTAACAGCCTTGCAAGCGGCACCTACGATGTTACCGTACACGATGGCGGCGGTTGCGAAAACAATGGTAGCACTAACGTGCAAAAATATTCGCCCATTCATCCTAACCTGGTTACTACCAACGATATTTGCCAAAGCTCAAACGGTACAGCAACTGTAACACCTACACTTGGTACGGCACCCTATACTATTACCTGGAGTACCGGTGCCACCACACAAAGCATCAGCAACTTGCCTGCCAGTTGTTATTATGTTACCATTACCGATGCCGCAGGTTGTAGTGCTGAGCAAGGCAATTGTGTTTCGGCAGTTAGTAGTATTACACCTAACACAACCCACACCGACCAGGTTTGCGGTGGTCAGTTAGGCAGTGTAACCACCAGCCCTGTTGGAGGACAAGCGCCATATACATACGTATGGAACAATGGAGCAACAACTGCCAGTGTAACGAGTCTGGTTGCGGGGTATTACTGGTGCACCATTACCGATGCAACCGGTTGTACTGCTTACGCTGCAGCCAACGTAAACCTTACATCGGGTTTCAATGCCAATGCATATGCCACCAATAGCGAAATTTGCCAGCAACACAATGGTGCCGCTGTAGCATCAGGCACAGGAAGCGGTTTAACTTTCTCGTATCATTGGAATACAGGTGCCAATACAGCAACAATAACGGGATTAAGTGCCGGAAGTTATACGGTTACAATAACGGCAAGCAATGGCTGCTCGCAGGTAAAAAGCGCTTTGGTAAATAACACCAGTCCCATGCAAGCCTATTTGCAGGTTACCCCCGCCACCTGCATATTTAGCAATGACGGCCAGGCCAATGTTACACTTAGCGGCGGTAACCCACCTTACACTTATAGCTGGGGTAATGGAAATACAGGCGCCAGTGCTACCGGTTTGGAAGCACAATGGGGTATAGGTGTTTATGTTACCGATGCAGCAGGATGCTGGGCACATGCGTATGCAAACAGCGTAGGTTATCAGAACCTTTCGTGTGCTGCCATTATTGAAGGAAATGTGTTAGACGATGCCAATGGCAACTGCACGGCCGATGCTGGTGAATATGGTTTACAAGGCACCTACGTGAGTTGTGTTCCCGGCGCAGGGACTATTACCAATTCAACAGGCAACTATCGTTTTTATGTGCCGGCCAACAACTATGCCATTACCCAATACGCGCAGTTTCGCAACCAGATTTGTCCAACCGGGTCGATTATCCTAAATGGTGCAACTGCGGGAAATACGTATAGCAATCAGGACTTTTTTGATCAACCCCTGAATGTGGCGGACTTACGTGTAAGCATTACGAGCATGCCACCACGACCCGGTTTTACACATAACTTTTCGGTCTACATTTTTAACGATGGTCTTTATCCGGTTAGCGGACAAGTTGAATTAGATTATGATGCCGGTGTAACCTACTTAAGCGGTGCTACTACTGTTAATACAGGCACTCATACGGCTTACATCGACTTTACAAATCTGGCGCCAGGCGGAGGATATACTTATAGCGTATTAAACTTTGCTACTCCGGCAGGAACAGCCTTAGGAACTCTGCAACACTATAGCGCGCATGTTACTCCCGATGTAAATGATGCCACTCCGCCCAACAACACAGAAGATATAACTGCAACGGTAGTTGGTTCGTATGACCCTAATGACAAAGCAGTAACACCTAAAGGTGTAGGTGCGCCAGGCTATATCAGCGAAAACGATTCAACGCTGAAATATGTGATTCGCTTTCAGAATACAGGCAACTACCCTACTTCGTTTGTTGCCATTCGCGACACCATTGATAGCGACTTAGACCTGGCCACCTTTAAGCAAGGGGCAGCGAGCCATGCTTACCATACACAGATGTTTGGCAACAATGTGCTGGCCTTTATGTTTGATCCGATTTATTTAACTGACACCCTTACCAGCAAGGAAAGCAGCCAGGGCTTTGTGTCCTTCTACATTAAACAAAAGAAAAACCTGCCCATGGGCACCGAGTTTAAAAATACTGCCAGTATTTATTTCGATTTTAATGAGCCAATAATTACCAATACCACTGTAAATACTTTACAAACAGTAGGCATACATGAACTGGCGGATGTGATTAATATGCAACTTGCACCTAACCCAACGGCCGGGGGAACGACATTACAAGTAACCCTGCAAAAAACTTTTGTAGGTGAATTAGAAGTTAATGATTTGCTTGGCCGTGTTGCCTTACAACAACATGTTAACCTTAATGCAGGACAAAGTCAATTAACGGTTAACTCAACTGAGTGGCCTGCGGGGGTATATACCGTTCGAATTAAAAATGCCGAGGGATCGAAGAGTTTGCTGATGGTTAAACAATAAAGTTTTATTCATTCTTATGTGCCTTAGAGAGGTAACCTTTTGGGTTGCCTCTCTTCTTTTTTATCCCTTCCTTAGCGGCGAATGTTTGCACAGCTGAATTCTATGAATTTGTTCCTGGGCTATCTGGAATGGATGGCTGTGCTAACCGGTTTGCTTTACGTGCTGATGGCGACCGGTGAAGATGTGTGGTGCTGGCCATTTGGCATACTTAGTTCCGGCATTTACATCTATATAAATTTAGGTGGGCATCTATATCAGGATGCGATTCTGCAATCGTATTATGTAGTAGCCGGTTTATATGGTTGGTGGGCCTGGAGCCGTCCGCAAACTGCTGTAACAACCCTGCATGTTCACCGCCTATCATTTGCCCGGCACCTGCCCTGGTTTGCAACCGGAGTTGTGTTAACGCTGATTTGCGGTTACCTGTTTTCGAAAGTTGGAAATGCTTACCCGTATATTGATGCCGCTGTTACAGTATTCAGTTTTATCGCCACGTATTTAACTGCCCGTAAGGTTTTGGAAAACTGGATATACTGGATTGTTATAGACCTGGTAGCTGCTCCCATGTATTACCTAAAGGATTTAAAGGCAACTTCAGGCCTTTACGTGTTTTTTGCCATTGTAGCTTACTACGGCTACATTGAATGGAAGAAACAGTTACAGGTTTAATGAATACCATCCATCAGTTTTTTGATAAATGGTGAAGTGATTAAAATAAGCACTCCACCTACTAACGATACCTTGGCAATTTGCATGCAACCGTTCATGTAAATAGGAAGAGACTGTACAGCTGTGAAGGCTGAGCCATCTGCATTGGTTTTCGGGATGGCCATTTGAGAGCCTATCCAGCCTGCTAAATCGTGCCCGAAAGCAGAAGCAAGAAACCAGAGGCCCATCATATAACCCACCATGTGTAACGGTGAAAGTTTGGTGACCATTGATAAGCCGATAGGGGAAATAAACAACTCACCTGCCGTAATAAAAAAGTAGCCTCCGGCAAAATAGAAGAGAGGCATTAAACCTGTATCCTTTCCAACAGTGCCTCCTAATACAAAAACAGTGTAGCCAATGCCTATCAATAGAAAAGAGATACCGAATTTAACTGGGGTATTAGGCTCTTTCTTCCACTTGATAAGCCACTCCCACATGATAGCAAAAATGGGAGAGAGAAGGATAATGTAGAATGGATTGATGGCATTGTTCACCATGGCGGATGGCAGTGGATTACCGGCAACAGTCATATCCACGTTGCGCTCGGCCATTAGGTTTAAGGCCCCGCCAGATTGTTCATAGAAGCCCCAGAATACCACGGAAAAAATGATGAGGATGGCTGCTGCCCAAAGTTTTTGCATAGCTTCTTTGTTTTCGCGCATGCTAACGGCAACCACATATACTATGGCTAAAACACCTACCGGCACCATTACATAGTTCATTACTGCATAGTTGGGCACCAGTATCATCATCAGCGGTACTAAGGCAAAGGCACCACCATACAATAACCACTCTTTGCTGATACCCGCAATTTTTTCTTTCAGCACTTGAGGAACAGGGGAATAACCGTGTTCGGTGCCCAACATGCGTTGAAAGATGATGAACACCAGTAAGCCCAGCATCATAAAACCGCCTGCTACACCAAAGCCCAGGTGCCAGTTAATTTTCTGGCCCAGGTAACCACAAAGTGCACCACCAAGAAAAGCCCCTGTATTAATGCCCATATAGAAAATGGAATAGCCGGGATCCTTGCGAGGGTCGTTTTCGGAGTAATAACGGCCCAAAAAACTGGAGATATTAGGTTTGAAAAAGCCGTTACCTGAGATAAGAAAGCCGAGCCCCAGAAAAAATGTGTCTGTACTTGGTATTGCTAATACCAGGTGACCTATAGCCATTAAAATACCTCCTAAAAGGATGGATTTACGGAAACCCAATAACTTATCGGCTATCCAACCACCCAACAAAGGCATAGTATATACCAGCGCATTATAAGCACCATATTGCAGGTTAGCAGGCTCGTCCAGATAACCCAGCACGTGGGTCATATACAAGATCAGCAAAGCGCGCATACCGTAGAAGGAAAAACGCTCCCACATCTCTGTAAAGAAGAGCATCCATAATGCCTTAGGTTGATGGTTCCTATTTATAAAAAAGGTAACCGCGATCATAATGGCGCTAAAAACCGAGCCTATGAGTATGAGGAGGATTTCAGGGTTCATACTTTCAATTTGTTCCAAATAAAAGGAAATTAACGGGTTTACCCCTTTACACGGCCAGTGCCGTGAAATAGCCCAAGAATTTTACCTTAGCACCCTATAGTTATGATAGCTTTTGTATCTCCCAAAACAGGCCAGGCTTTAACGGCAGCCGGCAATGAACTTGTAACCGCTTCCGGTGAAAAATTTCCGGTAGTAAATGGTATACCCCGTTTTGTACCTGCCGATAATTATGCAAATGCCTTTGGCTTTCAATGGAAGAACTTTGCCAAAACACAATTAGACAGTTTTAACGGCACTAAAATTTCGCAGGAGCGTTTGGAGCGCTGTCTGGGGTGTAAGATTGAAGACCTACGTGGAAAAGACATATTAGAAGTTGGGGCAGGAGCCGGTCGTTTTACGGAATTATTAGTAAAGGGAGGAGGTAACACGCACTCTATTGACTTGAGCGCAGCTGTAGAAGTGAATAAAGAGAACATCGGCAATGCTGCGAATTACAGCATTGCACAAGCCAGCGTTTACGAGTTGCCCTTTGCACCACAGAGTTTTGATATTGTAATGTGTTTGGGCGTAATACAACATACGCCAAGCAGCGAAAAAACTATTGAGGCCTTGTGGAACATGGTAAAACCCGGAGGATTGCTGGTTATTGATCATTACATCTGGCGTATCAATTACTACTTTAACCCGGCCAGCTACTGGCGCTTGGTTTTAAAAGAAATGAAGCCTGAAACCTCGAAAAAAATTGTAGACGGCTTAACCAATACGTTCTTTCCACTGCACTGGAGTTTCCGTAACATGCCTGCCCTGGATTGGTTTGTAAAACGCGTATCGCCGGTGATGACCTATATGAAACTGCACCCTGAGCTAAGCCGCGAAGAGCATTATGAGTGGGCGCGTTTAGATAGCTACGATTCGCTGACAGATTACTATAAGCACCTGCGTACGCCTGAGCAGATAAAGGCGGAGTTGGAAAAATTAGGTGGTAAAAACATTTGGATAAATAAAGGAGGCAATGGCGTAGAAGCACGTGCCACCAAACAAGCATAGTTATGAGTGAACAATCGAAACAGGTAGGGGAGTATTACGATAAGCTGTGGGACGAATACGAGCAAACGAAGCTTAGCAAACCCAACAGCCGCCACCGCACCATTTTTAAGAACCTTAAAAAAGCGGGGCTAAAAAACACCTCAACTGTACTAGAGATTGGTTGTGGCATCGGATCGTTATCGGGTTTGATTATCAATTACCTTACCGATGGTTTTTTCACCGGTGCTGATATCAGTTCGCAAACCATTGCTTTTTTGCGCAAAAAATACAGCGACCGCAACCGCACCGATTTTGTGGTAACGGACATGACAGACTTTAGCTACAATAAAAAGTTTGATTTCATTATCTTCCCTGATGTGCTGGAACATATACCGGTAAGCACACATCCTAAAATTTTCAGCACCCTGAAAGGTCTGGTACATGAAAATTCCGTTATACTGATCAATAATCCTGAGCCACTGGCACTGGAATGGGTGCACCAAAACCGCCCTGATCTTTTACAAATCATTGATCAACCGCTGCATGTAAACCACTTTGCTCAACTGGCTTACGATAATGGGTTTTATATTGAAAAAGTTGAACCCTACTCGCTGCATACCCAACAATACGATTACCAGAATATAATCATCCGCCCACGCAGAGAGTTAAAGAGCCTTGATCAAAAAGCGCAGGGCGATTTAATTCTGGCTAATATTAAAAGCCGTTTTTAGCAGGCGGAATCTAACTGTCTTATTCACGGGCCGCAAGGCCCGTTTTCTTTTGTGTTGATATTCATGCAGAATTTCGATATTAGGTTACGAAACCCGAACCTCTATGCCCCTATTACAAAGCGCCGATTACCTTGTATTCCTGATTTATTTTATGGTAGTTATCGGTTATGGTAGCTGGATATATTTTAGTAAAAAGAAGGCGAAGGAAGATTCGAAAGATTATTTTTTAGCTGAAGGCCAATTGACCTGGTGGGCTATCGGTGCTTCGTTGATCGCTTCCAATATCAGTGCCGAACAATTTATAGGCATGAGCGGGTCGGGCTTTAAGATGGGCCTGGCTATTGCCAGTTACGAATGGATGGCTGCAGCAACCCTGATTATAGTTGCTGTATTTTTTATGCCTGTATACTTAAAGAACAAGATTTATACTATGCCGCAATTTTTGCAGCAGCGGTATAACGGCACAGTGGCCATGATAATGGCTGTATTTTGGTTGTTGTTGTATGTGGTAGTAAATCTTACCTCTATTTTATACCTGGGTGCTTTGGCGGTTAGTAGCCTCTCGGGACTAAACCTTACACTTTGCATGCTATTGCTGGCAGCTTTTGCACTGGTGATTACGCTGGGTGGTATGAAGGTGATTGGCTATACCGATATTATACAGGTATTCTTTTTGGTGGTGGGTGGTTTAGCTACTACTTATTTGGCGCTGAACCTGGTGGCATCGTTAAGCGGCGGACATGGAGCGCTAAGCGGTTTTAATTATTTGCTAAGCAATGCCGGTGATCATTTCCATATGGTATTGAAAAAAGATAATCCGTTTTATCTGGATCTTCCAGGTTTAACTGTTCTGTTAGGAGGCATGTGGATAGCGAACCTGAATTACTGGGGATGCAATCAGTACATTACACAACGCGCCTTAGGCGCTGATTTACCGACTGCCCGCAGTGGAATTTTGTTTGCGGCATTCCTTAAGATATTAATGCCTGTTATAGTTGTATTACCCGGTATTGCAGCGTATGTGTTATACCAGCAGCACACCGAAATAGCAAGCGCTATGGGACAAGGTGAAAGTTTGAATCCTGACCATGCATATCCCGTATTATTGAATTTATTACCTGCAGGCTTAAAAGGCTTAGCCTTCGCCGCTTTAACAGCGGCTGTGGTTGCTTCGCTGGCGGGCAAGGCCAACAGTATATCTACCATTTTTACGCTGGACATCTTTAAAAAACATTTAAACAAAAATGCCGATGAAAAGACAGTGGTAATGACCGGCCGAATTACTGTTGTTGCTGCGCTTTTAATTGCGGTTGTGATTGCTCCATTTTTAGGTATTGATAAAAAAGGAGGCTTTCAATTTATACAGGACTATACCGGCATGTTAAGCCCCGGCATTTTTGCCATGTTTATTATGGGATTCTTTTATAAACGGACAACCAGTGCAGCTGCCATTTTTGCAATGGTAGGCGGTTTTGTGCTTTCACTTCTGATTTCACTTTTACCCAAATGGATGGATCTTTCCTTCCTTGCCTCTTCAGGTTTTGCTGCGTTAAACGCCGATCATGCGTATGCTGTTCCCTTTCTCGACCGAATGGGTATTGTTTTTGTATTGTGTGTTTTAGGCATGTGGGTAATCAGCAATCTGCAGCCGAAAGATGAAACAAAAGGGAAAGCGCTTGAAGTTGACGCTTCCATGTTCCGCGTTAGCAACAGTTTTGCGGTAGGCTCGCTGATTATCTTAGGTATACTGGCAGCACTTTATATGATGTTCTGGTAGTTACCGATAAACAGCAATTATGTTTTTTCGCTTCAGATTACGCTGGGTTGCATATAGGCACAGTGTATCGTTATAGTAAGAGAGACCGGCACCGTATCTGAAGCTGGCTCCATGGGAAATATTGAAATAGTAAGAGGCGACAAGTGAAATGGAGCAAAATTTAGTGGTGCTCAATTCAAGCTGCAACAAGTCGGCCCGGTTGCGGTTGCCCGATTGAGCAAAACCCACCAGGTAAATTGTGCCATTCTGCTGAAGCAGATTGATTGCCTGATACGCCGGCAGATTTAAGGAGTCAGGAACCTGAATGGTATTCACAGAATCGCATTCTATCCGGCTACAATTATAGAAATCAATATTTTGGGTATCCCAGTCACCAACTGCCACTAATAATCGAGTAGCGGAGGTATAACAAGCAGCAGTAGCACCGGCTGTAGAACGCTTAAATATTCCGTTTCTTTTGGCCAAAACAGCATGAAGCAAATTGGAACTTGTATCATTTAATTGAACTAAAACAATCTCTGATTCGGCTTTTGCTATATTATCCTCAACGCCAACTAATAATTGATTACCGGCAACCTGACAACCACCCGCATGACGAAACGGGAAGGTATCAAGTAGTTGTAACTGATCACTGTGATTCTGTTTCACGATAAGGCAGTAGGCCAAGTTTCCTGAACTACCGGTAAGTACGGGATATTCTGCGGAAGAGGACTGCCAGATTTGTATACCCTGCAGATGCCCACCAACCTTAGGTAATTTACCGGTATAAGCAAACCGCTGCAGAGTAGGCTTATTATTCAATTGTAGAAAGGCTTTTTGTACATCGATAACTGCCTGAGCATGTGATGCAAAAAACCAAAATAAACAGGCTAACCAAACCGTGAACTTCTCCATGTGGTAAATATATCATTTGCCAATAGCAGGTTTGCTTTATGCGGCTAAGGTGTTAAATTTGAAACAAGCCGTAATTGCAATGCTGCATACCGAACCCGAGAAGGAGCCCAAATTTTTACAGTTTGAACAATTAGTTAAGCTGCGCGACGAAGCCGCCGTGCAAGCAGGTTTTGCTTTACGCAAACAGGCAACCGAAGAAGGCAACAAAGCCATTGTGAACTTTGTAAATGTGCACCTTGCAAATTTCTTCAGCGATGTTCAGAATAGATATACCTACGCCATAAATTTTATTAAGGATGCTATGGCGGAGCTTGACCCTGAAACTGATTACGAAGCCATAGGCGGTTATTACATCACCATTGGCAGAAACTATTCGTTAATTGGTGACATGCACCAATGCCGCGATGCCTATATCAAAGCGATTGGCGTACTTGAAAAAAGGGAATTGAGCCAGAAGGGAAGAACCCGATTAGGCGTAGCTTACCAGAATTTGGGTGCATTGTTCATAGAATTGAAACTTGGACATTTAGCTGATGAGTTTTTAAAGAAGGCTTTCGATGTGTTTACTGCCTTTGATGATAAGGCCAGGTTATTCCTTACCCATAATTCACTTGCGGCCAGAACGGATGAACGCGAAAAGAAGCTCTATCATTTCGATACGTCCATTGCTTATGCTAAAGCGAGAGGCAATGTGTTGGCGGCCGCTGTTGTTACAGGTAGTAAAGGCAGCTACTTGTGTGCCGACGTGCCTACAGAAGAAGGGATGGCCTGTTTGAATGAGGCTTATGAAGCTTTAAATAAATGGGGGCATAAACGTTACCTGAGCGATATAACCCAAATGTTAGGCATTGCACATGCTAAATCAGGCAACCACGATAAAGCGTTGGATTATTATCAACAATCTCACCAATTGTTTGAGGAAAGTGGCGGGCAAACCAACCAGATAAATCTATATCGTTATTGGGGGGATAGCCTGCGTGCCAAAGGAAGTTTAAATGAGGCCCTGGAGAAATACGACCAGCACGAAAAGCATCGCGAAAAGATGCAGGAGTTTAATACAGTATCAGCAGTAACTGAAGCGCGGCTGCGTTTTGAGTTGGAGGAAGAGCGACAGGAAACCGAACAGTTACAAAAGAAAAATAAGGAGATAGAAGAATACGCGCATCTTTTGGAGATAACGAATAGCGAGTTACGGCAGTTTACACATGTTGCCAGCCATGATTTAAAGGAACCGCTGCGTATGATCACTAATTACTCGCAGTTGTTGGAGAAAAGCCTGAATGGAAAGATCACCGAGGAACAACGTATGTATATCGGTTACCTGAACGAAGGTGGCACCCGTATGGTAAAGGTGCTGAAAGATTTAATCATGCTTTCAAAAATAAATGCCAGTCAGGTGCCGGTAGATTTGGAACTGAATACCGTTTGGAACGCCATAAAATTTGAACTGCGGGATGTAATTACACAGCGAAACGCATTGCTGCAAGCGATGGATTTACCCGGTTTAAAGGCTGATGCAGAAAATATTTATCAACTGTTGCTGAACCTGGTAAACAACGGGCTTTATCATAATACCAGCGTACAACCTGTAATACACGTAAATTACGAATTAACTCCAACCGGCCACCGCTTTGAAGTACATGATAATGGACCCGGAATACCAAAGGATTACCGCGAGAAGGTTTTTGCCATTTTTCAACGTTTACACAACCGCGATGCTTACCAGGGCAACGGCATAGGTTTAGCCATTTGTAAAAAAGTGGTGGACTATATGCGGGGAAAAATCTGGATCGAAGACTCACCACTTGGGGGAGCCTGTTTTGTTTTCATTATACCTGCTTAACCTAACTTGGTTTCATAAGCCTTTCCTATCTTAGCCTTATATGACCGATTTTGCTGAACTGGTGCAACGCTATGCATTGCACCTTGGTAAGGATATGTTGCAGTACTTTCTTTTTGCGGGTATCCCATACCTCATCTTCTATGTAATTTTTAAAACACAGTTCTTCCGTTTTAAAATTCAGCAGAAGTACCCGGAACAAAAACACATCCAACGCGAGATTCTTTACTCGCTTCAATCGATGGCAATTTTTACAACAGTTGGCACCGCTATTTTCCTTTTAAAGAAAAATGGCTACACCCGGATTTACACCGATATCCATGCACATTCATGGCTGTATTTTTTTGCCTCGATTGTAATTTTCATTCTCGCGCACGACACCTATTTTTACTGGAGCCACCGCATGATGCATCACCGGAGGATCTATCCGTATGTGCATCTAATCCATCACAAAAGTGTAAATCCTACTCCGTGGGCAGCTTTTGCCTTCCATCCTATCGAGGCGTTGTTACAGGTAGCTATTTTACCTATTATGGTATTTCTTTTGCCGTTACACCCCATAGCCATAGTAACTTGGGGTTTATATCAATTGGCCTTGAACATAGGAGGACATGTAGGCTTCGAATTATTCCGCAAGGGTTTTACACAACGCCTGTTCACCAAATGGCACAATACCAGCACACACCATAACATGCACCACCGTTATGTTACCTGCAATTATGGTTTGTACTTTAATGTTTGGGATCGCCTAATGGGAACTAACCATATGCGTTATGATGAAGAGTTTGAAGCGGTTTGCGAGCGTCGCGGTGCCATTTTGCCGGGTTTTAAAAATGGGCTTAAAGAAGAAAATCAGGCAAAACCCGCATAGCTTACTTCCAACGGATGTAAAACCGTATACCTACATCGCCATTGGTATACTGTAGATATCCGGGTTGTTCGTCTTTGGCTTTTGAAAGCGTATCGCTTACTACCGACCCGATATAATCATCTGCATCGAAATCATCCTTGTCGTACAAATAGAATGAAACAGTTCTATCAAGTGGTACGGTAGCCGCAGGATCCAAATCGAAGCCTATTGGTAGATTGCTGTGATTAGAATTTAGCTTGGAATATCCCGCGGAAAAGCCCACGGTATCATTTAAATTGTCAAACATTTTCACCAACAGATCGGGACGGCCATAAGGATCACTAATGAATATTTCAGAGTCCCAGGTTCCGCCACCCGGCGGAGAGGTTGGAAAGTTAGTTACGGTAACACGGTAAACTTCTACTGCTACCGGGTTAGCCACTTTGTGCTCCTTTTTGTTACAAGCGGTTAGTAGCATACTACCAAGCACTAAAAAAAGGATATTAGTATGCAGCCGCTGTTTTGGGAATAGCTTGGTCATAATTGCAATTACGAAAATTAATGAATTTTGGTTCATTTATCGAAAATTGCCGAGCATTTGCCGTATGGATTTTTAGTTGCAGTCATCAAAAAATAGTAGGTTCACCCAGCATCAATTACATTATAACCCATCCCATTAAGTTATACCTTATGACAAGAGAATCGTGGTTAAAACTTTCAGCCGCATTGGGCATTGGCACCTTACTGCCCAGCGGCGCTTTTGCTGAAGCCTTTATTGATAGTTTACCTGAATTAAAAGCCTCCGACTTCGGAAAGGATTTTGTTTGGGGAACGGCAACGGCCGCTTATCAAATTGAAGGCGGTTGGAATGAGGATGGCAAAGGCGAAAGTGTGTGGGACCATTTTGTACATAAACACAGAGCTAAAATTAAAACGCATGAAACCGGCGATGTTGCCTGCGATTTTTACCATCGTTTTGAAAGCGATATCGAATTGATGCATAAAATGCATATTCCGGCATCTCGCTTTTCGTTGGCCTGGAGCAGAATTATACCACAAGGTACCGGACAGGTAAATCAAAAAGGCATTGATTACTATAACCGTGTAATTGATAAATGCCTAAAGGAAAATGTAACCCCATGGGTTACCTGTTATCATTGGGATCTTCCGCAGGCCTTAGAAGCCAAGGGAGGCTGGGCTAATCGCGACGTAATTAAATGGTTTGAAGAGTTTGTTGAAGTATGCGCCAAAAATTATGGCGACAGGGTAAAGAATTGGATGGTATTTAATGAACCGCTCGCCTTTACCATGTTGGGTTATATGGTAGGCATGCATGCCCCGGGGCATGTAAATTTTAAAAAGTTTTACCGTGCTGTGCACCACGTTACCATGTGTCATGGTGCAGGTGGCCGTGTATTGCGCGAACATGTTAAAGACGGCAACATAGGAACGACCTTTAGTTGCAGTATGCTGGATGGATGGAAGGATAAACCCGCCAATCTTAAAGCAGCTAAACGTCTTGATGCCATGATCAACCGATTGTTTATAGAGCCGGTGGTTGGACTTGGCTACCCCACAAAAGACCTTCCGGTTCTGAAGCATGTGGAGAACCAAATGCTGCCTGGTGATGCAGAAAAAATGAAGTTTGATTTTGACTTCATTGGTGTACAAAACTACTCAAGGATTGTAGCCAAAAATCTGGGCTTAGTGCCAATGGTGCACGCTGTAAACATTCCTCCTAAGAAATTGGGCCATGATGTTACCGAGATGAACTGGGAGGTATACCCTGAAGGTATGTACCGCATCATTAAACAATTTGCGGCTTACCCTAACGTAAAGAAGATTTACGTTACCGAAAACGGTGTAGCGTTTAAAGATGAAAAGGTAAATGGCGAGATAAACGACCCTAAACGCATTCAATTCCTGCAGGATTACCTCCGTTACGTACTAAAAGCAAAACAAGAAGGTATACCGGTACACGATGGCTTTTATCGGAGTTTATGACAACTTTGAGTGGGCCGAGGGCTTTAAGCCACGCTTCGGTTTGCTGGCGTTGACTTTAAAACACAGGAACGTATCATGTGAAGGCCAGTGGCAAATGGTTCAGTGATTTTTTACAAAAATAATGATCAGAAGTTTTTGCTGGATATACGCTCGGGCTTGCTTCTGTGTTAGCACGGCAAAGTTGCGGTAGCGATGATGTACATCAATAATTTCTTCAAGGGCATCTTTTACCAAGGCGGTATTGTCCCAATCCTTTAAGTGGTTTCTGCAACGGTAGCAATGCACTCCTTTTTATAAGCTATTTGGCCAATTATGCATCAATGTATTACGCAACCCGTGCCGTTTTATCATTTTGAAGTTCCTTTAATAAAGGTAGGATATCTTGAGGGTGAGCCTTTCCACACGTAACTCAATACCATGGCAAATTTCACGGCGTATCTCTTTTTATCAGGATGATGAAGATATTTTTTAGCCCACTGCAACATCGGTTTCGATTCTTTTTCACCCATTTTCTTTATAGAACCTATCACAGCATTGTCATGAACCGTGTGGTGTTGGTCAAAAGCCCTTTATCGAAAAATTTACCACATATAAATCCTTTACCAATCTCGCCTGCAGCATTTATTGCAGTTTGACGAATGTGGTGTGCGGGTTGCAACACAGCATGTTGTAGAAATTGCAGCACTACCTTCCCTAATTTTTTATCACTCTCGTAGATGCGGCCAATTGCCAGGTAAGCCGCCTTGCGGATATAGGTATCTTCATCCTTAAAATATCCTGCATCGCGGAGGTATTTGCCTGGTATTTAATTCATGATGTATTGTTTGCTGTATCTCCTGCATTAATTGTATGCGCTGTTCCTTTGGCAAGTCGTAAAAACCCATCTTTCAAAAGTAACAAGGAAAACTTTGAATTAAAGGCGAACAGTTTATAAATGCTGTCCGACTCTGAAAGTGCAAGTCATTTTTACAAAACGAAAGACAGTAAAAACACAGGTTCTCCACTGGCATGCACTATCTTTATGGTATTATTGAAAGTAAAATGTATCACTATGAGAACACTCGCTACAACACTCTCTTTATTGATGGCAAGCATTGCCCATGGCATACCGGAACTATTAGCACGGCAAACAACAGCTGACAAACTGCTCCCAGGCCGGGAGGCGGATTCATTGCGCTTGCGCGCCTTTGCAGGTTCCGTAAGCTTTGTTAATGACCAGGGACAAATTGTATGGCAGAAAGGACTCGATAGTGTGAATACATATGCGCTAATGGATTTGATTGCTTCGTTCTGATACCACGATTGCGATGGCATTTATACGTGGATCGAGCACACAGGGCATTGATTACCGCATCGTAAAACTAACTCGGTTGGTAATGTTTTATACAGTAAATCATTCGACCTGGGCTCAAACGTAAGCATTACTAACTATAGTATCCTTAAGGCCGGTAAACGATGGTAGCCTTACCTTTGCCGCAACCAATGGTAAAATAACTTTTGTAAGACTTAATGCCGACGGAACGGTGGCTTCGGCGAATGTTATTCCTTCGGGAGCAACCGTGTTGCGACCGACGCAGAGGGCACTATGGGATGGTGGACTTGTTTTTGTGGGCAATACCTGCTGCGGCATTGGTGCTGGCCCGGTAATAGCCAAGCTAACTGCCGATACACTTGAGTGGACCTTACACTACACGACAACGACATCCGCGCAACCTCGGTTATAGTTAGTAATGATGGAAACTACCTTTGTTTGCGGATCATTCGTTTCTTCCCGATAATTCAGTAAAAGGTGGTTTTATTTTGAAGGTAAGCACTAATGGCATCACGGTGGAGAAAAATTTCTTCCTTCCGGAGGGTTAACCGAGATGAGTTTTACACATGCCGTTGAAGATGCAGATGGAACCATAGTAGTTGCCGGTAGTGGATATGGCGCCAATCATCATCAACGTGTTATTGCCACTTTTTCGCCATCGGGGCAACTGCTTACCTGCGAGGGCTTGGCCTATGAGCATACTAACGGGGCATATTCTTCCCAAAATTATGTAAAAGCGATAATGGTATGCTGCTAAGCGATCTTTTCTCTGACCATCAGGATACCATTGGCTATTCAACACTTTATAAAAATAGCAGATGTTAACGATTTATGATTTAACCGCTTTTAATGACAGAAAAACCTGACACGCTTACCTACCGTACCACTAACTTTACGTTGCAGCAAGTTCCTGTTCCACTGGATATACATGCTACTACACGCGATACAATTGATGCACTTTTTACATTCACTGCTATGCAAAACAACTACGGCCATTTCAAACATTAATGCCGATAACGCATTTACACTTAAACCTAATCCGGTTACAAGTGGCGATATAGTGGAACAATTTCCCTACATGAAACCTGCAGCAAAAATGGTTGGCGGTAATTGACTTAAATGGCCGGTTGCTCGAAAAACTGGAAGTAGGCAGCACTAACCAACAACAACTAAGTACTATTGGTATGCCTGCAGGAACCTATCTGATACAGGCAATAAGCCAGGCAGGCATTAAAACAACCATCAAACGGTTAGTAGTAATCCGCTAAAACTTAATTACCAGGTAAAGCAGTAGGCAGGTATCCCCTGCTAACTGCTTTTTTTTCAGCCGGTCATCAAGTATCTTCAATATCATGAAAGAAGATTTCGCGCATGTCAACGGTATTAAACTGCATTTTGTGGAAGAAGGCAGTGGCGAAGCCGTTGTTTTACTCCACGGATTCCCTGAGTTTTGGTATGGTTGGCGCAATCAAATACCGGAACTATCCCAACATTATCGTGTTGGTTGCATCGGATATGCGCGGCGAGGACCCGATGACAAACCGGAGAATGTAAGTGACTATAACATAGATGTTTTAGCCGCTGATATAGCAGACCTGGTTAGAGCACTTAACCTGAAGCAGGTTATACTTGTCGGCCACGATTGGGGAGCGGCTGTAGCATGGGCAACAGCCGCGTTATATCCCAAAACAGTGAGCAAGCTTGCTATTTTGAATGTACCGCATCCTGCTGAGATGAAAAAGCCCTGATGGGATTTAACCTTAAGTAAATTACTGCGAAGCTGGTATATTTTCTTTTTTTCAGCGTTCTTTATACCAGAGCGCCAGGGGAACTGAACGATTCTTCCGCAAAACATTTGAAGGAATGAGTATGAATCCACAAGCGTTTACCGAAGAAGATATTGCCGCCTATGTGAAAGCTTACAGTTTACCTGGCGCAATCAGGAGCCCTATTAACTACTACCGGGCTACATTCCGCAAATCTGAAAGGTCCTCATTTGCCAAAAATAAAAGCGCCTGTGCTGATGCTCTGGGGGAGCACGACAAAGCCCTGGGCAAAGAACTAACATACAATACGGCTAAGTATTGCGAACAGGAACCAACTATCTTATACGATTCTTACAGCGGCCACTTTGTGCAGCACGATAATCCCGGCTGGGTAAATGCCGAATTATTAAAATTTTTTAGAGGTAGTTAATGTAAGAAGCGGTTTAGTTCTTCCATTTGATGGTGCAACCGATGGCCTTAGTTGTAGTTGTTTCAACGGCCTTACCTGCTATCAGATTATCCAGTGCCTTCTCAGCATACTTTTCCTTTACGGCCGCTGCATCGTCACTATTATCATCTATAGCGCCGATGTATTTTACGATTAGGCTGCCCGCTTCCTTCTGCAGGATGAAAACATGAGGCGTACGGGTGGCGCCATAAGTTTTAGCCATTTCCTGTGTTTCATCGTGGAGATAAGGGAAGGTAAATTGCTTCTCTCGGGCACGAACACGCATATTTTGGTAGCTATCCTCTTCATTTTGTGCGGCATCGTTACTATTGATAGCTATAACCGGGTAGCCCTTTTCTTTATACGCTTTATCTAAAGCTACTATCCTGTCTTCATATTTTTTTGAGAATGGGCAATGATTGCAGGTAAAGATTACAATGAACCCCTTAGCTGTACTGTAGTCAGCCAACGAAACCATCTTACCATCAACATTCTTTAATTTAAAATCGGTTGCCTTATCCCCTACCTTATAACCACTTTCGGGCTTAAATGCTACCAGCGCTACAAACAGGGTTAGTACCAAAGCTATGTTTTTCATGTTATCTGATTTTAGTTTGAATCGTTGAGTCCAGTTGTTCTTGTTTAAATTCTCCTTCGTAAAACAGCACTTTACTATTGTTGCAATACATTACCGTTGCCGGTATTGCGCCGCTCCAGGTGCTGTCAATTTTATCAATCCAGTCATTTGGGTTACCGGCATTCAGCAGGTAAACATCCTCTTTCATCTTCCTGGCTTGTAAAAAGGTTGAAACGCTTTCCACCTCTTTCACCGAGTTGAGGCTAACGAAAATAATCCTTACCTTTTGATTTTTGAAGTGTTCGGCTGCCTGCATAAAATATGGCAGTTCGGCCACACAGGGTTTACACCAGGTAGCCCAGAAATTAGCGATGTATAAGGTATCGTTAACGGGCCTTTTTATAAGTGAATTATACTCCTCCAGGTTGATAACCTTAGGTGGAGTTGAATTAAGTGCAAGCGATAAGGCTATTAATACAACGGCTACCATAATAACCTGACGAAGTTGCCAAAATTAGCGTAAACCTCCTCTTA
>JAXLUO010000007.1:0-170539 GCA_046329495.1 Chitinophagales bacterium | reverse complement strand
GAACCTCAACCTCATACAACTCGGTCGTTATCTGCCCCAAACTGCACTGTTTCACCTCCTCCATCAACTAGGCAACCCATCCCACTAACTCCCTAAAGGGAGAACCGCCACCCAGTAACCACAGCCATCTTTTTCTATAAAGAGCCATTCCAAACTCTCGAGGGCATGCAAACCTACATGCTTCGCCTGTATTGTCCACCAATCCCGCCTGAAAAAGGCGGGATGGCCGTCCCCAGTTCTCGGGATTACATACTTCTACGGTATTGACCGCCCATCCGCCTGCTGCGAGATTTACGGCCATTACATGCTTCGCCTGTATTGGCCTCCAACCTCATACAACGCCGTTGTTATCTGCCCCAGGCTGCAATGTTTTACTGTTTCCATTAGTTCGGCAACCCATCCCACTAACTCCCTAAAGGGAGAACCGCCACCCAGTTACCCATCGCAACCGGATTAGTCTTACATGCTCCGCCTGTACTGTCCTCCAACCTCATACAGCGCAGTTGTTATCTGCCCCAGGCTGCAATGTTTTACTGTTTCCATTAGCTCGGCAAACAGGTTACCGTTTTGGATGACGGCTTGTTGCAGGTTTTTAAGGGCGGTGGCGCTTTGGGCGCTGTGGCGTTGTTTAAAGGCGCTGAGTGCGTTTATCTGGTATTCTTTTTCGTCGGTAGTGCTGCGTATTACTTCGCCGGGGATGATGGTGGGGCTGCCCTTTTTGTTTAAAAAGGTGTTTACCCCAATTATAGGATACTCGCCGGTGTGTTTCTGGTGTTCGTAGTACAGGCTCTCTTCCTGTATTTTGTTGCGCTGGTACATGCGTTCCATAGCGCCCAGCACACCGCCGCGTTCGGTTATGCGTTTAAACTCGGTAAGCACGGCTTCTTCTACCAGGTCGGTTAGTTCTTCAATTAAAAAGCTGCCCTGGTTGGGGTTTTCGTTTTTGGCGGTGCCCAGCTCGCGGTTGATAATTAGCTGTATGGCCATGGCGCGGCGCACACTTTCCTCGGTAGGGGTGGTAATGGCTTCGTCGTAGGCGTTGGTGTGCAGGCTGTTGCAGTTATCGTAAATGGCATACAGGGCCTGCAGCGTGGTGCGGATGTCGTTAAAGTCTATTTCCTGTGCGTGCAGGCTGCGTCCGCTGGTTTGTATATGGTATTTCAGTTTCTGGCTGCGGTCGTTGCCCTTGTATTTGTTCTTCATGGCCTTGGCCCAAATGCGGCGGGCCACGCGGCCTATTACGCTGTATTCGGGGTCCATACCGTTGCTGAAGAAGAAGGACAGGTTAGGGGCAAAGTCGTCGATATGCATGCCGCGGCTGAGGTAGTATTCTACATAGGTAAAGCCGTTGGCAAGGGTAAAGGCTAATTGCGTAATAGGGTTGGCGCCGGCCTCGGCAATGTGGTAGCCGCTGATGGATACTGAGTAGAAGTTGCGCACCTTGTTGTGGATGAAGTATTCCTGCACATCGCCCATTAGCTTTAAGCTAAACTCCGTACTAAATATACAGGTGTTTTGTGCCTGGTCTTCCTTTAATATATCGGCCTGCACGGTGCCGCGCACGGCCTGCAGAGCTTTTGCCTTCAGGCTTTCGTAAACCTCTTTCGGTAATACTTCGCTGCCGCTTAGGCCCAGCAGTTGTAAACCCAAACCGGTGTTACCGGCAGGCAGGGCGCCGTTGTAAGCAGGCAGGTTGCCCTTCTGCTTCTTTACCTCTTCTACCTTAGCCTGTAAGCCGTGTTGTTGTATGTATTTTTCGCACTCCTGGTCGATAGCGGCATTCATAAAAAAGGCCAGCAGCACCGGTGCCGGACCGTTGATGGTCATGCTAACCGAGGTCTTAGGATCACATAAATCAAAACCGCTATATAATTTTTTGGCATCGTCTACCGTAGCAATGCTAACACCGCTGTTACCGATCTTTCCATAAATATCGGGGCGGTAGTCGGGGTCGTTGCCGTAGAGTGTAACCGAATCGAAAGCGGTGCTTAGGCGCTTAGCGGGTTGATCGATACTAACATAATGGAAACGCTTGTTGGTACGCTCGGGGCCGCCTTCGCCGGCGAACATGCGGGTAGGGTCCTCGCCTTCGCGCTTAAGGGGGAACACACCGGCGGTGTAAGGAAATTCGCCTGGAACGTTTTCCTGCAGTTGCCATTTCAGCACATCGCCCCAATCGTTATAACGCGGCAGATACACCTTGCGGATGCTGGTGCCCGAAAGCGATTTGTAGGTAAAAGGCAGTTGCAGCACTTTATCGCGCACCTGGAAGGCGAAGGTATCGCTGGTGTATTTCTTTTTCAGTTCGGCCCAGTCGTCCAGCAGTTTTTTGCACTCGGGGTGCAGTTGCTTTTCGTAGTTATCAATCAGGGCTTTTACTTCGGTGCTGTCCTTTAACTCTACCGATACGCCATATAGTTTATACAGCTTGCTGGCAATGGCGGCCTGTTCGGTAACCCATTGGTCGTAGCTTTCGTTGTTCTCGGCAATTTCGGCCAGGTAGCGCACACGGGCCGGCGGAATGATCTGGCTTTTGGTAGAGGTATTTTTAGCCGAGGTGTGGGCCACTTTAAATTCCTTGCCTGTTTTTTTGGTAACGGCCTGCATCAGCATTTCGAACAGGTGGTTTACGCCGGGGTCGTTAAACTGCGAGGCAATGGTGCCCACTACGGGCAGTTCTTCGTCCTTAGCAGTAAACAACTGGTGGTTGCGTTTGTATTGTTTGCGCACATCGGCCAGTGCATCCAGCGCACCGGCTTTATCGAATTTGTTGATGGCGATTACATCGGCATAATCCAGCATGTTTATCTTCTCTAACTGCGAAGCGGCACCGTATTCGGGTGTCATTACATACATGCTTACGTTGCAGTAGTCGAGGATAGAAGCATCGCTTTGGCCTACGCCGGCACTTTCCAGTATTATAAAGTCGAAGCCTGCTGCACGGCATACATCAATAGCTTCCTGCACGTGTTCGCTAAGGGCGCGGTCGCTTTCGCGGGTGGCCAGCGAGCGCATGTACGCACGCGGGTTGCTGATGGCGTTCATACGGATGCGGTCGCCCAGTAAGGCGCCGCCGGTTTTCTTTTTGCTGGGGTCAACCGATACTACCGCAATGGTTTTATCGGTAAAGTTGTTGAGGAAGCGGCGAACAATTTCATCCGTTACCGAGCTTTTGCCTGCACCGCCGGTGCCGGTAATGCCCAACACGGGAACGCCAGTGTTTTTATCACTTAGCTTCGATTTGCCGGCATCTAATTTGCCATTCTCTGCCAGGGTAATCAGTTGCGCGATGTTCTTCCATTCTTTTTGGTTCAGTTTATCAACCTGTCCGTTTAATTTGGTAACAGTTTCGAAGTCACACTGTTTAATCACGTCTTCAATCATGCCCTCCAGGCCCATGTGGCGGCCATCGTCCGGACTATAAATACGTGCAATGCCATAGGCGTGCAGTTCTTCAATTTCGGTAGGCAGTATAGTACCCCCACCTCCGCCGAAGATTTTGATGTGGCCGCAGCCGCGTTCCTTCAGCAGGTCGTACATATATTTAAAGAACTCGATGTGCCCGCCCTGATAGCTGGTAACGGCAATGCCCTGGGCATCTTCCTGTATGGCGGTTTCTACAATTTCCTGCGCGGCGCGGTTGTGTCCCAGGTGTATTACCTCGGCACCTTTGGCCTGCATAATGCGACGCATGATATTAATAGCAGCATCGTGGCCATCGAACAGCGAAGCAGCGGTTACAATGCGCACTTTATGTGTTGGCGTGTAGCTCATAATATAGTTGATAATGAGGGACTTAATTGGTAATGAAGGCCCCTGTGGTGGGTAAAATTAGCAGATTAGGGGGAAATAGTTTACAGTTTTCAGTCTACTGTTTACGGTTGGGGGCCGCGCTGCCCTGCCCTAAAGGGTGGCTACGCAAATGCAAAATTCATTGCCACGAAGACACGAAGGTTTGAAGGTTAGGAAAAGTAAAAACAAAATTCATTGCCACGGATTAAAGGCCACGCTGCCCTACCCTAAAAGGTGGCTACGCAGGAATGCAAATTCATTGCCACGGATTACACGGATGAAATAGTTTACAGTTTTCGGTCTACTGTTTACGGTTGGGGGCCGGTTTCGAGTTTAAAATTTGAAGTTTAAAGTTGAATACAAAAAGAAACACATTGCCACGAAGACACGAAGGTTTGAAGGTTAGGAAAAGTAAAAACAAAATTCATTGCCACGGATTACACGGATGAATACAGGGATGAAAAAGTTTACAGTTTTCAGTCTACTGTTTACGGTTGGGGGCCGCGCTACCCTGCCCTAAAGGGTGGCTACGCAAATGCAAAATTCATTGCCACGAAGACACGAAGGTTTGAAGGTTAGGGAAAGTAAAAACAAAATTCATTGCCACGGATTAAAGGCCACGCTGCCCTGCCCTAAAGGGAGCTACGAAGGAATACAAATTCATTGCCGCGGATGGCAGGGATGAAATAGTTTACAGTTTTCGGTCTACTGTTTACGGTTGGGGGCCACGCTGCCCTGCCCTAAAGGGAGCTACGCAAATACAAAAATCATTGCCACAAAGATTCTGTGTTGCAATCAAAGCGATTTACTAATTTTATTTTATCAAGACTTTTAGAGAAGCTTATGCTATCTCGTTTAGGGCAGCTCCAGTAGTTGCCCTAACCTTTTTATTCCTTTCATAATTAGGGTCAAAGTCTTCGTTTTTCTTCCAAAGGGTATATACCAACTCCAGTAATTTTCTTTGCACGGCTACTGCTGCCTTCATTTTTATTCCATGCTTCCCTACTAATCTGGTAAACAGATTTTTCATTTTGTCCTCTGAACGGATTGCCGATAACGCCGGGAAGTAAACTGCTTTTCGTAAATACTTGTTCCCTTTCCGGCTAATCCTTGGTTTTAGATGCACAGATGTTCCCGAGTCCTTGTTCTGCACATCCAGTCCTGCATAGCTAACCAGTTGCTTCTTGCTTTTAATCAGATGGAAGCCATTGGTTTCTGCCACGATTATTGCTGCTGTAATCAAACCAATACCTTTGATGGTACAGACATGGGCTATTTTTTCTTTCAGAAACGCATTTCCTTCAATCATTTCTTTAATCTCCTGTTCGATATCAGTCTTTTGCTGATCAATTAGTTTCATTCGCTGTTTCATGCGCTTAACACTGCCCTTATTAGGCCAGGCACCGGCCTCCTCAGCATGCAACTGGTTCTTAATTTGGGTTGACTCCTGAAGTAACTGATCACGTTCCCGGGTTAATTGCCGGAGATAGTTATAGTCTTCATGAGGTGGTTGCCAAAGGTCCAGTTTCTTCTCTAATCCAAACTGCGCAATCGTTTGGGAGCTCACCTTGTCGTTGACTGTTTTCACTCTTTCCGTACCGGCAAAATGCTTGATTTTGTTCGGCAGAATAACGCTTATTTCTTCCTGATGCTGATAAAGAAAAAGCGAAACGGATTCATGGTAAACGCCTGTAGCTTCAATAACAAAACTCAGCTTTAGGTCCTTTTGCCGGAGCTTCTTACTCCAATTTAGTAGAGCCGCAAAGCCACTTTTGTCGTTGCGGAAGCTTTTAGTAGCTAATAACTTACTTTGATGATTGGCGTCAATCGTCTTAAACGCAACTGCCAAATCATCTTTAGCGCAGTCGATGCCTACGCATTGTCTGGTAATTTTTTCCATAGCCTATGGTTTAAAAAATGATTCAGGAACCAGCCCTTTCTGTCCCTATCTCGTAGATTTATACAGACTATAGCAACCTGTGCTGTGTCTTAAGTTCTGTTCCGACTTTGGGGCCAGGTAAAGCCGGTGAGGCTCATTTCTTTGTGTCAGCATGCTACCAGAGCTACTTAGACGCAAATCTGCTCTCACCAACCTTCCTGATTCATCTTTGGTTTACGCTAAGTTAAACACAGAAATTCTTGGAAAATCAAACATACGAGACACGAAGGTTTGAAGGTTAGGAAAAGTAAAAACAAAATTCATTGCCACGGATTAAAGGCCACGCTGCCCTACCCTAAAGGGTGGCTACGCAAATACAAAATTCATTGCCAAGGATGACAGGGATGAAATAGTTTACAGTTTTCGGTCTACTGTTTACGGTTGGGGGCCGCGCTACCCTGCCCTAAAGGGATCTACGCAAATACAAAATTCATTGCCACGAAGACACGAAGGTTTGAAGGTTAGGAAATACAAAATTTATTGGCACGGATTTCACGGATGAATACAGGGATGAAAAAGTTTACGGTTTTCAGTCTACTGTTTACAGTTGGGGTTCGGTTTCGAATTTAAAGTTGAATACAATCCTCACCCCGGCCCTCTCCATCTTGCTACGCGTGCATGTCGGGCGCGGAGAGGGGGGAATACAAAATTCACCACAGATGGCCACGGATTAACACAGATTTTTGTTGACAGGCCGCGCTACCCTGCCCTAAAGGGTGGCTTTGCAGGAATACAAAATTCATTGCCACAGATTACAGGCCACGCTGCCCTGCCCCAAAGGGTGGCTACGCAGAAGCACAAAACGGCCACGGAACCCTGATCTTTCCGAATTCTCGGAAGGAGCTATGCAGGAATACCGGAAACTGTAGTTAGCCCTGTCCTTAGGGAGGGTTTGGAAGGGGTGAATTATTTTGTTTAACTTTTTTATCTCAAAAGTTGAACAAAATTAAAACTACGGTGTTTACCTATTATTCAATAACCCAAAAAATAGGATTCGAATGAAAAAGTTGTTCTATGGCAGCCTGTTAGTGCTGACTTCCCTGACCCTGATTACCTCGTGCAAAAAAGATGAGGAAACAAAAACGTATGCAAATGTGCTGGTAACACATGCTTCGCCAAACGCACCGGGCGTTGACCTGCTGGTGGATGGCAGCAAACAAAACAGCGCTGCGCTGGCTTACCCTAACAACACCGGTTACCTGCAAGTAGAATCGGGCACCCGTAATATTAAGGTAAATGTTAGCGGCACCAGCACTTCAGTAATCACTGCCGACCTTACCCTGGAAAAGGATAAGTCGTACAGCGTGTTTGCAGTTGATTCAGTAAGCAAAATTTCGGCTGTAGTGTTAGCCGACGACTTAACTGCACCTGCTGCCGGTAAGGCACATGTGCGTTTTGTACACCTTTCGCCAAATGCACCTGCTGTTGACGTAGCTGTAGCCGGTGGTGGCGCTGTGGTGTTCGGCAACAAGGCATTTAAAGAGTATACTGCTTTTACTCCGCTTGATGCAGGCAGCTATAACCTGGAAGTGCGCGTAGCAGGCACCAGCACTGTAGCTTTAACATTACCAACTATTACTTTGGAAAGCGGTAAAATTTATACCGTGTTCGCTAAAGGTTTCCTGGGTGGTAGTGGCAGCGAAGCACTGGGTGCAGAGATTATAGTTAACAAGTAATAGTTGCATGTGTTTGTTTTGGAACCCGCTTCCCGTAAGAAGCGGGCTTCTTTTTTAATAGTTGCCACGAAGACGCGAAGGTTTGAAGATTAGGAAAGTAAATACAAAATCCATTGCCACGGATTACACGGATGAATACAGGGATGAAATAGTTTACAGTTTTCAGTCTACTGTTTACCGTTGGAGATCAGTCTCAAAAGTTGAAGTTTGAAGTTATTTGCCGAGCCAATGCTCATCGGGATTTAAGGATGTGTGTATTACAGCGTATAAAATAATTGACCTGGTCTCCTTTTCGATTGTGTAATGCAACATATAGGGGAAGCCTTTTACCAATAAGCACCTTACGTCGTCATAGCGCACTTGAAAATTGGGATTTCGCTTTAGGGCACCTGCAGTTCTGGTTATTGCAGCATAAAACTTCTTTCCCAATCCTCTTTGTTGCTCGTTGTAATAATCAATGGCTTTTTGAATATCGCTGATGCACGTGGGGAAGTATAAAGAGTCCAGGCCTTCATTAGAATTTAAGCGTTTTAACCGCCTTATTCCAATTCATTAAATCCTCCTTCTTTGTATTCTTGATACGTTTGCGAACCAGAGCCTTATGGGAATCAGGAATATTATATACGTCCTGTTCAGCTTGTTTTTTCAATCCATAAGTGGCAATTAACTTAATGGCGCTAAGCAGTTCCGGATCCTCAATTTCGCGAACCTGGTCGATGATGCTCTTTTTTTCTGCCTTTAAGTTCATAAAAAACGTTTACCTGCTAAGATACGGGAAAATATCGGAGGTAAAGAGACCATTAGTTTAGATTTCACTTTTTCACGGGTGTTAAGAAGATTTCCCTACACATGTAGCAGAGTCTTATTTTCGCACAAAACCTACTAATGGCCACCACTGCAGAACTGAAGAAAATTGCTTCGCAAGTAAGAAGAGATATTGTACGTATGACGAACGGCGCGGCGAGCGGTCACCCGGGTGGTTCGCTGGGTTGTACGGAGTATATGGTTGCCCTGTATTTTGATGTGATGCAGCATAACCCCAAGTTTACCATGGATGGTATAGGGGAAGATATTTTCTTTTTGAGCAACGGGCACATTTGTCCGGTTTGGTATAGTGTGCTGGCGCATGCCGGTTACTTTGATAAAAAGGAACTGGGCACTTTCCGCAAGTTAGGCACCCGCTTACAGGGCCACCCGGCAACGAAGGAACATCTGGAAGGCATCCGCATGGCTTCGGGATCACTGGGGCAGGGTTTAAGTGCAGCTATCGGTACTGCACTTACCAAAAGATTGAACGGCGATAAAGGTTTGGTGTACTCGTTGCATGGTGATGGTGAGTTTCAGGAGGGGCAGATTTGGGAGGCATTGATGTTTGCTCCGCATAACAAGGTTGACAACCTGATTGCCACCATAGATTATAACAACAAGCAAATTGACGGCGATTGCGATATGGTGTTGAGTCACCGCGATTTGAAACATAAGATTGAAGCCTTTGGCTGGGATGTAGTGGACTTGCCAAATGGTAACGATATGGACGCCGTAGACAATGCGCTGAAGGAAGCCAAGAGCCGCACCGGCAAAGGCAAGCCTGTATTTATTTTTATGCGCACCGAAATGGGCCATGGTATCGACTTTATGGTGGGCGACCATAAGTGGCACGGTGTTGCACCTAACAACGAACAGTTAGCAAAAGCGCTGGGCCAGTTAGAAGAAACTTTAGGCGATTACTAAGCACACACGATGAACAATAAGTTTTTAGCCATTATGACCCTGGGCTTTGTTGGGCTGCTTAGTTTAGGCATAGCCTCGCAAGTAAGCACCGCCTGGTTTTCGGCAGAAAATGCAGGAAAGGATTTGGGTTATAAGATCGGCTTTTCGTTACCGGCGGCTTTGTTAGCTGTTGCCTGCTTATGGTTGTTGCGCAAGGCGTGGCAGTTGTGGAACACGCCACAGGAATAATTAAGCATATACTAATTAGTTAGTGCTTTGCATCTGCAACTGCAGTTAAAATAATACGTATTAACTTGCGTTCGATTACAGGATGCAAAAACAATCTTTCCCTTTCCGCATTCAAGCTACCCTCCTATCAGTTTTAAGGATTGCGGTTCTGCCGTTTTTATTGTTTGCTGCTACAATTACAAATGCACAGCAAGTGCAGGTGTATAAGCCTACCGTAAACCGGGTGTTGTTTGTGCTGGATGTTTCGGGTAGTATGAAGGAGAAGTGGAATGAGAAGGAGAAATACCAAACTGCCCGGGAGCTTTTATACAAGCTGATTGACTCGGTAGAGAAGAAGAATCCCAATGTTGAGTTTGCCGTGAGGGCGTTTGGGTATCAGAGTCCGCGAACGGATAAAAATTGTAAGGATAGCAAGCTGTTGGTGCCCTTTGCCAAAAACAATGCGGATAAAATTCGAACGGCGCTGGACAAGATAACACCGCAGGGTATGACGCCCATAGCGTATTCGCTGGGTGAAGCGCCGAATGATTTTCCGGCTGACGCTAAAAGTTTAAATTCCATCATTCTGATTACCGATGGTAATGAGAATTGCAGCGGAGACCCCTGTGCAGCCTCAAAGAAATTACTGGATAAGCGCATATCGCTGCGGCCTTTTATTGTAGGACTGAATGCAGGTGAGAAATTCCTGGAACAACTGAAGTGCATCGGCACTGTGTTGGATACCAAGGATGAAGCTTCGTTTTATAATACGGTTGGAGTAATTATTCGTCAGACGTTGAATACTACCACCGCGCAAATTAACCTGTTGGATCAGCAGGGCAACCCTACTATAACCAATTTACCTTTTACGCTGTACGACCATGCTACGGGTAAAATAGAATACAACTTTGTACATACCATGAACGAGAAAGGAAACCCGGACACCTTGTATCTGGACCCCGTGGGCATTTACGACCTGGAGTTGCATACGTATCCTTCTATCCGTAAAGAAGGCATTGAGCTGACACCCGGCAAGCACAACATAATTGCGCTGGATGTACCGGCCGGTGATTTGATTACCGATTGCATTGCTGCCAGTACTGCGAATAACAGCGCGCAGGTATTGGTGCGCGAAAAGAAAAACGTGCGCAACATTTTAAACGTACAGGACCTGAATGCCAACGAAACGTATTTGAGTGCAACGTACGATCTTGAGATATTGACTACGCCGGAAACAGTGATCGATAAAACCATTCTGCCTTTTGAGGGCAACAAAATGCATATTGCCAACTACGGCACGCTATCACTGATAAGCAACGACAACTATCTGGCGGGCATTTACTATTACAAGAACAATGTGTTGGAACAGGTAGAAAGATTTAGCGTGGGCCCAAAATCAATCAGCAGAAACCTGCAGCCCGGCGAATACCTGTTTGTTTATAAAAGCAAAAGCAGCTACGATAGCGAGACGACCAAAACGCAATTGTTTACCATTGAGGAAGGGAGGACCGTTGTATTAACTTTATGATTACACGGAAACTACTAACCATTGGGCTGTTGCTGCTGAGCGTTGTATTTACACAAGCGCAGGACAAGATACGCATCCTGTTTTTGCTGGATGCCTCGCTGAGTATGCGGAATGAATGGGTGGGTGGCAGCAAATGGAGTATTGCCAGCACTGCGCTTGCTACTATTGCCGATAGCATCTCGCAATTTCCAAATGTGGAGATGGGCATGCGGGTGTTTGGGCATATGTATCCCGAACCGGATAAGAATTGCAGGGATTCGAGATTGGAGGTGGCGATTGATTCGAATAATGTGGCAAGGATACACAAGAAGCTGAATGAGATTCGTCCGAAGGGTATAACGCCTTTGGTATATTCTATTGAAAAGTGCGGTTTGGATTTTGGTGATAAACCGGGCCGCAACATTTTGGTTGTTATAACTGACGGAGAAGATGCCTGCGAAGGCGACCCTTGCAGTGTTTCGCTGATGTTGCAGAAGCATAATATAGTACTGCAGCCTTTTATTATTGGTATGGCATTGCAACCTAAAAGCTATAACAGTATGGAATGCATGGGCAAGCTGTTTAACACCAGCAATGCCCAGGAGTTTACCACCATACTAAATAAGATAGTAGTAGAATCTATCAGCAAAACTACGCTGCAGGTAAACCTGAACGACAAATACGGTAACCCTACCGAGAGTGATGTAAACATGACCTTGTATGATGAGGAAACCGGTTTGGTGAAGTATAACTTCTTCCACAGCATGAATGCGCGTGGATTGCCGGATACTTTAACGGTATCGCCCATGTTTGTTTACAAACTGCAAGTGCATACCATTCCGCCGCAAACCATTGAGCACATCGCCTTGCAGAAGAACAGACACAATGTAGTAAACCTGAGTGTGCCGCAGGGTTATTTGAATTTTAGTTTGCAGGGCACTGCCAGTAAATCGGCTGGTATTGAAAAGATAAAGTGCCTGTTACATCAACCCGGTGAAACAACTACGGTGCATGTACAGAACGTAAACAGCACCGAGAAATATATAACCGGTATTTACGACCTGGAGGTTACCACCCTGCCGCGCACCATTGTAAAAGATGTAAAGGTGGAGCAGAGCAAAACCACCGATGTGCTGATACCGGCACCCGGTATAGTAACGCTGAACAAAAGCTTTGAAGCCTACGGCGGGTTATTTATAGTGGAGAATGGTAAAATGAAAAAGATATACGACCTGCAATTGCAGGATAAGCAGGAGACTTTAGCCCTGCAGCCCGGCAAATATCATTTGGTATATCGCAGCAAATACGCGCGCACCATCCACACTACTGTAGATAAGGAGTTTGAAATAACAACCGGCGGCAGCTTAAGCCTTAAGCTGTAAGCTTAGTGCATCACAATCAACTTGCTTACACGTAGTTGACCTTCTACCTGCGCCTGCACGATGTAATTACCGTTTGGCAGCGTTGAAACATCCATATACACAGCGCCATCGTTTAACGTAAATGGCTTCGCCTGCACTTCGCGGCCCAGCATGTCAAACAACTTTACGTTTTGCGGATTAGAAACAGCAATTTTTACTGAGTAATTGGCTGGATTAGGATAGATAGCCATTTCTTCAGCGCTTGCTTCGGCAATGCTGTTGGCCCCTAACAACCAGGATTTGCCATCGAGGTTCCACTCCGGTTTTGTTTCAGGATTGATGCCGCTATCGTAGATCAGATGATGCACGGCAGTAACAGCAATATCGTTTTGCGATGGGGTGGCTTTTAGTTTGGCCACATCTACACAAGAAGGAGTGAATACATTATTGCTACTGCAATTGTAAGTGCCGGGGTCCTGCCCTGCCATTTGCTGGTGCGCTACGGCGCTGCCGGAGGCGATCCACCAGATGTGGCGCTCCTCGTTAGAATTACCGCCGTGGAAGAAGGAGGTGCCACCGTGGTCGGTTATTACCATTACCAGCCAATCTTCGTTAGCATAATCAGGACGGTTGTGCAGTGCAGTTAAAATGGTACCTACGGCTGTATCTACCTGTTCAATTGCTTTTATATAGAACGGGTTAGATGGCGAGAAGGTAGTGGTATGGCCGGTTAAGTCCACATGATCGAAATAAGCGAACAGGAAATCTATTCCGGTATCCTGCAATTGAGCAACGGCAGAATCGGCAGTTGGGAAAGTTTCTCCATCCGGTACTTTAATGGCGCGGTCCCACGAAGCGCTGGTGATATCGTCAATCAACGGATCCCATTCGGCTACAATAGAGGCTTTAATGCCCGGTTTGATTTGTTTAGCCAGCGTAGCAATAGGCGGATAGGTAGCGAATTGGCTACCGGTAAAGTTATTATCGGTTACGCCGTGTTTGTTCCAGTTTACACCGGTAAGAATGCTACTCCACGATGGGCCCGACCAGGTAATACAGGTATGCCAGGCATCGTAGGTATAGGTAGCATTCGCTAACAAGCCATCAATGTTGGGTGTGTTCGCTTGCTGAAAAGCATCGGAACGCGTACCATCAATGCCTATTAACAATACCTTACGGTTTTGATTAGCCTGCGTTAATACTACAAGTGCCGTAAACAGAAGGGTAAACCAATTTCTCATAACTGTTATTTAACACACCAAAGGTAAAATTCCGGTGCGCTTTACCGCATGAAAAATTGCTCCTGTAACGGGCTGCTAAATCAGTTATTCGGCATTGCGGTAGGCCGTAAGGGCACCGCTGGGGCATTTGCTTACCTGCTCCAATATAGCGGCCGATTCGGCACCTGTGGCGTTAATCCAGGGACGTTCTTTGGGTTTAAAAACACTGTTTAAGCCCTTCCAGCAGTTGGTGCTGTGGCAGCACAAATGAGCCTGCCACACAATAGTTACTTCTCCGTTGGTGTATTCTTTTGTTTCGGTTGACATATCGCTGTTTTAATCCTTTTCTAAAGAAAGAACAATTTGCACAAATCACACAATGATAGCTACTCCGTCCGCAGTTACCACACAACCCGCGGCTTGTAAGATCGTTGCAACGCTGCTTTTATAATTGCCGTAGAAAAGAGTGATGATCTCCCCCTTTAGCATCGCTTACAATTCAATTATACATGCAGGCACCGAAAGTGTAGCCACTGAGCGTGAAAAACGTGGCATCCGTGTAATAAACCGGGCCTGGTTAATTTTGTTTTTAGTGCAAAGCGCTTCGCTCCTTTCGCATTTGGTTAATCATATCCATCGTTCGGCTATGCTTACCATTGTTTATATGCTTGGCTTAGGTATAGTGCATTGGTTTATGCGCAGAGGCAAAATCAACACGGCCAAAATGCTGGCTATAGGTGTTATAAATTACAACACCATTATTATGGCGGTGTTTTTAGGCGAGCATACCCATATTATCGATTTTCTTTTATTGAGTGCTATTCTGCCATTCTATCTGTTTGAAATAAAAAACCGTCGTTTAATATTCTGGGGTACTGCTTTAAGCGTAGCGCCATTTGCGGTTTTTCAATACATCGTTCCGGAGTTAGGTGCTTACAGCCTACCCCTTAGTGAGCAGTTGAGCTTATATAATACAACCCGATGGATGCTGGTAGTGTGCCTGGCGGCCTTGTTATATCTTATCTACCAAAAAAATGTTCTGTACGAATCGGATGTGCTGGAAAGCGAAGCGCAGTTGATGGAACAGAAGCGCATGTATGAACGCATACTGGAACAAATACCTATTGATATAGTTACTTTTGATAAAGACCTACGCTATACCTACATAAATAGTACTGCCATTAAAGATCCGGTAATACGCAAGTGGCTGATAGGAAAGTCGAACGTGGAATATTTTAAAGAGCGTGGGCTGGATATGGATACTGCCGCTGAGCGCGAACGGATATTGCGCGATGCCCTACAAAAGGAAAGCAAGATTGAGACAGAAGAAACATTCATTGACCGGCACGGACAAGTAAAACACAGTATAAAAGGGGCCATGCCGCTTTACAGTGATGACCATTCTGAACTGCTATGTGTGATCGGTTACTCGCTGGATATTACCGACATTCGTGAAGCAGACAGAAAGCAAAAAGAATATGCTGCCGAGTTAGAACGCCGCAATGAGGAGCTAAACCACTTTGTGAATGCCACCTCGCACGACTTGAAGAGTCCGTTACGCAACATAGCCTCGCACCTGCAATTGCTGGAGCGCAAGAACAAGGGCAAACTGGATGAGGACTCCATTTCGCTGATTGACCACACCGTAAAATCAGTGAAGCACCTGAACCAGCTAATAAATGATATTTACCAGTACTCAGTGGCTGATAGAAATGATAACCCGGACGAGGTAACCGACCTGAACCAGGTGTTTATACAAACCATTGCCCAGATATCGGAGGTGATACAGGAAAGACATGTGCAGATAACTTGTGCCAAGTTGCCTGTATTAAAAATGGCATCGTCGCATATAAGTATGATATTCAGTAACCTGTTAGGTAATGCTATAAAATATAACAGCAGCGAAACACCTGTTATAGAAGTAGGGTGCCATAACAGTGCAGGCCAGTACATTATCTATGTTAAAGACAACGGCATAGGCATTTCGCAGCAATACAGCCGGCAAATATTTGAGATATTCAAGCGCTTACACACGTCGGAGGTATATGAAGGCACAGGTGTAGGTTTAGCTATCTGCAAAAAGATTGTTGAAACGTACGGCGGCCGCATCTGGGTAAAATCGGATGCCGGAAAAGGTTCTACCTTCTACTTCAGTTTAAATAAAATGATGGTAGACCAGGACAGCTCCAAGAAAATATCACTACAGCCTTACGAGCAAATGGCTAAAACCGGATAAGTTTTTAAAAGGCGAAGACATACTTGCCGATACTATCCTTATACACATAGTTTACTACACGCGGCCAAAGCGGCTTAACCATCTCTCCTTCCCAGGCATTTAGCTGACCTTTTAATTCTTTCACTACTTCGGGCTTTTGTGCATACAGGTTGTTCATCTCCGTGCTATCGGCCTTCATGTTATAAAGCTGATTGGTATTGTCATATTCGTTCAGAATCAGTTTCCAATCGCCTTTACGGATAGCGCTATTAAAATCGCTGCGCCAGTAGAGGGCTTCATGCGCTTTCTCTTTCTTTTCGCCGTTTACAAAAGGCAGCAGATCAACACCATCATACACGCGGTCGGTTGGCAATTGCAAACCAATGGCAGCTGCAACCGTAGCAAAAATATCGAGGCTGATAACGGGATTGGTATAGACGCTGCCCGGTTTAATTTTGCCCTTCCATTCCATCATAAAAGGCACCAGCAAACCACCTTCGAAGTTGGTAAGCTTACCGCCCCTATAAGGAGCGTTATCGGTAGTGCCATTATAAACGGCACCGCCATTATCGCTTAAGAATACAATAATGGTATTATCACCTAAACCCAAACTATCCACGTGCTGCAACAAGCGGCCAACCTGATCATCGAGGCTCTTAATCATAGCTGCATAGGTGCGCTTTACAGGATCCTTGATAAATGCAAACTTATCGTAGTATTCTTTAGTTACCTGTAAAGGGGCATGCGGCGCATTGTAAGGCAAGTAGAGGAAGAATGGCTTATCCTTACTACGGTCTATGAAGTTGATTGCTTCATCGGTTAGCACGTTTGTAAGGTATTTATCTTCCTCCTGACGCTCGCAGCAGTTGCGCAGGATAGCGCAGTTGCCGGTACGGCCTTCGGCCATCTCCCATTGATGATGATCCATAAAATCGCGGTGGATGGGTGTGCTTACAATGCCCGGCGTTTGTTTAGGCGCATACAAAGTAAAGGCCTCGTAAAAACCGTACTGGTAATCGAACCCACGGTTAGTAGGTAGAGCAAAATCAGCCGCACCCAAATGCCATTTACCTATTACGGCAGAGGTGTAGCCATACTTTTTCAATACTTCAGCCAATGTAAGTTCGGATGGAGGCAAGCCCTGACGCAAACGCTCCTCCGTTTCAGGCACCTCTTTTGACTTAATAGGTGTGATGGGTCTAAAACGCGGCAGCATTTTAAAGCCATAATATTCGGCCATGCTTTTCAGGTAGCGGTGGTTAGGTTGAAACTCGTGCCCGAAACGTTGCTGATAACGGCCGGTGAGCAAGCCGGCACGCGAGGGCGAACATACCGGTGAAGAGATATAGCCTTCGGTAAAAATTACACCATTGCGGCCTATGCCATCAATGTTTGGCGTAGACACGACTTTGTTACCGTATAAGGAAATATCGGTTTTGCCCAGATCATCGGCTAATATCAAAATGATGTTGGGGCGTTTTAGTGTATCGGTGGAGGGCATCAAGTCCTCCGACAGATATTTCTTTTTTCCTTCAATTAATTTTTCGTCGAAATAAATCCTGAACTTATCGCTTTGTATAGGGCGTAATAACCAGGCTGAACTGCCTAACGCCACCACACCAATAAGTGCTGTGATAATCGCTGTCCTTAATCGCATGCACCAAAGGTAGAAATACAGGCAGAAAAGCCGATGGATAAACCACCGGCCCTTTGATTTGTTAACGCTTGTTTTTGAATACTTAAGTTAATGAGGAAGGTATTCCTCATTGCTTTGTTGCATTAAGCTAAAAAGAACCTACCGATAGCTACAAATAAAGCCAGGCTACCTAACACCGCATTGATGCGTATTGCTTCCATTTCGCCGTGGCGGTAGTGTAGTATGGCTGCACTAAGCATGGTTAGCACCAAACCTGTTGCGGCCAGGGGTGTAAGCACCGGTGCAATATTTAAAAGCATTGGCAACACCAAACCCAAGGCAGCCAACAACTGCGATAAGCCGATGAGCTTTACCTGCAACACACTAAAACCATTTACCCAGGGCATTTTCTCCGCCAGTTTTGTTTTGGGTTGGGTAAACTTCATAACACC
The DNA here is from genome assembly GCA_046329495.1 of Chitinophagales bacterium. Classification (GTDB taxonomy): domain Bacteria; phylum Bacteroidota; class Bacteroidia; order Chitinophagales; family LD1; genus Bog-950. Next base: position 152,803 of record JAXLUO010000007.1, on the reverse strand, counting down.
CGACATTAAAAAAATTGCCCCTAAAAGCCCCTGCACAATCCATAATGCGATATTCATACTGTTTAATTTTTTGATTTAAAATTTTGTTTGACGGGGCAAACTTCGGTATGTTTGCTATACAAAGTATATCGATATACAAAAGTATACCGGTATACTTTTGTATACTAAGAATATGAGCCAGGCAAAAACTACCCAACCCGGCCTTGCAAAAGGCGGCGAATGTGCAAAGAACCTGCAACCGGTGCAGGATGCCTTGTATGTGTTAAGCGGTAAATGGAAGTTGCCCATCATTATAGCCCTGGGGCACGGCAATTACCGCTTTAAAGAATTGCTGCGGCAGATACCCGGTATAACGCCGAGGGTGCTTTCGAAAGAACTAAAGGACCTGGAGAACAATGAATTGCTTACGCGCACCGTATTTGACAGCATGCCCGTAACTATTGAATACAGGCTTACAGCGTATGCTGATACGCTGCACGAAGTGGTACAGGCCCTGCACAAATGGGGCGAACAACACCGCAGGCGTATTATCAAAAAGAAGAAATAAGATCTTTTGTTCCTGCATTTCGGTAACCGAAAATGATTTTACATTTAAGGCTACATACAGTCTTTTATGCAATTTGAAGAATACCGCAAGCACGATGCCACCTCGCTGGCCCAGTTGATTAAAACCAAACAAGTAAGCGCTGAAGAACTATTAGAAACCGCCATTACCCGAGCGGAGGCTGTTAATCCGAAACTGAACGCCATTGTTACCAAGTTGTATGACCTTGGCAAGGAACAACTGAAGACTGTAGACCCCAATGCACCTTTTGCAGGTGTACCTTATTTGCTGAAGGACCTTGGTCCGCAATTAAAAGGTACACGTTACACTAACGCCAGCAGGTTGATGAAAGATTACATCAGCAAAGAGAACAGCGAAGTAACCAATCGCGTACTGAAAAGCGGGCTGGTGATATTTGGCAAAACCAATACATCGGAGTTTGGCTTAAATCCGTTTGTAGAAAATGAGTTATTCGGGCCTTGCCGCAATGCCTGGAACCAGGCGCATACAGCAGGCGGAAGCAGCGGAGGAAGTGCAGCAGCCGTAGGTGCAGGCATAGTGCCTATGGGCAGTGCAAACGATGGTGGCGGCAGCATACGCATACCAGCCAGTTGTAACGGGTTGTTTGGATTAAAGTGCTCGCGTGGCCGTGTAACGCTGGGTCCGCAGTTTGGTGAAATGTGGAGCGGCGCTGTTAGCGAAGGTGTGGTTACACGCAGCGTGCGCGATTCGGCGCTGTATCTGGATTTAATTGCCGGACCTTTAGAAGGAGAACCCTACGTAATACAAAAACCGGAGCTACCATATGCCGAGGAGGTGAACAGAGAGCCGCGTAAGCTGAAAATAGGTTATAGTGTACAAATGCCTGCAGGGTTAGACTTTCCACAAGACCCCGAAAACATAAAGGCTATTGAGCATACGGTAAAGTTGTTGCGCAGCCTGGGGCATGAGGTTGAAGAAATACCTTTGCCGTTTAATAAGGATCTGCTGATCAACATGCTTTATACGCTGGTGCTTTCGGAATTAAGTGCCACGCTGGACTACCTGGCTGAGCAACGCGGTAAAAAGCCTCATTATAGTGAAGTAGAACCCAATACCTGGTTGCTTTACAAGTTAGGCAAATCGTTTAGTGCAAACGATTTTGCCTTATCGCGCTTACGGTGGAACGAAGTAAGCCGCACGATGGGCAACTTTCATAAGCAATATGATTTATTACTTACCCCTACCCTTGGTATGAAACCATTTAAGATTGGTGCGTTGCAGGCCAGTAGGTTTGAAGACCAGGCCTTGCGCCTGATGAACGCCCTTGGCATCAGCAGTTTGGTGCGATATACAGGTTTGATTGAGAAGATAGCCTCGAAGATATTTCAGTGGATGCCCTACCCTGCATTGGCTAATATTACCGGTCAGCCGGCAGTGAGTGTGCCTTTGTATTGGAGCGCCGATAATTTACCGGTGGGTGTAATGTTTACGGCCTCCATAGGCGATGAGGCAACGCTTTTCCGCTTAGGTGCACAACTGGAAAAGGCACAACCCTGGTTTAATCGGGTGCCAAACTTGTAACAATTGCAAATGCAATTATTGTATCTACAATTAATTTTTATATTTGCTCCGTGGGATTAGAAGAAGACATACAGCAGAAGAAGTTTGTTACCGAGTACGAGAAGGCAGCCGTAAACGTATTGTTTACGGCCAGTTGGCTGCACAACGTAAATACCGCACGGTTTAAGAAGCACGGCATTACACCGGAGCAATACAATGTGTTGCGCATATTGCGTGGCTCGCACCCCAAAGCCCTACGGCTGCAGGATGTTAGCTGCCGCATGATAGATAAGAACAGCAATGCTACGCGCCTGGTAGAAAAGTTACGTGTAAAAGGGTTAGTGAACCGCGAGATTTGCCCCAACAACCGCCGACAGGTAGATATTGCTATTACCGATAAGGGATTAAGCCTTTTGAGCAAAATTGATGTGGAGAGTGAAGAATGGCTTAAAACATTGAAAACCATTACACAGGCTGAGGCAAAAGAGTTAAACCGCATTTTGGATAAGTTAAGAAGTTAAAATTTTTTTGACGTAATTGTTGTATATACAACAATTGTCTTTACCTTTGTTCTACAAATCAAAAAAAGGAGCGTGTATGAAAACCATACTGCATAAGGCAAGCGAACGAGGCTTTGCCGACCACGGCTGGTTAAAAGCCAGTCATTACTTCAGCTTCGCTAATTATTATAACCCGCAGAAGGTGAATTTTGGATTGCTGCGTGTGTTAAATGATGACCGCATAGCTGCCAACATGGGCTTTGGCACCCACCCGCACGATAACATGGAGATTATCACTATACCCTTAAAAGGCGTAGTGAAGCACCGTGATAGTATGGGAAATGAGGGCTTAATTAAAGCCGGTGATGTACAAATAATGAGTGCCGGCAGCGGTGTAATGCACAGCGAATACAACGGCAGCACCAGCGAGGAACTGAATCTGTTCCAAATCTGGATATTCCCTAAACAGCGAAACATTGACCCGCGTTATGAGCAACGCACCTACCCGGTGCAGGAGCGCGAAGGCAAATTCCAATTGCTGGTTTCGCCGGGCAAGGAAGAAGACACTTTATGGATTAACCAGGATGCCTGGCTGAGCATGGGCAGCTTTACAGCCGGTACGGCAGCTACTTACAGCTTACACAACGAAAACAGCGGCGTGTTTGTGGTAGTAGTAAAAGGCAGTGCCGAGATAGGCGGTGTTGCCGCCGGTGCGCGCGATGCAGTGGGTGTATACGATACTACAAGTGTAGAGATTGTTACCGGCCCTGAAACCGAACTTTTATTGATAGAAGTTCCGATGCAATAAACATTTTAAAAATCTAATAAAACCAAACAACATGAGCACAACTGCTAACAAACAAGTATGGACCATTGATGCACTGCACAGCTCCATTGATTTTAAAGTGAAACACCTGATGATTAACACGGTAACCGGGAAGTTTAAAACCTTTACCGCATCAGTGGAGAACACCAAAGAAGACTTTACCGATGCCAAGATCAGCTTTGCGGCCGATATCGCATCAATTGAAACCGGTATGGAAGCGCGCGATAATCACCTGAAGAGTGACGACTTCTTTAACGCCGAGAAATATCCGCAATTGAAGTTTGAATCTACCTCGTTTGAAAAAACCGGTGACAACACTTACAAATTGAATGGCAACATCACCATCCGTGAAACAACCAAGCCTATTAGCCTGGACGTGGAATACGGCGGACAGATGGTGGATTTTTACGGCAACACTAAAGCAGGTTTTGAAATTAACGGCAAACTGAAGCGTAAAGAATTTGGTTTAAGCTGGGATGCAGTAACCGAAGCAGGTGGTGTAGTGGTGAGCGATGAGGTGAAACTGCACCTGAACGTACAATTACAATTAGTGAAGTAAGCATAGAAGTGGACGAATGGACAATAGCGCATGCGGGGAACAAAACCCTGCATGTGTTGTTGTAATACAAAGGATAGTTATGAAAATTGCCATTATATCGGGTAGTGTGCGGATTGGGCGTAAGAGCCATGTGGTAGCGGTGGAGTTACAGAAACGCTTTATGAAGAGCGGATACCTGCAAACCGAGATAGTTGATTTAGCGACTTACAACCTGCCTATATTAGAAGAGCGCTACAGCATGCACCCTAACCTGCCTGCCGGTTTGAAAGAAATGCAACAGGTACTTGACAGCGCTGATGCATTGGTGTTTTTATCGCCGGAGTACCACGGCAGTTATTCGGGAGTATTAAAGAATGCGGTAGATTATTTCTGGAAGGAATTTCAGAAGAAACCTATTGGAGTTGTTAGTGTAAGCACCGGTAAATTTGGCGGTATTAATGCCAGTACCGAAATGCAACAACTTGTATTATCGATGGGTGGTTACCCTATGCCATTTAAGTTATTAGTGCCCGGTGTTCAGTTTGCTTTTAACGAAGCCGGTGAATTAACCGACGAAGCATTAGGCAAAGGCATGGATAAATTTGTAAGTGAATTAACCTGGCTTACCGAAGCTATTATGCATCGTAAGCAGTTAGATGCGGCTAAGGCTGTTCAGGTTTAGCCTGGTAATACAAAAGCACCTTAGGCAGCAGGCTGAAAATGATAATGAGCAGCCCTATAAGGGCAATAACAGGTTGCAGCCAAAAATAACGTTGCACAAACAGCAATTGAAAGTTAATCCAGGCTACCATCATAACACCCAAGTAAAGCGCGTAAGTTATAGCCCAGTGCCGTTGCTTATAGAGATTCAAAACGTTGGGCCATTTCCAATTTGGCTTAAACCACAGTGCCGGCAACAGCAATAAGGGAAACAAACCAAGCACCAAGCCCAACACAATACCGGGAATAAGAAAGTCGGGGAAAGGGCTGTTTTCCAACCAGCTTAACGGCATTTGTAAAATAGAGCCATCAGGGGCAGTAACCAAAGCCAGGCCACCATACAAGGCACCCACCGCCTGAAAAGCTACAAGAAATAATAATGGATAAAGTAACCAGGGCCTTTTTTGCATGCTGCAAAATTGCTGCGCATTGGCGGCATAAATAAATGAGTGTAATCAGTTACAACTATTCGGGCAGCAGCACATGGAATACTGAGCCTTGCGGTTTATTTGCTTCCGCCCAAATTTTACCACCGTGGCGTTCCACAATGCGTTTACTGATGGTTAAGCCAATGCCGGTGCCGCTGTAGGTTTCGCGGTGGTGAAGACGCTGGAATAATTCAAAAATTTTGGTCCTATATTCTTCGGGAATGCCGATTCCATTATCCGCAACGGTTATCAAATAGCGTCTACCCTCCTTTTTACTTTTGATGGTGATTACGGGCAACTTGCTTTCGTTATACTTTACGGCATTAGATATAAGATTCATGAACAACTGATGCATTTGGGTGCGGTCGGCATTTAACACCGGCAATTTACCAAGCACCACTTTAGCCTGTTTTTCCTGTAAAATAGCACCAAGATCTTTTATAACATCCTGCACTACAGTATTAAGATTGACTGGAGCTAATTGCAACTCGCTAAGGTTAACCCGCGAGAGATCGAGCATGTCTCCCACCAATTCATCCATACGGCGGGCAGCAGAAGAGATATAGTGTAGATATTCGCGGCCCGTATCGTCCATGTTACCCCGGTAGTGCTTATCGAGCAAACTGACAAAACTTGAGATAGTGCGCAGGGGTTCTTTTAAATCGTGCGAGGCGGCGTGAGCAAATTGCCTGAGTTCGGCATTGCTCATTTCTAAACGATGGATGTAGGTGGCAATTTCAAAATTCTGCAACCTGTCAATAACCGCATTCTTTTCCGTTAATTCAAGGTCGTAATGAGCTGAGGTATCGTCATATGCTTTCTCTAATTCGTACTGATGTAGTTCTTCGCGCAGGGTTAAGAACTCGGTTTGCGCAGCAAGGGCTTTTTCAAAATCATTTAACTGCTGATAGCAATTGGTTAGCGCTTTAAGTGCCGAACTCAATTCCATGCGGCTCTTTGTTCTTCGCAGAATTTTCTCGGCGCTTTTAAGCTCCTTAAGAGCTTCATCAAACCGTTTCTGCTCAATGTACGCGTTACCAATATTTATATGGCAAATAGCCACTGAAACGGGGTGCCCGGCTTTTTTGCGCATTTGCAGGCTGCGGTTTAAAAAAACCAATCCTTCTTTATACTTACCTTCCTTTATTTTAAGGGTTCCCAGATTGTTATAAACAAGGTTCATACCTTCCGTATCGCGTAGTTTGCGGAACATGCCCAGGGCCCGGTGCAGGCTCTCGTATGAACGTTTCTTTTCGCCTTTGTAAAAGTAGTACACACCCATGCCGTCTTTACAACGTGCCAAACCTGTAGGGTTTTCAGCAAGTTTATAATACTTCATAGCCTGCAACAAATTTTCGCGACGCAGGTTAATAGTTTCGGTACTGCGGTTAAGGATAGCGAGATTGTAAAAGTTGTCGGCTATGTCCTTATAAACCACATTTGCCTTAACAGGAATACTTAAAAGAAGGTCGAGTGCCTGCCTGTAACTTTCCTGCGACTTTTGTGTTTCGCCGAGGTAGTAATAATTAATGCCCATAGTTTTATGGACATCCGAAAGTTCGCGTTTATCGGTAAACAATTCCTTTTGCGCAAGCGCCTTAAAGCAGTGGTTAAGCGATGTTAGGCTGTTAACGCGTGCGCGGCAGAAATACATGGCCAGTTGCAGATGCGCCCGCGGAATGAAGGCTTTTTGATCCCAACGAATGGCCCGCTCCAAAGCCTGGCGGGCATATTGCAAGGCTTCCTTTTTTTTAAGGTAGTTATAATGGCTGCTAAGTTCCAGCAGGGCCTGTAAGCGCACCTCGGGTTTACCGGTACGACTTTTTGCTTTGAGCGAAGTTGTTTTGCCGTTTGCGGCCATAGCTAACAGGTGAATCTACCTAAAGATAACTTCTTTCTTTAAATTATATAAAATAAAAAAGGCCCTTACGGGCCTTGTATTAATTTAATTTGAATACATTTTTTCTATTAAATCTTTATACTTCTCATTCACTATTTTACGCTTCACCTTCATGGTTGGCGTAAGTTCGCCGCCTTCGATACTCCATTCGTTCGGCATCAGTTCAAACTTTTTGATGGTTTCCCACTGTCCAAAGTTTTTGTTCTTCTCATCAATATATTCGCGGAACAGTTTCTGGATTTCCGGTTTCTTCACCATCTCCTCCGGGCTACCGGCGGAAACGCCATTTTTGGTGCACCATTCGGTAAGGTTTAAGAAGTTAGGAACGATTAAGGCAGTAACGTAATTGCGGTTTTCGCCCACAGCCATAATCTGCTCTACAAAAGGAATTTCCTTCATTTTGTTTTCAATCTGTTGTGGAGCGATGTATTTACCACCACTGGTTTTAAAGAGCTCCTTAACGCGGTCGGTAATTTTTAAATACTTAGCGCCACGGTACTCCACCCAGGTGCCCACATCGCCGGTTTTCAGCCAGCCGTTTACAACTGTTTCAGCAGTAAGGTCGGGGCGTTTGTAATAGCCTACCATTACATTGGGGCCTTTCGCCCAAATTTCGCCTTCGCCTTCGGCCATGCCTTCGCGGTGATCTAAGCGCACTTCAACACCATTAATTACTTTACCAACTGTGCCGAACTTAATTTCCTTGAGGTTAAATGGATTTACTGATATAACCGGACTTGATTCGGTTTGGCCGTAACCTTCCATAATAGGAATACCGGCACAGGTAAATACGCGGGCCAACAGCGGGTTAAGCGCAGCAGCGCCGGCACAGATACCTTCGCAATTGCCGCCCAGGGCTTCGCGCCATTTTTTAAAGATCAGCTTATCGTAGATGGTCATTTTCAACTTGTCCATCATACCTAACTCCTTACCGGGGTCGTAGCTACGGGCAAACTCCAAAGCATTCTCGTACAAGTTTTTCTTCCAGCCGGTAAGATTGCCGCCGGCAGATTCTAACTTGATATACACCTTCTCCAGCAAACGCGGAACGGTAGTAAAGAAGTTGGGTTTTACCTCCTTCAGGTTGTCGGCAATGGTTTCCATACTTTCAGCATAGTATACCGAAACGCCGCGCACCATGTACACATAAATTACCACGCGCTCGAAAATGTGGCAAAGCGGTAAAAAGCTTAATACGCGTTTGGTTGAATCTAAAGGCAGGATAGGTAATACAGCCTTGATATTGCTTACCACGTTGCGGTGCGAAAGCATTACCCCTTTAGGGTTACCTGTAGTGCCCGAGGTATAAATGATGGTTGCCAGGGCTTCTTCCTTAATAGCATCGCTGCGCTCTTTAATTTGCGCTACATCGCCGCCATCGCCGATGGCCAGGAACTCCTGGAAGTGCTTACAACCGGGAACCATGTCGAAACTGAAGATATCCTGCAGCGAGGGCACTTCGCTTTTTATTGAGTTAATTTTGCCGAACAGTTTGGCGTCGCTTACAAAAGCGTATTTGATCTCGGCATCGTTAAAGATGAACTTGTATTCGTGTTCGCTGATGGTTGGGTAAACCGGTACGTTTACCGCGCCAATTTGCAGCATGCCAAGGTCAACAATATTCCACTCGGGACGGTTGCCTGATACAATGGCAATTTTGTCGTCGGGTTTAACGCCCAGTTTCAATAATGCCAGGCTAACGCGCTCTGCAGCATCAATAATTTCCTGTGTTGAATAACGGATCCAGTTGCCGTTTTCTTTACGGGCAAAAGCATCGGGTTGGGGATGGTGTTCCTTTTGATAATAAACAATGTCGAAGAGGCGGTGGTAATCTTTCATGCCTGAAGGGGTTTAGGATAGTGTGCCTGTAAAAATAAAAGGAGACGGGGATTTTAAAAGATTATTTTGACCATCGGTAGATAAAAAAATCCCGGACAGGTTTTAACCGGTCCGGGATAGGTATAAACGGGGAGGTTGTTTACTACCGTTTCTTGAGGTCTTCGATCTCTTTCTGTTGTTGCTGAACCATCTTTTTAAGGTCCTCAATCATCTTCTGTTGTTCCTGCATGGCTTTTACCATAGGCACCACAAAATCGGAGTAGCGGAGGCCGTAAGGGTCCTTATCATTATCCGGTTTATCTACACCACTGAAATCGTAACCGAGGCTATCGGCCACGTGTTCCACTTCCTGTGCGATGAAGCCGGAGTAGCGCACCTGTTCCTTTTGTTTGATGGAGGCCAGTTCCTCGGCCGAGTAAGGGCGAGGCTTGCCATCAGGTGTTTTACGCTCCCCGCCTTCAACAAAGCTGTCCATACTTTTTACATCGTAGTTATAAGTTACCGGACGCAACTTCATGATGAAATCGAGGCCGTGCACATCTTCGTTTACATGGGTTTTAAAGCGGCCATCGGAAACTACCGTAAAGTTTACTGCACCGTTTATACTTGTTATCGCCGTATTACCAATGCGGATCATATTGCTGGCAGTAGGCAATGCACTATAACCAAACCCACCTACGTTGGTGTAACCGCCGTTGTTAGGGTAGGCAAAGGCCCCAACAAAAGCACCTTGCGTATTGGCATAGTAACCGGCGTAGGTACCTACTGCAGCGCTATTGTTTTCGGATGTTTGGCTATATAAGGCATATGCACCGCTACCGGTGTTATAGTAACCTGCATTATTATTATAGAGAGCCAGATACCCATGCGCATCGTTCATATAGCCTACGTTGTTAAAACGCAATGCCCACATACCGGTGGCTGTGTTTAAATAGCCGGTAGTATTTTGGTCCATAGCGCCTGCACCGATTGCAGTATTCCGGTAACCCGTGGTGTTTTGCGTTAAGGCGTAATCGCCGACACCCACGTTTTGGTAACCTGTTGAAATTTGAGATAATGCAGCATAGCCCATTGCAATGTTGGCACTGCCTGTATAAGCCGAATTACCCTGCATGGCATACGGACCAATGGCAATGTTATTGCTGGAGGTTGTATTGTAATACAACGAACGATAGCCGATGCCAACGTTGTAGGAGGCGGTGCTGTTAAACATGCTGCTATCGCCTATTGCAATGTTGCGAACTGCAGTTGTTAAATTTAAACCGGCGCGGGTACCAATGGCCACGTTGTTGGTACCAGTGGTAAGGAAGTATAAGCTGCCCAAACCTACCGCGGTGTTGCTACGGCCGGTAGATAAATAACTGAGTGTGCTGGCACCTACACCTACGTTTTCTTTACCGGAAACGTTGTTAGTAGAATAACCTACACCCGAGTTGTAACCGATAAATACGTTCTCGTCGCCTTTATTGTAATAACCGGCATAACGACCTACATAAACAGTGTTAGAAGCAGCAGAGGTATGGCCGGCATCGTTACCGATTGCCACAACGAAATTACTTAGTGCGGTGTCCATGTAAGAAGCTGCATAGTAACCAACAGCCACGTTGTAATCGCCGGCAGCGCTAATCATGGCGCCCCGGCCTACAGCGGTGTTGCCCGTTTGCTGCGGCATAAATTCCAATGCGCCAACACCCAGGGCTGTGTTTTCGCCACCGGTTAAGTTGTAACGCAAACTACGCCAACCAATAGCGGTATTGTAGTAACCGCTGGTGTCGCTTACCAGCGATTCGTAACCTACGGCGGTGTTAAAGTCGTCGCTTACGTGATTATATAAGGCGTTGGTACCAACAGCCGTATTACCCGCACCGGTAGTATTTAAGCGCAAGGTGCTAACACCAAAGCCGGTATTTAAACCGCCGGTTGTGTTCTGGTCTAATGAATATGCACCGCCGGCCGAGTTATAATCGCCTGTAGTTATATCGCTAAGCGCTGCGTAACCCAGGGCGGTGTTGAACTGGTCATCGTTAGCTTTGGCCGTAGCGTTATTATTACCTGTATAGGTACCTACAAACGTATTATACCTGCCTATGCTATCATAAACACCAGATTGGAAACCCAAATAAACGTTGTAATCGCCTATATAGTGGTTTTGACCAGCCAGGCGACCGTATGCATGGTTACCTGTGTTATTGGTGCCTTGCTGCAATGCACCGCGGCCAATGGCATAATTGGCTACGCCAGTTGTATTGTACTGGCCGGCATACGCACCAATAAACATATTATACGAACCTGTGGTAGTATAATAACCGGCATCGTTACCGAAAAAGAAATTGCGCCATGAGTTATTATTACGGCCTGCGCGGTTGCCTATAGCCAACACTTCATCGGCCGTATTCATATAGGCTGCACTATCGCCAATTGCAATATTATCGCTACCCGAATAGCTGTGCATGCTGTGTACACCTATGGCAATGTTGCGGTTACCATTGGTAATACTGAAACCGGCACTATCGCCCACGGCTACGTTGTAGCTGCCTGCACTTAAGCCTGTGCCATGCAATGCCCGCACACCAATGGCCACGTTGTTATGGCCGGTATTATCCCAATAGAAGGCGCCATAACCCAAACTGGTATTGCTGCGGGCGGTAGTGGCAAAGAATTGTGTGAAACCACCCACACCTGTGTTTTCATCGCCGGTAATTTTAAACGGACTTGCATTACCTACGCCCGCCTGGTAGCCTACCCAGGTGTTGTAGTTAGCTTCGTTATAATAACCTGCATAAGCGCCCAGGTACGTTGCACCTACCGAAGAATCGGCGTACAAACCTGCATCGAAACCCAGCGCTGCGTTGTAATCGGTTTTAATTTGCTGTAAGGCAAAACGGCCAACGCCGGTGTTATAACGCGCGGTAGGCGAGTTTTCCATGGCACCTACACCCACGGCCACGTCTTCGTAAGCCCATTTGGTGTTGCGCATGGCACGCCAACCAACAGCCACATTCATATCGCCCGAGCTATCGTTCTGCAATGCCTCGGCACCTAAAGCGGTAGATGAATTAACCAACTTGCCATACTGCATAGCGCCATTACCAATGGCTGTAGTATTAACCATGGTTTGCGAATATTGTAACGAGGCATTACCTACTGCGGTATTGTTACTACCGGTGGTATTAGCCACCATAGCATAGGAACCCACCGCTGTATTGGCTGCCCCGGTTGAGGAGAACAACGCGGCATGACCAATGGCCGTATTCATATAAGCATTAGACGTAAAGCTATATAAGGCAGAGTCGCCGATGGCTACGTTGTAGTTACCTGTGCCCATACTATATAATGCATGAAGACCAATGGCTACGTTACGCGTGCCGGTATTCATACTATATGCACTGGCAAAACCCAGGGCTACGTTGTACTGGCTGGCAGCATTAGGGATACCCCGCAGCGCCCAAAAACCTGCTGCTACGTTACCTATGCTACCGGCAGCCTGATCCATTGAACCGGCACCAAGCGCTACGTTCAAATATCCGCTTGTATTGCCACCAAGGCTATATTCACCTACGGCTACGTTTTGATAACCGGTAGTATTATAGGCCATTGAATAAACACCTACGGAAGTGTTTGAATTGCCTGATGAACCTGCACCCAGCGAACCCAACGAGTAGGCGCCGAATTGCGAGTTATTGGTACCGGCAGTCATATTAGCGCTGAGATAACCCATGCTGGTATTCAACTTAGTATTATCGATACGGCCTGCAGGTTGGTTGTTTACGCGGATATTGAAAGGTACGTTATCGGTTGTGCCGATAAAGTTGGTTCCATCCACCGTACCGGCGTTGCCAAGCAACAACCATTCTTTGCCACCGGTGCTTGCATAGTCGCCGTTTGCAAAGCCGGTAACTATCCACTTTGAATCGGTTGCGCTATACTGCAGTGTTACGGATGAACTGTCGTTTAACACCAAACTACCGTTACCGGTCATTATCTGGTTAGCAGCCAATGAGGTTCCGCTTACATTCTGGATGGTCATTGTGTAAGCCGTTGGGTTAAACAAGGTAACAATCCGTCCATCCACACCACCGTTAAAACCGCTGATAGTAAAGTCGGCGGTTGGGCCGGTAACGCGGTAGAAGGAAACCGGGTTAGTAGTAATACTAACGTTGTTATTAGCACCGTTGGAAAGGCTCAAAGCCTTCGCACGTAGGGCCAGATCACCGTCAATATCGAGGTAACTTGCCGGGTTTATATTATTAATAGCCACTTTACCATCGGCTGCAATGCGCATACGTTCCAGGCTGGTTGTCCCGAATTTGATTGGATTTGCCTGGTAGTTCATGATCAAGGCATCGGAGCCTGCAGCACTGGAAATATCCAAACCTACAAATACGCCATCGGTGCCTACCGGAAGGTTAGGGCTTGAAACCATTAAGCCGTTACGTATGCCGGTGTTCTGCCGTAAATGAATACCCGCACTCGGGTTGGCAACAAATACACCTAAACCATTTGGTGTAATACGTGCCACTTCGCCGCTGGCCCAGGTAGTTCCTAATCCAAAAGCCAGATAGCCGCCGTTGGTATAATTCCACAAATAACCGCCGTTGGTAACTGAACCACCGTTATCATATCCCCAGAACAAACCATTATCGCAAGCTGAGGAAGCGTTCGGTCCATTAATACGTATACCATTTCTACTGCAAGGGTAAACGGCATCCGGATTGATGCGCAGATCAATGGCATACGTTGGTGTGGCTTCGCCTATACCTATGGCATAAAAATTAGCTTTAAAGCGCATGCGTTCGGTATTGTTTGCTGCCAGGGCAAAGTCTGCAAAGTCGGTTGTGCCTAAAAAGTTATTGTTGATTGGCAGACCGACGGTACTGGTTGGGGCCGTTGTACTGTTGTTGCCCAACAGGTGCCAATCGTTACCGCCGGAAGTATCGCGGAATACCCAATTGCCATTGTCAAACACCAGGGTTTGTCCGTTAAGTGGCGTACCTATAATAGAATCTCCTAATATACCGTCTACGATCGGGTTAGGATAAGTGCCCTGCAGATCGCCGCCGGCTGTACCCAGCGGACCTGTTGGACCTGTAGGTCCGGTTACACCAACACCCGTGGCACCTGTTGCGCCTGTTACACCTTGTAAGCCTTGTGCGCCTGTATCACCTGTTGCACCGGTAATACCTTGTGCACCTGTGGCGCCTGTATTACCTGTTGCGCCGGTTACACCTTGCAAGCCTTGTGGGCCTGTATCGCCAGTGGCGCCTGTAATGCCTTGTGCACCTGTTGCGCCCGAATTACCAGTTGCGCCGGTTACACCTTGTAAGCCTTGTGGGCCGGTATCGCCAGTGGCACCGGTAAGGCCTTGTGCACCTGTGGCACCCGTATTTCCAGTTGCGCCGGTTACACCTTGTAAGCCTTGTGGGCCTGTATCGCCAGTAGCACCGGTAAGGCCTTGTGCACCTGTTGCACCTGTATTTCCGGTTGCGCCGGTTACACCTTGTAAGCCTTGTGGTCCGGTATCACCTGTTGCGCCTGTTGCGCCAATACCTGTAGCTCCCGTTGGGCCGGCTGGACCTTGCGGGCCCTGAGGACCCGTATCGCCTGTTGCACCCGTAACTCCATTCAATCCGTTAGTACCAGTTGCGCCTGTTGCTCCGGCTGGGCCTTGTAAACCTTGTGGGCCTTGTGGACCCGTGTCACCAGTTGCACCTGTGGCACCAAAGCCTGTGGCTCCTGTTACACCGGCTGGGCCTTGCGGGCCCTGAGGACCTGTATCGCCTGTTGCACCCGTAACTCCATTCAATCCGTTAGCACCAGTTGCGCCTGTTGCTCCTGCCGGGCCTTGTAAACCTTGTGGGCCTTGTGGACCCGTGTCACCAGTTGCACCGGTAGCACCAAAACCTGTAGCTCCTGTGGCACCTGCAGGACCTTGCAGGCCCTGAGGACCCGTATCGCCTGTTGCACCCGTAACTCCATTTAATCCGTTAGCACCAGTTGCGCCTGTGGCTCCTGCCGGGCCTTGTAAACCTTGTGGACCCTGAGGACCTGTATCTCCCGTTGCACCTGTGGCACCAAAGCCTGTAGCACCTGTTACACCGGCTGGACCTTGCGGGCCTTGAGCACCCGTATCGCCGGTTGCGCCAGTAGCGCCAAAACCTGTAGCACCTGTTACACCGGCTGGACCTTGCGGGCCTTGCGGACCTGTATCACCTGTTGCGCCGGTTGCGCCAAAACCTGTTGCACCAGTTGCACCTGTAGGACCTTGCGGGCCCTGAGGACCCGTATCGCCTGTTGCACCCGTAACTCCATTTAATCCGTTAGCACCAGTTGCGCCTGTTACTCCGGCTGGGCCTTGTAAACCTTGTGGACCCTGAGGACCTGTATCTCCCGTTGCGCCTGTTGCACCAAAGCCTGTAGCACCCGTTGCACCTGCAGGACCTTGTGGGCCTTGTGGACCTGTATCACCGGTTGCACCTGTGGCACCAAAGCCTGTAGCACCTGTTACACCGGCTGGACCTTGCGGGCCCTGAGGACCCGTATCACCTGTTGCGCCGGTTGCACCAAAGCCTGTGGCTCCTGTGGCACCTTGTGGACCTTGTGGACCTTGTGGACCCGTATCACCTGTGGCACCAGTAGCACCAAAGCCTGTGGCACCAGTTGGGCCTGCAGGACCTTGTGGGCCTTGAGGACCCGTATCTCCCGTTGCGCCTGTTGCACCAAATCCTGTTGCACCAGTTGCACCTGCAGGACCTTGTGGGCCTTGTGGACCCGTATCACCTGTTGCACCAGTAGCACCAAAGCCTGTGGCACCAGTTGGGCCGGCAGGACCTTGTGGGCCTTGAGGACCAGTATCACCGGTTGCGCCTGTGGCACCAAAGCCTGTAGCACCCGTTGCACCTGCAGGACCTTGTGGGCCTTGTGGACCTGTATCACCGGTTGCACCTGTGGCACCAAAGCCTGTGGCTCCTGTGGCACCTGCAGGACCTTGCGGGCCCTGAGGACCTGTATCTCCTGTTGCGCCAGTGGCACCACCTCCTGCACCTGTTGGTCCTGTTGGACCGGTTATACCTTGTAAACCTTGCGGGCCTGTATCACCTATCGCACCGGTTGCACCAGCGGGTCCCTGGGCACCCGTATCGCCTGTAGCACCAGTTGCGCCGTTTGTTCCTGCAGGTCCCTGCGGGCCAGTCTCACCGGTAGCTCCCGTTGTTCCAATTCCTGTAGCACCGGTTATACCAGTGGGGCCTTGTGGACCTTGAGGGCCTGTATCACCAGTTGCCCCTGTAGCGCCTCCACCTGCGCCGGTTGCTCCTGTAGGGCCTGTTGCACCGGTTATGCCCGATTGCACAGTATAAGAACCGCTGTTAGTTACAATAGTGATTGTTCCATTTCCATTATCTATAATATTTGTTATTCCATCTCCAGACGGACCGGTTGCTCCTTGTGGACCTGTGGCTCCTGCCGCACCGGCACTTCCTGTAGGGCCTTGAAGACCCTGAGGGCCTGTATCACCAATGGCACCTGTTGCGCCATTGGCACCGGCAGGACCTTGCGGGCCCGTATCGCCGGTTGGTCCGGTTGCTCCACCACCGGCACCTGTTGGTCCTGTTGGGCCTGTAATACCTTGTAGGCCCTGAGGACCAGTATCGCCTGTGGCACCATTTAAACCATTAGCACCGGCAGGACCTTGAGGGCCTGTATCGCCCGTGGCGCCTGTAGCACCATTTAAACCTGCAGGACCTTGTGGGCCTGTATCGCCTGTTGCACCTGTAGCTCCGCCACCTGCGCCTGTTGCGCCTGTTGGACCCGTTATACCCTGGATGCCTTGTGGTCCGGTATCGCCGGTGGCACCTGTAGCGCCATTGGCACCGGCAGGACCTTGCGGACCTGTATCGCCAGTTACACCGTTCAATCCATTTGCACCTGCTACACCTTGAGGACCTGTATCACCAGTAGCGCCTGTTGCGCCGTTCGCTCCGGCAGGACCTTGAGGTCCGGTATCACCGGTTGGGCCGGTTGCTCCACCACCTGAACCAGTGGGGCCTGTTGGGCCTGTAATACCTTGTAAGCCCTGAGGACCAGTATCACCCGTTGCACCATTTAAACCATTAGCACCAGCCGGGCCCTGTGGACCTGTATCGCCGGTGGCCCCGGTAATTCCATTTAAACCTGCAGGACCTTGTGGGCCTGTATCGCCTGTTGCACCTGTGGCACCGCCACCAGAGCCGGTTGCACCGGTTGGGCCGGTTACACCTTGTATACCTTGAGGACCTGTATCACCAGTGGCGCCTGTTGCGCCGTTCGCGCCGGCAGGACCTTGAGGTCCGGTATCACCGGTTGGGCCGGTTGCTCCACCACCTGAACCAGTGGGGCCAGTTGGGCCTGTAATACCTTGTAGGCCCTGAGGACCAGTATCGCCTGTGGCACCATTTAAACCATTCGCACCGGCCGGACCCTGAGGGCCTGTATCGCCCGTGGCGCCTGTAGCACCATTTAAACCTGCAGGACCTTGTGGGCCTGTATCACCTGTTGCACCTGTGGCACCGCCACCAGAGCCGGTTGCACCGGTTGGGCCGGTTACACCTTGTATACCTTGAGGACCTGTATCACCAGTGGCGCCTGTTGCGCCGTTAGCACCGGCAGGACCTTGCGGGCCTGTATCGCCGGTTGGGCCGGTTGCTCCACCACCTGAACCTGTTGGTCCGGTTGGGCCTGTAATACCTTGTAAGCCCTGAGGTCCGGTATCGCCTGTGGCACCATTTAAACCATTCGCACCGGCCGGACCTTGAGGGCCTGTATCGCCCGTGGCGCCTGTAGCACCATTTAAGCCTGCAGGACCTTGCGGACCTGTATCACCAGTGGCACCAGTGGCACCGCCACCAGAGCCGGTTGGGCCGGTTACACCTTGTATACCTTGAGGACCTGTATCACCAGTGGCGCCTGTTGCGCCGTTAGCACCTGCAGGACCTTGCGGGCCGGTATCGCCGGTTGGGCCGGTTGCTCCACCACCGGAACCTGTTGGTCCGGTTGGGCCTGTAATACCTTGTAGGCCTTGTGGTCCGGTATCACCTGTCGCGCCATTTAAACCATTCGCACCAGCCGGACCTTGAGGACCCGTATCGCCAGTGGCACCTGTGGCACCATTTAAACCTGCGGGACCTTGAGGGCCTGTATCACCCGTTGCACCTGTGGCTCCTCCACCGGAACCGGTTGCACCTGTTGGGCCGGTTGGTCCTGTAATGCCTGATTGCACCGTATAGGAACCGCTATTTGTTACGATGGTAATAGTACCATTACCATTATCAATAATATTAGTGATGCCATCGCCGGTTGCGCCGGTTGCACCTGCAGGGCCTTGCGGACCAGTATCGCCAGTAGCGCCGGTTGCTCCACCACCTGAACCTGTTGGTCCGGTTGGGCCTGTAATACCTTGTAAGCCCTGCGGACCCGTATCGCCTGTAGCACCATTTAAACCATTCGCCCCGGCCGGACCCTGTGCACCGGTATCGCCGGTTGCGCCTGTGGCACCATTTAAGCCGGCAGGGCCCTGTGGACCCGTATCGCCTGTTGGGCCGGTAGCACCACCACCTGAACCGGCAGCGCCCGTTGCACCGGTTGCTCCGGTAGGTCCGGTTATGCCACTTTGCACGGTATAAGAACCGCCATTAGTTACAATAGTTATTGTTCCATTTCCATTATCTACAATATTTGTGATTCCATCACCTGAAGGCCCGGTTGCACCTTGCGGACCTGTAGCTCCGGTAGCACCCTGCACATTATTGATAGTTGTTGAAGAGCCATCGGTAAAATTAATGGTAATGCTTCCGTTACCATTATCTACCACATTGGTAATACTGTTGCCGGTTGCCCCGGTAGCACCTGTATTGCCTGCCGGGCCCTGTGCACCCGTAGCGCCTGTAGCACCTGAGCTAACATTATATGTAGTTCCATCGGAAAGAGTAATGGTTAACGAGCCATTCCCATTATCAACAATATTTGTAATGCTGGTTCCCGTTGCACCGGTTGCACCGGCAGGTCCCTGTGGGCCTGTAGCGCCGCTGGCGCCTGAACTAACCGTATAAGTAGTTCCGTTTGAAAGGGTAATTGTAACACTACCGTTACCATTATCGATGATACCTGTGATACTGGTACCGGTTGCGCCGGTTGCACCTGTGGCACCAACCGCGCCATTTGCACCTGTGGCACCTGTAGCACCGGCTATACCCGTAGCACCCGTGGCGCCGGTAGCGCCTTTTGCACCGGTAGCCCCTGCTAAACCGGCTGGGCCTGTAGCACCTGTAGCACCTGTGGCTCCTTTAGCACCTGCAGAACCCTGCGGGCCTGCGGGGCCGGTTGGACCGGTTGGCCCTGGCGTTGAAGTACCGCCAGCCTTTTCGGCATACAAGGCATAGGGCACACTTACCAACTGCGTTACGCCCATGTTGATGTAGTTGTTACCACCGTTTTGATCGAACTCCACTTGCAGGTATTTGTTACCTGTTGACCATGTAATGGCAGGGAAAGAACCGGTTATAGGATTACCCGTACCCAGCAGCACCGTGAATAAACCGAACTGATTGGTTACTGCCGTTTGCGTTTCCTGGTATTCAGGAAAACCCGGGTTAATACCATTATTGATGGTAAACCGCAGGGAGATGTTCTTGTTGGCAATAGCATTACCACCGGCATCGCGGGCGATAGCCTGGTAATTAATAGCCTGAGGAACCTGGGCGTTAAGGGTTAGACAAGACAGTACAATAGCCGTTAGGCAAAAGATTGGGTAGAAAATCTTTTTCATATCATGTGCATTTAAATCGCGGCGTAGCTCAGTAAACGGGCACAGTTTAGGGGAGCCTGTAAGCGTGTGTCTGATGGGTTATACAACGCGATTCCGAAGGCCCAAATTTAACTGATTTTAGGAAACGGCTACAGTGCGCGCTATCCCTAAATATAGGGAAAACCCAAATTTGAGTGGAACGCTTTGAGAATGCGCTACTTAAAATTACATATTGCCCAATTGGGGCTGTTTGAAGCTACCCTTAAGCCCCCGGCCACCAAAATTAAGTACCAGTTGCACCGTGTACGTACGCGGCTTATCGGGCCTTGCAATACGTATAGCGTAGTTGTTATTTAGCACGTTTTTAACAAGGAAATTGAGCTGAATGTTCGGATTAAAATCGTAGCCGCAACGCAGATCCCACACCACATCACCTTTGTTAAGCCGTGCTGCACGCTGATCGGCCACACCTTTGATAAAAATTTCAAATATCTTATCCACGCGATCCATGAAGCTATAGTATTGGATAGATGTACCGAAACGGTATTTACCGAATAAGATGAAATCGAGATCAGCCTTTAACTGATGACGGTTGCGATACTTCAACATGCCTTGGGTAAGTGAATCCCAGGCCTGGTAGGATGGTTTACCATCGGCATCCACCGGTGTAGGCATTGCAAATTTGCGGAATGCATCACCAATGAAATCGCCTACATTATGTGTAACCGTTGTATCGTTCAAATCAACCCCATAGAAATAGGTATAGCCCAACATGGTAGTAAAGTCAACCGGGCCGATTTTGCCTTCGCCATAGGTGCTTAACTCCCAACCAAAAATCCTGGCTTTGCTTACGTTCTGCGATTGGAAGAAGGGATAAAGACCTTCTACAGGATCGTATTTAGCACCAAAGGTAAATTCAATCATGTTTCGGAATTCAGTCCAAAACATGGCTGCATCAAAATAACCCAACCAGTTACCAATTTTTAAGCTGCGCTTGTAGCCCAGTTCTGCCGTAAATCCTTTCTCGGGTTGAATGTTGTAATTCGGCAATATGCGGATACCGGCGAGGTTATATTGCACAAAACGTTCAGCAATACTGGGCACGCGGAAAGCCTGGCCGAATGATGCACGTATATAGTTGTATTTTTTAATTTCAAAGTTTACCCCTGCGCGAAAAACAGGTATGGTTGGTGTAATAGCACTATCTAACCGAACGTATTCTTCACGAATACCTGCATTTAATGTCAGGAATTTGTAGGTTAATTCACCCGACACAAAAGCACCACCAAAATCGGCTACGTGCTTACCCAGGGTACCATCGTTTACCATCCAGTGCTCGTTACGGGCACCCACCAGTAATTTGAAAATTTTGCCAAAGTCGTGACGGAACTGATAGTCTACACCAAAGATGTTGAAGTCGGTTTGTCCGTCCACATTATTCTGTCTGTAGTAACGTGTATATAAGCGGTGCTGGTTATTCTTTTTATCCAGATAGCGGATCTTGGGATCGACGAAAGCGTAGAAATAACGTTCATTCAGATCCACCCCATCGGCACAGATATAAGGATGCCCTGCATCTTTCCAGTAAAACTGGAAGCCGCTCTTACGATACATCAGGGTAGTGTTTAACTCTAAGGTTAAACGCTTTAAGTTATGCGGCTGCCAGCGCAGTTTGGTTGAAAAGCGCGTGAAGTAATCATATTCGCTTTGCAGGTAACTTTGTTGCCCCTGCATCATGCCGCCAAACACAAAGTCTACATCGCCAAACTTTTGCTTATGCAGAAAGCTCATGCCGGCGGTATTCGGATTTTCAAAAAACTTACCACCGCGTTTCCACCATTGGAATGAATCGACCGGGGCTTTGCCCATGCCTTCGTAAAAGAAAGTTACACGTGTAGAAGGTGTATCGCGCGCATAATCGGTAGTGATGTTGATTACACCGTTTAAGGCGCCCGCACCATACTGCACACCCGAAGCGCCCTTCATAACTTCCATCTGCGCTACGTTCTCTACAGGAACCAGTGACCATTTTATATCGCCACGGTCGGCAGTCATTAAAGGCATTTCATCTACCACCAAAATTACGCGGCTGCCCGAACCGTACGCATAACCGCTACCACCGCGGATACTCATTTGACCATCGAGCACTGTTACACCGGGTATTTTGGTTACCGCATTCTGTACGTTGGTAATGTTGTTGCTTGATAGTATACGGGCATTCATTACATCCACACTACCGGTAATCTTCTGAATTTTGGTTCCTATCTTCGATTCGCCAATTACCACCTGCGATAATTCGATAGAACCGCCCAGGGTAAGGTCGAGGCGTTTGGTTTCGCCTGCTTTAATATTGATTTGCTCAGTATCGGCCTGCATACCGGTATAGCTGAAAATAATACTGATGTTACCGGGAGTTACCTTAAGTTCGTAATAGCCTGCGCTATCGGTTTGGGTACCGTTGGCCGGCGGTTGCACTACGTTTACTAATTCAAGGGGCTTATCTTTATTACTGCCATCTTTTACAACGCCACGGATAGTGGCAGTTTGGGCCAGAGTAGCCAAAGACAAAAACAAGCTGAGGAAAACTAAAACATATAACCGACGCATACTCCTACCTTTGGTTTTACAAAAGCGGGCGCAAGTTAAGCAAATATTTCGCTGGGGGCTAAGGGTGGTGTGGATAGCTGACCAATAGTTGATACACTAAACTAAAGCGTTTATC
Source organism: Chitinophagales bacterium (assembly GCA_046329495.1). Lineage (GTDB taxonomy): Bacteria > Bacteroidota > Bacteroidia > Chitinophagales > LD1 > Bog-950. The sequence continues at coordinate 130,467 of JAXLUO010000007.1, read as the reverse complement.
ATTGTAGCTGAACCGTGGATGGTCCGGGGTTCGGATTTGTTAAATTTGTTTCCGGTGAAACAGGCAACCTCCCAAATTTATAAAGAAGCAAGCCCGCGTTTTTGGTATACATTGCTGGCGTTTGTGTGCTTTTTCGCGTATTTTAATACAGTTTTTAATGATTATGGGCTTGATGACCACCTGGTTACCAATCATAATCCGCAAATTGAGAAGGGCTTAAGTGGCCTTAGGGAGCTGTTTACCACCAATTATATAAATGAAGATGGGCAACATTTAGACTACCGGCCCCTTGTAAAGGCATCTTATGCGCTGGAATACAGCCTTTTTGGATGGAATCCACATATCAGCCACTTGATTAATGTGCTATTATGGGCGCTGGGCTGCTGCCTGATTTTAAGCGTATTGTTACGAGCTTTCGGCAAGGATAATTTTTCGTTGTTGTTTTTAGGAATGGTTTTATATGCGCTGCATCCTGTTCATACCGAGGTAGTTAGCAGCTTAAAAAGCAGGGACGAATTATTTGTCCTGATCTTTGTGTTTTTGAGTGCCTCCTTTTTCTTGAAATATACCGATACAGGCAGCGTAAAACATTTTGCTTTAGGCCTTCTGTTCTTTTTAGGTGCCTTGTTAAGCAAGATCAGTTGCCTGCCATTTTTGGCTTCCATACCCCTATTGATGTGGATAAATAGGCAGGAGATTAAGCCCGCCGCCATGGCCTTTGGTGCCCTGGTGGTGCTGATACTAATTTTTTACGTAACAGCTATTAGCCTGCTACCGGGTTTTGCCCGTTCCTTTGAATACGTAGAAATGCCCACTAAGTATATCAACGATTACAGTGTTGTGCTTGGCACGGCCTTTACTTCGCTGTTCTGGTATTTGCGTTTGCTGGTATTGCCCCACCCTTTGAGCTTTTACTACGGCGTAAACTATGTTGCCTTAACCCCGATTCTGGCGTTTATTCCTTTGCTATCGTTGGCCATACATATCGGTGTACTGTTAGGTGCCATTTACTTTTTTAAGCGTAACCGGCTGGTAAGCTTTTTCCTGCTCTTTTATCTCATCCAGATTTCGATGTATTCTAATATCGTGTTTCCACTGGTGGGTGTGGTGGCGGAAAGGGCCTTATTGTATGCTTCGCTTTCGTTTAGTGTTTTAACTGCAGCAGGTTTGCACTACTTATTTAACCGCACGCAAGGTGCCGGCAAAAAAGCAGCAGGCAAAAAGCAGGCCCCGGCATACGCCGTACAATTAAGCTATGTGCATGTGGCGGTGCTGGGTCTACTGGCCCTGGGCTATACCGCAGCAACCATTCACCGCAATAGCGAATGGAAAGATACGATTACCTTATTTGAGGCGGACATGCCTCACTTGGAAAGTTCGGCTAAGGCTAATTACATGATGGCAAAAGAACTAAGGCGCTTATACCGTACGGATGCTACCCTAACGAAGGAGAAATTGGAAACAGAATCGGCGAGAGCTGCCCACTATTACAACCTGGCCATTAGCGCCTACCCTAATTATGCGCAAGCTATGGAAGAGTTGGGGATGCTATATGCCGTTGAACAAAATAATGCAAGCATGGCCCAACCACTTTTTGAAAAGGCCTGGTCCATAGATTCTACTTTATGGCGTTCGGCCTATAACATTGGTTTGAGTTATCAATTAATGAAGCAAGATGACCGCGCTATTATTTGGTACGAGCGTGCCCTGAAGGTTAAGCCCGATTACGATAAAGCGTTGATGGAATTAGGTAAGTTATATTACCTGAAAGGCGAAAAGCAAAAGGCATTAGCCTGCAATGACACACTTGCAAAGTATTATCCGTTATTGCCTTTGCCTTACGATAATTACGCAGTTTATTATTTAATGGAAAAAGACACCACTAAAGCAGTTAGCTATTTTGAACAGGGAATAGCACATGGTGATCAGCAGAAATTTACCTACCTGTTTTTATTCGATTACTATTTGAATAAAAAAGATACAGCAAACGCAGTGCGTGTACGCAACCTGGCACCCAAAAGCATGAAGGGCAGATAGGCGATACTATTATTTGCCGGTTCTGAATTTCTCAAGCCATGCGAAAGCTAACTCGGATGGCCGGCAGGTGGCGGCAAAAAACAATGCCAGTGGAACAAAGCAGAACAACCCACGCTTAAAGGAGCTTTCCATCAATGAGTAAAGCGGGGCGTTTTGCGCCTTCTCGTTAATAAGGTAGAACACCGCAAAATAGAGAAAGAAGGAACCGAAGATAAAAGCCCAAACAGCCAGGTTCTTTTGCAGAAATGCTTTAATGCTGTGCCAGTTTGTGCCCATAAAAAACAGGTTCACAAAAAACATAATAAAGAACAGCACAAAGGAAATACCATACAATTGACCGCCATCAATACGCCCTTGTTGGCCGCCTAACAAAAAGGCATCCACATATCCGGTCATCAGTTTCATGCGTTCGGCATTATAGCCCATGCCTAAATCGAACCGGGCGCCTTGTGCCGCATGAATTTTGAGTTTCAGATACAGCGTCCATATTACAAATGGTGCAACCACCATGGCCGCGTAGGTTACATACTGCTTAAAGTTGCGGTTCCGGATAAGATCAATAGTCATTACCAAAAGGGCAGCAGCAGTAAACACAATGGTATCGCTACGCACCCAGATTACAAAGGCCATAAGAATGGCACCAATCCAGAAATATTTAGTATCGCGTTTATCAACCCAGGTAAGCGTAGCAATGGCTGCAGGGCCTACATAAGCAGTGGTTGGCAAGTTACCTAATGATAAAGCCGCATGCGAAAACAATTCGGGCGTTATCATCAGCAAGAACGTAAAGATTGCCGAGGCTGTACTACCCACATAATTTTTAACCAGTGCGTAGAAGCCGGTTAACAATGAAAGGAAGAACAGCGTTGTTACAATTTTAGGCATTAATGCGCCGAAGATGTATACATAGGCATAGCTGCCGTGAAACAGCGGGGGGTAAACGCCCCCTGCACCTTCGAGGTTGTACTGAAAGAGGCTGATTTTAAGCTGACCTTCCAGCGCCATGATTTTGCCCAGTTTATCGAACGAGCCGATGGCATCGTGATCGGTTGGAGGCCAAAAGAGATTTTTAACCGTGATAGCATAAAACAGATAAGCGGCATAAGCAAATACCGCCAGGGCTACCAGGTTTATATCCTTTAGCTGCAACGAAGGCATTTTGAATTCATCCTTTAATGCCAGCAGATTTTTATAGTTGGCACCACAAATTGCTGCAATGGCAACAACATTTAAGCCAAGCAAAACGCCTTGCGAGTACTTAATACCTACCACATCCAGCAAAAACAGGAAGACGGTTTCTAAACCCATGCCTATCAGGAATGAAAAACTGATCAATTCGGCGAGGGAATATTTGCGGCTTATTAGTAACAACACCGATAAACCCAGGAGATAACACAACAAAAGAGCAAGAGTTAGCATAGTGCGTGTGATTAAAGGTTTACGGATTGGTTACAGTTGTGGTTGAAGTTGTATCAGGCACTAAACCGGGTGGCGGTTGATCGTAAGGCAGAACAGCTTCCTTCGGTCGCTGATTTAAAGGCACATTGTATTTAAGTTTATCATAACCCTTGCCTTCAATAATTACCACATGGGTAATGCGTTTTGCCAGGTCGGGATGTTCGTTTTCGCGGCCGATGGCCAGGCACAGACGGGGATAAATGAAATACTCCATCCATTCGGGGTCGTAAATAAAATTCCATTTACTGTTGTTTGAAACTTCCGCATCGCCTTCGGGCAACAGGATCACAGCATCCTTAGGGGTACTTTTATTAATGTAATCGATAAAATTATACAGGCCCACCTTGCGCTTTAGTTTTGCCTGTAACAAGGACTGTGCGGTTGAATCTTCTCCGCTTTGGTGTATTTCCTCTTTAATATTCTTTATGCTTTCCAGGTTTGAAATAGCCAACTCGTTAATGGCCCAATCGTAACCGCGGGTCAGTTTTTTAAGATAGCCGGTATCAGCATAGGCTTCGCGTTGCAATTCCATTATTTGGTTATAAAGCGGCTGTAGTTCGTTATCGCGGGCACCGTGGGCACGCATATCGTAAAACTGTTGGGTAAGTTCGCTTATCTTGTGCTCGTTGGTGAACATGCCGGCAAATACAGCATAGATTATCAGCAAGCCGGCCAGTATCGCCAGGTTACGCAAGATATAACCACCGGTACCGGTTCCTTCGGATTTAGACTTAGGTGCAACCTTGCCAACGGGTTTCTTTTCCTGTTTTGCCACTTGGGTGTGTTTATGTAACTGCGATATAAGCAATAAAACGGCAGATGCCAAACCTGCTTAGTTCAGAAAGCGGAACTTAATGAGCACCCAAAGGGCTTTAACGCCATCGCGCCAGTTCATTTTTTTGCCTTCGTCGAAACTGCGCGGGTAGTAGTTCATAGGCAGTTCTTTGATTTTATAACCCATCTTGCTAACCTTAGCGGTTACCTCGGGGCAAAATTCAAAGCGGTTATATTCTAAAGGAATTTGTTTTAAAATATCGGCTTTAAAAACTTTGTAACAGGTGGCCTCGTCGGTAATACGCTGGCAATACAGGATATTAACTACCCAGCTAAGGAAACGGGCACCAAACTTATAGGCAAAATACATGCTCTTTTCGGTGCGGTTTAAATAGCGCGAACCATATACAACGGAAGCCTCCCCCTTTTTTATCGGTTCGGTCAATTTCACAAAATCATTCGGGTCGGTTTCTAAATCACCATCCTGAATGCTGATAATTTCGCCGGTGGTATAAGGTATGCCGGTTTTAATGGCACCGGTTTTGCCCTTGTTTTGCTGGTGATAAACCACCTTAATATTAGGCTTGCCTTCGTATTCCTTTAAAATATCGCGTGTACCATCGGTTGAACCATCATCTACAATAACCAGTTCAATTTCAATAGGCACAGCCATTACCTTCGCAATTATCTCGCGGATGGTCTTTTTTTCATTGTAAACCGGCATTATTACCGAAAGCTTCACGTGGTCCGATTTTGAGGAGTGGCAAACCTAATAGAATTTTTGGTTGTTCGTAGTGCCTTTACAGCCCTTAACAAGCCCAATAAAACATAAAAAAGGCCGCATACAATGCGGCCTTCGCTAATAGGGAACAAGGAGGGTTACTTTGTACAAGAACTTTTCGGGTATGAACTTCGTTGCCGGTATGCACCAGTGCTGTATACGTGCCCGATGCCAAAGCATTTAAATTAAACGGCACGTTGTTTCCGCCCTTGTTTAACAGGACGTTGCGATCCAGCATTCGCTCACCAATCAGATTATACAGTTCTACACGCACTTCCTGCGAAACGTTTGAGGTAATAAGCAGATTGGTTAGGTTGGCAGTAGGGTTCGGAACAAAGTCCAACACTTCGAACGTTACATCGCCGGTAAGTATGGCACTAACGCACCGGTAACTACGTTTGTTAGCAAATACCCCCCCGGATTAAAGGTGCGGGTAGCATAACTACCACAGGGAGGAGTAACCGTGGCTACCGAAAAATAGCCCGGGCACTGACTAAACGTGCTAAGCGAAATAAAAGCAGCGAACAGGCTCAGCAAAGTTGCTTTAAAGACAAGTGGCGTAAAGATCTTCTTCATCTGCTTTTTAATGTTTTTTTAATTATTGTTTTTAATTAAACTACTTTAATTTTCACTAACGAGCATGCCAACTCCAACAATTCCTTTACGCAGGAATAAAAGAAATCAGCCATTTGCCTTCATTCCCTATTTAATTCAGGAAATGCCAACGTCTGTATTAGCTATATGTTCTAAATTACCTGCAGTTACGGTTCCAATCTGCAGTTCAGGTTTTCATAGATTCAACTGTCGGTTCAACGGCAGTTAATCTTAATAGTTCCTTTAATAATAATTGAACAAAGGTTCCTTGTCAACTATCAATTAAGCAGCAAGGCACATGCCATAATGCGAAAACATCATTAAATGCCTATTTCATCGCTTAAGCGATAAAAATATTACTAAAAAAGAAACAAACAGGCTTTTAAGCGAACTAATTACAATACAGGAGCTGTATTTTTTTGTCGATTAAATAATAGTTAGAGCTTCAATAATTATAATATTTAATTAAAACTCTAATTAGAAATTGGCAAAAAACTATTTAACGTTTATCCCTCTTTCCTTTAACTTCATAAAGTACTGACCAGCGCGATAGGAATCGCCTGCTTCAACAGCAAGTTGGTAGAGTGTTTTTAATACATTCAGGTCGTTCTGATTGATCACATAAGCCTTTTCGAAATAGATGATGGCGCTATCTCTGATCCCGGCTTTAACGTATGTTTTGGCAATGTTCACGGTAGGCTCGTACGTGTTAGGCATTACCAGCAATAAACGCTGGTTTGTTCGGATTGCGTTTTCGTAATCTCCTAAACGGAAATACACATAACTAAGATTTGCGTAGGCTTCTTTTTGGGTTTTGATCTTACTCAGAAAACGTTCATAGTCCGCGATGGCTTGTTGCAGGTTGCCCTTATTATCCATAATAACGCCCATCTCGAAGCTGGGAACGACAAAAGTGGAATCTATCTGTAAGGTCTTTGCATATTGCGTATAAGCCATATCGGCAAATTGCGAGGCCTTCGTGGTATTCTTTTGATAGCTATACAAACTGGCTATGGCATAATAACTACGGCCAAGGTCATAATTAGCATTCAGGAATTGCGGATAAATCTCTATAGCCCGTTTAAAATGTTCGCTGGCCTGATTCAGCAGATCGAACTTAACATTGATATCGGTGCTCTCGGTAGCATTTTTAAATAAGTGCACGGCCAACAGGTTTTGTGCCTGGGCTGAATTGCCCACCACTTCAATATCGTGCCTGAAAAGTGTAAGATGATCCTTCCAATCGCTGTTACGTGAAACTGTAAGCAACATATAGGCTGCCAGCAGTACTTCTATGCTTACTTGTAACGGACGCGCATAATTACCCTTGAATACAACAGGCTGTTCTAACGGGTGCTTAAATAATTTGTAAGCCCCATATACCAAAGCTATTGCAAAGGCTATAGAAGGAATTAATAGAAAACGATCGCCAAAAACACCCGGAACCGGAATGATAAGGTTACTAAAAACAAAAATGGAAGCCAGATAAAAGAAGATACAATAGCTAATTAAGGGTAACCGCCGGATGAGCACAAATGCCGCCAAAAACAGCATTATATGTATGAACAGTACGATTAACGGTCCAGCCTGCAACACATCGGTTGGTTTAAAGTAAGCATAGCCGTAGTAGAAACTCATTGGATACGGCACCAGCATCATTTTCAGATACTGACCGAGCGCTACCATTGCAATGCCTATACGCAGGCGCAAGGGGTCGGAAGATGTAACCGGGTTTTCGATATAATAAAGAGGGCGAACCGATTTAACAGGATTAAGATCTGCTGCTTTGGTGGTGTTTAATTGATAGTAGGTGCGTTGAACACCCGAAACCACATCATTATTAAACGAGGGAGGGGCCACCATAAAGTATACCAGCAACAGAACGGGTAATGCAATTACGGTTGCCAATGTTTGTATGGATGACTTTGCTTTCCACAATAGAAGAATACTCAATAACAATACCGGCGTTGAGGCCAAACTAATATTGATTACTTGTGAACCTTTAGCAATTGCCAGGATCTTAATCGCTAAAAAACCAAGGGCTGCTACCGATAGGGCTGCAGTTAATGGCCATAGGCGCCGGTTAATAAACATTGCAAACAGCAGTACAGCGGCAGGAAAAAAAGAATGTTTCAGCACAACTACCATCAGCGTGTAAAACAGATAGCTGCCGATAGCCATAGTTTTTAGTTGTTTGTTGCCTTGCAGGTATTGTGCCATTAGAAAAGCAATCAACATTGCTTCAACCGCCATTGTATTAGCCTGAAAGCGCACCGCCATATAGCTTACCACAATGGTTATTGGCAAAATGAGAAAGAACCGTAATTCGGTTTTTGCTGCAACAAAGGTAGCCACTAATACAAATGCCGGTATTACCGCCAACCACATATTGCCCATGGAAAGCCCTGTTAATGCAACGGCCAGCACAACTACTACGCTTACAAAGAAGGATACAGCCACTAAGGGACTCTTTAATAAAGAGAAGTCAAGCTTTTGCTCGGCTACATCCTTCTGCCCGCTGTTACCGGCATTACCTGCAGCCTGTTTAACTGCTTGCCAATTAAACCCATGGCGTAACAGATATAGAACAAACACAGCGACAAAAATGGCTGCTACAAACAATAGCTGTTGTGTTACCGAATACAAGCGGGAGTAGAATACCGAAGGAAGCACCAGTACCAGCGTTATTAAAAATAAACGCAACGCAGTTACCTGGCCCAGTAGAATTACCGTAAGTGGAATTAAAATTGCAAAGGTGATGGTGGTTGATTTAGCCAGAATACCCAGCAGCAGCATGACAGGCACGAGCAATAGCTTCCACCACGCACCATCCTTTGCAAATTGCCAGGCATAGCTCAAGCTGAATAAACCAAACAAGAGCGCCAAGATTTCATCACGGTTTTTTATGCTGGCTACCACTTCGGTATGAGTAGGGTGCGCCGCAAATACCAGGGTAACAAGCAAAGCAAAAGTTACATCGTAGGAAGCGAATAACAGTTTCAGCAGATTGAACAATACCAAACACAGCAAGCCATACAACAAAACATTTATAAAGTGACTTACATGGGGGTTATCGCCAAATATGCTGTGCTCAATAGCAAAGGTTACTAATACCAGAGGACGATACTCGTATTTGTAACCGGCGCGGTCCTCATAATACGGCGAGCGGAAAATTTCAGGGATGGCGCTAATACCTTTACTGGTTAATCGGTGATTTTGTGTAACCAGCTCATCGTCCATGCTGTAATTATTCAGTATGGAGTTAAAATAGATGAGCGTGCTAAAACCAAACACAATTAAAGGAAAGAACCGGCGTATATCCTTCTTTTCTACAACAGCCTTTGGCTTTGCAGGCGCAACCTGCTTTTCTATCTTCTGTTTGGCCATAGTTTACAATCCCAGGTCAGTGGCAATTTTCCAAAGGGTGAATTTAAGCTTATCGCTGAAAGGTTGTGGCGAGAACAACTCGCTGCGTTGTAATGCCGGTTTGTGCTTTTTAAGCACAGCCTCGTACCTTTCATAATGGGGTACCAGCAAGCTATCGGTACCATTCAGTAATTCGCTTATTGTGTAGTTGTTAAAGTGAATAAATACCACCGGGAACTTGCCATCAATGAGCACGTCGTTTCCACTTTTAATGCGTGGGCAAAGTTCCTGATTCCAGCCCGCCACATTACAACCCTTATGGCGAAGCACATGGGCCTTTTCCTCCATAACCGGCACCAGGTCCAGATATTTTTGGTCGTCGAACAAACCGCGCCAGGCGTTCTTTTCGCAACGATAAGCGCAACTTTCGGCCCACCACTGTAATGTACCGGTTGCCTGGCGACTGGCACCTACAAAACCTGCATTATATAAACCTACACGGAAGTTGGCTTCAAACCAGTTCTGTTCACGCGTAGGGTCGTGCTTGTAATAATGGGGAGTTAGCAGTAGTGAATGTGTTTGAAGCAACTCGAACATAAACTGCCAGGCCGAATAAAAGAAGAGGTCATTATCGAGGTAAATAACCCGGTCAATAGCTTTTTGCTTCAGCAACCATTGCAACATCACGGGCTTTAAACTCCAGCGCAGTTTGTTGCTGTTGCCTTTGTATTTAGCAATGATGGTTTGGGCCACCGGGGTTCCGGCAATTTCCTGCAAGCCATAAAACCGGCATCCGTTAAAAGCAGGTTGCTGCCCGGCATCCACTACCAATACATGCAGGGTGCATTCACCAAATTGTTGCAACGACTCAGCCAATGCATATACTTTATATAGGTGACTGGCCGTTGTAATGGTGCAGAAATGGTTCACGTTCCAAATTAAATCAATTTCCGGGCAGTTTAAGCGACCATTAAAAACCCCTGCCATTGTCATCGTTTTGTAACAAAAGGCTCAGATAGAAAGAAGGTAATCCCTTAATGTTTAAATTAGTTTTATGCATAACCGGCAAAAACACTATTTATTAAGTATTCCTGAGCCCTGTACCCAGGATTGGGAGCAGATGACTCCCGAAGCGCAAGGACGCCATTGCGCTATGTGCAACCGAGTGATACAAGACTACACCAGCCTAACCGATACGGAGTTAATCGCCCTTATGCAAGCCGGCAGCCTACATTGCGGTCGCTTCCGCAAAAATCAGTTAGACAGATCCATACTTCCTGAAACAAGTAGACCAAAGCGTTCTTTGCTTTTTGAAAAAGCAGCCGCAGCATTCTTGTTCTTTTCTACCGCATGGAACCAGCTAAGCGCTTCCAAACCAAGCGATACCCAAATTGTTGTTACCGGAACTAAAAGTGATAGTACCAATCACTCCACTCCAAAGGCTGATAGCACTATCGCCATTCAGGGAGCGGTTTATGACCGGGGAAGTAACACGCCGGTTGCAGGAGCGACTATTTGTATTAGCGATACCGATTTTACCTGTATGACAAACGAAAAAGGGGAGTTTGAATTTTTACTTCCTGCATCCTGGTTAGAAAGAGAAGTTAATATTAGCCCAACAGAAGCGCAAAAAACGAAGGACAATACTGAAGGGGCGCGTATTATAGATACTACTATGCATATTGATAGATTGGCTTTTGCAGGACCTATCAGTATTTATAGAGATACTACCAACTTATTGCCGGCAGCAGAAATAGTATCGACCAGAGTAACACAAACAATCACTACTGTTCTGGGTATGGTAGCGCAGGTAGTGGAAGATCCGCACGTTAAAAGGAAACGTTCTAAACTACTGCTACTTTTCCGCAAAAGGCATTCGCAAGATTATTTCAATAAGCCACGCAAAAAATAAAGCCCGCATAGCGGGCTTTTTAAAATTTGGAGTAGTAGCTCTCTAGTATTTCTTGATATAAGAATCATCTTCAACGATCTTACGGAAGCCGTGTAATTGATTTTTGATGCTGGCGTCAATCATCTTATCACCGTATTGCAATACGAAACCACCTATCAAAGCAGGTTCGATAACTTCGGTTAATTCGATTGTCTTCAGGTTTTCCTTAGCCTTCAGCGAGTTGATGATCTGTGATACTTGTGCAGCATCCAGTTTAACAGCACTGGTAAAGGTTACCGGTGTAATTCCTGAAACGGTGTTGTATTGTTCGATGAACGAGTTGGCAATATCGTGAATGAAAGCTTCGCGGCCCTTTTTGATAAGCAGCACCAGGAAGTTGTAAACTATTTCACTGGTTTTGCCTTCAAACAACTTCTTGGCCACAATCAACTTCTTATCAGAAGCAATGATAGGGCTCTTGAAAAAAGCACGCAGTTCGCTGCTGCTTTCCAGGGCGGCGTCCACCAGGCGGAAATCGGCATTTACGTCGTTCAACTTGCCTTTTTCCTGGGCCAGCGTCAGTAACGACTTTGCGTATCGGTGTGCTAAACGGTATGAACTCATCTTTATAACAGATTACTGCTTATTAATTCAGGTTGGTTTCTTTAGCCAGCTTGTTTACATACTCGGTATGTTCGGCACTGGTATTCAGGTCGCGACGGATCACTTTTTCAGCGATATCCAAAGCCATTTTGCCCACTGAGTTCTTCACTTCAGTAATAGCAGCCATCTTTTGGTTTTCGATTTCGCGAAGGGCTTGCTTCAATTTTTCTTCCGCTTCCTTGTTGGCGCGCTCCACGATATCGTTCTTCACTTTCTCGGCAGCTTCGCGGGCTTCGTGTAATATTTTGTTGCGCTCTTCCTTAGCCTGGTTCAGTAACTCTTCGTTCTTAGCTACTAACTGACTCATTTCCTGGCGGGCCTTGTTGGCTTCGTTCAGGTTATCTTCAATAGTTTTCTCGCGCTCCTGAATCATACCTAAAATCGGTTTCCAGGCAAACTTTGTGAGGATGAACATCAAAAGGCCGAAAACGATTACCATCCAAAAGAGGAGACCAAGCGCCGGTTGTACTAATTGCATATTGCTTTATTTACTGGTTCTATTTTAATCAATTCAATCAACATCATTCCCTTTTAAGGGGAAAAACAGGCAGCGCAGCCAACCGCTTTTGCTGCCTGTTTAAAGTTTCGGCTTCTTATTTTACGAATACTACAAGAAGGCCTACAACCATTGCGAAGAAGGCAGCGCCTTCAACAAGAGCAGCGGTAACGATCATGTTGGAACGGATGTCGTTAACGGCTTCAGGCTGGCGAGCGATAGACTCAACAGCACCTTTACCGATCTGTCCGATACCAACACCAGCGCCAAGGGCAGCAAAACCTGCACCTAAAGCAGCTACGCCATAACCTACTGTTTCCAGAACTACTGTGTTAAGCATGATGTTTGGTTTTATAAATGAATAATGAATACACAAATTAATGATGGCCGTGGGGTTCTTCAACCGCACTACCGAAATACATAGCCGAAAGCAGGGTAAATACATACGCCTGGATTAAGGCCACCAACAATTCCATTACACCCATAAAGGTATTGAAAGCAACTGCCAGCAAACCTGCACCCAAACCGGCTCCTGCATGCATTTCACCAAAGATGAAGATGAGGCAGAAGAACGACAAGGCGATGATGTGACCAGCCGTGATGTTAGCAAACAATCGTATCATCAATACAAACGGACGTAAAAACACACCCAGTATCTCGATAGGCGTAAGGATAAACAGGATTGGCAGTGGAACGCCCGGCATGGCAAAAATGTGGTGCCAATAGTGGCGATTGCTGCTGAACAGGATAATAATAAAGGTAAGCAGCGCCAGGAACATGGTAACCGTGATGTTACCGGTTAAGTTGGCACCACCAGGTGCAAATGGCACTAAGCCTAACAGGTTGTTAAACCATATAAAGAAGAATACGGTTAACAGGTAAGGCATATAGCGTTCGTATTTAGGACCAATGTTCTGCTTGGCGATATCATCGCGAACGAACAAGATGATAGGCTCCATAAACGATTGCAGGCCTTTAGGTGCTTTGTTGGGGTTACGCTTATAAGCACTCGCCACGCTTAGGAATACGAACAACAGTAAGCAGGCGCTGAACATCAGCGATGCTACGTTTTTAGTGATGCTGAAATCGTAGATATGTGCGTTAGCTTCTTCATTTACAGTGCCATCGGCGTTAACGGCTACCACTTTGCCTTCTTCTAACGCATAGGTGTATTTGCCTTCTACCTTCTCGTGGCCGTGGTGAAAATTGCTGCTCATGAACACGTCCAGACCCTTATCGGTATAAAGAATTACCGGTAACGGGATGGCTACGGTGCTTTCGCCTTCGCCCCATAAGTGCCAATCGTGTGCATCCGTAATGTGCTCCACGATCATTTTACCGGCGTTGAACTTCTCCTCCTTCGGCTCGGCTCCATCAGGTTCCTGCTGGCCTTCGGCGGTTACAGTTTCCTGTTTTTCAGTCTCTTCCGCTAAAACGGGCGACAGTAAAAACAGGCTAAAAAGAGCCGTTAAAATGTAAGATAAACGTATGTTGTGCAGATATTTCATGGCAGCCTTTTCAAAATCGGCCGCAAACATAACAGAAATGGGCAATTAGGGAAAGGTGAAAACGCTTAATTTTTGGGGAAAAACCGTACCCGGCGGCGGTTTGGGCCTCCCCGGACCAAAAGCCGGATTGCCTGCCTACCAAATGGCCTATAGTACAGGGTAATGCTTATCTTAGCCCCGATGTTTTCGCTGAAAAACCTGTTTAAGAAGGACAGTTATAACCCCCTTCACCCCGAAATACTTAGCGCTTACAATAACAGCCGGCCCATGGGGGCCCAGCCGCTGGTATGCTATGCGCCCTTCCGCAGTATGTACTTTGGCCACCATGGCCGGGCCCACACCTGCTGCTACAACCGTACCTATATATTAGGCGAATATCCTAAACGCAGCATTAAAGAGATTTGGTTTGGTGAAGAAGCTGACAAACTGCGTGACTATATTAAACATGACGACTTTAGCCTGGGTTGCCTGGGCTGCAAGCAACAACTGGTAGCGGCCAACTTTGATGGGGTAAAGGCTAAGCAATACGATTTGAACAAAGCCAACGCCAACCGCTACCCAAGCGTTATGGAGTTTGAGCTAAGCAACCTCTGCAACCTGGAATGCGAGATGTGCAATGGCGAGTTTAGTTCGCTGATACGCACGAAGCGCGAGAAACTGCCACCGCTTGAAATACCCTATGACGCTGAGTTTGTAAAGCAGTTGGAAGAGTTTATCCCTTACCTGGAAGAGGTGAAATTCTATGGCGGCGAACCTTTCCTGATTGAGATTTACTATGAGATATGGGAAAAGATAATGGAGTTGAATCCATCAGTCCGCATATCTGTGCAAACCAATGCCACTACTTTAAACAACCGCGTTAAGCGCATATTAGAGAATACCAACTTCCATATCAATATCTCCTTCGATTCGCTGCAGAAGGAGACGTATGAGGAGATACGCAAGAACGCTGTGTTTGAACGCACCATGGAGAACATTAAGTGGTTGCGTGAATATACCAAACAGCGCGGCACCTTCTTTGGTATCAGTATGTGTGCCATGCAGCAAAATTGGCGCGAGCTGCCCGACTTCATTAAGTTCTGCAACGATATGGAGTGCCCCGTTTATTTCCATACGGTGTTGTTCCCTACACAATGCAGCATACGTAACCTGGAACAGGATGCCATTAAAGAGATAGTAGACTACCTGGGCGGTTTTACCTTTCCGGAAGAAACCGAACTACAACGCAAGAACAAGCAACACTACCTGGGCATTTACAACCAGATAAAGAAGTGGCACGACGATAGCTTTAAAGACCTGCGTCGCCGAAAGATTGATACCTGGGAGGATTTAGAAAACATCATTTCGGAACACATTATACAGGATAAGGCGTCGAAAGAAGAGGTGCGCGCCAAGCGCCGCGAGAAGGTGGTGGGCAAACTGCGTGAATTGCGTGGCACCTTAGGCGAAGAATTCTTTAAACAAAACGTCCACCGCTTTGACCTTGATAATCCATTTCTGCTGGATGTGATAACTTTTCAGTTAGAAAAACTGCCGCTGAGCGTACTATTGGTAATGGCCCGTAATAACATTACTTAATTGTTCCCTTTTATCAATAGCCTAAAAGCCTTAACATTACCCACTGCCAATTAGCTGATGAGTGCCAATAAGTTTGTTTTTGTGGTTTGCGGTGCCCGCGAACATCTGGATACGCTGCATTATAGTCTGCGCTACCTAAAGCATTTTTCAAAGAACGATATAGTTGTTATTACCGATAGCAGCCGCAACGAGATTGCAGTAGAGCACGATAACGTGGTGGATGTAAAAGCACCTGAACACTTCGATAACCACCAGGCCAGTATTTACCTTAAGGTGGGTATCCATAAGTTTTTACCCAAAGGCTTTAACTATTGTTACCTGGATACCGATGTTGTTGCACTGAGTACCGAATGCGACGACATCTTTAAACACAAGCACGGCCCTATCACTTTTGCGCACGACCATTGCCGCATGCCCAAGTTTAGCCCGAGTGCGGTGCGTTGCAATTGCCTGGAAGAAAACAAGAAGGACATTGCCGAACTGGAAGGCCTGATGGCGCAATACGACCCCGGACGCAAAGCCGTATCGCCGGTAATGGAGCAGAAGAAGAAAGACCTGATAAAGAAGTTTGAACTGATGAAGAAGAACAAACTTCAATATGCCTGGATATCGTTCCGTTTTTTAACCACCCTTAACCGATTTAAGCTGGACGATGATACCTACTACCACCGTTGGAAAAAGGTGTGGCACGATAAAGAAGGTAATGTGATTATTACACCTGCCGAGAGCATGGTGAAGGATATTGAGAAGCACAGCAAATGGCGTTGGAATTACCTGAAGCGCCGTTGGTATGGTCCGGATGGAAGGGACGTTTATGACCTGGAGTGCCATCATTTGCCAGAATACATTAATAACCGTTTTGGTATTAAGGTTACAGATAAGAACTTCCACCATTGGAATGGCGGTGTGTTTTTGTTTGGCGATGACAGTCATGCTTTTTTGGATGCCTGGTTTGATAAGACCATGAAGGTATTTACCTACCCTGAATGGCGGACACGCGACCAGGGCACGCTGATTGCCACCGTATGGGAGTTTGGCTTGCAGCAGCAGCAACCGCTCTCGAAGAAGTTCAACTTTATTGCCGACTATAACAACAACCGGTTGATGATGGATACTGAAGGGAACTTCAGCGATGATGCCTTCCGCACTAAAACCAAACCGGCGCTTGCACATATCTACCATAACTTTGGATTGAAGGGTTGGGACATTTGGGATTATGTAGAGAAAATAGGCAGCACCTTTTAGCAATGAGCGAAGGCAAAAAGCGACTCCTCTTTCAGTTCAGCTTTTTGGTGGTGGCCTGTTTACTGCTTGAACTGGTGCTACGCTTTATGGGCTACAAGCCCGGCGACCTAAGGCCTAACTGGCTGCACTTTCAGCCGGTGGATTCACTTTATGTTATAAATGACTTCTATACAAACGACAAGGGTTTACTGGTGGCCGACAGCACCTATTGGGACGCTTACGGGCTTTGTATTAATCCTGATGGCTTCCGCAGCAAGCCGCTAAACCAACTGGACAGTAACAAAAAGAAGATACTGTTTATTGGTGATAGCTTTACCTGGGGCATGAGCGCCAAGCCCTTCTTTGATAGCTCCTTCTGCGATCTATTGCAGAAGAACACTAACTACGAAATCA
This sequence comes from Chitinophagales bacterium, assembly GCA_046329495.1. Classification (GTDB taxonomy): domain Bacteria; phylum Bacteroidota; class Bacteroidia; order Chitinophagales; family LD1; genus Bog-950. Next base: position 113,683 of record JAXLUO010000007.1, on the reverse strand, counting down.
TCAATACAGGCATACCGGCGGCTGACCCCGCGCAATATGCGGCTATAGCTACCACCTATGTTCCGCAATTGAAACCCAACATGGTAGTGGTTGCCTTTTTTATGGGCAACGACCTGATGAAAGAAGACCGAACCGTAGCACCACATCAAGCCTTTTATTACTGGACCAATGCCGGTGCCGTACTTGCCGATATGGACGGACACCATTACAACACGGCACAGGTTGCTTATAACTATTTAGTGAACGAACGCTACTACCTGGTTAACCCTCCGCACTGGTGGCAAGGGGTGATTAACAAGAGTGCCCTCCTCTCCCGCTTGTATGCGGCTACCTTCCGGGTGCGGGAGAAGATAGACTATGAACGATTACGCAAGCACACCGACATAACTAAAAAACACCTGCGTGCTATTGCCGCAACCTGTGCCGCTAACCATGTTCCCTTGCGATTGCTGTTGATACCAGAAGTAAAAGAAGCCGATATAGAGGGCAACAGCTACCGCGATAAATACAGCGACCTGCTGAACGATCCGTCGCTAAAGGATTACTGGTTAATGCTGAATAATCATAAAGCTTTATTCAATGATTATCCAGATGGCCATTTGAATAATGAAGGTCATTATTACTACTATCAACGGCTGAGGCAGGTAATTGATTCAACACTTCAATAGTACAATACATTGCCACAGATAAAATAGGATTATAAAAAAATCAAATAGGTATTTGGCTCTAAATCTCAATACCCTTGAGCAACTGCAAAACCTTTTCCTTTATCTGATCTCTTACTTCATTAAACTCTTCCGGTTCCATATTACGGGGATCGGGGATGGCCCAATCTTCGCGGTGGACGGCTTTTAAAAACGGACACTCATCGCCGCAGCCCATGGTAATGGCATATTCAAACGTAACATCGGGTAGTTGGTCTAATCCTTTAGAATCGTGTGTAGTAAGATCGTAACCGAGTTCCTGCATGGCGGCCTCGGCCTTCGGGTTTATTTTACCCGAAGGACGAGAACCGGCACTGTATGCTTCTACCTTACCGGCCCCATACATACGTGCAAAGGCCTGCGCCATTTGACTGCGGTTACTGTTTTCGATGCAAACAAATACTACGTTCTTTCTCATGAGCAACAATCGGGTCCGCAACAAGGAGCAAGTTTTTCAGCATAAACCGTAATACTGAATATACCTGTATTACCGGCTTTAAACTCCTGCAGTTGATGTGGGTTAAGATACTTACTTAATATATCATCGGGAACTACAATAGCCTTTTCTTTTTGAATCTGTACATTTACGAAACCATTCTCCTTTATCAGGCGCAGGTATTCCTGCTTTTGAATGGCACCGGCCACACAACCTGCATACATCTCGGCATCCTTTCGCAGGCTTTCGGGTAGTTCACCTACCAGCACTACATCCGAAATGCTGAAATGTCCGCCCGGTTTCATAACGCGATGAATTTCGGCAAACACATTGGCTTTATTTGGTACCAGGTTCAACACGCAATTACTTACTACCACGTTCGCAGTATTAGCAGTTACGGGCATATGCTCAATATCGCCCTGGCGAAACTCCACATTATTAAAGCCCAGCTTTTCGGCATTAGCACGGGCCTTCTCAATCATGGCCGGCGTAAAATCAATACCGATAACCTTGCCGCTTGCACCGGTTTCGGCACGGGCTACAAAGCAATCGTTGCCTGCACCACTGCCTAAATCAATTACGGTGTCGCCTTCCTTAATACGCGCAAACTGCGTAGGCAAGCCGCAACCCAGGCCCAGGTCGGCATCGGGGTTATAGCCTTTCAGTTGGTCGTAGTTATCACTCATAATGTTGTACACCTCGGTAGAACATCCACCGGCGCCGCAACACGAAGATTGATTGGTGGCTTTGTCCTGTAGAGCAATTTCACTGTATTTCTGTTTTACCAGCTCTTTTAATTCGTTATCGGTTTGCATAAGACATGATTTAAATTTTATTATCGGTATATTACGATTAATCCAGGCAAAAAAAATCAGCAGCACTTTGCAGGCATCATGCTCAACAGTTCATTTACACAGGCTTTGGCGGCATTCCATTCCTCTTCATCAATACAATAGCAAACCTTTGCGCCTTCAATATCACCTTTAATTAAGCCCGCTGCTTTCAATTCCTTTAAATGTTGCGATATAGTGCTTTGTGATAGCGGCAATTCGTCTACAATATCGCCGCAAATACAACTTTGTTTACGCAGTAACAGCTTCAGGATAGCCACCCTTGCCGGATGTGCCAATGCTTTGGCATACCGGGCGATGCGGTTGTCCTTTACGGTAAACTCCTCTGCTTTACTTGCTCCCATTTAATCGCAATATTACGATATACTGTTTAAACTTCCAAATTTCAGGAGATAACATCACCAGGGGCGGTTACTGACACGTCGGAATCCTTGCCATAAATAGCCCGTGTTATAATATAGCCCAGCAAATCGGCACCTGTTTTAAGAAAAAGGAATAACACCATGCTGGAAATACCAATAAATGCCGGCAATATGATTGTAAGGTGCATTGGCACCACGCGCAGGTAAGGTAAAAAGAACAGCACCCCTACATTAGCAGGGTGTGTTTTCTCGTATTCGCGCAGGCGGATAAAATTCCACAACTGATCGAGCACCAGGGTACCTACGGCTACCTGCAGCAAGTGATAATCCAATTTTTCGTTTGCATCGGTGATACTAAAAAGGAATACCAGATATACCAGGTGAAAGAACCCATAATGAAAGGCGAAAAACGGGCCAATACAACCTATTACCTGTCCCGGTGTTTTCACCTTTTCCTTATTCATTTCAATAGAGCCGGGAACTATGTTTTCGATTGTTACCAGGTGCAGGAAGTTAAACACGCCTATTACTATGCTTTGGCTCCAGTACACCCATACCAGGGTTTTAAAACTGGTATGGTAGTAGAAGTAATAGATGATAATGATAATGTTGATGGCCAACAAGCTCCAAAACTGATGGTCGCGGTAGAAGGGTTTCAAAGGGGCAATTGTTTAGTTAATGAAATTAAAAATGTTTGGGTGAGGAGAATCATCTTTTTGAAATACCAAAGAGGCGTTAACGCCCGCCCTGTTTCTATATAAAGTGATTACCTTAGAACCATAAATCCACAAAAATGAGCCTCATCGTTTTTGCCATACCGGTGTTTTTCCTGCTTATCGGCCTTGAGTTGCTGATAGGTAAAATGCGCCAACTGAGCTATTACCGTTACCACGACTCTATTACCAACCTTAGCTGCGGCATAGGTTCGCAGGTGGCGGGTATCTTTCTTAAAACGGCTACCATTTTCGGGTACAAGTATTTGTTTGAGCATTATGCGCTGTTTACCATACCTACCAATGCGTTTACCTTCCTGCTTCTGTTTATTGGTGTCGACTTCTTTTATTACTGGTTCCACCGGTTGGCACATGAAATTTCGTTGTTGTGGGGCAGCCATGTGGTGCACCACCAAAGCGAAGAATACAACCTTACGGTTGCCTTGCGCCAAGCCTGGCTGCAGGGGGCTTTTAGCTGGGTGTTTTATTTGCCGCTGGCGGTTATTGGTTTCAGCACCGAATCGTTTATCCTGATGGCGTCCATCAATACCCTTTACCAGTTTTGGATACATACCAAGATGATTGATAAAATGTGGGGACCGTTTGAATATGTGTTCAACACACCCTCGCACCACCGCGTGCACCACGGTGTTAATCCGCAGTACATTGATAAGAACCACGGTGGCACTATGATCATTTGGGACCGCCTGTTCAACACCTTTGAACCCGAGCAGGAAGAAGTGGTGTATGGTATTACCACGCAGCCTAAAAGCTGGAACCCCATCTGGCTGAACTTTGAATACTGGATTGACCTGATTAAAGATTCGCTGCGGGTTAGCAAGATAAGCGATGCTATTAAGATGTATATCAAGATGCCGGGCTGGAAGCCGAAGGAACTTGGCGGGATGTTGGACTACCCTGCGGTTAATGTTAAGACGTTCCATAAATACGATACTGAAATTTCGAGTGGCTTGAACAATTATGTGTTTGCCCAGTTTGTGGTAGTGCTGCTGGCTACCACTGCCTTTTTGATATTGATGGGCGGTAAAGCCGTTACCGACCACTTTGCTTTGAAGGCCGCCATCGGCACCTGGATCATCGCTTCGCTTACCAGCTTCGGGGCCATTTTTGAGAAGCGTAAGTGGGCCCTCCCGCTTGAGCCGCTGCGCCTGCTGGCCGGCATTGTCTTGATAACCGCCGCTGTTACCGGCCTGGAGCATTTTACTGAGCTGAGCATTATTGCCGCCGTTACTGCCTATTGCGTAGCAAGCCTTTTTTGGTTCATGGCCTTCCGTACTGAGTTTGCCGATACTGCTACTGCACCTGTTGCTGCTCAAAATACCGTTGAAGTGCCTTAATATTGCCGCATGTTGCTCCTCTCTATTTTCCGCATGATGGAGGCACAGGACGATCCTGTTACCTACGCCATCCCCGTGTTTTTGATACTGATAGCTATTGAGCTTTATGTAAACTGGAAAGAACGTTTGCACTTGTACGAAACCAAGGATGCGCTGGCCTCGATAGGTATGGGCCTGGGTTCGCTGGTGGTGGACTTGCTGATGAAGTCGCTGGCGTTTGGTACGTATACCCTGCTTTATCAATACCGCCTGTTTACCATCGGCTGGCATTGGTGGAGCTGGCTGCTGATCTTTATCGGCGATGATTTTACTTTTTACTGGCATCATAGGTTGAGTCATGAGGTGCGGGTGTTTTGGGCCGCGCATGTTAACCACCACAGCTCCCAACATATGAACTTTGCTACGGCGCTGCGCCAAAGCTGGGGCGAGCAGTTCTATAAGTTCATCTGGTGGATGTGGATGCCCTTGCTTGGTTTTGATCCGCTGATGATGTTGATGATGATGAGCATTTCGCTGATTTACCAATACTGGCCACATACCGAACTGATACGCCGCATGCCGCGCTGGTTCGAGTTTATCTTTAACACGCCTTCGCACCACCGGGTGCATCACGCTTCGAACATCCGCTACCTGGACCAGAACCATGGCGGCATCCTTATTGTATGGGACCGCTTGTTCGGCACCTTTGCCGAGGAGCGGGATGATGAGAAGCCTGTTTACGGTATTACCAAGAATATACATACGTATAACCTGTTTAAGATTGCCGGCCACGAGTATTACGACTTATGGCAGGATGTAAAGAACGCTCCGGGCTTGATGAACAAGCTGAAATACATTTTTATGCCGCCGGGCTGGAGCCATAACGGACCCGACCAACGGGCAAGGACGTTGAGAAAGCAGTTGCTGGGAAAGTAGCTTCTTTAAGTTTTCTGTTTACGGTTTTCTGTTTACAGTTGAGTTTAGTTTAAAATTTAAAGTTTCGAGTTTAAAATTGGCCGAAGGCCGATGCTAACTTTACACTCCTTTACACTTTTTCTATTTAGAGAGCAGAAATCAGAGATCAGAAAACAGACAAAGCCCCAACCCTAAAAGGGGGAGCGCAGCCAAGTGCATTGGCATTGCCGGAAGGTTATCCACACTGCTTGTGCATGCTTGTGCACTTTTCAGCTTGTGCACAAGTTACAGAAATTTTCATGTGATGAATTTTTGTGTTAAATGCGATGAAAACAGGCCTTTTAACGAATTAGCGATTATTGCATTTGTGCACATTTGTGCAGTTGATTTGCAAGTGCACAAATTGCCAAAATTATAATGTGTGTCGGGTTGGGCGTGGTTACGCAGGGTGGCGGCAGGGTTGGCGCTTAAAATGGTGTTCATCTTTTAGTGTTTTAGTGGTGAGCGGCTAAAGGCATAGGTAGGCCTTTAGCCGGGGCATTCTTTATTGTACTGCTAAGGTAATGTATTTTGAAACTATTTACCATTATAATTCCCTTTTTTAACAAAATAGTTTTTGCCACGAAGGCACGAAGGATAAAAGTTGAATACAAAGGTTGCCACAGATTACACGGATGAACACGGATTGAATACAAAAATCGTTTGTTGTTTGGGGTTAGTTGTTTGTCGTTGCAGTTGTGGGCAGGTTTGTCTGGACTCAACCCCATCACCTCTCTGCTGGCGCAAAGAGGGGTGTAGGATGCTTCTACGAAGGTCGGAAAGGTTTTATGGTACGATAGGGTGTGTTGGACCTTAGTTACCTCATCTCCGTCAGTGGGGACACTGACGGGGCGTTGATTTCCGGGCAGAAGAAATATTATCCTTTGTTAATGCGCAGCGCTGTAGGAAGCTGCATATTTGCCTTACTTAATCAGCGATACATGAAACTACCCATTGCACAGGTGCGCATTGCGCGACCAACCGATAAATTTGAACAACTGGTCCGGTTCTATCACCACGGGCTTGATTTTCCAATCATTGGCTCCTTTAAGGAGCATGCAGGTTATAACGGAGTTATGCTGGGCATACCGGATGCGCATATTCATCTGGAATTTACGGAGCATGTTTCGGGCAGTGCATGCCCTGCACCCACTAAAGATAATTTGCTGGTGCTGTATTACGACGGCACCGAGGCGCGCGATACCTATGTAGCCCGATTAACAGCCATGGGCTATTTGATTGTAGAACCGGAGAATCCTTACTGGTTAACCAATGGCATTACTATCGAAGACCCTGATGGTTGGCGTGTGGTGCTGTTCGATAAACCTTCCTTTCTAAGCACCGCTTCGTATTGATGGCTTGAATTGATAATTCAATGGAACGGATGCAAGGTTAAAAGGGAATTAAGGTGGGTGCGTAGGAGAAGTTAGCGCCTCACTGCGCCGGGATACTTGCTAAGTTAGTGCTACAGATAAGAGTGCCGGGCGAGGGAAAAGATTAATACAAAGAGCTTGCTTTTAAGAATACTTCTTAAATCTCAATCCTTCCACCTTCAACGCTTGTTTTAATTTGGGTATTGAGGTTTTGCCCATACCATGCAGTTGCAAAATCTCCTCTTCCGTATAAAAAGCCAACTGTTTAAGCGTGGTTATTCCCGCAGCTTGCAGCGCCCGGCGTGCTGGTGCGGCAAGTAATGTCATAAAACCATCGACCGGCTTTTCTGCAGCCTCGCAAACAGGGCAAGTAGGACAGCTACTGCTCTTAACGTAGCGGTGGCCTTTGGGGCAAGTGCGTAAGGTTTTGGGGGCAGGCATTAAAATAAAAATAGCTAAAACAAACCTTACCTGTAGTGTATTACTTCTTCCATTCTTTTTCAAACAGGTCTATTACTCTAAAGGGTAGTTCATTCCAAACTATTTCCTGTGGGTACATGGCATTACACAACACCACTATACCAAAGTTGTTACCCGGAGAGACTACCAGTGCTGCCGAATAACCGGGGTCGTTGCCATCGTGAAAAACATACTTACCGTATTTCTTTGAGTCTACCACCCACCAACCCAAACCCATAGAGGTACTGAATGTAGGAATAGGCTTTTGTGTGGTCCACATGGTTGTAAGTGTGGTGTTCTTTATAACGCCGCCGGTGTCGGTGTTGTTATATATGCCCAGGTTATGCAGCATCCATAAACTCAAATCGTACGAACACGAATTTAAATTACCACAGGGTTTATCCTGCGGTATATCGGGGTAATAGTTTGACACCACAGGCTTACCAAGTGCACCTTTGATATGGGGCCTGCTACGGCGACTTTCGGGTATTTGCCTGTAACGAAAGCTACTATAGTTCATACCCACAGGCTTAAGCACATGCTGTTCCACATAGTCGCTATAGGATTGCCCGGTTACGCGCTCAATTACCAGGCCCAGTATATTATAGGCTGTGTTAGAATAGGTATGTGCGCTTAATTGCACCCCGGGCGGGTAGCTCAACCTTTTGCTTTTTAGCTTCCGGGCAAAGAGGGTCAGTTCGAGGCTATCAGCACCAGGCTTAATAAAGTGCCTATTGTATATATTGGGCAGGCCCGAGGTATGCGTCAGCATCTGCTCAATGGTAATTTCCTTATAGCGCTCGTCCTTCATATAAAAGTCAGGTAAGTAGTCCGTTAGCCTTTTGTGGATGTCGATTTTACCCTGCTCCACTAACTGCATAACAGCCGTGGCAGTAAACAATTTTGAAACAGAACAGGTTAAAAAATTGGTGGCACTATCCACCGGGCTATCTTCCCCTACAGCCTTTGTACCGTAACCTTTCAGGTAAAAAATATGGCCGTCCTTTACAATACCCAATGAAATTGCCGGCATTTTATTGGCCGCCATAGAGGCGTTTATTACGCTATCAATACGGGCTAAAAATGCCGGTGTATTTTGGGCGCCGGCTAAAACCGATGCCAATAATGCCAGGGGAATAAGTGCAAGATGTTTCAAGTAGATTATTTAATGTGTGGTATGCAAACGAAAATACGTTAAAGAATATTTTGTTGGGGAAACCCATGTAACCATAATTTATCTCTCGCTGAGAAGTGAAGAACGCGGTTGCGATTAATATTTATGCCACGAAGACACGAAGGATAAAAAGTTGAATACAAAAATCGTTTGTGGTTTGGGGTTGGTTGTTTGTCGTTGCAGTTGTGGGCAAGTGTGTACCAACAGACAGATGCTGAAACAAGTTCAGCATGACGTCGACCTGGTAGGGGTGTGTTGTGGGGGCACAAAGCGGAAGATAGCCACGGGATGATTTCGCTAATTGATTGTTATTGAATATCCCTCGCTATGACAATCGGTTTTATGGATTTCGTTCTGGAACTACTCAAAATAAAACGCCTAAGCCTGCGGCCAGTGTAAATGGCCATTTGTAGAACATATCCTGCTGGAAGACAGGGGCGGTGGATTCGAAGTGGTGTTCGCGGAGCCGGTAGGCGCGGGCGTATTTGTAGCCGCCGCTGAGGTTAAGATCTATTAAGACGGCATCTACAGGTATATGGTAGCCGAGTTCTAAACCTGCGCTGACCAGCACTTGGGTTAGTTTATATGGCAGGTTATAGTATACAAACGCGTCGCGCATTTTGTTTGTCATTACATACGATGCTTCTACATAGGGGCCCAGGTAAAAGCCGCGCGGACCTTTGTAAGGTTTGCTGAGCGGGAAGTAGGCATACCGCACACCCAGGTGGGGCCCGTGGTTGACGCTGGGCACATCAATCCCTTTAACAATCATAGCACCTACTGCAACTATGTTGGGTATAAAATAGCCTACAGGTATGCGTACGGAGTGGCGACCTTTGATAATCAGCTCGCAACCCGTGGTAATGGTTTGCATGTAAAACGATTGAGAGAAGGTAACCAGGGCCGGGGTAGGTATGATGGGGAATACAAGTACCTTCTTGTTCCATTTAGGCGTGCTGAAGAGGCTATCGGTTTTGTGCTGGGCGCAGAGCATGGCCGGCAGCAGCAACAGGAAGGGCAGTGTTGTATGGAAGATGGATTTCATGGGTAAGGGCAAATTAAATCAATTGCCACGGATTACACGGATGAACACGGATTGAAAATTGTTTGTTGTTTGGGGTTTGTTGTTTGATGTTGCAGTTGTGGGCAAGTGTGTACCAACAGACAGATGCTGAAACAATCCCGATGTCTCGGGGCAGCATTACGTCGGCCTGGTAGGGGATGTGTTGTGGGGCACAAAGCAGAAGATAGCCACGGGATGATTTCGCTAATTGTTTGTTATTGAATATCCCTCGCTATGACAGTCTGTTTTATTATACCCTGCGTTAGAGAATAGTATCGGTGTCGAATTTTTTGATGCCGATCATCCAACGGCTGTTGGTGTCGACCATGGAATACCAGACGGCGAGTTTGTTTTGGAACCAGAGCCCCGTGCTGCGGTACACGTAGCGGCAACCGTGGAAGTGCGGGTCGCTGACCATTAAAGGTTGTTCCTGAAAATGCCAGTGGTCGCCGTCGGTACTGGTGCCCAGCATTAGTACCTGATTGAAGGGTTGAATGGGCGAACCTATACAATTGCAAAGCATAGCATAACCCTTGGGTGAATGAATTACATCCATGTGCCAGGGATGATAGGGCGATTGTAAATCGGTTTCAATGTCCTTAATAGCGTGCTTATCCCAATGCTCGCCATCGGCGCTGTAGATATATTGCACCCGGTACGGATTAACGGGATATACAAAATACATGCGGTAGCCATGTCCATCGGGCTGGCGGATAACGGCCGGGGAGAGTATGAAGGGATCGCCGGCCGTTAGGTCGAAATGCACGGCCGTATGTTTGGTAAAGGTTAGCCCATCGGTGCTTTCCAACACAATTACGTTCTGCGAATCGGGGCGCATGGTTTCCAGGTAATAGAGGTAATACTTACCGGTTACAGGATCATAGCGCAGGTCGGGGTCATCGTTGTGGTCGTATTGCGGTGCTTTGGCGAGGGGGTTCATGCCGCTCATAACTTCGGTGAAGTCTACCCCGTTGTTACTATGCACCAACGAGGGGTTCTCCAGCTTATCATCGAAATACGGATAGGGCGTAAAGGCCATTACATAGCGGTAACCGTTTGAGCGCGGTTCCATAAACAGTATGTCGGGATGCACACATTGTCCGGAGCCATCGTAGGTGGGGACGTTCAGCAATTGTTCGTCGGGGAGTTCATCCAGCGGGTTCATGGTGGGTTCCTCTTTACAGGAGTTGAGGTAAACTACAGCGCATAGCAGTACCAGCGCCGCTACTTTTAGTAGAGGTGTTTTCATAAGCCGGGTTTAGGGCAATAGCGGGTTCAGCGCTATTGCAGCTTAAACTTAGGGAAGGGATTGAATATACAGATGCTTAGGATATAATATGACAGAAAAATGACATTGGCTTAACAAGGCTAAAATTGCTATGGATGACACGGATGAAAACGGATTAAATAAAAAATTGTTTGGGGGTTGGGGTTTGTTGGTTGTTGGTGGTGCCTTTTGTCTGAACTAGGATTTTTAGGATTAATGGATTGTAGGATTAAACAGCCGGGGAAGATTATTGCCTATGGAGGCTGTAAGTTATGGGTGGTATGTAGTTGAAAGCTATAGGCATAATTAAGGCGAAGGGGGGACGCTTCGCCAAGAGGGTATTTTTAGGATAAATTTAAACATTGACAGTAGCCTTTACGTGCTTCTTCTCTTCGCTGTGCAACTGCTTATCACGAAGCAGATTTAATACGCGGAATTTTTGATGCACACGGCACCATGTTACTGCGGGAATAATTTTTTTAGAATGAATCTCTAAACGCACATACACCGTTTCGTTGGGCTCGTCACGGCCATGCAACAACCGGCTTAACTTTGTATTGTCCAAACTAATTTCCTTCGAAAAGTCAGTTTTGCCCATGTGTAAAGCATGTATGTATTCATTCAGGTAATACCCGAATGTATTGGCCTCATTATACTCTCCGCTGTTAACATAGTCTTCCATTTGGTATTTAATCTGCAACAGTTGAGAGTATAATTTATCGGCTGCCGACATAGAAGTTCTGCGGGTTCGGAGAAAGTTTGAAAAAGCCTTATCGGCCTTGCCTTTCTCTTTGGCATTTATCGTGGCTGGTATAATATGCGCCTCCGCAATTTCGCGGGCCGGATCCTTAATTTTCTTTTTCATGATAAATACTTTTTAATTAATGCTTCCGAATTTTTAAGCTCCGTATATAAATGTGTTCCAGCTTTTATGAATCCGTAATAGTCTATATAATGTCGCACCAACTCAGTTTTGGGGTGTAGAGCAACCACGCCGTCATATCCTTTTAAAAAAGCCATTCGACAGGTGTAAGCTATAAGACAACCTGCAATATTGTCATATTGTTTACTGCTACCCACGTTCTCGTTGGAAGTTTCTAAAAGGTTAATTTTTATCCAGCGTTCGTTTTTAAAATCTGTTATCGACATCAATCCCAAAATCTCCTCTGAATCTTTCCTGCGTAGTTTATACACTTCATTCTTTTTTTCCTTGCCCCAATCAAAATTCGGAAATCGCTTATCCCTTTTGATTGTCTTATAGTCCGCGGTCGTTACGGGCTCAATAACTACCACGTGCTTTTCCCCTGAAACTCTATGGACGATGAGCATGAGTAAATTTAATACATTTTATTGTTTTTGTAAAATAATTTTACGAAAAACGTAAAATAACCTGCTTCCCACCTGCCGTTTTTAATACAAAATTCACACTTTTGTGAAGCCGTTAACAACCTACTTCCCTATACAAAACTTACTAAAGATATTTCCCAGTATCTCGTCGTTGGTTACTTCGCCGGAGATTTCGCCGAGGTATTGGAGGGCGCGTTTTAGCTCCAGGCTGATGAGTTCGCCTGTGGTACCGGCCTGCACAATGGCTTTTACATCGCTAAGGGTTTCGTCGGCTTTTATAAGTGCTTCGTAGTGGCGCAGGTTGCTGATGATGGTGTTTTCCGTCAGCACGCTTTGGTGTACGTTCAGGCGGTAGAGTTTTTCTTTCATTACATCAATGCCTTTCTTCTGCGCGGCAGATACAAACAGCAAATGCTCGTGCAGGTTAATGGCGTTGGTAGCGGGGTTGTTTTTCAGTATCCAGTAAAAAGGGGCGGTATCCTGCCAATGGGCGCTATCAATTTTGTTGCCTACCAAAATGCCTTTAAAGTTGGTGAGCTGCAGTTCCTTTACATCGTGCAGTAGTTCTTCGGGCGTGGTGGTGTTTACATCGAACAGATAGATGTACACCGAGGATTGCTTTAGCTTTTCCAGGGCCTTCTCCACCCCTGCCTGTTCAATTACATCGGTAGTGCTGCGTATGCCCGCGGTATCAATAAAGCGGAACAATACGCCGTGCACGTTTATCACTTCTTCAATAGTATCGCGCGTGGTGCCGGGTATATCGCTTACAATGGCGCGTTCTTCGTTCAGCAGGGTGTTCAGCAAGGTGCTTTTGCCGCTGTTGGGCTTGCCGATGATAACGGTGTTAACGCCGTTCTTTATCACGTTGCCCAGTTTAAACGATTCGGCCAGGGGAGCAAGCAGGTGCTGTATTTCGGCAATGAGGTCCAGCAGTTGCTGGCGGTTGGCGAACTCTACATCTTCTTCGGCAAAGTCCAGTTCCAGTTCAATGAGCGAGGTAAAGTTTACCAGCCTTTGGCGGAGGTCCTTTATCTGCGTAGAGAAGCCGCCGCGCATTTGGGTAAGCGCCAATTGCGCCGAGGCAGAGGAATTGGAGGCAATTAAATCGGCCACTGCTTCGGCTTGCGATAAGTCGATACGGCCGTGCATAAAGGCACGCAGGGTAAACTCGCCGGGTTTGGCGGCGCGGGCACCTTTGTCTATCAACAGACGAATGATTTGTTCGGCAATGTAGGGCGAGCCGTGGCAACTGATCTCTACCACATCTTCGGTAGTAAAGCTTTTGGGCGCGCGGAAGAGACTTACCATTACCTCGTCGAGGGTTTTATCGCCTTCGGTGATATGTCCGTAATGGATGGTATGCGAAGGTTGCTGCAGCAGGTTTTTGCCTTTAAACACACTGTTGGTAATGGCAATAGCCTGCGGCCCCGATAAACGGATTACGCCAATAGCCCCTACCCCCTGCGGGGTAGCCAGCGCCACGATGGTATCAGTATTGAGCACGGGGCAAAGTAAAGGAATAGCCGCAATTAGTGGCTATGGTTACACGCCCAGGGGCCGCACTTCTACCAGGTCGCCATCCTTATACGAAGGGCACTCCTTAGCAATTTCCACGGCATGCTGCAGGTGGTCGGCTTCGATAATATAGTAGCCGCCGATGCCTTCCTCGGGGTTGCGGAGGGGCTGCACGATGAGTTCGCCGTTGATCATTTCAATCAGGCGGCCATCGCTATCAATACCGTTGCCGCCTTTGAAAATGCCTTTGGCGGCCAGTTCTTTTGCCCAGTTGCGGTGGGCTTCTATGAGTTTGTTGAGTTCCTCTTTGGGAATGGGGTAGCGGGTTAAATCCTCGCGGATAAACAGGATAAATTGGGACATAGTTTGGGGGTTTGGGTAGACTAAATAAGGAAGAAGGGGTGGGAAATGCAAGTGGATTGGTGATTGGTAGATGGGTGATTGGTAATTGAACGAATTGGACGGATTGAACCAATTGGACGAATGGCTTCGCTACCCACTGGCTCCCTAAAGGGAGGACCGCTGCGCAGGGGCAAGGGAAAATAGAACGCTGATGAACGCGGATGGTTATGATTGAGGATGATAGGGGGGATTGGTTGACGGCCTCGCATCCCACTGACTCCCTAAAGGGAGAACCGCTACGCAGTGGGCATGGGAAATGGAACGCGGATGAACGCGGATGGTTATGATGGGCATGATAGGGTAGATTGGTGAGCGGCCTCGCATCCCACTGACTCCCTAAAGGGAGAACCGCTACGCAGGGGCAAGGGAAAATAGAACGCTGATGAACGCGGATGGTTATGATTGAGGATGATGAATGGGTAATTGGACGGATTGGACAAATTGGACGAATGGCCATGGGCTGCGCTACCCACTAACTCCCTAAAGGGAGGACCGCTGCGCAGGGGCTAGTGGGGAATGGAACGCTGATGGACGCGGATGGTTATGATTGAGTATGATGAAATGGGTAATTGGGCGGATTGGACAAATTGGACGAATGGCTTCGCTACCCACTGGCTCCCTAAAGGGAGGACCGCTGCGCAGGGGCAAGGGAAAATAGAACGCTGATGAACGCGGATGGTTATGATGGGAATGATAGGGGGGATTGGTTGACGGCCTCGCATCCCACTGACTCCCTAAAGGGAGAACCGCTGCGCAGGGGCTAAAGGTGACGGATTGGTAAAAGGTGCTATTTTCAATTAGCTAAACGCTTTTGCATGCGCTGTTTTTTACTGTTGTTTTTTGTGTTGCTTGGTTTGGGTGCCATAGCACAGGATTTACCAAACGGATTGACCGCCGGTGAGGTGGAGATGCTGAAAACGTATCAGCCGCCGTTGACGGATTTCAGCGAGCGGAGTTATTCGCCGTTTTTCAGTCCGCCGCAGGGGCCGGTGCGCGCTATGGCTGAGTGGGAGGAATCGCAGGGATATTTGATTACCTGGACCAGTTACAGCAGTATGCTGCGCGAGATTGTGCGCTATGGTAAGCAGGAGTGCCGCATGTATATTGTGTGTAGCAGCGCTTCATCAGTTATTAGCGATTTGCAAAGTAATGGGATTGATACTTCGAATATTACTTTCCTTACTATTCCCTACAACACGGTTTGGGCAAGAGATTATGGACAGAACCCGGTTTACCTGAACGGGGTTGATTCGCTGGTGTTGGTGGATTGGATATATAACCGTCCGCGGCCGAAGGATGATACGATACCTGAGGGCCTGGCCCGCAATATGGGCATACCTGTTTATCACACTACGCAGGCACCTTATGCTTTGGTAAATACCGGCGGTAATTATATGAGTGATGGTATGGGCACCGCCTTTGCCAGCAAATTGATATTAACCGATAACAGCACTGCAGGCGGCTTCGGTGTAAACCATACCGAGGCGGAGATTGATACCATTATGAAAAACTTTATGGGTATTGAGCGCTATATAAAAATGCAAACATTGCCTTATGACGGCATACACCATATAGACATGCACATGAAGTTGCTGGATGAAGAAACGCTGCTGGTGAGTGAGTATCCGCAAGGTGTAGCTGATGGTCCGCAGATTGAAGCCAACATGCAGTGGATACTGGCCAATTACAAAACCGTTTACGGCACCGATTACCGGGTAGTGCGTATGCCCGTGCCGAGTGACGGCGGTATTTACCCTAACAATGGCGGCACGTATTATACCTATACCAATGCTTCGTTCATCAATAAAACTATCATCGTACCCACTTACAACAAAACGATGGACACCACCGCGCTGCGCATTTGGCGCGAGGCTTGCCCCGGCTACCGGGTAGTGGGTATAAATAGTACCAGCAGCATACCCTCCAGCGGGGCGCTGCATTGTATTACGCACGAGATTGGGGTTAGCGATCCGCTGTTGATTAACCATATGCGCCTACGCGATACCTATAATACTTCAACGGCTTATACTGTTACCGCCGGCATCCGCCACCGCAGTGGTATACAAAGTGCCACGCTGTATTATACTACTGATACCACCCAGGCTTATCAATCGGTTACTATGAACAATACAGGCGGTAATGATTGGCAAGCCAGCATACCTGCACAGCCGGCAGGCACGGAGGTGTTTTATTACATCCACGCGCAAGCCGCTAGCGGTAAGCAGCAGGTGCGGCCTATTGTGGCACCGGAGGGTTTCTATAATTTTCATGTATTGGGCACTGAAACCGGCGTTGCAGCTTTAGGTGCTGATGCCATTGCCGTTGGTGAGGTATTTCCGAATCCATCGAAGGGCATAACCTGTTTGCCTTTTACCACCAAAGCTGCAGTGCATGTAAGCGTTGATTGCCTGAACCTACTGGGTGAGCAGGTGATGAACGTTTATAATGGTCTTAGCAAGCCAGGAGAAAACCATGCCTTTTTAAATACCGAGGGCTTAGCCGCAGGCGTTTATTTGCTGCGCTACCGGATGGAAGGGAATGAGGTGGTGAAGAGGGTGGTGGTGAGGTAGGTGCGGGTTAAGCATTCAATTGGCCTCTTATGCCACTGACTCGCTGATGGGATAACCGCTGCGCTTAGACAATACAAGTTAGCCATTGGCAACGCATCCCACTGACTCCCTAAAGGGAGAACCGCTATGCAGTGGGCTAGTGGGGAATAGAACGCGGATGGTTATGATGGGAATGATACGGTGGAATAGTTGATCAGTGATTGGTAGATTGGTAATTGAACCAATGGACGGATTGGACGAACAGGCCATGGGCCGCGCATCCCACTAACTCCCTGAAGGGAGAACCGCTATGCAGTGGGCAAAGGACCCAATGAGCCTAAATTAAAAGCGTACGGATTCCATTGGTCTCGCATTCCACTAATTCCTGGAGGGAGAACGGCCAGGCAGTGGCAGAAATCCAGTTAATAGCATATCTTACAGGAATGAATAGTAATGGCATGCAAGGGATGTATTATGGTGCTTCGCCTAAGTTGATGGCGTATGCGCACCAAATGCGAAATCATGCTACGGTGGAAGAGGGGATTATCTGGCAGAAATGGAGTGAAGACCCGCTACAGGGTTTTAACCTAAGAAGGCAGCATCCGATTGCCACATTCATTGCAGACTTTTATTGCCATAAAGTTCGGCTGGTAATAGAAATTGACGGCGGCAATCACCTGCAGAAAAGTGTTAAGGATTACGATGATTTTTGGGATGAGGATATGCGGCGATTAGGCATTCATGTTCTGCGCTTTACAAATGGCGAAGTGTTTAATGAGCCGGATATTGTTTTGGAAAAAATAAAACAGACGATGAAGACATTGAAGAATAGTGTTAACGGTAATAATGAGACATAAACGCGTTTAATGACTCAGCCATGAGTAGGGCTATGGGAGGCCCTGGGTGGCGGTTCTCCCTTTAGGGAGTTAGTGGGAAGCATAGCCCAGGGTGGACCCGCCCTCTGGAGAACTAATAACAAACCCAAAAATCCCTTTGCCTCTTTCGCTGCTAATTGTATTTTCAAGCCGGGTAAACCACTACTAAAATGACCACCAAACAGATCCTCGACTACGTTAAAAACCATCCTTCTAAAAAAGTTAAACTGGCCATTACGGATATTGATGGTGTGCTGCGTGGCAAGTATGTTTCGGTAGATAAGTTTTTGAGCATTGCCGATGGTAACATGGGTTTTTGTGATGTGGTGTTTGGCTGGGACAGCAGTGATGTGGCTTATGACAACACTAACTACACCGGCTGGCACAGCGGTTACCCCGATGCAAAAGCGCGTATTGATTTAAACACTTTCCGCAAAATACCTTGGGAGAATAACGTGCCTTTCTTTTTAGGCGAGTTTATTACCGATGAAGGAAAGCCCTTATATGTTTGTCCGCGCCAGTTGTTGCGCAAAGTAATTGGTGATGTAGATAAAGCCGGATATTCTATTGTAATGTCGCAGGAGTTTGAGTGGTTTAACTTTGCAGAGACACCACAAAGCGCTGCAGAAAAGAATTACACCAACCTAACACCATTAACCCCGGGCATGTTTGGTTATTCTATTCTGCGCAGCACCTTACGCAACGACTTTTTTACGGCCCTGTTTGAGGACATGCAAAACTTTAATGTACCGTTGGAAGGTTTGCATACAGAGACCGGACCCGGGGTATATGAAGCTGCTATTACCTATGGTGAACCTTTAGAAGCCGCCGACCGTGCTGTGCTGTTTAAGAGCGGAACGAAGGAGATAGCTTATCGCCACGGTATTATGGCCACCTTTATGGCAAAAACCAACGAGAACCTGCCGGGCTGCAGCGGACACGTGCACCAAAGTTTGTGGGATAAGGCGGGCAAGAAAAACCTATTTTTCGACGACAAGGCAAAGGATAAGATCAGCGAGGTGATGAAGAGTTACACGGCCGGTCAGTTGTATTGTTTGCCGTTTATACTGCCCATGATTGCCCCCACCATTAACAGCTACAAGCGTTTGGTGGAAGGTGCCTGGGCGCCAACTACGCTTACCTGGGCTATAGATAACCGTACCGTTGCATTGCGTGCTTTGCCGGGTTCATCCAAATCAACCCGCTTAGAAACACGGGTGGTGGGTAGCGATAGCAACCCTTATCTGGCCTTAGCTGCATGTATGGCCACCGGTTTATATGGCGTAAAGAACAAATTAAAATTACAGCCCGCCACCAACGGCAGCGGCTACCGCGATATCAGCCACGGCACCTTACCGCGCAACCTGTGGGAAGCCACCCAAGCCATGAAAGAAAGCAAGGTGGCAAAGGAACTTTTCGGGGCGCAGTTTGTAGAACACTTCACCCAAACACGTGAGTGGGAATGGAGGCAGTTCAGCAAGGTGGTTACCGACTGGGAAACCAAGCGTTACTGGGAGATTATTTAGACTTAATAGCAGGGCTGCTTGCTATGCCCTAACCCTTTCCTAACATTTACTTTCTATCTGAAAGCCGGATACGCACGGGCTATAAAATTACCCGCTGGAGGCATCAAAATCATCGGCGTTGCTGTGCTTAATTGCTTATTATCGCAACACCCTATAAGCACCTGTAAACGTGTTCGATAATTTGAATTGAACAAAGAGAAACCGGCTAATTTCTATTCCGATAAATTAAAATGCGTTAACCGCTTCAATGAAGAAGAAATCCTCCCCCGCTCCTGCATTCTTTGCTGCCGATTGGCCACAAGATGGCCCTATTGATTTGAAACTACATGACCTGCCACATGCCAGCAGTACTACCGAATGGTGGTATATGCATAGCCATATACAGGCTAAGGGCGGGCGGCAGTTTTCGCTGTTTGCCTCGTTCTTTGTAACGGTAATTGATTATGACAAGGAAAGCAAAAAGCCGATTTACGGGCACTCGGTAATTTTCGGTATCAGCGATATTGAAAAAAAGAAATATTACACGGTGTCGTTAGTTGACCGCCGTGCGCCTAAACTGGGTTTGGAGCGTTTGGAAAGAGGCGAAATGGTGAAGGATCCTTTCATTCGCCGTGCCGGTATTGAGATGTTGAAGAAAGGCGTAGTTCCTTTGCCCGATGAGTTGCTGAAGAAGGAACCAACGCTAAGCAACGAAAAGCTGTTTCTGGATTATGATGGTAATACCTTTACCAAACAAGCCGATGGCAGTTATGTGCTGCACCTGCAACACAAGCGCCAGAAACTGAATATTGACATCCGCTTTAAACCGCAGAAGCCTGCCACCCGACATGGTAACAATGGTGTGGTGCGTGGTGTTTCGGCAGAGGATATGTTCTATTACTTTATACCTAAGTGCGAGGTAACAGGTAAACTGAGCATTGGTAAAGAGAGCTTTACTATTGATAAAGCCACAGGCTGGTATGACCATGAATTTGGTTGCCACCCGCAGAAGAAAAATGACAAGCTGAAAAAGGATGTATCGTGGAACTGGATTGCCATGCAGTTGGATAACGGTTGCGAGTTAACCGCCTACGACCTGATTGATTTGAAGACCGGTGAAGATTGCGGTTCGTTTATTATTATGATAGACCAGAACGGCAAGCGCCTCCACAGCACTAAGTTTAAGCTTACGCAAAAAGGCGAACCCTGGACCAGCACCCGCACTTTTAATGAGTATCCCCACACCTGGAGTTTAGAAGCACCTGAGTTTGGATTGAAAGTTGTTGCAGAAGCAGCCTTCCCTAACCAGGAGTTTGCTACGGTAATTTCGAAACCGGCATTTTGGGAAGGACGTGTAAATGTTAGCGGCACGCTGAAAGGCAAAAAGGTAGGCGGACCGGGGTATATCGAACGTCACGGTTTTGTGAATAGCAGCAACATGAAGGAGTTTCTGAAGGCTGTTTCTAAAACTACGTTGAAGTCGGTGGAGCAAATTGTGCCGTTGGCATTCGGGCAGGAAAAGTTTGAAGAACTGGTATCGGCAAAAGGCAATAAGCACTTTACCGAGGGACTGGATAAAGAAGCATACATTGAAGCGTTCCTGAAACCTATCCGCACCATTACCGACCGTGGTGGTAAATCGTGGCGCTCGTATGCTACCATTGCCTGTTGCGATGTGGTAGGCGGCGATTCGCAGGTGGCCATTGACTGGCTTGCTTTGCCGGAGTTATTACACGCCGGTTCGTTGATGGTAGATGATGTGCAGGATAAATCGCTGGTGCGCCGTGGTGGACCTGCTGCGCATATTTTATTCGGTGAAGCGAAGGCGATTAACTCGGGTACAGCGGCTTACTTCCTGGGTCAGGTTTGTATTTACCGGGTTGATAAAGGCTTTAAAGAAAAAGTGCAAATCTATAACTGGTATTTCGAAGCTATGCGTGCCTCGCACAGCGGTCAGGCTATGGATTTACACGGGCTGAACTACCTGATGCCATCGGCTATTAAAGATGATAAGGTTGCGCGTTCCCTGATTAAGCATGTTACCGCTACACACCGCTTAAAGTCGGCTGCGCCTGCGGCTTACCTGGCGCGTATTGGTGGTTTGCTGGGCTCGGGCAGCAACGAACAAATAGAAGCGTTGGGCAATTACTTTGAGGCGCTGGGTGTAGCGTTCCAGATTATTGACGATACGTTAAACCTGAAAGGCTTTAAAGATCACCTGAAAACCAAAGGCGAAGACATTACTGCGGGTAAAATTACTTACCCCGTTGCCAAGGCCGTAGGTTTACTGGAGAAGAAAGACCGCAAGCGCTTGTGGGAGATCGTTAACTCGCATACCGATAATATAGAACGTATTGGCGAAGCCGTTGCTTTACTGGATAAGGTAAAAGCGATTGAAAGCTGCGAACGCGAAGCCAAGAATATATTAGAGAAAGCCTGGCAGCGGTTAGATCCACTGGTACTGGATAGCATGGTAAAACTGAACCTGCGTGCCTTTAGTTGGTTTGTGTTAGAGAGAACTTACTAGACGATAGAAAACAGAAATCCGAAATCAGACAGAAAACCCGGAGCAAATACTTTGTTCCGGGTTTTTTATTTTTTACAGCGCCATTAATTCGCGGGCATTGGCAAGGGCCGCTTCGCTTGGCTTTTCGCCACCTAACATTTTAGCCAGTTCGGTGATTCGCTCCTCGTCGTTTAGTGTTTTTATACGGGTTACGGTACGTTCGCCGGTGTTTTGTTTGTAGATGTATAGGTGCTCGTCGGCAGCACGGGCAATTTGCGGTAAGTGCGTAATAGCAATTAACTGGTGATTGCGCGAGAGTTGCTTCATAATCTCGCCTGTTTTAAAGGCCACTTCGCCCGATATGCCCGCATCAATCTCATCGAAGATCATGGTAGGCAACAGGTCTGAATCGGCAATCAGCGATTTGATGCAAAGCATTAAACGAGAAAGTTCACCACCGGAGGCTACGTCCTTAATCTCCTGCGGCGCAAAACCACGATTGGCCGAGAACAGAAACTTCACCTCCGTTAAACCGGCATCACCTAATTGCTGCGGCTCGGCTTTACGTATATCTACTTTAAACGAAGCATTCGGCATACCTACTTTAGTAAGCAGCACAACCACATTATTCTGAAACTCGCGCAACACCTTCTCGCGGGCCACATGCAGGTTATCGGCCATGGCCTGCAATTCTTTACACTGCTTATCCAGTTGTTTCTTTAATTGCTCCAACTCTGCATTGCTGTCATCTACGCCTTGCAATCGGGCTTCTAAACTGCTTTGCAAGGCCAGTAGTTCTTCTAACGAATTAACCCGATGCTTTTTCTGCAATTTATAAAGTGTGTTCAGTCGGTTGTTTACCTCCTCCAGGCGGGCGGGATCCAACGAGGCATTTTCCTGCAGTTGGTCCATTTCGCGGGCAATGTCCTTTAACTCTTCCTGCACGGTATGCAGTCGTTCGCTAAGGGCAAGTATATCCTTGTTGTAATTCTTTACGTTCTTCAGTTGGGTTTGCAGTTCGGCTAATTGGTCAAGTGCGGCCACTTCTCCCCCATCCAGTAATTGCATACACGCCTGCAGGGCATTTTTAATTTCCTCCACATTGCTCAAGGTGCCTTGCTCGGTTTCCAGTTTTTCCTGTTCACCGGCTTCTAAGCCAGCCTCGGCCAGTTCTTTATATTGAAACTGCACATAATCCAATTCGGCCGTGGCAGCGCGATTCTTTTCAACCAGCTCTTCCAAACGTTTAAAATCCTTTTTGTACTGGCGGAACAAGGTACGATACGAAGCCAAAGGCCCCTGGTTTTTAGCCAGCGCATCAATTACTGCTAATTGAAACCCGCTACGCGTTAGCTCTAATGTCTCGTGCTGATTATGCAGGTTAACGAGTTTTTCGCCCAGTGTTTGCAATACATTTAATGTAACCGGGGTATCGGTTACAAAGGCGCGGCTTTTCCCATTCTGGTTGATCTCGCGGCGCACAATAGTATGGGCTTCAAAGTCCAGCTCCTGCTCAGCAAAAAAGTCGCGCAGGTTATAGCCGCTGATGTCGAAATCGGCCTCTACAATACACTTCTCTTCCTGGTTATACAGCACTTTGCTATCGGCCCGTTCGCCCAGTATCAGCCCTAAGGCCCCCAATAAAATAGACTTACCGGCCCCGGTTTCGCCTGTTATAATATTCAAGGCGCCGCAGAACTCGATATCCAGTTTATCGATGATAGCATAATTGCGTATGGATAGCTTGTGAAGCATGTAACGAAGATAAACGTACTTTTTAATTAGGGGCAAAGGCAAACGTTAAACAGGAGGTAAAAAAGCGCGGAAGCACTGTCCTGTAAGTGCTTCAAAATTTTCCACAACAGGTTTGCAATAATTGAAAACGGGGTATCGTTTAATTGTATCGCTCGGGGCCTTTCTTTTACATTCGTGCCCAACGAAGGCAGGAGAAGGCATTTTGAGCGGTAGTTTTATTGCATTCCGTTACCTGCCTTGTTCCGCCCCTTTACCCTATGCCAGTTAATTATCTGAAATATTCCGTGCTGGGCACAGCGCTTGTTATTACAAGCCTGCTGGTGTTGTATGCCATTCCGGAGTTCGATCTCGGCGGTTTCCACTTTAAACGCATCAACATCCTGGCCGATATAATGAAGCAGGATAAAAGCGATACCACGGCTATTGATAAATCGCTATTGGTTAAACCGGTATTTGCCGATACCTGTAAAACAGGCGTTACCTGCGTAGAGGATTATACGAAGGACACCAGCGGCATGCGCATCTTTTTGGCTGCGCTTGACTCAGCAAAGTTCCGTTCTGTTCGCATAGCTTATTTTGCCGATTCGTATGTGGAAGGTGACATTATGCTGGATCCTTTGCGCGATACCATGCAAGCCGTGTTTGGCGGCAGCGGAGTTGGCTTTGTGCCAATTACCAGCGAGGTGGCAGGGTTCCGCCAAACTATAAACCATACCTATGAAGGCTTTACCGATTACAGCATTATAGGCGAACGCAGCCCGCAACACCCTATAGGCCCTGCCGGGCATGTGTTTGTGCCGCAAGCCGGCAACCGTGTTACCTATAGCGCCGTTAAACGCGCCAGGCTGAACTCCTTTCCTACCGCCATTTTGTATTACAGCAGCGCTACCGGTGCAACTATACAATTAAACGAAACACAGACGGTAGACTTACCGGCTTCGGAAGGCCTGCGAAAAATTAAGTTGGGCGATAACCTTCAATCCTTGAAACTGAGCGTGCAGGGCGATGCGGATCTGTACGGTATGTCGTTTGAAAGTACAAGCGGTATCACAGTCGATAATTTCTCAGTACGCGGCAACTCGGGCATGGGTTTGGGGTTTGTTAGCGAACAAATGTATGCTGCTTTTGAAGCTCAACACCATTACGACCTGGTGGTATTAGATTATGGGTTGAACGTGGCTAATGAAAAAGCTAAGAACTACGATTGGTATATACGCGGCATGAACAAGGTGCTGGAAACGATGAAGAAAGCCTTTCCGCACTCGAGCATACTGATGGTGGGTTGCAGCGACCGCGGTGCCAAGGTAGACGGGGAGATTAAAACCATGCCCGGTATTAAGGAGCTGATTGCCTCGCAACGCAAAATGGCGGCCGATAACCAGGTTTGCTTTTGGGACATGTTTGAAGCCATGGGCGGCGACAGCACCATGGTACGCTGGGCCGGCATGAAACCACGCCTTGCCAATACTGACTATACCCACCCTACTTACTATGGCGGTAAGAAGGTGGCTGAGATATTAATGGGAACGTTGCTATACGAAAAGGAGAAGTATGACCGGAAGAAAAAGAGCCTGTAATAAAATTACCTGTTGCAAAGCAGTGCTTATGCTGTTTGCGTTTTGCTGCTTAGCCACAGGTGTGTACGCCCAAAGCGCAGAAGTAAAAACGGCACCTTTAAAGAAGTATTCGTTCATTCACCCTGAACGTAACGAATTGGTAAATGCCGGCAGTTTAAATTCATTTTTCGAAAAGCTTTTTCAGCAACGTACGGCCAATAACAGCCGCCTGCGTGTATTGCATATCGGCGATTCGCACATACAGGCCGATTTTTTGAGTTCGACCATGCGCACCAATATGCAGAAGGACTTTGGCAACGGCGGCCGTGGTGTGGTAGTGCCTTTACGCGTAGCAGGAAGTAACGAGCCCTTTAATTATAAAATAACCAGCAACGTGGCCTGCAACAGCAAGCGCTGCATTTTTGTAAACAACCCTATGCCTATTGGTATAGGCGGTGTAACCATACAAACCGATACCCCGGGTATCTACTTTCACCTGAGCGCCTTCGATTATCCGCCTTTGAACTACTCGTTTAATAAAGTAACACTGTTCTACCTTAAGGACTCTACTTCCTTTGATTTCCGAATTACGGATACTACGGGCAATCAATTAGGTATCCTAAGCAGCACTTCTCTGGAAAGCTTCCCTAACATCTCTTCTACTACCCTGCCATCGCTTACCAGCGATATAATTATCAAAGCCGAGCGCAGCAGCGAAAGCCAGAACCAGGCAACTATCTTTGGTTTAAGTTTAGAGAACGACAGTTCGGGTGTTGTTTATAATACGGTTGGTGCCAATGGTGCGGAGGCGTATCATTACGTGCGGGCCAGGTATTTTGCAGAACAAACGGCCGTTGTAAACCCCGATCTGGTAATTATTTCGTTAGGAACCAATGAAGCACAACGCCGTCCGCTGGATGCCAACATAACGAAGGCAAGGCTTGATTCATTGGTAAAGGCTATAAAGCTCTATAACCCGAACGCTGTGTTCCTGCTCACCACGCCGCCCGATTCGTATTACCGACGTAAATATTATAATACATCGGTGGGCACCATGCACACAGTGATTGTAAACTATGCTAAAGAAAACAACCTGGCTGTTTGGGATTTGTACTCGATAGGTGGTGGTTACAAGAGTTGTTACAGTTGGAAGAAATATGGATTAATGCAGCGCGATGGTGTGCACTTTACACGTGCCGGCTACCAGTACCAGGGTAATTTGTTATACAACGCATTTATTCAAGCTTATAATCAGTATGCTTCAACCCGATCTAAGTAAACTGCTGGAACAGTTCGTATATCACGAAAGGGAGCCGATGATCTTCAGCTCGGGTCTTTTCCTGTTCGTGTTTATGGCGTTTATCAGCATTTACTACCTGCTGCATAAATCTTTCAGAGCCAAGCTAACCTATGTAACGCTGTTCTCGCTCTTCTTTTATTATAAAAGCAGCGGCGGCTATTTTGTATTGCTGCTTATCTCCACCGTAGTAGATTATACGCTCGCCAATCTTATTTATAAATCGGAAAGTGAGGCACGAAAGAAGGCCTGGTTAGTGTTAAGCTTAGTGCTGAACCTGGGTTTATTGGGTTTCTTTAAATACACCAATTTCTTCTACAGCATGTGGTGCGATTTAGCCGCACAGCCCTTTAACCCCTTCCACATCTTTATACCGGTGGGTGTATCGTTCTTCACCTTCCAATCGCTTAGTTATACCATTGATATTTACCGCAAGGAGATAAAGCCTATTGATAACATCCTGGACTATGCCTTCTTCGTATCCTTCTTCCCGCAGTTGGTGGCAGGTCCTATTGTACGCGCCAAAGATTTCATTCCGCAGATCTATAAGCCAACCTTTGTTTCGAAGGAAGATTTAGGCAGGGCTGTATTTCTGATTGCGTCGGGCTTGTTTAAAAAGGCAGTGATATCGGATTACATCAGCAGCAATTTTGTTGACCGCATTTTTGAGAACCCTACGCTATACACCGGACTGGAAAACCTGTTTGGCGTTTACGGCTATGCCATGCAGATATACTGCGACTTTAGCGGTTACAGCGATATGGCGATAGGCATTGCTTTGCTAATGGGTTTCCACTTTAACATCAACTTCGATTCGCCTTACCAATCGAGTAGTATTACGGAGTTCTGGCGGCGCTGGCATATATCGCTTAGCACCTGGCTACGCGATTACCTCTACATCAGCTTAGGCGGTAACCGCAAGGGGCAGTTCCGCACGTACCTTAACCAGTTTCTTACCATGTTGTTAGGCGGCTTATGGCACGTAATAGGTGGGCTATCTTATTGGGCGGCTTTCCGCTTTATACTTTGGGGAGCCTTGCACGGTGTAGCCTTAGGTATTGATAAATATGTAAAGAGCATTGTAAAAATACCCGATACCAAATGGGTAAAGATTGGTGGTGTGCTGCTTACCTTCCACTTTGTGTGCTTCTGCTGGATCTTCTTCCGTGCCGAGGACATGAGTAAATCGTGGGAGGTAATATCGCAGATAGCCGGCCATTTTACACCGGGCATCTTCTTTAACTTTGTTGCCGGTTACCGCAATGTGTTATTGGTAATGTTGCTGGGGTACTTGCTGCACTTCATTCCGCGCAGTTTCGAAATCAAATCGCAACAATGGGTTTCGGATATTCCGTTAGCTGCTAAGGTGGCCGTGTTAGTAGCGGTTATTGTAGTGGTAATGCAGGTTAAAAGCTCCGACATTCAGCCGTTCATCTACTTCCAGTTTTAATGCAGGAGTAATTGTATTTAGAGGTACCAATAAAAAAGCCCCGCAAATGCAGGGCTTTTAAAATATAGTGGATAGATCCGGGAGATTAGTCCAGGTTCTTGCCGGTTTTCTTAGAGAAACGTACGGTCTTACCTTTTTCTTCTTTACGACCTACGCGGGTAGCCTTGCCATCGCTTAACAGAGCCACGTTAGAAATATGAATTCCACCGGGAGTTTTAACGATACCACCTTGAGGATTCTTAGGGCTTGGCTTGCTGTGCTTGCTGTTTAAGTTAACACCGTCCACAAATACGCGGCTGTGCTTATAGTCAACGTCAATCACGCGGCCTTTTTTGCCTTTGTCATCGCCACTCAGGATGATTACGTCGTCGTTCTTTTTGATATGGAATTTCATAACCTAACTAATGTTTTGCTTTTGATAAAATTACAGCACCTCAGGGGCCAGGGAAACAATTTTCATAAATTGCTTATCGCGCAGTTCGCGGGCAACCGGTCCGAAGATACGGGTACCACGTGGTTCGTCCTGGGCATTGAGCAACACAACGGCGTTGTCGTCGAAACGGATGTAAGAGCCATCCTTACGGCGAACCGAACGGGTAGTGCGCACTACTACGGCTGTTGAAACTGCACCTTTTTTAACACCACCGGTAGGTAATGCTTTTTTAACGGTAACAATCACTTTATCGCCGATGCGGGCATAACGTCTTTTTGAACCGCCCAGTACACGAATAACCAGTACTTCTTTCGCACCTGAGTTATCGGCTACGTTTGCTCTTGATTCCTGCTGTAACATCTCTTTTAAATTTTGCTTTTAGATATCCTACCGGGGAACAGCCCCAGTCACCAATCACACTTCTAAAATTACTTGGCTCTTTCAATAATTTCAACCAGTCTCCAACGCTTGGTTTTGCTCAACGGACGGGTTTCAGCAATTTTTACGGTATCGCCCGATTTTGCTTCATTCTTCTCGTCGTGCGCCTTAAAGCTTTTGGTTTGCTTTACGAACTTACCGTAAATAGGGTGCTTCACCTTTCTTTCGATTTTAACGGTGATGGTTTTATCCATTTTATCGCTGGTAACCAACCCTGTTCTTTCCTTTCTGAGCTTTCTTTCCATGACTCTTATTAATTGATCTTTATTAAGCAGCAGCCGTTAGCTTATGCTTTGTTTTCTTTTTTACGACGGTTTGCCTCGGTTAACAGGCGGGCAATATTCCTTCTTTTGGCAGTAATACCGGCAGAATTTTCTACGGTAGATACGCTGTGCTGGAACTTCAGTTTCTTCAGTTCAGCTTTTTCGCTCTTAATAGTAGCCAACAGATCATCAGCCACATACTGGCGGATATCTTCGTGATTCAGTTTTTTATTTACACCCATGATTTGGTGATTTTATTCGTTTAGGTATTCAGTTCTTATCCCGGTTACAACTATGCTTCAACAGCATCGCGGCGGGTGATGAATTTTGTTTTTACCGACAGTTTGTGGGCAGCCAGGGTCATTGCTTCTAAGGCAATAGTGCGAGGCACACCGTCCACTTCGAACAGGATACGACCGGCCTGGATAGGTGCTTCCCAACCTTCGGGGTTACCTTTACCTTTACCCATACGTACCTCTAAAGGCTTGCGGGTAATTGGCTTGTCGGGGAATATGCGGATCCATACTTTACCTTCACGCTTCATAAAACGGGTGAAGGCTACACGGGCAGCTTCAATTTGCTTGTTGCTTATTTTACCGCTCTCCAGCGACTTGAGTGCATACGTACCAAAGGCGATTTCATGACCACGCTGGGTAACTTCTGCTACTCTGCCCTTCTGGGTCTTTCTCCATTTTGTCCGTTTAGGTAATAACATGATTTCCTGTGTTTATCTTGATACTATAATCTACTTAATGCTTATTTCTTTCTGTCGCCACCACGAGGAGCACCGCCACCTACGCGGCCTTTCGGACGACGTGTTTCTTGTTTTTCTTCACCTGCGAAAGCACCGGTTAAGTCTTTCTTACCGTAAACTTCTCCACGGCAGATCCATACTTTGATGCCCAGTTTACCGTAGATGGTTTGCGCTTCGGTGATAGCGTAGTCGATATCCGCTCTCCAGGTGTGGAGTGGGGTACGACCTTGCTTGTATTCTTCGCTACGAGCGATATCGGCACCACCGATACGGCCACCGATACGCACCTTGATACCTTCGGCACCCATGCGCATGGCAGAAGCGATAGCCATTTTAACAGCGCGGCGGTAGTTGATACGCGCCTCTAACTGCTTGGCAATAGTTTCGCCTACGATTGCAGCCTCCATTTCGGGGCGGCGAATCTCTACTATATTAATCTGAACGTCTTTACCGGTCAGTTTCTTCAATTCTTCTTTAATACGGTCAACCTCGTTACCGCCACGGCCGATGATAATACCCGGACGTGAAGTATGGATGGTAACAGTTACACGCTTCATTGTTCTTTCGATTACAATGCGCGACATACCACCTTTGTTGATACGTGCCTTCAGGTACTGACGTATCTTTTCGTCTTCGATCAGTTTCGCAGCAGCATCTTTACCGCCGTACCAGTTGCTGTCCCAGCCTCTTACAATACCGAGGCGATTTGCTACAGGACTCGTTTTTTGACCCATTCAGGTTGAATTTTTAACGTTTAAAAAATGGCATAAAAAGCCATCCCTTCCTAAAAAGGGACTGCAAAAGTAATCTTCTTGCGGAGAGTTACAAACCCTAATTGAATAATTTTTAGGGCAAAGCGCGGAAAAGGGGTTAAAAATTCCGGCCGGTGGTTGTGTACCTTAATGTACACGGCAATTGCATGGGTAAATATAAAAGAAGTACCCTGAATGGAGGCGGTGGTAATAGACCATAGTAAATAGTAGATGGAGCATGGAATAAAGCTCATGATAGATAGAACATGACCGGCGGACTATGGTGGAAACTAAAGACGAAACAAGGATGGGTAGCAAAATATCTTTAACAAATGGGTGGGGTTACAAAGTTGCGTGATACCCATTGTAACTAATTGATTTTCAATAGCTATTTTTGGGCATGGGTTACACTACGGGTTACAAATTAAATTTGATAGTATATAAATCCGTCTAATAACTACGGCTGTTACCTTAATGGTTAAGCTTAAAGCGGAAGGCAGAAAAAGAAAAGCACAGCTATAAGGCCTCCGGCAATTTTTACCATTTATAAACTGAAAGGGACCATTGGTGAAGTGGAATCAGTGCCATTCGATACAGGAGAGCATGTTTGCAGCCCGGGAGAGGTTTTACTTTTTCCGGTGCTTTGCTTAACCTGTCATCCGGGGGGACCGGCAGGTTGCAAAGCGGTTTTAGTTAGGCAAATGGCTATAGAAGGGCGTTGCGAAAGCAGGGCCCTTTTCTTTTATAGAACGCTGATTAACACGGATGGTTATGATTAAAAAGAGATAGCAGAGAACAAAGATCAGAAAGCAGACAAGATTAGCGAGGACTGAATTCAATTGGATAGTCATTTACTTAGAAGGAGGATTCGCGTTGCAAACGCGGAGCTTAGTCGTCACGCGTTGCAAACGCGCGACAGGTAAGGACAGCATAGAACGCTGATTAACACGGATGGTTATGATTAAAAAAGAGAAAATAGAAATCAGAGATCAGAAAGCAGACAAGATTAGCGAGGGCTGAATGCAATTGGATAGTCATTTATTTAAAAGGAGGATTCGCGTTGCAAACGCGCGACAGTATATTCCTATGGCTGTAAGGTGCCTGCTATATACTCGGCCAGTTTAAAGGCCCAATTGGCATACATTTTACCCGAGGGGTGCAAACCATCGTTTGCAATGAGAGTAGAGTCGGTGGCAGCGAGGCGGGAATGGTAGGTTATCTCTAAATAGTGTACACCGGCTTTGTTGGCTTCGCCGTGGTTAACGGCATTAAAGGCATCAATCTCATGTGCTATAGTTCCTGCACTGCGCTGTTTGGCATCCTTACTAACAAAAGGTGTTACACCCCAATCGGGTATAGATATTACCACTACACGTTCTGTTCGTCCGTTGGCGTATTGCAAGGCTGTTTGTAACAAAGCAGCAAATTCGGTGCGATAGTTCTGCAGGTCGCGGCCGCGGTATTGGTTGTTTACGCCAATCAACAGGGTTACAAAATCGTACGTGCCTGTCAGATTCTTTTCTTTTATAGCAGCTTGCAGTTCATCGGTAGTCCAACCGGTTTTGGCAATAATTTCGGGTTTGGCAAAGCTTAGTCCTTTGGCCTGCAACATAGCCACCGCCTGTTCGGGGAAGCGTTCCTTCTCTTCTACCGATTCGCCGATGGTATATGAATCGCCCAGGCACAGCAGGGTGTAGTTATAGATACTCATAGAATTGCAAATTAGTGAAAAGCAGAGAGAGATTACAGAACTCATACTACAAATGGAACGCGGATGAACACGGATTGTTATGATTGTAAAAAGATTTTAGAATAGCGCCGTCTGAGAGCAGGTGCCGGAACCTTAGCCACGCACGTATTACCCTTTGTACATAAAAACGGCACGAGTTTACACCCATGCCGATTCAGGATAGCGGAAAACTAAACGCTTACCGCGGTTGTATATCTTTTTGCTGTTGTAGTTGTTGTTCTAACAGTTTAGTAAGAGTTTCTATCTGCTGTTGTTGTTTAGCTACAGTTTCTTTCAGGGCTTCCAGTTCGCTGTTCTGCTTCACCTGGTTGGCATCCAGAGCTTTTACACCGGCTACCAATAACCCATCCATATCATTTAAACTGTAACCCAGAATATAACCATCCTGATTAGTAGAGGAACTTTTGGTAAGGTCTTCTACTACCACTTCTGAAGGTAAGCTTTGGGCGGTAAAGCCTAAGTGCGGTTTGGTGCGCTTAATCATACCACTATATGGCTCAGGATCGGTTGGTATTTCGCTATTATACAAATAACGGATAGAGTTAATTTGGCGGATATTGGCCAGCGATGTACTGTAATCCTCTTCGCCCAGAGGCTTAATATCCTTTTTCATGCTTACATCGCTGATGGTTTGGAAACCTAAAGCTGCCACGTTAGCCCACGCACCGCCACAACAGGTACCGGCATTTAAACGTTCGGGGCTGTATGCACCTAACCACTGCGGCGCTGTTTGACCAGGATTATGGAAGCTAACGCTTGGGAAATAGGTTAGCGCGCCATTGCGTTGCAAAACCAAATCAGCTTCGGGCCAATCGCCGCTGGCACGGCCTTTATAAAATACCGCCCGGTTATTTCCTGTACCGATTTCGAAACGGGTAGTACCCCAGCCGCCATTGTAACCATCTTCCCAAACCATATAGCCGTGGGCGCCCGCACCGTTTTGTATACCTGTGGCCCAGGTTTTAGCACCGCGTTTATGGAAGCCGATGCGCGGACCGTCCTGCGATTGAGCACCGTTATCGTAGGTTTCTAAACCCAGCATAATACCGTAGGAATGCGTACCGTTTTGGCGCATCAATAAGCTTGGTGTATTTACCCCTTCGATATGGGTTCTCCATTCAGGAGCGGTAGTGCCAATACCTACGTTACCCGAAGGCATAAGGGCAATATGATCATCGGCATCATTCTTATTACCAATTTCCAGCGTAGTTGATTCGCCGCTGCGGGCATAGTGTGCAATGTAAGCTTCGTCGCCACAACCGCCGGTATTGTCGCGTACATAAATGGCCATATCGGCATTGCTTACCCAGTTGCCGCCACAGGTATTCGGTACAGCATAAGCAAAACCTGCATCGCCTATTTCCATACTACCGCGCACATACACGCGGCCGGTACCTGCTTCTATATCCAGCAGAGGGTTCCAACCAGAAGAGAAGAAACCAAAGTGTCTGCTTGCATCCATGTGAACACCAAAACCTGTGCGGCCAAATGCACCGCGGGCACTGCTGCCTTTAATAAGGCCTTCGTCCCAACCAAGGCCTGTGTTGCGCAGCCAGGTAACTTTAGGCCATTCGTCGGCATCGGCTGTCGTAAAACTGCCCAGGTTAATTTGCGCGCCATCGTTATATAAGTTGCTTGTGTTAACCCATGTGCTGCCGTTATTATAAAGTGTTTGCCCCAGTGTGCCTGATGGCAATACACCACCGGGTAAACTTTGTACGCCTAAAGTGCCGTTTACATCGGCTGTTACCATGCGTGTACCGGCGCCGGCCAAAGCAGGCACCTGCACGGCTGCCGCACCCCATCCGCCATTATAACCCAGTTGCATTACCCCACCGCCGGTGCGGATGAAATCAACCCGGCTTCCGGCATCATGAAAACCTATGGTAGAATAATCTAATGCACTAAGCACCATGGTGGTGCCCGTGGTGGTCCAGTTACCGGTAGTAGGGTTATAGTTAACCGATTGGTTACCGATAGAAAGAACACCATCGGTAGCACCGGGATCGGTGCTGCTGGTGCCTACACGCAAAGCGCCTGCATTAACATGCAACTTGGTGGTTGGTGCCGTGGTGCCAACACCCACATTGCCACCCGAAACGGCCAACTGTGTATTGTAATAAGTTTTTAACGAAGGGTGCGCATTGTCCTGCCCGTGGTCGATATCCATAGCGGTATACCAGGTATTCAGGCTTTGCGTTTCGATACGCAGGGGAATACCGCCGCCCACATCGGTTTTATACAAACGGGTACCCCATTGATTGGCACCAATGTAGCTGCTGGTGTTCCATTGCATACCCTGTGCGGAATTATCGGAGCGGAGTTGCAGCATGTTATTGGTTACCGCCGTGCCCACACCAATGTTGCCTCCCTGTCCAACTAAGTATAAATTGTTTTGACTATACCAGTTAAGATACGTTGCAAAGGTTCCGTTTTTGGCATCGAGGTGCAGGTTACCGTTGGTTGCTGCCACCGAAGCTCCTGTTGTTACACGGCCGTTGCCACCCACCTGCAGGTATTCGCCCCAACTGCTGTTAGGACCATAATACGTATACCTATCGCCATATATATGAAAGGGAGCGGCCGGAGCGTTGGTTCCTACGCCGATACTGGTACCGTTATCAAATATCTGACTGTTGCCCAATACCGTTCCGCTGGGTGTCCACTTAGGTACATAGTTAGTAGTGCCGCTACCTGTAATGGTGCCGCCACTACCGGTAATAGTGATGCTACCGCCTAATGCTACCGTGCCGCCACCGGTAATACCACCGGTAGTGTTTACGGTTATGCTGCTGTTAGCCAACTGCGCATTGCTTACGTTGCTCCACGAAGGATTGCCGGCACCATCGGTACCCCATACTTTGTTGTTGTTACCGGTGCCTGCCGGAACCAAACCCTGTGAGGCGGCACTGTTGGTGGCTACATTTACACTTACGTTGCTGCCACCTACTACCTGCCCTGTGCCGTTGGTAATAGAAACACCTGTAGTGCTGCTGGTAATATCATTTTTGGTAAGCGTGGTGTTGGCATTGCTCCACGTAGGCTGACCGGTGCCACCACTTACCAATACCTGGCCTGAAGTGCCTACCGGAGAAAATGCATAAGAGGTGCCGTTACTGTAAGCTACGCTACCACCGCTGCCTAAGCTGTTGGTGTTGGTGCCACCGCGGTTGATAGGCAACACGTTTGTTACCACGCCGCTGCTAAGGTCAACCGAGTTAGGGCCCATATCGGCACTGGTGATTGTATTAGGGGCAATTTGTGAAGTAGTAACCGCATCGTTGGCGATCATACCCGTTACCACACCCTGGTTGGCAATACCTATTTGTGTAGCGGCACTGCCGTTGTAACTAAAGGTAGCCAACCCGCCCCCTGCACTATTGGTTAATGGCTGTAAGGAACCGCTAAGGGTGGTGTTTGTGATAATGCGTACCCAATCGTTGGCAGCAGTGCTCCAGGTATAAACGCCCGGTGTGGAATACGTACCGGTAGTGCTGGTATTGTAAACCATTAAACCATCGGGTTTGGTACCGCTAATAGGGTTAGAATTACTTACCAGCGCCACACGCGGTAACAGCAAACCTTTATCGGTGGCGGTAAGGTCCAGCAAGGCATTGCCATCGGGCGAAGGCGTACCTATACCTACAGGGCCTTGAATGATGGCACCATTGGAAGGTGCCGCATTGCCGGAGTAGGTATTACCAATGGTTAAGTTTCCTTTTACATCTAATTTAGACGCAGGGGTGTTGGTTCCTACACCAACATTTTGGGCATTTGCCATTCCAACAAGTAGCAAAACCAATGTGAGGGAGCAGAACTGTTTCATGAACTCATCTATTAATTGATGTTATGATTGATTTACGTATACTGTTATTCGCTGTGTGCCTTTACAAAGTCTTCAGCACTTTTGTTTTCGCGCAATAGTTTCTCGTATAACTGCGGATTGTTTTGCTTTACGCCATCCAGATACACTTTGTATTCGGCCTGCAACTGTTCTTTCGATTTTTTCCAGTAATCATGCACCTTATCTTTAATAGAAGGATCAACCACTAACTGACCTGCTAAGGCAGGATCAACATTGGTTTTACCATCGGCTACTGGTGCCGGAGAAGAACTAACTTTTACGGCCTGCCAGTTAAAAGTCATGGGGCCATTAGCTGCCACGGTGAATGACCGGCTATCGGCTGCACTTACATAAAAACCGGTATTAGCGCTGGTTGGTGTAATATTGATTACAGGGGTTTCGCCCGTTGCACAAAAACCTGCGGGTAACTGTACCGTTACGGATGTGCCGGTAATTGTGCCGGTGCCAACTGTCATGTTGTTGCTTACCTGTTGTTGTAACTCTTTAATTTGTTTCTGCTGGTATTTAACACCGGTAAGGGCAAACACGCCCATGGCATAAACGTCTACACCGCTAAAGGCATTGTCCTGCAGGTAATCGGGGGTTTCATCCAAAATAACACCAAGGTGCATATTTGGACGGTAGCGGGTTTCGAATCCGGGAACCATTTCATCCGATTCGCCTTTATACTTATAGAATGACGGTTTAATTTTTTCGATATCGCTCATTACATAGCCCATCATGGCATCGTCGAGCGGGGTAATGTCGCGTTTCTTTTCGCGGGCAGAAGTGTTGGCAAGATTATCCGTGTAAACATAGTACCAGTCGGTATTGCTTTGGCCCAGGTAACCCCATCCGGTTGAGCCCGGCGCATTAGGATTGGGTAACTGGCGGTGACCATCGCTGGTACTATTGCCGTATGCATAGCCGCCATAAACTGAAGCGGTGTTGTAAGCTCCTAACCCATAGGTAAGTGCTTTATCGCCATAGCAGCGAACATAAGAGCCATCCACCATGTTCCATCCGCCACCATAACTTTGGCTATACCAGCCTGCACCGCCATCGCTGCGCAGCCAGCCGGCGCTCCAAAGGTCGTCGTGTATACGCACCCAGCCATTATAGTTGCCACCATCGTTTTGTATACCGCCGCGGTGTTGTGTTGCTGCTTCGAAATAAACTGTGCCGCTGTTAAAGTAAGCACCGCCCGGAGAAATGAAATAAGAAGATGCGTTAATATATGGATTAGCCGCATCGAAATACAAGCCGCCGCTACTGATATAGGCCCGGCGGTTTCCACCGTCGGTATAAAAGCTAACGTCGGAGTTAGTTCCATTGGTACTGCCCGAAGCGCGTATGGCCCAACTGCCGTCTTTCAAAATACCGATACCACCGTTATCTGCATAAAAATAGCCCCAGCTATTACCATCGTTACGCAGTAATCTGAAACCACCTGAACTGTTATTATCCGCATAAACATTTTCGTATGTGCTGGCTGTATGGCGGTAGTTGCTTACATACATGGTAGGCGTTTGAAAGTAGTTGCCTGCATAACCAAAACCGGTAATATTAAAATTAGCGGATTGTGAACCTGTACCGTTTTGAATATAGTTACCGCTGCCGCCGGGTAAATCGCCGCCACCGGCAATTTGAAGAGTGCCGCCTGAAGACTTTACCAAACCGCCTGCACTAAGCGAAGGCAGGGTTACGGAAGTACCTGCTGCCACCGACATAGCCAGGGAACCGGAACTTCCTGAATTTCCGTTTACATACAGATCGAAGCCACTACCTGCACTTACCAGGCGGGTATTTGCACTTGAACCGGCATCCAGCGGCGATAACCAAACAAAACGGTTAGCGCTGGTATTATCCTGAATTTGCAGGGCGCTGGTCCATGCACCGGGATACGAACCGAAATTGGTTTGTGCATCGCCGTCTTCTAAAATAGTAAGAGTACGTGTGTTGGATGAAGTACCGTTAGTGCCCAGCAACAAACCGCCACCACTAACATGCAGGCGGGCCGAAGGGCTAACGCCAATACCCACGTTACCATTGGTGCTAAGCGCAGTTATACGGGTGGTGCCATTGGTTTGCAATAACAGATCGCTGGTATTGTAGCTGCTGAACTGACCGCCATTTACATAAACAGGATTATTGAACCAGAAGGCCGGCCTATCAGTATTAAAATGGCTCCATCCCGTGTTCTGCGGACCAATTTCGGTATAACCGTAGTTGGTGGTAGTGCGCATGGAGTTTCCGCTGCCTTGCGTAAGTACGGTATTGGTATTGGTGAGTTGTAGCGAAGAAGTGCGGGTTGCACCGTTTACCTCTAACCTTACATTGGGTGCAGCCGTGCCTATGCCTACATTGCCTGTAGCGCCTTTAATACTAAAAAAGTTTGCCCCTCCACCACGTGCATCAATCCGGAAGTCGATAGGCGTACCGCCGGCAGCATCGGTGGTACGGGCCAGGTCCAAATAAAAACCGTTTGGTGTGGCATCGTGGTAAAGCACGGTTTTATTATAGTTGCCGGTACCGATAGAGGTAAAGGTTAAAGGAGTGGCCCCGGCGAGGATACCGTTACCACTTATATTAAAATTGGCCGGTGTTTGCTGGCTGGTAGTATTTTGTATATACCCTGTATTGCCGCCCGGAATACTAATAACGCGCAGCGAGCCCCCTGCTCCGCCGGCATCGATGGTACTACCATCCACTTTAACCGCAATATCATCGGCATTAACGCTTATACCGGTGCCTGCACCTACATTTACAGTTGCAGTTACACCATCGCCCAAAGCATCGGCGGTAACGCCACCTGTTAATCCGGCTCCGGCGCTGATAGTTGCTGTTTGGTTGCCTTGTACGGCAGTTCCTGCGGTTGTGCCATAAGCTACCCCAAACGTTTGGGGCGAGGAGCCATCGTAGGCGCTACCTGTTAAGCCTGTGCCGGGGGTTAAGTCGGCATTTAGAGAAGATACTGAGGTCCAGGTAGGTTGGCCTGTGCCCCCGCTTATTAAAACTTGGCCACCGGTACCAACCGGCGAAAAGCTATACGAAGTGCCGTTGCTGTAAGCAATACTACCACCACTGCCTAAACTGTTGGTGTTGGTGCCGCCACGGTTAATGGGCAGCACGTTGGTTACCACACCGCTGCTGAGGTCAACCGAGTTAGGGCCCATATCGGCGCTGGTAATTGTATTAGGGGCTATTTGCGAGGTAGTTACCGCATCGTTGGCTATCATACCCGTTACTACACCCTGGTTGGCAATACCTATTTGGGTAGCGGTGCTGCCATTGTAACTAAACGTGCCTAAACCGCCACCAGCGCTGTTGGTTAATGGCTGTAAGGAACCGCTAAGCGTAGTATTGGTTATAATGCGTACCCAATCGTTAGCAGTTGTGCTCCATGTATATACCCCCGGTGTGGAGTAAGTGCCGGTTGTACTGGTATTGTAAACCATTAAACCATCGGGCTTGGTACCGCTTATTGGGTTAGAGGTGCTTACCAGCGCCACACGCGGTAACAGCAAACCTTTGTCGGTGGCGGTAAGGTCCAGCAACGCGTTTCCATCGGGGGAGGAAGTGCCTATACCTACAGGGCCTTGAATGATGGCACCATTAGCCGGTGCCGCATTGCCGGAATAGGTGTTACCAATGGTTAAGTTTCCTTTTACATCTAATTTAGATGCGGGGTTGTTGGTTCCTACACCAACATTTTGGGCCATAGCCGAAGCCGAGAACGCCAGTACCAGGGTCAGGGAGTACAGTTGTTTCATTCAGTGGGTATTTAAAACTTACAGGTGTGTGGCAAATAAATTTTCATCGGCGCAGCAATTACTTCTCCTCTCGGAAAAAAAGTCGTTCGATTCTTGTATAGTTATAAAGACGTTTTTTGTCTTAAAACATATACAATTTTTATATGTCACAACACTTAATTACTACTTCGCCCGTTCCTGTTTAGGTAACGATTAGTCCAATTCACTGTATCTGCCCACTGTAACCCGAGGAGGGTTACGCTATCGTTACACTTATTTACTGTTCCTGTCGCTTAAATATAGCAAGCACAATACCAAAAGTCAATCCTCTAACAACTTTCTAATAAATTCATTTAAATGTATGTTTCAACTTTTAATACAATATGCCCCAAAAATTTATTTTTAGCTTTCACGAAATAAATTTTTAGATTTGTCTAAAATTTAAACCCGTGGAAGAACACAAGTCCCTGTCGGACGTACACGCCAGTATAGATACCACCCGCACCAGCAGCCCCTGGAAACGCTTTATGCTGTTTATAGGTCCTGCTTTTTTGGTGGCGGTGGGGTATATGGACCCCGGCAACTGGGCCACCGACATAGCAGGCGGTAGCCGTTTTGGCTATCAGCTATTATGGGTACTATTGATGAGTAATGTAATCGCGCTGCTGCTGCAATCGCTAAGCGCCCGTTTGGGAGTGGTAGCAGGAAAGGACCTGGCACAAGCCTCGCGCGAAACCTATCCTTCTATTATTAATATACCGCTTTGGTTATTGGCCGAAATTGCCATTGCCGCCTGCGATTTGGCCGAAGTGCTGGGTATGGCAATCGGTTTGAACTTATTGTTCGGCTTACCCTTATTAATCGGTGTTTCGCTGGCTGTGCTGGATACCTTTATTATACTGTTTCTGCAGAGCCGGGGAATGCGCTATATGGAGGCGTTCATTTTTGCGTTGGTTTCCATAATAGGCGCTTCGTTTTTTATTGAGCTGTTTTTTGCTCACCCTGCAGGTGGCGAAATTGTAAGGGGGCTGGTGCCCTCTGCTCTTTCGCACGATGCCTTGTATATTGCCATAGGCATTATTGGGGCTACCGTAATGCCACATAATTTGTATCTGCATTCGGCACTCGTGCAAACGCGGCACGTAAAGCGCGACGAGCCCGGACTTTGGGAAGCCATCCGTTACAACTTCTTCGATTCGGCCATTGCGTTGAATCTGGCTTTGTTTGTAAATGCCAGTATCCTTATTCTTTCCGCCGCCGTATTCTTTACCAGCGGCCACCACGAGGTACGAAGCATAGCCAGCGCGCATAGCATGTTAGAACCTTTATTGGGTAAACAACTGGCCCCACTACTGTTTGCCATTGCCTTAATTGCTGCAGGGCAAAGTTCCACCATCACCGGCACCCTCGCGGGGCAGATTGTAATGGAAGGCTACCTTGACCTGCGTATTGCCCCATGGCTGCGCCGCTTAATTACCCGCTTAATTGCAGTGGTGCCTGCAGCCCTGGTAATTTATTACCTGGGCGAACAGGAAGTAGATAACATGTTGCTGTTATCGCAGGTGATATTGAGCTTACAACTGGGTTTTGCAGTAATTCCGCTTATACAATTTGTGAGTGATAAGGAGCGGATGGGTCAGTTTGCTATCGGTACCAAGTTAAAAATAGCCGCATGGCTTTCTGCGGTGGTCATCCTGGCACTCAACATTAAACTAACCTACGATACCCTTAACGAGTGGCACGAAGCATTAAAAGGAAGTGAATGGGTATTTAACCTGGTAATTGTGCCTATAGTTTCGCTGGTAGGATTGTTTCTGCTCTACATACTGTACTATGCTATTACCAACAAAA
This sequence comes from Chitinophagales bacterium, assembly GCA_046329495.1. Taxonomy (GTDB): domain Bacteria; phylum Bacteroidota; class Bacteroidia; order Chitinophagales; family LD1; genus Bog-950. The sequence continues at coordinate 72,393 of JAXLUO010000007.1, read as the reverse complement.
AAGCAATACGCGAAAGCAGTGTACCGCACGGCAAAGCTGAGATGCTGACCCTGATTAAGCCCCGTACCTACAAGCGTATTGGTATTTGTGTCGACTTTTCGGGTAATGATGTGCGGGCTATTACCGAAGGAGTTGGTATGGGCACGGCTGATACCGAATACTACCTGCTACACGTAGTAGAAACAGCCGGCGCACGTTCCTATGGCGCTGATATTAAGGATTACGAAACCAACCAGGACTGGATTGAATTAAAGGCCTACGCAGCCAAGTTAAAAGAGCAGGGTTACGATACTATTGAGGTATTGGGCTTTGGCGACCCTAAAAAACAGTTACCTGCATTAGTGCAAAAAAGCGAAGTAGATCTGCTGGTGATTGCGCAACACGGCCACCGTGGAATTATGGACATTATACTGGGTGAAACGATTGCTGAAGTAAGGCATAATGTAAAATGCCCGGTTTTAATTGTATAACATGAAATGGCTACTACATATACTGTTGAATGGTGTACTGCTTGGTGCAGCAGCACAGGATATGGAGCTAAGCGGCCATGTAAAGGACCAGCATACCGGCGAGCCAATCCCTTTTGCTGCAGTTGTAATTACAGGCTCCAACATAGGCACTACCACCGATGATGCAGGAAAGTTTAAGCTGCAGATACCTGAGGGTGAAAAGCAAGCAACACTCACCTTTCAATCGCTGGGCTACCTGAGCGATACCCTAAGCATTGCGGAGTTCCAACGCACTAAAGCAGTATTGCTTGAACCGAGCGGTGGCCATATTAATGAAGTAGTGGTTTCCGGCACCATGCGCAGCGTTACCAAGTTAGAGTCGCCTATACCGGTTGAGGTGTATACGCCTGCGCTATTTAAAAAGAACCCTGCTCCATCACTCTTCGAATCGCTGAACATGGTAAATGGGGTGCAGCCTCAGCTTAACTGCAACGTTTGTAATACAGGTGATATTCACATCAACGGACTGGAAGGACCCTATACCATGATATTGATTGACGGCATGCCGATTGTTTCGTCGCTATCGGCGGTGTATGGTTTGCATGGTATTCCGTCGGCACTGGTAAAGCGAATAGAAGTTGTGAAAGGCCCGGCAAGCACCTTGTACGGTAGCGAAGCCGTAGCCGGATTAATAAATGTGATTACCCGCGATGCCATCAGCGCTCCACTTTTGAAAGTTGATATATCGGGCACTACAGCCGGTGAGTTTAATGCAGATGTAAGCGCTAAATGGAAGATTAAAAAGGCGCACTCGCTATTAGGCGCCAACTACTTTAACTACTGGATACCGCGCGATGTTAACCACGACAACTTTACGGATGTTACGTTGCAAAACCGTGTATCAGTTTTTAATAAGTGGGACTTTGAGCGAAAAGATGGCAGACCGGCGTCTATTGCCTTTAGGTATGTGTACGAAAATCGCTGGGGCGGTGAAATGAACTGGACCAAACGCTGGCGTGGTACCGACAGCATTTATGGCGAAAGCGTGTTAACGCAACGCGCCGAAATGTTTGGCGTGTATGCATTGCCAATTGCACATGAACAGCTGCGTATTGACTATAGCTATAATTATCATTTTCAGGATAGTTACTATGGACGTGTAAAGTATAAGGCTGAGCAACATACAGCCTTTGCGCAATTGGTATACGATAAGCATTGGCAGAAGGTGAATTTATTGGCCGGTGTGCCTTTCCGCTTTGTGTATTATGATGATAACTCGGTAGCTACCGGTAACGGCGATAGTGTACACCCAGCCAACAAACCCGCCTACACGTATTTGCCCGGTGTATTTACACAGGTGGAGTACAAACCGGTTACACAATTTACCGTGCTGGCAGGTTTGCGCTACGATTACAACACAACGCACGGCAACATTTTTACACCGCGGTTAAGTTTACGCTATTCACCCAATGCCAACCACACCATTCGCTTAACGGGTGGCAGTGGCTACCGTGTAGTAAACTTGTTTACCGAAGACCATGCAGCCCTAACCGGTGCCCGACAAGTAGTAATTGCTGAAGCGTTAAAGCCTGAGCAAAGCTGGAACGGCAATTTGAATTACAATGGTTTCTTTAATCATAAAGCAGGATTTGTTGAAGTAGATGTAAGCGGCTTTTATACCTACTTTACCAACCAGATTACCGGCGATTTTTTGAGTGACCCCAACAAGATAATTTACAATAACCTGAAGGGCCATGCCATATCAGCAGGTATCTCGGGTAACTTTAATTTCTCGTTTACCAATGGCTTAACTATTTCGGCCGGTGCTACCTGGTTAGAAGTATACCGTGTGCAGAAGGACAGTGTGGGAAACAGCAAGCGCAGCGCTCAATTGTTTGCCCCGGTTGTTACTGCCAACTTTACCGCCAGTTACAACTTTTCGAAAGTGGGGCTAACCTTTGATGTTACAGGAAAGGTAACCGGCCCTATGCATTTGCCGGTAGTGCCCAACGATTTCAGACCTGAAAAATCGCCCACTTATTGTTTGTTGAATGTGCAGGTAACCAAGCGCCTGCCGGAGAACTTCGAGATTTATATGGGGGTAAAGAATATCCTGAATTTTATACCACAGAATCCTATCCTGCGTCCGTTCGATCCGTTTGACAAACACGTTACCACCGATAACCCCTATGGGTATACGTTCGACCCGTCCTATAACTATGCACCCATACAGGGTGTAAAAGGTTTTATAGGCATGCGTTGGACTATGTTAACGGCACCGGAGAAGAAAAAGTAGGTTTCAGCGTTTTAATATTGGTTACCTTTACTTAAAAGCGCAACAATGAAAACCTTCACCATAACGGTACAAAGTGAGAAAGATGCTGAACAGCTGAAGCGCCTGCTAAGGGAGGCTAACTTTAAGGCCGAACTTGTTGCATGGGAAGACGATGAATTTACATCGGAAGAAATAACTATGCTGGAAGAACGGTTGGAAGAATACCGCAAAGATCCAACTAAGGGCAAGACGCTGGAAGAAGTAAAAGAATATTTTGAAAAGCGCTTGAATTAGCTCGCCGCTCACATTGCACATTTTTTAGCACCTTCGCCCCGTGAAAAGCATTTACCGCATAGGGGATAAAAAGACGTTTGTGCGCCTGGTGCGTGCGGAGGATACCGCAGCCTTTGAAAGTGGCGCCGTACATCCCGTATATGCCACCTTTGCCCTAACCCGCGATGCCGAATGGAGCAGCCGCCTGTTTGTGCTGGATATGAAAGAAGCTACCGAAGAAGGTATAGGTACGTTTGTGGAAGTAAAACATCTTTCACCGGCGTTTGTGGGGCAGCAGGTTATTTTTGAAGCGGTAATTGAGGAGTTAAAGGGCAATGAAGTAAATTGTGCATTTACTGCCCGTGTAGGCGAAAGGCTGATTGCCAGCGGCCGTACCGGTCAAAAAATATTGCCGAAAGAAAAAATTGAAAGGCTGTTTAGCAGTTTGCAATAACAGCAATAATGATGTGTAATGATCAGTGCAGATAAAATTAATGTTCAGAACAAAAAGGCAGGCTTCGAGTTTGAGATACTGGAGAAGTTTGAAGCCGGCATATTGCTTACCGGCAGCGAGATAAAAGCCATCCGCGAAGGCGGGGGCAGTATCAGCGAAGCGTATTGCTTTTTGCGCGACGGCGAGGTGTATGTAAAAAACATGAACATACCCGAGTATAGCCATGGCGCCTACGCCAACCACGAACCCATGCGGCAACGCAAACTTTTATTAAAGAAGCGCGAGATTGATAAGATAGAAGCCAAAATTAAAGAGCGCGGTTTTTCGCTGGTGCCGGTGCGGTTGTTTATCGGCAAACGTGGCTTTGCTAAACTTGAAATAGGTTTAGGACGCGGCAAAAAGAAATTCGATAAACGCGAATCGCTGAAGGAGAAGGATACCAAACGCGAAATAGACCGCGTAATGAAGAAATACCGTTAGAAACTGAGCAACTTAAACTCTGCCCGGCGGTTTTCGCTTAACTGCTCGCTGTTGCAGGGGGTGCTGCTTTTGCAGCTGCAACCATTGGCCGGACGCTCGTTGCCATAACTTTTTACAATTACCCTTTTTAAATCGGCATTGTGCACCATCAGGTATTGGTTAATGGCATCCATACGTTTCATGCAAACATCTAAAGGCTCTGAACAATCCGCATGCACACTTATTTCTAATTGCAGCGTAGGATATTGCTTTTGCATGGTGGCAATATTGTTCAGTGTAGCTGTGTCCTCGGTACTTACCTGTGCGCTTTTGTAGTTAAAGTACAAATTGGGGAGGAAGGAGTAGTCGCTCCGTTTAACCTTCTCAAGTTCCACATCAATAGGCCGGTTACCGGCAAAATCGCGTTCGGTAATTACAAAGGAGTATTGCAGGTAACCTACGCTTGAACCTTTTGAATCCTTACTAACGCTGATGCGGTAGCGCGACGTTTTATTTACAGGGAATAACACCAGGCCACTATCATTACTAAATGCGGCGCTCACCTGGTTGGCAACAAGGTCTTCAATCTTTATCTCGGCATTTACAATAGGCTCGCGGTTACGCTTGTCCATTATTTTAAGGGCAATAATCTTTGTATCCGCAGCCTGCAGACCTAAACAAGTGGTAAAAAGAATAAACAGCGCTATACTACGCATACATACCTTACTTTAAAATACTTTGCCCTTCAGCATTGGCACAAACGAAAATTTACCGAATACTTCTTCGGTATATTGCCCTTCGGCCTGCTTGGTGATACGGATCATATCGCAATCGGTTTCGGTTCCAAAGGGCATCACCAATATACCTCCTACGGATAATTGCGAAAGAAGTTTCTTAGGCAGTTCAGGAACGGCCGCAGTTATGATGATCCGTTCAAATGGAGCGAAAGCAACAAGGCCCTCAAAACCATCACCAAAAAAGCATTTTATTCCACGGTAACCCAATTCTTCCAGCAACGGGCGGGTGCGTTCGTTTAATTTGCGATGGCGTTCGATGGTATAAACCTTAACGCCTAACTCGGCTAACACAGCGGCCTGATAACCACTGCCGGTGCCAATTTCCAACACCTTCATGCCTGGGCTAACCTTTAACAACTCCGACTGGTAAGCAACGGTATAGGGTTGCGAAATGGTTTGCCCCTCTCCTATCGGGAAGGCCTTATCCTCGTAGGCATGCGTTTCGTAAAAAATGGAATCGGGCCCGAAAAACAAATGCCGGGGCACCCGTTCAATTGCGCCTAACACATTTTGGTCTCTTATTCCCTTGTCGCGCAGTTTAACGGCCAGTTCTTTCCGTAAACCCTTGTGGCGATATGTATCTACACGTTCCATTACCATTGGCGTAAAGCAATACAAAGATACCCATAAAATAGGGCTTGCTTTCCAACACCAAAAGGGGAAAACAATCCCCGTGTGTACTAAATTGACTATCGGCCAATGCCTCCTTAACGGCGGTTTTTTACATTTACCGCTTCAAAAATTGTGATGAATGGATAAAATCAAGTTCGGAACCGATGGTTGGAGAGGCATTATTGCTAAAGACTTTACTACCGAAAACGTAAAGCGCGTAGCTAAAGCAACTGCCGATTGGGCAAAGCAGCGCGATGCCAATGCTAAAATTGTAGTAGGATACGATTGCCGCTTTGGTGGCCACCTGTTTGCGCAAACCGCTATCAATGTGTTGTGCTCGGAAGGCATTAAGGTGTATTTCGATGAACACTTTGTTTCGACCCCTATGATATCGCTGGGGGCATTTAAACTGGAGTGTGAACTGGGTGTAATTTTTACCGCCAGCCACAACCCGCCAAGCTATAACGGTTATAAGTTAAAGTCGAAACACGGTGGACCACTGATTCAGAAATACATTACCGAAATAGAGAACATAATCCCCGAACAGGTTTCGTGCGAGGAGTTAAGTTTAAAAGAATGGGAAGCAAAAGGGTTACTGGAATTAGTAGACCTTGAGACCATGTATTTTGAACATGTGCAGGAACACTTTGACCTGGAAGCACTAAATGACAGTTCTGACCTGGTAGTTGCTTACGATGCCATGTATGGCGCCGGCCAAAGTATTTTCCCGCGCATTATGCCGCATGCCGATTTCCTGCATTGCGAATACAACCCGAGCTTTTACGGTCAGGCACCGGAGCCTATCTCAAAAAACCTGAAAGACCTGGAACATTACCTGCGTGAAATGAAACACGTGGATATGGCCATTGCTACGGATGGCGATGCTGACCGCATAGGTTTATACAACAGCGGTGCACGTTTTGTAGATGCGCACCATATTATTCTGTTGTTGATCCACATTCTGCACAAATACCAGGGCATGGATGGAAAGGTGGTGGTTGCCTTTTCGGTAAGTAATAAGGTGAAGAAGATGTGCGAACAATACGGCTTGCCTATTGAAGTAACCAAGATTGGCTTTAAGTATATCTGCGAGATTATGCAGAACGAAGACGTGCTGGTTGGTGGCGAAGAGAGCGGTGGCATTGCCGTTAAAGGCCATATACCTGAGCGCGATGGCATTTGGGATGGTTTGGTAATTGTGCAGCACCTGATACAAAACGGCCAAAAACTGCAGGAACTTATTGATGAAGTGTATGCAGTGGTAGGAGCTTTCTCTTATAACCGTTTAGACCTGCATTTAAAAGAAGAACAAAAACTGGCCATTATCGAAAATTGTAAGAATGGTTTTTATAAGGACTTTGGTGGTGTAGCTATCAGCAAAGTAGAAGACCTGGATGGTTACAAGTTTTACCTGGAAGAAGAAGAGACAGTAATGATACGTGCCAGCGGCACCGAGCCCTTATTGCGTGTGTATGTGGAAGCCAGCAGCGAAGGCCGTGTAAATGTGTTGATGGAAAAAGTGCGCACTACTTTATTAGGCGCAGCGGCAGCACATTAATATAAGCTTACTATAAAGTTAGAAGGGCCGAAAGGCCCTTTTTTATTTAAGCTAAATGAAGCAGCCTTCAATAATTATTTATTGATTGTTTAAATTGCCGCATAAACGGTTCGCCACCGCATGAAGCAACCATTGCTTACTTTTCTGCTTATTGTTTTTGTTAGCTGTATGGGCATGCCGATTGTTGCGCAGGATAGTTTACAATTACCACCAACCGATACGGTATACTGCCCGCCGTTTAATAAGGAACAGGTTAAAAATTATTGCAGTCCGCATTGGATGCAGTGGAGCCCGAAGCCCAATGTGGCCAGGCTAACTGCATTATCAGTTGGCACCGTAGGCACCTATGCTGCTATTATGACCGGTGTAGGCTTTGAGTGGTATGGCAAACAATCGCTGGGTAAGTTTCATTGGTTTAACGATGCCCGTGAGTGGCAACAGATAGATAAAACCGGGCATTTTTATGTACCGTATTTTGTTACCTGCTGGAGCTACAACATGCTGCGTTGGGGCGGCATGAAGAATACACCGGCGGCCCTTACTGCCGGAGCTTTCGGTTTTTTAAGTTTATCGGCCATTGAAATACCTGATGGTTTCAGCAACAAGTACGGCGCCAGTTGGAGCGACCTGCTCTTTAACTTTGGAGGTGCTGCTTTGGCTACTACACAGTATTTGCTTTGGAAGGAGCAACGCATACATTGCAAGTATTCTTTTCACATCGTTAACTACCCGCAAGGCGAACTGCGCGACCGCGCAAACGAACTGTACGGAAAAGGATTCGGCGAAAAACTGCTAAAGGATTACAACGGTATTACCATGTGGTTGTCGTTTAACCTGTACTCGTTTAACCATAACATTAAACCTAAGTGGTTAAACCTGGCCTTTGGTTATGCTGCCGGCAATATGTATGGCGGGTTCGAAAACAAATGGACTGATAAAAATGGCGTGTTGCATGATCGTACGGATATTAAGCGCTATCGCCGTTTCTTTATTTCGGTGGATGCCGACCTTACCAAAATTAAGACCCGCAACAGGGTAGGCAAAGCAATACTGGGTATATTGAACATTGTAAAAATACCGATGCCTGCCTTAGAGTTTAATACGTTAGGGCAAGTAGTGCTGCACCCTATGTATTTTCTGAACTTCGAAATGCCGATCACCTTTCAGCTAAAAAAATAGCGCAGGTATTACCCAAAGATATCGGCTACAATTTTTACTACAGTCAGCAGCAACACTATCAGCAGCAGCAGTTTCATCCACCAGGTGTTATAAAAGTTTTTGTAGGCAATAGGTGCAGTGCTTAGCTCGTTGTGGTTTTTAATCAGTTCAACCATCTCCACCAGGGCTTCGCGAAATTGTGTTTCTGCCGCCTCATTCTTTTCGGCAGCTTCTATACCAATGCTATAAGGAGCGCGCGTTAAACCCAGCATGATGTATAACTTATCGCCACGGCCGCCAATGTTATAACTGCGTATTTGCGAAGCATCTAATTCAAAAGATTTAAGAGACAACATACCCTTGTCTGCAAACTGAAATTGTAATTTGTTATTAGCTATGGTTAAGCTACCGGCAGTTATACATTGCTTTACCAGGTAAAAAGTTAAACCCAATACCAGGACCATCATGCCGAAGATGAAGGAGAAAGCTGCGGTTTCGCCCAGGTTAGGCAGGTAACGTGCCATAATATAAATACCCGGCGCCAGGCCTAATAACGGTACGATCACCATACTGGCCACCAGCGGATAATTGCGTGTTACTTTAACGGGATACACCTGCATGGGTTAAAAATAAAAAGCCCCGGAAATTTCCGGGGCTTTGTGCTTATTCTTCGGAGGCTTCGGCCTTTTTCTTAGCTGCCTTATGTGTAATCTTCAATTCTTCCGCGCCTTTTTCCAGTTCTATCAGGAAGGCATCGCCAGGCTTGGCGTTTGCACGTAGAATTTCTTCTGCCAGCGGGTCTTCCACATATTTCTGTATGGCACGGTGTAACGGACGGGCACCAAACTGCGGATCGTAACCACGCTCAGCTAAAAAGTCCTTGGCTTCGTCGCTTAGTTTGATTTCGTAACCCAGGTCTAACAAACGCTTGGTTACATCGCGCAGGGCAATGTCGATGATCTTGAAGATAGATTCCTTCTCCAGCGAATTGAAGATGATCACATCATCAATACGGTTCAGGAATTCAGGGCTGAAGGTGCGCTTCAGCGCTTTCGAAATTACGTTCTTCGAGTATTCATCGCTTTGCGACGACTTGGCACTGGTAGCAAAACCTACACCTTGTCCGAAATCTTTCAAATCGCGGGCACCGATGTTCGAAGTCATAATGATCAGCGTGTTTTTAAAATCAACACGGCGACCTAAGCTATCAGTTAATATACCATCATCGAACACCTGTAACAGCAGGTTAAATACATCAGGGTGCGCTTTTTCAATTTCATCCAGCAACACTACGCTGTATGGCTTGCGGCGTACTTTTTCGGTAAGCTGTCCGCCTTCTTCGTAACCCACATATCCCGGAGGCGCACCCACCAAACGGCTGATGCTGAATTTCTCCATGTATTCGCTCATGTCAATCCGTATCAACGCATCTTCACTATCGAACATGTAACGGGCAATAGCCTTGGCTAATTCTGTTTTACCTACACCGGTTGGCCCTAAGAATATGAAGGTGCCAATTGGTTTCTTCGGATCCTTTAAACCTACGCGGTTACGCTGTATAGCTTTTACCACTTTTTTCACAGCCTCATCCTGGCCAATAACGGCGCCTTGTATTTCGCCGGTCATGTTCACCAGTTTATTGCTTTCGCTTTGGGCTATTTTGTTTACCGGTATACCGGTCATCATGGCCACTACTTCGGCAATATCCTCTTCAGTAACAGGATAGTGTTTGGTTTTGCTTTCCTCGTCCCACTGGTTTTTGGCTTTATCCAGTTCTTCCAGCAAACGTTTTTCAGTATCACGCAGTTTAGCAGCCTCTTCGTATTTCTGGCTCTTTACTACATGGTTCTTCTGGCTCTTGATATCCTCTACCTGCTTCTCTAACTCCACAATGTTTTTAGGCACGTGTATGTTTTTGAGATGCACGCGGGCGCCTACTTCATCCATTACGTCAATCGCTTTATCTGGTAAAAAGCGGTCGGTGATGTAGCGGGTTGAAAGTTTCACACAAGCTTCTACTGCTTCTTTCGAGTAGTCAACACTATGGTAGTCTTCGTATTTGTTCTTGATATTTGATAATATCTGAACGGTTTCTTCAGGGCTTGGCGGATCAACGATTACCTGTTGGAAACGACGGGCCAAAGCGCCATCCTTCTCTATATACTGGCGGTATTCATCCAGCGTGCTGGCGCCAATACATTGCAGTTCGCCACGGGCCAATGCCGGTTTAAAAATATTGCTGGCATCCAGCGAGCCGGTAGCACCACCTGCACCAACGATGGTATGAATCTCATCGATGAACAGGATCACATCACGGTTCTTCTCCAACTCATTCATAATAGCCTTCATGCGCTCCTCAAACTGGCCGCGGTATTTGGTACCGGCCACTAATGCAGCAAGGTCAAGCATAACAATACGCTTGTTGAACAACACGCGCGAAACACGCTTCTGCACAATACGTAAAGCCAGGCCTTCAACAATAGCCGTTTTACCTACACCGGGCTCACCTATCAGGATGGGGTTGTTCTTTTTACGGCGCGAAAGGATCTGCGAAACACGCTCAATCTCATTTTCGCGACCTACAATTGGGTCCAGATTACCTTCTTCGGCCAAATGGGTTACATCACGACCAAAATTATCAAGCACCGGCGTTTTGCTTTTGGCATTACCTGATTTTTTGGCAGGTGGCTGTTGCGAAAAACCTTTGCTTTTGTCATCCTCAAAAGGCTCATCCTCGTTCGGATCGTTAGGTAATTCGGCTTTAATGTCGTTGGCTACGCTTTCCAGTTCGGCCTTAAATACATCATAATCCACGTCGAACTGCTGGAAAATCTGGGTTACCACATTGTCCTTGTTCTTCAGGATACTTAGCATCAGGTGCTCTGTTCCAATAACATCGCTTTTCATCACTTTAGCCTCCAAAACGGTGATTTTAAGCACCTTTTCGGCTTGCTTGGTTAAAGGCAGGTTATTGGGGTTAAAGTTTCCCTTGGCTGTTTTATCCTTAATCGAGTCCTCGATGGTTTTGCGCAGCATTACAGGGTCAATGTCAAGGCTCTGCATGGTTTTAATAGCCAGCCCTTCGCCCTCGCGTATAAGGCCCAGCACCAGGTGCTCAATGCCTATAAAATCGTGGTTCAGCCTCAGGGCTTCCTCACGGCTGTAGGAGATTACCTCCTTCACTTTCGGTGAAAATTTTGCTTCCATTCACTTTGCTTTTCAAATATCAAACCAACTACATAAACAGGACAACCTGTCCTGTTGTTCTTACATATAGACGCAATAATTACCACTTTAATTGCGCGCTGTTAATCAAACCTAAGGTAAAATACCCTAAACATCAAAATAAGACCCTCCGCAAATTGGGCAAATGCTAACACTATTTCCTTAAAAGAATGCTTTTGCATACATTGCACCTGATTTTTACGTTTCAAGAAAAAAACTGTAGATTAGACAGCATTTTCAACTCATAAAGACCGGCATATGAAGTTTCAAGTAGATAAACGGGATCGTTTAGTAATAGTAAAACTGAACGAAGAGAAATTGTTGAGCAACCTGGCCCCGCATTTAAAATCGGAGTTAGTAATACTTAACAACGAGGGATTTAGAAACGTGGTGCTGGACTTAACCGAAGTGCAATACGTTGATTCATCGGGCCTGAGCGCCCTGTTGGTTGGTAACCGCCTGTGTAAGGAAGCCAGTGGCATGTTTGTGCTTACCGGTTTAAACCCACACATTCAGAAACTGATCAAAATATCGCAGTTAGAGCCGATACTGAATATTGTTCCATCACTTACCGAGTCGGTTGACTTTGTAATGATGGAAGAACTGGATAAAGACCTGCGCAGCTAATAAAACTGAGATTCGGCTTTTTGGAAGCCGAATCACGAAGCCTTTTATACCATTAAAGAGCTCGACAAACGGCACATGCATTTTGAACTGACAATTCTTGGAAGTAACGGAGCCATACCTGCGTACGACAGACATCCTACATCGCAAATACTGAATTACAACAGCAACCTTTTTATGGTTGATTGCGGCGAAGGCACCCAGTTCCGCATGAATAAATTCAACATCAAGCGTGGAAAGTTAGATAACATATTTATCTCGCACCTTCATGGCGATCACTTCTTTGGCTTAATGGGCCTTATAACGTCGCTTAATTTGAACTGGCGCGAACATACACTGAACATTTATGGCCCCCCTGCCCTGGAAGAGATCATTAATCTGCATCTCAAAAACTCGCAGACCCAACTTAAATTCGACATTCACTTCCATCCGATAGTTGCCGATAAGCCACGGTTGATCTACGAAGATCACGCACTTTCAGTTGAAACGATTGTATTGAAACACCGCTTGCCTACTACCGGATTTTTATTCCGCGAAAAACAAGGCTTGCGCAAAATGCGAGGCGAGAAACTGGACCAATACCAGATTCCGGTTGAACTAATACCTGCTTTAAAAAAGGGTGATGACTTTGTAACACCGGAGGGCCTGGTAATACCCAATACCGAGTTAACCACTGCTCCGCACGCGCCGCGCAGTTATGCTTATTGCAGCGATACAGCGTATCACGAACCAATTATTGAACAATTACAAGGTATAGACCTGCTATACCACGAAGCGACCTTTATAAGCGAACACCAAGCGCGCGCTGAAGAAACCTTCCACAGTACAGGTAAACAAGCTGCAAGCATTGCTAAACAGGCAGGTGTAGGCAAATTAGTAATAGGTCATTTCAGCGCCCGGTACGAAAACCTGCATCCCCTGCTTGACGAGGCCCGTGCTGTATTTCCCGCCACCGAACTGGCTCTGGAAGGCCAAACATTCAGCATACAGCAGGTTGCCGGCAGCACTGTTGCTTAACCTTCAGGCATCATTCCGAAATAGCGTTTTTACTTACGGCAGTTTAGGCCGTTATACACTTTATTCATTTATATATGTATTTTAATTGTATCTTAACTATTTCTATAATTGATTAAAAATTATAGCTTTGGGTAAGACTTAGCGATTGTCCTGCCCTTTTATACTACCCCTCTTTAAGGCACAGGCAGGCAACCCATTTTTATTGAGTAAACCCATAGTATGAAGATATCTCTCGACAGGAAAATCCTGCTCGGCTTTGCTCTGTGCGCCGTTATTCTATTGGTAGTAGTCGGCACGCTTTTCAGAAACAATGAAAAATTCATCGGTACAAATCAGTGGGTGAGCCACACCCGCGAGGTGTTGTACGAACTGAACCAGATACAGAGCAATGCAATAGAACTGCAGGGCAGTGTTCACAGTTACATTTTAACAGGCAACGACAATTTTCTGCAGCTATTTAATACGGCTAAAACCCAGTCTATTGAACATCTGGAAAAAGCGAAGGCATTAACAAAAGACAACCCCACGCAGCAAAGCAATCTCCAAAATGTAGAAACCCTCCTGCAAGCCCGGATCGATTACTCCGAAAAATTGGTGGATGTACTGCGGGATAAGGGGCAGGCCGCCGCACAAAAGATGATTAGCGAAGGCGAAGGCACACGGATGCTGAAAGAGATACGCACGGTTACACAACGTGCAGAAGAAACCGAAAACACATTGCTGGCTGAACGCCAGAAGGCCAGTGATGACGACGCCGGCAATTTCCTGCTTACGTCGCTGTTTATGGTACTGATAATTTTTGCCGTACTGGTAGCGGTTTACTTTATCATTAACACCAATCTTAAAGCACTGCGTAAAGCGGAAGATGAAAATGCGGCCAAAAACTGGAGCTTAACGGGCACAGTGGAGTTAAATAACGTTTTGCGCGGCGAGAAAGATGTGCATGCGTTGGCAGAAGAAGTTGTAACACAGTTAAGCCGTTACCTGAATGCCCAGGTTGGAGCCTTTTATATTCTCGAAAACGGAATGCTGGAATTGGCAGGTAGCTACGCCTACAACTTCCGTAAGGACAATATTACCTCGTTTAAAGTAGGTGAAGGCCTTGCAGGGCAAGTAGCCCGCGAGAAAAAAGCAATAGTTTTTAGTGATGTGCCCGCTGATTATATGCGTGTTCAATCGGGTCTGGGTTTTAGCGCTCCGAAAAGTATTTTGGTTTTTCCGGTATTATATAATAACGAACTGCGGGGTGTAATTGAACTTGGCAGCATTAACACCTTTGCTGAACGCGAAGTAGAGCTGATAACCATATTGGCCGAAAACATTGGCATTACGGTTAATGCCGCACAAGCCAATGTTAAACTGAAGGAACTGCTGGAAGAAACCCAGCGCCAGGCGGAGGAATTAGAAGCACAACAGGAAGAACTAAAACAAAGCAACGAAGAATTGCAGGAAAAAACCGAGCTGCTCGAAAAATCGGAGGCAGAACTAAAAGCACAACAGGAAGAACTGCAACAGGCAAATGAGGAATTAGAAGAAAAAGCCAATTTACTGGAAGAGCAAAAAGAAGTATTGGAAAATGCCAAGCTGGATATTGAAACAAAGGCCAGGGAATTAGAAATTACCAGCCGCTATAAATCTGAGTTTCTTGCCAATATGTCGCACGAATTGCGTACCCCGCTGAACAGTATTTTAATTTTAGCGCAGTTGTTAAGCGAAAACAAAAACAGCCTGCTGGGTCAAAAAGAGGTAGAATATTCCTCTAATATCTACAACTCAGGTATGGAGTTGTTGAATCTCATCAACGAAATACTCGACTTATCGAAGGTAGAATCGGGCCGGATGGAGCTGGACATAAGCGAGGTGACCATTACAGAGGTGAACCAAAAGTTAAAAGCCATGTTCAGCGAGGTGGCTATTAACAAATCGATTGAGTTTAAAATAGACTATGATGCTGCCGCAACCGGGGCCGTTTTGCAAACCGATAGCCAGCGAATGGAACAAATTCTGCGCAATTTGCTTTCTAATGCCTTTAAATTTACAGGAAAGGGAGGCGAAGTAAAGCTCAGCATCAGCAAAGCATCGGCTAACACCACGTTTAAGAGTAGCAATCTACAACACAACCAGGTGTTACGCTTTGCAGTAAGCGACACCGGCATTGGCATTGCACCCGATAAGCAAGGTATAATTTTTGAAGCTTTTCAACAGGCCGATGGCTCTACCAAACGCAAATACGGCGGAACCGGATTGGGATTGTCCATTAGCCGTGAACTGGCACATGTGCTGGGCGGTGAAATACACTTAACAAGTGTTGAAGGGCAAGGAAGCACTTTTTCGTTATACCTGCCTGTAACCTATACCGGTAGTTCGTATACAGTTAACGAAAAAATACAACCTGAAACCAAAGACAACGTAACGTCTTCCTCGCCGCGAACCCAACAAGGCCCGGCAGATGACAGGCCAGGCACTACCGAAAAGGACCGCAGCATATTGATAATGGAAGATGATGAACAGTTTGCCGCCCTACTACTTGATTTTGTACGCGAACGAAACTATAAAGGCATCGTGGCCACACAGGGAAATACAGGATTAAACTACGCACGCATTTACAAACCCGATGCAATACTGCTGGATTTGCAGTTGCCTGTAATGGATGGCGCTGAAGTACTAAAGCAACTGAAAAGCGACCCGGCCCTGCGGCATATTCCGGTGCAGATCATTTCGGGATTTGACCGGCGAAAAGAAAGCCTGCAGTTGGGAGCTTTTGACTTTGTGCACAAGCCTGTTTCGAAAGAGCAGTTAAAAAACGTATTCGAAAAGATTGAAAGTTTCGTAAGCCGGAAACTGAAACGCCTGCTGGTAGTAGAAGATAATCCGGCACAAAATCAGGCCATTTGCGATTTAATAGGAAATGGCGACGTGCGCACCCTTTCGGCCTTTTCGGGTAAGGAGGCATTGGAACTTCTCGGCACACAGGAAGTTGACTGTATTATTGTTGATTTAGGCTTACCGGATATGAGCGGTTTTGAAGTATTGGAAAAAATAAAGAACGATGCCGGCTTAAACAAAATACCCATTGTAGTATATACCGCTAAGGATTTAAGTAAGGAAGAAGTTACCAGGTTAAACAAGCTGGCAAACACCGTAGTACTTAAAACGGCCAACTCGCAGGAAAGGCTGCTGGATGAAACGGCATTATTTCTGCATCGTGTAGAAGCACGCTTACCTGCTGATAAACAACAAATATTACGCAAGCTGCACCGAACTGATGAAGTATTGAAAGGCAAAAAAGTGTTGCTGGTAGATGACGACATCCGCAATATTTATTCGTTAAGCCATTTGCTGGAAGGCGAAGGAATGAGTTGCGTAATTGCCGAAAATGGTAAGGTTGCACTGAAGATGCTGAAAGACAATCCCGATACCGAAATAATATTAATGGATGTAATGATGCCGGAAATGGATGGATATGAAGCCACCCAGGCTATCAGGCAATTGCCTGCTTTTGCAAAATTACCCATTATAGCCCTTACCGCTAAGGCCATGAAAGGCGACCGCGAAAAATGTTTAAACGCCGGTATGAGCGATTATGTATCGAAACCTGTGCATGTGGAACAGCTGCTTTCGCTGATGCGGGTGTGGCTTTATAAATGAGGTGAAGAAAAACGAGTATGATAGACAAACTGATTGATAAAAATGTGCTGTTGGTAGACGACGAAGCCAGTAACATCTATGCGTTAAGCAGTTATCTGGAAAGCAGGCAGATGAACGTGAGCGTTGCCCGCAACGGACAGGAAGCGATGGATATGCTACATAGTGGCAACCAGCCCGACTTAATTCTGCTGGATATGATGATGCCCGTAATGGATGGTTACGAAACACTGGCCAATCTGAAACTTGAAAACCTGCTGGAAAAAATACCGGTAATTGCCGTAACGGCCCGGGCTATGAAAGGCGACAAAGAAAAATGCTTAGACGCCGGCGCCTGGGATTATATTTCAAAACCTGTTGACCTGCAGGCGCTGCTTGCAAAGATGAGTACCTATGTAAGATAGCGCCTATGCTGGAGGTAGACGAGAAAGCACTACAAAGACTTTTTATAGCTGTTCGCAAAGTTTATGGCTACGATTTTACCGAGTATGCCGAGGCTTCGCTGAAACGGCGTGTAATTCAATATATGGACCGTAACCAATATGTATCCATAGAAGAACTGCAGGCCAACCTTTTGGGCAACGAGGTGCAGTTTGAACAATTCATACGCGATCTCTCGGTTACCGTAACCGAAATGTTCCGCGACCCTGTATTTTATCGCAGCCTGCGCGATAAAGTAGTAAACCGTTTAGCCACCTATCCCTTTATCAAGGTATGGATAGCAGGTTGCGCCACCGGCGAAGAGGCTTACTCCCTGGCAATCTTATTAAAGGAAGCAGGTTTGCTTAGCCGCTCGGTAATTTATGCTACTGATATAAACCAGAAATCGCTGCAGTTGGCAGCCACCGGCGTGTTTCCGTTGGCTTCAATGAAAGGATACACTTCCAACTATCAAAAATCGGGCGGCACGGAAGACTTCAGCCGCTATTACACAGCCAAATACGATTCGGTACTATTTGATAAGGAGCTACGGCAAAACATGGTTTTTGCGGCACATAATCTGGCGGTAGACCAATCCTTCAACGAGTTTCAGTTGATCCTGTGCCGTAACGTGCTCATTTATTTCAACCAATCATTGCAGAACAAAGCCATTAATCTGTTTTACGATAGTTTATGTCCCTTTGGTGTACTGGGGTTAGGCAATAAGGAATCGCTGCTGTTTTCGGACAAACGCAGCGGGTTTGAAGAATTGGATCGCAAAGAAAAGATATACATCAAGATAAACGGATGAACGGTTCCCCTGGCATTGATGTAATTGTAGTAGGCACTTCAGCGGGTGGGCTTCAGGCATTTTCAGCCATCTGCGAAAACCTGCCCGGTGATTACCCCATTCCTATCCTGTTGGTGCAGCACCGCCTTAAAGAACATAACGACCTGCTGGAAGAAGTGCTGCAAAGCAAATCGCGGCTTATAATTAAACAAGCCGATGAAAAAGAATTGGCAAAACCCGGTATTGTTTATACAGCTCCACCCGATTATCACTTATTAGTGGAAAGAGACAAAACATTATCGCTCTCTTCCGATGAATTAGTGAACTACAGCCGTCCGTCCATCGATGTACTCTTCGAATCGGCCGCAATGGCTTTCGGCAAACAGGTGTTGGGCATTGTGCTAACCGGCGCCAATGCCGATGGTGCAAAGGGCTTGTTAGCCATAAAAAACCGCGGAGGTATAACGCTGGTTCAAAATCCCGAAGAAGCTATTTTTAAAAACATGCCTGAAGCCGCTGTTAAAGCAGGGGCAGCAACCTATATCCTTAGTTTAAAACAGATAGCTGAATTTCTGCTAAAACTTCCCACACATGCATCACAAAAAAAGTAATAAGGCTACCATACTTATCATTGATGATAAGAAGGCCAACATTTTTGCGCTGGAGAAATTGCTCGAAAAAAAGGAACGCGAAATCCTGAATGCCACCAACGGCAAGGATGGTCTGCACCTGGCCATCAGCCGCGAGGTTGATCTGATCATTCTGGATGTGAACATGCCTGATATGGATGGGTTTGAAGTGGCCCAAATATTAAAATCGAACCGGCGCACCAGGGATATTCCCATCATTTTTGCCACCGCCGAAAAAACCGAGCACAAGAACATGCTAAAAGGTTTTGATGAAGGCGCTGTAGACTACCTGTTTAAACCCCTGGATCCTGAAATTACCCGGGCCAAAGTAGCCGTACTGCTGCAGACACAACTACAAAAGCGCGAAGTGATGCAGAAAAATCAGGAACTGGAAAAATGCGCCCTGCTTATCAATAACTCGGCGGATATAATCGGCATTGTAGATGTGAATACCTTTCAGATTGAAGAAATAAATAACGCTTTTACAAAAATATTAGGCTACACTATCCAGGAAGCCCGCGAGAACATCCTGCCCTATTTCTTAAGCCAGGAAGACAGACGCCGCTTATTATTGTTAGCTAAGGAAACTGACGATCAACTATCCTTTGAAACCAAAGCTTATTGCAAAGACCGCAGCACCAAAATTCTGCATTGGCATGTAGTGGCCCGCGATGGAAAATGGTTTGTTAATGCCCGCGATGTAACCGATATAAAAGAGGCAGAAAAGGTGAAGCATTACCTGGCCACCGTGGTAAAACAATCATCCGATGCCATTTATATCCACGACGAGGAGGGCCGTATCATTTCCTGGAACGAGGGCGCTGAAAAACTATATGACTATACGGAAGATGAAGCGCTAAAGATGAAAGTTTGGAACATCATTCCCGACTATCTGCAACCACACACACAAGGCTTAATACGCAGTGTGTTCGATGGCCATAAGATAAACCTGCTCGAAACACGGCGGATTAATAAGCACGGTAAGTTGCTGGATGTGCTTTTTTCAGCAGCGGTGGTTGAAGATACACACACCCGCAAAAAGTCGATGGCCATTACCGAGCGCGATATTACCGAACAGAAGGTAGCAGATGAACAGATCAAACAATTGAACAGCGATTTACAGGCAAACATTGTAAAACTTGAAAACGCCAACCGCGACCTGGGAACATTCTCCTATTCCGTTTCGCATGATTTGCGCGCGCCGCTGCGTGCCGTTGGCGGCTTTGCCCGCATGCTGCGCGAAGATTATGCCTCCCTTATTGGCAAGGATGGCCAACGCCTAATTGAGAATATTGATGTGAATATCAAAAAGATGAACATGCTTATTAGCGAGCTGCTGGAGTTTGCTAAACTGGATAGCCATGTGGTGCAAAAAAAGGAAGTGGATTGCAAAGCCTTACTGGAACAGGTAATTAAATCGTTGGAGCAATCCACGAAACACCATGCCCAAATAAAGATAGGTAACCTGCCCATAGCAATGGCCGATCGTGTTTTGCTGGAGCAGGTATGGACTAACCTGCTCTCCAATGCCGTAAAGTATTCATCAAAAAAAGAACAACCTATTGTTGAAATAGGTGCTGAACCGGGGGGCCTGGGCACCGTTTATTACATCAAGGATAACGGAGCAGGTTTTAGTATGCAATACGTAGGCAAGTTGTTCAACACCTTCCAGCGGCTTCATTCGCCGGCAGAGTTTGACGGTATAGGCATAGGCCTTGCCATGGTACACCGCATCATTGACAAACATGGTGGCAAAGTATGGGCCGAGGGAGAAGAGGATAAGGGCGCCAGCTTTTACTTTACGCTCCCCGAAAATTAGAGATGCCTATCCTACAAAAATATTCTGGGCTGCCATTTTACTAATGGCGGCCTTTTTCTTTTTATCAAGCAGAATAGAAAGCGATCCATCGAATTCAATAATATCCGTTACCTCAATTTCCGAACCCAGGTGAATTTGCTGCGCATCCAGATATTGCAGAAACTTTGACGAGCTGTCCTTTACGCCCACTACTTTCCCCTTCTCCCCTTTTTTCATTTTAGAGAGTAAAACCTGCCGCAGTTGTTGAATGTTACCCGAAGCATCGGGTATGGGGTCGCCATGCGGATCAAACTTTGGGAAACCTAAAAACTTATCGAGCTTATCAATCAGTTCTGCCGAGTGAATGTGTTCCAGTTGCTCGGCTATGTCGTGTATCTTATCCCAGCTATAACCAAGTTTCTCCACCAAAAACACTTCCCATAAACGGTGCTTGCGCACTACGCCCTTGGCAATCTTCTCTCCTTCGCGGGTAAGGCGCACACCGTGATACTTCTCGTAGGTTACCAGTTTCTTTTGCTTCAGCTTTTTAATCATGTCGGTTACCGAAGCAGCCGTGGCATTTACATTCTTGGCTATCTCGTTGGTAGAAATACTTTCATCGCCGTCTTCCCCTAAGTGAAAAATAGCTTTAATGTAATTTTCCTCCGTGCTGCTTAGTTCCATAGGGGTATTTACTCGCTTTTAGCGCCGCGCACCATTTGTTCAATGGCATCCCATTGTTCTTTGGTAACATCATCAAACAGATTAAACTCACCGGCCCCCTGTAGCCATTCGCCTCCGTCGATAGTAATTACATCGCCGTTTACATAAGCCGAGTAATCAGAAACTAAATACGCGGCCAGGTTACAAAGTTCCTGGTGTTCGCCTACTCGGCGCAGCGGCACCTGTTTTACCAGGTCATACTTCTCGCGGAATTCGCCGGGCACTAAACGGTCCCAGGCACCTTTGGTTGGGAACGGACCCGGGGCAATTGCATTGGAACGGATACCATACTTAGCCCATTCAACTGCCAGCGAACGGGTCATAGCCAGCACACCTGCTTTAGCACAAGCCGATGGCACTACATAAGCGCTGCCGGTCCAGGCATAGGTAGTAACAATACTTACAATCGTTTTATCGCGCAGGTTATTTTTTATCCAGTACTTGCCTAAAGCCAACGTACAGTTATACGAACCTTTTAATACAATATCAACCACTGTATCAAATGCACGGGCACTCAAACGCTCGGTAGGCGAAATAAAGTTGCCGGCGGCATTGTTCACCAGCGCATCTACACCACCAAAGGTGCTTACGGTTTGCTCTACCATTTTTTCTACTTCCAGCCAGTTGCGCACATCGCACTGCACGGCTAATACTTTGCCGCCTGTTTCGGCTTCCAGTTCATTAGCGGTTTTTTGCAGCACTTCCAGTTTGCGGCTGGTAATAACCAGGTTAGCACCCAATTGCAAAAAGTATTTGCTCATCGACTTGCCCAGGCCGGTGCCGCCACCGGTAATAATGATGGTTTTGCCTTTCAGGGCGCCGTCTTTCAACATGCCTTCGGTATATTTCATGGTGTATATTTTTGCTTTTAATGAAGGTAACAAAGGAAAAGAAATATGGGAACAGATAAAATCAAAAACCCCGGTAGTACCGGGGTTTTGACTTATTTAATACAGCGGCATTACGAAATGCTCATCTGAATTTTCTTCTGGATATCAGCTACTGCCTCGCGGAATTCCTGGTCGGTATCAATCAGGTTCTGCACGGCCTGGCAGGAGTGGATAACGGTAGAGTGGTCGCGGCCGCCAAAGTGCTTGCCGATAACTTTCAACGAGTTCTTGGTGTAGTTTTTAGCCAGGAACATAGAAAGCTGACGGGCCTGCACAATCATACGCTTGCGGGTTTTCTCGCGCAGCATGTCTACGTTTACATTAAAGTAGTCGCAAACCGTTTTCTGGATGTAGTCGATAGAAACTTCGCGGCTGATGCTCTTCACAAAGTTCTTAATGATCTTCTTCGCCAGATCAAGATCCACTTCTTTCTTATTTAAAGAAGCCTGTGCCAGTAAGGAGATCAGGGCAGCTTCCAGTTCGCGGATATTGGTGTTGATGTTGTAGGCAACAAACTCAACCACTTCGCGTGGCAGTTCAATACCGTCAGCATACATCTTCTTCTCCAATATGGCGATACGTGTTTCGAAATCAGGCACCTGTAAGTCAGCGCTTAAGCCCCACTTAAAGCGGCTCAGCAAACGTTCTTCCATTCCTTCCAAATCACGTGGTGCACGGTCCGAAGTCAACACCAACTGCTTACCGTTTTGGTGTAAGTGGTTAAAGATGTGGAAGAAGATATCCTGTGTCTTCTCTTTGTTACCAAAAAACTGGATGTCGTCCACAATCAACACATCTATTAATTGATAGAAGTGTACGAAGTCGTTAACCGAGTTATTCTTAACCGCATCAAAGAATTGGTTAGTGAACTTTTCGCTTGATACGTAAAGTACCGTTTTGTTCGGGAAGTTCTGCTTCACTTCATTACCAATAGCCTGGGCAAGGTGGGTTTTACCCAAACCTACACCACCATATACTACCAGCGGATTAAAAGCGGTACCGCCCGGCTTTTGTGCAACGGCGTATCCGGCGCTGCGGGCCAAACGGTTGCAGTCACCTTCAACAAACGAATCGAAGTTATAGTTCGCATTCAACTGCGAATCGATATTGATCTTCTTTAAACCCGGGATAATGAACGGGTTCTTGATTTGATTGCCGGTTAAGAAATAAGGGAAACCAATTTCGGGGTTATTGCTGTTTCCTGAATTGTAGTTGGGATAATCCACTGTGGATGGCGAACCGCCATTCGATGAGTTTTCTACTACTATACGGTATTCCAGTCTGGCGTTGTTGCCCAACTCGCGCTTAATCGTTTTGCGCAACAACGATACATAATGTTCTTCAAGCCACTCGTAGAAGAACTGGCTGGGTACCTGAATAGTAAGAACGGCGCCATTCAACTCCACAGGTCTTATCGGTTCAAACCACGTTTTGAAACTCTGCGCACTAACGTTATCTCTTATAATTTCCAGACAGTTGTTCCAAACCGTACTTGCCGATTTTTCCTTCATGCTCACTAGTTAGGGTTTTAGGGTTTAGTAAAAACTTTTTGCGTGTCGTTGGCGACGTGAAAATGAACAAATGCGGGGGAAAAAAAAATTTTTTTCCACTTGATTTTCTCGAAAATTCTTTACAGCAAAAATTTCCAAAAAATAGTTTAGGTGTACTTCTTTTTTTAGAAAAAAATAATACCAAACATTTATGTTTTAGCTATCAATTGTGGCGCACCGGGTATCAAAATTCCTTTCTTTTTTTTCTCGAAATAAAAATCCAATCGTCCTAAATAAATACCGGCCCATTCTACCTGATTCACCAGAACCTTTGCCCCATCAGCGTTTCGGAACTCTTCTGGCTTTGCAAAGTAGGTATGTGTGTGTCCGCCAAGTATCAAATCAATATTGCGTGTACTTTCAGCCAACACCACATCACTAACTTTTTTATCGGTGTATTTATAGCCCAGGTGCGATAAACAAATTACTAAATCGCAATCATAATCATGCTTTAAAAGATCGGCCGTTTTTTGCGCGTTGTCCACAGGGTCATTATATTTTACTTCTCCATATAAGTCTGTAGGCACAAGTCCCTCTAACTCAACACCAACACCAAATACTCCCACCTTTATATCCTTTTTGTTGAACACCTTGTAGGGAGCTATTTTTCCTTCCATCGGTGTATTGGTAAAGGTGTAATTACAGTTTAAAAAAGGGAAGCTTGCCAGCGGCAATTGCTTTACAAATCCTTCCAGTCCTGCATCAAAGTCATGATTACCAAGGGTAGAAGCATCATAACGCATTTCGCTCATCAGTTTAAACTCCAACTCACCAAAGTACTTATTAAAGTATGGTGTGCCCTGCCATATATCACCGCTATCCAGCAGCAACACATTGTCTTCCTGCTTCCTTAATTCTTCAATAATCAGAGCGCGCTGGGCAAACCCACCTAATCCCTGGTATTTGCCGCCATCCATGGGGAAGGGTTCAATACGGCTGTGCTGATCATTGGTATGTAGAATGGTGAGCTTACGGATATCGCCGTTTTTGGCAAGCGCCTCCAAAGGAAAGCCGCCTGCTGCTAAAAGTGCGCCTGCTGTTACCGTATGCCGTATAAAGTCTTTTCTTTTCATGGCTGCTTAGTTTATGGCTTGTATGCGCCCGTCCAATACACTCTTAATATGCTCGCCCCGTTTGTTCATGTCCTTCACACCTTCTATCAACACTTCGCGCAGTATCTTTCGCAAATCGGTATAGGGTTTCCCTTTCAGCATAATGCAATTATCACCGCCGCCTGCCAGGTAGTCCGAAACTACAACGGTATAGCTGCCCGCTTTATTCAATGGTGCACCTTCTATTTCTATATCCATTGCTTTGCCATCCTTAATCTTGTAGCGTGCCCCGCTGATATGCCAACCACCTTTAGATGCCATGTGATTAAACAACGAATCCACCGTTGCGCCCGATAACTGCATTACTACTATACGGTTATCAAAAGGCATCAGCTCAATCATTTTGCCCAGGGTTATAGGGCCCTGTGCTAAGCTCGGTAAGCGAATGCCGCCATGATTTAAAAATGTAAAATCAATTGGCTTACCATAATACTCACGCGCCTTCTTTAAAATAAGGTCGCACATAAAATTACCCAGGTCGCTTTCGGGTTGGTTTTTAGTGAGTGTTGTATCGGCAAACCCCAAAGGCACATTCATCTCTTTATCCAGCGAGTCCTTATAAGGTTGAATAATGGCCTGCAGGTGTGCATCAACCGGTGCACTGCCTTTTATCTGCTTTTCTTCGAATGCATAGCTGGCCGGTGCAAGGTGCTTATTGCAGCCGCTATAGGCTACCGCATACAGTAACAAGCCGGCGATAAACCACCGGTTAAAAAACGCTCTTTTCATGGTGTCCTTAACTTACTTAAACTCTCCGTAGATGCTGCGCAGCGCATCCGAAATTTCCCCTAAGGTAGCATAATTCTCAACCGCGTCAATAACAGGATACATGAGGTTTGTATCCTCTCTGGCGGCTTGTTTAATTTTAACCAAACAAGCCTGCACGGCCTCATTATTGCGGCGTGTACGCAGCGACTTTAATTTTTCGCTTTGCACCTTACGGATGGAGTCATCAATCCGTAGGATGTCGGTTTTGGCTTCGTTTTGTTCGGTGAACTGATTAACCCCAACTATTATTTTTTCTTTCTGCTCAATAGCAGTTTGATACTTATACGAAGCATTGGCAATTTCCTGTTGCATATAGCCCTGCTCAATAGCCGCAACGCTACCGCCTAATTCATCAATACGCTGCATGTATTTCCAGGCAGCTTCTTCAATTTGGTTCGTTAGTGTCTCCACAAAATCGGAACCTGCCAGCGGATCAACCGTATCGGTTACACCGCTTTCATAACCTATTATCTGCTGCGTACGTAAGGCCACTTTAGCCGCTGCCTCGGTTGGTAACGATAGTGCTTCATCGTAGCCGTTGGTATGCAAACTCTGCGTGCCTCCTAATACTGCTGCTAATGCCTGCAAGGTTACACGTACGATATTGTTTTGCGGTTGTTGGGCTGTTAAGGTAGAGCCACCGGTTTGGGTATGAAAACGCAGCATTTGTGCCCGTGCGTCTGTAGCACCAAGATCCTTCGCAATTTTAGCCCACATACGGCGGGCGGCACGGAACTTGGCAATCTCCTCGAAGAAATTGTTGTGCGCATTAAAAAAGAAAGACAAACGCTGACCGAACTGATTAATGTCCAACCCCTTTTTAATAGCCGCCTCGCAATAAGCCTTGCCGTTGGCCAGTGTAAAGGCTACTTCCTGCACGGCAGTAGAACCTGCCTCGCGAATATGATAACCCGATATGGAGATGGTATTCCATTTCGGCACTTCCTTATTACAGTATTCAAAAATATCAGTAATAATCTTCATGGAATGTTTGGGCGGATAGATATACGTTCCACGGGCAGCATATTCTTTCAGAATATCGTTTTGCACTGTGCCGGAAATCTTCTTTAAATCAGCCCCTTGCCGCTTGGCCAGCGCTACATAGAATGCCAGCAAGATAAAAGCGGTAGAGTTGATGGTCATACTGGTAGAAACTTCTTCCAGCTTAATGCCTTTAAACAGCACCTCCATATCTTCCAGCGAATCAATCGCTACACCCACCTTGCCCACTTCGCCTTCTGCTAAGTCGTGGTCCGAATCATACCCTATCTGCGTAGGTAAGTCAAACGCCACACTTAACCCGCTTACGCCCTGCGATAACAGGTAATGGTAGCGCTTGTTGCTTTCTTCAGCGGTAGAAAAACCGGCATACTGGCGCATGGTCCACAGCTTGCTGCGGTACATCTCGCTGTGCACCCCGCGGGTAAAAGGAAATTGACCGGGCTCTTCGTAAACCCGTTCGTTCAATTTATAGATACGCTCAATGGCTATTCCTGAATCGGTAGTAAATTTCTTGCTCATAGTAGGCTATGCGCTGCGAAGTAAATAAAATGTAGGCGTTCCGGCACACTGAATTTGTGCAGCCTTAATTAAAACAACTGCTGCACTTCTGCCTTTAAAAATTCAAGCGCCTGCTCGGTAGGCAATTGGGCATTTGCGTTCGAAATGCCATTTATCAATGTTGCAATAAACTGGCCTGCAGATGCCTCCGGCGGCATTTGGTTGCCTATCAGGTTAATGGTTTTCAGTATTTCTTCTTTGCTGGTAACAATCAGGTTCCATGTGTGCGGACTAACATAAATCTGCTGCGAAAGATTGTGTTCGTATTCCTCGCGGATGTTGCGCACCATAGCGTATTGTAATTCATTGGCCAGCATATCGGGCGTGCGCACGCGGGTAATGGTGCTTATAGGATTTATCCGCTCCAGAAATAAAGCCAAACGCTCATAAGCCTGTAAACGCAGCATTACAATCTCCTTATCACGCTTTAGCTTTAAGTCAATGGCCTTTTCGGCGGCTTCCTTATGCATGTATTTGGTAAGCAGGTAGTAAGCTGTGGCAAACACAATAAGGGCCGGTAAGGTATATTTCAAAACTTCAATCAGGTCGTGTAGTATTTCCATGCGCAGGATTTATGCTATAACGAATTTGCCTTTAAAATTAGTGCGTTAAAATAAGAGGATTGCCGAAATCAAACGATTTCAGTTTTGGCTTGGGGATTAAACTTAGTATTTCTCCTCTTCTATTTTGGTTTTCAACTTCTCTAAAAACTGCTGCTTAGCCGTATCTTTTTTTGTTTTGGCCAGGTTAATAGAAATGCCCAGCAAGGCCAGATATTTATTCTTATAAGGACGCCCGTCAACTATCATATTCAGGGTGGCTATCATTTCCTTTTCTAACACGTAGTATCGCCCCCTTGCTAAATAGAGCTGATCAACAAATCCATCAAAGTCATCTTCCACAAACCGCTTTATCAGGTCGGTATAGTTGTTTTCCACCTTGGCTAATTGGTTCTGCCGTATGGCTGTAAGCAGGTCCAGGTATTTTTTATCCTTGGTATACAGGTAATGGTTGCCTATGCTATCCATCAAGGCTTGTTTGCAATCAACTGTATCGGTAAAAATACGGGATGCATTGATGCGGATAAAATCAAGGTGCTTATCAACGCTATCCATTAAAAAGCAAGGATGATAAACAGGCTTGCTGTTTTGAGCAATAGCACCTAAGCTCAGTAACATTAAAACACCAACGATCAATCTCTTCATGCCGGATAAAGATAAAAAAAGGCTGCCGGAGCAGCCTTTCTGTTTGTATTTTTTAGCGACGGCTTTGCACGTAATCGTTCAAATCGTCGGAGCTTGAGCTAAAACTGAACACATTATTTACATTAAAGTAGTTGTTAGGTTCAGTGCAGTAATCGTAAGCGTATTTGGCAAAGTCAAGTTTGCTTTCTTCAAACCCAAACAGTTTGCATATCTGAACGATTTGCGCCGTATTTAAGCAGTTGCCGCTTGCTACCTGCTTGGCAGTTTTCAACTTACCATCTTCAAACGATTGGTTTTTGATGGTATTTAATGCATTGCTGAAGTTACCGCTGTTCATAGGGTAGGCGTTAACGCAACCAACAGGCACCGGAGCAGGTGCAGGTGTTTGCTCCACTATTACACCACCATTGGTAGTTGTAGAAGTAGTGGTAGTGCGGGTAGTGCTGGTGGTGGTGGTTCCGCTAACCAGTGGATCGGTAATAGAAACACCCACATTAATACCGCCTACGTTCATGTTCACACCTTCGGTAACACCACCTGTGGTGGTTGTGGTAGTAGTGGTAGTATGGCTAACAGTGCCTGTTGGGGCTGTAGTTACCACTGTAGTTGCTACGGGTGCCGGAGCAGGTTGGCCGTAATGCATTACATAAACATTGCTTGGTGCTATGTAACCTTGCTGAACAGGAACAGCCGAAAAATAATTCAGCGTCATTTTACCGTTGTTCTTGTTCTTCTTGATTTTGTAGGTAACGTCCATTTTAATGCCGTTGGCATCAGTTAAGCCCAAAAAGTTTTTGCTGATTTCGCCCAGGCTCTGGTCGTCGAAAATAACCTTGGCGTTATAGTAGTCCTGGGTTAAGTCTTCAACACGCAGGTTTGTTTGGGCTACGGTGTTTTGCTTTTCACCGTTCAGGATCAGGAAGAACTTGTCACCATCTTCCGAGAAGATAGTTAAGTGCGCTACCGGAACCGGTTGGGCAAAGGCTACAAGGCCAACAAATAGTAAAGAGAGAGGAAGTAAGATTTTCTTTTTCATGATTAAATGGGTTTGGAATCAGGTTTTTCAATACCTGTGCCAAAAATCAAAGAATTTCGCGGTTTTACCAATTTTAAGAATTCGGGCATCAGTTATTCAGCACCTATATATATAATTCTGCAATGGTAGATGTATGATGCCCATTGTGGTAGATGGTAAAATACAGCAATTCGCGGGCGGTTAATTTACCCAGCAAAGGGTGGGCTATCCGGTAACTATCCAGTTGTTCCTCCGTCCATTTTTCGGTTACCGCATCAGCCAGTTTAAAGGCGCCTTCGCGCAGGGAATGGATAAGGCGCTCTTTATTATAATCGGTTTTCTTAGGCACATATACGCCACTTGCCTTACCCCCGTTTTGCAGGGCGCCCTTATAAAGAGTCACTATATCTTCAAAACTGCGCGAACCGGATTTGGTTTTACCATATAATAAAGCCGGCAAAATTTTAGGCAACGTATAACCTGCAATGGTCATTTTTGTGCTGGTAACCAGGTGCGCCAGGTTTTCGGCAGCCGTCCACTTGTTATTTTTCGACACGTTGAAATTCTCTTGCTTTACTGCTTCTCCGGCCTTAATTAATTCCGCAAACGAGGTATTCAGCCTTTTAACCAGTTCCTGTTTATTCATACGTTTAAAATTAGCAATACATTTCATACAAAGGCGCAAAGAAACTAAGGATATTGGTTTGGGGCTTTCCCATAAAAAGTTCCTCCCCTTCTTTTTTTCTTAGCGGCTTAGTGTTGGCCCGTTATTTTCAATTGCTTTCTCGCAGCATTGCCACAGCTTCTCCGCCGTTTTCTCCCAACTGAATTTCTGTAGTTGCAGTTTCCCTTTTTCTATCAAAGTGTTACGCAATACTTCGTCCGTGGCAATACGTTCCATGGCGTAGGCTATATCCTCTACCTTGTAGGGATCAACCAATATGGCGGCATCCCCTGCAGCTTCGGGCATACTGGTTGTGTTGCTGGTAATAACGGGTATGCCGGCGCTCATGGCTTCCACTATCGGTATACCGAAGCCCTCAAACAACGATACATATACCATCGCAAGAGCGGCACCAACACGTTCGCCTAATTCGGCAGGGGGAACATGACCTAAAAAGCTAACATCATTTTTGTATTGCATACCCTGCCAGGTAGCATCCACTTCTTTAAAGTCCCAGGCTTTACGGCCGGCCAAAACCAACTTTACCAGTGATTGCGTTTTAGCTTTAAACAACTCAAATGCCTTCAGCAGGTTTACAATGTTTTTACGCGGGTGAATAGAACCTACGTAAATAAAGTAGTCGCCACCCCTTGTTAAGCGCTGCTTTATTTCAGCACTAACCGGTGCATATACTTCTTTGGCTCCATTGTATACTACATCTATTTTGCCCGCATCAATACCATACTGTTTTACAATATCCTGTTTTGAATATTCCGATACCGTTGCAAGGCGTGTAGCCTTACGGGCAAAGCGCGGCATATAATATTCGTAATACTTTAAAGTGGTAAAACCAACCTGGTCCTTAAAATGCTCGAACGATAAATCGTGCATGACCAGCACTTGCGGTACATTAGCACCTAAACTGGCATAACCATCGGTGCTTAAAAACAAATCGGGTTGGTGTTTATATAACCAACGTGCCACCGACACCTCAAACCACCACCACCACAAAAAAGGATGACGGGCCGGCGGAAACAATACCACCGGTTTTACATTGGGCCCGAAAATAAAGGACGGATCATAGGGTCGGTCGAACAGGAAATAGAACTCAACCTCCGGATGCGCCTGCACTATGCGCTTTAAACTCTCCGCAGTAAACAGCCCTATACCTTCCAGTTTATCTTTAATCAGGAAGCGGGTGTTGACTGCTATTTTACGGGTGTACCCCAAGGCGGTGGTTGTTGATTGGCAATAATATCTATTTTTATCGTTCAACTGCCGATGCGCAAAAAATTTGCTTCCAGTCTTGCTATCCTGCTTTTTGCCAACCTGCTGGTTAAGCCATTCTGGATTTTTGGTATCGACCGGCAAGTGCAAAACCAAACCGGACCGGAAGTGTACGGCACTTACTTCGCTGTTTTCAACTACAGTTTCATTTTCAGCATCCTGCTCGATTTCGGCATCAATAACTTTAATAACCGGGCCGTATCGCGCAATCCCAAAAGGTTAGGCGATTACTTGCTAAACCTTCTGTTGCTAAAATTTGTATTGGGCCTGCTTTACTTTGCCGTTACTTTTTTAAGCGCCATGGGTGCAGGTTTCAGTGAAACACAGCTACACATGCTGTTATTGCTGGCAGTTAATCAGATTCTGCTCTCGGCCATTCTCTATTTCCGTTCCAATATTGCTGCGCTACAACTTTTTAAAACCGATTCGTTCATTTCGGTGCTCGACCGCCTGCTAACCATTTTAATTTGCCTGGTATTGATGTATGTGCCCGCCTTTGCCGGCAAATTCAACATTATGTGGTTTATAGGTGCGCAAACCGCTGCCTTGCTGATAACAGCCCTCATCGCGTTCGCCATTGTTGCCGGTCGCACCATTGTTCAACTCAAGATCTGGCATCATCGCTACTCGCGCATGATTTTGCTAAAGAGTGCCCCCTTTGCACTCTTAGCCCTGTTAATGGGCATTTACTACCGTATTGATGCCGTTATGCTGGAGCGTATGTTGCATGATAAAGGTTTAGAAGCCGGCATCTACGCCGCATCCTTCCGCATGTTGGATGCACTGAACCAATTCGGCTATCTCTTCGCCACTTTATTATTGCCCCTCTTCGCTCATATGATCCGCCAAAAACACGATGTGCGCGAACTGGTAAAATTCAGCAGCGAACTAATGCTGGCAGGTAGTATTGCCGCCGCCCTGGTTTGCTATTTCTACAGCAACCAGATTATGCAACTGCTTTATCATCGCAACGATGCTTACTGGGCTACCATCTTTGGCTGGCTGATGCTGAATTTTATACCAATGAGCAGCGTGTATGTATTCGGCACCCTGCTTACGGCCAATGGCAACTTAAAGGTACTGAACATTATTGCCGTAGGCGGTGTAATTCTGAATGTTGGCCTCAACCTGTATCTGATACCGCACCACGGCGCCCTGGGCGCCACCATTGCCACCTTAATAACCCAGGCCATAGCAGCCGCCGCACACATTGCGGCTGCCCAGCAGCAGTTTAAATTGAAGTATCAATTCAACGACGTGCTCAAAATCAGCGGATTTGTGTTGGTTAGCCTGGCATGTTTATTTGCCTTACAACACTCGCCGCTAAACTGGGTGTACAATATAAGTATCGCTTTGGCCGTTAATGGCCTCGCTGCCATTGCTTTAAAACTGGTGCCCATGCATCAGGTTTTACAGCTGCTTCGCAGCAAAGTCAATACGTAAAAAATCATACATTCGCCCAAATTTTAAAAGCCCATGAGCCAGGAACTGAACCTCGTTAGCGCCTTACGAACCCTTATTAAATGGAAATGGCAGATTACCGGTATAACCTTAATTGCCGGCGTTATTGCCGCTTTGGTTTCGGTTTTTGTAATGGATGAGTATTACTACTCCTGGAGCACCTTTTACCCGGTTAACCAATACCTCAGCGACCGTGCCATGATCTTTAACACCGAAAGCACCGGCGGACAAATCGAATACTTCGGCGCTAAAACCGATGTTAACCGTGCGCTTACCATCGCTAACTCAGCACCTATTATCGATTTTGTAATCGACTCGTTTAAAATTACCGAGCACTATAAAATTGACCGCACCGAGAAATACTGGAAAACCAAGGTTACCAAGAAGTTCCTGAAAAACTACAAGGCCATTAAAACCGATAAAGAGGCCGTTGAAGTTTCGTTATATGATACCGACCCTAAACTGGCTGCCGAAATTGTAAACACCATTGTAGGCAAAGTAGATGCCCAGAACCGCTTAACGGTTGAAGAAAGCCGTTCGCGTTTATACAACCTGATGTCGCAGCAAATTACCGAACAGCAAGCAAAGGTGGCCGCGTTTGACGATACGCTTACCAAACTGGCCAGCAAATACAACATTAAAGCCAGCACCGGTGCCGAAGGCGCTGTAATTGTTACCGGTAACGACTTTAAAGCTGTGCAGGATTACAAAACCATCATGGAAACTGAAAAAAACGCCATGAAGGAACTCAATAACCGCATCAACATTAAGGAGCAGATGGAGGTATCCATGAAGAACAATGCTTCTTCCTTGTTTGTGGTAGAAAGCGCCTTTGCCGCCGATCGCCGTGAAAAGCCGGTGCGTTCGCTGGTGGTGTTAATCACAATGCTTGTTACCGCATTTGTAGCAACCATCGGGGTGTTTCTGATCGAAGAATTCCGCGAAATCCGCAGTCAACTGTAAACCCGGTGCCATGAGCGCCCTTACAAAAGGTATCGATAAACTTCAACTGGGCGCATTTGCTGCGCTGGGGGCGCTGACCATTACGTCGGTGCTGCTGGCTTTTCATTTGCAAATGAGTTACCTGATGCTAATTCCGTTTGTGGTTTTAGTTATCGGTATCGGCATCCTCAACTTTAAGTTGCTCTATTATTTGCTGCTCATCGCCATTCCGCTTTCGCTGGAGTATTCCTTCTCTCCTTCCCTAAGCACCGATTTACCCGACGAGCCGTTAATGGTGGGCCTGATGCTGGTTACCTTTTTATACCTGGCCCGCAACCCGCGCGCTTTGCCTAAAGGTTTCTTCGGACACATTATTATTCTGGGCCTTATCCTGCATTTATTCTGGATCTTCCTTACTGCCTTTACTTCTATCAACCCGTTGGTATCGTTTAAAGTGTTTGCATCCAAGTTATGGTATGTAAGCGCCTTTACGCTGTTAACCGTATTGGTTATTAAAACTAAAGAGGATGTTAAGCGCGCCTTTTGGTGTATGTTCTGGCCGCTTACGTTTGCCATCAGCACCGTGTTTGTACGCTTTGCACTAATGGGTTTCCCATTCGATGAAGTGAACGAACCCATGTGGCCCTTCTTCCGCAACCACGTAAACTATGCGGCTATCATGTCGGTATTTTTACCGTTCATCTTTTTAGCCCGCACCTGGTATACTAAAGGCTTTATCCGCACAGGCTTAACCCTGGCGGCCCTTTATTATCTGGTGGCTTTATATTTCAGCTATACCCGCACCGATTATTTGGCGGTGTTATTAATTGTGCCCTGCTACTTTGCCGTGCGCTGGCGGCTGATGAAAATTGCTATGGTGGCCGTGGCCATCGGCGTGGTTGGCTTAAGCTATTACCTTACCCACAACAACAAATACCTCGATTACGCCCCAGAATATTTAGAAACCACGGTGCACGATGAGTTCGGCCAGCACCTCAGCAGTACCTTTGAAGGTAAAGATGTTTCGAGTATGGAACGCGTTTACCGCTGGGTAGCTATAGGACACATGTTCCAGGCGCGGCCTGTTTTTGGTTTTGGTGCGGGCAACTTCTATCCGTATTATAAAGATTATACCGTTCGTGTATTCGAAACTTATGTAAGCGAAAACGAAGAACACTCTACGGCACACAACTATCCGCTTTTATTATTGGCCGAGCAGGGCGTGGTAGGTGTACTTATCTTCTTTATTCTTACTGCCATCCTGTTCATTAAAGGCGAAAGCATTTATCACTCGCTTTCTAATAAGGATGATAGGGCAATTGTAATGACGCTGATGATCGTGCTCGGCATGATCTACGTAAACATCATGCTCAGCGATTTGATTGAATCCGACAAAGTGGGACCTTTCTTCTTTATGATCATCGGCTTACTGGCTGCTTACGATATACGCAACAAGCAACAGTTGAAAGAAGCAAACGTCTAACTCCCCGCTATTCAATTTCCGGTGCCAAACGCTCAATGCGCTTATCGGGTATCAACCAAATTAAGGCAACAGTAACGTAGCATGCCCCCGAAAGGCCGGTATGTACAAACACCAGCACAATGCCCAACACATACAAAAACAGCGATAACTGTCCCTTTCTATCTTTACCCACCGCCTTGGCCAAAATCGAATTCGGCCCTTCGTTCTTCAGTATGCGCATTTGCAGAATAGTGTAGGAGATAGCGCACATCAACAGATTAACCCCATACAAGGCCATGGGAGTGGCAGCAAAGTGGTTCTCACCAATCCAGCCTGTGGTAAACGGTATCAGCGATAACCAAAACAGTAAATGCAAGTTTGCCCATAACACATCGCCTGTTACATGAATTACCGTATGCAGCATGTGGTGGTGGTTGTTCCAGTATATACCCAGGTAAATAAAGCTTATAACATAGCTGATAAACACGGGCCACAGGGGTAACAGGTCATGAAATTCAGCGCCATGCGGCACCTTAATTTCCAACACCATAATGGTGATAATAATGGCCAACACCCCATCGCTGAAAGCCTCTAATCGTCCTTTTTTCATATTGAAATATAATGCTCTTGTAATTACCTTGGTGTTTCTGAGCTAAACAAGAGCACCAGTAATACGGCAAGGAATAATACAACCAGCACCAACCCTGCAAACCTGAAGGGCCAGGCCAAGTCTTTGATCAAGGGTAAGTTGCCGGTAATGCGTTCAGTCAAATTTTCCAGCACCGTTGGCCGCTCTTCTACATCCTCATCAAACCCGGCTTGCTTTAAAACTTCATGCGCATGTGCTGCCTGCTCTTCGGGCACATTCAACTTAACCCCGCCTACAGCATTCGAATAAAAAGGATCAACCTGCACCGTCAATTCATCCTGCAATACAAATTCAATCCCCTCCGATTGTAAAACCGAAGACGCCACCATCGCCTGCGTAGGCAAGGTAAAGGTGCGTACCGTAACCCATTTCATAGTTCTACTAAAATAGTATATCTGTAACTAATCAAAATTGTTACATAAAAAGGGTTTTGTATTTTTCGCCCCTCAACCCAGCGATCATGAAACCCCTGCTCCTCCTTTTGTGCTTACTAAGCACACTACTTACAACAACCTTTGCCGCCGAACCTGCCATATCTACCGGTTACAGACAGGTGGTTAAACTTAGTACCGCCGCCAAACAGGAGGACGTTTACCAATTAGCCGAAGAATGGTTTAAAAACGCGCCGGCAAAATTCACGCAAAAAAACGCCGAGCCCGAAGTAGCGGAGGGCGGCAAAAAAGCCAAAAACAAAGAAGTACTCGATAAGGAGTTCGATAACAGCAAGCCACTGCAGGTACTCGATCCTTCCGCTTACAAAGTAAGCGGCCTGGGCATGGTAAAATATTACGGCGGCACTACCACATCCATCCGTCTGTTATATATTAAATACGATATAACTATTTTGGCAGAAGCCGGGCAAACCATTTTTGAAGTAAGCAATGTGCGCTATTTCCACTTCGATTCTAAAAATTTTCAGGAAGCCGGCATTTACGCCTTCGAAGGCGGCAAACCCTGCGACCACAGCGGCACCATGCAGTATTTAAACGATTGTCAGCAGGCTAAGGACGAATACACCCAGGTGGCACAGTATTTCAACCAGCAACTCACCGGCCTGTTCACCGATTTTAAAAACACACTGAAGGCTAAAAATCTGCTGTACGTTGCGCCAGCCACTACCAAAAGCAACACCAAAAAAACTACTGCTAAAAAGAAATAAGCGTAAACGCTGTAAAATCTAAAATCACTTAAACCGAACGGTCAGCAGGGTAATATCATCGTCAAAGTCGGTATCCTGCTTAAAGGCAATTACGTGGTCTATAAGGCGGGTATTAAACTCTTGTAAACTCAGTTGATTGTTAACATTCAAAAAACTGATAAGGCCTTCCACATCAAACAACTTACCGTCGTTGTTCATCGCCTCCGATAAACCATCGGTATAGTTTACCAGTATGGCGCCCTCCGGTATCTGCACTTCGCCAAAGTTGATATAGGGTAAGGTATCAAACATACCCAATATAGTGCAACCCTTATCCAGTAATTGTATATCGCCGTTGTTGAACAATATACTTGGGTTATGCCCCGCATTAATATAGGTAAGCATGCGGGTTTTATAATTGTAGGTGGCAATAAACAGGGTTATAAACTTTTCGCCCTTGGTTATCTCGCCCACCTTTGCATTCAACACATCTATAAACTGCTGCAGCGAATACTTGCGTGTAAGCAAAATGCGCAGGTTGGCCTGAAAATTCGCCATCAATATCGCTGCCGGTATA
This sequence comes from Chitinophagales bacterium, assembly GCA_046329495.1. Classification (GTDB taxonomy): domain Bacteria; phylum Bacteroidota; class Bacteroidia; order Chitinophagales; family LD1; genus Bog-950. The sequence continues at coordinate 35,207 of JAXLUO010000007.1, read as the reverse complement.
CCCTTGCCCGATATATCGCTGATGCAAAAGGCAATCTCGTTATCCGATACGTTTACAAAGTCGTAATAATCGCCGCCAATGTTTTTGTGTGGTTTATAAAACGCCGATGCTTCAATACGTTCGTTGTTCGGCAGTTTCGATGGCACCAGCATGTTCTGCATATCCGCCGCCAGCTTCAGCTCCTTCTGCATCACCATCTGGTCTATCTGGTTCTTAAACAGCTTCTTATTCTCGTTGGCCACAACTATTATATTGGTAATAGTTTGTATAAACTTCAGCTTCTCTTCCTGCGTATCGCGCTGGTCGTTCCCAAACGGACCTATAATCGCAAAGCCAATCGGTTCCTTTTTATGTGTAACCGGTATCAAAAACTCAAAACCTCCAAGGTTCTCATCTTTCAGCGCGGCAACAGGTGCAATAAAACTAAATGGCGTAAACCGTTTCTGCACATCATAGTTTAATATCTCATGCGGCAATTCGCCGGGTGTTATACAAATCCAGGCATCATCCTTATCGCGTATAAAAAGCGCCACGCGTTTAACACCTAACTGTGCATGTAATATGTTCTCATAAATACGCGCCAATGCGGTAATAGGCATGTTGTTATTAACGGCGCGTGTAATTTCCAGCAGCGAATCAATCTGCTGTTGCTTTATCGCCAGCAACCTTTCGGTAGCACTCAGGTGCTTTTTAAAAAAATCCAATTCGGTAAACTGCTGCTGCGACATAATTACAAGTTAATGCAAAGTTCGGGTTATTACCAATACGGCCGGTAATCCTTTTAGTTTTATTCAGTTATGCACCTTTTACCATTTCTCTAATGCCACCCGTACAAGTTGTGGTTGTAGGCTAAACCCACTTTCAGGGCCGGGGTTACACCCCTTTAGGCCTTGTCCCGCGATTTTGCGCTCATTTTTTCTCGCTAATAATCAATTAGTTACAATCAAATTTAAAAATAATGGCCTTAAATGTAACCTTAAGGGCGGTGTACCGTTAAAGCATATACCATAGTGCTTAAGTTTAAAAGAGTCGGAGGTCAGGGGCCGACTCTTTTTCTTTTTGTACCTACCGCAATAATCCCCCCAAAACCCGTTTACTTGGTTGCTAACTGTTAGAAACTGTCAAATAGCTTGCTATTCGCTGTAAACCTGTGTAATACTGCTCAAAAATCTATCTTTGCCGCCCTTTATGCCATTGTTCAACGTTCGTCCTCTATCGCTTTTTGCCCGGCTGCGCATGCCTGCGGTATTTGTGCTTACCCTGTTGCTGCTGCTAAACAGTTGCGATACGCCCGAGAAGGTGCTCAAGAGCCCCGATCTTGCTTACAAGGAAGCCCGCGCCCGCTACTGGTTCGAAAAGAAGGAATACTTTAAGTGTATCCCCGTATTGGAAGAACTGATTGGCCTGATGAAAGGCCGCCAGAGTGTAGAAGACTTGTACTACATGTATTGCATGGCTAACTATAAGCAGGGCGATTACATGATATCGGCTTACCACTTCAAAAATTTCTTCGATCAATACGGCAGTAACCCAAAGGCCGAGGAGTGCTTATACATGTATGCCAAAAGCTATCAGCAGCTAAGCCCCAAGCCCTCGCTGGACCAAACCTATACCTACAAGGCGCTGGAAGCATATGCATTCTTCCTGAGCATGTATCCCGATAGCAAATTCATTACTGAAACCAATACCGCCGTTAACGACCTGCGCCGCAAACTGGAGCGCAAAGCCCTGATGAACGCCGAGCTATACTTTAAAACCGGCAACTTTAAAGCGGCCGCCACCAGCTACGAAAACCTGCTTACCGATTTCCCCGATATCCAGGAAAACGAGAAGATCGGTTACATGATCATAAAGGCCAACTACAAATACGCCCTTAACTCCATCCCCGAAAAGAAAGCCGCCCGCTTTAACCACGTTATCGAAAGTTATAACGACTTTAAATACAAGTTCCCTACCAGCAAATACCTGGAAGAAAGCCGCAAATACGAGCAGATGAGTCAATACCAGGCCGTTAAAAGCGCTTTTGAATGGGCCGATTACACCGGTTTGGGCGATAAGGACCGCGCCTATGCCATTGCCTTTAACGAGGCTAAAAAGCATGATACCCAGGTAAAAGACGAGAAACTGAAGGCCGATTTCGCCGAATGGACTGAAAAAGGGCACTTTATGCTGATAAAATACGCCTATCAGCTTGGAGAAGAGAAGCGAACCGTTGAAAAGAAGGCGGTTTTCGAGAAAACTGTGCGGAATTATCTTAACTTTGTCGACCTTTTTCCGAACAGCCGTTATAAGAATGAAGCTGAAAAGCTTTTTAATCAGGCTAACGAACAACTAAAAAAACTGGCCAGCCATGGATAAATTGAAAAAAATCAAGATGACCCAAATTAACCCGGTGCTTGAAACACAAAACCTGATGGAAATCGGTAAAAAAACAGGTAATGTGTACGAAGCATTGTATGTTATTGCCCGCCGTGCCAATCAGATCTCGAAGGATATGAAAGAGGAACTGCACTCCAAACTGGAAGACTTTGCCTCGCATACCGATAACCTGGAAGAAATCCACGAGAACCGCGAACAAATCGAAATCTCTCGCTTCTACGAAAAACTGCCTCACCCAACCATCATTGCAACCAAGGAGTTTCAGAATGATGAGTTGAACTTCCGTGTGGAGGAAACCGAGAGCGAAAACCAATAATAAGCTCGTATGAGCCCATTGAGCGGAAAGAAAATAATACTGGGCGTTTGCGGTTCCATCGCAGCTTACAAAGCCGCGTATTTAACCCGGATGCTCGTAAAAAAAGGAGCCGAAGTAAAAGTTGTAATGACTGCTTCGGCTTCTCAATTTATAACCCCGCTCACCCTTTCCACTTTAAGTAAAAACCCCGCCTTTACGCACCTGAGCGAAGAGGGCACCGCCTGGAACAACCACGTGGAATTAGGCCTTTGGGCCGATGCCATGGTCATAGCCCCGGCAAGCGCCAATACCATTGCTAAAATGGCCCACGGCAATTGCGACAACATGTTACTGGCTGTTTACCTAAGCGCCAAATGCCCGGTATTCTACGCCCCGGCTATGGACCTTGATATGTGGCGCCATAAATCAGTAAAACATAACATCGAGTTGCTGCACAGCTACGGCAACATCCTCATCCCCGTTGAACACGGCGAACTGGCCAGTGGCTTAGTAGGCGACGGCCGCATGGCCGAACCCGAACACATCATCGACCATCTGGAAACGTATTTTTCGTAGTACCAGCTTGTCATTCTGAACGCAGCGATAGCGCACTGAAGTCTGTCCGACTCGCAGAGTCGGGAATCTTCACCACACATAGTACAGTCTCTGCCCTTCTCACCATCTTCTGCTTGTCATTCTGAACGAAGCGATAGCGCAGTGAAGAATCCCCACCGCACAAAGCACTGACCTGCCTTTAATCACTAAACCCGACACTCTGAGCAGGAGATTCTTCGCTTCTGCTTATTCAGCGGAATTGCTCAGAATGACAAAAACCAACTACTGAAACACCACTCTTCCCGCAGCCACCCGCCCTTGGGTATCCGTTACCCTATAAAGGTAGAAGCCCGCTGCAATACCTTGCCGCTCGAACCTAAAGTAGAGAGTTGTTACATTACGCTGCTCAAAAATCTGTTTACCCGTTACATCGAATACGGCAATAGCATAATGCTGACTAAAATCCTTAATGGAAAACAAACAATAACTCTCAGCCGGATTGGGAAACACCTGCACCGATGGAATAGTTGCACCTACAGCCTGCGGCAAGCTACCTGCAACAGCTAACATCGAAGAAACTACATTGGTTACAACAGGTGTGTTATAATCAAAATAAATAGAGGCGCGGTTGTCAATACCGCCCTGCGTTACACCTGTGCGGCGCTTTACTTTAAACTGCACGAACCCTTTGCTATGCACAGGATCAGTTAAGCTATCCACTAACCGTAACGGATTAAACGTCCACGTTAAAACTCCACTACCTGAAATAGTAAAGTTGGAATAGGGATGGCTGCTTGCTACATTCCGCACTGTTGCGGGGTCTAACAAAGGCGAAAGCGTATCCCTGATAATCACAAAATGCGTTGAATCGGTTCCTGTATTCTGAAAGTGAATGGTATAAAGTAACACCGAGTCAGAAGTTGAAAGAACACCGGCCGGTAACACTTCCTTGGTGTTCGGGTCCAGCGATCCCGTAACCATCTCAGTACTCGTAGCAAAGTTGCTGGAGGTATCGCAATCGCCTGCAATAGGATATACGGTAAAGTTGCTGTGCAACACCGCACTTGGTGAAACAGTAGCCGGCACCAAAAAATTAGCATGTAACGGAACCGCCCAGGCAAGCACTAATCCCGATGGATAAGCCGGAAGCGAATCAACTAACCAGGTAAGGGTATGCGTGGAAGGATTATGACTGGCCGCAGGCGAAGAACTTTGATAAACAAGGGTACTATCGTACGCAAAGCTTATATAAGCTTGACTTAAAAATGGCACACCCGTTTTGTTAAGGGCGCCCACGGTATATTCCTTTACAAAACCGGGATTGGCAGCGGTACTGATGGCAAACACCTCCAGGTCAAACGAATTGTTGTTGTAGCCGAAATTATTTCCCGGCAATGCCACACCAGGAACGCTAACGTGTACCTGTTGGGTAGGATTATTACATAACACTACCGGCTGGCAACCGGTGGAAGAGGTTGAAGCAGAAAGCGTCCATGTTCCGGTATCAGTTACCTGAAAGCTGTAATACCCATTGCTATCGGTTGTAGTAAACTGAAAAGGATTGCCGGAAGCCAAAATGGTTATGCCCGCTAAACCCGGCTCGTTATTATCTCTGCTGCAATTATAATTGGCATCATAAAAAACCGAACCGCTGATGGTGCTGAAACAATTACTGTTAATGCCGTAATAAGCCGAGGCCGTGCAGCCCAGGGCATCGGTAACCGTTACCTGGTAGGTACCGGCACTCAATTGCACAATGCTATCTGTTTGAGCGCCGTTGCTCCATTGGTAAGTAAACGGACTGCTTCCCTGTAGCACATGCGCTTTAACGGTACCGTTGTTCCCGCAATTAGCTGCAGTTCCATCCATTACCACATAATAACCCCAACCGCTTAAAGGCGCCAGTTGATGCGTAAAAGCAGCAGAACACCCTGCGGCATCGGTGATAGTTACAGTATAATTGCCGGGTGCAAGGTTGGTGAGCATTTCGGTGGTGCTGCCATCATTCCAAAGGTATTGATAAGGCCCGGTTCCATTACCCGCGCTTACCTGTAGCATACCGCTGGTTTCATTTACACAATTCGGTTGCGTTAGTTGTACAGTCTCCTGCAACCCTAAATACTTAACCGAATCAGTTAGCGAAAGCAAACACCCAAGGCTATCTGTAATAAAAACAACATACGCTCCGCTTTGTGTATAAAAATGCGTTTGCGTTGAGCCTCCATTGCTGCTGTTTAAATCGCCCCAATTAACATGAAAAGGAGCAGCGCCGTTTACAACACTTAGCACGGCCGTATCAATGGCATGGTTACAATCCATATTGGTATGTTGCATAGTTGCCTGTAATGGCAACCCACCCGGTGTGGTAGTATATTGGGCCGATGCTATAGCGGTATCACCAGCAGCATCTGTAACTGTTACACTATAGAAAGTAGATTGATCCACCTCGGCACTAACAGAGGAACAAGCATAACAACTTAACGCACCGGCCGTGGCACTCCAGCTATAGGAATAAGGGGGAGTTCCTCCCTGCACTAAAGGATCTAAATCAATCAGGCTGCCCATGCAAACCTGTTTACCGGCGGGCAAACTAACAGCAAGCGTATTGCTGCTAATGGTGATGGTAACCGCCTTACACGTCTGATCACTGCCCAAAGTATTGGTTGCAGTTAAACAAACTTGATATTGCCCAGCCACAGCAAACGTATGGATCGGATTTTGCAGAGTGCTGCCAGCCCCATCGCCAAACGACCACGTCCATGCTGTAGGCAAGTGTTGACTGACATCAACAAAGTGCACTTGATTGAGGGCCTGCGGAATAGTCCATGTAAAATCCGCTATCGGAGCTTGCGCACGGCCATTAGCAGCAAATAAGCACAGCACCAAATAGATGTAAAGTTTTCGCATAGGTAGCGGCTTTCCTCAAAGCTACTAAATACCCCAATGCCTGCACCATCAAAAACAAATCTTACAATAACATGACAAACAGGCGGTATCCTCTCAATACAGAGCATAAGCCTACTAATAATTCCTGCCCCTTTTGTCATTCTGAACGCAGCGATAGCGCAGTGAAGAATCCCCACCACACAATGCACTGCCCTTGCCTTTAATCACTAAACCCCTCACCCGGCAGGAGATTCTTCGCTTCTGCTTATTCAGCGGAATTGCTCAGAATGACAAAAAAATTCTCTGTCATTCTGAACGAAGCGACAGCGCAGTGAAGAATCCCCACCACACATAGCACTAACCTTACCTTTAATCACTAAACCCGACCCCTTTGAGCAGGAGATTCTTCGCGTCTATTTATTCAGCGGACTGGCTCAGAATGACAGAGAGAAAGAATTCAATTATAGAAAAGTAACTGTTATCCGCAGCTATTCGCCTCCTTGCATTTTTACAAAGCCAAGCCTAGAGCTGGGGGCCATAGCCATTTTGTTAAAATAAAGTACTTTTATTTGAAACTTTCAACCATTTAAACTATCTTTACCAAGCCCTTAAGTTCTTTGACAACCTGGAAAACCCTAAAACTATCGTTACCCGGTCCATCGGTCTGTTCGCTATTAAACGTAAAACAGACGAGATGTTATTTTGTGCAACAGCCTCTGCGTCTCCCAAAATGACATCTCTTCAAACAAACCCGGGCCAACACAAAGGGAGAACTACGCTCAGGCGGAAATCAAATTACTCTTTTCCGAATTTGTGCACTGAAAATCAACTGCACAAATCTGCACAAATGAAAACTTTGCTAATGCATTCCGTTTCCGTTTGCTTAAATCTACAGCCCTCTCCTTTGGTGATGAGTTCCTATGGACGAAGTCCCGCTAGAAACGATAGTATCGTAGCGGGAGTTGGGTAAGGATTGAAAAGTGTAAAGGAGTGTAAAGTTGGAGCCGGGCTTTATCCTGAAAATCTTCTGCATCCTGAACATCATGGTCCAAAAAGTGTAAAGAAGTGTAAAGTTAGGGTATTGAATTTGCCCTCGTCCCCCGTCCCTCGCTCTCGCCCCTGCAATAAGAGTGTAAAGAAGTGTAAAGTTAATACGAACTATAGCCAGCACCCTGTCTGCTTTCTGATCTCTGATTTCTGCTCTCTTCTCAAAAAAGTGTAAAGAAGTGTAAAGTTCGTTCGGATATGACTGCCAATCCTATGTTCCAATCAATCGCTGTGAACCGTGAACTTTTCGCATTTAAAGTTTGATCTGTTAAAATCCTTGGCGCCTTTGTGTGAAACCCTGATTTCTCACCGTTTTAACACAAAAATACCTCATATGAATTTTTCTGTAACTTGTGCACAAGCTAAAAAGTGCACAAGCATGCACAAGTAGCTGTGGATAACGGCGACCTAAACAAAACTACAAACGTCAAACACCTAACAACAAACGCCTTTAATCTGTGTTCATCCGTGGCAAGTGCATGCAACAAAAAAGCCCCGCTTTGCAGCGAGGCTTCCTGTTTTGTCCGATTGCTTAACGACTTAAATACATACTCTTCTTCTTAAACAAATCACGGAAGTAAGGATCGTAAAGGTCTTTTATAAAGCGGATGGCTTCGCCGGTGCTCTTCATCTCAGGTCCCAGCTCACGGCTAACGCCCGGGAACTTATCGAAACTGAACACAGGCTCCTTAATGGCAAAACCAATCAGGCGCTTATAGTAAGTAAAGTCCTTCAGCTTGTTTACACCTAACATAACCTTGGTGGCGTAATTCAGATACGGAATACCATAGGCTTTGCAGATAAACGGCGTAGTACGCGATGCACGCGGGTTCGCTTCTATCACATACACCTTCTCGTTTTTAATGGCGAACTGTATGTTGATCAAACCGCGGATATCCAGCGCACGGGCAATTTTATCGGTGTAGTCGCGCATTTGTGCCAGCACATTCTCGCTCAGGTTATACGATGGCAACACCGCGTTGCTATCGCCCGAGTGGATACCGGCAGGCTCAATGTGCTCCATAATACCCATTACCTCTACCTGTTCACCATCGAATATGGCATCAATCTCCGCCTCTTCGGCACGGTCAAGGAAGTGGTCAATCAAAATGTTGTTATCAGGGAAGTGCTTCAGAATCTTCACCACGCTATCGGTAAGCTCCTCATCGTTAATTACAATACGCATGCGCTGACCGCCCAATACATAACTGGGGCGCACCAGCACGGGGTAGCCTACTTTATGTGCCACTTCAATAGCTTCTTCGGCAGTTTTAGCAGCACCGTAATTAGGGTAAGGTATACCAAGTTCTTTTAATGTATCGCTAAAGCGCTCGCGGTCCTCGGCAATATCCATGTTATCGTAACTGGTGCCAATGATCTTAATGCCGTTCTTATGCAGATATTTCGAAAGCTTCAAGGCTGTTTGGCCACCCAACTGCACAATAACACCTTCGGGTTTCTCGTGGTCTATCAGCTCGCGCAGATGTTCCCAGAACACCGGTTCAAAGTATAGCTTGTCTGCAATGTCCGGGTCGGTTGAAACCGTCTCGGGGTTGCAGTTCATCATAATAGCTTCGTAACCGGCTTCTTTAATAGCTAACACACCGTGCACGCAGCAGTAGTCGAACTCAATACCCTGGCCTATGCGGTTAGGGCCGCTACCCAGCACAATTACCTTCTTCTTATCGCTTACCGAACTTTCATTGGTAGCATCAAACGAAGAGTAGTAATAAGGCGTGCGGGCTTCAAACTCAGCAGCGCAGGTATCAACCAGTTTGTATACGCGGCGCACACCTAACTGCTTGCGGTATTCGTATACCTCATCTTCGGTAGCATCGGTTAAGTAGGCTAACTGCTCATCGCTGTAACCTTTCTCTTTCAACTCCTGCATCAACTGCCTGTCGATGTCCTTCAGTTCCAGTTTGCGCACCTTCTTCTCGGTTTCCACCAGGTCCATTATCTGCGCCAGGAACCACGGGTCAATGCGCGTAATGTCCTGAATGGTTTTCATAGGCACGCCCAGTTTCAGCGCATCGTAAATGCGGAACAGGCGGTCCCACGAAGCAACCTTTACGCCCTGCAGCATATCATCGGTGCTCACCCACTGCTTGCCATCGGCGCCTAAACCTATGCGGTTATTCTCTAAACTCTGACAAGCCTTTTGCAGTGCTTCCTGGAAGGTACGACCAATGCCCATTACCTCACCTACACTCTTCATCTGCAATCCTAAGGTATCATCACCACCTGCAAACTTGTCGAAGTTCCACCGAGGTATCTTTACAATCACATAGTCTAATGAAGGCTCGAAGAACGCAGAGGTAGTTTTTGTAATCTGATTCTTCAGCTCATCCAAAGTATAACCAATGGCCAGCTTAGCAGCAATCTTGGCAATAGGGTAGCCGGTAGCTTTAGAAGCCAGAGCCGAAGAGCGCGATACACGCGGGTTCATCTCTACCGATATGATGTCCTCTGTTACAGGGTCCAGCGCAAACTGCACGTTACAACCGCCGGCAAAGGTGCCTATCTCCTTAATCATGCGCTTGGCATATTCGCGCATGCGTTGGTAAGCGGTATCGCTAAGGGTCATAGCGGGTGCTACGGTTATAGAGTCACCGGTATGGATGCCCATCGGGTCGAAGTTCTCTACGGTACAAATAACAACGAAGTTGTCGTTCATATCGCGCATTACTTCCAGCTCAAACTCTTTCCAGCCTAACACCGCCTTCTCAATCAGCACCTCGTGTGTAGGCGAAGCAGAAAGACCGCGTTGCAGTTTCTCGTCGAACTCTTCCTTGGTATGCACAAAGCTGCCGCCGGTTCCACCCAACGTATAGCTCGGGCGAATTACCAATGGGAAACCGATCTTCTGAGCAGCTTCCTTACCTTCCAAAAAGGAGTTGGCTACATACGAAGGAGCCACCTGTATACCAAGCTCCAGCATAAACTGGCGGAAGGCCTCGCGGTTCTCGGTGGTTTCAATGGCTTTAAAGTCGGCGCCAAGCACCTTTACATTATACTTTTGCCACAAACCCAATTCGTAGGCTTCCATACAAAGGTTAAGGGCTGTTTGTCCGCCCATGGTAGGCAACACACTGTCGATAGGCTTGCCGCTCTTGGCCCGCTCTTCCAGTATCTGCACTATGCTTTCGATACTGATAGGCAGCAGATATACATTGTCGGCTACCAAAGGGTCGGTCATAATGGTAGCAGGATTGCTGTTCAGCAGTGTGACCTCTATACCTTCCTCGCGAAGGCTGCGGGCCGCCTGGCTACCCGAGTAATCGAATTCGCAGGCCTGGCCTATAACAATAGGTCCCGATCCTATGATCAGGATGGATTGAATGGAGTTGTCGCGTGGCATCGTGTGTTTTTGGAGTTTGGGACTGCGGAAACCGGGCCAGAAACCCGGCCCTCAATCGGCCTTACGGTTGGAGCGCGAATATAGCACACCTGCCTCTTGAACCGGCTAAAACGCGCGGCTAATTGCGGGTAAAGTTTCCCTTTATGTTAGTACTTTACCCTGCTTTTTTGCCGTGTAGTTCGCATCTTAGCGCTTTGTTTCTGTAGGGTAGCGCCTTCTGTAGCCGCGCCAAACCACCCGCCAAAGCCCGTTCGGGCTGTTGGTAAAAACAAGCCTAAACAAGCCGTCAAATTTTCAAATTCGCACATTCATGTTTAGTCCTTTATTCATAGCCTCTGTAGCGCTTTCGGCCCTTTACCTGCTGATGGTGTTCTACTATTTTGTAGGCTGGCTACGCCTGAAGCGAACACAGACCCCCACCCCGCAGGAGGCCGGTAAACTGCCCTTTGTTACAGTGGTAATCCCTGTGCGCAACGAGAGCGAACACATACAGCACTGCCTTAAGGCCGTGTTCAACCAAACCTACCCAAAGCACCTGTTTGAGGTAATTGTAATAGATGACTACAGCACCGACCCTACCATCCGCCTGGCAAGGGAGATTGAAGAGAAGAACCTGCTGGTGTTAGATCTGCAGAATTACCTGGGCAACCCCGGCGAATACTTCCCCAATAAAAAGAAGGCCATAGCCCTGGGCATTAAAAACGCAAAAGGTGAGCTGATAATAACCACCGACGGCGATTGCCTGGTAGGCGAAAACTGGTTGATGGCTATGGTTAGTTATTACCAAAACAACGAGTTTAAACTGCTTACCGGCCCAGTGATGATGAAGCCCGCCAAACTGCCCTTAGAGTGGTTTCAGCAGTTGGATGTGATGAACCTGGTGGGCATTACCGGCGCTACCATCCGCAATGGCTTGCCAACCATGTGCAACGGTGCCAACATGATGTATAGCAAGGAGGTGTTCCATGCCGTGGAAGGCTTTAAAGGCAACCACGATGTACCCACCGGCGACGATATCTTTTTAATGCAGAAGATACAGGCACAATACCCCGGCAGCATAGGCTTTGTAAAGAACTACGATGCCTGCGTATTTACCCGGCCCGAGCGTTCGTTCAGCGGCTTTTTATCGCAGCGGGTGCGCTGGGTGTCTAAAAGCTCGCGCTTCAGCGATATGCGGGTAGCGGTTATCCTCTACTTCGCTTATGTATTCAACCTCTTTATTATCGTAGCAGGCCTCTTCGCCCTCGATTTTAGCCAATGGGGTTGGTTACCGGTAGCCATAGCCGCAGGCACTAAATTCTTTATCGAGCTGGTATTCAATCTTCCGCTTATCATCTTTTTCCGTAAGATTGTTCTGTTGTTACTGCTGCCGTTTATGGAAGTGTTCCACATACTGTATGTAGTAATAATTGGGGTGCTGAGCTTAACCGGTAAGTATCGCTGGAAAGACCGTCAAATACATTAATGAAGCCTGCTGAGAATAAAGTAATAGAGAGTGTATCGCTGAACCAGAAAGCGTGGCGCCGTTTAAAACGGAACAAGAGCGCTATGTTTGGTTTAGGCGTAGTGGTATTCTCGATACTGCTGGCAGTTTTTGCTTATGTGTTAGCCCCTGATAATTCGCCCAATGGTAACGAACAGATATTGCAGTTAGAAACGCATCCTCCGGGCTTTTCGGTTTACCTGCTGAAGGTTATTAAGCCCAATGCCGAAAGCAGCAATGTAATTACCGGCTTATGGAGTGGCTACAAAAAGAACTACACGCCACTACCCATTAGCGAATACAAATACGAGGCAGATTCCTTAGCCTACACCGAATACCGGGGCAGAAGCTTTAAAGGCGAATTGCGCAAAATGGCTTATGCCGATATACTTGGCCCTGCCTATGCGCAATTAAGCAGCACGGACAAAAAGAACCTGATTGACCAGTGCCAGATAGAGAAGCACACGTACTGGTTAGGCACCGATAAGTTCGGCAGAGACATCCTGTCGCGATTATTGATTGGCGTGCGTGTATCATTATCCGTAGGTTTTATCTCGGTGCTGATATCACTTATTATCGGCATCTTCTTTGGCGCTTTGGCCGGTTACTTCCGTGGCTGGGTAGATGATGTGATTATGTGGGTCATCAACGTGTTTTGGAGTGTGCCAACATTGCTTTTGGCTATGGGCCTTTACATCAGCGTAGGTAGTTGGATCGAGAACAAACTGGTGCTGATATTTATTGCCGTTGGCTTAACCACCTGGGTTGAAACCGCCCGTATGGTACGCGGACAGGTTATCGTTATTCGCGAAATGGAGTTTGTTACTGCAGCCACCAGTTTAGGTTTCGGGCACGCACGTGTTATCTTCCTGCATATTCTGCCCAACATCTTAGGGCCTATTATCGTGGTAGCCTGCTCTAATTTTGCAGGAGCCATACTTACCGAGAGCGGCCTAAGTTATATAGGCCTGGGCATACAACCACCGGCACCAAGCTGGGGCAGTATGCTAAACGAATACCGCGACTTTATTGACACCAATAAAGCATATCTGGCCCTCTTTCCCGGCCTTGCTATTATGTTGCTGGTACTGGCCTTTAACCTGGTAGGCAACGGCTTGCGCGATGCGCTGGATGTAAAAGGTAATGTGAACGAGTAAGTAAGCTAACAATTAATGCTCTCCTCCTATCAACTTGGCTAAGCCAAAAGCTACGCCTGCAGCAAGTGCACCGATAACGGCTGTTTTAATGGCTCCCGTCCATGCAGGCATACCGGTAGCCTTGGCCTTCAGAAAACCGAAGATCAATAAGGCAACAAGCGTAATACCTACCGAAACTAATAGGGCGGTATGTATGTCCTTAACAAACATATAAGGGCTAAGCGGTATTAGGCCCCCGGCTATATACGAGGCACCAATAGTGAGGGCGCTTTTACCGGCACGCTTAGGGTCGGGTTTCTCCAAACCCAGCTCAAAACGCATCATAAACTTAACCCACTTATCTTTGTCCTTGCTCATGGCTTCGGCTATCTCCACACTGCTGCTTTCACTTACGCCAAACTCCTGTAACACCTCTACCACTTCCTGTTTCTCCTTCTCCGGAAAAACCTCTGCCTCGTAGTACTCACGCTTCAACTCGCTGTTATAATGGTCCACTTCCGTGCGGCCGGCTAAGTAACCACCTAAACCCATGGCAATACTACCGGCAGCAATCTCAGCCAACCCTGCTGTAATAATGATGGGGCCGGAGTCTACAGCACCGCTCAAACCGGCAGCTAAGGCAAAAGGTACTGTTAAACCATCGGCCATACCTATTACTATATCCTGCACCAATTGGGTGCTTTCAACGTGTTGTTCTTCGTGCTTTTCCATTGCTTGTTTTTAGCTGCTATACCAATAGTAACATTAAAAGCCACCCATTGGTTGCCACAATTCTATCTTATTTCCTTCCAAGTCTACAATCCAGCCGAATTTGCCATAGTCGTAGCTCTGTATCTCATCAACGGTTTGTACGCCTTCAGCCTTTAACTTCTTCATCAGGCCTTCCAAATCGCGCACTATAAAGTTGAACATAAAGGGCTTCTCACTGGGTTTAAAGTATTCAGTGGTGGCTTTAAATATGCCAAAGGTAGTACTCTCCTCCTGTTTGGTTTCATAGTCACGCCATTTGAACATAGAATAACCCTGGGTGCCAAAAGCAGTGCCTAAGTGCTTATCATACCATGCGGCCAGTTCTTTCGGCTTTTCGCTTTTAAAGAACACACCGCCAAAGTTTACCACTTTGCCCTCTTGAACAGCAGATGTGTATCGGCCCACAATTTCTGTAGGCACTTTAGTATCGGCATATACCTGCCATGCCGTAAGCACGCCTTGCTTTACCACTGCCTTAGCTGCAAAGGGCATACGCCAATGTGCCGCACCGGTGTCGCCGCTAAGGGTATGGAAGGTGCCCGATGCGTAGCCAAACACGGCCACCGTATCACCAACAGGCAACCATTGTTCTATCTCCAGTTTATAATCGGGGAACCATTCAAACCACGCCTTCCATGCTTCTACCGCCTTTTGCGTACCCGTATGTTGCACGTTGCCGGCATCGGTGTACGTATGGTCGTTGCTAAGCAAAGCTGACATCTTATCTAATTGATGCGTATTTACAGCCGTCACAAACTGCTGTACTGTTTGTTCACTCATAGTTGCACTATTAACCCGTAAAAAAATGAAAAGGCCGAAAACCAGTCCAAAAAATCGCATCGTTAAAAATACAACTTTTTGAATGGCAGGCTATAACCCGGCAGAATTACATGAATACCGGAGGAGCAATAATAAGGTCTTCAATTTCTTTGCCTGCCAGGAGCGCTTGCTGGAGGGCATCATAGTCGGCACTATGATCCAGTACGGCCATAATTTGTGCTTCGGTTGGTCCGCTACCAAATTTATTGGAGGTAAATGCTGCTACTTGTAAAAACAGGGCATTAGCCGCAAACTGCTTGGTAGTATATTCCCCGCGTTCATTCATTACAAGGTATTCATCAGGGTAATTTACCTCCGGGTAAAAACCCATAAAGTAAGCGATAGGAATTAAGCGATACAACTCCTTTGCCAGTTTGTGGTCGTTTACCTTGCGGGCAATCAAATCAATCATTTCATCGGGTGTACGGCCCAGGTTTTGTTCAAATACCTGTACAGCACTTTCAATCTGCTCGTTGTAATTCGAGTAGGTTTTAGGATTCAGATCGTCATGTTTCGAGAAATCGAAGATACCCATAGCGCTAAATTAAGGTAGGCATAAAAATAATGCCGTACGCTTTGTAGGGATTACGCAGGGCGTTAAAGCTTGTTACAGCAGGTCGGTAATAAGTTTATCGATGCCCAGTCCTTCCGCTTCAGCCTTGTAATTCTTAAACACACGGTGGCGAAGAATTGGTAAGGCCACAGCCTGTACATCTTCAATATCGGGAGAATACTTACCTCGTAAGGCTGCATGACACTTAGCGCCCAGTACCAGGTATTGCGAAGCACGCGGACCGGCCCCCCAACTGATGTAATTGTTTACAGATGCCAGAGAACCCGGACGGTTCGGGCGGGTATTATTTACAAGCTTAACAGCATATTCAAGCACATTATCAGCAATGGGAATGCGGCGCACCAACTGCTGGAAATATAGGATCTCGGTAGCGCTCATCATTTTATTAAGCTGCACCCGCTTGCCGGCAGTTGTACTCTTAACTACGTTAATCTCCTCTTCGTAGCTTGGGTAATCAAGGTTAATGCTGAACATAAAGCGGTCCAACTGCGCTTCGGGCAACGGATAAGTGCCTTCCTGTTCAATAGGGTTTTGGGTGGCCAAAACAAAAAAAGGAAGATCTAACTGATGCTTTTTACCGGAGATGGTAACGCTGCGTTCCTGCATGGCTTCCAATAAAGCCGATTGGGTTTTAGGAGGCGTACGGTTAATCTCATCAGCCAATATAATATTGGCAAACACCGGTCCGCGGTTAAAACGGAATTGGCGGTTTTCGTCCAACACCTCCGAACCCACAATATCACTGGGCATTAAGTCGGGTGTGAACTGAATACGGTTAAAGCTAAGGTCAAGCACTTCAGCAATGGTATGCACCATCAAGGTTTTAGCCAAACCCGGAACGCCAATCAGCAAACTGTGACCATCGCAAAACACAGAGATGAGGATATTCTTTACCACTTCATCCTGCCCAACGATTACGCGGGCCACTTCGTTTTTCAGTGTTTTATATTTCGCTGCAAACGCATCCAACGCTTCCACATCCGAGTTATACATGCTTCCTGATTTTAAGGTAATTCTAAAACTTTTTTGCTGAACAGGCTTAATCCTCTTTCACCCATTTCTTCATCTGCTCGCACTTCAGCATCGATTCGTCGATATGGATAAAGTTGCGGTCTTTGTGCAACAATACCCATTCGTCTAACATTTTTTGTTGCTTTTCGGCTTTTGCTGCTTGCTGAATCTTGGGGTAGTCTTCGTCCAAACTTGCCTTGTGCGGTTTGGTTTCGGTTTTCAGCCAAATAATGCGATAGCCCTGTTTGGGCTTACCGGTGCTTTTATCCTGCGCTGTATAAGGCAACACATCGCTGTATTCGCCCACCTTCATACGGTCGAGCGTAAAGATCAGCGTTCCATCAATATCCGCTTTTTCAAAATAGGTAGTCCCGGTTTTAGAGTTAGTCATCATACCACCTATACTTTTCGATTGCTCATCCTGCGAGAACGTACTCACTGCATCGCGCCAGCTTAACGAATCAACCCGCAACTCGTGGAGGATGCTATCCATCTCATCCTTAACTAAAGTAAGATCGCGGCCCATGGTTTTGGGTTCACGCAGAATATGGCGTACGTGAATTTTATCACCTAAACGTTCATCTACCATTATCAGGTGGTAGCCAAAGGGAGTTTCTACAGGCTCGCTTAATTCTCCTACTTTCAATTTAAACGCAACGGCTTCGAATGAAGGCACCAATTCGCCACGCTCCATCCAACCAAGATCGCCACCGTTTAAATAAGAACCCGGGTCCTCCGAATATTGAATAGCCGCTACCGTAAAATCTTTGCCCTCCTGAATTTCTTTCCTAATGTCTTTTAACTTCTCCAGTTCAAACTGCTTTTGCTCATCGCTCACTTTAGGGAACATAGTAATCTCTCCAATTTCCAGTTCCGAGTTAAAATAAGGAATACTGTCAGCAGGTATCCGGCTAAAGAAATCCTTTACTTCTGCGGGTGAAATCTTAATGGAGCCGAAAACTTTGCCTTTCATTTTATCCGACGTCAATTGCTTTTCGATGTCATCGCGAAAATCATCCTTCAGTTCTAAAACGGTTTTCCCGTAATACTCTTCCAGTTTTTCTTTACTACCGAATATGCCTATAAAGTATTTGATACGGCGATCAAGTTCAGCTTCTACTTCATCAGGATTTACCACCACGCTATCCAACTGCGCCTGGGCTAAAAAGAGACGTTCCATCAACAGATTCTCAAAAATTGCACAGCGTGAATTGGTATCCACCTCCTCGCCCTGGCTCTGTTGCACCATTTGCTGAAACTGGGCTTCTACCTCCGATTTCAGGATTACGTTTTCGCCTACAATTGCCACTACCTTATCTACCACCACACTTTTTTGTGCGGCAACAGTAAAACTAAGGGCCAGCAACAAAAGGGGCAGTATTGTTTTTAAAACTTTCATTCGTATATCTTTTTCTTTTGCCCTGAGGCATGCTACTAACGACTATTCTTTCTTTTTCTTGTCAACAAACACAAAAAAACCTACCTGAAAACCGATCCGCGTGGTAGGCAAACTGCCTTTATAACCACTTACTGTTGCATAAAATGCCGATTCGAGGGAAAGATGCGGATTAAGGAAATAAGCTATACCAGCCGAGCCATTTACATTAAACCCGTTTGTTCCGCTAACATTGCTTTTTCGTAATGTGGTTACAGTAAGATAGCTGGCATTTAACCCCACTAATCCTTTCAATTGCTTTTTACCTATGTAATATCGCAGCACCGGCCCAACACCTGAGCTAAAGGTGGTAGTGGCAACATATTCCTTTTTGTTGTTGTCGTAATTTTTTGTGTTACCAACCGAAAAAGAGTATCTGCCGCCAACAGCAAACCCGTTTACAACAAATGCTGCAAACGTTGGAGAAAGCGACAGGTTAAAGCTACTGTTCTTGCCGGTACGCGCAGCGCTGATATCGGCGCTGCCGCCCAATAAAAACTGGCCTTTTAAAGCCTGGGCATGCAAGGCCACCGTTATAACGCCAAACGCCAATATGGAAACAAGTTTCTTCACTTTACAAGTATTTCAAACGCTTTGCTCTTAATACCATCCTGGTAAATGCGGGTATAGGTTCGCTCCAATAAATCCATCTTCCGTTTCTCTACAATCATTTTCACCAGTTGTTCGCGCACAAACCAAACAGGAGCAGGCTCGCCTTTGTGCTTTACCTCGGGAGTTTTTAAAAACCACAGTTCGTCCGACCGGTTAAACTCCTTAAAGTTGTTTCCTAACTGTCCCATTTCGAAATTACTGAGTGAAAAGGTCTTTAACAGATTAGTGCTGCTCAGCCAAATACCCTTATCTAATAAGTAGCTAATGGCATATTCCTTACAGTATCCTTCCAGTTTGCGGGCATCTTCTTCACCTGATGGCCGCAGGATCCATTTGCGCACATCGCTTAGCTGCGGAGCATCTTTTTTAAGCTTTACATAAAAAACCTGGTATACGTCCTCTTCCAGCAAAAAATCCTGCTTGGTCTTTTCGTACCACTGCTCCAATTCCTGGTCCTTAACAGCGGTATCCAGTTTTTGGTTAATCAATTCCTTTTCGTATTCGTAAAGGGTCAGTGTTTCGCGGTAGTCTTCAATCTTTTTATTGATGCTTACATCATCATCGGGTATGTTTTCCTGGGCTTTTTCAAGCAACAACTTTTTGCGCACCCAGCTCTCAGCATAGCCCCGGAGCACTGCAACACTGTCGGCGCCTTTTAAGCCCCGGGTAAGATTTTGCAGGTCGCTGGCATACAAGTATTCGTCGTTTACACGCGCTATAACGTCCTTATCCAAATCCTTCTTCTTTTTAAAGAAAGAACAGGAGCCCAGAGCCAGCACTGCAAGTAATACAACTATGTTTTTCAATTCACTGCTTTAAAACAAAGAAGTGCAACGGTAATTGCACTTCTCCGAAAATAAGGTTTTTACCCGGTGGTTTATTGTTTCTTAATCAACGAGCGGAACACATTCTCATCTACAGTAATCGGGTATTTTTTACGTAAATCTTCCAGCCAGCTCTTCTCCAGATATTCCTGGTAATCGGCTACAATGTAACCACGGGCTTCTTTTAAGCTTTTAGGTTCCGGAGCAACTTTACGCTTGATCCAGATAAACTGGAAACTGCTGTCGTTTAATTTTTGAACGGCAGTTAAACCCACTACCCAATTGGTTTTGTCAACCACATCATATTGGCCTTTTTCGTATTTACCTTCTATGGTAGAAACACGGCTCTTGCTGCCATCCTTATTTAGTTTGGCTTTAATCTCATCGGCACCTTTACCTTTGCTTGCTAATTTGTGGGCAGCATCAGCAATCTTGGCATCAGTTGAATTGAAAATCACAGCTTCAACGCGGTCGCCCCACATATATTTTTGGGCATTCTTTTCGCGGAAAGCCTCCAGGCCGGTGCTGTCCTTAACAGCTTTGGTCCATACCTGCTTATCCATCAGTTCAAACAATTGGATGCCATCGCGGTATTCTTTCATCAGGTTGCGGAACTCAGGTTTCTTAGTTTCCAATTGACTCTCTTCGTAATCCAGGCACTTAGTGGTTACAAAGCCATCGTAGTATTCATTCACTAAACCTTCTTTGTTCTTATCGCTGCGGCGCTTGGCTACTTTTTCAATATAGTCAGCAAAATCGTTGGTGGTATAGTTAGTACCGGCCAGGGTAAACAGCACTTTGTTACTGCGTAAAGCTGAATCTGCCTTCCAGTTGCCTTTTGAAAGTGTGCTATCAACTTTTGCAGCAAAGTCGGCTTTAACACCGGTAAACTGCACAAAGTTGTTTTCCCTTTTAATACGATCGATCAACACATTTTTAGCCACCTGCGAACGGCTGTCGCGCTCTACTTTCTTTTTGATATCGTTTTTTACCTCGCTGAAAGGCTGTATGCCACGGTGTTCCAGGCGTTTAATGATATGGTAGCCAAATTGCGATTTAACAGGCTTCGTGTATTCGCCATCCTTGGTTAAAGCAAAAGCCGCATCTTCAAATTCAGGAACCATCCGTACTTGTGTTCCCGAACCAAACCAGGACAGCTCACCACCTTTTACGCGGGTAGCCTTGTCGTCAGAAAATTGTTTGGCAGCATCTTCAAAACTTAACTTACCTGAACTTAGCAGGTTGTAAATTGAATCTACACGGTGTTTCACAGAATCTTCCTGAGCAGCGGTTGGCTTATCAGGGAAACGAACTAAGATATGTGCTGCATGCATCTGTCCACGTGCTTCGCGTACACCGTTCAATTTAACCAGGTGGTAACCATATTCGGTCCGCACAGGTTGACTAACCTCACCGGGCTTCATGCTATAAACAGCATTCTCGAAGGGATAAATAGTTCCAAACACGGTAAACCAACCAATATTGCCTTCATTGGTTTTGGCCGATTGATCTTCTGAGTTTTCTTTCGCTACTTTTTCAAAGCTCTCCCCTTTTTCAATGCGTTTGCGCAGGGCCATTATCTTTTTGTAGGCAGCCATTGTATCTGCCGGGTTAGCGTTCTCGTCAACACGTACCAGGATATGACTGGCGTTTACTTCCAGTTTGGAGCGGTCGTATGCTTCCTGAATCAATTTGTCGCTGATCTCACGGTCGGTTAAATACGATTTAGCTAACTGCTTACGGTAACCTTCCAGTTCAGTTTTTAAACTGGTAATGGTATCCATGTGCATAGCTGCCGCCTCCTTTACCTTTAAGCGGAAATTCTCATAAAGGTCCAGGTAATCCCGAAGGCTCTTCTGACTGAAATCGGCCTGATTGTTAATGTTATTCTTCGTGTACACGTATAAAAAATCGGCTACACTTACCTTTTCGTCGCCAACGGTAAAAAGGGTACGGTCGTCGGCAGATTGGGCCAATACAGCAGCACTTACAAAAAGCAAGGCCAGGGATAACAGTCTCTTAATCATATACAGCTTAAGGTTTTTAGAAGCCCGCAAATATTGAAAGGGGCTTGATAAAGCGGGGCGAAGTTAGTTTTTTTTAACAGGGCAAAAAGGGTCAACCTTGCATGTGCTACCCTATTGATAATTAACATGTTAGACCTGTGAACTGAATTTACACAAAACAAGGGGTAAAAAAGCCGTTTAAAGACGGCTTCCGATGGCCACAATATGCGGGCCTATCCGGGGGTAAATTACTGTGGCCTAACTCTGTAAGGTTAATGCCCCATTCTTTCAAAATCGAAAAACAGGCGCATCTTAGCGCACAAATGCAGAAAGTGAAGAAATTGAGAGAGCCAAAGATATTTCATGGGTTGGAAGTTACAGCGCTTAGCAGCGATGGACGTGGTATAGCCAAACATGATGGCAAAGTAGTTTTTGTTGAGATGGCAGCACCTGGTGATGTGGTAGATGTGGAAGTCCGCCGCGACAAAAAGAAATATCTGGAAGGCAAAATTGCAGGCGTGGTTAGTTCATCTGCATTACGCGTAAAACCAAACTGCGTACACTTTGGTATTTGCGGTGGCTGCAAACTGCAACATATTGCATTTGAGGAACAATTAAAGTTCAAGCGACAAATGGTGGTAGATGCTTTTGAACGTATCGGCCATCTCCGGTTTCCGGAAGTACCTGCAGTAAAAGATTCGGAGAAGCAGTATTACTACCGCAACAAAATGGAGTATACTTTTACCGATCGTCGCTGGCTTACAGATGAAGAAATAAAAACAGGAGCCTCGTATGAACATCGTAACGGTGTTGGTTTTCATGTACCCGAAAACTTTCTGGGCGTTATAGATGTAGAACATTGCTGGCTACAGGCCGACCCCAGCAATCCCATTCGATTGGCTGCCCGGGACTTTGCTTTACAGCAAGGTTATACCTTTTTTAACCTGGCCAAAAAAGAAGGGTTCGTCCGCAACCTTATGGTGCGCACGGCTAGTACTGGTGAAACGTTAGTATTGTTTTCGTTTGGCGAGAATTACCAGGACAAAGTAAATGCCATGCTGAGCCATTTGCTTCAGTTATTTCCAAACATCACTTCATTACAATACGTTATTAACACCAAAAAGAACGATACGATCTATGATTTAGAGACCATCGTTTTTCATGGTAAAGATCACATCATTGAGCAACTGGGTAATTACCGTTTTAAAATCGGCCCCAAGAGTTTCTTCCAAACCAATAGCGCTCAAGCCAAGGTGCTGTATGACATTACCAAAGAGTTTGCTGGTTTAAAACCTACTGATGTAGTATATGACCTCTATACCGGTGTTGGCAGCATTGCGCTGTATTTAAGCGATGCCTGTGCCCGAATTACGGGTATTGAACAGGTAGAAGCCGCCATAGTGGATGCGAAAGAAAATGCACAGCAAAACAACGTTAACAACTGCACGTTTTACGCCGGTGATGTACGCATGGTGCTTAACCCGGAGTTTATTGCTGCCAACGGCAAACCGGATGTGGTGGTAACTGACCCACCGCGCGCCGGAATGCATGAGGATGTGGTGAACACCTTGCTGGAACTGGCAGCACCGCGCATAGTTTATGTAAGTTGCAACCCGGCCACCCAGGCGCGCGACCTGCAGCTGCTGGCAGTTAAATACGACATCTTAAAAGTGCAACCTGTAGGCATGTTTCCACAAACTACGCATATTGAAAATGTGGCACTGCTGGAGTTAAGATCAAATTAATAATGCTATGCGCTACACTGCAATCCTTCTGTTGGCATTACTACTGCACCTGAATGGATTTGCGCAGCAATGGAAGGAATTAGGACCTTGCGGTAGCAACACTTATGGCAATACAATAGCCGCGCAAAGCGGTACAGGCCAAATACATTGCATAGCTTTTGACCCCGACAATAAGCAGGTGGCGTATGCAGGCTCGGCTTATGGTGGCTTGTGGCGCAGTATAGATGGGGGCAAGAACTGGAGCAACACGAATTTAGATATTACCGAAGCGCTGGAATGGAGCAGTGTTGGTGATATAGCCATCAGCAAAACGGGCAATAAAAAAACGATATGGGTAGCTACGGGCCACCCCGGTGCCAGGGGCCGGCATGGAGAAGGCTTTGAGGTATATACAACAGGCATATATTTCTCTACCGACGAAGGCCGTACATTTCAACCGCTAAAGACTTTTAATGCCAAACTGCATTTTCAGTTTGCCGATCGTAAGCACATTAGTCGCTTGGTAGTTCATCCTAAAAATCCGGCTATTATCTACGCCGCTACTTCCGATGGCCTGTATCAAACCACCAACACCGGTAAAACATGGAAACTGGTTTTAAAGGAAGATGAACTGCCGGGTAACTATGAATACACCCAGGGTATTGCGGATGTTGAATTTAGCGTAACCGACCCCGACCATACTGTTTATGCTTCGGGTCGCGATGTTTACCGCTCTGTTAAAGCAGGCAGGAAAGGCAGTTTTAAAACTCTTACACGTTACGGCAGTGCCATGGACCTCGACGATGATTGCCTGCGCAACCTTAACTTTTGGCTGGATGTGAATACCTATAATGGCAGGCAGGATGTATTATATGCCAACGCTTATTTTCAGGGCGATACTTGCGGGCCTTATAAAGGACGTGGAGGTTGCACCTTATTTTATTATGATGGCAATAAATGGATGCAGCGGAACAACTTTACCGAGTTTGGTATGGCCGATGCTATCCGCGTTAAAGTAGCTTCAGTTCCCGGTAACCCTGCAATAGTTTACGCCGGTGCCGTAACTACCGGTTTTAGCAGCGATACGGGCAAAACCTGGTTTAAAGCCACTGACTACAACCAACCTGGCCATGCCGATATACATGCCATCGAAATAATCCCCGGCACGCTTGATATGATAACCGGTACCGATGGGGGCATATTCCGCTTTCATTACGACACACGTAAAGTGGAAGAATATAACAACGGTTTATGCCTTGCACAAACCACAGATATGAGTACATCGGTTACCAATCCCAACAAAATATTATTGGGCATGCAGGATGTAGGCTCGGCGTTATACGATGGCAACGCCTGGAAGAAATTGCCCTTCAGTGGAGATGGTTACCCCGGCCAATATATCGATGTAACGGATGAGTATCACATGTACACCTGTCACAACAGTTATTTCAGCTATACTAACAGTGGCCCTAATTTGCAATGGAAGAATTATTCGCTATGTATTAATACGCTTGGCAACTTTCCCAACAATATCACACAACATCCGTTGTATCCTAACCGGTATTATTACACCGGAAAAGAGATATATCAATCTGACAGCTTTGGGATTAACAATAGTTGGTGCCAGGTGTCCGACTTTCAGCACGCCGAGAAAGTTTGGATTAACCCTTATGGTCAACAGATCGCTGCGTTCCGCATCTGCGAAAGCAATCCGGATATTATGTATGCAGCCTTTAATGCGCTGCCGGAATGTTGCAACTCCTACTTATTTAAGACTACTAAAGGCGTCATCGCCTGTAGTGGCAATGGCTGTAAAGTACCTACAGGTGAAAACAATTGGCAGTTGATGAATTTGCCAAGAATTGAAACCGGTGATGCGAAGACCGACTTTAGCGCTAATTCGCTTTACGGGGTTAGCGATCTGGTTGTAAACGACAGCAATCCTCAAGAACTATGGATCAGCTTTTCATTTCAGGAATTTCAAAATCCGGCATTCAAACTCTATCATAGCAGCGACGGTGGTTTAACCTGGGAGCCTGATGAAGCAGGGCTACCAAATTATCCGGGCACTAAGCTGGTATATATAAAAGGTAGTGACGGCGAATTGTTCTTAGGCACCTACAATCGCGTTTATTATAAGAAGCGCAATCTACCATGGCGTTTATACGGGGAAGGATTACCCCACACATATATTGTAGACATGGAAATTAACTACGCCGCAGGGAAATTGCGTGTAGGAACATTTGGCCGTGGGGTATGGGAAATTGCATTACCGGCACACTAGAAAAAGGGTGATTTCTTTTTTTCAGAGATTTGTTTCATGTTTGGTTCAGTGAAAATAGACGAAGAACTTTTTAACTCCCTCCATGCCGATCTGGACGTATGCCGCGACTATCTTCGACAGGTATCATCAGGTATGGTAAAAGGTGGTGTGTCGAAGTATCCAATTTTTGTGGCCATGCGTGGCGAAATGGACGCGGATGTAGGTGTTCCTATTGTTAACCGAGGCGACATGGACATTAGTTGGAATTTTAATGCTTCGCACCTGGAAGAGTTTGTAGCCAAAAACATTGTAAGCCCGGAAAAGGTGGATGACTTTAGAAAGACCTACAAAAACCCGGCTGAGTTTATGTGCATTTTTGTGGCTGAAGAAAGTGCTATGAGCTTTGTGTTTATGCCTTACGATAGGCATCGGGAATTGCTTAATTAAGCATCATCGGCGACTCTAACTGAAAATCAGGAACCTTTACTTCAAACTCCTGTCCTGTTTCCTTATTCTGGAAAATGTAAACACCTTCCATGCGGCCCATAGGTGCCCGCAATTGGCAACCCGAAATATATTGATAGCTATCGCCTGCATATAAAACCGGTTGACGACCTACAACACCATCTCCTTCCACCACTTCTGTGTCATGGTTGGCATCGCGTATAATCCAGCGGCGGCGTAGCAGTTGCACCGTAAACATATTATGATTGGAAATGGTAATGCGGTAAGCGAACAGATAGTCGGATTTCATGACGTTAGAATAATCCTCGCGGAACGAAGTCTCTACCGTTATTTCAACACCATTGGTAATAAGCGTTTCCATGCGCCTGCTCCTTTAATGCATGAAAATACAAGCCCTATATTAATATGCAAGCAAAGGCACGCTTCTTAACTATTTTGCGTTAAGGCTTATATTCACTTCATGAAACAAACGGCTCTATTTGTACTATTTCTGGCATTTTTCGCTGTTACACAGGCGCAAACTACCGATACCACCGCACCTGTTAAAAAATCAACGGCCATAAGCCGGGGCGACTCCTTATATATGGTAAAACTGAACACCAGCGGCAATTTGATGATAGCAGGTGGTATAGGGTTAACCGGTGTAGGCAGTTATTTAATTTACCAGGGGTATAAAGTTTATACCACAAAGCCGGTGCCCAACAGCAGTACGTATAACAGCGATTTAGAACGGAACCACAAACAAGGCACTATCTACCTGGCAGCAGGTGGTGTAGCCATAGTAGGGGGCATTGTATTAACAGCCCTCGGTGCACGCAACAAAGTAGAGTTTAAAAACCGAAAGCGAAAACTTCAGTTAGATACAGGCATGCTGCAGAGCGGCCAATTGGGATTAGCACTTGGCTTTTAGGCAGTGCCTAATAACCCAGGTAAGGACTTAACCAACGTTCCATTTCTGCAACGGATAGTCCTTTGGCTTTTGCAATATGTTCTACCTGGTCTTTTAAAATCTTACCTACACCAAAGTATTTAGCCTGTGCATTAGCGAAATAAAAACCACTAACGCTGGCAGCGGGATACATGGCAAAACTTTCCGTGAGTTTAATACCCGTATTCTTTTCTACATCCAGTAACTGCCAAATCACCGGCTTCTCTGTGTGATCAGGGCAGGCAGGATAACCCGGGGCCGGACGAATGCCGCGGTATTTCTCTGAAACCAGTTCTTCGTTGCTCAGGTTCTCGTTTGGAGCATAAGCCCAAAACTCCTTACGGATGCGTTCGTGTAAGCGCTCAGCAAAAGCTTCGGCTAAACGATCTGCTAAGGCCTTCAACATGATACTATGGTAATCGTCGTGATCCTTCTCGAATTTTTCCAACTGTTTTTCAATACCAATACCTGCAGTTACAGCAAATGCACCAATATAATCGGTACCGCCTTCGGTTTCCGGTTTAACAAAATCGGCTAAACACAAATTAGGTTGTCCTTGTTTTTTAGCCTGTTGGCGTAGCTGATTGAATGTTATTAGTTCTTTACCTGCCTCATCTGAAACACGTATAGCCTCGTTGGAAGACGTAGCGGGAAACAAACCAAATACGGCCTTGGCAGTCAGCCATTTTTCTGCGATAATCTGCTTCAACATCGTTTGCGCCTCATCAAACACTTTGCGCGCTTCGGTTCCATACTTCGGACTATCGAAAATGCGCGGATAAACACCGCTCATCTCCCAGGTGCTGAAGAACGGACTCCAGTCAATATATTTTGCCAATTCCTCGATTGAGTAATCATCAAACACGGTAACACCCAACTTCGCAGGTTTTACAATTTGCTCACGCTGCCAATCAATTTTCAATTTGTTAGCACGGGCCTCTTCCAGCGAAATCAACTCTACATCTGCCCGGCGTTTAGCGTGCGCATCGCGTAGCTCATTGTATTCATTTCCTAAATTCCGCACAAAGCCTGTATGCTGCTCTTTGCTTAACAGGGCAGAAGAAACGGCTACACTCTTTGATGCATCCAGCACATGCACTACCGGCCCGCTATAGGCAGGTGCAATTTTTACAGCCGTATGTATTTTAGAGGTGGTAGCACCACCAATCAGCAATGGCTGCGAAAAACCAAGGCGTTCCATTTCGGCGGCTACATGCACCATCTCATCTAAGGATGGGGTAATTAATCCGCTAAGGCCAATGATATCTGCCTTTTCGGCCTTAGCACGTTCCAGAATTTTATCTGCCGGCACCATTACACCCATGTCAACAATCTCGTAATTGTTACAGGCCAGCACTACCGATACTATGTTCTTGCCGATGTCGTGCACGTCGCCCTTCACTGTTGCCAATAATATCTTGCCGGCACTGGAGGCTTGTCCGGCATTGGCAGCTTTCTCCTCTTCCAAAAACGGCTGCAGATAGGCTACGGCCTTCTTCATCACACGTGCGCTCTTTACCACCTGTGGTAAAAACATTTTACCGCTACCAAACAAATCGCCTACCACATTCATGCCGGCCATTAACGGACCTTCGATTACGTGCAACGGACGACCATACTTTTTACGCGCCTCCTCAGTATCTACATCAACAAAGTCGGCTATCCCTTTTACCAATGCATGCGTTAATCGATCTTCAACACTGCCATTGCGCCATGCCAAATCCTGTGTATCTTCTTTCTTGTCCTTCTTCTTAACCGTTTCAGCAAATGCAAGCAAACGCTCAGTCGCATCCTCGCGACGATCCAGCAACACATCTTCTACATGCTCTAACAAATCCTTTGGTATATCATCATACACCTCAAGCATAGAAGGATTAACGATACCCATATCCATACCATGCTTAATACCATGATACAGGAAGGCTGAGTGCATGGCCTCACGCACCGGATTGTTACCACGGAACGAGAACGATACATTACTTACTCCACCGCTAACGTGTGCATGCGGCAGGTTATTTTTTATCCATTGCGTAGCACGGAAAAAGTCCAGCGCATTTTGGCGATGCTCTTCCATACCCGTACCTACAGGGAAAATATTGGGATCGAAAATGATGTCTTCCGGATTAAAGCCAACCTGATCCACGAGTATGCGATATGCGCGATCGCAAATTTCTATTCGGCGCTCATAGCTATCGGCCTGGCCCTTTTCATCAAAGGCCATTACAATAACTGCAGCACCATAATTTTTAACCAGTTGCGCCTGGCGAATAAATTCCTCCTCCCCTCCTTTTAGCGATATGGAGTTAACGATACCCTTACCCTGCAGGCACTTCAACCCTTCTTCAATAATTTCCCATTTAGATGAATCGATCATAACGGGCACACGCGCAATATCCGGTTCGCTGGCTACCAGGTGTAGGAACTTCACCATAGCCTCCTTACCGTCAATCATGCCTTCGTCCATGTTAATGTCAATAACCTGCGCACCGTTCTCTACCTGTTCGCGGGCAACGCTTAGTGCATCATCAAAGCGCTCCTCTTTAATCATCTTTAAAAACACCTTGCTGCCGGTAACGTTGGTACGCTCGCCGATATTTACAAAGTTGCTTTCGGGCGTAATGCTCACCGGTTCTAAACCGCTTAAGCGGGTAAATTTTACCGGTGTCGGTATTACACGTGGTGCAAACTTTTTAGCCACTTGTGCAAACACCTTTATGTGGTCGGGGGTGGTACCGCAGCAACCACCAATAATATTTACAAAGCCGCTTTTAATAAAATCCTCCAGCGCTTCACCCATCATTTCTGGCGTTTCGTCGTAACCGCCAAAGGCATTTGGTAAGCCGGCGTTTGGATAAGCGCTTACATAACATAAGGCTGCTTTAGAAATTGCTTCAATGTGCGGACGCATATCTTTTGCACCTAAAGCACAGTTCAGTCCAACGCTAAATGGATTGGTATGTGCAACAGAAACATAAAACGCTTCGGGCGTTTGTCCGCTAAGGGTGCGGCCGCTGGCATCGGTAATAGTGCCGGAGATCATGATTGGTAGATCAGTGCCTTTTTCCTTCTGCACCTGGTTAATGGCAAACAAAGCAGCTTTAGCATTCAGCGTATCAAAGATGGTCTCCACTAACAAAATATCAGCGCCACCATCTATCAGCCCACGTGTTTGTTCGGTGTACGCATTCACCAACTCATCAAAGGTAATGGCACGGAAGCCTGGATTATTTACGTCAGGCGATATGGAGGCGGTACGGTTTGTAGGGCCAAATGCACCTGCTACAAAACGCAACTCACCGGGGTGTTTCTGCTGAAAGGCCTTAACCGCCTGTTTAGCAAGTTTAGCACCTTCATAGTTAATGCGGTAGGCTTCTTTTTCCAACTTGTAGTCGGCCTGGGCAATCCAGGTGCCGCTAAAGGTGTTGGTTTCAATAATGTCAGCCCCTGCCTCCAGGTATTCTAAGTGGATGGCCTCAATAATATCGGGGCGGGTAATATTCAGCAGATCGTTGTTTCCGCGCAGGTCGTGACTGTGGTCTTTAAAATCACTACCGCGAAAATCATCCTCGCTCAACTTGTAGCGTTGTATCATGGTGCCCATAGCACCATCAATTACCAAAATTCGTTTTGCTGCTAAATCGTTCAGTTGTTGCTTAATGCTCATAATCGCTCCTCCTTTAAAGGTATTAAGCACTTTGCGAAAACTTACCGAGAAACAAGCGAGAGAAGAATATAACTTCTGCTTATCTATCCCCGACTATTAGCCGGAGCAGGATTTGGCACCTTCTCAGGAAACCGTGGTTTCCAAAGGGTTGTCAAGACGTCAGCGGGCCTGTCCCTCGGTCTTTCTGGATAAGTAATTCATCAAAGAGCGGGGCAAATATAGTAAAAGAGCTGAATTACGGAACCTTTATGTAAGTGGCGTTAACCAGCTTGCCGTTGGTTACACTATGTAGCTGTCCTCCATTAGGATCTCCTATAAGGGCAGTAAACGTAGCACTAATCACCGGCGGATTGCCTGCGCAGGAAGTAACATTTAACGTAGTCGTTGAATCACTACCATACTGCGTCCAAACGCCTTGAGCCGACATAACCATAAAGGTATACCCGTGGCAACCTGATGAAAGTGTGTCCTGACAAGCTGCGTCAGCATAAAAACAATGATAGCTACCAGTTGACAGCAGATCAGAATTGAGCGGGCTTTGCTCGTCGTATAAAGCTATCTCCGCTGCATTCAAACTGAAGTTAACGCCGCTTGAAAACAGCAATACTTTGGATGTGCCATTAACAACCTGTAATTGTCCCTGGCTTAATGGATAAGAATAGTGCGTTCCATCCATATCAAATTCAATATGCGGATCGGCAGAGGATTGCTTTTTACAGGCAACAATAGTTAACAGGAACAGCAAGCCGGTTATATAAAACAGCGTTTTCATTTAGTATAGCGTTGGTTCTACTCAAAGATATACTAAATAAACATACTTTTAATAGCGCGGTTTAACCAGGTTTAAGCGGAAGGAGAAGTCAAGGCTTACTGCATGAAAAGCACCTTTGTTGTTGGTAGTTGCCTTGGGTTTAACATTATAGTAGTTATAAGCCGGGCCTACTACAAAGCAAAAACGGCGAACCGTGAACTCGAAATTTAAACCTGCCTTGATGGTTACGCGGTTCTTCAGAATGTCCTTATACTTCGTTTCGTTACCGGTAGTAAGATCTTTTACAAATCCGCGGTAACCACCCACACCAAAAAATGGAGTAGCAGCAATCAGGCAACCGCCCTTAGCGCCAATAGGAATAGCATATTCCATTAAGAAGTAATGCCCGAAAAGGTTACGACGTGTATTGAAGGTTGTATCAAAATCCGGTGCTATAGAATTATCATCCAAATCGCGTTGAAACTTACTGTAGATACCATGCTTAAAATCGAATTGGTAACCCATACGGAAGCCCTTAACACCAAACAGCACTTCGGCATGTGCCGGTATATTGGCTCCAATGCTTTTTTCAGTAGCATTGGTGGTAATGGTTCCTCCGTTATAGGCATAGCTCTGCTGATATAAGCGATAGTTATAAAAAGCGGCTCCGCCACCGGAACCTATGCCAAGCAGGAACTCATAGCGGTTATACGAAAATGCTGCCACCATCAGCAGCAGCGAAAAGGTTAGCAACAATGCCTTTTTCATAGCAGTTTAGGTTTACAAATTACCGGGTTACAAATACCAGGCCATTTTAAAACCAAAGTTAGGGAATCGGTAACTTGCTAAAGGCAATTAGTAAGAATTTTGAAAATCCGGAAACACATAAAAAAGCCGTTAACCGCTTACCAATGTAAGGGCTAACGGCTTAAAAATGCCTGCGGCCAGCCGTTAGAATAGGCTGAAACGCAAGCCCAAATCGGCACCTATCAGGTGGTTAAATTGTTTCCAGTCGGCAGTAGCTTTATCCTGTCGGGCAAACAGGTAATAGTTAGGCCCGAAGATGAAAGACCCGTGATTGAATTTTATCTCAAAGTTCAGCTCGGTACCGGCAGTAATACGCATGCGCGATACTTGATTGAACTTCACCTTATTACCTGCATCGTCCTTAATATATCCGGTATAACCACCCAGGGCAATGCCCGGCGTTAAGGCAAATACTTTCGAATTGATGATCGAAAATTCCAGCACACCATAATGTGCAAACATATTCATGCGGGTGCCATTAAAATAGGTGGTTAACCGGGGGTTATCTATGGCACCTCCGTTATCAACCGGCGTATAATTTCCGGTAGTATTACTTACATTTTTACTGTAGGTATACATAAACCGGTAGCCCAAATGAAAACGACCTAACCCCAGTAAAACATCAATTTTAGGGTTTAGTGCCCAGTTATTGCTATGGGTTACAATATCGCGTGTGCCATCGCTGGTAGAAAATTGTTTTAGTTGATTGGCCCCCAATAAAACCCCTGCCCCGCCGCGAAGGCCGATATAAAGTTTAGGCTGGGCCGTTATGCTTACTGCTATCAGTAGCAGTGGGATGATCATATACTTTTTCATAACCGCTGTTTTTGATGAAAAATGTGCTCATTTTAACGTTTTATAATCGCAGGCGCTTACATTTGCCACCCAAATGAAGGTTACAGAACACTTAAATAACGCCACCGATACTTTGTTTAGTATCGAAGTATTACCCCCGCAAAAAGGCAAAACCATCGATGACTTGTTAAAGGTGATTGAACCCCTTATGGAGTTTAAACCGCCTTTTATTGATGTAACCTATCATCGCGAAGAAATCATATACAAAAAGCGTCCTGATGGATTAATGGAAGAAGTTCCCCTGCGCCGCCGCCCCGGAACCGTGGGCATTTGCGCCGCTATAAAGGGCCGCTTTAACGTTGATACGGTGCCACACCTGGTTTGCGGCGGTTTTACACCCGAAGAAACGGAAGATGCCCTCTTTACCTTGTACTACCTGGGCATAAACAACGTGCTGTTATTACAGGGCGATGGTGATAAAAATCCAAAGTCCAGTGCACCGAAGTCCGGACATAAATATGCCTCTGAACTTGTATCGCAAGTGTCGTTAATGAATAAAGGACGCTTTTTACATGAGGAAACAGAGAATGAACTAAAAACAAACTTTTGCATTGGTGTAGCCGGTTATCCTGAAAAGCATTTTGAAGCCCCCAACTTAAACACCGATCTGAAATGGTTGAAGCATAAGGTGGATTGCGGTGCTGATTACATCGTAACGCAAATGTTTTTCGACAACAAGAAATACTTTGAATTTGTAGATAAGTGTCGTGCAGCAGGCATTAATGTGCCAATTATACCGGGCATTAAACCTATAGCACAAAAAAGTCAATTAAATACCCTGGCTAAAATTTTCCATATCGATATCCCTGAAGATTTAGCGGAAGCCATCTATGCCTGCAAAGATGACAAAGCCGTAAAACGGGTTGGTATTGAATGGGCCATTGCACAAAGCAAAGAGCTTAAAGCTGCCAAAGTGCCTTGCCTGCACTACTACACTATGAGCCGTAGCGAAGCAACGATTGAAATAGCCCGCGCAATTTTTTAATTTTTGAATCGTTCACACCTATATGAGCGACCGTAAACAAAGTGTACCTGAGGAAATAGCTAATACCATTACCCACGGTCTGGGGATTGTATTTTGCATGATTGCCACCCCCTTCCTTATTTTACTTTCCGCCAAAGGCAATGCCGCCGGAACTTGGGCAGTATCCGTTTTTAGTTTTGGTATGCTGATGGTTTATCTCAGCAGTACACTATACCATGCCGCACGTAACGAAACAACCAAACGCACCCTGCGCATTTGGGATCACATCAGCATCTTTCTTTTAATTGCAGGCTCTTATACGCCAATCGTTTACCGTTACACCGATTCGGCCACATCCACTCTTTTCCTTAGCATCATGTGGGGATTGGTAGCACTGGGCGTAGTAAAAAAGCTTTTCCTTACCGGACGATACGATAAACTTTCGCTTATTCTTTATTTGGCGATGGGCTGGATGGCCGTTTTTATCATTAAGCCACTATTGCAAAATATACCCGGGCCGGTTTGGTTTTGGCTGGTAGGCGGTGGCCTAAGCTACACCTTCGGCACCATCTTCTACCGCTGGAAAAAGCTGCAATACCATCATGCCATCTGGCATTGCTTTGTGTTAGCAGGCACAGTTATGCATTACGTAGCCATTTTTATTGGTACCGGTGCAGTTAAACCTGCTTAATCTTCTTGCGCAGTAGTGCTCCTGTCCTTCATCCATTTTATAGCCGCTGCTCCTGCAAGCAATATTGCTGAGGCAGGGTCTAAAGGCACACTCGTAGTACTTCCCGGAGGGCTGGGAGGATTTGGTTGTGCATGCACATCTAAATGGAGTGCAAGCATTAAGAACAGAAGCGCAAATACGCTGAAATATTTATTCATGCGAATTGGATTAACCGTTGTTGTTTAGGAATAGTTTTTCTGTAAGCACGTTACCGTTATTCTTTATCTGTATCACCACATAGCCATCTATAGCAAGTGGTATTCTCTTCTTGAATATGGTTGCGCGTGTTATGCTCTCTTCGCCTATTCGTTGCCCTAACAGGTTATAAAATTGGATGCGGGCATTTATATCCTTCAACTCTCCGAAATTTACGGTCACCTCATTACCTACCGAGTAAATGTTGATAGTGCTCAAATCGTTTTCAGAAATGGCGGTGGTTTTTCCGGCGGTGATAATTACTGGCAAGGTTGCAGATGCAGTGCAATTACCTACCGAGGTAACACTTAGTTGTACATCATAAATACCCTCTACTGAATAGGTATGTGTAACAACAGGCGCAACCTCCATTATGCCGTCGCCAAAATCCCAGTTGCATATCTGCGCATCAACCGGGCCCGCAAACACAATCTCCTGCCCTTCCTCGGCTGTTTGCATGCTTGCCGATATAGAAGCCTCTGCGGGTGCAACGCCACCAATCAGTATATTTTTTATAACGGTATATGCATCAGCATCGCTAAGCATAACTGTATATACATCTGGCTCTAAACTAAGTGCTACAGGTACCCCGTTACTCAGCACACCATGTGCAATCTCACCGGAATTACTCGAAATGGTATAGTTCCAGTCTGTGTTTCCGGGTTGC
>JAXLUO010000006.1:0-172153 GCA_046329495.1 Chitinophagales bacterium | reverse complement strand
ACACCCGATAATAC
Organism: Chitinophagales bacterium; assembly: GCA_046329495.1. Taxonomy (GTDB): domain Bacteria; phylum Bacteroidota; class Bacteroidia; order Chitinophagales; family LD1; genus Bog-950. The sequence continues at coordinate 172,139 of JAXLUO010000006.1, read as the reverse complement.
AGCACCAACTCCAAACAGCACAACCTTAACAGGTGCTACCTTAGTGGGCACTTATAATTTGAACGGTACATCGTACACTACGGTAAATGCTACATTGCCTGCAGCCTTAGCCGGAACAACGTTCCGCTTAATTTTTAGCTGGCAGAATGATGGTATAACTACCAACAATCCAGCCGGCGCTGTAGATAATATTAGTGTTACTGCCCAACCCGGTCCTCCTGCAATTACTTACACGCCTCTCTCTATCACTTGTGGCACAAGTGACCGTACGCTTTCAGCAACCATTACAAGCGTAGTTGGCATTCCAACATCAGGTGGCAACGTGCCGCGTATCTATTTCAAGAAAAACGCAGGCGCTTATGTATCTGCTGCCGGCACGCTTAGCAGTGGCTCAGGCACAAACGGTATCTGGAACTTCACCATCAGCAGCGCTGCCCTGGGCGGTGTAAGCGGTGGCGATGTAATTTCGTATTACGTTATAGCTGAGGATGTAAGTACCCCTACCGTAAAAGTTTCTTCCAGTCCATCCGCAGGGTTGGTGGCTACGGGCGTAAACTCAGTTACTACTGCGCCTACTACGCCTAATACATATACTATTGGCTCTACGCTGGCCGGTACGTATACCGTTGGCACAGGTGGTAACTACACTACTTTAACAGCAGCCGTAAATGCTTTTAACAGTGCCTGTTTAACGGGCCCTGTAGTGTTCGAACTTATTTCACCTACATACACTGCCGGCGAAACATTCCCTGTTATAATAAATGCAAACTCATACTCCAGTGCTGTTAATACACTTACTATTCGTCCGGCAAGTGGCGTTAACGCAGCCATTACAGGTTCTGTAGCAACCGGAGCATTAATAACAATATTAAACAGCAATACCTTTGTGGATGGTTCTAACAACGGTAGCACCAGCCGCAACCTGAGCATCACCAACACAGGCGCTACCAGTCCAAGCACCTTATTAGTGGGTTCAACAGGCAGTACACCTATTACCAATGTTATTCTTAAAAACTTCGTAGCTAAAAACGGCAGTCAGGATTATAGCGCAGTTGTGGTTAGCGATGGAGCTACTTTGGGTAATGCCGGTTACTTCAATAATGTAACCTTACAAAACCTTGATGTGCGTTATGCCTATACTGGTATTTATGCCAATGCAACCGTTGCCGCAGGTAACGGCAACAATTTCAAAGTGTTGAACTGTGCTTTAAACGCAAGTGCAACTGCCGATGCACTTGATTTTGCTGGTATAACTCTTGTTGGTGTTGATGGTGGCCTAATCTCCGGCAACGATATCGGCAACTTCGAAACCACTTACGATGAGAACGACATTGGTATTTTCTGTGCAACAGGCACAACCAATACCATTATCGAAAAGAATATCATTCACGATTTGCTTTATACCGGAACAGCCGGTTATGGCAACAAGGGCATCAATATAAGCACCGGTTTAGCGGCCGCCAATATTACTATCCGCAATAACTTCATTCGCAATATCACCGGCGATGGTGATAGCTACTCATCTTTCGGCGCAGCCTATAGTCCTACCGGCATTTACCTTTCGGGTGCTACGCAGGCAGGTGTAAATATTTATTATAACACCATCTATTTGTCCGGCGCCACCCTCAATTACTCCTCGGCCGCTGCATCAGTAGGTATCGGTTTGGATGATGGTGCTGCAGCAACTATCAAAAACAATATCATCCGTAACGAACTGGGCCGTTCAGGAAGCACCGGTTTCGGTGCCTATGCAATCGCTGCCGAAATATCAAGTGCGCAGTTCACTGCAATTGACTATAACGATTACTACGTAGCCTCTAATATTACTGCGGGCAACTATATTGGCCGCATTGCAGGCAACAGCCATGCTACCCTGGCAGCTTGGCAAACGGCGGCAGCAGGCGATGCGAACTCGAAAAATATAATGCCGAACTTTGCAAGCACTACCGATTTGCACCTGGTGCCGGGCTTAAATATTTCCTTAAACAACCTGGGCACTTCAATTGCCGGCACTACTACGGATATTGACGGCGATGTGCGCAGTGCAACTCCTGATATGGGTGCAGATGAGTTTACTCCGGTAGCATTAGATGCTGCTCCAATAGCTTTGATCTCTCCATCCGGTTCTGGTATTTGCGGTGCAGCAGGTCAAAACGTGGTGGTGCAAATCTCAAATAGCGGTACTAATACACTTACTTCTATTCCGGTAACCGTAACGGTTAGCGGTCCTGTTTCGCAGGTGCTCAATGCAACGTTTACCGGCTCGCTGGCAAGCGGTGCAAGCATAAACTTCCCTGTAGGCACAATTAATATGAATGCCTCAGGTGGCACCTATATCTTCAATGCGCAAACCAACTTGTCAGGCGATCAAAACACCGCCAATGATGCACTGCCTGCTGTAAACGTTACAACTGTTAACCCGGTAGTTAATACCACTGTTACGCCTAACCCGGTTTGTGCAGGTGCCAGCGCTGTACTGAATGCTACTACCAGCAGCCTGTCAACATTTGATGTAACTAACAGTGGCTCTTCAGGTAACGTAAACCTCTCAATACCCGATGGAAGCACAGTGGGGGCAACAAGTACAATCAACCTTTCAGGCACAACAGCAACTGTTACAGCTTCCAGCGTTATTAAGGTAACCCTTAACATTAACCATACTTGGGATAGCGATTTGGATATTTTCCTGGTTGATCCTTCTGGCACCCGCGCTATGTTACTCAGCTCAGATAATGGAGGATCCGGTGATAACTATACTAATACTGTACTTTTAACTGGTGCTGTAACCAATATCTCGGCCGGTACTGCTCCTTTTACGGGAACTTTTGCACCAGAAGGTGATATTACCACAGCACCGGATTTATCTGATGCCGTTACAGGCACCTATGCTGGTATAATTCCTGCCAACCCATTACTTGGTGCCGCTGCAGTTGGTAACTGGACGTTGCGTGTGTTTGATGATGGTAGCATCATTACCGGCACTCTGGTTAATTGGTCACTCGAAATCACCAGTCAGGTAAGTGGCAACTTTACCCATGCCTTTAGCGGTCCCGGCTCTATCAGCAGTGTTACGTATAGCGGAACAGGTAATGCTACCGGCGAAGTTACCATCAGCAACCTGGCTGCAGGTACACCGCAATTTACGGTGGTTACCACGGGCCCTTCAGGTTGTTCTACCAGCAAAACACAAAACGTAAACGTTATAGCTTGTGTTAACACCTGGGAAGGTGACGTAGCAGGCGATGCTACCAACTGGTTTAATGCGGGCAACTGGAGTTTAAACTATGTGCCAAATGTTTGCGGCGCTAACGTATTTATTCCTACTTCGCCAATTGGTGGTGTGTTCCCTGTTATCGACGTAACAAGTCCTTCGGTGGGCGATGTAAGTGTTGATGATAATGCTACCATCACTATCAATGCCGGCAAAACGCTATCGCTTTGCGGTAACTGGATTGGGGGTAACTCAACAGGAAGCCAGATATTAGGCGCAGGCACTGTAGTATTATATGCTACCGCTCCGCAGCAATTATCAGGCATTACCCAGTTCCAGAATCTGAAACTGTTTAACCCTACCGGTGCTACTATGCAGGCTGGTAGCCGTTTCGAAATCTTCGAAGAACTGGCCTTGCAAAGCGGAACCTTCAATTCTTCTTCAGGGCAGTTGGTATTCCGCAGTACAAGCGATAGCCAGATAGGCATTATAGATAATTTTAGTGCAGGCTACACCGGAACTATAAACGGGCCTATACGTGCCGAACGTTACTACCACAGCTCTACCACTTACGATGCCCACTACATGGGTTCACCGGTTGATGCAGCTGCTTTATCGTCATTTGCAACAGGTGGCACTACAGGTTATGCTATACCAACTGCCAACTGCGACGAAACCCAACTGCTTACAGGCTCGCCTTATGGTGCTGTTGCCAGCATGGACGAAAGCGTAGGCGCAGGCTGTGCCATGAAAACATGGAAGTTTGAGAATACCGCTCAGCCTGCCAGCGTGGCAAGAGGTTATTCTGTTCGTAAAACAGGTAGCGGCGTTATAACCGTTACAGGTAATCCTAACCTCGATGCTTCTTACAGCGCTAACGGCTTAGATAATAGCGCATGGGCTATCAATACCAGCTTACAAGGCCGCCCAATGGGGCCCGGCTGGCATTTGGTAAGCAACCCTTTCCTCGCTAACCTCGATGTTACCAGCACACCTGCAGGTTTCGACGCTACCAAACTGGTATGGATTAACGATGGCGGCGGTAGTTCAGGTAGTTACCAACCTGCTACCATTGTAGCGCCATTCCAGGCCTTTATGGTACACCGTACTGCTGCGGGTGCCGCCAACTATACCATCAACGCTACGCAGCGCACTAAAAACGCTACCAGCTACAGTTTCCAGAAACAAGGCAACGATCACGAGTTAACTTTAACGGCTACCAACAACGGTACGCAACGCATCGATGTTACCAAAGTTGCCTTTAATACAGCTGCTACACTGAATCACGATCCTGATTTCGACTGTATCAAAATGGCCGGTGCGCTGAATCGTCACACTTTATACACTTACAACAGTAATCCGTTACATTGGATGGCAATCAATACATTGAAGAGTATTGAAGAAACAAGTACCGTAAATGTTGGCTTCGAGCCGGGCATTAACGGCAGCTATACCTTCCAGTTCGATGGCTTAAACAGCTTTGACCCTACCAGCTACATTACGCTGGAAGATAAACTGCTGAACGTGTTCCACGACGTAAGAAGCGGTAGCTACAGCTTTACCTCAAATGCTAACGATAACTGGAACCGTTTTGTATTACACTTTACACCGGCTGCTAAGTTTAACACAACCGATGCTACCTGTTCTGCAGCAGGCCAGGTAAACATCGAGCAACCCGGCACGGCTAACTGGAACTATGTTGTAACTAACAGCAACAATGTAACTGTTAGCTCGGGAGTATTAAATAACAGCAGCCCTGTAACGGTAAGCGTTCCAACCGGCACTTATACCATTACATTAACCGATAACAACAACTACACAGTGGTTAAGAATGTATTGGTAAGTGGTGCTTCAGCTATCAGCGCAGCTATGAACCTTAGCAAAACTACAGCGGAAGAAGGCGAGTCAATCGACTTCATCAATACCAGCAACAATGCAGCCAGCACTGTATGGGAGTTTGGCGATGGTTCTTCCAGCGCAAACAATAACGCCAGCCATACTTACAGCCAGGCCGGTATTTACAACGCTAAACTTACGGTTAGCAGTATTGGTGGTTGCGTAAGCAGCACCCAGCAAACGGTAACTGTTACTGCCAAAACCTCAACAGGCATCAACGATCTTACAAATGGTAAAGTAACTATCTGGAGCCACGCCAACATGGTGTATGTCGACTTTAGTAAGGCTACGAACGTAGAAGCTACTATCGATATCTATAACATCCTTGGTCAGGTGGTTAGCAGCGAGAAGTTTGGTAAAACAAGCATCTACAGCCGCCAGTTGAACAACCTGGATGCAGGCTATGTAGTAGTAAGCGTTAAGAGCGCCGAAGGCACTACCACCAAAAAGGTGTTTATAAGTAACAACAAGTAATTAATTACCTCTTTAGCAGTTAAAGCCCCGGCAAACACCGGGGCTTTTTCATTGCCTTTACCAACGGGCAAAGCCCCTATTTAACAAATAATATTTTAAAAATGTTTCAAAAATAATTACATTAACTGCATGAACAACAACAGTGATATCGATTTGACAGGACTAACGGCCCGGTTCCGTGGCTGCTATTGTGCCCGGCCTTTTAACGATGATAGGAATGATAGGGTTGATAGGCCTATAGGTGTAGCCAATCATTTCCAATCATTCCCAATCAAACCTTAGCAAACCCTATCAAGGTTGTTAAATTACCCTATCATTTAAAATTGGTTAGGAGGAGTTCTTTGACATACGCCAACAAAAGTTCGCTACCGGGTTTGGCAGGGTAATTTTGTTTCATCGAAAAAGGGGGAAGCGCTTATTCGCGGATAAGCCCCAGGTTGGTTTTGCCTACAGCCGAAATGGAATCAATACGGGCCAATTCGTTGTTAGGAAAGCGAACCTGAAAATCCGTAAACCCACCGGCCGCACCACGTGGGTCAGGGCGGTAGTAGTCAGTTGAAACAATCTGTGCCCAACTGGCAAAAGCAGCGTTCATACCGGTATAATCACCGCTGCGGGCCTCGTCGGTATTAGCGTCCGAACGGGTGCGCACAATGTAACCCTGTTGCACACGCTGCTGTATGCTGCTAAAGCTGCCTACGGGATTGTTTAGTATTACAAAGGCTGCCTCAGGTGTGCCCGGATCGCTATACACAAACATGGCACGTCCGCTTAACGAGGGATGCCCTGTTTTATATAAGCTCTCAGCAGCCCCCTGCATGATAAATACCACCTTACCGCGGCATTCCGAAAGCTTGGGCCAGTTGCCCGCTAATACGGCTTCTTCCAGCGTAGCATAAGTACCGCGCACTTTATCGGGCGTAATAACCTTGTCAAGGTTGTTGCCAAACACGCTCTTTATTTCTGCATCCATGGCATCACATGCCGCCGCATCGTAAGGTACGCTGTGCGTTAAACTGGGTAACCCGCTTATTACATCCGCAGGTACATCTTCCTTACATTCTATATTGATGAAGATAGGCAGGTGATTAGGGTGTGCGGCGCTCCAGGCATACACCGTTTCTAAGCCACCTTTAAAAGTTACATTGGTGCTGTTATAATCAAAGTCAACAATGTGTATCATTTTAAAACCGGGTTGTAGCAGCTCATCAATGCCCGAGGCGGCGTTTAACCCACAGAGGCCCTTTCCGGCGCGGTAGTAGTATTGCCCCCCCTGCGGGTCATTATAAATGTCCAGCTCCAGGCCACGCACACCATACTGCCCCAACTGTACATCCAACGGTTCGTGGAAATAATCAATGCCATGCGGGTCATATTCACTCGGTATCACTCCCAGCGAATCAAGGCCCAGTAAAAAGTTGAATACTGCCGTATCCGTACGCAAGTGGTAACTGTTATGGCTGGCAATAACTTGTAGTTGATTTAATTTTAAGCTGTCGGTAGGGCCATTGTCGTAAACAATGGGGCCGTTCTTCAAATCGTCCTTATTACAGGCACCTAAAACTAAAAGGCCGGAGCCAAGCACCGGCAGCAGGTAACGCTTCATTAACCTTTGTTTAAAGTAAATTTAATGAAGCTATACGGTTATGCAATTAGCACTTAGTTAAAATCTTCGTCGTTTAATTCCTTACCCGGAAACATGCTGCCAAACAAATCCTTAAACTGTATACCCTTGCCTAACATAGCCTTCCCAAGTTGCGAATATTCCGCCAGGCCATGTAATATGAACTCCTTCATTACATACTTTTCGTTGGCAGGTGTATCGGGCACAAATTCCTTCATCAGTTTATCCAACCCGGGCACTGCATCCAATGCCTTGCGGTAAGCAGCATCGTTATCGTTCAGCAGTAGGTCCAGCTCATGGTTATCGCTAAACCAATCCAGCACCTCCTGGTAAGGATTCGCCTGTTTCTTCTTCTTCAGTTTCGATGGATCGGGAAACCACATTACAAACTGATTGCGTATAGCTTTACCAATCAGGCTCATGGCCACACCGGCTGCGCCTTCCTGCTCGCCTTCGTAAACCAATTCAATTTTCCCGTTAATGGCAGGCACAACACCCCAAAGGTCACCAATCCGCGCGCTGGTTTTCTTTTCATTGTTTAGCAGTGCACGGCGTTCGGCGGTACTTACCAAATTCTCGTATGCCGAAATGGTTAAGCGGGCGCTCACACCGCTCTTGGCATCCACAAACTCGCTTTCGCGGGCGGCAAAGGCAATTTGCTCAATCAAATCGCGCATTAGTTCGCTTACCTCCACATTTTTACGTTGGCTCTCGGTTAATCGCGCTTCCTGCAGGGTAATCTGCCGGCTATGCTCCATCGTTTTAGGGTAGTGCGTTAATATCTGCGAGCCTATGCGGTCCTTCAACGGGGTAACAATACTACCGCGATTGGTATAGTCTTCGGGGTTAGCGGTAAAAACAAACTGTATATCCAGCGGAATACGGAGCTTAAAGCCGCGTATTTGTATATCGCCTTCCTGCAAAATATTAAAGAGTGCCACCTGCAGACGGGCTTGCAGATCCGGTAATTCGTTTATTACAAAAATGCAGCGGTTACTACGGGGCACCATACCAAAATGAATCACTCTTTCATCGGCATAGCTTAGTTTAAGGTTGGCTGCTTTAATAGGGTCTACGTCGCCAATCAAATCGGCTACGCTTACATCCGGGGTAGCCAGTTTTTCGGCATAGCGCTCACTCCGGTGCAGCCAGGCAATAGGCGTTTCGTCGCCTTTCTCCGCAATCAAATCCTTTGCATACCGCGAAATGGGATTTAACGGGTCATCGTTTAATTCGCTGCCTGCTACTACCGGCACCCATTCATCCAGCAGTTCGGTCATCTGCCGGGCAATACGCGTTTTAGCCTGACCGCGCAAACCCAACAGGTTAATGTTATGACGGCTCAATAGGGCGCGTTCAATATCCGGAAGTACGGTGTCATCATAGCCTAATATCCCGCTAAACAGGGTCTTGCCGCTTTTTAGTTTGGCTATCAGGTTATCGCGTAGTTCATCTTTTATAGGCTTGCTTACATAACCCGATTGTTTCAATTCTTTCAGAGTAGTCACTTTCATATAATCGCTTAAGAAGTTACAATACTAAACAACAAATGGCACTTGCAGGTTCTGGATAAATTCTCTTTATAGATATAACCATTAATTTATAATTGATGGTAGTTAATACATCCCGGGTGTTTTGTGCGTTTATTACTTACCGGGTTCTACCGGGGTTTAGCAACTTTAACCTCTGATTTAGGAAAAGTCTTAAGAACGTTAAAATGTTATACTAAACCGGGGCCCCGTTTCGTTATTGATATGGTAAATGTAATTGCTTGAAAAGAAGGCACTTGAGGGGTGCTTGCCGCGGCATTTACAGCAAACGTAAAATTCGCTTTTTTAACCTAAAAATTTTTTCCAATGCCACACAATAATATGGGTACCGGGCGTTTTAATGGTGTTCTTCTAACACACAAAAACCAGCAAATGGATCAAATCTCTACTCAAGACTTACTTATCCTGCACGCCTACGGCGAAACAACACTGGAGCAACGTATGCATCTGGCAGTTGAAATGGCCAAAGACCCTGGTTTACAGGGCGAATTAATGGAACTGATACGCGGTAAGCGCTTGCTCAACAGCCTGGCTAAAGGCCCCAGCGATACCTCGGTTCGTATTATTATGGAGCACAGCTACCAAACCGAACACTTGCAGGAAATTTAACACCGGGCTCTCTACACTAAACTCATTGCAAAAATCGCTGGTTCCTTATAATGGACCGGCGATTTTTTTTTGGACTGACTAACATCAGTTTCGCAGCATTACAGGCCTTGTAGTTTTATCCGCATGAAGCCCAAACTTGTTCCGGTTGCCTTGCTGTTTTTTAGTGCCCTTATTTTTCTCGCAGCCTGCAACAGCAATCAAAAACCTGATTTTATAGAAACTGATGGTAGCTTAAAGCATATGGAAGTGCTTTCAGATTACCACTTTTTTGTAAACGGAGAAAAAGGTCTAAGTCCGGTTAATGGCGTATTTGCCTACCATACCGTTAACAGCATGTTCGCCGATTATTTGCATAAGGAGCAGTTTATATATCTGCCCGCAGGCGCTGTTATGAATTACGATTCGCAGCAGGTGTTGCAACTACCGGTAGGTGCGTGTATCATCAACTCGCTCTATTACTATGTTAACGAGCGCGATTCCAACGGAACCAAACAGTATGTAGAAACTCAGTTGTTGTTACATAGTAAAGGTGGATGGGAGGCAAAAACCTATGAATGGGATGAAAAAGGGGCCGATGCACAATTAACTATCGTAGGCGATGTAAAAAGCCTGGCGTGGAAGGATGTAAACGGCATCGATCGTAAAGTGGATTATGTGATTGCCAATAAAAACCAATGCAAAGGTTGCCATTGGTATAAGGAGCATATTTCGCCTATTGGTATTAAGGCTGGTAACTTAAACACTATGGGTACCGATGGTAAAAACCAGCTAAACGCCTGGGCTACCGCAGGAACCTTGAAGGGTTACAACAGGGAGGCTCCTGCATTTGTTAACTGGCGCGATACTTCCGCTCCGCAGTTTGCCCGTGTTAAATCGTATCTGGATATTAACTGCGCACATTGCCATAATGCTAACGGACCCGCCTACGTATCAGGTTTACATCTGAACCGCGAGAACGATAACATGGAAACTTACGGTGTATTCAAATCACCGCCTTCAGCAGGCCGCGGTTCCTGCAATTTGAAGTACGATATTGTGCCGGGCAGTCCGGGTGAATCAATAATCATTTGCCGTATGGCTGCTACTGAGTTAGGCGTTAAGATGCCGCAAATGGGGCGCACCGTTACCGATAACGAAGGTGTAACACTGGTGGCTAATTGGATTACCGATTTAAAAAAACAACAAGCGCAACAAGGCAACTAAATTCATTCTACGGCTAATAGCAGACCGACAGTACTACATTCGCGTGTTGCACTTTGGGATGAAATAAAACTACCTTCGGCGCTTAATAAATACCACTTACCATGCGGGTTTTTGCAGATGATAAACACCAACAGCAATTCGAGAAGGATGGCTATGTAATTGTAAAGGCATTTGATGAAGCGGCTATTAAAGAAATGACCGACTTGTTTTCCAAAACAACGGGCGAGGACTTTTCAGGCTTTCATAATACACTCGAAATCCAATCTCCTGAAATTAAAAAGGAGATATACGACAAGCTGAACGGCATGTTCGAAAAGTACCTGCAAAAGTATTTAGTGAACTACCGCGCCATTGGCTGTGGTTTTGTAACCAAAAAAAGTGACCCCAACAGCCGCGTATATCCGCATCAGGACTGGAGCTTTGTAGATGAAACACAATACAGCTCGCTGAACCTTTGGGCCCCTTTAGTGGATACTACCGAAGAAAACGGACTGCTTAAAATCTTTAAAGGCACACATCGTATAACGCCTTCCATGCGGGGTTCCAATCTTCCGCCAATTTTTATTATTCAGCAGCCGGATGTGTTGAAGTATCTAACCCCGCTGCATATGAAGGCCGGTGAAGTGGTGATGTACGACCATCGTTTACTGCACGGCAGCGAGCCAAATGCTTCGGGTAAAACAAGGGTGGCCGCTTCGTTTAATGTTATACCACAAGCTGCACAGGCCATCCACTACTTTGCGCCTAACAAACAGAACCTGAACGAGGTTTATGAAATAGCGGTAGATGAAAATTTCTACAACAACTATTACCTTAACAAGGCCTGGATCGGTGACCCTAAGGCAAACTATATAGTGCATGCCGAAGGTTATACTTCTAAGCAAGTTCCCTTTACACCGGCGCGTATCAGCGAGCAACAGATCATCGACTTGTATACGCCGAAAAAAGGATTTCTTGCTTCGCTGGTTGACCGCTTATTTAAGCAAGCTTAGTAGCTTTTATTTCGTAGAAGTCGAGATACTTTAAGTCGTAAAAGGTTTTATCGGTGCCTTTGTAGATGGGCAAATCGTTACGGCGTACAAAGTTGTTGCCGGTTTCCCATTCTGCTTCAATATCCAACTGCTTAATAAAGTTGAACAGCACGGCGGTTTTTTCAAACGAGCGCACCACTTCATACAGCTTCTTTACATTCAACCGGTAAGCATCGCAGGAATTTTTTACTACTTGTTCAATCAGTTGTCTTTCCTCTTCGCTGCGGGCCGTGCCATGGAACATGTCCTTTATATACACAAAGCCAAAGGGCTTCAACACGTTAACAGCAGCCTGCACGGCTTTATCGGTATCAGGCGAATGCACAAATGCTTCCAGAAAATAAACCGCATCATAATGGTTATTGGGCAGCAGTTGATCCATGGTATGGAAATCGCCCTGGTAAACTTTAATGCGGTCTTCTAATCCTGCTGCTTTCACCTTCTCGCGGGCAATTTTTACCTGCTCATCCGAAATGGTAACGGCATCAATCTGCACATCCAGTTTTTTCGCCAGCATAATAGCGGGGCCACAAATACCGCAACCGGCATCTACCAGTTTCATACCGGGTTTAAAACCGGCAGACTTTATATAATAGTCCATCAACTCATCCAGGTTCAGTGCGCTGCGGCCCTGGAACACCTCGCCAAACGATTCGATATAACGCTCAGTCCATTCTTCGTAATAGCGTTTTACTTCAGCGCTGCTATACTCCGGCATCGCCGATTTTTGTTCGGATGAGGCAAATAACTTTTTAAGAAAGTTCATGCTGCAATATAGCAAAACACACACGATGCTGTAGAACGCCTCTCTCTCCACGCAGGGATACGTTGCCACTAAGAAACAAAGACGCAAAGTTTCACGAAGTTGGTTTGTTCTTCCTTCACGTATATTCTTTGTGCCTTTGTGGCGGAAAAAATTTAAGGTTGAATACATATACGTTGCCACTAAGAAACAGAGACGCAAAGTTTCACGAAGTTGGTTTGTTCTACCCTCCATTCCTTAACTTATATTCTTTGTGCCTTTGTGGCAGAAAAAAATTTAAGGTTGAATACAAATACGTTGCCACTAAGAAGCAAAGACACGAAGTTTCACGAAGTTGGTTTGTTCTTCCTTCACTTATATTCTTTGTGCCTTTGTGGCGATAAAAAATATGGTTAAGCGTTGAATTAAGTCCTCAATATCTAAACAACAAGCCATAACTCTCTTCGGCCAGGGGTTGTTGCCATTCGCTGATCAGCTTTTTGTAGGCTTCCCCAACGGGCATAATGCGGCGGTTTAAATCATAGAGCCCCAGGTCGTTCACCACGCCTTTGTTTTCGCGCAGGGCGCTATCCCAATCTACCTGATGAAGTAAGCTATACCAGGTAAAGCCGCTTACCGGTATGCCGTCCTGCTTTAAGCGGTGAACGTTGGCCCATTCTTTATGCAGCCATTTCTCACTGTCGGGCATGCGCAGGTTGGTTTCGGTATGCATAATAGGCAGGTGGTAGCGGTCGAAGTATTGCCGGGTAATAACATAGTAACCAAAAATTTCGCCCGAAGGCTCGTGCCGTCCGTCCGGAAAAACGCGGTGCTCGTTGGTGATATAATAATCGTTGCCCATTATGCAGCGTGCCTTAACCTGGTTGTGGTGGAACCAGTGGTATTCCTGCTTGGTCATTCCATGTTCCATCAGGTATTCATACATCACTACACTTACCGGATAACCATACGTGAGGTCCAGCGAGAGGAAACGCTTTTGGTTTAAAAAATAACACAATGTATTGGCATCGGGGTTGGCTGCATGAAAGTATTCCGATGATTCGCTTTGGATGAAAGTTGCTTCGGGTTGAATGGCCAGTATAGCGCGCATAGCCAGCACGTTGGCTTTGCACAGGTGCTTTATAGCTGTCACAAAATCCTTATCGGAACTCAGCCTTTCGTTCCACCAGCCGTATTGCGCACTAAAAGTAGCGGCAATAAATATCTCGTTAATGGGTGTGTAGAATTGTAGATACGGAAAACGTTTGGCAAAGGCCTGTGCGTATTCGGCAAACAGTTGGGGGAAGTCGGGATTCTGAAAATTGCCCATCCAGTCGGGCACTCCAAAATGGCAGAGGTCTACAATGGGTGTTATCTCCAGTTCTTTTAAGCGGTTGAAGGTTTCATCGGTAAAATCCCAATCGTAGGTGCCGGGGCCGGTGTGGGTTCGGTAATAGGGCGGACCATAGCGCAAAAACTTTAGGCCCATGTCCTTTACCAACTCAAAATCGGTAGCCCAGTATTTGTAGTGGTCTGTTTTGTCCATCTCATCCACCCGGTGCAGGGTGCCATCGGGTAGGGCAATTACCGGGTAGCTGTTTTCGATACCGGTAGCAAACATAAATTGACTTGAACCCATAGCGTTTAATTAAAGTATATCCAACCGCCCTCCGTCTACCACCAGCGTGGTGCCGTTTATATAAGCTGCTTCGGCCGAAGCCAAAAAACAAATAGCTGCTGCCAAATTCTCGGGTTTGCCTACAGCGCCTTCCACTTTTTCGGCCCCGCTTTTAATATTGGGGTTGTTCCACAGCATAGGCGTATCTACCGCACCGGGAGCTACGCAGTTAATGCGCACCTGGGTGGCGGGATATTCCAAACTAACGCCACGTGTAAAGGCCTCTATAGCTGCTTTGCTGGCCGCATAGGGTATTACATTGGGGGTGCTTTGGTGGGCATGTACCGAGCTTACATTTACAATAGCCCCGCGTTTCATGTGCGGTATGGTGTAGCGACAAAACAAAAACACCGAGCGCAGGTTAACGGCCATTACCTCGTTCCATTCTTCCAGCTTAAGCTCTGTAATTTTTTTAAAGGTCATCATAGCGGCGTTATTCACCAGCACGTCTATGCTTTTCCATTTTTCAAACGCATGCTGTACAGAGGCGATGACTTCGTGCTCCAGCCCCACATCTGTTTTACAAAAGGCGGCCGTGCCACCGGCTTTGGATATCAGGGCAACGGTTTCTTCGCCACCATCCTCGTTGCGGTCTACTACCATTACTTTGCCGCCTTCGGCTGCTAACTGCAGGGCCGTGGCCCGGCCAATACCGGACCCCGCGCCGGTAACCAAACAATTCTTTCCATCAAACCGCATGGGGTGTGTGCCGCAAAAGGCATTCCGTGGGTAGTGGGGTAAAGAAGTCCACGGAAAAGGGAATAGAACGCTGATTGCACAGAGGATTATGATGATTTTTGATTTTTGATTTTGGAATGCTGATTTGGGATTGATGAGCCATTGCGTAGCGGTTCTCCCTTTAGGGAGTCAGTGGGTTGCGAGGCGGCGGGAACAGCACGCTGATTTGAGATTGTTTAAAGTTTAAAATTGAAAGTTTAAAGTTGAACAGCCGAGTGACGTTTACAGTCTACAGTTTTCTGTTTCCAGTAGAACAGCCGAATACAGTGTCACCACGGATAAACGCAGATTAGCACAGATTGGATACAGGAGTATTAAAGCCGGTGCCCTTTCCCCGTGGCAGTGCCCGGATTGTATCAAGAACGAGGCCGGTAGAAATATTTTATGAAATTATATTTGAAACTTTATTTCCTTTTATTACCTTTACACCCGCGCACCTGTTCTTTGACATACCTGTAAACACTAACCAGCCCATGGGGCAAGGGCAAACCATGCCCCCTACCCACCACGCAAATGGTTTAAATTTCCGGCTCGGCGCCAAAACCTCAGTCAAACCTCAGCAGGTATTACTAAAACCTACTAACTTTCAATTAGTTATGTCTTAACTGGCCCTGCTTATTTCTTGCTTTTACCTAAGCATTTTATAAGCAAACAGGCTTATTATTGGCTGATTTTACACTGAGGTTCGCTCAACAATCGCACACCGCTGTTCAATTTTAAACTTGAAATAATTCCAAATCAGCATTCCAAAATCAAAAATCTAAAATCGTCATAACCATCAGTGTTCATCAGCGTTCTATTCTGCCGCATTGCTACCCACTGACTCCCCAAAGGGAGAACCGCAATCAAAACAGGCACAGGAGGTATTATTTAACAAATGGATGTGCACCAACAAGTTGGATAGATGAATAATTATGTATATTTGGATAGGACTCAGCGATTACGCGCCCGATTACTGTGCTTTGCGGCGTCTACAATAGCATTTGTTAGTTGATAGCAGTCATTTGCCAATTAAGCAATTCAAATTTTATCGTGTGTGGTATAGGTGGTTCTTTCTTCTTTTTCTATTTCTCCTGGTGCAAACCGCTGTAATTGCCCAGTCCTGGAAAGAAATTCTTCCTGCGGCCAACCTGGTACCCGCAGGTGGCATGATACAAGGCACCTTTTTTGGCGATACAGGATTTGTTCTTGGCAGTTCGGGCAACATTTATAAATCCAACGATTTTTTTGAAACCAATTCAATTGATTCCACCTATAAAGGCACACGGGTTAAAACGCTTACTTTTGTAGGCCGTGATACAGGTTATATTACCTCGAATTACGTTATGGGCGGCATGCTTAGAACTACGGATGGAGGGAATAGCTGGTGGCCCATGCCAACCGGTTTACCTGCCGGAGAGGATGTTGGTTATATGACAGCATTTTCTTCATCAGAGTCTGGTTATGGAGCCTTTTATAGCAGCAGCGAAATATTGAAAACGAATAATGGGGGCGTAACCTGGAGTTTAGGTTATACTTTTTGCTCCTGCTATTTTACTGTCTGCTTTAAAATGTTGAATGATTCGGTTTTCTATGTAATTGGTAAGTCAAGCTACCAATATTACTCTCCCGGAAATTTGTATTTGTTGCGTTCCACAGACAGGTGCCAAACCTGGCAGCAACTTTCGATGCTACCGGGCATTAGTACGTATGCCGATTTAGGGTTTATTGATGATACTACGCTGATAGTAGCCTGCCGGAATGCAATATTAAAATCGAATGATGGCGGGTTAAGTTTTCAAACCGTTTTCAGCAGTAATTTATCAGAGGATCGTGTAGCTTACTATTATGGCGTAATTTCTTTTGTTGACCGGGATACAGGCTTTGTAGGCTTCGGCGGCAATGTTTACCGTACGTATGATGGTGGTAATAGCTGGCAACGTACCGAGCGGCCACTAAAGCCCACCCAATCCAATGCCATTCTTTTTTTGCGCGCTGTATCTTCTCAAAAAATTATAGTAGGGTGCGAAAGGGGAAACCTGTATAAAACCGAAACCGGCGGTGGCGATTGGTTGGGTGTGGATGAACCACCCGCCGAACCGGTTATTGCCGTTTACCCCAACCCGG
The DNA here is from genome assembly GCA_046329495.1 of Chitinophagales bacterium. Classification (GTDB taxonomy): domain Bacteria; phylum Bacteroidota; class Bacteroidia; order Chitinophagales; family LD1; genus Bog-950. The sequence continues at coordinate 155,277 of JAXLUO010000006.1, read as the reverse complement.
CCAAAAGCAATTTACAGGTTACGGGAATTACAGGCGCTATGCAAGCGCAGGTGTTTAGTATAGATGGCCGACTGGTAAAAGAACTATGGCTGGATAAAGGCGAAAACGAGATAGACATTTCTGCCCTAAGCACCGGCCTGTATGTGCTACAACTAAAAAGCGGTACGCAGCAGGTGGTGAGGAAGTTTGTGAAGGAATAGAACCTAAAGGCGAAGTATTAGCGTACAAAAGAAATTGATTTATGGAGAGGCTGATCTATACGAAGCACATTTTAGTGATTGTTGCCATTTTCTGCCTTTTACCGGTAAAAGCCTCCGTACTAAGCGCTGAACTTTACTTTAAGCGCGATAGCCTTAACCCTGCCCGGTATACCACCTATTTAAAGTGCTACACCTTTTACAAGCCAAACGGATTGGATTCGGTGCATATTGATTGGGGTGATAATACCAATGGAAGGCTGTTCTTAACCGGGGTAGACTCTGTAAATCCTAATTTATTTTCCATGGTTTTTACAGGTATGCACACCTATTTGCCGGGAACGCAAAACGCCACAATGGCCGTGTGGTGGCTTAACCGGGTTGCAGACATTGTAAACTATTACGGCACGGAAAGCGAATACATTCCCCTGTGCCTGGTTGCTGAAACAAATATTGCAAGTATGCAGACCGATTTCTCACCGGTTTTTACTAAGGAGCCGGAGTGGTTAAGCACAAATACTAAACCTTATATCGCTGCAATACCTGTAGCTGATGCTGATAATGATAGTTTGGTGTTTGAAGCTATGGTGCCGCTGCAGGATACAAATTTACAGGTGCCCCTTTACATGTATCCTAATGAAGTTTTTATTGGCCCCGGCCAATACACGTATAATATCAGTAATGATTCGGGTATTGTTTCCTGGATTAGCCCTTACCATATAGGTATTTATAATGTAGCAGTTAGAGTTAAAGAATACCGCAACGGGATTTTTATGGGTGCGGTAATGCGCGATTTCAATATTTATATTGATAGTCCTTCGGGCATAGCTGAAAAGCCGGATTCAAAAGCAGAAGAAATAAAAATTATGGCAAATGGTGTTGTTATTAGCGCCTTTCACGCTCAACTAAGTAATAACACCGAGGGTTCAATTTTTAACCTCGAAGGTCAATTGCTCCAACAATTAAACGCCAACAATAACACGATAGATGTTTCATTTCTTCCACCCGGCTTGTTTATCCTGCAACTAAAAAGCGGTACGCAGCAGGTGGTGAGGAAGTTTGTGAAGGAGTGATGTTTTAAAGTTTAAAATTGAAAGTTGAACAGCCGAATACCATTTCACCACAGATGAACGCAGATTATCACAGATTGAATGCAGGTGTATTGAAGCCATTGCGTTGCGGTTCTCCCGGGTCGGGAGTCAGTGGGTTGCGCTGCGGCAGATAGTAGGGAGGTGGTGCTTATATTCTGTGTAAGCATTTAGCAAATCGGTGTAATCACCTAATCTTTTAACACAATCAACAAACTTTGTAGAGCTTACCCTGTTATCTTTAGGGGTGATAATCAAGCCGTCCGAAAGAAATTTGCAATTATTTTTTACTGCGCAAATACATTGCGTAGTGCAGGGCTAAGTTTGCTTTCGTTAAGGCGGTTAAAAATAAATAGCTAAAAAAATTAGCAACGTATAGCTAAAATATTTAGGTTTACACCGTCAATTATTACAAACCATTAATAATGAACAAAATGAGCGACGAAAGGAAAGAGAAACTCAAAGCCCTGCAGTTAACAGTTGAGAAACTGGACAAGGCATACGGTAAAGGCTCGGTAATGAAGCTGGGCGATTCAAAAATCATGGCTGTTGAAACGATATCCACCGGTTCAATTGGTCTTGATGTAGCCCTTGGCATTGGCGGTTTACCGAAAGGCCGTATCGTTGAGATCTACGGACCGGAGAGCTCTGGTAAAACAACCCTGGCTATACAGGCCATTGCCAGTTGCCAGAAGAACGGGGGCATTGCAGCCTTTATTGATGCGGAACACGCCTTCGATAAAATATATGCCGAGAAGCTGGGTGTTGATGTGAACAACCTTTTGATATCGCAACCCGATGATGGCGAACAGGCATTAGATATTGCCGAACACCTGATCCGCTCGGGCGCAATAGATATATGTGTAATTGACTCGGTTGCTGCGCTGGTACCGCGTGGTGAACTGGAAGGCGAAATGGGTGAATCGAAAATGGGCTTGCAGGCCCGCCTGATGAGCCAGGCTTTGCGTAAGCTTACCGGCACCATCAACAAAACAGGCTGCTGCTGCATTTTCATTAACCAGTTGCGCGAAAAAATTGGTGTTATGTTCGGTAACCCCGAAACTACCACCGGTGGTAATGCATTAAAATTCTACGCTTCGGTGCGTTTAGATATACGCCGTATTGGCCAGATTAAAGATGGCGATAACATGGTGGGTAACCGCACCCGTGTGAAGGTAGTGAAGAATAAACTGGCTCCGCCATTCAGATTGACAGAATTTGACATTATGTATGGCGCCGGGGTTTCCAAAGCCGGAGAAATTGTAGACCTCGGAAGTGAGCTGGGTGTATTAACTAAGAGTGGCTCATGGTATAGCTACGAAGGCACCAAACTCGGTCAGGGCCGCGATGGTGTAAAACAACTGTTGGAAGACAACCCTGAATTAGCCTCCGAACTGGAAGCTAAAATTAAAGGCAAGTATGCCGCTACAGTAGAACCTGTTAAGGCGGAAGTGGAGGAAGAGGAAGACTAAACCACTGCAAATACGAACAAGCCAAACAAGAGGAGCGCAGCGATTGCGCTCCTCTTTTGTTTTATAGCGCCTTCGTTCCGAAGGAGCGGAAAAGCTCAGGGTGACATATTCGCCGCCTCGCTACCCATTGACCCCCTAAAGGGAGAACCACCGCGCAATGGCTCATCAATCCCAAATCAGCATTCTAAAATCAAAAATCTTAGATCATCATAAACATCAGTGTTCATCAGCGTTCTATTCTTCGCCAGCCTCGCAACCCACTACCCTTCGACTACGCTCAGGGTGACAAAATCCGGAGACCCGCCACGCAAATGGCTAAGGCAAGCCTAAATCAGCATTCTAAAATCAAAAATCATCCTTCATCATAACCATCAGTGTTTATCAGCGTTCTATTTATTCGCCGCCTCGCTACCCACTGACCCCCTAAAGGGAGAACCGCTGCGCAATGGCTCATCAATCCTAAGTCAGCATTCTAAAATCAAAAATCTTAAATCATCATAACCATCAGTGTTAATCAGCGTTCTATTTGAGCGTTCTATTCTTTCCGCTTCGCAAATGGTTTACCATCTTTGCAGGTATGAAACAAACGCTATACACCTTTTGTCTGTTGTTGGTATTGCTAACCTGCCGTGCAAGCGAGGTTACGCTTACCATGAACTACCAAAACCAAAGCCGCAATTTTATTGTGCACTTTCCTCCGGGTTACAGTGCGGGTTCGCATTTGCCGGTGGTGTTCAACTTTCACGGCTACGGCAGCGATGCTGCCCAGCAGGAGTTCTATAGCATAATGGATCCCGTGGCAGACGCCAACAGTTTTATAGTGGTGTATCCCAACGGTATTGCCAATTCGTGGAACGTAGGTTTTACCGGCACCTACAACACCGGTACAGATGATGTGGGCTTTACTTCGAAAATGATTGATACCCTTTACCAGCTATACGGCATCGACCTTACCCGTGTGTACGCTTGTGGTATGAGCAACGGTGGTTTTATGAGCCACCGCCTGGCCTGCGAATTAGAGAACCGCATTGCGGCTATTGCTTCGGTAACAGGTTCCTTAACCGATAGCACGGCGTACTATTGCACTTTGCAACGCCGCATACCCATCATGGAAGTGCACGGCACTGCTGACCCTTTAGTACCTTATGATGGTGAGGCAGGAATTTTAAGTCAGGCCCAACTGATTAATTTTTGGTTGAACAAGAACCAATGCCCCGGCGATAGCGATATCTATAACTTCCCCGATATTAATACCACTACCGATAGCAGTACCGTGCAGCGCATCCGTTATTTGAACTGTAGCAACAACACGCGCATTTGGTATTATAAAATTACCGGCGGCGGGCATAGCTGGCCCGGCGCTTCGTATCCTTATATCTACGGGCCTACCAACGAAGACATTGACGGCGCTACCGAGATATGGAAATTCTTTAAGCAGTTTACCTTGAATGGAACGGTAGGAGTGGAGGATGTAGCTGCTGAAAAGCTGAACATTAGGGTACAGCCCAACCCTTTTAATGAGGTAATACAAGTAAGCGACATTCCTTACACAACGAATGATACACGCATCAACCTGTTCGACTTAACGGGAAGGTTGATTAGTTCTTCGGTTATAAATGCTTCCTCTACAACTATTACTACTACCAATCTGCAAAGCGGTTTGTATCTGTTACAGGTAAGCGGTAATGGCCTTAACTATACTACAAAGGTGGTGAAGGAATAATGTTGCTTAATTGGACGAATTGAACGAACGAAAAGGCCCATCGACTGCGGTCCATGGTTGATGGAGTTTGTTCGGGCAAATAGCCTCTTAGTTCAATGTAAATCGGTGTAATCTCCTTTTACATCTGTGTATTCACTCTCACTCCCCCTAAGGAACTGAAGCGGTATTTCAGGTATTTACCTGTAATCAGAACAAGTGACTAAAGAAACCATCGCGCAACTTGGGTTCAAACCAGGTGCTCTTGGGTGGCATTACCTGTCCGCTATCGGCTATATCCATCAGTTGCTTTAACGAAACAGGATATAAGGCAATAGCCAGTTTCATTTCTCCATTGTCAACCCGGCGCTGCAATTCCTTTAACCCGCGTATACCGCCAATAAAGTCAATGCGTTTATCGGTGCGTTGGTCTTCGATGCCCAGCAATGGTTTCAGCACATGATTCTCCAGTATGGTTACATCCAAAATGCCTATAGGGTCCTGACTAAAGGTACCGGGCTTGCTGTTCAGCTTGTACCAGGTGCTTTCTATATATAATGCAAACTCGTGTAGTGCCTGTGGCCGTGCTGCTTCAGGTTCGGTTCCTGCCGCATAAGGTTGTATGGTAAAGTTAGGTTCCAGTTTTTTAAGGAAGTCGGCCGTGGTTAAACCGTTCAGGTCTTTAATAACGCGGTTGTAATCCATAATAGCCAACTGGTTATCGGGGAACAGTACACTTAAAAAGAAGTTGTATTCTTCTTCGCCGGTGTGGTTGGGGTTGGCTTCTTTCATCTTCAAGCCCACCTTGGCAGCCGATGCCGTGCGGTGGTGCCCGTCGGCGATGTAGGTAAACTTTACATCCTCTTTAAATACGGTAACCATGTGGTTTACCAACTGGCTGTTATCAACCACCCATACGGTGTGGCGTATGCCGTCTTCGGTAGTTACATCATACACAGGCTTGTGGTGGCCGGTGGTGTAGGCTTTAACTACCATATCAATTTTATGATCGTTAGGGTAGGTAAGGAAGATAGGGCCTACATGCGCCTGCAGGGTTTCCATATGGTGAATGCGGTCCTCTTCCTTCTCCGGACGCGTGAACTCGTGTTTCTTGATCACGTTATTAAAGTAATCTTCCACCGAGCTTAAAGCCACCAGCCCTGTTTGTACACGGTCATTCATTACCTGTTGGTAGATGTATACGCAATCGTGTGTGTCCTGCATCAACACACCTTTAGCTATCATCTGCTTAAAGTTGTCGCGTGCTTTATCATACACCAGTTGCGCATGTTCGTCGGTGCCTTCGGGTAAATCTATTTCGGCACGGCTAACATGCAGAAAGCTGTTGGGTTTACCGGCAGCCATTTCGCGGGCTTCCTTGCTGTTCATAACATCATAAGGCAGCGATACAACTTCTGCTTCTAATCCCTGTGCGGGGCGCACTGCTTTAAACGGTTTTATAATAGCCATATGCTTGTATTTACTACACGAAAATAAAAATCAATAGCAAGTGCCCGTTGCGGGGCTATTGCTTATTCTTCAATAAACAACTGTGCCGCAATGCCATCGGCAAACAGTTTGCCCTGGGGGGTTAGGGTAAGTACCCCATCTTTATAGGTGTAATAAGCGGGATCAATTTCTTGTAAGCTTCTTTCAATCAAATGTGCCGCAGGCATGGTTGTATTGGTTTCCAAATCAAAAATCGGCATTCCAAAATCTACCATCCTAACGCCCCACATGGTGCGCAGGCCGGTCATCAGGCGTTCGTTGATCTGTTGGGCAGGCGTTAATACTTCTTCTTCGTACGGCAACACGCCCTTTTGCAGGCCTTCTATATATAGAATGTTGTTGGCTACGTTCCAGCGTCTTGCCGGTCCGTTAAAGGAGTGGGCCGAAGGGCCCAGGCCCAAATATTTTTTACCGCGCCAGTAGTTGGTATTATGTACAGCATAAGCACCGGGTTTGGCAAAATTCGAAATCTCGTATTGCTCGTACCCCGCCAATTGCATCTGTTGCATTAAAAGTTGGAACTGCTGCGCACTCTGTTCTTCATTAACAGGCAGCGCCATTTTTTTGCGGATCTTATTTTCCAATCCGGTTTTAGGTTCTACCGTTAAGGCATAGCTGCTAATGTGTGGCACCTGCAAAGCAAAAGCCTGTTGCAGGTTCTGCAACCAGCGTTCGTTGTTCATGGTTGGGGTGCCGTAGATAAGGTCGATGGTAAGATTACTGAACCCTGCATCCTGCACACGTTTGATAGAAGCCGGGGCTTCTTCGGCATTATGCACGCGGTTCATGTAGCGTAGGTCTTCCTCAAAAAACGATTGAATACCAATACTAAAGCGGTTGAGTCCGTAAGGAAGCAGTTGTTTTAGCTCTTCTACTTTGGCGGCTGTCAGGTCATCGGGGTTGGCTTCCAGTGTAAACTCCTGCAGTTTACTAAGGTCGTAGTGCTTTTGTAAGGCTTCAACTATTTGTTTCAGTTCAGAAACCTCTAATGAGGTAGGCGTGCCTCCTCCAAAGTAAAGGGTCTCGATAGGTTCTCCGGCAAGATAATCCTTGCTTAGCTCAATCTCTTTCAACAAAGCCTGCAGGTAACGCGGCTTATTACCCAAACTGGTGCTGAAATAGAAATTACAGTAATGGCAAGCCTGCTTGCAAAACGGAACATGGATATAGATGCCTGCCATGGGGCAAAGAAATGGAAACTACCTGACTTAGGCCTGTACGATTTGCGTGTTGTGCTTGATAGTCATTTAATTCCTAAGGTTGTTAGGTGGTGATTTCACAGATTGAAAAGTGATTACACCGATAAATGCGATAGCTGTGGTAGTCCTAAATCAGCACCTAAAATCATCCTTTATCATAACCATCTGTGTTAATCAGCGTTCTATTCCGGAGAATCACCACGCAATGGCTCGGGACAATCAAAAATCAGCAATCACGTTATCTTTACCCTTTCATGCGGCGGCTGTTATCCTTCCTCCTGTTTTTGCTGGCACTGAGCAACCTGTTCAGTCAGCGGAACTATGTGTTGCAGATTGAATCGCCGGATAAGCCCGCTTCCTTTTTCGAAAAGAAGTTCGCCTACCGCAATGGCGTGAAGGATTCTTTATCGGCGGTAAAAGAAGTAAGCGACCTGGTGGCCAAACTCAGCAGCTATGGCTATGTGGCTGTCTCAGTGGATAGCGCCTGGGCGGATAGCACCCGGCGGTATACCTATATATATGTAGGCGAAAAGTTTGAACACATCGCATTGCGCAATGGCAATATAGAGGATGGCTTGTTAGGCGCGGCCGGTGTGCGCAACGCCATGAACAGCAGTAAGCCATTAAGCCTGGAAGGTGTACAAATGGTAAAAGAGAAATTGTTGCGCCAGTGCGAAAACAATGGCTACCCCTTTGCCGCCGTTAAGCTCGATAGCTTTACACATACCGAACATGGCTATACCGCGCGTTTATACCTGGCAAAAAATGACCTGATAAAAATTGATACGGTGCGCATAATGGGTCAAACCAAGGTAAAGCGGGTATTCCTTAAAAATTACCTGGGCTTAAAAACGGGTAAGCCTTATAACGAATCCAACATTCAAAAGATAAACCAGCGCTTGGGCGAACTGCAGTTTGTGGAAAGCATTCAGCCCCATACGGTGGAGTTTAAAAACAACAAGGCGGCTGTAAACCTTTACTTAAAGGATAAGAAGGCATCTCAATTCAATTTCCTGTTGGGCTTTTTGCCGGGCAGCAGCGGACAAAAACTTTTAGTAACCGGCGAAGCCCGCTTTCACCTCTTTAGTTTATTGGGGTTGGGGGAGGAGATATTTTTAGAATGGCGTAAGCTGCAACCTAAAACCCAGCAGTTAGATGTACGCTTTACGTATCCCTACCTGGTAGGTCTGCCTTTGGGCATCAGCGCGCGGTTCGAATTATTTAAACGCGATACCACCTACCTGGACCTCAACGGCGACTATGGTATTCAATATCAATTATTAGGCAGCAACTACATAAAGGCATCGCTGCGGCAGCAAAGCACTATTATATTGAATGTGGACACCAACTACATAAAGCTCAACCGCGCCTTACCTAAAAACCTGGACATACGCACCAACGAATTTGCGCTGGAATACTTTTATCAAAAACTGAACTACCGCTTTAACCCGGTAGATGGGTATATGTTGCGCATACAGGCATCGGCCGGGGTAAAGCAGATAAAGAAGAATAATACCATTGTGGGCTTATATGATGAGATACAGGCCCGCGACTTCTCTTATTTGTACGACACCGCGCGGCTAAAAAGTTTTCAGTTCAGGGTGGGTTTGGCTTTTGACAAGTACTGGAAGCTGGCAGCCAGGCATACCATCAAAACTTCTTTTGATGGAAAGTACTTCTTTAGCCGGCGTATAATGGATAACGAGAAGTACCGTTTAGGCGGGGTTAACTCGCTGCGGGGCTTTGACGATCAATCTATTTTTACGCCTTATTATGCGATGGCCAATGTGGAATATCGTTTTCTGCTCTCTAAGAATTCGTACTTTAGCGCCTTCTTTAATGCGGCTGTAGTTGAAGATGCACGACCCGGCAAAGGCCCCATTGACGTTCCCTTCGGTTTTGGAGTAGGGGCAGCAGTGGAAACCAAAGCAGGTATATTCGGTATTACGTATGCCATGGGCAGGCAACTGGATAACAAGCTGACTTTAAAGGATTCTAAAATTCACTTTGGCTACGTCAACTACTTTTAATTGAAACAGTCGCTCGCGGTTCTCTTCTTATTGTTTAGTTTTCTTCCGGCCCTAACGGCACAGGAAACCGATAGCTTGTCGGCTGCCTTAGATACTACACAGAGTGTTGCCCCGGCCGATTTGTATGCTACCGAGAATTATCTGGCTATTGCCTCCTATACTTCGCCGTTGCTGGTTACGCAGGGTAAGCCTGTAGTGTACGATGTACAGCAATGGCATCACCACCAGGGCAACATCTATGTATTTATAGTATTGGTATTGCTATTGATAATCATTGCGTATCTGAAAGTAGCCTTTGGTAAGGAGTTAGAAGATATGCTCCAATCCTTCTTTAACCGTAACATTGCCCAGCAGATCTTCCGTACCCGTACCGATGAATTGACCTTCTCTTCGTTTTTGTTGCATGTGAATTTTATACTTGTTATAAGTCTTTATATTCGTTTTGTGCTGGTCAAATTCTACCACGTTTCAACGCTCGAAACCTTTCCTGCAATACTGCTGCTCATTTTTTTATTCACATTTTTTTATGCCGCCAAAACGTTTGTAATGCGCATAATCGGGATTGTTTTTGAAATAAAAGATGTGTGCGACGAATACATGTTTAATTTTTTTACAGTAACAAAAACCCTTGGTTTGTCTATGATACCGGCGCTTTTTGTGTTCTATACAGCGCCCGAAAAGTTTTTCAATTTCATTTTTATTGTAACATTGGTTTTGTTGGCGGCGTTTGCCCTGTTGTTCGTTTGGCGTGGGTTATCCACAGGGTATAAATTAATGTATAAGAGCGTGTATCATTTTTTTATCTACGTTTGTGTAGTAGAAATATCTCCGGTATTTCTATTATTTAAATTGTTAACTAAAACAGTTGTTTAACCATGGCAACAAAAAAGAAAGCTGCTAAGAAGGCTGCAAAAAAGCCTGCTAAGAAAGCCGCTAAGAAAGCCGCAAAAAAAAAATAAGTAAGCGGTTGAAAGAACCAAAGTCTGCCGGTAAAGCAACTCCTTCTGAAAAGAAAGTTGCGGCTGGTAGCAAAACATCCAACAGTAGCAGCACTCTCATTACAAAGGCTGATGTGATATCACCTGAAAAGAGTGCTGCTTCTTTTTCTACCAAGCCATCTACCCCATCCGGCAAGCCCCAAATTATTATCCCTCAGCGCCCTGAGAAGAACTACCCGGAGCTCCTTTCTAAAGCACCCAAAACCAAAATAAAGCACATTCTTGTTGCCCAGCCTAAACCCGAAGGCCCTAAGAGTCCGTACTACGATCTCGAAACCCGCTTCCGTGTAAAGTGCACCTTTATGCCTTTTATTACCGTGGAAGGCGTACCCGGTAAGGACTTCCGTAAACAACGCATTACCCTAAACGATTATAGCGGTATCATTTTTACCAGCCGTAATGCTATCGACCACTTCTTCCGCATATGCGACGAGCTGCGCGTTAAGATGAGCCAGGAAACAAAATTCTTCTGTACCTCCGAAGCTATTGCCCTGTATCTGCAAAAGTATACCCAATACCGCAAGCGCAAGGTGTTCTTTGGGGATATGAATAATAATAAGGAGCTGCGTCAATTGCTGATGAAACACCGCGATGCTACCCGCTTCCTGTATATATGTGCCGAAGTACGTAAAGATGAGATACCTGCCTTTATGCAGGCCAACGGTTTTAATTTTGCCGAAGGCGTTATGTATCGCACAGTGCCTAATGACTTAAAGGCCCTTAACCTCGAGCATTTCGATCTGCTGGTATTCTTTAGTCCTACCGGTATTCACTCGCTGTATAACAGCTTCCCTAAGTTTAGCCAGGGTAAGTTAAAGATCGGCGCCTACGGTAAAACAACAGCCGATGCTATACTTGAAAAAAATCTGGAGCTGCACCTGATGGCTCCGCTTCCCCATACCCCAACCATTATTAACGCCATCGAACAGTATATTAAAGAGGCGAAATAATTTCTACCTGATACCTTATAACAGCCCCTGTTGTAAAGAACTTGCTTTCCCGAAAGGCTCTTCTTTCAACAGGGGTTTTCGTTTATATTCGTAGGAAACCCCAAACCCAATGAATAAATTTTACCTGCTGGTTGTGGCCGTACTATGCTGCAGTGTTGCAATGGCGCAAAACAACGTAGGCATAGGCACACCCAATCCCGACCCTAATGCTATCCTTCATCTCGAATCGAACAGCAAAGGAGTGTTGATTCCCAAACTGGATGCAGCAGAGCGTGCTTCGTTAGGAGCCATGCTGAACGCAAGCAATAAAGGCTTATTGGTGTTCGGGCCCGATACCAACCAGTTTTGGTTTTGGGATGGTACGCAGTGGATTCCGTTTCCGGCAGATACCGATCAGCAAACCTTAACCTTTAATGCAGCCACTAATACCTTATCTATCAGCAACGGTAATTCAGTTGTTATTCCTTTAATGGCCGGTCCCACAGGTCCTACAGGGCCGCAGGGGGTACAGGGTGTAACAGGTTCCACCGGCGATACAGGTCCGCAGGGTATACAAGGCATTCAGGGTCTACAGGGGCCGCAGGGTGTAACAGGTGCAACAGGTGTAACAGGCCCTACAGGTGCCGGAGGTTTCAACAGTGCGCATGCATTTAATGCTGATGGCAGCGTACTGGTTACCGATGGTGGTGGTACACTAACAACCACAGGGCAAGCATGGTTAGCAGGCGGCAATAGTGCACCGGCCAGCAATAACCTGGGCCAAACAGGTAATGCACCGCTTGTATTTGTTACCAATAATACCGACCGCATGAGCATACAGGCCAACGGCGATATTTTTGTAGATGGCTCAAAACCTATTCAGGTAATACGTTATAACTACAATGGCTGCGATAACCCCAACCGTAACACCGGTGTATCGGCAGCTACCTGGGTAGCCGTGTTGGCGGGCTTCTATCCCACCAATCAGGATGGCAGCAGTACCGAAAGTACGCGTGCCCGGGTATACCAAACCGGTGGTACCTGGTGGTTTAAAGGCGACCTGGAAGCGCCCAGCAACGAAGACTGGAACGTAGACATTATGTTTATTAAAAAACAACTGGTTGATGACCAACGTCCGGCTTCGGGAAATGGAGGGGGAACAGGTTTTTGATAAATATTAATGTTGCGTTAATTACCATTTGTAGCAAGCTGTGTAAATAGCACAGCTTAACCTTCCTGCATGAAACTGGGTTTATTACTACTTGCGCTGTTATCAGCCTTATCTGTAAGTGCACAAATACCTGCACCGGCCGGTCGTACCGATGAAAGCACCAACCTGCTGCTGGCAACCGGAAATAACGGCCGGGCCATATTGCCGGAAAAGTTATTACATCACAGTTTATTGAATGGAGCAGATACCGCTTTAGGCAACGAAGGCTATCGCCTGCAAATAGCTGCAAACGGAATTACACTGGAAAGCAACACTACACAAGGTCAGTTTTATGCTATGCAAACGCTGCAGCAATTGATCCGTTACGATAGTGCTGCTGCAACCTATTACCTGCCTGTAACCACTATTACCGACCAACCTGCTTATAGCTGGCGCGGTTTGCATCTGGATGTGTGCCGGCATTTCTTCCCGGTTAAGGTGGTTAAGCAATACATCGATTTAATGGCTTCGCTGAAAATGAATGTGCTGCACCTGCACTTAACCGATGATCAGGGCTGGCGTATAGAAATCAAAAAATATCCCCGTCTTACGGAGATAGGCGCCTGGCGCATCGAACAGAATGGCACCCGTTATGGCGGTTATTACACGCAGCAGGATATACGCGATCTGGTAGCCTATGCTCAAAAATATTACATCACCATTGTGCCCGAAATCGAAATGCCCGGCCATTCCTCTGCTGCAATTGCAGCTTACCCGCAGCTAATGTGCGATAGTGCAGGTGAACATGCCGTACCAACACGTTGGGGAATTTTTAAGAATGTATACTGCCCCACCACTTACACGTTCCGGTTTTTACAGGATGTGCTGGATGAAGTTTGCGAGTTGTTCCCTTCGCCCTATATACATATTGGGGGCGATGAAGTGCCCAAAGCACAATGGAAGAAAAGCCCTGCCGTAAAAGAACTGATGCAACGCGAACACTTAAAAAACCAGGAGCAGGTACAGCACTACTTTATGCGCACCATGCAAATTTACCTGGCAGGTAAAGGAAAATCGTGCATCGGATGGGGCGAAGTAGTACGCGGGGGTGTTAACGACGACATGGTGGTAATGAGTTGGCGCGGAACGTATGCAGGAGCTAAAGCGGCTAAAGCCGGCCATAAGGTTTTAATGACACCCCGTTTTTTCTGCTACTTCGATTATCCGCAACAGGGTGATAAAAAGCAGGCATGGTGGATGACGTATCTATCGCTTAAAAAAGTTTACAACTTTAATCCATCAGCTAAAATACCAACTGCCCATGCAGCGCAGGTAATGGGCGGACAGGCGAATGTATGGACCGAACACATCAGCACCGAAGCACAACTACATCATCAAATATATCCCCGTCTGGCAGCCATGGCCGAAGCGTTATGGAGTAACAAGAAGGATTACGAAGGGTTTAAGGAACGGTTGAAATACTTTCCTGAGCAATAGCAAATTACTTTATCTCAAAGTCAAACACTTTTTCGCCTTCCAGGAAACCTTCCAGTCTATCGCTGGGCTTAACCTGGCCCACGCCAACGGGTGTACCGGTATAAATCAGGTCGCCCACCTGCAGGGTAAAAAACTGCGAGGCATAGGCTATAATTTTAGCGAAAGGGAAAAGCATGTCATTGGTATTGCCGCGCTGCACTTCCTTTCCATTCAGGTTCATCGAAAACGTGATGCCGTTTGCTGCATTAGCAGGCAGTGGATGGAACACCCCGGCAACAGCAGAGTTGTCAAATGCCTTGGCTATTTCCCAGGGCAAACCTTTTGCCTTTTGCTGGCTTTGTAAATCGCGGGCGGTAAAGTCAATACCAACAGTTACCTCGCTAAAATATTTGTGCGCAAACTTCTCTTCAATGTATTTACCCTGTTTACTCACTTTTAAAACCAATTCTGTTTCGTAGTGGATGTCACTGCTCCACTCAGGGTGGTAAAAAGGCTTGTTGTCCTTTAGCAATGCTGTTTGTGGTTTTAAAAACACCACAGGCTTATCGGGCACCTCGTTTTTTAATTCTTTGGCGTGTTCGCTGTAATTGCGGCCTATGCAGATAATTTTCATAACGATTGCGAAGTATCAAAATTTAAAATACACAAACAACCTTCCATGGTTCTTTGCATCATTTTCCATGCGGTGATACAAGGGTTTTATGTGCGGCTGTTGTAAAAAGCGCTGCACTTTCTTCTTCAACTGTCCGGTGCCCTTGCCGGGTATAATTTCCACCTCCCTTATTTTACAGGCAATGGCTTCTTCAAAAGCGTCGTTCAATGCCTTATCAATACCTCTGCTATCATTAAACACATCGTGCAGGTCAACTTTAATACGGGCCATAGGGTGTAAATTCAATTTCAATTTGCTACAAAGCAGTGAGGCTGCCAAGTTTGGGGTAGTATAAAAAAATAGGCCCCCCCGTTGCCGGAGGGGCCAGTTCAACCCGGTCTGCAGCTTTACCCGAAGCATACAGACCAAAACCCATGCTATGAAATCTTTATATCGATAGAAGCGGTTTGTTTTGCTTCTTCTTTTTTAGGCAGTGTTACCAGCAGGATGCCATTTTCGTAGGCGGCGCTAACTTTGGCTGCTTCCACCGTGCGTGGCAGTGTAAAACTGCGGGTGAAAGAACTAAAGTTAAACTCCTTGCGGGTGTACTTGTGGTCTTCAGTAGTTTCTGTTTCCTGTTTGCTTTCGGCGCTCAGGGTTAACACGTTGTTCTCTACACGCACGCTGAAGTCTTCCTTTTTAAAGCCTGGGGCTGCTACTTCAATTTTGTAGCCGTCTTTTTGGTCTTTAATGTTCACCAGTGCCGGTGTTTTAAACAAATCGCCGCCGTGCAGGTTCGGAAATTCGTTTTCAAAAAAGTTTTCGAACAGGTTCGAAAAACGTGGGAAGGTCACTCTTCCGCTTTCTGGTCTTACTGATAACAGTGTCATATTGCTTTGTATTTTTTGGTTTTACTAATTCGTTGCTTACAGCAGCTATTAGTCAAACCAAATGCCAGCACTATTTGGCGGTCATAATGTCAAAATTTATGAAAAAATTATGACAAAATTGCCGTTTAGGTTAAAATGGTGCTTAAAATGGCGGAATAAGCGCTCCAAAAGGCAAAGCGAATCTCATTAAGCTTTGAGAAGTCGGTTATCAAATTGTGCTTAACCAACCAGTTGAAGTCCCTTGATAAACTTGTAATCCTTCGTGTTAAAGGTTAGTAGTCGGTACTTATGGTGTATGCAAGTAGCTGCAATTAATGCATCCGGCATTTTCAATTGCCTGCTTGTGGTGTTATAAAGCAGCAATAATCTTTTTGCCTCCTGTCCGATATTTTTAGAAAGCGGGAGAATCTGATGAGTAGAAGTTATCTGCTTCACCGCTTCCTTCTTTCCGGTATTAGTTGCTCCAACTAAAAGTTCCATTTCTGTTACTGCCGAAATGTAAACTTCCGGCATACATATACTTTACCAAAAGACGTTTGGCAAGATCATTCCCGCGCAAGGCAGCAATTATTACATCCGTATCAGCTACAACCATCCTTTTAGCCTTCTTTGGATGTCAGAACTTCTTTGTTTCTTATGGTCTAAAGGCCAGTTTGGAAAGGTGCCAAAATAGGGTAATTGAGGGTCCTGCTCCATTTTTGCCTTTCGCTTTACTTTAGGTTTGGCCTTATTAGTTTGTACTACTTTTACATAGCTGAATCTCTTCAGTAAGCTTATTACTGACTCTTCTTTACCTTTTTCTATGATCAGCTTGTAAGTCATACCCCAAAGATAATAATCTATTTCCACTAAATTTTGCAGCCATGGTTCTATCCTCCCACTTATTGTTGGCGCTGCACTTATTCGTGTAGTCTCATTCAGAAATCTGTGTAATCACCTAAAAAAATAAACCCCGGTAGGCGCTGCCATTCCGGGGTTCTTGTCTTTATATATAGAGGCACTATTTCTTCTGATCTTCTATGCTTCCTTTTTTCCAGTAACGACCCATTTTTTGGTCCAACTGGAAGATACGCGAAATGGTAAAGCCCAGGCGGAAAGCACCCTGTGCCCAGTTGCTGTTGTTATAAGGTAAAAAGTCCTGTTCCAGTAAACCCCTGCTATTGGTTAGGTTAATATGGAATACGTGTCCACCGGTTTCAAACTCCACACCTATATGCAGGCTCGGATAGTAGGGGGCATTCTTCATGCCGCGCAGCATGGCAAAATAGCTGCGGCCACCCACACCTTCTTTCATCAACGGTAAAAAATACTCAAATACAATAGCGCCACGCCTGTTGAATTTAGCACGTGCACCCAAGCCTAAAAAGAACAAACCGTTTTTATCATCCGAAGGAACCAGGTTGCGCCAGATAAACGTTGGGCTTAATTGAATGGATAACCAATCGGTAGCCTTACAGGCAATTAACGCCTGCAGGTTATAGGTCATACGGTGCGAGAAAGCTTTGTAACCACTGCCGAAATTGTTTAAAGCGGTAGAACCGGTACCGGGGCGCATGCTGCTGATAGCGGCATTACCATACAACACAATAGTTAAAGGAATTTTGAAGTTGGTGGTTTGCTTTAATACACGGTATTTAAGGTTTACGTTCCACAACTCGTGCAGGGCCGGTGTAATAATGCTGCCGTTGCGCTTTACATCGCCGGCACCCTTCATACGCGCAAAGCCCACCGAAAGATCATCGGTAATACCAAAGTCGCAGATTATACCAATATCATCAGCCTTGTCAAATCCCAGCAGGGTATGGATGTGGTCGTTGTTGCTGGCAGCCACATCGCCAAAACGGTGGCTTACCCTGAAATCCATAGCGTACTTACCCACCATCTCAACGCTCTGCCCGTTTAGGATGCGTGTGGTTTTAAAGGTGTACTTAACATACTCCTTTTCTTTTTTCTGCTCGGCTTGTACTATTTCCCCAAAAGGATTGTCCTGTGCATGTGTAAAGGCAAAACACGAAAGCAATAACAGGGTAAAAAACGATCTCATGTGTACTTGTTTACTTGTTCGGTTTGTAATGTTTTAATTTAAATGGAACGAAAAGAGCGACTCCTGCGAGTCGCTCTTCCGGTTGTATTTTAGCAATGTATCTGCACAATTAACTTTTCGAATATTTGGTGAAGTCAAAGTTCACATCCACTTTAATGCTCTCCGCAATTTTGGTGAATACCGCTGTTGGCACTTCAATTTTGTGGTCGGCTAACCGCACATCAAAACTGCCGCTGGCATTCACCGGTTGGCCGCCTTTAATAGTCAGCTTCACTTTAATGTCGCGTTGGTGTTTTACACCGTGCATTTCCAGTGTACCGCGGAAGGTAACATCGTATACACCATCCTTTTTGAAATCAATATCCTCTACAATTACACCGTTCAATTCCGACATCGGATACTTGCCGCTTTCCATGTAGTTTTCATTAAAGTGGTCCTGCATCAGGGCCGAAGGGAATGTAAAACTGGTAATCTTAATTTGCGCATACACTTTTTTCGAAGTTGTATCTAAAGCACAAAGGGCGGTATTACTGGTAGCTTCAATATCTTCCATTGGTGTGGAAGAAAAGAAGTGCACCTTACCTGCTTTACACATCCAGGTACTGGCAAATTTGTCCTGCGCCTGGGTACTCAATGCCACTAACAAAAAGGCTATCGACAATAACTTATTCATAGCTGTATTTATTTACTATTGAGGGTAACAATTATCGCGCCATGCGTAAATCTTAGCCAGGTCAGCCGAGTCAAGTTTTGGCATACCGTCCGGCATCTGCGGCGAGCAGCTCCAGTCCATTACGCAATAAAACTTAGCGCTGTTTTTAGCTACATCTACTGTATGCTCATAGGTATCCAGTATGATACCGCTCTCTGCTGATGCCGCATCATGGCAGCCCCCGAAGGCGCAGTTTATGTCCATGATATCCTTAACAGTTTTTGTATAAGTGTTTAAGGTGTCGGCCTGCACACAATTGGTATTTATCGGCCCGGTTTTATCCTTGGTACAAGACCCCATGCCGGCTATTAACCCTGCAGTAAATAAGGCAACTACTACTTTCTTCATTTATTGTTTAATTATTTTTTTGGTTACCGAGGCTGCACCTGCGTTCAGTTTTACCAGGTAAATGCCTGCCGGCAGATCCTGCACATTAAAACTGCGGTTAAAGAAACCCTGCTGACCTTTTTCGTTCATCAGTTCGCGGCTCAGTTTGCCATCCAGCGAGTAAATGCTGGCGCTCAGTTGTTCGCTTGCTTTTAAATCGAAAGAGATAGAAAAATCGCTGGTTACCGGATTAGGGAAAATGTTCAGCGAGGTAAGTTTGTTGCTGATATCTTCAATAGCCGTTGGGCCTGCCGAAATGGTAACAGAGCCATTATAGATGGTACCCTCAGGGTCTTGAGGTGCACCAACACCGCTAAAGCTCATAACATTATAGGCATAGTAAAAGGTAACATCGCCCGATGCAGGGGCAGTCCACTTAAACACCCAGTTTTTAAAACTGTTCGCACCTTTGTGGCCCATATACTGGCGGGTTCCGGTGCCTGCAGATGTCTTAATATAGGTATGCGTATTATCGGTTACAGTAAAAGCACCTGCCTGATTGCTTCCGGCATCTAAGGCTGATACCTGGAAACCATAATAAGCAGTTGGGTTAGCACTCTTATTAATAATAAAAGCTAAGTTGTATACCTGGCCGGGGGTATACTGAAAACTGCTGGTAAGCGCCGTAGTAGGTGTACCGGTACCGATGTTAAAAGTTAAATCGCCTTGTGCAGGTGCCTGTGCGGGTGAGGGGTGGCAACCGCTTTGCGCACAGGTGGTGTTAGTGAAGCTATCACCTGAATTGCCGGCATCCGGAATCGAAATGTTCGATTGGGCGTTTTTCAGACTTATCACGGTGATAAACCCGGTAAGAAAAAGAGAAAGAATTACGTAGCTTTTTTTCATGTTGTTATGGGTTTTGTGGGATTAAAAACTAAGGTAAAGAAGAAATATTTAAAGTTGTAACAGCTAATTGAATCATCTATATGATTACCGCCTGAGCCACAGCCTTTTTTGAAAGCACACGCTTGACGATTTTTTCAATAATTCCCTTTTCATTTATCACAAACGTGGTGCGGTGCAAACCATCGTATTCGCGCCCGTATAATTTTTTAGGGCCCCATACACCGTAGGCATTTATAATAGTCTTGTCCTCGTCGGCTATCAGTGTGTAGGGTAGTTTAAATTTGGTTGCAAATTTAGCATGCGACTCAACCGAGTTAGGGCTAATACCCAACACCTCGTAACCTTTCTTTTGTAAGGCGCTGTAATGGTCGCGAAAGTTGCAGGCCTCTACGGTGCAAACCGGTGTATCATCTTCAGGGTAGAAGAACAGGATTACTTTTTTACCTGCAAACTGTTTAAGTGTAATCTTATTGCCGTATTGGTCTTTGGCACTAAAACCGGGTGCTTTTTCACCTTCTTTTAACAAAATCATATTTACCACTGGAATTTTACATCGTAGGTACTGCGGTTCTTCCGCTCATCCTCTGCCACTACGGTAAAGGTATGTTCACCCGGTTGTAAATCTGTAGCAATTTTGTGGGTTATCATAGCGCTTTTTGCATCATAATCGGTAACCACCCATTTGCCGTCTATATAGGTATCAAAGTCCGAGATGCCCGACAAATTATCGCTGATCTTAAATACGATGGTTTTGTAAGTGGTCATTTTACGTCCTTCGCTTATGTTCAGGGGCCGGATGCTTGGCCCCGTGGTATCAATCTTCACAAAATACCTCCCGAATTCGCGCCCCTTGCTAACTATAAAACCATCCTCGTAATGCCCACCCCTGGCGGCACGGTCGCCTCCGGCATCCTCGTAAATCAACAAGGCTTTGTCGCGTAAAGCATCGGGTACCGTAGTCCGTACAGCTACGTCAAACCAATCGTAGGCCTGCTGATCGCTGTTGCCAACCTGATGTATTTTCGAATAAACAGAAGCATCTGTAGCCAGCGATGCCGAATAATTGAGATACACATCGCCAAACAAGCAGCCTGCGGGCCATACCAGTTTAATATCAGCGGTGCTGAATTCGTTACGGTCCTTGTATTCCAGCAATTCGGTATAGGTAAAGGCTTGTGGTTTAAAAGCTGTGGAAGCTTTATCGTATTGCGCAGTAAACTTCACCAGGTCTACATTGCCGTTAAAATCGCTGATCTCAACCAGCAACTGATGTTGTTTGCCATCACTTAAGTCAAGCATTCCTCCATCAACTACATTATCATAAAGCGGTGCATGGTTGCCGGGCTCAACAAAACATTTGTGGTAGCTTTTACGCCCTTCGTTCATAAAGGCAGGGTAATCGATATGGCTCAGCACACAGCGCTTTTCAGGAAACGAAAACCCCTGCATTTTAAAATCATACACCATACGGTTACCGTCAAACACCGTTAAGTTATAGATGCCTACGTGCGCATCGGTATTGTTCATTACATCGTGTACGTTCACGGCAAAACCCACTTTAGCGGCATTAAACTTCATGGTTTCTTCTATAGTATAAATGCCGCTCTTGCCACTTACCGCTTTGGTAAAAGCTGTGCTGCGATAGCGCAAACTGTCCATGGCGTAAAAGCGCAGACTGCTTACTATAGGCTTTAAATCATCCTTTAACTTAAAGCCAAACAGCATAGGGTTATAAGTATTCTCCAGCGAATCGCGTATTTCAAAATGCAGGTGCGGACCGCCGCTGCCGCCTGTATTGCCGCTAAGCGCAATTTGTTCGCCCTGCTTAACCGGCAGTTCACCGGGGTTTACTTTAAAATCTACCGTAAACGATTCTTTTGCATATTGTTCCTGCCGTAAACGTTCAGTAATGGCTTTGTTGAATTGTTGTAAGTGACCATACACCGTAACCAGGCCATTGGGGTGGGTTATATAAAGCGCATTGCCATAACCTGCCCCCGATACATTGATGCGCGAGATATACCCGTCCGCTGCTGCAAATACCTTATGGCCCTCTTCCTGGTTGGTTCTGAAATCTAAACCGGTATGAAAGTGCAACCGCCTTGGCTCGCCAAAGTTACCTGCAAGCGTTAAAGGCAAATCAAGCGGAGAGATAAAATAAGTGGTCGGGAAATCGCCTGAATCCTTCAGTAACAAACCGGGTACGGTAGCAGGGGCACTTGGTTTTACGGCAGCAGCCAGCTTAACACCCCGGTTAAACGAAGTATTAACCCCTGCTATAAACAGCAAAACCAAAACCACTGCTAATTTTCGCATACTCTTAATCGCCTTCGTATGTTAACGTCCTCGTGCTAAGTGCAATTGTATTGCAATCAGCGCTTCGCTAAATTTATTTAACCAATTAAAATCTAATCTGCCAGGGCACCTATTACTAAAAGTTCGGTTTCAGCCCTTCCTGTTGGTAATGTTTATTGATAATGCGGGCAATCTCTTCGGGGTCGTCCGTCATTTCAAACAGGTTCAGGTCAACGGCATTAATGTAGTTTTCCTGTGCCAGCATCGTGCCTTTAATCCAATCCATCAAACCTTTCCAGTATTCGGTACCTACAAATATTATCGGCACGGCATCAATCTTACGGGTTTGTATCAGGGTCAATGTTTCAAACACTTCATCCATCGTACCAAACCCCCCGGGCATAAACACAAAAGCCTGGGCATAGCGGATGAACATAACCTTACGCGCAAAAAAATAACGGAAGATCAATAGCTTGTCGGCATCAATAAAATTGTTCCAGTCTTGCTCAAACTCCAGCTCAATATGCAAACCTACCGAACGGCCTTTGGCGTTTTTAGCACCACGGTTACCTGCTTCCATTATACCGGGGCCGCCACCTGTAATAATGCCGTATCCATCTTTCGTTAAGCGTTCAGCAATTCTTTCGGCTAACTGATA
Source organism: Chitinophagales bacterium (assembly GCA_046329495.1). GTDB lineage: Bacteria > Bacteroidota > Bacteroidia > Chitinophagales > LD1 > Bog-950. The sequence goes on along the minus strand of JAXLUO010000006.1, from coordinate 133,085 downwards.
GTAAGGATGATCGGGCTTGGTACGCGCACTTCCGAAAATGGAGATACACGGACCAAAGCGTTCCATCTTTTCAAAGCCCTCAACAAACTCACTCATTATCTTAAACATCCTCCAGCTACTCTCGGCTTTCAGGTCGGTCCAGTTTTTTTCTTGTGTCATGCAAACAATCGTTTTTATAGAAAGTAATTAAGCAGCTAATGCTTCTTTTTTCGAAATCAGGTAAAGCCCTGCAAACGTTATTAAACCATTTAACGGTAATAACTCAAAGCCAAATTGGTAACCGCCTAACAAGGCTTCGCGTTCGGTTTTATAAGTGGTAAACAGCTCCGGTAAAAAGGTATATACCTTATCCGGTATCGGCGGACTGATCAACACCGCGATAAGCACGGCTATTACACAAACCACCGGCACCCAGGCATCGCGCAGCGCGCGTTTGGTAAGTATGCCAAAGGCAAACAAACCCAGCAGCGGTCCGTACGTATACGATGCCACATCCAGCACCAAATCAATAATGGCCTTTTCGTTCATGGCCTTGCACAACAAAATAATGACAAGGAACAAGGCCGCCACTGAACTGTGTACAATTATGCGCTTGCGCTCTTTTTCTTTCTCGGTTAAATCAGTTCTGCGGTTAAAGCCAAGTATATCCAAACAGAAAGAGGAAGTAAGCGCTGTCATAGCACCATCAGCACTTGGGAACAAGGCGGAGATTAAACCCACTATAAAAATGATACCCGCAATAGGGGATAAGTAATGCAAAGTTATAATCGGGAAGGTGTCATCCGTTTGTGTGGTAAGCGGAATGCTTTTAGCGGCTGCAAAAATGTATAGCGCACCACCCAACACCAAAAACAGCAGATTAACCACCAGCAATATGCCGCTAAACGTAAACATGTTCTTCTGTGCTTCGCCTAAGGTGCGGATGCTGATGTTCTTCTGCATCATCTCCTGGTCAAGGCCCGTCATGGCTATGGTGATAAACGCCCCGCCGATGATATGCTTCAGAAAATAACTGCGTGCTTTCCAGTCGTAATTAAATACCTGTGTGTAATCCTTGGCACGCAACTCATCCACCAATCCGCCGAACGATAAATTCAAGCCGCTGCAGATGAGCCCGATGGTAACCACCAGGGCCAAAATCATAAAGGTGGTTTGCAGGGTATCAGTCCAAACAATGGTTTTAACGCCCCCACGATACGTGTAAAGTAATATCATCAGCAAAATAACGGCGGTACTAACGGCAAAAGGTACACCCAGCTCCTCCAGAATAAAATTTTGCAGCACATACAGCACCAGGTAAATCCGCAGCGATGCGCCCAGGGTACGAGAAAGCAAAAAGAACGACGCGCCCGTTTTATAAGCTTTTACGCCAAAGCGCGTTTGTAGGTACGTATAAATGGAAGTAAGATTTAAACGGTAATAAAGCGGAAGCAATACAAGAGCTACCACTACGTACCCTATCAAATAGCCGATAACCACCTGCAGATAAAAAAAGTGCGCAGCACTTACCTTGCCGGGTACACTCATAAACGTAACGCCGCTAAGCGAGGTGCCTATCATACCATAAGCCACCAGATACCACTTGCTGCTTTTATGACCTATAAAAAAGTCCTCGTTCTTCGCGTTGCGCGAAGTATAAAAGGCAATGGCCAGCAGCAATACAAAATACCCCAGCACTATTAGTAAAATGGCAGAAACCGGCATACTACAAAGAAAACCCACCGGGCCCCGCCATCACAGTTACTTATGAATACCTGCTTGTGCATTACGGTTACTATTAGTGCACCGCAAAACCTCTGCGTAAAAATCCTCCCGATCCTGTCAACCTGCGCATAATCGAAGTGATAGTCTATTGCCTGGAGGTTGCGTGGCGGTTCTCCCTTTAGGGAGTCAGTGGGTCGCGTGGACATGGCGTAGCGGTTCACCTTTTGTAGAGCTAGCGGGAAGCAAGGCCAATGCCTGGCGCTTACCTTCCCAAATTAATAACAGTAAAAATGGTATCTGCTTTTCAGAAAGGATTAAACTACCCGTCCCCAAGAAGCACCCGGGCTTCAGCCCGTAAACAGCAAAATTCCACTTCTCACCAAGCAGGAGGTTTCAACCTCCGGGTACAAAGAAGAATGCCAATAAGTAACGTATTCCTGTATTCAATGGGCTTTAGCCCTAAAACAGAAAACTTCCGCTTCTCACCAAGTAGGAGGTTTCAACCTCCGGGTACAAAGAAGAATGCCAATAAGAAGCGTATGCCTGTATTCAATGGGCTTTAGCCCTAAAACAGAAAACTTCCGCTTATCCCGGCAAGCCGGATGCTTCAGCTTCCGGCGCTCTAAGGCCGCAATCCTACCTTACCTTATCAGTGCACATCCCTAATTTCATTCGTCCAATTAATTAATTCTTCCCGGCTAATCCACCACCCCTCATAAATTAACTTTTTTCAATTATATCCCTTTCTTACTTTTAGCTCCATATCCTATTTCCTAACTTAAATCTACCATTATGGGTTTCGTATCCGAGTTTAAAGAGTTTGCCATGAAGGGCAACGTTGTTGACATGGCCGTAGGTATCATTATTGGTGCCGAGTTTGGCAAAATTGTCAACTCATTAGTGAATGATGTGATCATGCCTCCGATCGGTTTAGCTATTGGCGGTGTAAAATTCACCGACCTTAAGTTGCCACTTCAAAAAGCAGATGTCGCGAATAATATAGCGGAGGTGTCCATTAATTACGGAGCCTTTATACAAAGCGTCTTTAACTTTGTAATTATCGCTTTCGCTATTTTTATGATGATCAAATTCATCAACACCCTGCGTAAGGATACTGTGAGCGAAAAGAGCTAAGCAACCCGCCGGCTTACCAAAAAAGCAATGCCTTTCCCACCCCGGAAAGGCATTGCTTTTTATAAACTTCTTAAACCCCCAGGCACCAAACTCTCCTTAGCACCTAAAGCCTAACCCAACTTTACACTCGAAACTTAACCTTAAACGGAAGACAGTAAACTGAAAACTCCCCCATTCGTCCAATTTGTTCAATCCGTCCAATTACCTTAGAAAGTTCCAACTCGAAAGAACACCACTCCCGAAACACCACTGAGGTTTTTCATGGGGTCGAAACCAAAAAAAGAAGGGGCAATTACAGCTCGGTAATTTAAACCTATACCCAGGCGAAAATATTTGGTAGCATTAAAAATGCCATACACCGCAGGCATCACAAAACCACCGTCCTTGCGCTGGTAAACATCGGTGGGGTGCTCAAACTTGGCGCTTATCCAGCCGCCGCTCAGTTCCGGCTGAAACGAAAACCGCTTATCGCTGAAAAGTATATAACTAAACCCCAAACCTGCCATATGGTGTAGCAGGTAAACAGGGTCGTTATTATAAGGCACTACCGTAGTATGAATATCGTGCCGGGTAGTTAGGTTTTGGTAACGGGCGCTTACCACAAACTTATGGTTTACCACCCAGTTAAGGTTAAAACCTACCAGCATGCCGGCCTGGTTTTTCATTACCTGTCCCACATGCGCTTCCACACCCACGTAACAACTGCTTTTAAACTTTTGGGCGGCAAAAAACGGGGCGTTGGTGGTGGTATCCTCCTCCAGCACCTGGGCGCTTGCACCCAGGGCTACAAAAACCAATATAAGAAGCAAGCCCTGTTTCACGGTACGAGTATAGCAAAAAGCCGCGAACAGCCCTTCGGTTTCAATCGTTTCCGGCGGTAGCCCGCTTGCCGGCCGGGCCAACCGGCGCCAAACAAATACCGGCCCCCCTAACAGCTGGTTTTAGGGTAAAACTGCCATAAATCATTTCGTAGGGCCTCCTAAAAAAATGACATTATTTCTATTTTCACGCCGTGTATGCCATCATCGACGTAGAAACCACCGGGGGCAGCCCCAGTTTAGACCGCATCATTGAGATTGCGGTTATCCTCTACGACGGCGAAAAAGTGGTGGATAGCTTTACCAGTTTATTGAATCCCAAGCGCTTAGTTGACCCCTACGTAACCAAGCTTACCGGCATTACACAGGAGATGGTGTCAACCGCACCAACCTTCGAAGAGGTGCATGAACGCATCCTCGAAATGACCCACGAATCCATTTTTGTAGCACATAATGTGAAGTTCGACTTTGGCATGGTGCGCCAGGAATTCAAACGCCTGGGTATTGATTTTAACCGCCGCCAACTGGATACCGTTAACCTCTCGCGCCGCGTTATTCCGGGCTTCAATTCGTATAGCCTTGGTAACATTTGCAGCAGTTTGGGTATCGAAATTACAGGTCGCCACCGTGCTTACGGCGATGCGGAGGCAACGGTTAAGTTGCTGGAGATTATCCTGGCTAAACCGGTATCGGGCAAATACATCGAAATTGAACTAAACCACGGTATTGATGTGGACCTGTTGCCGCCTTACTTATCAAAAGCAGAAATAGAAAAGCTGCCCGAGGATGCAGGCGTGTTTTATTATAAGGATGAATTGGGTAAGATCCTTTACCTGGAAGGGGTAAAGAACATCCGTCGCAAGGTGGTGTCGCATTTCAGCGCACCAACCGACTCAGTAGAAAAAAAGCGCATGTTTGAGTTAATGCGCGCCATTGATTACGAACTCTCCGGTAACGAGTTAACCGCCCGCCTGCTGGCTTATCGCGAGTTAAAGACCCACATGCCCGAGTTCAACAAAAAACCACGTTTGCTGCCTTATACCCACGGCATCTTTTTAAATAAGGATGAGCAGGGCTTTAACCAGCTAAAAATTCACCCGCTTACCTGGGAGCAGGGCGAGCTCATGCTGCGCTTCTCGTCTAAGTCGGCCGCTAATAAAGTGCTCGCAAAAATTATCCGCGATAACAACCTGCATGGCTGGTTTGCACTGCGCAGCAAAATGAAAGAGAAAGGCATTGACGCAAAATCGCAGAAGAACTACAATACAAGTTTGGAGAAAGCTGCGCGTCGCTACTTATACCGCCAACCCAACTTCTTTATTGTGGATATGGGCATTCACCCCGATGAGCATGCTATTATCTGGATTGAAAACAGCGAATACAAGGGCTTCGGTTATTTTAACCCGGAGGTTACGGAGGCAACACCCGAACTGTTGAAAGAGCTGATTAAGCCCGATACCGATGATTTCGAAACGCAGAAGATCATCAAATCGCAACTGCGTAAAATGAAGAACGTCAAAATAATCTCCTACTAATGAAAAAGGTTCTGCTCATCGACCGCGATGGTACCCTCATCCTCGAAACCGACGATTTTAAAATAGAGAAGTACGAAAAGCTGGTGTTTTATCCCGGTGTGTTTCAGTGGCTGGGCCGCATTGCGCGTGAACTCAATTACGACCTGGCTATGGTAACTAATCAAGATGGTTTGGGTACCGAACTTTTTCCGGAAGATGAGTTTAACGCAGTGCAGGATTTTATCGTGCGCACCTTTGCCGGCGAAGGCATCAACTTTGTGGGCGTGCATATCGATAAATCGTACCCGCACGAAAACCTGCCTACCCGCAAACCGGGCACAGGCATGCTTACTCAATACATGCAGGGCCACTACGATTTAGCCAACAGCTTTGTAATTGGCGACCGCATTACCGATGTAAAACTCGCAAAGAACTTAGGCAGCAAATGCATTTTTATGAACGACGGCCGCAACCTCGGCGCCGGCGAAACCGGTGCGGACAATGCCACTACTCTTCAACCTTACATCGCTATCGAAACCCGCGATTGGGAGCAGATCTACAATTACCTGAAGAACCTGGAGTCTAACGTATATTGATCGCAATCCCGTGGTTGCGCTTCCTGTTTACTAAACAAAGAGCGCTCTACCTCGCAAAGCGCCAAAGCTGTGCCCCTGTGCGCCGGCCACTTTTGCATAGCCAACGGGGATGAGCAAAAACAAGGCCTGCTATTATTATGCATAGCAGGCCTTATTTTTTCGGAGTGAGTAACACGCTCAGGCTGTAGGCGCAGAGCTATAAAAATGCACTGCCCCTTGTATTCGGCTGTTCAACTTTAAACTTTGAATTTTAAACTTGAAACATCCCCCAATCAGCGTTCTAATCCTCACCGGCACGTAACTCACCGACCCCGACACCGGAGAACCGCTGTGCAGTGGGTTGGCCTTAATCCAACTGTATTCAATCTGTGTAATCTGCGTTAATCTGTGGTGAAACTATATTCGGTTGTTCAACTTCAAATTTTAAACTTGAAACTTCTTAAATCTATTGCTTCACAAACTTCACCCGGCTACTCTTACCATTTTGGGTTATGCTTACAAAATACAGTCCGCTGCTAAGTGCGCTTACATCGGTGGTCAGGTAATTATCACCTATATCGGTGTTGCGGTTAATATGCACTAACTCTTGTCCCGCAAGGTTAGTAATGCTTAGTACGGCATCGCTGTTACTTGCTGTATGGTAGTCTATGTTCAGCAGCGTGCTGGCGGGATTAGGATAAGCGCTAAAACGTAAAGCAGCTTGGGTGGCTTCCAGTCCGCTTACCGTATAGGTATCATACCAGTAGAATTCCTGAAGTTGGTTTTCCCATGCTCCGGCATTCCAAAGTTGTTGCAAGTGTTCATCTATATTGTGGTAGCTGTTATAGTTGTAATCCTCCAGTCGGTAATTCTCCCAGGCGCCGCTATTCCAGTTTTGATAGGTTACCAAATCGGCATCGCCATTGGCGTCGTAGGTGTATAAATAACGGTAATTGTTGTTCCATGCACCGCTAACCCACGATTGGCTGGTGAAATCGGTTTCCAGGTTATTCGCATTATAATTATAAATGTAGCGGCTCACCTCTTCCCAGGCGCTTCCTGTCCAGGTATAATTTGTTTCACTGGTTTCGTAATTGGCAGCATTATAGGTGGTGGCATACCTGCTATAATTTACCCAGGCCCCGCTAACCCAGCTTTCACCGGTAGATAGCGTTACCTTGTGCGCGCTGTTATAGGTATAGCTCCAGCGCGAATAATTTTCCCAACTGCTCGTAACCCACTCTTCATGTAGGTTCAATATCCGGTCTCCGTTTGCATCGTAGGTATACGTATAACGGTAATTGTTTACCCATGCCCCACCTGAGAAGCTTTCATGCAGGTAGGTTAAATTTCTATTGGCGCCATCATATGTCCAGCTCGAACGCGAACTATTTTCCCACGCTCCTGAGGTCCAAACCTGGTAGGTTTCCGATAGTTCGTTGTTGTTGGCATCATAGGTAAACAGATACCGGCTGGATGCTACCCATGCCCCCGAGGTCCAGTTATAATAGGTGTAACTTAGCTGGTTGTTGTTTGCGTCGTACGTATAGGCATACCGGTACGAATTTTCCCATGCACCGGCATTCCACTGTTGCGTGGTGGAAGTAAGCACGTTACCGGCGGCATCAAAAGTGAACAATCCCCGCAGCGAGTTTTCCCACGCACCGGCCACCCATTGTTCCGATACACCTTCCGTGCGGTTATTATTCGCATCAAACTGCTGTGTCGATCGGGCTTCATTAGTTACAGCACCTCCTACCGAAGTAAAGTCATACTTCACATCATACTTCACATTGTATATTGAAGCATCTCCCCGGTTGTTACCGTACATAAAGTTCAGCGAGTCATAAAATTGCCAGGCTCCGCCTACATAGTCATTCCGGCGATAACCTATAACCCGTTGCTGTAGCGCATCGGTTTTGTTGCTCTGTGCGTTGCCTGCCGTAATAAAGCGCGTAAATGCTTTTATGCGCACGTCCTTATCGGCATACCCTGCTACAGTTTTAGCAAAGCGATCAATTTCATCGTGCCGCGCATCGGTTACAGCAAATGCTTTTACTGCCAGAACCATTAATAAAAGGGGTAGATATTTTTTCATATAACGGGTTTCGCCAAAGTTAGAAATAACATGAATAATATCAGGTTAATTATTGCGGCACTGTCGTCCGCATTAACCTTTGGCAACACGCCATTCAAATGCAGGGCATTTATTATGTTATCTTCATATTATATGGATAAGGAATTTCTTTCTTTGTGATAAACTACCTGTTATGAAGCGCCTAACTTCACTTACCGTCCTGTTTTTATGTTAGTGGCTACACTGTTGTCCTCAACTTTAAACTTCAAATTTTAAACTTGAAACCGGAGCAACCCGCAACATCTATTGCTTCACAAACTTCACCCGGCTGCTTTTACCATTTTGGGTTATGCTTACAAAATACAGTCCACTGCTAAGTGCGCTTACATCGGTGGTCAGGTAATTATCACCTATATCCGAACTACGGGTAATTTGTAACAATTCTTGCCCGGCAAGGTTGCTAATACTTAGTACGGCATCTGTGTTACTTGCGGTGTTGTAGTCAATATTCAGCAGGGTATTGGCTGGATTAGGATAGGCACTAAAGCGCAGTGCAGGCTGCGTTTCGTGCAAACCGCTTGGGGCATTATACAATTCGTACCAGTAATGCTCAATGTTGTTATTTTCCCATGCACCGGCATTCCATTGCTGATACAGATAAACATCCATATTGTGGTAGCTGTTATAATCGTAATCGTATCTACTTACGTTTTCCCATGCACCGGCGGTCCACTCCTGGTAGGTTTGTAAGTCGCCATCCCCGTTGGCATCGTATGTATACAGGTAACGGTAGTTATTGGCCCATGTGCCGGCACTCCACGTCTGGAAGGTATAATCGGTCTGCCGGTTGTTAGCGTCATAATTGGTAAGGTAACGGCTTACTTCTACCCATGCCCCCGACCATGTATAGTGAGTAGAGGTGGTTTGGTAGCTGGAAGCATTGTAGGTATACGAATACCTGTCGGAGTTTACCCATGCTCCGCTCGTCCAGTTTTCGCCACTGGCTAATAATACATTATGGTTAGCATCAAACGTATACGACCACCTGTTTAGGTTTTCCCAGGCGCCTGCCAGCCAATTCTGACGTAAAATAAGGGTCTGGTCTCCGTTTCCATCATAGGTGTAAATTTCCTGCACGTTGTTTTCCCATGCTCCTGCCACAAATCCTTCCGATAAATAGGATGTCATTTGGTCGTTGGCGTTGTAATTCCAGTTGTAACGTGTATTATCCGCCCATGCACCCGAGGTCCAGATTTGGTAAGTCTGTTGTGTTCTCCGGTTGTTGGCATTGTAGGTATATAAATTGCGGTAGTTCTCAACCCAAGCCCCCGAGGCCCAGGTGTAATAAGTAAAGATGGTGTTGTTATTGTTGGCATCGTACGTATAACTATAGCGGTAGTCGTTTTCCCAGGTGCCTGCATTCCAGTGCTGCGTGGTGGAACTTAGTAGGTTGCCTGCTGCATCATAAACAAATAAGCCCCTGCTGTAGTTTTCAAAGGCGCCGGCGTTCCAATGTTCCGTTACCCCTTCGGTGCGCATGTTATTGGCATCAAACTGGTTGGTGCTACGGGCTTCGTTTCCTACACCGGTACCATCCCAGGTATAGTCATTCTTCAAATCAAATACCTGATTATAGGTAGATACATCGCCCCGGTTATTGCTATAGGTAAAATTCATCGAATCGTGGAACTGCCAGGCACCACTCATAAAATCATCTTTACGGTAACCGATTACACGTTGACTTAACGCATCGGTTTTATTATGCTGTATCTTGCCCGCTCCAATAAATCGGGTAAATGCTTCTATGCGTTGATCTTTATCAGGGTAAGCGGCAACACTTTTGGCAAAACGGTCAAGCTCGTCCTGTTTAGCCCCCGGCGCAGCAAAAACATGAGCGGCCAACAGCAAGCATAGCAATGGTAGATTTCTTTTCATGCAATAAGTTTTTTCAAAATTACGAACAGTATTAATTAAAAGCAATTAAATGTTCTTTAGCTACCTTCAGGCATGGTAGCTATACACTTGCTTTATTATGTTGCGCCTGGGCCTTATTGCCACGCACATAACGCGGTTATCTTGTTATCACTCTCTAATGTGCCAACCCAAAACCGGATCGTTAATTTGTTAAACTCCAAATTGACGAAGGTGATGATCCATATGTTTATAGGCGGCTATACCCCATTCGTTTGTACTAATATTGCCAAATGCAATATGCGGAAGGGTTAGCTCGCCCTTGTAATTAACAAAGTGTTTTATCAAGATGATAAATCGTTCTTTTTCCTTTTCAAAATCAACGATGCTGCCCTTTCCTGCGGTTTCTTTAGCACGGTCTCCTGCTACACCCCGCTTAAATTGAGGCGCAATATAAAGGGCTAATAACCGCAGCAAAAACTGTTTTGGGGTGGTGGGTTTCTGCGGTTTAACCGGCTCAAAAATTTCGCTGTTACACAAATTACTATGTAGTAACATTTCTGTAGCATTCATTTTTCCCCACAACGCCGGGGTGCCGGGCTGCAATTTCTTTACGCGTTCAATAATTTCCGTGGCGGCTTCGTCATATAACAAGTTGTTGGCAGGCATTTGTCGTGTGGTTTAATTATAGTGCAAACCTACATGCGCTATCTGCCTTATCCATTAACAATTGTAAATAAATAGAAGTGGTCTTCTAAGAACCGCAACCTGGCTACACACGCTACACCCACAACCATCTTCGTGCAACTTTGCGCCTTTGTTCTTCGTGTCATACAATTGCATTCAACTTTAAACTTCAAATTTTAAACTTGAAATCAGCGAAGCTTGCTAAAGTCAAAAATCATCCTTCATCATAACCCTCCGTGTTCATCCGCGTTCTATTCACCCTTCCCTCAAAAAAACTATTTTCGCTTCTCATTCGTTATTGCAATATGAACTTCCTAATCAAACTGCTTTTAAACGCCATTGCGGTGGTACTTACCGCTTACATTCTGCCGGGTGTTCACCTCGCAGGTTTCGGTTACGCTTTATTATTGGCGGCCCTGCTGGCTGTGCTTAATGTATCGGTTAAGCCTATCCTGGTGTTGTTCACTATCCCGTTTACCATTTTCACCTTAGGCTTGTTTCTATTGGTCATCAATGCCTTTATTATCGAAATAGCGGCATGGATTCTTCGCCCCGGTTTCGATGTATCAAGCTTCTGGAGTGCCCTGTTCTTCAGTATCCTTTTATCCATCATCAACGGAATTTTTGAACGACTCACCATTCGCTCCGAAAGCCGACAGGATAACGTGCAGATATTCGATAAGGATGGCAACCGTGTAGCATAGCCTCAACTTTTATAAACTAAAAAAGCCACCCTTGGGTGGCTTTTTGTTTTTCTATGCGTTCAATCCTAATTCGGACTGCTTTGGTTTTCCTTTGTATTTGCAGGCTGTGTAGGTAACTCCGGTGCCGTACGCGGGTGTTTGTTTTCCAGTTCAGCAGGGGTTTCTACCATTTTCTCCTGGTTGCCCTTCACTACAGGGGTAGCTTCTTCTTTGGCTATTACTTGTTTGGTGTTGCTGCTTGCTGCGCGGCCGGCTGTAGCACCGGGCATACCTGTTGGTGCAGGTGTATTGGCCGGCGTACTGTTCTGGCTATATACGCTAAAGCCTATAAACATCGCTGCTATGCTGAAGAATAGTTTACGCTTCATAAGGGTAGTTTATTGATATTGCAAAATAAGCAATTTGATTGGTAGGCATAAAAAAAGGGAAGCCTTTGGGCCTCCCTTTTTTAAGGTATTTTTTACCTGATTAGTTGATTACGTTGAACTGTTTCGAAACCACATGCACCTTACCGTCTTTTTCAGCAGTAAAGTTGATGGTTAAGAAATAAGAACCTGCAGCCAGTGTTGAAACGTTCAGTTGCTCAACCGACTTACCGTTGTCGTAGTTGGTTGTTTGCACATCACTGATTTTCTGGCCCAGTGTGTTGTAAAGGGTAACAGTAAGTTTACCTGCTTCAGGGAACTGGTAACCAAACCATACATTATCTACGGCCGGGTTAGGGTATACTACAAACGAACCGAAGTCGTCTTTAGTAATATCAAGAATGCCTACAGGGAACGGTTCAGGTTGTTGAAAGCCCTGGGTTAAAATGTTGCTGCCGGCGCTGAAGGTTTGCACCATGGTCATTTCACCTACCGTGTAAGAGAGGCTACCGTTAGCATTTGACGAAAAACCACCGGTGCTTGCAATAACCGTGGGCGACAGCGACTGTGCTTTAATAGCAAAGGGCGCAACCGCAACAATCATAAGGGTAAGGAGTCTCTTCATAACAATTGGTTTTAAGTTTACGATTTAAATGTAGTTATAAGATAATTACCAAACAAATTTGTTTTCGAATAAAATCGGGGGGTGCATAAATTCCGAAAACGCCCCCCGATCTATTCATTTAGTGCCCTTGTTGGGGGCTGATACTTCTAATTTTTTTCTTCATTTCACCTGCGCTTTCCGGTTGTTTTTCAGCCGGTTTGCATGGTTTTACGTCCGGTGCAACCTCATCCGATTTTACCGGCTTACCCAAAGGCTCCTTCATGGTTGGGCCCGGATTGTTATGGCTTGGGAAGTTATCCGTAACACCCTGCTCTTTAGCGGCTTCTTTTTTGCCGGCAGCTACACGTGCTACTTCTTCGTCATAAGCTTTGCGGGCTTCTTCATAATCGCGCGGCATTTTTACATCGTGGTATTGACTCCAGTTTACCTCTTTACCCAAATGCGCCTCGTTGCCAAAGCGAACATCCTGGTAAAAACGGCGCTTAGCCATCACCCGGTACGAAAACTTAGCATTGGAGGTGCCCCCGTTCTTTTCAATTACGGTAAAAGAGGTGCTTCCGGTTTTTACAATCAGGCCATTTGTAAAATCTTCTTCCTGAATAAATACCCGTACCGGGTTTTTAGCATCAATAGTTACAGTCTCTAAAAACAGTTTATCAAGGTTGATGGTTACCTGTCCGTTTACCAATTCGCCACCGCCGATATCCTCAAACCAAATCTCGGGGCTTTCGGTGCAATACAATTTTTGGTACCCCTCGCTGGTAGGAACCACCGCCGATTTTGCCCCGGCAGCCACCATGGTTCCGTTAGTATAAATGCCCGCACCGGTAGTGGCAGTAACGTTTTTTGCATAAACGGCATAAACCGTGTTGTTACTGCTATACGCATAAACAGCCGCCACATCCGATGGCGCTACGTAGGGTCCATAAAAACCCAATATACCGCGTCCGGTTGAGGAACCAATTACCCCGTTATCCGAGTTGCTTGCGCCGGCAACCGAACCGCCGTAGCCAAGTCCTACTACCCCGGCACCATAGCCTGAGCCGTTATAATTGCCCATTACGCCATATTGCATAAAGCTGCCGGTGTTATTATACCCCAAAATAGTAGGCGCCGATGCACCGCCGCCATTGGATTGAGCGTAAATAGCCCCGCCGCTACTTGAAATATTATAAGCGGCTGTGTTAATGGCCGATAACGCCCAACCATTGCTTTGGCTGTTTTCGGCACGTACGCCATAACCACCGCTTTGGCTGGTTTTACCCAGCACACCTGTACCGTAACCGGTACCGGCAGCCGCATTATTAACGCCCCGTACAGCCGCTCCATGCAGGTTATCATGAACACCGTTAATGGCATAACTGGTGCTATCGGCCAAACTGGTAGCATAGCCATATACACCATTCATGTTCCTGGTGTTGCTGCTGCCATCGCCAAAAGCGCCACCCCATATACCCGAAGCGCCGTAGGTATAAGCATCGCCGTGCACACCGTTCGAGAGAGAGTCGTTAGCAGAACCAACCACGCCCACGCTGCCAATCAGGTAAGATGGGTTGTAATAATTTTCAGCATAACCATAAATACCGGTAACAGTATTCATGCCCGGCGAGGCGCTATACGCCGTGTTGGCTGTAATACCCATTAGAGCGGTGCGGCTTTTAACTTGCGGCAACCCACCCACATTCAGGGCATATATGGTTGAACTTTGACCCGAGCTGTCCGCTCTTGCATAAATAGCCTGACCGGTATTTACTGTATCGCCTTTTGCATAATTACGTGCATATAAAGCCGCCGATTTTTTGGCATTGCTGGCCGCCACAACACCATACGAAGTGGTACCGGTAGTAGCCTGACTGGCAAAATAACCCGCCGGATGGTTCACCGAATCCATCGTTGCTGCTACTGATACATGGGCGAAAGGCAACACAGGCTCATTGCCCACAAAAGATAGCAAACCAATATCCTGGCTGCGGTAGTAACCGGCGTAATATTTGCTGTTAATAGGGTTGCTGTATAATAACGTTGCTGTGGAGTAGTTTTTATAATCATAACTGCTAAGCCCAAATCTGTTCGACGAAATCAGCGTTTGGAAGCGCAGAAAGCTGGTGGATGTATCATGCCAGAAAGCGCCCATAGCATAACCGCTTGGATCCTGCGATGTGGCTGCAATGGCCAGTCCGCCGGGATTCACATAATAATAGTTCGTCATGCCATTGGCGGTAACCTGCAGGCCCACGTTTGCAGTGGCACGGTTCATTTGTTGTATCCACATACTGCTCAATGGTCCGGCGCTGCTATCGCGCACATACACCCGCGTAAACGCACTTGGTGCTGCATTAATACCCACCCGGGTGCTGTCGTCATATATAATGCCATAACTTAAAGTGTTGGCATTTCTCCAGCGGGCAACCCGGTTAGTAATACCGTTGCCGCTTGCCAACCCCAAACCGTTGGCACTCTGCCACGAACCAAGCCCGTTGGCATCCGAGGTAAATAGTTTGCCTAAGCCTTGCGTACCATCTGCTACAGTTAAGCCACCGTTTACCATTGCTGGTCCGTTACTGTAAACCCCGTAAACACCTGTGTTAGAGAAGTAGCCTAAACCACCCCAATAAGCCGAGGAGTAGGCACCTACCACACCACCCGAGTTGGTGCCACTACCGGTCATATAGCCATACACACCTGCCTGGTATTGGGTAGTGCCGGGCGCTCCGTTGCCGGTTATAGCTGCATAATTGCCAAACAGGCCCCAGTTGCTACCGTTGGTAGTGCTGCCGTTTACAGCATAAACTGTATTTGTCGAAGCTACCGAATTCTCCACCTGCAATTTCGCAATTGGTGAAGAAGTGCCAATCCCCACATTACCGCCATTATTGTAAATATTACTGCTATTCAATATCCATTGACTGCCATTCCAATACGTAGTATTACCGGCAGTGCTGCCATTGCCTAAAAATCCTGTAGCTCCGGTTGCACCTGTAGGCCCGGTAATACCTTGTAAACCTGTAGTGCCCGTTGCTCCGGTAACACCGGTATTACCGGTAGGTCCTGTAACACCTGTAGTTCCTGTATTTCCTGTTGGTCCGGTAACCCCTGTAGCGCCGGTGCTTCCGGTGGCACCTTTAACACCTGTATTGCCGGTGGCTCCTGTTACACCTGTTGTACCTGTAGGGCCCGTGGCGCCCCCGCCTGCACCGGTGGCTCCGGTTGGGCCTGTAGGTCCTGTAGCGCCTGTTGCACCACCACCTGCACCTGTAGGCCCGGTTGGTCCCGTTACACCTTGTGCTCCGGTAGAACCAGTGGCGCCTGCATTACCTTGTGGGCCCTGAGCACCTGTAGGCCCGGTTAAGCCCTGTGTGCCTTGCGCACCTGTGGCACCTGCCAATCCTTGCGGACCTGTAGCACCGGTAGGGCCATTAAGTCCTGCTAATCCTTGTAAACCTTGTGCCCCTGTTGCCCCTGTAGCTCCCGTAGGCCCAGTAGCACCACCACCCGATCCTGTTGCTCCCGTTGCGCCGGTAGGTCCGGTGGCACCCGTAGCACCGCCACCCGAACCGGTGGCACCCGTTGGTCCCGTTACACCCTGTAAACCCGTGCTTCCTGTTGCGCCGGTAACACCTTGTAAACCTTGAGCGCCGGTAGCACCGGTTGCGCCATTGCCACCGGTTGGTCCGGTAGCGCCGGTTGGGCCCGCGGGGCCTCCTCCGTTAGCGGCATATAAAGCATAAGGCACACTCAATAATTGTGTAGTGCCCATATCGGTAAAGCCTGCGCTGTTAATATTGGCTTCTACCTGTAAAAATTTGTTTCCGTTGCCCCAGTTTACAACGCTAAGGTTTGCGTTGCTGCCAATCTGCACATTCACCAAACCAAACTGATTGGCCGTGGTGCTGATAGTTTCAGTAAAAACGCCCGT
The DNA here is from genome assembly GCA_046329495.1 of Chitinophagales bacterium. Classification (GTDB taxonomy): domain Bacteria; phylum Bacteroidota; class Bacteroidia; order Chitinophagales; family LD1; genus Bog-950. The sequence goes on along the minus strand of JAXLUO010000006.1, from coordinate 117,055 downwards.
GCCTGTGGCTGTATTATCGTGTATGGTAAAACGCAACTGCACGGCAGTGCCGTTCGCAACTACGTTACCGCCGGCATCGCGCACTACGGCCTGGTAATTCATTTGCTGCGGTTGGGCTATAGCCGCCGTAAGCGCGCAAATACATAAAATTAAAATCGATAATCTTTTAAACATGAGGGGTAGTTTAGTGCCACGAAAGTAGCACCGCACCCACCCCACCTTAAAATACTTTGGACTGATTGTTGTCAGTTACAGCACTGATCGTACATTCGCCCTAAATTACATATGTCAAAAACCGCATCTCTGTTTTGTAAAACAAAAAACCCGCCAATACAGGACGGGTTTTTCTTGTTTTCTGAAACTGAATGTATTAATAAAGCAAGCGGCTCTTAATAGTGCCTTTCGCGCTCTTCAGTAAGGCAAATGCCTCCTTGCTCAACTTGCTGTCAACGTCCAGTACCACGTAACCAATCTCATCATTGGTTTTCAGATACTGTCCTAATATATTGATGTTATGTGTAGATAGGCGTGAGTTTATTTCGCCCAACACACCCGGTATGTTTTTGTGTATGTGCAATATGCGGTGCGTTTTAGCCTGCATCGGTAAGTTAAGCGCAGGCACCGAGTGCGAACCCGTGGTCATCCCCTTCTCTAAAAAGTTCAACATCTTGGCTGTTACATCCAGGCCTATGTTCATCTGAGCCTCTTCGGTGCTGCCACCAATATGCGGTGTTAAAATTACATTCGGCAAACCCTGTAATACAGTCTGAAATTTAGCCCCGTTCTTTTCCGGCTCTTCGGGGAACACATCCACCGCCGCACCGGCTAACTGACCGCTCACCAGCGCATTGCGCAACGCCTCTAAATCCACCACATCGCCTCGGCTGTAATTTATAAGCAAGCTGCCCTTCTTCATATACGCCAGAGTCTCAGCGTTGATCATATCGCGGGTGCCCGCATCGCTGGGCACGTGCAGCGAAACAATATTCGAACGGCGCAGCAACTCCTTTAAACTGCGCACCTGCTTGGCATTGCCGTGGGGCAGTTTGGGCTCAATGTCGTAATACAACACATCCATACCCAACGCTTCAGCCATTACACTAACCTGCGAGCCGATGTTACCGTAACCCACCAAACCGATTGTTTTACCACGCAACTCGTAGCTGCCCTTTGCATCCTTTTGCCAGATACCTTCATGGGCAGCCTTGTTTTTATCGGGTATGCGGCGTATAAGCATAATCGATAAACCAATTACCAACTCGGCAACGCTGCGGGTATTGGCGTGCGGTGCATTAAACACAGCCACGCCTTGCTGCACAGCGGCCTGCATATTCACCTGGTTAACACCAATGCAATAACAACCTATCGAAAGCAGTTTATTGGCTTTGGCTAACACCTTAGGGGTAATCATGGTTTTACTACGGATGCCCAGCAGGTGTACATCCTTTATCTTCTGGGCAAGGGCGGCTTCGTCCAGCGCACCGCTCAATTTTTCTACATTGCTGTAACCTGCCTCTTTAAATTCTTCTACCGAAACATCGCTGATATTTTCCAGCAATAAAATCTTGATCTTATCCTTCGGGTAGCTCGTTGCTCCTTTACTCATTATATGCAATTATTCTTTCCTGTTTTACAAACCTTTCACCGCTTCTTTCGCCGCTACAAACTCACTCCAAATCTCCTGTACAATTTCGCCGGCTGGTTTCACCTCCCGTATCAGCGAAGCCACCTGACCAATCTCCAGTTCTCCTTCTGTCATATCGCCTTCAAACATGCCTTTTTTAGCACGTGCGCGACCTAATATTTCTGCTAACTCCTCAGGCTTGGCACCGCGGTCCTCTGCCTCCTGCACACGTTTCTGAAACTCATTTTTTATCAAACGCACAGGTACCAGTTTCTTCATGCTCAGCATGGTGTCGCCTTCGTTCAAACCTATTATCGCCTGCTTAAAATTCTCATGCGCGCTCGACTCAGCACTGGCAGCAAAGCGGGTGCCTATCTGCACACCTTCAGCACCCAACACCATAGCGGCCAGCATGCCTTTACCGGTGGCAATACCACCTGCGGCAATCAACGGCAAGCTGGTTGCTGCACGCACCTGCGGTATCAATACAAACGTGGTGGTTTCCTCGCGGCCGTTATGCCCACCGGCTTCAAAACCTTCGCATACTACGGCATCGCAACCTGCCTCTTCGCTCTTTTTGGCAAACTTGCTGCTGGCGGTTACATGCACCACCTTAATGCCTTTTTCCTGTAAATGCTTCGTCCATGTTTTAGGGTTGCCGGCGCTGGTAAAAACAACCTTAACACCCTCCTCAATAATTATGGACATATGCTTATCAATATCCGGATACAACAAGGGCACGTTTACGCCAAAAGGCTTATCGGTGGCGGCTTTCGCTTTGCGGATGTTTTCGCGCAAAATATCGGGGTACATACTGCCTGCACCAATCAAACCCAGGCCACCGGCCTTGCTTACCGCGCTGGCCAAATGCCAATCGCTGCACCAAATCATACCCGCTTGTATAATGGGATATTCAATATTAAAAAGCTTTGTAATTCTATTCTCCATCGGTAAAATCTAAAATTAAAATCCCTGTTCGCCGCGCAGGTCAATCTCGGTGTTATCACCAATGTTCAGGCTCTGGCTTAAACCTGTAATACAACTATCACTACCAATCAGCGAACTGTGTAATACCACATGCTCTAATCGGCTAAACGAACCTACAATCGAGTTTTTGATGATCGAATAATTGATCTCCGTATTCTCACCCACCGACACATTAGGCCCTATTATAGAATTACGGATACGCGCCCCGGGTGCAATATTCACCGGCGGCACTATAATCGATCCTTCGCAATTACCGGCATTTAAACCCTTTTCGCCCAGCTTGCGCAACAGCAGCGCATTGGTTTCAAGCAGTATGTCCTTCTTACCTACATCGTGCCAGTTATCTACCTTATAACTGCGGAAACGCACGCCGTCGGTAATCATCTTCTGCAAGGCATCGGTTAAGTAAAACTCGTTGTTGTTGCGTTTGTTTTGGGCGATGTTGTACTCCAGCGCATCAAACAGTGCCCGCGTTTCGTGTATGTAATACAAACCCACCAGCGCCATATTGCTTTTGGGTATGGAGGGCTTCTCCACCACGGCTTTAATCCAGCCCTCGCTGTCAATTTCAGCCACACCAAACGCGCGGGGGTCTTCCACCTTTTTTACACACAAGGTGCTATGGTTGCTTTCTAACACTTTCTTCAAATCAATATCTACAATCGTATCACCCAGGTGTATGATCAGATCTTTATTCAAATCAATTACCTCGCGGGCGCACCAGATGGCATGCCCCAAACCTTCGCGGTTCTCCTGATTTACAAAGCGGATGTTCAGGTTCGGGTACGTTTTGTCAACAAACTCCTTGATCTTTTCGCCCAGGTAACCAATCACAAACACAAACTCGGAAACCCCGTTTTCTACCAGTTCATCAATAATAAACGACAGGATAGGTTTACCTGCCACCGAAATAAGCACCTTGGGCTGGGTATAAGTTAAAGGCCGCAGGCGTGTTCCGGCCCCGGCTACGGGTATTATAGCTTGCATACGTTCTACTTGGCCGCGAATATAAACTACTGAGGGCATAAATGGGGGCTAATCCTGCTCATCGGTTTATGAAACGAAGGGTAGTGGGTAGCAGAGCCGGCGAAACGGAACGCTGATAAACACGGATGGTTATGATGATTTATGATTTTAGATTTTAGAATGCTGATTTGTGAGGCCCTTTGCCTTTGCGTGGCGGTCCTCCCTTTAGGGAGTCAGTGGGTAGCGAAGCTGGTGAAACGGAACGCTGATGAACACGGATGGTTATGATGAATTATGATTTAAGGGTGGCGCCCATTGATCTATAGAGCGCTGGTCGAGCATAAACCTCAGCAGCCAAAGCTTAAAAGACAATGGCTGCGGGTGATAAGCGGAAAATTATCTGTTTAATGCGGCTGAAGCCGTAAATACAAACCGAAATTATCTTACACAAAGGCTGCACTCACTCAAAAAATTGGGCTTCAGCCCTAAAACAGAAAAATTCCGCTTCTCACAAAGTAGGAGGTTTCAACCTCCGGGTATTAAGAATAAATTCCATCAAGAAACGATTTCCTGTATTCCATGGGCTTCAGCCCTAAAACAGAAAAATTCCGCTTCTCACCAAGCAGTAGGCTTTAACCTCCGGGTATAAAGAATAATTCCTTTAAGAAACGAACGCCTGTATTCCATGGGCTTCAGCCCTACAACAGAAAAATTCCGCTTTTCACCAAGCAGTAGGTTTCAACCTCCGGGTACAAAGTATAATTCCCATCAAGAAACGAACGCCTGTATTCCATGGGCTTCAGCCCTACAACAGAAAAATTCCGCTTCTCACTAAGCAGGAGGTTTCAACCTCCGGGTGTAAAGAATAATTCCTATCAAGAAGTGAATGCCTGTATTCCATGGGCTTCAGCCCTAAAACAGAAAAATTCCGCTTCTCACAAAGTAGGAGGTTTCAACCTCCGGGTATTAAGAATAATTCCTTTAAGAAACGAATGCTTGTATTGATATTTCAATCCGTAATCTTCTTCCCGCTCTCTTTGAAATAGCCATTTCGTTCTATCTCCGACTCAAATGATATATTTTTATGATGATCTTCCTGATTTTTGATATAAGCCCGCACTCTTTCCACGTCATTTACTCCAATTGACTCCGCATAGTACTCATCCTGCCATTCAAAAGGCTCAGCTGTTAGACCATCCTGATTGATCCAACGCGAAGATTCGCCCTTCAACAACTGAACAGCTTTTGACAATGGCATAGTAGAAGGCAACATAAACAGACAATGGATGTGGTCATAATAGCCATTAACAAAATCCATTTGAATACCGTTAGCTAACCCCTGTTTGCGGATATGCTGAAAAACTGTTTGACGAATGGCCGAAACCAACAATGGCATACGTCCTTTTGTGCTGAAAACCAAATGAATCCAATTGCGAACAAAAGACATGGCGGATTTTTGATAAATCTACGCAAAATTCATAATCAAGACGACCCCTTTGGGCTTCAGCCCTACAACTGAAAAATTCCGCTTTTCACGCAAGCAGGAGGTTTAAACCTCCGGGTGTAAAGAATAATGCCTTTAAGAAACGAACGCCTGTACTCCATGGGCTTCAGCCCTACAACAGAAAAATTTCCACTTCTCACGCAAGCAGGAGGTTTAAACCTCCGGGTGTAAAGAATAATTCCTTTAAGAAACGAATGCCTGTATTCCATGGACTTCAGTCCTACAACAGCAAATTTCCGTTTCTCACCAAGCAGGAGGTTTTAACCTCCGGGTACAAAGAATAATTCCTTTAAGAAACGAACGCCTGTACTCCATGGGCTTCAGCCCTGCACAGAGAACTTCCGCTTTTCACCAAGCAGGAGGTTTCAACCTCCGAGTGTAAATAATAATTCCTTTAAGAAACGATTTCCTGTATTCCATGGGCTTCAGCCCTACAACAGAAAAATTTCCGTTTCTCACCAAGCAGGAGGTTTCAACCTCCGGGTGTAAATAATAATTCCTTTAAGAAACGATTTCCTGTATTCCATGGGCTTCAGCCCTACAACAGAAAAATTTCCACTTCTCACGCAAGCAGGAGGTTTCAACCTCCGGGTACAAAAAATAATCCCCTTTTAACAAAATAATTCTACCCAAAAAAGAAACAAAACACTAAAATTACTATCTTTACATCCGGAAATAGCCATTTCCACTGGTGCCGATAAAACGGTACAACACTAAAACACTGGGAAGCCCCGGCCACCAAAGGCCACTTCCAACACAAAGCAACACCTAACCTAAAACACAAAGCCTTACACAATAGGAGCGTACCGACTGCTTATTTTCCCCCGCCCTAATAAGCAGGGAACAGCAATAGCTTAACTATTGCATAGCTGGTTAACGCCCTAACCCACCGGCGCGTACCTACCCTTAAGCGCCGCTTCCAACTTTAAACTTGAAATTTTAAACTTTAAACTGATCCCCTAACTGTAAACTGAAAACCGTAAACTGAAAACTTCGTTCCCCTTTAGCCCTTTAGCCATTTCTTGCGCCGCCTCCAACTTTAAACTTGAAATTTTAAACTCTAAACTGATCCCCTAACTGTAAACCGAAAACCGAAAACTTCGTTCCCCTTTAAACCTTTAACCTTTTAACCGTTTAAACACACGCTCATGGAAATCATCCCCCACAACCACCAAAAATTCATTGAACTTGTTGCCGATGGCATCTCCCAAACCGAAGCCTACCGACAAGCCATTAATGCGCAGGCAACCGATGCCACCTGCACCAGCAACGGACACCGCCTGGCCCAACGCTACGTAAAGCAAATTGCCGAACGGGCCGAGCAGCGCACCATTGCTATGGGCGAGGGCCGCGATGCCGCTTGGCGCGAACTGGGGGCCGACATGGTTACCGAAGCTGAAGCTGTAGAACGCCTCAGCAACATTATACGCGGACGCGCAACGCTGGATGGCGATACCGAAGCCCTGCCGGCTTATCACGATGTATTACGCGCGCTGGATTTATACTTCCGCCTTATGGGCAGTTTTCCCACCAAAACCGATTTACATGCAACTACTGCGAAACATACTGTCATCGCGCCGCCCAAGCGCTGAAAAACAGGAATACACCTACGATTTTTCCCAACATCAGGATACGCTGTTCACCGGCGTGTTCCACCGTGTGTACAATTGTAGCAGCCGGTATATGGTGGTGTACGGCAGCGCCATGAGCGGTAAAAGTTACAGCGTGCACCAAAGCGAGTTGCTGCAACTGATGCAGGAAGGCCACGGCGATACGTTGTTTTTACGCAAGTATGCCTCACAGCACCGCGAAAGTTGTTTTAAGCTGCTGGTGGGCCTTATCTATCAATACAATTTGCAGCACCTATTCCGCTGTTGTTTCAGCGGCGATAACCGGCGCATTACTTATTTACCAAACGGACGAAGTTTCATTTTCCGTGGTGTTGATAATCCTGAAAAACTCAAGAGTATCGTAAACATCCGTCGGGTAGTAATGGAGGAAGCCAGCGAGTTTGCGCTCAACGATTTTACCGAAGTTGTGCGCCGCGCACGCGGCTTTGCCGATACGCAGTTTATACTGGTGCTAAACCCCGTTAGTGAAAACCACTGGATTAAAAAACAAGTGTGCGATGAGCAAAGCGTATACCACAGCAGCGCGTCGGTTATGCAATTCACCTACCGTGATAATTGCGATGCAACAGGGCGCTTATTTATTACCGAACAGGATATGGCCGGGCTGGAAGCATTGGCGCAGCTCGATGAAAACCAGCACCGCGTATATGCGCTGGGCCAATGGGGTGTAGACGATAAAACCCGCAAGTTTGTATGGGCCTTCGATCCTGCCTTGCATTTAAAACCAACGGTATACGACCGCGAAAACATCCTCTGGGCTTCCTTCGATTTTAATGTGAACCCGCTTACCTGCACCCTGTTTCAATACAGTTGCCGCGATTACAGTATTAAGGCTATTGAATGCTTCCGCCTGCCCAATAGCGACATTTGGAAAATGTGCGAACGCCTGAAGGCATCCTATCCGCGTGCACAATGGAAAATTACGGGCGATGCCACGGGTGCATCGCGCAGTGCGCTTAGTCAGGATAATCTCAACTACTTCCAGATTATCATCCGCGAAATGAATTTGTCGCTCATGCGCCTGCAGGTGCCAACCTCCAACCCGCCGGTTGAATCGAACCAACTGCTGGTAAACGCCGCCTTTAAGCGCTGGACGGTAACCATCGACCCCGAACGCTGCAAACCGCTGATTGAGGACATCACCTATGTAGAAATGGACGCCCAAAAGCGCATCATCAAAGATCGCTCCAACGCCCACCGCTGCGCCGATTTCCTCGATACCCTGCGCTACTTCGTCAACGCTGTCATCCGCCCCGTAATGCCCGAACATTGGGTTAACTGTTAATTGCATTTATGGCAAACCTTATCCAACCCGCATGCACAGGCTAAAACTTCAGCGAAACTTGCTCCGTAATACGGTCGCCTCACAAGGCGACTGTTACTTCCCCGCCTTGATAAGGAGGGGACAGAATAGCGTCAGCAATAAATCCTGAGCATAGTCGAAGGACAGGGGTGGTTGACACCCTTGCCCATATAGCGCCAAAACCTCAGTCAAAAATCAGCATCCGTACCCTAAACCATTAAAAACCAATCCAATGAAACACCCAACAACCTGCTTATTTCCTGCTAACACCTCAGCCAAACCTCAGCATAATATCAGCATCCATGCTTACATTATGCTGATAAATCCATCAATAAACTCAACTGTGTTCATTCACCTGTGCAGCGGTTCTCCCTTTAGGGAGTCAGTGGGTAGCAGAGCACTGCGCAACGGTACTCCCAGATTTTGTCACCCTGAGCGGAGTCGAAGGGTAGTGGGAAGTTTGCCCCGGTGTAGCGGTTCTCCCTTTAGGGAGTCAGTGGGAAGCGCGGCATCGAACTGCACTTTTTCCTTTATGGAGTCAATGGGCACCGCAGCCCTATTACCTACCCCCGCAACGACGTCATCCCGGCGCAGGCCGGGATCTGTCTGTTTGGGAAATAGCTTGGCCCCTGCGCAGCGCTTCTCCCTTTAGGGAGTTAGTGGGAAGCGCAGCCCTGCGCAGCGGTCCTCCTGATTTGTCACCCTGAGCGGAGTCGAAGGGTAGTGGGAAGCGCGGCCCAACCTGCCGATGGATGCCCCCGCCATTTAGAGCGCCTCACCCCGCTCACCCCCTTTAACCATTTAGCCGTTTAAACCTTAGCATTCGTTCAATTCGTTCAATTCGTCCAATTAGTTCAATTCGTCCAATTACCCAACTGTAAACCCGTAGACTGAAAACAGTAAACTCCTTCCCATTCGTTCAATTTGTCCAATTAGTTCAATTCCCCAATTATCTTAACTTCATAGTCTGTAAACATGCGTGTAGTAGTACTTGCTTTCTTAATGGTTATCATGGTAATACAGGGTAAGGCCCAAACCGAACCTCAGTTTACGCAATACATGTACAACCGCTATCTGGTTAACCCCGCCTATGCCGGCGGCGAAGATGCATTAGAATTTTCCTTACTGCACCGCAGTCAGTATGTAGGCTTGGCTACAAGGGCCATTGCCTCGCAGGGTTTTAACTTTAACCTGCCTGTTTACGCCATAAGTTCCGGACTGGGTATTACTGCCGTTAACGATTTGATTGGCTACCAGCGCGCTACCTATGTAGCGGTAAACTATGCCTACCGTAAAAAATTCAAATGGGGTAATATGGGTGTGGGCATAGGTGCCGGTATTATACAAACCAGCCTTGATGGCAACCAACTGCGTGCGCCCGATGGCAACTACAACGGCGGCGTAAACCATAACGATGATTACCTGCCTATAACATTGCAACAGGGCATTGCGCCGGATCTGTCCTTCGGTCTTTATTTCAACAACGATCGCTACTTTGCAGGCGCAGCGCTTAACCACATAGCCTTTAGCACAGCAAAAATTAAAACACCGGTGCAGAACACAGGGCTGCTATTTGGCCGCACCTTGTTGTTTACCGGCGGTTACGAATTTAAGGTGGGCAACAAGCTGCGTATACAGCCAAGTGCTCTCGTAAAAACCGATCTTAAGCAGATACAGGCCGAGGTAAGTGCGCAGTTCACGGTTATCAACAATATCCTAACCGGGATTTCGTTTAGAGGATATACTAAAAAGTCGATTGATGCGTTGGCGGTCTTTTTGGGCATGCGGTACAAAGGGTTTCAACTGGTGTACAGTTACGATGCAAACCTTAGCTACTTAACACGCTTCAACAGCGGCTCGCACGAAATCAGCTTTTCATATCGTTATCCATTGCGGAAAAAGGAGGTTAGAGGGTACTTTTATCATAATCCCCGATTTAACTAAAACAGGGGTTTAAAAAGCGTAACAAAGGGGTACCGATAACGTATTTAACAGGTGGGGTAGCAATTTTTTTAGATTTCTTTTTGTAAATTCGAAAACTATCTATATTTACGCTCTTTCTATTTAAAAACGGGGAAAAACTATCAAAATCTTACACATGAAAAACGTACATGCTCTTCTCAGTAAAGCATTGATTGTGCTGGTGCTCTTCATTGCTGGCTGTAAGGGAGGTTACAATGGGCAGCTATTGGGTGAACAGGATCGACCGAAATGGAATCCGATTACTCCTTACGGAATGGTTTTCATTCCTTCCGGTGTTTTACATATCGGCCCCAGCGACCAGGATGTGAACTCATCTTACCAGGCTCGCGCTAAGCAGGTATCTATCGTTGGTTTCTACATGGATGATACCGAAATCACCAACAACGAATACCGTCAGTTCATCAACTGGGTGCGCGACTCCGTAGCACACAGCATTTTGGGCCAAACCAAGGATAACGCCGATGGCAAAACCCAATTAGACTGGAACCAGAAGATTGAATGGGGTGGTAAAGAACCTAACGAGCAGTTAGAAGAAATTTATTTACCCGAGAACGAACGCGTTTGGGGCCGCAAGGAACTGGACCTGCGTAAATTGAAATACGATTACGAGTGGTTTGATTACAAAGCCGCTTCATTAACCAAAAACCGTGGCAAGTCGCGCACCAGCTTCATCCACAAAGAATCTTGCGACGTTTATCCTGATACTTTAGTTTGGGTTCGCGATTTCTCTTATTCGTACAACGAACCTATGACCCGTAACTATTTCCACCACCCTGCTTTCGACGATTACCCTGTAGTAGGTGTTACCTGGCCTCAGGCTAATGCATTCTGCTTCTGGCGTACCCGCCTGTGGGAAGACTACCGCACACCACGCGGCGAGCCTTTGATGGATATCTTCCGCTTACCTACCGAACACGAATGGGAATACGCTGCACGCGGCGGGAAAAAACTGGCTCCATACCCTTGGGGTGGCCCTTACGTGCGCAACTCTAAAGGTTGTATCCTGGCCAACTTTAAACCCGGCCGTGGTAACTATCCTGAAGACGGCGGCTTCTATACTGTACGTGCCGATGCTTACTGGCCAAACGATTACGGCTTGTACTGCATGGCCGGTAACGTAGCCGAATGGACTTCTTCTGCCTTCTACGAAAACTCTTATTCTTTCATCCACGACCTTAACCCGGACGTACGCTACGATGCACAGGACAGCGAGCCTGAAGCTATGAAGCGTAAAGTTATCCGCGGCGGTTCATGGAAGGATATCGGTTACTACATCGAAAACGGTACCCGTCACTGGGAATATGGCGACTCTGCTAAGTCGTACGTTGGTTTCCGTTGCATCACTACTTTCTTAGGCCGCGACATTACTGATAACTAGTAGCTGAACGGCTTTTTTTTACAGGAGCTTTATCTAAACACAGGTTTTAAAAACTGAAACTCAATATTTGTTTGTTTAACCCTAAAATTTAAAAAAAAGAACGAATTATGGCAGCAAATCAGCATCCACTTACAACCAAGAGTGCAAGGACTTATCTGAACTATGCATACTCCTTTGGTGCGGCGATCGTAATCGCAGGTGCGCTTTTCAAGATCATGCACTGGCCGGGTGCTAACTACATGCTTATCGCAGGTATGGGTACCGAGGTGTTGATCTTCATCATCTCAGGTTTCGAGCCTCAAAATGCAATGCATGCAGAATACGAGTGGGAACGTGTATATCCTGAATTAGCTAACGAAGGTCCGGTTAACAAAAACCAAAAGCCTTTAACTCAACAATTAGACAAAATGTTAAGCGACGCAAAAGTTGGTCCTGAATTGATCAACAGCTTAGGCAAGGGCTTCAGCTCTCTGGGCGATAGCGTTTCTAAACTGAACGACCTTACCGAAGCTTCTGTTGCTGCAAACGATTTCAGCAAGAGCGCTAAAACTGCTGCCGGTCAAATCACTTCTTTTGCACAGGCTGCTGCTACTGCTACTACTGCTGTAGGCCAAATCGGTTCTGGTGCAGAACATACTAAAGTTTACCACGAGCAAGTTCAAACCATGGTTAAGAACCTGAGCCAGTTAAACGCTATCTACGAACTGGAACTGCAGGATTCTAACAACCACCTGAAGGCTATGAACAAGTTCTTCGGCAACCTGAACTCTGCTGCACAAGCGCTGAGCGAAACTGCTACAGATGCTGTTAAATACCGCGATAACCTGGTTAGCCTGAACAAGAACCTGGCTTCCCTGAATCAGGTATACGGCAACATGCTTTCTGCAATGAAGGCGGTTTAATTGTGAGTTGGAATTAATTGGTTTAACCCAAAATAAACTTTAATACAAAATGGCAGGTGGTAATTTAACCCCCAGGCAGAAGATGATTAACATGATGTATCTCGTGTTAACGGCCCTTCTGGCTCTGAACGTATCGCAGGAGGTACTGAATGCATTCCGCTTGGTTAACGAGGGTCTGCAAACTTCAAGTAGCTCATTAAGCGAGAAAAACGCGGGCATCTATAAGATGTTCGATAAACAAATGGACACCGATAAGGGTAAGGCCCAGGAGTTCTACGATAAAGCTCAAAAGGCTCGTAAAATTTCTGCAGACCTCAACAAGCTTATCGAAAGTTACAAAACCGAAATCGTTAAGCAGGCTAAAGGTATCGATCCTGAAACAGGTGACATCGTAGAGCGCGATAACATCGACATCGCTACACGTATGTTCGTGGAAGAAGGTGAAGGCGTTAAGCGTGGCCGCGATCTGCAACAGAAGATCCTGGATGCCCGCAAACAACTGTTAGCACTGTCTGACAATGCTGTAAAAATCTCTCTGGACGCTCAAACACCTAAGAAAAAAGGTGAAGAAGGCGCTAAGTGGGAATACTTAACCTTCAGCCACGTTCCAACAACTGCTGCGGTTACTATTCTTTCTAAATTCCAGCAGGACGTTATCAGCTCAGAAGGTGCAGTTATCGAATACCTGATCAAGAAAATCGGCGAAACGGATTTCAAATTCGACGCTCTTTCTGCTAAGGTTATCGCTCCTTCAAGCTACATCATGCAAGGTCAGCCTTACAAAGCCGACATCTTCTTAGCTGCTTTCAATTCAACACAGCAGCCTGAAGTATTCATCGGTTCTCTGGCCGGTTTCAAAAAGAATCCTGATGGCACTTACGACAAAATGGATTCTCAGAACCCACTTCCTGCCGGTTACAGCGAAAGCAGCGTGCTGAAAGCTGAAGGCGGTATGGGTAAACTGGAACAAGGCACCGGCGGTAGCGTAGGCGAGAAGCGTTATGGTGGTATCATCCGTGTGAAGAACCCGGTTGGCGGCTATACCTTCTATCCTTTCGAAAACGCTTACCAGGTGGCAGCCCGTGCAGTGGTAGTTTCTCCTACCAAAATGAACGTGTTGTATATCGGTGTTCCTAACCCAATGAAGATATCTGTTCCGGGCGTAGGCCAGGGCGATGTATCTGCTTCTTTGAATGGTTCAGGCAGCCTTGCTAAAAACCCTGATGGCACCTATACTGCTACTGTTAGCACTGTAGGCAAATGTAAAATTGCTGTATCGGCTAAAATCGACGGCAAAGTACAAGCCATGGGTGAGGAAGAATTCCGTATCAAGCGTATTCCTGATCCAATCCCAACCCTGGGTGGTAAACTGCGCGGTGGTAACACACAGCCCGGTTCTATCAAAGCTCAGAGTGGTGTAGTTGCCTTACTGGAAAACTTCGACTTCGAAGCAACTTTCAAAGTGGTAAGCTTCCAGATGGTATTCTCTTCGAAGGGTGAAATCTTCAAAGCAGAAACACAGGGTCCATTGTTTAATCAGCAGATGAAGAGCTTCCTGGATCGCGCTAAGCCGAAGGATATCATCTTCATCGACGAGATTAAAGTTGTTGGTCCGGATAACCAGCCTCGTAAGCTTGGTCAGATTGCATTCCAAATTGTATAAAACTGAAGAGTCATGTTTAAGAAAGGAAAACTTGTTCTGGCGTTGGTTACTCTGCTGAGCTTTGCAGCTTTTGCACAGGAGCCGCTGGATGGCGCGTGGGTGAAGACCACTACAAAAGAAAAAGAGGTAATCCCTTACGACTATATCCGCGAAGCCGACGTGTTTTGGGCAAAGCGCATCTGGCGTATGATCGACGTACGCGAAAAGATGAACCTGCCATTCAAGTACCCTCAACAGCCACTGATTGAGATTATGCATACAGCTGCCAAAAACGGCGAGTTGACTGTATACGATCCGGCTGTAGTGGATGCTGACCAGTTCAAGCAGGTAATGAGCGTTGAAGATGTAAAGAAGATTGGTACCCGTACCGATACTGTAATGCAGATCAACCCTATTACCCTGGAAGAAGAACAGGTAATTCAGAAGAACGAACTTACATGGGATAAAATCGTAAAGTATCGTGTTAAGGAAGACTGGTTCTTCGACGAAGAAACGTCAACAATGATGGTGCGTATCATCGGTATTGCACCCATCATGGAAGACTACGATGCAAGCGGCAACTACCGTGGCGATATGACCATGTATTGGTTATACTACCCCGATTTACGCCCTATCCTGGCTAAATACGAGGTGTACAACCCTAAGAACGATGCACAGCGTTTAAGCTGGGAAGATCTGTTCGAAGCTCGTTTGTTCGAAAGCTACATCTACAAAGAAAGCAACGTATACGACCGTAACATACAGGAGTATGCCACCGGTATCGATGCCCTGCTGGAAAGCGACCGCATCAAATACGACAACTTTACGTTTGAACACGACTTGTGGAATTACTAAAAGTTGCGCTTTAAGAATAAACAGAAACGGCAGTCCTTTATGGCTGCCGTTTCTGTTTTATACCCTCTGTTAGTAAGGCCATTGCGCGTGGCATATCCCTTAATAACGCCTCCGCTTTAGTTGATATTGCGAATCGATTTCTTTTTCGCATAAAGTGTTTTTTGCATGCAATAAGCCGCAATTTTAAAAACGCCGGTCCCGTTCAGCGATATATGGTTTAACCTAAATATCGCTCCTATGGCTCACTCCCAATTACCTCCACGGCAACGGATGATTAACATGATGTATCTGGTGCTTACCGCTATTCTTGCACTAACCGTATCTACCGAAGTGCTGGATGCCTTTAAAGGCGTTAATGATAGTATTGGCGCTTCAAATACTTCACTGCAAAACAAAACCGGCAACCTCTTCGCCGATTTCCAAAAGCAAAACGCCAATGATTCGCTGCGGGCAAAGGAGGCTTTTTTCAAAGCGCAAAAAGCTCATGAATTATCACAGCAGTTGTATAGTCTTTTGGAGCAATACAAGCAGCAACTTATAAAAGGTGCCGGTGGTATTGACCCTGAGACTGGAAAGATTGTGCGCGATGATGATATTGACGTAGCTACCCGCTTGTTTGTAGAGAATGATGGCAAGGACGGAAAAAAGTTAAAAGAGCAAATAGTGGCTACACGTACCGCCTTGCTGAATTTGCTGGAGCCTGCAGAGCGCGAAGAATTTCAAAAAAATCTGTCCCTGCAAATTGTCGAGCCAACCGATGGCCGGGCATGGGAGTATGCATCTTTTAATCATGTGCCGGCTATTGCCGCAGTTACTAATCTCTCCAAATACCAGAATGATGTGCTAACCGCCGAGCAGCATATTGTTGAACAGTTGTATACATCCATTTATGCGCGCACCATGAAGGTAGACAAAATGGAAGCCAAGGTTATTTCGCCCAGCAGCTACATTATGCAGGGCGAAACGTATAAAGCAGACGTATTGGTAGCTGCAAGTAACTCCACGCTTGTTCCGGAGGTGTTTATAGGCAGCTTTACGCCACAGGTAAGGAAGAACATTGACGGGACCTATGATGCGCTTAAATCGGATAAGGATGTGTTGCCTTTAAATGCCCCTGTAAAGGTAGAAGTAGAAAGCAACACCGGACGACTGCAGTTGCCGGCTAATGCCGTCGGCAATAAAAAGTACACCGGCATAGTACGTATCAAAGGTACGGATGGCATGTACAACTTCTATCCCTTTGAAGGCGAGTATCAAGTGGCACCTAAAACAGCAGTGGTATCGGCCAGTAAAATGAATGTGGTTTATGTTGGCCTGGACAATCCAATTGACTTGAGTGTACCGGGCGTAGCGCAGGTAGATATAGTGCCTGCAGTAGAAGGTGATGCTCAATTAGTAAATGCCGGTGACGGTACGTTTACTTTAAAAGTAAATAGTAATAACCAAAAGAAAGTTAAGATTAAGGTAAGCGCTAAGGTAAATGGTAAGGTATTGGCAATGGGTGAGAAGGAGTTTAGGGTTAAACGGGTACCTAATCCGGAATTGTCGTTGGATGGAATATCGTTACCGGGCAATATTTCGGCTACCCTGCTAAAGCAGCGCAGCGGCGTTGTAGCTAATATGGGCGACTTTGTGTATGATGGTGTTCGCTGGACGATTTTGAGCTATACCACTACACTGCGCAAAGGGCCGGATATTATTCCGCTTGAGAATACTGGTCCGTTATTTAGCGAAAAGACAAAGGGTGTTATTAAAACACTGAAGAAAGGGGATGCTTTATTTATTGATAACGTGGTAGCGCGCGGCCCGGGCGGGCAACGTACATTACCCTCTATAGCTTTTAATATAACGGCACAATAATACACTTGCGGGGCGCCGGTTAGGTTAGGTAACCGGCCCACCCCGCGAACTACTTGTTACTTTTTAGCGGGGCATGTATTGTATTGGTAAAGGAGGAACTATGAAAAAGCTGATAAATATTGCGTGCCTGCTGCTTACTGCTGCGGGTGTTACTGCGCAAACAACTGCCGCAGATCCGGGTGGCACTTACATTGCCAGCAATGTACAAACGTTGCCATGGGTACAGCGCGATGATACTAATAAACGTCCGCTGCCTTATGAATACCAGCGCGAGGCGGACGTAGCCTGGAGTAAAAATATTTGGCGCGTAATTGATATACGCCAGAAGATGAACCTGCCCTTTGGTTACGAACAGGAACCGCTGATTAAGATACTGCACGAAGCCGCCAAACACGGGGAGATAAATGTGTATGATGCTGCCGTATTAAATGCGGACCAGTTTAAGCAACGGATGGATACCAATGCTGTACAACGCCTTGGTGTTACCCGCGATACCAGTTGGGTGGTAAATGCCGAAACACTGAACGAAGAGCAGGTTGCCATCAACAATGAGTTAACCTGGGATAAGATTAAAAAGTACCGGGTTAAGGAGGTGTGGTTTTTTGACACCAAAACCAGCAGCATGCAGGTGCGCATAATTGCCATTGCGCCGGTGATGGAGGATTATGATGCCAACGGCAATTACCGGGGTGACATGACCATGTATTGGATACCCTTTGAAAGTATTCGTACGTTGTTGGCAAAGCATAAGGTGTTTAATGCATTGAACGATTGGCAGCAAATGAGTTGGGATGATTTATTTACCATGCGGCGTTTTGAAAGCTACATTACCAAAGAGAGCAACGTCTACGACCGATCCATACAGGAGTATGCTACAGGCGTAGATGCTCAGGTAGAAAGCGATCGCATTAAGCAGGAAATTTTTGAAAAGGAACATGATATGTGGAACTACTAAACTTCAGGAGGTGTTACGTCCCCGGCAGTTGTATCGTTCTGCTCGCTGGTGGTAGGAGGGGAAGAAGGGCCAGCCTTTAATCCTTCCACCACCAGTTTTGCTTTTGCCGGGCCCAGCAATTCTTCCAGTTCGGATGGTGGCACTTCCTTCAGTTTCTTTATGCTTTTGTATTTGCGCAAGAGCAGCTCCATTGTTTTTTCGCCAATGCCGGCTATTTGTGTTAGCTGCGAATTTATAGCGCCTTTGCTGCGGCGGGCGCGGTGGCGGGTTATACCAAAGCGGTGAGCCTCATCGCGCATCCGCTGAATAACTTTAAGCGACTCGGATTTTTTGTTGATGTAAACAGGCAGCGAATCGCCGGGGAAGTATATCTCTTCCAACTTTTTGGCGATGCCTATAATGGCAACCTTGCCATACAGGCCAAGTTTCTCCAGGCTGGTTACTGCACTACTTAGTTGGCCTTTCCCACCATCAATAACAATTAGCTGCGGTAATTCCTGCCCATCGTCTAACATACGTTTATAGCGACGATAGATAACTTCTTCCATGGTAGCAAAGTCGTCAGGACCCTCAACCGTTTTAACGTTGAAAATCCGATAATCTTTTTTACTTGGCTTGGCATCGCGGAAAACAACGCAGGCGCTTACAGGGTTAGTGCCCTGAAAGTTGGAATTATCGAAGCACTCCATGTGGCGGGGAAGGTCTTTCAGTTTCAAGTCCTCCTTAACTGTGCGCATAATGCGGAAGGAAGGATTCTTCTCCTCGGAAGTAAGGCTGGCTTTTACTTTTTCTTCGCGGGCATAGAGTACGTTGCGGATAGCTAAGTCCAGCAGTTTCTTTTTATCGCCGGCCTGTGGTACCGTTAGTTCTACTTTGTCGAAGGGAAGTTCTACCGCGAATGGTGTAATAATTTCTTCGGCAAAAATGTTGTCAGCAAAACTGTTTTCGGTGACAGCGCGTTGGAGGATCTCTTCGCGGGTTTCATCCAATACCTTTTTTACTTCAAAGGCTTTGGTTTGTACAATAGTGCCGTTGCCGATTTTCAAAAAGTTAATGAACGCCACTTCTTCGGTTTCGCTGTATCCGTATACATCAATATTATTCAAACGTGGATTTACTACAGTGCTCTTGCTTTGGTAATTAGTAAGCAAGTCTATTTTTTCCTTGAACTCGTTGGCACGTTCAAACTCCATGTTAGTGGCATACTCATTCATCTTTTTACGGAGATAGTACACCACCGAACCAAAATTACTTTTCAGCACCTGTCGTATCTGTTCAATATTTTCTAAATACTCTGCTTCGGTTTGTAGGGCCTGGCAGGGCCCCATGCAGTTTTTTAGATGGTATTCTAAGCACACTTTGAACTTCCCCGCCTGAATATTCTTTTCAGTAAGATTAAGGTTACATGTACGCAATGGAAACAGTGTGGTTAACATGCTAAGTATGCTCTTAACATTTACCAGCGAGGTAAAAGGCCCCAGGTATTCCGAGCCATCGCGAATTACACGGCGGGTGAGAAATACACGTGGAAAGGGTTCCTTTTTTATGCAGATGAAGGGGTAGGTTTTGTCATCCTTCAACAAAATGTTGTAACGCGGCTGATAGTTTTTTATCAGCGAATTTTCTAATAGGAAGGCTTCGGCTTCGGAAGTTACGATGGTAAATTCAATCCGGCGGATGGCATCTACAAGGCGTTTGAGGCGATAAGAATGGTCACGACTAACGAAATAAGACGATACTCTTTTACGGAGGTCCTTTGCCTTTCCGATATAGAGTATTTCATTCTGTTCATTAAAATAACGGTATACCCCAGGCTCTTCGGGGATTGTTTTACGTATTTCTGAAAACTCTTCGGCGGTCATGAAGGCGCAAAGTTAGTATGAACACAGGCATAAAAAAAGGGGCGCCCTGCGCCCCTCTCAGACTAAAACGCCTGGCTATTAGTTTTTAGATACAACCAATTTTTTGCTGTAAACTTTATTGCCTGTGCTGATAACTGCTGTGTAAGTAGCATCGGCCAGCATTTGTGTGTTAAAATCAATATTGTTTTGGCCTGCGCTTAAACCATATTTTGCAACTGAAAGTTCGCGGCCCAGCATGTCATACAACTTCACATCAACATCCGTTGAAACTGATGTGGTAATAACAAGCTTTGTTTGGTCGTTACTTGGGTTAGGAATGAAATCGCTGATAGCAAATGAAGTGCCGTCTGTAATCATGGCAGATACCACATACGTTTCTTCGGTTTGGCCATCGTTATCCTGTTGACGCAGCTTGTAGTAGTAAACCACATCAGATGCTACGTTGTGATCGTCGAAAGCATAGGCAAGAGTTTGCGTGCTGTTGTTATGACCATCTACCCAACCAATATCCTGGAAGTTGATACCATCGGTGCTACGCTCCACATGGAAGCCGGCATTGTTAATTTCAACGGCAGTAGCCCAAGACACCTGAATAAACTGGTTGTTTACCGGCTCAGCTTTCAAAAAGATCAATTCAACCGGCAACGCACTGTTGCTCATAGAACTCTTAGCAGCAAAGTGTGAGAAGCCTGTATAAATGCCCCCGGGTATAGCATCGCCGGCATAGCATGGAGCTGTGCTACCGGTTAATTTGGTATAGGTTATCAAATCGTTCAGGCTAGATACCGAAGACTCAATGTATTGTGACCAATCGTCTCCGGATTCTGAAGGATCATCACCATAAGGAGTAGGGAATTTAATCATCCGCCAGTTATCAGCTGCATTTCCCAATCCGGTGTAAGAGGTTGGATATGATTCGATGTAGTATTGGTAATTAGCTGGGCCTGAATAGCTCCAGTAGCCGTGATCTTTTACTGCATCTTCCAGAATGATCCACTGTGGTTGACCGCCATTGCAAGGGTCGCTGCTGAAGTAGCGGTTGTAACCGTTGTTATCGGGCATTTGAACGCCCCATGGTTGCACCGGACAGTTGGGGCAGGTTTTTTGGATGTAGCCGATAAAACCAGCCGGGTTAGAAGATCCATCGCAAAACTTACCTTTTACGCTACCCGAAGCAGGCACGCTGGTGAAATTAAGGCGTACCGGGTTGTAGCCATTGGTTAGCGTACCGATAGGATATAAATAACCCAGTGTACCGGTAACACGGCGCTGCAAACCGCCTGCACTGCTGGCCCGGTTACCCTTGGTTAAAACAAAGTTGGAAACGGCTGCGTTATTAATAGCCGGAGTAGCATAACCACCAATTGCATCGGTATTGCCGTTTTGCACATCAATAAGAAACTCCTGTGAGGTCGTATAAGACTTAAGCAATCCACCATTGTTATTGGTGGTCCACAATGCACTTGGGGTATAGGTGGTTGTTGTGGTATTGTTATTAAACACCAGCGAACCTTCTACAACCACATCTGTTTGCACTTCCACCTGGTCGGTGGCTGCCCCTTTGTCGATAACAATGTTGTAAAAACTATTGGTGCCTGCACCTGAAAGATCGCCCAGGATATTTTGCTGACCGGTGCCCACAAATTTTACCACACGATCCTTCGAAGTATTATCATTAAACACCTGGAAGGTGGCATTCTTTGCCACGCGGAAATCGCCCTTCACTTCAATAATACCGTCGTTTTTAACGATACCGTCTACAGATCCATTTTCGTCGATGAACGAACCTTGAACATGTATCAATGCTCCTTTTTGGATGTAGATATCCGCGCCCGCATTGTAGAACTCATTTTGTGCTCCAAGCGCTAATGGAGCCAGTAAAGTTGCAAGTAAAAGTTTTTTCATAATTAGGTGTCCGGGTGTTAGCAATGAATCTTGTGACAATATAACAAGTATTATGCCCTTTGTAAAGAACAATGACAAAAAAATGATTTATCGCTTAACAACTTGATATTCAATTACAAATTGTGGATTTTGGGCAATCGATTACCAGTTGTAACACACAAATTATGTATTGTAATAAATACACCGTACGCACGAAACCCCATACACTATTATTCGTATTCGCTGCCCTGCTCCTTACCGGCGCTTCCGCCTTCGTATTTGCCACAATTCATCTCTATAGCGATACCTTCTTCCGGCCTTGCAAAGGTATGTGAGGGGTCAATTTCCTTTTTAAAGTTGGCACTATCGGCATATACCTGCTGGAAGAAGTAAGCCCAAATAGGCAAGGCGGTACTAGCGCCCTGGCCGTTTTGCATACTATGGAAGTGAATGTAGCGATCTTCGCAGCCAACCCAGCTCCCTGCAACAAGGTCAGGTGTGCAACCTATAAACCAGCCATCGCTGTAATTTTGGGTAGTGCCTGTTTTGCCAATTATATCATTCATCAACTTGAACCTGTAACGCAATCGGGTAGCCGTACCTCCCATAACCACGTTGCGTAGCATTTCAACCATTACAAAGGTGGTTTGCTCGTCGAGCGCTTCGTTTTGAGGCGACACAAAATCCTGCAGCACATTGCCGTTACGATCTTCAATTCGGGTTACAAATATCGGTTCGCTGTGTATGCCCTGGTTGGCATAGGTGGTATAAGCGCCCACCATTTCAAATAACGAGATATCTGCTGTTCCCAAGCAGATAGAAGGCTGAGCCGGGATATCGCTTTTTATTCCCATTCCCCGTACCAGTTGGATAACTGGTTCAGGCCCGGTTTCGTGCATCAGATATGCAGTAATGGTATTTACCGAGTTTGCCAAACCCTGCCGCAGGCTAAGCGTTCCTCCGTATTTGCCATCGCTGTTTCTGGGCGTCCAATCCTGTAACAAACCAAACCGCGCATCACCGGCCTCGAAGGTTACGGGTTGGTTAGGCACCCGGAAACAAGGCGAATAACCTTTATCGCGGATAGCTACAGTATATACAAAGGGTTTGAATGTAGAGCCAATCTGACGGCGTGTATTAATGTTTACGTGGTCGTATTGAAAATACTTGTAACCCACACCACCTACCCATGCGCGGATAAATCCGCTTTGCGGATCTACGGCTAAAAATCCGTTTTGCAATATCAGACGATGATAAATGATAGAATCATAAGGGCTCATCAAGGTATCTGTTTCGCCACCGGGAGCGTAACTAAATACCTTCATTTTGATGGGCTTTTTAAGAATGGCTGTAATTTCTTCTTCGCTTTTGCCCTGCTTTTTTAGATCAACATAACGCGGACAATGATGATATATAGCATCCCATTCTGCAGGAAAATCCTTCCATGGGTCTTTACCTTTCCAGTACTCAAAAAAGATTTTTTGCATCTCGCCTAATTGGCGGCGTTGAGCATTCTCAGCATATTGTTGTAGTCGCGAATCAAGCGTAGTGTATACACGAAGACCATCTTTATAGATGTCGTATTTCGTTCCATCCGGCTTTGGATTTTTCGCACACCAATCTTTTAACCAAAGGCGAAGGTATTCGCGGAAATAGGGAGCTAATCCTTCGGTATGGGTATCGGGGTGAAAATCGAGTGCAATAGGCAAATTAAACAATGAGTCGCGCTGGGCACGGGTAATGAACTTGTAGTTGAACATCTGGTCCAGCACCACATTGCGGCGCTGTTTTGATGCTTCGGGCTTGCTGCGGGGATTATAAGAACTTGGCGCTTTAAGCATCCCAACTAATACTGCAGCCTCTTCCACTTTTAACGAATCAACAGCCTTGCCAAAGTATACGTAGGCGGCGGATTTAATGCCATACGCATTATCGCTGAACGGTACGGTGTTAAGATACATGGCCATGATCTCCTCTTTGGTGTAGGCCCGTTCCAATTTAACGGCGATTATCCATTCCTTAAGTTTACGGGCTACCAATTGGATTTTGCTGAGCCGGTCGCGCGGGAAAAGGTTTTTGGCTAACTGTTGTGTAATAGTACTGCCACCACCGGCCCCGTCGTGCGTAGCCACTCCTTTAACCACCCGTACTAATGCGCGCAGGTCAACACCGGTATGGTCGAAAAAGCGGATATCTTCGGTAGCCATCAGTGCATGCTTCAGGTTATCGTTTAGGTTCTCCCATGTTATATTGCTTCGGTTCTCGATATAGTATCGACCCAGAATGACATTATCGGTGCTGATGATTTCGGTAGCCAGTGCACTGTTCGGGTTTTCTAGTTCATCGAAGGTGGGCATGTAGCCGAACTTGCCTGCGGCAATTAAATAGAAAGCGAGCACCACCGTGAGCACGCCTGCCAGAAAAACACCCCAAAATGCAACAAAAAATTTTTTACCCATGTGCGAAAGGCAAATGTAAAAGAATGTAAGAATTGCGCTGCCCATTAAAAGGCCTTGGTTGCGGGCTACTGTTTATATTCGCCCGATGCAAAAGCGATGGACATTAAAACCAGCCGATGAAGCCACTGTAATTGCTTTACAGGCAGCTTTAAAAATTCATCCGGCGCTTTGCAGATTGTTGGTAGCCCGGGGTATTGAAACGTACGAAGCCGCGAAAAATTTTTTCAGACCGGAGTTGAAAGACCTGCACGATCCTTTTTTAATGAAGGATATGCACAAGGCTATAGAGCGCATTACCAATGCGCTTGTTAACCAGGAAAAGATACTGATATACGGCGATTATGATGTAGATGGCACTACGGCCATAGCCACGGTATATTCCTTTTTTAAAGAAATACATCCTTTTATTGACTTTTATGTGCCGCACCGCTATACGGAAGGATATGGCATATCAAAGCAATCGATAGATTTTGCTAAAGCTAATGGGTTTACCCTGGTAATTGCTTTAGACTGCGGCATTAAAGCCAATGAGAAAATTGCTTATGCCAATACCTTAGGCATAGACTTTGTGATTTGCGACCACCACCAGCCCGGCGAAGAAATACCTGCTGCTGTGGCGGTTTTGGACCCTAAGCGAATTGATTGTCCTTATCCCTACAAGGAGTTAAGCGGTTGCGGTATCGGGTTCAAGTTGATTCAGGCTTTTAGCCAGCAGCATGGTATTGATGCGGAGAAGTATATGCAATGGCTGGACCTATTGTGCGTAAGCATTGGCAGCGATATAGTTTCGATGACGGGTGAAAACCGCATACTGGCTTACCATGGCTTAAAAAAATTGAATACTAACCCCTGTTGTGGCCTACGCCGGCTTAAAGAGTTAGCAGGCTCGGAGAAGGAAATGGATATTGATGATGTGGTGTTTTTAATAGGACCACGAATAAATGCAGCCGGACGAATGGATGATGCCCGCCATGCAGTGCGTTTACTGATAAGTGAGGATGAAGATTTTGACGGCGATGAGAAAGCGTATCAGCTTAATAAATATAACAACGAGCGTAAAGATTTAGACCGCAGTATAACAGCCCATGCACTGGAAATGATAGCCAGCGACCAAACCCTGGTAGCGCGTAAATCAACTGTGGTATTTCACCCGGAATGGCATAAAGGAGTTATAGGTATTGTTGCCTCGCGATTAACAGAAACCTATTACCGGCCAACAATCGTACTAACGGAAAGCGACGGTAAGGTTACCGGTAGTGCGCGCTCGGTGAAACATTTCGATTTGTATGAAGCTATTTATGAATGCCGCGATCTGCTGATACAATTCGGAGGACATAAATTTGCTGCCGGGTTAACGATGCAAAAGGAAAATATTGATGCGTTTAGGTTGAAGTTTGATGAGGTAGTGAGTGCCCGCATTAGCGACCACCAACTGGTGCCGGAGATTGAGATTGATGCACAACTGGAGTTAAGTGATATAACGCCTCGCTTTTTTGGTATACTGCAACAAATGGCCCCTTTTGGCCCCGATAATATGAAGCCGGTATTTTTAACCCGTGGCGTATTGGACAGCGGCTGGAGCAAAATTGTGAAAGAGGACCACATCAAGTTTTCGGTTCGTGGTAATGCAGGCGGCCCTACCGTAGGGGGGATTGGCTTTGGTTTAGCACCTAAGTTCAATTTGCTGAAAAGCGGACCCTTTGACCTGGTCTATCAACTGGCAGAAAATGAATGGCAGGGTAATGTAAGTTTGCAATTGGTAGTAAAAGATCTTTTACCTGCCGAAAATAATTAACGAGGTAAGATATTCTCGAACTGGTCGAAAGAGTCTTTTACAAAGGGCAGTGCTTTGCCTGAGGCCTCCATTACATTGGGCGCCAGGTTGGCCATAAAACCATATACATGCGAGGTGTCGCGTTGTTTTTGCGGAAACACATGCATACGGTCAGCGAACCAAACCATTACACAGAGCAAATAGAGTGCAATAACAGCGTGTAATGCACCACCTATTAATTGGTTGACCAAATTAAGCGAGAAGGATTTCAAAATCTCTTCGAGCACCCAGGCAACCAGGCGGGCAAGCAGAATCATAAAGATGAATACCAACACAAAGGAAAGTATCGCCAGGCCTTGCGGACTCATGCTTACTACACCCTTTAATAATTTGGCAAGCAGGTAGCTGAATTTAAGCGCTGCCACCACACCCAGAAAATAGCCGAGCATGCTGAACAACGAATAGATAATGCCTTTTTTGTAGCCCCACCAAAAACCTATGGCAACAGCAATAACAAACAGGATATCAAATATCATGTGGAGAGATGGAATTAGCTTAACAGGCTTTTAACGATATCAGCTACCATTTTATTATCGGCTTTGCCGGCCACTTGTTTTGAAACCAGGCCCATTACCTTACCCATTTCTTTTTGAGAGGTAGCACCGCTATCGGCAATAGCTTTTTTAACTATTTCACGCACTTCGTCTTCGCCCATCATAGCGGGCAGGTATTTTTCAATCACTTTTAACTCTTCCTGTTCCTTTACAACCAGGTCCTGGCGATTTGCCTTTTCGAATTCAGTAATAGAATCGCGACGTTGTTTCAGCATTTTTTGCAGCAGTTGCACTTCTTTTTCGGAGCTAACTGAACCGCCGGCGCCTTTTTCGGTTTTAGCTAATATGATAGCCGCTTTTATTGCACGCAGTCCGCGTACGGTAGCTTCTTCTTTAGCTAACATGGCGGTTTTCAGGTCGTTGTTGATGGTTTCTTCTAAACTCATAAAACAGAATTTGATGCGAATGTAAAAAATGCGGACTGATAAAATTCAGTACCCTATAATTGGTTTATTAATAGTTTCGGGCAGCTAAATTGAAACATATAATGGGAAAGAACATAACGGTTGTAGGCGGTGGCTTGGTGGGTTCCATGTTGGCATGTTATTTAAGCCGGAGAGGCCATAAAGTAAATGTATACGAACGCAGGCCCGATATGCGCAAAGCGGGCTATGTTGGCGGCCGAAGTATTAACCTGGCCCTTAGCCACCGTGGGTGGAAAACGCTGAAAAAAATAGGACTGGATGCTGTAGTGGATAAAATAGCCATACCTATGACAGGCCGTATGATACACGACCTGGAGGGCAATACACAGCTATTTCCTTACGGTAAAGACGGGCAGGCCATTTACTCGGTAAGCCGTGGCGAACTAAACCGTATAATGGTAGATGAGGCTGAGAAGTTTCCGGACGTAAAATTCCATTTTGACTACCGGTGCTCGGCTGTAGACTTTGACAGTAACACCACCCATTTTGAACATGTTTGCAACGGCGAAAAAATAAGTACGCAAAGCGATGTGATTTTTGGGGCTGATGGCGCATTTAGCGAAGTGCGTTACGAAATGCAACGCACCAATAATTTCAATTTATCGCAGCAATATGAAGCCTTTGGTTATAAGGAACTGCATATAGCGGAAACAGAAGATGGCAAGCACCGCATGGAGAAGAATGCGTTGCACATTTGGCCGCGTGGTAGTTTTATGATGATTGCATTGCCTAATACAGACGGAAGCTTTACAGTTACATTGTTTGCTCCGTTCAAGGGCGAAAATGGCTTTGATAATTTACGGACCGATGCGGATGTAATAGCTTTCTTTAAAAAGAATTTTCCGGATGCTTTGGCCCTGATGCCGGATTTGGCCAAGGTGTTTTTTACTAATCCTACCAGTTCGTTGTGTACTATCAAGTGCTTTCCGTGGAAGTACAAAAGCGCTTGCCTGATAGGTGATGCTGCTCATGCCATAGTGCCCTTTTACGGGCAGGGCATGATATGCGGATTTGAAGACGTGCGTGAGTTGGATGAAATACTGGATGCTACCTCCGAAAGTTGGGATGAGGCATTGGATAAATTCCAATATCAACGCAAACCCAATGGCGATGCCATAGCTGATCTGGCACTTTACAACTATATAGAAATGCGCGACCTGAGCGGGCGCGAGGACTTCCAGTTACGCCTAAAAATTGAGCGGAAAATAGCCGACCGTTTTTCTGACAAATTTATGACACACTACAGCATGGTAACCTTTAGCGAATTATCGTATAGCGAAGCGAAGCACCGCGGTGAGAGACAAAACGAGCTGTTAGACCGTATAATGGCCCTGCCCAATATTGCAGAAAAATGGGAAAGTGAAGAGGTAATGGCGATAGCCGCCAATTGGATTGCTGCTAATTACGGGTAAACCGTATTATCTTTACGGGGCATTGCTTTTTATCTACAGTACATGAAAAAGATATTGTTGGCTTTTGCCGTATTGCTACACGTTTCTGCCTTTGCGCAATGGCAGGAGGAAGATCCGCGGATGCTCAACCAGTATATAGTGCTACTTAAACCGGGTGCGACGCCTCAGCAATTGGAGCGAATGTTTACCGATATAAAGGTGGTACGCTGCTTATCGGGCCGTATGAATATTTGGTTGCTGGAGCGAAACACAACCAAAGCGCCGGAAAGTTTTTTGGGTGCACTGCGTCTGCATCCGGCCACTTTAATTGCACAATTTAATCATCGTGTTGAGCAGCGGAATCTGGTGCCCGATGACCCCTACTTTAACCAGGAATGGAATATGCTCAACACCGGCGGCACCGGTGGTACTGCAGGAGCTGATATTGACGCCACTGATGCCTGGGATATAAGCCATAGCCATGTAACTGCAACCGGAGACACGGTGGTTGTGGCCATTATTGATAACAAGTTTGACCTTAGCCATGAAGACCTTAGTTTTTTTGTAAACTATAATGAAATACCGGGCAACGGTATTGATGATGATGGCAATGGTTATATAGATGATATTAACGGATGGAGTGTGCCGGATACCAGCGGGGACATCAACAGCACGGGTTTCGGTGCCTACCATAGTACCCATACTGCAGGTATTGCCGCAGCTATTGGCAACAATGCAAAAGGTATAGCCGGTGTTTGTTGGGGTGCCAAAATTATGGGGGTAAATTATGGCACCACAGACGAAGCCAATGTGGTGGCCAGTTATGAATACGTGCGCAACATGCGTATTTTATATAATACCACTTTTGGTAGTAAGGGCGCCTTTGTAGTGGCTACTAATGCTTCTTTCGGGGTAGGCAACTATGGTGCTAACCCGGCTGATTATCCTTTGTGGTGTGCCATGTATGATAGCTTAGGGGCAGTGGGCATTTTAAGTGCAGGTGCGGCGCCGAATGCAGACGTGGATGTAGATGCCGTGCACGATGTGCCAACCGAATGTGCCAGTAAATGGTTTATAGGCGTTACCAATACCACCAGTGCTGATAAAAAGAATACAGGAGCTGCATACGGAAAAATAAGCGTAGACCTTGGAGCACCCGGTACAGGCATTTATTCTACAGTGCCAACGCCTACTTTATACCAAACCAAAACCGGAACCAGCATGGCAACGCCGCATGTTACAGGTGCAGTAGCAGCTATGATGGCCACAGCTTGTAAGGGTTTTATGGATGCATACTGGGAACATCCGGATAGTGGGGCCTTGCTGATAAAGCAATATCTATTAGATGGTGCCGAGTGGGTGCCGGCACTGAACAATAAAACCGTTACCGGTGGTCGGTTGAATTTGTATCGCGCCTTTATGAACTTAAGCCGCTTTAATTGCGATAGCTGCCAATTTGATCTGCGAATTGATAAAACCCCCATAGCCTGCCATGGTGCCAATAGTGGTGCAATGGCTGCAGTAACCTTGCCTGATAATGCGGTGAATTATAATATACTCTGGAATACCAATCAACATAACATCGAAATATTGAATTTGGAGCCAGGCTTTTATACCGTGCAGGTTACTGATACATCGGGTTGCCGAAGGACATGGACTGCAGAACTACACGATCCCGATAGCATTGCAATAAATGCAGTAAACATAATTCCTGCGCAAGGTGGTAATCTTGGGAACGTTACCGTAAATGCTACGGCCGGTAATGATAGTTTATACTATTCTCTGGATGGTGTGACCTACCAAAGTTCTCCAATTTTTACTGTACCTACAAATGGCAGTTACATTGTGTACGTTAAAAACCAACGTGGCTGTGTGGTTCAGCAAAATATTTTGGTGAGCGGGGTTGCAGAAACGAATTTAAGTGGGCTTGAACTGCAAATTTGGCCAAACCCTGCCAACGATGTTTTGAACCTGCGCTTGAATACGGCGCATGCACAATCTATAGATTTTAAGATGCTGGATGCTTTGGGCGAAGCTGTTAGTACTACGCGACATCAACTTGATGCCGGCGTATTTACGCTACAATTATCCGTGGCCCAATTAGCAGCGGGGTTTTATACTTTAAGTTTGAGTGATGGTGTAAACGTAGCTGTACGCAGGTTTGTGGTTGCGAAGTAACTTACGCAGCCATATCGGTTTCGTGCTCAGATACCTTAATGGTTTCTACCCAGTCCTGTTCTGCTTCAACAGGTCTTAATGCAACGGGATTACCAAGATAGTCCAGCCGTTTGCCGGGATAAATATGCGCTTCAATCAAATAGCTAAGTAATGAAACGCGGTCGAGGGATGGATGAAGATAAGGTCGCACCTTCTGGTTATGATAAGCCGGTAGTAAGCTCCAGTGCAGATTAGGCTTTATGTGATGCGCACCATGGTAGCCGTTGTTAAATAATAGCCAGTTTAAAACCGGGCCGCTGAAGTTGCGGCTGTGGTTGTAGGGGTGCTTATCGTCGCAACCATCGTGCTGAAAAAAGTTGGTGCCAACAATGCCCCAGGCTGCATACTGGTGAGGGATAAGTACAAACAATACAGCGCATTTCCAGTTCAGTATT
Source organism: Chitinophagales bacterium (assembly GCA_046329495.1). GTDB lineage: Bacteria > Bacteroidota > Bacteroidia > Chitinophagales > LD1 > Bog-950. The sequence continues at coordinate 86,444 of JAXLUO010000006.1, read as the reverse complement.
GTCAAAGCAATTTTAACACCCATTACCAAAATCATTTCCAGCAGGTATTGGCGGAACCAGTCGGGGCGTTCAGTTCGCATTTTGGCAGCAAAGCGCAACTCGCCTTTCAGGATATCGCCGCTCATGATGAAAAAGAAAAACAGCTGATTGAACAAGTTGATGCGGAAACGTGCCTTGCTGGTGCGGATAGCATCGCGCGGGGTTTGGGTGTATTTGTGGTGGCTGAAATTGTGCCCCGGCACATAAGCGCTGGTGCTATGCCCATAAGTAAATGATAATACCACCTGAAAAACTTTATTCATCCACCTGCTTTTGAAAATGGGTGCATGGATGGTATTGTGAACGATAACTGCGCAAATGAAACTAAGCAGGCAATTGATGGCTACCCAAAAGATAATTTCGGCAGTGCCCATTACCGGCCAGCGAAACCAGGGGATGGTGGCTACAGCAAAATATAAAGCTACGTTCAGCAGGGTTCGAAGGTCGGCACGGTATCGGAGCATGGGGCTAAAATAAACTTTTTGAGCAGCGCTGAATTTAAACACGCAAGACCGTGCTTTGCTATATTCGTAACATGCGGATTGCTAAATATTTAATGAGCCTGGCTGCACTAATAAGCGCGATTGCTGCTTATGCAGGTGAAGAAAATGCAGCGGCGTATGTTAATCCGTTAATAGGCACTAAGGGTATTTGGTTTTATGGTAGAACTACTCCTTTTGTTACGCCGCCATTCGGCATGACCAACTGGACCGCTTGCACGCGTAATAGCCGGATCCGAATACCTAATTATCATTATTTCGATACACGCATACGCGGATTTAGAGCTACCCACAAGCCGGCGATGTGGATGGGTGATTATGGCTATGTTACGCTTAAGCCATTTGCAGGAAAAATCAGCACTAAGCATTTGCAGCAAACGCTTTTGTTTACACATGCCGGCGAAAAATCGCAGTGCTATTACTATTCTGTAAAGGCACATACACCGACAGGTAAAAAAATTAAAACGGAAATTACAGCCACCTCTCGTTGTGGCATGTTGCGGTTTACGTTTGGTAAAAAGCAACAACCATCGGTATACATAGAAGTTAGCCAATTGCCGGATTCGTTGGGATGGGTTAAAGTAGATACAGCGAGGAGAGAAATTATTGGCTGGAACCAGGACCGGCATTGTGCGCATCTGGGCCCCCCATTACCAAATTTTAAGGGGTATTTCGTTATTAGGTTTAATAGGCCAATGGAAGCTGCCGGCACTTGGGTAAATGATAGCATCAGCAAAACGTTTCAACAAACTGCAAATGCTTGCGGTGCATGGGTAGAGTTTAAAAAAGGAACTGAAGTTGTTGAAGCAAGAGTTGGCACTTCGTTTATAAGTCTTGAACAGGCGCGGGAGAATTTAGAACGGGAAACTGCCGGGCAGACTTTTGAAATGGTGGAGAACCGTACAAAGGAAGAATGGAATAAATACCTGAACAGGGTAGAGGTAGAAGGCGCAAGCAACCGCAAGAAGAAAATTTTGTATACAGCGCTTTACCATAGTCTGTTATTTCCGCGGGAGTTTAGCGAGTATGGCAGGTACTACAGTGCCTTTGATGATACCATTCACGCGGGCGTTAGTTACAATGATTATAGCTTGTGGGACACTTATCGAGCGGAGCACCCGCTGTTGATTTTAGTAGCCAGGGAGCATGTGCCGGGCATGGTGCGAAGCTTAGTGCAGATGTATAAGGAGGGGGGCTACATGCCCAAGTGGCCTAATCCTACTTACACCGGTATTATGATAGGTACCCATGCTGATGCGGTGATTGCTGATGCTTTGGTAAAGGGAGTTAAAGGTTTTGATTTGAAAGAGGCTGCTGAGGCTTGTATTAAAGATTGCACGATCCCTTCGGCAGGAGATACGTTTAAACGTTGGTACGACCGCGCCTTATGGGCCGGTTCGCCTGAAACACGGGCAGGATTAACTTACTATCTGCGTAACGGTTTTGTGCCGGTTGATAAAACCGCTGAGAGTGTATCGAACACTCTGGAGGGTGCGTATGATGATTTTTGTGCAGCTCAGGTAGCAAAGGCAGTAGGGAATGATAGTATGTATCAACTACTGATACAGCATAGCAAAAATTACCGCAACGTATATAATCAAATCACCGGCATGATGGCGCCACGCAACAGCGATTTTAGCTGGTATAAGGATACGCATGCCGGATTTACGGAGGGAGGTCCTTATACTTATCTGTTTGCTGTGCAGCACGATATACCGGGCTTGATGCAATTGATGGGTGGCAGAGAAGCTTTTATTAAAAAGCTGAACGCCAGCTTTAGCTGGCATCGGTACTGGCACACGAATGAGCCGGGGCATCACTATACCTATCTTTATAATTATGCAGGTATGCCCTGGGTAACGCAACGCAAAGTGTCCTGGTTCCGCAGTACACGCTACCGTAATAATCCGGATGGTATGGACGGGGATGATGATTGCGGACAAATGAGTGCCTGGTATGTGTTTTCGGCTATGGGTTTTTACCCGGTAACGCCTGGCACGGATGTGTATGCAATAGGCTCGCCGCAGTTTAAAAAGCTTACGCTTAGTCCTGACCCCCTCAATACCAATTTAAAGTTAGAGATACTAGCGAACCATGTCTCAGGTAGAAATAAGTATATACAATCTGTTACCCTGAATGGCAAACCGGTAACTGCTCCGTTCTTGCATCATGCAGAATTAACCGCGGGAGGCCAGTTGATTTTTGAAATGGGACCTAAGCCAAATAAACAGTGGGGCGTTTTATCGGAAGAGGAAATACAAACTATTGTTGGGATACAAGCTAGGGGCAAATAAAAAAGCCCGCTCTGTTGAACGGGCTCCAGGTTTATTTAAAAGGGTGATCTATTTTGCAGCGGATTGTTCTTTCTTAACAAAGAAATAAATAGCTGTATGCCATTTGCTTGAATCCGGTTCGCTCATAGGGTCGCTGAGGTATTGTTCTACTACCATATCAGGATCTTCCCGGTTAAAATTCTTTTTCAGGAAGGCGTTCATCTCGTTGTAAGGAGCCTTCATATTGCTGTAACCGCCGTAATAGTCGATGAGGTAAGCCGGTTGTGCAGGAATGCTGATATTGCTAAAGCCTTTGGCTAACACTTTCTTTCCTTCGTACGGAACAACGGCTGCCATATCGGCGTTCATAGCCTGTTCATCGTATTTATAATAAATGCCCATTGGCACGCCCGGCTTGGCACCGGCCTCGCTTATAGCTTTGTAAGCAGCCGGAAATGTAGCGGCAAAAAAAGCCTGCATATCCTGGAAGGTTACCGTTTTGCGAATGCCCAAAGCATCAGTTGCAGGCCATTGCGTTTCTTTTATTTCATAGGAGGTAGCAGGTGCTTTTTCGCACAGATCCTTCAGCGTTGCTAAGCCACTTTCAAAATCTCCGCCTATTTGCTTATCCATATTACCGAACAGGGTCATTACATTGAAAGGATAAGGCATGCTACCTGCCATTGCCCAGGTAACTTTGTAACCACCTTCGGCCTTTTCCATGCTCATGGTTACCTGGCTGGTTGATTTAAAAGGTTTGATGAAGTCGAGTTGGTAGCCTACGGTTTGGTTAGGTTCTAATTTAGTAATGGTCATGGAACCCTCGCCAACCTTGTCGTTACCTTTCCAGCTACGTTTAGCACCAACAGTGCCATCGGTGCCCGTCAATTCGGTTTTTTGTGCAGTATCCAGTTTATTCCATGGATTCCACTGATCGAACATGGCAAAGGTGCTTATGCCTTTATAAACGGTTTGTTCGGGCGCGTTAATTACGATGGAGCGCTGCACATTGTAATCTTTGGGTAGAATTAAGCCCAGGATAAGTACTGCGGCAATAACTACCAACAGCAGTATACCAATGATTTTCAGGAGTTTCATGGGGTATGGGGTTTGGTTTAAACCACAAAGTAAAGATTTGGCCGTATGAAGGGAAATTTATTTTTAGTGTAGCGAACAAGCTTTAAAACCAAGGTGTTAAGAGGAAAGTGGGCACTTGGGAAAATCGAATACATTTGCCCTATTAGCAACAGATAGCATGGAAAAGAAACGTGAACTGCACGCCGCGCATGGCACTGAATTAAGTTGTAAAGGCTGGGTACAAGAAGCGGCCCTTCGTATGCTTTATAATAACCTGGACCCTGCCGTAGCGGAGCGCCCGGAAGATTTGATTGTATATGGGGGACTGGGCAAAGCTGCCCGAAATTGGGAAGCCTTTGATAAAATTGTTGAATGCCTGCAGGATTTAGAAGAAGATGAAACACTACTTATACAAAGTGGTAAGCCCGTTGGCGTATTGCGCTCGCATAAGGATGCACCGCGTGTATTATTGGCTAATAGCAACCTGGTAGGCAAATGGGCTACCTGGGAGCATTTTAGAGAGCTGGAGAAGAAAGGATTGATGATGTATGGACAAATGACTGCCGGCAGTTGGATTTATATTGGATCGCAGGGAATAGTAAGTATACGAAACGTTTTTATCCTTAGCTAATCAGCATTACGGTGGTACACTTAGAGGCACCGTAAATGTAACGGCAGGCTTAGGTGGCATGGGCGGCGCACAACCATTGGCCATAACCATGAATGAAGGCGTTTGTTTGGCTGCTGAAGTTGAAGAATGGCGAATTCAGAAGCGTATTGAAACCCGCTACCTCGATAAATACAGCAAAAATATTGACGAGGCAATTGAATGGGCCTTAGAAGCAAAGAAGAGTGGACAGGCCATTTCGATAGGCGTATGTTGTAACGCTGTTGAGCTACTGCAACGTTTAATTGATAGAAACATTACCCCCGACACCTTAACCGATCAAACATCGGCGCATGATGAACTGGTAGGCTATTTCCCTGAAGGATTGAGTGTAGAGGAAGCCCGTGTATTACGTGATAGCAAACCTGATGAATATATACGCTTATCACTGGATACAATGGCGAAGCATGTGCAGCAGATGCTGGAACTGCAAAAGCGCGGTGCTATTACATTTGACTACGGCAATAATATCCGCGGTCAGGCTAAGGATAAACGTGGTGTAATGAATGCCTTTGATTTCCCAGGCTTTGTGCCGGCGTATGTGCGTCCGTTGTTTTGCGAAGGCAAAGGACCATTTCGTTTTGTAGCGCTTAGCGGCGATCCACAGGATATTTACACTTGCGATGAAAAACTAAAAGAGCTTTTCCCGAATGATAAAGGCTTGCTGCGTTGGTTAGAAATGGCTAAGGAACGTATTGCCTTCCAGGGCTTGCCGGCACGTATCTGCTGGTTAGGAATGGGCGACAGGGAGAAAGCGGGAATAGCTTTTAATGAACTGGTTAAAACAGGAAAAGTAAAAGCCCCGATAGTAATAGGCCGTGACCATTTGGATACAGGTTCGGTTGCCTCGCCAAACCGCGAAACAGAAGCTATGATGGATGGTAGCGATGCAGTTGCCGATTGGCCTATATTAAATGCACTAATCAATACGGCGGGTGGTGCCAGCTGGGTAAGTTTTCACCACGGCGGTGGTGTAGGCATGGGCTATTCGCTGCATGCCGGTATGGTAATAGTTGCCGACGGCACCGAAGATGCTGCACGCCGTTTAAAACGAGTGTTACATAACGATCCTGCCATGGGCGTTATACGCCATGCCGATGCCGGTTACGAATTAGCGAAAGAAACTTCGCGCAAGTTTGGCCTGGACCTTTAAACGAATTTTACAAAAGCATTTAAGCGGGGAGATCTCACCCCGCTTTTTTTATTTCTGCTGTTTCTTCATCTGCCGTTCCTCCTTGGTGGTTTTATGCCAATGGTGTTTGGTTGAACTACAGGCTGTAGTAAAGAGCAAGAGGCTTGCTGCGCCAAGTAATAATGCCGATTTAATGGTATTCATAATGCATGTTTAGAGTAGTACCTGCAATAAGAGTGCCTTACCCCAAACAAAAAAGGCAACCCTTTTTGGATTGCCTTTTGTATAAGGTTCGATTGAATTAGAATCGAGGACAGTAGATAGTTTGAGGACCGCGTTTTTTCCATTTGCCGATGTAAGCCAGGCCTACTTCGAAACCGCCGTTTGAGCGGCTACCGCTGATCAGTTGCGATACGTTGATATCGTAAGCAACTCCCAGATCGAAGCCGTTCCATGCCACACCTGCGTTCAGGATTACTGATTCAGGATTCAGGCGCTTGTCTCTCCAGGCTGCGTTAGGATCGCCACCCACCATACGGAACATGGCTCCGAAACGGAAGTGGTCGCCATCCGGATTTCTTTCTTCGAACAGAATACGGAAATCAGCTGCCCAGATTGTTTCTATGCTCTTACCCTGAGACATTACGATGAACTTAGGTTGCAGATCGAAACGGCCTTTCAGCGGGAAGCGGATACCACCGTGACCTACAAACTTCATGTTCATACGCACGTTCTTATCGCCAAGGAATGAAATTGCCGGACGGTTTAAGTGGTAGGCAGAAGCACCTAAGTAAATGCTGGTGCGGCTGCGTGTTTTGTTACGTCCTAATTTCATATACCACAGTAAACCTGCGTTTACATCCCAGTATAAGAAACGGTTATCAACTAAAAATTCGTTGGTTGGCAGTAATGCATTATAGCCGCTGCCATCCCATTGGCTACCGAATTGCAGACGAGAGAAGTCGATAGTTTGCTGGTAGATGTTAGAAGAAAAACCGGCAGTGATATAGTTCGTTGCCCATTGGTCTAATGCCAAATGATAAGCTAAGCTTAAGCCACCACTGTTGAAGCCGAATTTGGATTCACCGGCCTGGTCGCCCATAAATGAAGCACCGAAACCAAATGCATCACCTTTCTTAAAACCTTTCAGTGTTCTGAAATCAGCGGAGGCAGTATAAGTGCGATACATCGGCGTACTTTCGTTACGCAGCACTTCGCCCCACTGGCCTCTGAATAGAGCAGTGATACGGTAGTTACCGTCAAAGGCGCCGGTTAAGGCAGGGTTTAAATAAACTGGAGTCATGTAGAACTGCGAGAAGTGCGGGTCTTGCGCTCGGGCAGTAAACAGACTCAGTGTCAGTAGTAGTATCGGTAAAACTTTCCTCATGTCCCGGTTTTAATTAGGTTGTCTAAAATATCAAAAATTGGGGTTCTCAAAATTTTATTCTGAAAAAAAAATAACACCATCCTTCATTGTCCTTTTACAGGTTACAGGTTGTAAAGGTTTCAAACCGTAACCGAAAAATGACGGTTTTTCTATTTAATCAGCGTTATGGTGCCTTTTTTATCTCTTGTTCTTCCGTTCAGATATACTGCCTGCAGATAGTAGGTATATACCCCCGGATTTTGTAATTGCCCGCGATAGTAACCGTCCCATCCGTTAAACTGGTTCTGCGAATCGTATACCTTCTCGCCCCAGCGGTTAAATATCAGCAGGTTTGCTTTTGCCAGCGCCTTACCGTATATAAACAAGACGTCGTTATTGCCATCGCCGTTGGGTGAAAAGGCGTTCGGAACAAAAATATCTTCTCCGTCGCCTACACTTACCTTAACGGTTTCGGTAACTGTACAATTGTTTAAATAGTTAACTGTTAAGGTATAATCAGTGTGGGTATAAGGGGCTGCTTGCACATAAGGGCAATCGTTACAATTAAGGCCGTTTATCGGGCTCCAGTTGTAGAAGTTAATAGCACTACCCGAATAGTTGCTTATGCTGGCAAATAAGGTCACTGCATCACCTAAATCAATCATGGTATCGCCGGGCAGAATGCTTAAATCAAGCACTGCCGGTTCACCTACAACCACGGTAGTATCCTTAGTGCAACCTTGCCCGTCACGTATAGTTACCTGATAGGTGCCAACTGCCAGATCCTGGAAGAATTCGGAGCTCTGGAAGGCGGAGCCATCAATTGAATATCCGTACGGCATGGTTACGCCGGGTGTGCCACCAATACCAATCACATGGATTACGCCATCGGTATACTGAGGGCACGAAACAGAATCTACATCCATTAGGGCAATATCAATCACAGGCGGAGCAAGGAAGACGGTGTTCATCGTAGTATCGCATCCATTAACGTCGCTTATTGTAACGTAGTAAGTGCCTGGCGCTAAATTGGCTACAACCGGGCTTGTGGCACCATTACTCCATATGTAATTATAAGGCGATGTGCCACCATAAACAGCTACCTCAATACTGCCATCCTGATCGTTTGCACAGCTAATTTCATTTTTGTTAATGAACTGTGCGTCAAGTGTAACCGGATCAATCAGGGTAACGCTACCGCTTACCGAACATGCTTTAGTATCGGTGGCAGTAACATCGTAAATACCGGAAGTCAGTTGATTGATGGTAGCATTGTCGTTAGTGCTGGCAACGTTTGCCCAATCGTAGGTATACCCCGGTGTTCCGCCTGCAGCAGCTACTGTGGCGGCGCCACTATTATCGCCACTGCATAATGGATTGGTATGCGTAAACGAAAGGACAATTGCGGTTGGTTCGGAAATAGTAGCGGTAGCAGAAGCCTGGCAACTATTTGCATCGGTTACTGTGATAATGTAAGTGCCGGCGCTTTTAGCAGATAGATCTTCCGTTGTTGTGCCATCGTTCCAAAGATAGCCATAAGCGGTGGTGCCACCGGCCGCTGTGATATCCACGGCGCCATCGGTTCCTGCATTACAGGTGGCATTTGTAACTGTATTCACATTTACGGTTAATGCCGTGGGCTGCGTGATGCTGAAGGTTGCAGATGCTGTACAATTACCCTGATCGGTAACGGTAACGCTTTGGTTGCCTTGCGCGAAACCAACCCCCGGGTTAGCTGAAATGCCAAGATTGCTCCAGTTGTAGGTGTAAGGCTGCGTTCCGCCATTCACCACCGCTGTTGCTGTTCCGTCGTTTCCACCAAAACAGTTTACATTGGTTACAGTAGGTACGGTAACGGTGATAGGTGCAGGGTCTATAGCCGTCCATGATGCAGTTGCTGAACAAGCTTTAGAATCGGTAGCAGTTACTATGTAATTGCCCGGACCCAAAGAGGTTTGCGGATTATTGTTGTTACCGGTACTCCATGCATAAACATAGTTTGGTGTTCCGCCCGTTGCTGTTGCAAGTGCCTGGGCGTTTGCCGCACCATTGCAGGTTATAGCCTGCGATTGGATGGTAACGGTTACCTGAGTTGGTTCGCTAAGTATTTTGCTGGTATTACCTGTGCAACCTTGTGCGTCGGTTATTGAAACGGAATAGGTGCCGGGACCAAGGTTTACGAGCGAGTCAACGCCGCTTGTACCAGTGCTCCATGCAAAAGCTATTGGAGGCGTGCCGCCACCCGCTACAGCAAATAATTTACCGTTACTCATGCCAAAGCAATCAATAGAGTCCACTGTTAATGATACGGGGATGTTGTTTCCTACCACCACATGAACAGTATCAGACAATGTACATGCACCACCTGTTAAAGTAACCAGGTAATCGGTAGAAACTGCAGGGTTTACCGTAATAGTTGGTGTTGTTCCGGCTGAGGCATTTGTGGTTAAATTAATCCATTGGTATTGGAAGCTCTGACCCGGAAGCGGGCTTCCGATAGTAGTGGTGGTAAGCGTAACACTGGTTGGGCTGCAAAAGAACGTATCGTGCGGTGCAGCACTAAAGCGAAGACTCGTATCCACATTCACAAATACATAATCGCTACTTGTGCAACCATTTGGCGCTGTAACATCTACACTGTAAATAACCGGTGTTTGCGGATAACTAAATGCTGTGTCGTTATTTGGTGGAATAACTGCATTGGGCCCTGCTGCCGGTGTCCACGCTGTAGGCATACCATCTACACTGGTTATACAGATATCAAAACGGGTATTCGGACGATTTGCGCTGCTTTGCGGTGTTCCTGTATTGCCGCACTGGCTAGTTCCGCCCTTTGAATAATAAACCGATTGGAACGGTGTAGGGGTCATCTGCATCTTAGCATTTAAGGCAGTACTGTTCGGACTGTTGTAGAAACAGATATCTACCACCAGGTTGCTGGTGCCATCCCAATTGTATGGAAAATCGAGTGTATGTGTTTTCCATCCGGTATTACCCGTACCACCCATGTATACTTTTTTAGGTGAGAAAACAGTAACCATGTTTGGCTGCCAATTGGTAAGTGATGTAGCTTGTGTACAACCCATCTTAATCTCGAAATTCATCAATGAGTCGTTATTGGCATTGATTTGTGCCACATTGAAGGCAATACTGCGTATTTCGCCACCTGAAGGAAACTGGCTTAACAGTTCGCTTTGCAGATATAAAAATTGGTGTCGGGCACTTGCACTATAGTGGCCATACACTGTAGGGTATTGAGTAGGCGAACCTGTTGGTGTAACCCCGGTTCCTGTTCCAATTTGCCCGGTAGCAATGTTGCCACTGCAAGGTGTTTGGCTGATGCCACAGCTTTGCGGATTGGTAAGAATGTTCAACTCAACTTGTTGGCCGGGGCATACGCTGGTGGGTTGAGCCTTAGCCACTAATGCCGGTCCGGTTCCTGCCACATTCACCTGCAAAGAATCTTCGTTGGTGCAACCGTTGGCACCTGTAACAAACAGGTGATACATGGTGGTGGACAATGGGCTTGCTACCGGATTAGATATGGTATCATTTGGCAAGCCTGATACAGGATCGTATAGTCCGCCGGAAGGCACCCACTTAAATTTATACGGTGCATATAAACTATCCGTATTAGCGTTCAGGTGTAACTGCCCGTTTTGGCAAATAGCCCCCCCCGGTCCTGCATCATATAAAAACGGTGGCGCCACATCCACAAATACGGAGTCGGTTCCACAATCGGAGGTAAAATAATACATGGTTGGTGATGTGGGCGAAACCGTTGGCTTAAGAATAGTTGGGTTAGAAACTGCATTAGGCCCGGTGGACGGGGTCCAGACGTAATTGGAGCCCCCGGTGGCTGTAAGCTGCACAGGCGTACCACAAAATGTAGGGCTTGCGGATAGTAGGTTTACCTGTGTAAATACACAAATGGTGTAAACGCGGGTATATGAGCCATTAATGGGGCAATCATTATTCTGTGCAGTAAGTACGAAATTATGGCAGCCGGTATCGCTTGCCAATGGTGTCCAGTTAATACGGGCAATAACCGTATCGCCGGTACCTACCTGGGTCATGTGAGCGCCGGGTATTGCAGAAGGTGTTGTGTTCAGGTTACTGGTTATAGTAAGGTTGTGGTTGGCAGGATCAGTACACTCTATATCGAATTTAAGCGGAGTTCCGGGACAAACCTGTACGGATAATGAATCAACCTGATTGCCATTTTGTACATTGGTAATTGGATCCTGGTCAGGTATAGCTATTGCGCAATTAAGTATTACCACCTGAATATCGCGCATGGTAGAGCCAACGAGCACACCATTGCGGTATTCGTAAATGCGCACAGCCAGCACGCATTGTTCCTGAAAACCCGGAACAAACTGCATTTGCCCTGTATGGGTATCAAAATTAAAGGTATTGGCAGGAACTGTACGGATAGGACAATTAACGCTATAACCACCGCTGAAGTTGATATTGTTATACGGTAAGCTGAAACCATCCATAGGATTTACCAGCTGAAAAACCAGCGAGTCGCCATCCACATCTACTGCGCCGTGGTTAAATGTTACGTTAGAACCCAGACAAAAGAATGGCACAGGTTGGTTGGTGAAGGCTACGGAAGAATTGCAATAGGGTTGGCCAGTAGAAGGGTCGATAGTGTTATTAACGGTAGCATAAATTGAGAGATCTTCGCCACCGGGATTGGAGATGTTGTTAATTGCACCGTTACGGCAACATTCGGTGGTTCCGAAAGTTACGGTACCGCAGCCTACAGGCACGTTTACGATACCGGTATAGGTATAAACCTGTACACCAGGGTAAGGAGGATTACCGGCCCCGCTCCAGTTACATCCGTTTTGTGGCAACTGCGCTGGGCAAAGTTGCGATACATCGCTACCATTGGCGGGCACAGCACTATTATCTAACGCCAGGTTAACAGTTGAAGGGCTTACTGTGCAGCCGGTGCCTGTTATTTCAAGACTTACAGTTGTAGGAGCAGTTGATGCCGGTCCGCCAAAGCTGTTATCCCAACAGTTACGGTAATAGTGTACCGTAACTTTATATTGCATATTGCTGCCTACTTTACCTAAACAAACGTACTGCAAATCTTTACCCATGTTGTGGGTAGCGAATGCCTTAGTGCCCAGTAGTAATATTACGAGACAAACGCCCGTAATCTTCGCGTAAAAATGTCTGTACATCCAATTGATTTTACCCGCCCGAATAAGCGGTAGAAACAAGACTGTAAAGATAAGGTTTTAGTTGTATTGCCTTTCATAAATTGTAGTGTAGCAAAATCGGTTATTTTAGCGCCCCGCCCTAATAGGCGCTAACTAAAAATTAATATATGTATCGTACACACACCTGTGGCGAATTGAGGCTGCAAAACCAGGGTATAGAAGTTACCCTGAGTGGATGGGTACAGCGCGTTAGAGCGCTGGGAGGAATGACTTTTATTGATTTACGAGACCGCTATGGCATTACACAGCTGGTTTTTAACATAGAAAGTGATGCAGCGCTTTGTGAAAGAGCCAATAAGCTGGGCCGCGAATTTGTAATACAGGTTAAGGGTAAAGTGGCAGAACGTACGAGTAAGAATGCTGCCATAGCTACCGGTGATATCGAAATATTAGTGGCAGAACTTAACGTATTAAGCGCAGCTGAAGTTCCACCCTTTATTATTGAAAATGAGACAGATGGAAGCGAAGAGCTACGCCTGAAATACCGTTATCTGGACATTAGGCGCCCGGTACTGCGCGATAGGTTAATTACACGTGCAGCTATTGTACGTGCAGTGCGCGAATATCTTGACAATCAAAGCTTTATTGAGGTAGAAACTCCGGCACTGATTAAAAGTACGCCGGAAGGTGCACGCGATTTCTTAGTGCCTTCGCGCCTTGTACATGGAAGTTTTTATGCGTTGCCTCAATCACCGCAGATTTTAAAGCAGCTATTGATGGTTGCCGGCATGGACCGCTACTATCAGGTTGTTAAATGTTTCCGTGATGAGGACTTCCGCGGCGACCGCCAACCGGAGTTTACCCAGGTAGACTGCGAGATGAGTTATGTGCATCAGGAGGACATTTTTGCCACCTTTGGTGGTATGATGCAGCACGTTTTTAAAAAGGTGCTGAACTATGAACTGGGCGATTTGCCACGTATTAAGTACGATGACGCCATAAAATATTATGGCAGCGATAAGCCTGATTTACGGTTTGACTGCAAAATTGTTGACCTGAACGATGCCCTGCCTGCGTCCGAATTTTCGGTGTTCAGCAACGCAATAGCAACAGGAGGCCTGGTGGCCGGTATTAATGCTGCAGGCCTGGCTAATTACACCCGTAAGCAGTTAGATGAATTACTGGAGTTTGTGAAGGCTTCACATCGTGGATTAAGTGGACTGATCAACATAAAATTTAACGAGGATGGTACGGTAAAATCTTCTATCGATAAGTTTTTTAACGAAGAGCAACTGCGTGAGATAGGCAAACTGTTTAATGCGCAGAAAGGGGATATGATTTTAATTGCTGCCGATAAAGTTTCGAAAGTGCGTAAGAGCCTTGGCGATTTGCGTTTGGAACTTGGCAAACGCCATAACTGGATGGCCGGTAAACCATGGAGTGTACTTTGGGTAGTTGACTTTCCGCTGTTTGAACGTGATGAAGAGTCAGGTGAAATAACCTTTGCGCACCACCCATTCTGCAGTCCGCACCCCGAGGATATGCAATACTTTGATACCGATCCAACCCGTGTTCGTGCTCAGACCTATGATATGGTAATGAACGGCAACGAAATTCTTTCAGGTTCTATACGTATACACGAGCATGCCATACAGGAGCGTGTTTTTAAAAATCTCGGCATTTCGCCTGAAGAGCAACAGAAGAAGTTCGGCTTTATGTTGAATGCATTTAAATATGGTGCACCGCCGCACGGTGGTTGTGCCTTTGGTTTAGACAGGGTGGTTATGTTAATGACCGGTGGTGAAACTATACGCGACGTTATTGCTTATCCTAAAACAAGCGGTGGCCGCGATTTAATGATGGATGCCCCAACCACTGTTGACCAAAAGCAATTAGATGAGTTAGGCATAGCGATAAAAGCGTAAGCCGAAGCTAATATGTGTTTAAGGCCGCAAGCAATTGCGGCTTTTTTATTAGCCCAAAAGGATGTGTTATTTGTAAAGAAAATACTGCTCGTTCTTTACTATAGCAGGAGGGAAGGAATCGATGAGCTGAAAGCCGCAAGCATTTAGCGAGTCGGTTTGTTGAAGTATTGCTCCGGATAACAGTAGAATATCCTGTCCGAGTTTTTTTTGACGGCCGGCCAAGCTTATCTCCATGCCTTCCTCAAGGTCAAGCCGTTTATTATCCCAAATGATAAACTGGCCAACCCGGTTACTACAGGGATAATAGACTTCCTTGTTCAGTAAAATGCCTATGCTGGCCCCAATGTAATCAGGTGTAGCGGCTAACCTTGTGTCAGGATAGTTTTTATTGATATAGGCTGCTACCTTTTGGGCGTTGGAAAACGGGTATTTCCAGTCCATATAACAAGCAATGATACCTGCTGCCACCTGAACACTGAGAATAGAACCGATAAACAGGTTTGAGAAATTAAATTGCGATGGACTTGATTTGTCCTCCTTTTGCCCTGCAAGCCATAGCGCACTAACAAAAGCTATGAAGTAATGCCCCTGGTGCCGTAAAAAACCCAGGTATTTGCTGGAAAGAAATAACCAAATCAAAACACAAGCAGTAATAAAAAAAGCCAGCGCAGATTTGCTTTTTCGTAGGGTGAAGCAGGCCACTGCAAAAAGGCTAATTGATAAAATAGTTTTGATCCAGGGGGGGGCGGTATTCAAGAAATTGCTATTCCAGGAATGAATGGTACAAGAAGGTATGGGTAAAAAAACATCCCAAAATTTATTGACTGCCTTTTGCATGTCAGTAAGGTGAAATGACCAACCGGGAGCAAACCCTGAATCGGAGGGGGGCTGAACGGTAATGAAGAAGAACAAGGCCGATACCACAAAAAACAGGAGTGTAATACCTGCTGCTTTTTTTTGATCGGGCCATTGAAGGCTCATGATAATTGGCAAAAGGGCGGCTGCAATCAGAAAACCGAATGCATTTGTTTGCATAAGCAAGCAAAGTAGGAGTGTGCTTAACCCCCACCGTTTATGTGGAAGACTTGCGAGTAGCGCAAAGGTAAGGGCATATTCTATGGCATAATTACGACTCAATATGGTGTACTCATAGAGAAAGAAGTAACCAAACATCAAGAGGTATTTGATCCAGCTTTTACTCGGGAAATAATGTACGAGCAGCCAAATGCCCCCCAGTGCAAGCATTAGGTTTACAATCTGCATGGCAAAGATCGATTGTGTAAACCGGGTGATTGCATATAACATGAGGTACCACAACAACGGATGACCTTCGTACACCTTGTTAGCCATTAGCTGCGCCAGCGATTGGCTGTTTCGGGCAATGCCAAAAGCCTGCAGCTCATCGCGCCAAAGTTCGTGATGCCATAATGTAATGGAGGCAACAATTGCGAATACGAGAAATGCAAATAGATTGCGCAATCCTGCGGTAGTTGTTGCCATGGTTAGTGGCGAAGGTAGCAATAGAATGATTACTCCTTGCCGTTTACCAAAGCTGCCACTTCTTTTAGGTGTTGTTGCTTGGCTGCCTCCCTGTTTTTACGGCAATAGTCGGTATGGTAACTGTGACTTTTCAAGAAATTCATCTGAATAATATTCCATTGACGTTCGCTATCAACATCCAGGTAAATGCTGATTTCTTCGAAAAGGGTTCTTCCTATTTTCCAGAACTTATCAGTGCCTAAATACTCCAAATCGGCATCGGCAATAATATATTCAAGTTGGTTGGTGGGGCGTTGTGGAATTTTAGTGGCCATAATCATACCGCAAACTTTTTCTATTTGCTCGGGTGTATAGCCGAATTCAGGCAATTCCTGGCGGGCCAGATCGCAGCCTACTTCTTCGTGGTTTTTATAAACTTTGGTGAATCCGGAATCGTGGTAAAGTACAGCGGTTTTAAGTAACTGCATATCCGCAGGGCTGATGTGTTCTTCACGGGCAATTCGCTCTGCCGATTCTAACACATCAAGGGTATGGTGTAACCCATGATAATGCAGATTCTGGGGCAGTTCGCGCCTAAGCTTCGCCACAACGTAATCCTCTAACTCTTTATAATCCTTCATCAGCCTGCGTGAAAATAAAATTTTAACAATATTAGGAGGCAATAGCCTTTTCCACGAAATACATGTCTATTTCGCCTTTGTTCTTTGCCTCGTGCTTACCGCGGTAAACACAGGCAAATTTATCCTTCACCAGCTCGTAGGTAGCGCCCGAAATATTGACTTTTCCGGCCTCACTTTCCTGCTGCATGCGTGCTGCCATATTAACGGTATCCCCCCAAATATCGTATGCAAATTTTCGGATACCTACTACCCCGGCTATAAGTTGCCCGGTATGCATACCGATGCGGAATTCAAAAGTTTGCTTACCTATTTTGCTTCTTTCTTCGCGTAGCCTGTCCACCTCGTGCATAAACTCCAGCGCGGCAGAAACCATGGCATGGGCGCTAACTTCGTTTTTGCTTGGCACCCCGCCGGCACATACGTATGCGTCACCGATCGTTTTAATTTTTTCGATACCGTACTTAGCAATTACATGGTCAAATCGTTCAAAGTATGCATCCAACGCTTCAATCAGATCGTCGGGTGATAGTCGCTCACTTATTTTGGTAAACTCCTTAATATCTGCAAACAATACGGTGGCATTGCTATAGTTGCGCGCTTGCGTTTTGCCGTGGGCTTTCAGTTCGTGCATTACTTCCTCGGGCAAAATATTCAGCAACAACTCGTCGCTACGTTTTTTCTCTTCCTGAATTACTTTGTTTTTATCGGCCAGCTCGCGCATGGTTTTCTGGCGGGCTACAAACAACACACCTATAATAGTGAGTAGTGAAAGCGAAACCGCTGCAATGATGATATACAGATTGTTTTTCGCTTTCTGAGCATTTAATTCCAGGTCTGTTAACTCCTGATCTTTCTTTAAAATGCGGATACTATCCTCCTGACGTTGCTTTTCCTGGGTAATGCGTTTGTTTACCATTTCGCTGGTTTGTAAAAGCGAATCGGTGAACGCCAGTTCGGCCTTGGCCGAATCAATTTTAGACTGGGTGGCGGCCAACTCAGCCATTTTCACATCCAGGTCAGCCTTTGCTTTAGCTGCTGCAGCCAATGCCTGTTGGGCAGTTTGCTTGCTTTGCTGCACCTCAAAAGTTTTTTGCTGATTGTCGTTATTCAGCTTTTTAATTTCCTGTTGCGCATTTTGGTTGTTCCATTCCTGTTGCTGCTGCAGCATTTTATTTTCTTCCTGCATTTGCTTTTGCAACTTGCGCATCTCTTCCAGTTTTTGCGCATCCTGCTGTGCCTGTAATGGTACCATAACTGCCAAAGCAAGGCAGGTTAAGCAGGTTAAAAAAAGTTTTGGCATCATAATTTATGAATGAAGTTAAATAAGTCCATCAACAAAATACATATCTATCTCGCCTTTATGTTTAGCCTCAATTTTACCGCGGTAGGTGCAGGTAAACTTATCTTTTACCAGTTGGTAAGTTGAACCCGTAATATTGATTTTGCCTTCTTCTCCGTGTTGCTCCATACGGGCGGCAATGTTAACCGTATCGCCCCAGATATCGTAAGCAAACTTTCGCAAACCTACGATGCCGGCAACCAGCGGACCAGTGTGTATACCAATGCGTATTTCGAAGAAAATTTGGTCACGGGCGCTCTTTTCTTTGCGGGCCAATTCCATAAACTGTTGCATTTCGAGCGCAGCGGTGACAACGCTAACAGCATTGTCTATGTCAGGCACCGGTAAACCACCCACACAAAGGTAGGCATCACCTATAGTCTTAATTTTTTCGATACGGTGTTTGGCAACTATTTCATCGAATTTTTTGAAGTAGAAGTCAATTTCCTCTACCAGCTTTTCGGGACTCATTTTTTCGGCGGCGCCGGTAAAGTTTTTAATATCAGCAAACAGCACGGTGGCCCTTTCGTAGTTTTTGGCTTTGCTGGTTCCGCTGTTTTTTAATTCTGTAGCAACTTCGGCAGGTAAAATATTCAACAGCAATTCATCACTCTTTTTCTTTTCCGCGGCTATAACCCGGTTATCACGGCGCTTTTGAATAAAGGCAAAAATGGAGAGGCCGGCAATTACAGCTAATAAACCTATGCCAATGAGAAAAGCCTTTTTCAGCAGGTTTTCCCTTTCGATACGTGCGTTTAGTTCCGCTTTTTCGGCTTCCGCTTTTGCATTAGCAATTTCACGCTCCTTTTGAAATTTTGACTGCAGTTCCATCTGCGTCAGTTTTTTAGCCAGTTCCTCGTTGTGGTTAGTTTCAGCCAGGTTATGGAACAATACGTGATATTCCAGTGCTTTACCTTTATCGCCCTTGCCGTTATAGGCATAGTACAACACTTCAGCAGCATTACGTTGCAGTTGTGTTTCATGTTTATCGCGGCCTTCCTGTAAAGATGTTTGTGCCAGGTCAATAGCCAGGTCCCATTCTTTATCGCTTAGCAAAATGGTGCTCATTAATAACCGGCTGTAACTATAGGAACTCATAGAGCCTGTTTGCTCAAACAGGGCCATGGCATCCTGCACGTATTTCATGGCGGTTTTTGAATCGTTTTTTTCGTAGTAGATAGACGCCAATTGCTGGAAACAGTTAGCCTTGTTATTAATGTTACCTACCTCATCGGAGCCCTGGGCCGATTCATTGAATTTGCTGATTGCCTCTTCAATATTTCCCTTTTTATACGCCATGTTGGCCAGGTCGAAATTTACAGTTGGATACCACTCTTTAAAGCCTGCCTCCTGTGCCATCTTAAGCGATTCCTGATATGAGCTTAGTGCTTTTTCATCTTCCCCCAACGATTCGTAAATACCACCTATCCCATCCAGCGCGCGGGCCAGATTTTTTTTGTTACCGGATTTGCGTGAAAGATCAAGCGCAAACTGGTAATCATCCAGCGCTTTTGCATATTCTCCATGATTCAGTTCCATGTTGCCCGACCAATATTTTGCAAAGGCAAGTGTAGCTGTATCCTTGTTCGTTTCCGCCGCTGTTAGTGCTTCCCTGATTAATTGTTGTGCTTTGTCGTATTCGTCGGTTTTATAGTGCGCAACCGCCATTAACGCCGTTGCCATTGCACTGCCGTTGCTGTAATTAGCTTTATCGGCAGCCAATTTTGCATCGGAAGCAGTTTGTAAGGCTTCCTTTGGGTTGCGGTTTAATTTCGACTCAGCCTGTTGATTAAGACTGTTAACCTCTTCGGGCGTTTGGGCATGTAAAAAAGGCGATAGCAGAAGTAAGAAAACTACAGCCGGGTAGAAACGCTTCATCTCAGCAATTTGAAGCAATATATGTATTCCACGTTATTTGCGCAATCCGCTAACTACAGTCGTTTAAAAAGAAACTTTACCTGCCGCTTTTTACCCTTTATAATGCCTGAGATGACAGCCTGAAGGCGGGAATTGTTTTTAAGCCTGTATTCAATGCGTTGCGGAAAATCATGTGCGGCATTTTCTGCAATAAAACTTACCGGTGTTGATTGCGTAACTTTAAAAGAAACGGGTTTATCACCATTTTGTCCTTTTACCATTGCCACGAAATAGAAGCCATCAGTGCGTTTTACTAACTGCATTATTTCATTCGGAACTATTTCGCCCTCATCGTTAGGTATATAGGCTAAACCATTGCCTACCGAATCGCCGGGGAATTCCCAGTTTTCTATGTCCCCGGTATGTACCTCCTGCCATTTACCCTGCAGCCAGTTAAAACTGCTTAGCGGCCCTGTAGGAAAGGGCTTGTAGCGGCAGGCAAGCGTAATACACAGAACAATCGATAGTAGTGTTATCAGCCTCATTGTACAGGTTTAAATTGCTCAAAGCCCTGTTTACAGGTAAAGCAAAATCGAATTGCCCTGCAAAGAGTTGAGCCAAAGGAAGAGCGTAGGGTAGTATCGGTACTACCACAATGCGGGCAGCGCACCCGGTTCAACATTTCCAGGGTTAGCTCCTCGTCCTTCAATTCTGCCGGAGGTGCAATGCCGAATTTTTCGAGTTTCTGTTTCGCTTCAGGGCTCATGCGGTCGCTGCTCCAGCGTGTTTCAAAATCGGTGGTTATTATAACCTCATGCGCCGGCAATTTCTCCACTTCCTTACGCATACTATTTCGTATCATTTCAATTGCCGGACACCCTACAAATGTTGGAGTAAAGGTTATGTTTATTACCTGTCTTTCCCCATCAACTTTAACCCCGGTAATCATGCCCATATCAACCACAGAAAGTACAGGAATTTCAGGGTCCTGCACTTTTTGCAAGGCCTCCCAAACTTCTTTTTCTGTTATGGTGATTACACTCATGTTCATGGTATTACCATTCAGCACCCGGATCGGTGCGAACAACCTCGCACATTTCGTCCAGTAGAGGCTTCAAATACTCGGAATGGTATCCTTTGCGACCACCATATACGATGGTGTTGTTATTAGTATTTGGCACATTTAAGCCCGCAGCCTCTATTATAGGAACAACCCTTGCTAACCAGCGCTTTTGTAATTCCTCCTCACCGGCAAAAACACCTCCGCTAATCAATTCGCTTTCGGCATCTGTTTTTTCGAATATGCCAAGGGCCAGATGCCAGGTGTTGTTTAAAGCTGTCTGCATACGCGCATGGCTTTCTTCCGTACCCTTACTTAATTGGGCTAAAAAGGCATCGGCATGCATTACATGATACTTGATCTCCCCTTTCACCTTTTTAGCTAAGAGAGCCAGGGGCTGAAAGGAAGATTGGGTAAGCATTTCATAACGGATCAATTCGGCATGATCAAATAAAAAATGGCGCATCAGGCTAAAATCGTATTCGCCTATAGGGTATTCTACCAGGTGGCAGCACCGGAAAGCGCTCTCCTCGCGCAGGAAACCTAATTTGTCGGGATCTGCTTCCCCTAACACCTCATGCAATATTTTATAGAGCGCCTGCGCATGCCCTATTTTATCCTGCGCCATGCTCGAAAAAGCGAGGTCTTCTTCCAGCATGGGTCCAATGCCGGTCCATTCTGAATTACGGTGGCCGATAATTAAAGCGTCATCAGCCATACGAAACAGTAAATCTTTTAATGCGGTGGTGTTCATATTACATTGTTAACAGCACTGTGTTGTAATGCTGTATCGTTTAGGCAATAGATTTGTTTTTTAAGCGGTATGCTTCGATGCGATCGCGAACCTTGTAAGCAGCGGGGTCTCGGAAAGTTTTTTCAGGAACAGTCTCAAAAATATCATCGTCGCTGTTAGCAAAGGTGTATACATCGCTGGTTTTAACTACCCACAAATTGGTGGTTTTGCCGCGGCGGGCATATTGTTCTTTGGCCAGTATCAGGGCCATTTCAGGCGTACTGGCATGTACGATGCCTACATGCACCACCTGCCTCCCACGTTTTTCCTGGTGGAAAACTTCGTAAGTAATAAGGTGTGTATTGGTCTGTTGGTCACCTTCTGCTATTCGCTGCAAATCGAGGCGGTTTACCCGCGGATCTAATGAACTCATACAATAAATGTTTAGGCTAATGGAACATGGTATTTATCGGCAGGTTGTTGCAGCGCTTCGCGTACCCACTTGCCCGACATTTCTACAAAGCGACGAACGGCCAACCGCTCTTTGTTACAAGGGCCATCGCCATTAATAACACGTTTAAATTCGTCCCAGTCCGGATCGCTGAACTCCCAAATACCGTCTGCGTTTTTGCGCAAGTTAGGATCTGGAAAGGTTATGCCTAACTCCAGAATTTTTGGCACATATTGATCTAAAAACTGATTGCGCATATCATCGTTGCTGGCCAGTTTTACTTTCCACTTCATCAATTTTTCGCTGTGCTGAGAGGTTCTATCGGGTGGACCAAAGAAATGCAACAATGGGCGATACCAGCGGTTGATGGCATCTTGCAGAATAGAGCGTTGATAGTCGGTGCCGGTGGCCAGATAAACAACGTTGTCATGACCTTGTTTCAGGTGGAAACTCTCCTCGTAGCAAATTCTTTCCAATGCACGACAATAAGGGCCATAACTGCCTTTTGAATTGATAACCTGGTTAACGATTGCTGCACCATCAACCAAAAAACCAATCACGGCAATATCGGCCCAGGTTTTCGCCGGATAATTAAAGATGTTGGAATATTTGCTTTTACCGTTCATAAGGTCGTTCAGCATTTGCTCGCGGCTTTTACCAAGGGTTTCAGCCGCAGCGTATAAAAGTTGACCATGTCCAACCTCATCCTGCACTTTGGCAATTAAAGCCAACTTGCGACGAAAGTTTGGCGCACGTGTAATCCAGGTGCCTTCAGGTAGTGCCCCTACAATTTCGCTGTGGGCGTGCTGCTCAATCATGCGAAGTAATTGCCGGCGGTATTCCGCAGGCATCCAATCGCCCGGCTCAATTTTTTCGCCGTTTTCGATTCGGGACTCAAATTCCGCTAATTTTTCCGGGTCTTCACTGGCCACATTCAGGCGTTGTGCTTCTTCGGGAGTTAAATAGGTATTTCCGTACATAAATGATACGTTTTATGCTTTTATTCCTTTTAATAACAAATTCGAGATTTCTTCCGCTATTTCTTCCTGTGTTAGTCTTTCGTTGCTGGAGTATAGGTCGTAAGTGGCATTTAGCGAAGCAAAAATGGTAAACGCCGCAAGCCGGGTATTTACCTTTTTAAAGTCGCCTCGTTTAATCCCTTTATCCAGCAGATCGCGGAACTTCATTTCATATTCGTAGCGCATTTTTTTAAATCGTGCCAAGTGGGGTTCTTCCAGGAACATCCATTCATTAAAGAACACTTCGCTGCCTTCAATATTATTTGCTATAACAGCGATATGGGCCTTAATGGCAGCTTTTAAACGTTTAATGGGCTTTTCTTCATCAATGGCTGAAGCTTCATGGGCTTTAAAGAACTGATCTGCAATGTCGAAGCAAATTTCGCGCAGCAAATCATCCTTGCTCTTATAATGGTTGTAAATACTGGGAGCTTCTATACCAACTTCCCTGGCCAATTCGCGCATACCTATGGCTGCGTAGCCGCGTTCGCGGAACAGCTTCTCGGCTGTTTGACGTATGTTTTGACGGGTGCTGAGTGCCGTAGCCATAAACTTACATTTGTTAGCAAAGCTAGGAAATTGCATTCAACATACAAGTGTTAGTTACTGATTTTTGTCAGCCTTAACAACTAAGCTGTAAGCTGTTTACTTTGCATTTTTAACAATATATGCGCAACGTTGTTTTACTCCTTGTTTTATTAACTGCTTTTTTGGCTTCCAGTGCTGCAACCCTACATCAAAGGATGCTTTGGTTTAGTTATAACAATACCATTGCTATAGGGAAGCATTGGATGCTGCACAATGAATTAGAAAACCGGCATTTTGTTGGCCCTAAAGCCGAAAACCTGCTGGCCCTGCGAAGTTATATTCGATATAAGGTGGGGAAGCATTTTGATATAGGCGGTGGATTTTTTTATTACCTGGCCGGAACCAATGTGCCTGAAAAGCCAACCCGGTTGCTTACTCCTGAGCTGCGACCTATGGTAGAAGCGAGTAATTATTTTACGTGGGGTAAGGTTACGCTTCATCAACGCTTGCGGACGGAGCAGCGCTTTATACATAAAACGGCAAATAATGCTCTCGTTTCCGGTTATACTTTCCAAATGCGCGTACGTTATCGATTGGGATTGGATGTGTTATTGTATGAAACCAAAGAAAGAGGACACAGTTTAAAGTTGCGACTATCCGATGAAGTGATGGCCCAGTTTGGTAAAGCTATTACCCACTTTTTTGATCAAAACAGGGTGAGTATTAGTTTGGTATATCAGCCTCCATGGCCCATTGGAATTGAGGATGGTTACTTATGGTGGTTTCAGGAGCGGGCCACTAAAGGCGAATATCTGAGCCGTCAGGTATTTCGGGTAGCGCTGCTACATAAAATAACTTTACCTGCGCTAAAGATCAAAAGGTAACTACTACTTACAAAACAGGACAGCCTATTTTGTTTTGTTAAATACTTTACCGGGCTTTCACCTTTTTTTCAGTCATTCCGTATAATATTTATCCGTTGCTAAGTGTGCGCTAGTGTGCTCATTTACAACTGTGTAGCCTGATGCGCTAAGAACGCATTAGCCGTGGAAAGGCAAACAGGATGGAACCGTGAGCCATTACCACAACTAAATTATGTAATAAGGGTAAGCCTATCAGCACGTGAAGGGTGTTTTTAAAATAGCAATGCTTCTTTTTTTATGCTTTCAATTTGAAGGCATTTGGGCATTTGCTTCCGATAGTACCGGAAATGATATTTTTGAGATTGAGCGTAAAACTATTGTACAGCGCATCGGGTTCGAAAAGGTGCGCATTGCCAACGATTACAAAAATGCTGATGGACGATTTGGTAATCTGGTGGATAGTTTAACCACCTATGTAAACACGCAAAATATTAGTAAAGAAAAGCGCAATCAATACTTGCGGCGCTTACAGGTTTTTCTGGAAAACATTAACCGCTATTACTCCGAAACTTATTTAAAGAACGGCACCTATCTGGCAGCACTCAGTTATTTTCCGGTATTGCTGGAGTGGGATCTGAAAGACGAGTTACTGCGTAACATCAAGCGGTACTCAAACTTTTCGATAAAGGCAATCCGCCTGGTGCCCAGCGATACCATTGCTGAAGATTTTTTAACTGATTACCTGAATGACCATCCTGATGATGTATTCAGGTTTGCAGAAGAATTTGACGACCGCAAATTTGCGATGCGTATGCTGGAAAAAGCGGTACGTTTGGCACCAGAGTCGGCAAAACGCTACTTTACAAGTCCCAATACTGTAAACGAAATGTTAAGCAACAGCCGCGATCCGTACGTAGTTAAATCGTATGAAATTTATAACCGTTTTGGTATTAAAAGCCGCGCCTATCTTTTGCTGGATGCCATTGTTAAAGGCAACATGAGCGTTGCTGCAGCGGACAGTCTTGGTGGCCAACCCGAAAAGATGTTTGCTTTATTGGTGGATTTGTCGATGAAATACGAAGCAAATGTTACCTATTCCATTTATCGTTACATGGATATCTATTGTAACGATGCAATGCGAAAGTTGAATGAGGAAATATTGAATAATAATTTTACATACGAAAGTTTTAAGAAACACTCTCCCGAAGAAATGTTTGTGTTGCTTGGCTATGGTTACAAGCAAACAACCGAGCAAACAATGCGGGCGTTACTGGGAGTGTTGGCTAAAAAGGCAACCGGCATTCCTATTAGCAGTGTGATGATAACCAGTATGGATAAGGAGAAGCTGAAAGAAATGGTGCTTTTTTGCGATCAGCACGAATTATTGGATGTATTACTGGCGCTGGTGGATGATGAAAAAAAGGATTATCTGCTTGCTTTAACTTCGCTGGAAGAGCGCGAAGATCTTTTCCCGCCATTTAAAAGTTTTGCTAAGGAAAATGTGAAGGTTCAGGAGGAGCCGGAAGACCGGGCCCTGAACGAAATTACCAAAGCACGACCCCCGCAACCTGTTACACCCGACACAGAAAGTAATCCGGAGCCGACGGCAAAACCGGGGAAAATTGAGTTGCCATCTGTTACGGGTGAGAAGCCTGAAAATCAGCCAGTAAAGGAAATTGCAACACCGGAGCCTGTGGCAGAGGCTAAAAAAGATATAGTTCCTATTCCTCCACCTGAAATTATAGAGCCAATTCAAATTGATCTGGATTACAGAACCCGTAGTATCCTTTCGCTCAAGAAAAACATTTTGCAGAGCCTGCAGGATATACCTGGTTTTATAGATAAGGATTATGGCGAAGAAATATTGCGTTATGCGGCGGAGAAGGAACCTGATGAAATGTTCAAAAAAATTGAACAGTACAGGAATAAGCGCTATTCGCTGAACGTGTTGGAACAATGCGCCGTAAATGCTCCCGTTTCGTTAAAGCGCTATTTGTATAATACCAATCACCCTGTAAACTATATACTTGGTTACAGCCAAAACCTGGTAGTAAAAAAGATACTGGAGATAAATCCGGAGTTAGGTTACCATAGCAAACCGTTGCTGCTACTGGATGATATAATTGGGGGGCGTATGACCGTTGCGGAAGCCATTACCATCAGCAACGATCCGGTTAAACTGTTCAGTGCCGTGGTTAAAATAATTTCGCGTTCAACCTATTTCGGCAAGTATAGTATAGATCACGAAATGCGGGATTACAGCTTGCGCTTTATACGCGAGATTAATGACAAGATAGCTTCGGGTAATAATCAGCCGTTTTATGCGGTAGAGGGCTTCAATGCGCAGGAATTGTATTTTCTAATGCTTTACGGGCGAGATGAAGTATTCACGTCAACTTTTAACGGTTTGTTCAACAGGCTGCTGCTCAAGATACCTAATACAGGCGGTGAGGTTTTCTTAAAATCAATCAGCCGAAACAGGTTTCGCGATTTTCTTTCGCTTTGTGCCAACTACGGCGTGATGGAAGATTTTTTAGGCAAGTTTAAAGCAGAGGAAAAACAACAACTCTTAACGGATTACATATCGGATCTGGAAAGTGAGCAAGATGATCTATCAAGCATAGTACTGGTTGCGGAAGCCATTAACAACGTAACCGATAATCAAATTTTAGCAGCGCTGGAAAGAAGTATTAAAGACCAATACGAACGTGTGAAAGCCGATAGCAATCAAATTGGCATGTCGATTTATGGAGTGTTGTCGAGCATAATATCTTCTAATGTAAAGGTAGAGCCCGCCTGGTATAAAAAACTATCGCAACAGTTTGTGGTGTCGCCGGCAACTTCCCTCCCCAATGCTAATTTGTTTAGCGGTTCGGTTTGTGCCGAGCAAATGTACTTTTACAACGACGACGATGGGCGCGGCTCTTTCATTAATTTTATGAATACCTACAAAGGGCAAGCCAATTGGGTAGTGGAAGACCGCAGTAGTTACGTGCGAATCTACTCGGTTAGCGGAAAGCAGGTTGAGATTCTGGCTAATAAACCGGAGTTTGAAGAAAACGGCATCAGTGCAATTGATGCGTATCTTGCTGACCGGAAATTAAAACCGGCAGTTATTGTACATAGGGGCCATAGTTTTCACACCGAGGCAACGCTCGAAAAAGTGCCTGCAGAGGCCAAATTGATATTTGTAGGATCGTGTGGAGGCTTTTATAAAATATCAGTTGCGCTGGAAAACGCACCCAATGCCCACATCATTGCTACTAAGCAGGTGGGCACAAAAAATGTGAACGACGTAATGATTTTTGCGCTGAACGATATGATACGCGAAGGACGGGATATAGTATGGAACGAATTTTGGGATAGAATGAAAGAAAAGTTGGGAAGTAATCAGTATTTCCGCGATTACATACCTCCACATAAGAACCTGGAATCGATATTTATAAAGGCGTATTACAAAATACTGGGAGTTTGAACCATATGAACCAGGAGAGAGGAAAGAATTTACAGGCGAAGTGGGGCACGGCTTTAATGGGTCGGTGCTGGTTGCTATTGCTATTGTTGGGGCCTTTGGGTGCTATGGCAAAGGTTGATTCAACACTTACTAATGTGCGAAAACCCGATTACTTTATTGATGATGAACAACACCGTATCGATCAGTTAGATGGCGCTTTGGATGGTATGGTAAATACCGGAGACCTGGTGGAGACTATGCATGCAGGACGTGTTTTTATTAAGCTGATTGATACTATACAATCTGTAATTGACAACAGCGGATTCGAGGAACCGAGGAAGAAAGCTTTCCGTGAACATGTTTACCTGCAATTACGCCGCATAAACTACCGCAATTACTATAACGTTCGCAGGTTCGATTACCTCTTCCATTTCATCCTCTCCGAAATACGTGCCATTAGACAAAAGAACTTATACCCGTTGGTTACTTCCAATTTGTGGCTTTCATTTAATACCCTGGGTTTAATCAAAAACGAAAGCTGCGCTGATTCGTTTTTGATTTTTGCAGCGCGTTACAGGCCCGACCTGGTATTTAAAAATTATGATGTTTATTACACAAAGGATTACACCCTGCATGTGTTAGAGGAATGCACCAAAATTGCTCCGATAACTGCTAAGCGTTATTTCAACAAGGGAAATGGAATTTTTGAAACGTTGAAAGGCAGTACTGACACAGCGATCATCATTCTATTAAAGTTGCGGGAAAAATACGGTACCAAAACTAACGCCTATGCCTTGTTGGATGAAATGGTTACCGGTGGTTTAAGTATTGAAGAGGCACACGCCGCAGGTCAGAATAACGAAAAGTATTTGCGCTATCTGTTACATATCCGTATTAAGGCGCGGCCTATAGGCGAATACTCAGTTGAAGAAGACTTACAGATTTATGCCCTGAAGTTTGTGCGCGTGTTAAACGATTTGCATAACGATAAGGATGAAGTGCGTTTTGCCAGCATTGAAAATTTTAGTCCGGAGGAGTTATATACCTTAATGGTGTACAGCGAGGAAGAGATCTTTACTTCTACGTTTAATGGTTTATTCAAAAGGCTGATGGTGAAACTTGGACCTATCACCGGCTTCGAATTTTTGCAACAGGTTGGCGACAACCGTTTCCGCACTTTTATAAAAATGGCAGCTGGTTTTGGCAAGCTGGACCCGTTTTTGCAAACTATGGCCCCGGCATTGCAGCAAATGCTGATGGTAAAATTTGCAAGCGGGCTGGAGCAGTACAACGATTTAAGCCAGGCAGTTGAGGTAGCCGATGCGTTCAGCAGCATTACTGATTCCCTGGTGCTTAAAATATTACGCACGGCTATTAAATACGAATACGTACGCCTGAATATTGCTAAAAACGTTAGAGGTAAAGCTATTTATGGTTTGTTAAGCAGCTTGTTTGTAGACAAGAACGTGAACGGCGAAAACTGGTTTGCCTCTATTGCAAAACAGTACCAGTTGCCAAGTTTTGACCGTATACCGCACCAGGAAATGATGAACCGCGATGCGGTTAGCCGGTGGATGATTTACTTTTATGATGATGAGGATGGCGAGGCAAGTTTTAGTTCGTTCCTGAAGACGTTTACCGATAGTAATTGGAGGGTTGTTGATTCAACCATCTATGTGGTTATAGAAAGCAAGAAGGGCATACCTGTTGAGATATACGCTAACAAGAACAAGCACGAATACGATGGGCAGGAAAAACTGGAGCGAATTTTTTCAGAAAATGAGTGGGAGCCTAATGTTATGGTGCACCGCGGGCACAGTTATTATGCCTTTAAAACAATCGAAAAAATACACGACGATACCCGTGTGTTTGTTTTAGGCAGTTGTGGCGGTTATAACAGTATATCGGCGATTATTGAAAAATCGCCGGATATAAGTATCATAAGTTCGAAACAGATTGGAACCATGTTTGTAAACAATCCAATGCTTAAGCTGATTGCCAATACAGTGCGCGAAGGAAAGGATATTGAATGGCAGCCTTTGTGGGAGCAACTGGGTAAGGGCGTAAAAGATAACTCCAAAGCCTTTGAGCGTTATCAGGATTACATCCCTCCACACAAAAACCTTGGAGCCATCTTTATAAAAACCTATAACAGGTTAATGGAAAACGAGTAAGTGCTTACTCAGCTTTCTTTTTAGCAGCGGCTTTTTTAGCCGGAGCTTTTTTAGCCGGTTTTTCTGCCTTAGCAGCTTTTTCGGTTTTAGCACTTGCTGCTACAGCAGCTTGTTTGGTACGTTGCGGACGTGAATTGCCGTATGAACCTTTGAAGATTTTGCCCTTACGGCTTCTTTTATCTCCTCTTCCCATGGTTGAAATTATTTTAGTGTTGCGAATGTATGAAAACCCATGGCAAATAAAAACCCCGGAAGCAAGGCCAGCCGGGGCTTTATAGGTTTTGGGTGTGTTTTATTTACTTGTTTACCTTTTTAGCTAATTCAGCACCTGCCTTAAACTTAGCAACCTTTTTGGCCTTAATAGTGATTTCTTTCCCGGTTTTTGGGTTGCGGCCTTTGCGTGATGAACGCTTAAATACTGAGAAAGTACCGAAACCTACCAGGGTAACTTTACCGCCTTTCGACAGGGTGCCGGTTACGCTGTTCAGGAAGGAGTCAAGCGCGTCGCCTGCCTGGCTCTTGGTTAATTTTGCATCCTTGGCAATTTTTTCGATGAGTTCGCCTTTGTTCATACCGATGTATTTTTAGTTGGTGATTAATAGGGAGCGCGAATATATAACAGCCTTTTACTTTCGCAAACCAAAACGGCTGAAAGTGTTGATAAATGAGGGTTTCAGCCTGTTGCCCATTATCAGATAAGCCTCACATCCAACCAAAAATATCGAACGGGTTAAGCTCGTTTTGTATCTAAATACGAATGTTTTACGTTTACAACTACAGATATGATGAAGAAGCTTACGATTGTATTAGCGGCCGGTTTATTAGCCATTGGCACTCCTTCCTGCAACAGCAATAAAATTGCTTGCCCTACGTATGCCGATAGTTTTCCGGAAAAACAGGGCAAGAAGAAGAAAAAACCGGAACCTCCTATGCCCAAACCATCGAAGGTAAAAAGCGGTGTGTTGCCTCCGGGCTATGGCGGAAAAAAGAAGCCTAACTAATTTTACTCCAGATTTTTTCCTGACTGGTTTCCTGCATGTAACGTAGCAAATTATGGTGTTCCGGTTTCTCCAGGTAGGGGTCCTGATCGATAATCTTTTGAGCAGATTCCCGCGCTGCCTCTAATATATTTACATCTGCTGCCAGATCGGCTAACCGCAAATTTACGGCACCGCTTTGGCGCGTGCCCTCAATATCACCGGGTCCACGTAGTTTTAAATCCTCCTCGGCAATCACAAAGCCATCGTTGGTAGCACACATAACCGAGATACGTTGTTTGCTTTCCTGCGAAATTTTATTGCCCGTCATTAATATGCAATACGATTGCTCTGCTCCACGGCCAACACGGCCGCGCAACTGGTGCAACTGGGCTAATCCAAATCGTTGCGCCTCTTCAATGATCATTACACTTGCGTTAGGCACGTTTACACCTACCTCAATTACAGTAGTGGCAATCATAATCTGGGTTTCTTTATTCAGAAACCGCTGCATCTCAAAATCTTTATCGGCAGGCCGCATGCGCCCGTGAACGATACTTATTTGAAATGCAGGTTTAGGAAAGGCCCGCGATATGCTTTCGTAGCCATCCATTAAGTGTTTCAGGTCCAGCGCTTCGCTTTCTTCAATTAACGGATAAACCACATAAATCTGCCGGCCTTTGCCAATCTCTTCTTTCATAAACCCAAACACCCTTGCACGGTCAGCATCGGTGCGGTGCACGGTGCGTATGGGTTTACGGCCCGGCGGTAGTTCGTCAATTACCGATACATCCAGATCGCCGTAAATGGTCATAGCCAAAGTGCGGGGTATAGGAGTGGCTGTCATTACCAGTACATGGGGCGGAAGTTTGTTTTTGGCCCATAAGCGGGCCCGTTGCGCAACGCCAAACCTGTGCTGCTCATCTATAACCACCATGCCCAGATTTTTAAATACAACTGTATCTTCAATCAATGCATGGGTACCTATAACTATATGTATTTTTCCTTCTGCCAGGTTTTCTAAAATAAACTTTCGCGCTTTGCCTTTAACGCTGCCGGTAAGCAGAACTACCTCCACCCCCATTCCTTTTAACAGGTCAGCTATATTCTCGTAATGCTGGTTTGCTAATATTTCAGTAGGTGCCATTAAGCAAGCCTGAAAACCATTATCAATGGCCATTAGCATGGTTAGCAGAGCCACAACCGTTTTACCGCTGCCTACATCCCCCTGCAGTAATCGGTTCATCTGCTTGCCGCCCAGGGTATCCTTTCGTATTTCTTTCAATACCCGCTTTTGCGCACCGGTTAACTGAAAGGGTAATTGATGATGGTAAAAGTGATCGAACTTATTATCAATCTTTTCAAACAAATAGCCCTTGCTGATCTCACCTCTGCGGGCCTTTACTTTCATTAACTGCAACTGTATAAGGAACAGCTCTTCAAACTTTAAACGCCGGTTTGCTTCGTTTAGTCCGTGGTCAGTTCGCGGAAAATGAATTTGTTGAAGTGCTTCGAAGCGGTTGCAAAGTTTATATTGACGTCGTAAAGGTTCCGGTAAAAAATCGGGCACATCACGCTCCTTCATCTGCTCCACCAGCGCTTTAGTTAAGCGGCTAATGCCTTTCGTGTCCAGACCTCGTTTTTTTATTTTTTCTGAGCTGCTGTAAACCGGTTGAAGTCCCTTGCCTTGTGCCTCCGTTTGTTCAGCAGTTAGCTCTAACTCGGGGTGAACTATATTGTATTCGCCGTTAAACAGCGTGGGCTTACCAAATACAATGTATTCGGCATTGGGTTTCACCGATTTCATGATCCAGTCAATACCCTGAAACCACACCAGTTCAATCTCCCCGCTTTTATCGGTGAATGAGGCCATCAACCGGCGGTGCTTTTTATCACCCAACAATCTGAATCCGCCCAAATGCCCTTTTAGTTGTATGTATTGACTAAGCGGAGTGATCTCGCTTATGCGATGAATGATACTACGGTCAACATAGCGGAAGGGGTAGTAGCGTAGCAGGTCGCCAAATGTTTGCACCTCCAGTTCCTTGCGCAGCAATTCTCCGCGTTGGGGGCCAACGCCTTTTAAAAATTCAATAGGGGTTTCAAGAAAGGATGCCATATCTGCTGCAAGGCGAATGTAACAGGCCTTGGTGAATTTGGGAATACAACAAACCATATGAATCGATGCATTGGCTTTATATATTTACAGCAGCGATTTTTTAACCCACTTGGATATGGTAAACGATGTGTTGGGCACGGTGCATGCCTTTTTAAACAACCGTTGGTTTTTTGCAGTTGTAGTGGCTGCGTCTGTAGCCTTAGGATTAAGATATAACCTTGGCTATCCTTTTGGTTTAGCTGTTTGCCTGGTTACTTTGGTTGCCTCAAGGGCCGATTTTAGTGCTTTTGGATTGAGTCACTTCAATCCGGTGAGTACCTTGCTAAGCGCGCTGGGATATACCTTGCTTATCCTTGTATTGGTAGACCTTTTGCTTGACCCTTTTTTGAGCAAACTCCGGCACGAAGAAGTTGATCTTTCAGCCTTCGCCCCTTTAAAAGGCAACCTGCAATATTTGCTGCGGGCCTTAACTATTGTGCTGATTACCGCAGCCGTTGGCGAAGAGTTTTTCTATAGGGGATATGTGTTGAAACGCATGGCTGTCTACTTAGGTGATGGGCAGTTGGCCTGGTGGACTGCCGCAATTATCTCTTCAGTGATTTTTGGACTGGCACATTATTACCAGGGGGTGAATGGCATCCTAACAACCGGTGTTACCGGCTTTATTCTTGCCATCGCCTTTATGCGAAATCCCCTAAACCTGGCAGTTTGCATGCTTACCCACGGCCTTTACGACATATTTGGCTTGTTGATGTTATTCCTGGGTCGCTCGAACATGATTTCTGACTTTGCTAAGAATACCCTGTTTAAATGGATGTAGAATTGTTGATGCATGAAAATCTCCAGCCTTAAAGCCCCAAGGGCACTGTTGATCGCGCTCGTCATCATAGGCCTAATTCCCCTGGCCTATGCACTTCTTAAAAGTGTGCTCTTGCATGAACCGCAAAATTGGAGCAATACGCTGGCCGTTACCCTCACCCTCACCCTCTTGCTTTCTGCCGGAAATTTGTGGTTAATGGAACGGATGGAGAAACGCGGAAAGCAGCAGCAGTTTTGGCGGGATACTTTGATAGAGGTAGCCGTTGTGTTGGCGTTTACGATAGCCGTGGTGATTTCCGTTACGTTGGTATATGCCTCCGTTGGACTTGCCCAGGGTCCGTCCGACGGCGTGCAGTTATATAACAATCTTATAATATCTGTGATTATCTCGGTCGTAATGCTGGCTTTTTTTAAAGGCTCGCGCTATTTTGCTCGTTGGAAAAAGGAAATGATTACTGCCGAAGAATTAAAGAGGCAAAATTTGGTATCGCGATTCGAAACATTACGTAATCAGGTAAATCCTCATTTCCTGTTCAATAGTTTTAATACGCTTTCGGCTTTAATAGATGAGGATAAAGAATTAAGTCAGCAATACCTTCGCCGGCTTTCGGATTATTTTCGGCTGGTACTCGAATACCGCGAAACAACTGCAATTAGTTTGACGGAAGAGTTGAATCTGGTACGGACTTACTTTGAATTACAGAAGTCCCGCTTTGGCAACAGTTTGCTACTTAAATTACAGTTATCCGAGCAGGTTTTAAACTGCCGTATACCTCCGATGACAATTCAAATGCTTGCAGAAAATGCCATTAAGCATAATATAATTAGCAAGGATATGCCGTTGATTGTTAGCATTAAGGATTCGGCCGGTTTTATAGAGGTAAATAATACTTTGCGCTTAAAAAGGGTAAAAGAATATTCCAGCGGGGTTGGCCTTAATAATATACGGAACCGTTATCTGTTGCTGGCAGGAGTTAGTCCCATAATTGAACAAACGGATAACTTGTTTACCGTAAAATTACCCTTAATTTTTACCGATGATAAAGGCATTACTTATTGAGGACGAACCTTTAGCGGCACGTAAACTGCAGCGCTTACTGGCCGATGTGGCACCGGATATAAATGTGCTGGAAGTAATTGATAGTGTGGAGGCCGGTATCCGCTGGTTACGGGCCAATCCTGCGCCTGATGTTATTTTCAGCGATATTCAACTTGCTGATGGAAATAGTTTTGAAATATACGCAGCCGTAAAAATCAGTACTCCCATAATTTTCACTACAGCATACGATAGTTATGCATTAAAATCATTTGAATTAAACAGTATTGATTATCTGTTAAAACCCATCGACCCATCGGCACTTAACCGGGCTCTGCAGAAGTTTCGCTTGGGGCATACTCAAAGTGTCGCACAGGTTGATTACGCAAAACTGCTGGAAATGTTGGCTAAGCATCCCGCCGAAGGATATAAAAAAAGATTTGTAATACAGGTGGGCGAGCGGATTAAAACAATAGAAACGGAAGATGTTGCCTATTTTAAAGCAGACGGTCGCTACGTTTATCTAACTACTTCCAAAGGCGAAAGCCTTATCGTAAATTATACGCTGGAGGAATTGGAAGGGATGTTGGATCCGGCGGTTTTTTTTAGAGCCAACCGCAAATTTATCATCAGTATAAAAGCCGTAACGGGCATGCTGGTGCTATCAAAAAGTAAGATACGTATTGAATTGCAGCCTGCCTGCAATGAAGAATGCGTAGTAAGCAGTGAACGTTCATCGGAATATAAAGAATGGCTGAACAAGTGACCCGGATGAAAAAGATCATAGCGGCCTTTATCTGTATTTGGTTAGTATACCAGGCTGCAGATGCCATGATCCACTTTTATAATGCTGTTATACCCTTTTTGCTTTTGATGGCAACCTGTACTGCCGTAGCCTGGTGGTGGGGCAAAACTTTATGGAAGGATGCCGCTAAAGCCTACGGCTTAGTTTGTAACTCGCTGGGCGTAAAACATCTGCTACTGGGTTTTGCCCTTGCTGTGTTGATACGCTTTCTGCACCTTGTAGTTTCCATAAAAACCGGCAAAAGCGCTTTGCCCACAGTGCCTTCCTGGCAAGTGCTGTTGCCTTATTTGCCGCTGGTAATTGCGGGCACACTGCTACCTTCGCTTGCCGAGGATCTTTTAACCCGGGCATTTGTGATGCGTGCCTTAGGGTATAAAATACCTGTGCTTTTGGCTTCCACGGTTGTATATGTTTTAAACCATACCTATCGCCTTGGTTCGGGACCAGAAGTGTGGTGTTATCTGGCCGTAACGGGTGTAGTGCTTGCCTGGCCTCTTTTGTTTACGCGTTCACTTTGGTTTACGCTTGGTTTGCATTGGGGCATTAATGCCTTTTACCGTTTATCGCAGGATGTATTGCTACTACAAAGCGGTGATAAGGACTCCCTTTGGCCTTTAACAGCTTTTACCTTTTTGTTGTTGCCCCTTAGCTATTTCCTCCTAAAGGGCTTTTCGGCCCCTTCCCGCACTTAACGCGCTACGCGTTTTTCCGTTTTCATACGCTGCTTTTCCCGGTTCATTACAAACCGCTTTACTGCCCCTTTGTTGCTGCGCACTTTTGCAGCAACAAAACAACAACGTATATGAAAAGGAAAATTTTAGTGCTCGTTTTTGGCCTGGGTATTGCCTTCGGAACGGTATGCGCCCAAACAACTACTACTTTGCAAACTAACGCAAGCGATAGCCTTGCACAAGCCGCGCAAGTGGTAAATATTACCAACAACTATTATCAAACCCCGGAAGAAGAGGTAATAGTACACCCCCACCATTGTCATGGCTTGTTTTGCGACTGCGCTTTGCACACTGCAGTTTTGCACTACCATTTATGGCGGTTAGAACGCAAAGTAATTCGCCTGTTTTAGTAATTGATTATTAACCAGTAAAAAGTAAAAGAATGAAAAATGTAACAATAGGAATTTTTATGGCTGCGGTAATTTGCCTGCTATACTCATGTTCTAAAACCGGGATAATTAACGGTTCAGGCAAAATAGTAAGTGAATACAGACCCCAGGCAGCATTTGATTTCATACAAGAGGATGGCAGCATTAACGTAGTGGTAGTAGCCGATACGGCTTACAGCGTTATTGTTCAATCCGACGATAATGTATTGCCCTATTTGCAAACCGATGTAGATGGCAACGTGCTAACTATAAAATTTAAGAGGAATTTCCTGATCAAAGGGGATCAGACAACTGTATATGTACATTGCCCTACCTTAAGTGGAGCGGGTATTGATGGTTCCGGAAGTATTACAAGCAACGTTTCTTTTTCGAGCCAGCAGGTAAACTTGCGGGTGGATGGTTCGGGTACGATGCATTTAGCTCTAACCGCTGCTCATGTAACTGCTATCCTGTCCGGCTCAGGCGATATAACCCTGGAAGGTGTGGCCCAGCAGTACGATGCCAACGTGCAGGGGTCGGGCAATATACGCGCTTATGATTTGATTGCCGATAATGCAACGGCGGTTATAAACGGTTCCGGGAATGCTTTTGTGTATGCCTCCGGAAACTTGCACGCAACAATTAATGGTTCGGGCAACATCTACTTCAAGGGGCATCCGACGGTGGTTTCCAGTATGAACGGTTCCGGACGTATTTACCAGCAATAATGCAACCTGCTAAAACAAAAGAGCGCCATCAACAGGCGCTCCTTTGTTTTATGTTCTATAATTCAGGGTTTAAAGTTCAGCATTCTCGTATTGCCGGTTAACCTTGTTTTTGATCGGCGGTAACGAACGCAGGTATTTGTAGATGGCTTTCACCTCCAGATCACTCATGCCGTTATAAGGTAGCATTGGTTGGCGTAATGCATGCCCGTCCTTATTCTTTTGTTCTAACATCGCCCTGCGGAAATCGTCCTCCGTCCAGGTGCCTATGCCGGTTTCATCATCAGGGGTTAAATTGGCAGTAAAGATGATGTGTTTTTCGGGCTCCTTGTCGCCATTTGGAGTTACCAGTTGGTTTCCTCCACCCATGAAGCCTTCTGATTTTTCCGGCTCCTGTAAATTGATTTTTTTAAAGTCGGCACTATGGCAAGGATAGCAATCATAGCGGCCTACCACCAGGTAGCGCCCATAAGCCACCAGATCATTCGTGTCAGGTTCAGCAATGGCTGTTGTTGGATAAGGCAACTTTTTAAACGCCACATGACATAAAAACTTGGTAAGGAAAGACGGCTCAGCAGGTATGCTGGAGCGTTCGCTGGGTTGAACCAGTTTATTATCGGAATGCAGGAATGCAAGAATGCCTTTTAAATCAGTGTCGCTCATGTGCGGAAACTTAGGCATGTAAATAGGCACATACTGGCCCGAAGGCTTTACGCCGGTGCGCAGAAAATAAGCGATTTGATCATCTGTCCAATTACCAATGCCGTGTTCCTTACTTTGGGTAATGTTGTAGGAATGAATTTTACCAAAAACCGGGGGTAGCTCGTATAAAAACCGGCCACTCAGTTTTCCATCTTCCTGATTATAGTGGCATACGATGCATTGTACGCTGGCAATTTTTAAGCCCAGTGCCAAAGAGGTTGAATCGGGATGTTCATCTCCTTTAAAGGATACTTTTTCAACGTCATACTTTGGTATACCATCCAGATGAATATAAAGTGCTCCTGCACCAATTAACACTACTACCAGTAATACCAGCATTAGTAAAAAGCGTAAAATCTTTTTCATGAGTCAGGGTTTTGGGGTTATCGCAATTAATCCGGACGAAAAGATAAAAACATTTTCATGTAAACCCAGTGTATATGCCACTTTTTCTATAAAAACCACGCAATTATGGGATTTTCGATCCTCCTGCAGGCCAGGTTTCCCTTTTAGGCATTCCCTGCTATATTTGCCCCCTCTTAAAATAAAGAAACTATTATGGCTACAACGGCAGATATTAGAAACGGACTCTGCATCGAGTTTAACCACGACATTTACCAATTCGTTGAATTTCAACACGTAAAGCCCGGAAAAGGCAATGCCTTCGTACGCTGCCGTATGAAGAGTTTACGCACCGGACGTGTATTGGAACATACCTTCCCTGCGGGTCATGATATCACTACAGCCCGTGTAATCCGCAAACCTTACCAGTTCTTATATAAGGATGATAACGGCTATAATTTTATGGATCAGGAAACATTTGATCAAATTGCGCTGGAAGAGCGCATGATTGAAAACAACGATCTGCTGAAGGACGGTGATGTATGCGAAGTTATCATCCACGAAGAAACTAACCAGATTTTAGGTTGCGAATTGCCAGCGCATGTGGTATTAGAAATTACATACAGCGAACCCGGTGTGCGTGGCGATACTGCTACCAATGCCAGCAAGCCTGCTACTTTAGAAACAGGTGCTGTGGTAAACGTGCCTTTGTTTGTTAACCAGGGCGAAAAGATTAAAGTAGACACACGCACCCGCCAGTATGTGGAGCGTGTAAAAGAGAAATAAATCTTCTTACATTCGAGATCCCGGATTGCTGAAAACTATTCGGGATTTTTTGTCTTTAAAAACAACCTGCTATGGAATTAAAGCAAATACAGGAACTAATTAAGCTGGTGAAGAAGAGCGAGTTAAGCGAGCTTAGCATTCAGGAGGGAGACTTCTCTATCACTATTAAGAATAAGAGCAGCGAAATACCAACTGTAATAGCTGCTCCTGTAACCCAGGCGGTTGCACCGGTATCACAAGCCCCGGTTCAGCAAACTACTGCTACTGCAGAAACCAAAACTGCTGCACCTGCTGAAGCTAAAAACGATAACCTGATCACCTTCAGGTCGCCTATGGTAGGCACTTTCTATCGTAAACCGGGTGCTGATAAAGATCCTTATGTTAAAGTAGGCGATGTTATAAAGGGCGGCGACGTGCTTTGTATCATTGAAGCAATGAAGCTGTTTAACGAGATTGAGTTTGACGGTGGCGAAGGCCGCATCGTTAAGATATTGGCGGAAGATGCCGGTCCGGTTGAGTATGATCAACCACTTTTCTTAATCGAAAAGGTTGGTTAACATATAGCTGTTAACCTGCCACCTGTAATCGAATTACCATGTTCAAGAAGATACTGATAGCTAACCGTGGTGAAATAGCGCTCCGCATTATCCGTACTTGTAAAGAGATGGGTATACAAACGGTAGCTGTTTATTCTACGGCCGACCGTGATAGTTTGCATGTGCGTTTTGCTGATGAAGCAGTATGTATCGGTCCACCTAAAAGCCGCGACTCTTATTTGAACATGCAGAACATCATGGCAGTAGCGGAGCTTACCAACGCCGATGCCATTCACCCGGGGTACGGATTTTTAGCTGAGAATGCCGCATTCAGTGAATTGTGCGAGAAATACCAAATCAAGTTTATTGGTCCGCGCCCGGAAATGATCCGCAGCATGGGCGATAAAATTACCGCTAAGGAAACAATGATTAAAGCCGGTGTGCCCTGCATACCCGGCAGCGATGGTTTGGTAGAGAATTTAGCCACCGCAAAAACTACAGCCGCTAAGATTGGTTACCCGGTAATTATTAAAGCTACTGCAGGCGGTGGAGGTAAAGGTATGCGTATCGTGTGGGACGAAGCAGCTTTAGAAAAAGCCTACACCATGGCACGCACTGAAGCAGGCGCAAGTTTTGGTAATGATGGGGTGTATATGGAGAAGTTTATTGAAGAGCCTCACCATATCGAAATACAAGTAGCCGGAGACCAATATGGCGAAGCTTGTCACTTAAGCGAACGCGATTGTAGTGTACAGCGACGTCACCAAAAGTTGGTGGAAGAAGCCCCCTCGCCGTTTGTTGACGAGGCACTCCGTAAAAAAATGGGCGCTGCTGCGGTTAAGGCAGTAAAAGCCATCAGCTACGAAAGCGTAGGTACGGTAGAGTTTCTGGTTGACAAACACAAGAACTTCTACTTTATGGAGATGAACACCCGTATTCAGGTGGAGCACCCTGTAACGGAAGAGGTGATGGATTTTGACCTGGTGAAAGAGCAGATTTTGATTGCTGCAGGGACACCAATATCAGGCATCCTGTATTTCCCTGAAAAAATGCACGCTATCGAATGCCGCGTAAATGCCGAAGACCCGCTGCATAATTTTGCACCAAGCCCCGGTAAAATAACAGCCCTGCATACACCTAAAGGCTATGGT
Source organism: Chitinophagales bacterium (assembly GCA_046329495.1). Lineage (GTDB taxonomy): Bacteria > Bacteroidota > Bacteroidia > Chitinophagales > LD1 > Bog-950. The sequence goes on along the minus strand of JAXLUO010000006.1, from coordinate 45,590 downwards.
GTAAGGGTTGATACACACGTGTATGCCGGTTATACAGTTCCACCTTTCTACGACTCATTATTAGCCAAGGTAATCTGCCGTGCCAAGAGCCGTGAGGAGTGTATCGTAAAAATGAAGCGTGCCCTGGAAGAGTTTATTATTGAGGGCGTAAAAACAACCATACCATTCCATATAGCCTTAATGGATAATGAGGAGTTCCGCAGTGGTAAATACGATACAGGTTTGTTAGAGCGTTTTGATTATGTGAGTGCTATTAAGGACTTAGGTGTTTAAGAAATTTCTTTTCCGTTTATTGCTATCCGTGCTGCTTGGCTTTGCTGCAGCTATGCTGTTACTGCAATTGCTGCGCTATAGAAATGCACAGCAGCATCCACAATCACAAGTGCAACAATCCACGCAACAATTAAGGCAGGTTTAAAAGGCCTGCAGGTCTACCAGTTTTTTGTAGATGCCACCTTTGGCCATTAAACCAATGTGATTGCCACGCTCAGCAATGCGGCCTTCCTGCATTACAATTATCTCATCGGCATATTGAATGGTGGACAGGCGGTGAGCAATCACAATTGTGGTTCGTCCTTTCATTAATTTGGTTAATGCTTCCTGTACCAGTTTCTCCGAGTTTGAATCCAGCGAGGAAGTGGCTTCGTCCAGAATTAAGATGGGAGGATTTTTTAATACGGCACGTGCAATTGTTAGGCGCTGACGTTCTCCGCCGCTGAGTTTACCGCCACGGTCGCCAATTAAAGTTTCGTAACCATTGTCGAGCTTCGAGATAAAGTCGTGCGCATTGGCAATTTTAGCAGCCTCGGTTACTTTTTCAAGTGTAGCCCCTTCGGTGCCGAATGCAATGTTGTTGAACACCGAGTCGTTAAACAAAATACTTTCCTGGCTTACAATGCCGCTTTGTTTGCGCAAGTCAGCCAACTTATAATTGCGTATATCGTTACCGTCAATTAATATGCTGCCGCTGCTTACATCATAAAAGCGTGGGAGCAGATCTACCATCGTAGTTTTACCGGCGCCGCTCATACCAACAATGGCCACTACCTTGCCCTTGGCTATTTTCAGGTTTACTTCCTGTAATATCTTCTTGTCGTCGTAGTTGTTATATGCAAAGCCTACGTTGCGGTATTCAATTTCGTTCTTAAACTCAGGCATGGGCAGCGGTTGCGCAACTTCTGCAATCTTCACTTCTGCATCCAACAATTCAAATATGCGCTGCGCACTTGCTAAGCCTTTGCGAATGTTATAGAAAGCAGTTGAGAAGTTCTTGGCAGGGGCAATCAACTGCGCAAACAGCGCCATAAAACCAATAAAGGTTTCTGCTTCTAATCCATCCTTTCTCAGCACTAAGGTGCCACCATAAAACAACACTGCGCATACCACTACCATAGCAAGGAATTCGGTAAGCGGTGAGCTTAATTCGCGGCGTGAGTTCATGCGGGTGGTTAGGCCGAAGAGACGTTCGTTAACTTTGGCAAACTGCCCTTGCATAAAACGTTCGGCATTGAACGCATGTATAATGCGTAAACCGCTTAGTGTTTCATCAATCAGTGATATCAACCCGCCGGTAGTTTCTTGTGCTTTAGTGCTTTGGCGTTTCAGGCTTTTACCAACGCGGCCTATGATAAAGCCGGTAACCAACAGCATAATAAATACAAAACCGGTCAACTGCGGACTAAGCATCAGCAACACGGTTAGGAAGAACAAAATGGTAAGCGGCTCACGAACTGTAATTTCAACAAAGCTGATGATGCTTTGCTCCACTTCGCGAACGTCGTCAGTTATGCGTGCAATGATATCGCCTTTGCGCCCCTTGCTATAGTACCCCAATGGCAGGGAAAGCATCTTGGCATATATCTCGCTGCGGATATCGCGGATAGCACCGCTGCGCACAGGGGCAAGGAACAACACTGCCAGGTAACGAAACAGGTTTTTGAGCAGGAAAATGCCTGCAATAAAAGCACAGAATTCGGCGAGGGCGGTTACATGTCCTTTTGCACTAATCTCCTGACTGAGGAAGTATTTGAGGTAATCCAGTAGTCCGTTTACTGTAAAGCTTAAGGCAGGTTTCTCCATCAATGGAGGTATGTTGCCCAACAATAACTTCAGGAAAGGGATGATCATAACCACCGAGAACAGCGAGAATATGACCGTAAGCACATTAAACAGCAGGTTAAGGGCGGCATAACCCTTATAGCGGCCTACGTAACTCAATATCCTGAACAGGTTCTTCATACACAACAAATATATTCGGTTTCGGCACTGTTATGGGGCCTGTGGCATTAAACGGGCAAGCGCCCTGCTTATTTTATGTGGATGCGCTGCGCAAAACAATCCCTTCAAATTCAATTTCTGCTTGTTATTATTGGGCCATGCTGAATACCGTAACCGCCGACCTGTTGAAGGTTTCGGCCCACCAGGTGGGCAATAAAACCAATGGCGACAACCTCTTCCTTAGTAGCGAGCCACTTGACATAAGCGATGATACGCTGAACGGCCTGCTGCGTACCTTTTTCCTCTCGGGATTTAAAACACCTGAGTTCTACACCTTTACGTTCAGCAACGACGACCATACTATGAACCCGCTCTTTCGGTATGCTACACAGCTTTTCGAAGAGCCGGATTACTTTCATAAAGCTTCGGAGCATTTGGCCCGCCACCTGTTCGAGATCTCGGTTCATCCGCAGATTAAAGGTGGCGACTTGTTTGTGGCTTACCTGAGCGGAGTAGAAGTAGAGAACGAACGGGTTGATGCTATCGGCATTTTTAAGTCGGAGAACCGCCAGAGCTTTTTAAAGCTGGATAGCGCCCGCGACACCTTTGCCCTGCACTATGACGATGGCATCAGCATCGACAAACTGGATAAGGGCTGCCTGATCTTTAACACCAACAAGGACAACGGCTACAAGGTTTGCATTGTTGACCGCGCCAATAAGAACGAGGAAGCCCAGTATTGGAAACAAGACTTCCTGCAACTGCGTCCGCTGGCTGATAACTTTCATCACACCCGCGAGTTTTTGAGCATTGCTAAAAACTATGTGTCCAAGCAACTTACGGAGGACTTTACTGTGAGTAAGGCCGACCAGATTGACTTGCTCAATCGCTCGGTGGACTACTTTAAAAAGAACGACCGTTTTGATAAGAACGAGTTTGAAGAGCAGGTATTCCAAAACCAGCAGGTCATTCAATCCTTCCGCAACTTTGATAACACCTACCGCCAAAACTTTGATGTGGAGATAGGTGAGCAGTTCGACATATCACCCGATGCCGTTAAGAAACAAAGCCGTTTGTTTAAAAGCGTATTGAAGCTCGATAAGAACTTCCACGTTTATATACACGGTAACCGCGAAATGATAGAACAGGGCGTTGACGAGAACGGCCGTAAGTTCTACAAGCTGTATTATGACAACGAGAGCTAGTTGCTTTAAGCAAACAACTCTTCCACCAACTGTTGCACCCGGCTTATCTGCACCACTTCAATGCTATATTTCCGCACATCCAGTTTTTGATTGAACTTGGATATGTAGATCTTTTCAAAGCCCAGTTTGTCGGCTTCTGAAATGCGTTGATCAATACGGTTTACCGCACGCACTTCGCCACTTAAGCCAACCTCAGCGGCAAAGGCTATTTTGCTGCTTACAGACATATCGTTGTACGATGAGGTCAATGCGGCCATTACTGCTAAATCAATTGCCGGATCTTCTACCCGTAAGCCGCCTGCAATGTTCAGGAACACATCCTTGGTGCCAAAGCGGAAGCCTGCGCGTTTCTCTAATACGGCTAAGAGCATATTCAAACGGCGAACATCAAAGCCGGTAGAAGAACGTTGTGGTGTGCCATAAAAGGCCGGTGTAACAAGGGCCTGCGTTTCAATTAAAAAGGGCCGCATGCCTTCCATCATACTGGCAATGGCAATACCGCTTAAATCATCTTCGCGCTGCGTAAGTAATATTTCCGATGGGTTTAATACCGGACGAAGTCCATCTCCCAGCATCTCGTAGATGCCGATTTCGGATGTTGAACCAAAGCGGTTTTTGGTGGTGCGTAGTATACGGTAGGTGTAATTGCGGTCACCTTCAAATTGTAATACGGTGTCAACTATGTGTTCTAATACCTTTGGACCGGCAATAACACCATCCTTTGTAATGTGGCCGATAAGGAAAACCGGAATGTCGCTTTCCTTGGCATAACGCTGCAGTTCGCCGGTGCATTCACGTATCTGCGATACACTGCCCGGAGGCGATTCAACATACACCGAATGAACGGTTTGTATAGAGTCGATGATGATTACATCAGGCCCTAACAACTCCGCCTGCTTAAAAATCTGTTGGGTATTTGTTTCCGTCAATATAAAACAATCCTCGTTGGCAATGCCAATACGATCGGCACGCAGCTTGATTTGGCGGTCACTTTCTTCGCCGGTAACATATAATATTTTAACACCCTTTAATTTAAGTGCCAATTGCAACATCAGGGTGCTCTTGCCAATGCCCGGCTCACCACCTATAAGTATTAAGGAGCCCGGCACTATACCACCACCCAACACACGGTTCAGTTCAGTATCTTGTGTGTCAAGGCGCACGGTTTCCATTTCATGCACCTGGTTAATAGGCACCGGTTTGGCATCCTCGTGGCGTTTAGAAGTGTGGCCGCTGCGCTTCTCCTTCAGCTTATCTTCCTGTTTATCTACTACTTCCTCGGCATAGGTATTCCACTCTCCGCAAACGGGGCATTTACCAATCCACTTGGGGCTTTGGTTACCACAGTTTTGGCAGTAATAGATGGTTTTTGTTTTACTCATAATGATAACAACGGGTAAAGGTTTTTAAGGCCTTTACCCGTTTCAAAGTTAATATTAGTTGCCTAAGCCCTTTACTACTTGCCTGCAGGTTTTGCCGGGGTAGTTGTAGCAGGCGTTGCCGGTTTAGTGGCAGGCTTAGTAGTATTAGTAGTGTTTGTTGTTTTGGTTGTAGTGGTGGTTTTCTTTACCGCTTTCTTTTCTTTCTCAATTGCTTCGGCTACCTGTTCGGGTGTAAGCTCACGCAGCACTTTAAACTCGGTACGGCGGTTGTGTGAACGACCTTCGGGGTAATCGGTGCCCGGAGGGTTCTCATTTAAATCGGCCGGTACGCTTTCGCCATAAGCTTTACTTTCTAAACGGTATTTAGGAATGTCCTTGCTTATCAGGTATTTTATAACTGCATCGCTACGGCGTTTCGATAAGGCCATGTTGTAAGCATCGCTTCCCTTGGCATCGGTATGGCTGCCCACTTCTAATACATAAGCCGGGTGCTCCAGCATTAAGCTGGTAACCTTGTTCAGTGTATCCGGTGCGCCATTGGTTAATATATCCTTATCAAAATCCCAATATACAATACCAATGCGCTGGCCTACATAGCTTAACAAGCCCGGTATAGGTTTTAATACTATATCAACCGTCATGGTGTCGTTGTGGTCTTTGCCTACAGTGCTTAAGCTAAGCGCCTGTTCCTCGTAACCATTTTTGCGGGCAATCATGCGGTATTTGTTCTCGGCATCCAGATCAAAGAAGTAGGTGCCTTCGGCTGCATAGAAAGAGCGCACTTCCTTGCCGGTGCTATCGTATAAGCCTATCAAGCTGTTCGATATAGGGCGATAGTTGCTATCCGCGTCCTGTATCATACCCTTAACCGCCAGCAACAGTTTGTTCTTCTCTACCTGGTAAATATCGTCGCAGCAGGTTTCGCTCTTTAAACCAAAACCACCGGGGCGGTTAGATACTACAAAGCCTACACCTGCATACTCATTCCAATTAAAATACATATCATCTACAGGGCTGTTAATAGGCAAACCCATGTTTACCGGCTCGCTCCATTCGTTGTTTTTAATGGTACTGCTAAACACGTCCTGTCCGCCGATATTGATAAAGCCATCGCTGCTGAAGTATAAGGCGTTGTTGGTGTAATCAAAGTGCGGGGTGCTTTCGTTACCGCGGGTATTGATGGTACTAACCATGCGGGCTTTACCAAAATCGCCACCGCTGAACGGGGCAAAGTATATATCCATACCACGCTCAGGCTTGCGGTCCGATGCAAAATATAAACCCTCTTCACCGGCTTCGTTTTTACCCAGGCTCGGTTGGGTGTTGGTAGCATTCTCGGCGTTTACATTGGCGCCTAATTTTTCGCCGCTGCTCCAGCTATCGCTACCATAGGTGCTTTTGTAAATGTTACAACGCATGCGGCTGTAATCGTCTTGCAGGCACTGGGTGTAATACATGGTGTGGCCATCAGCCGAAATAGTAGGGTTGCCGGTATGTGTGCTGGTGCTGTTGATAGGGTCGGCTAACACTTGCGATTTACCCCAGGTATTACCATTCTTTTTTGCTACGTATATGCGCGAAAAGTCGGCATATTTCTCCCGCTTATTTTGCACGATTACGCGGTCAGACACCCATGAACCGTAATACAGCGTATTGGCATTTTGTAACACAGGTGCGTAATCGGTAAAGGGTTGATTGATGTTTTCGTTGAGGTGGGTAACCTTAAACTTAGGGAAGCTTTTATCATCGCGGAGTTGAATGCCCAGGTCGCAGCCTTGTGCTTCTTTGCTGGCATCTCGGCGCACATCAGCCAGATCATCGATTTTAGAAGACAGCTTATTGAACTTCGCAAAGGTTTCTTTGGCTACTTCGTAGTTTCCTAAAAACTTATGGGTTAATGCCAGGCGATAGATGGAATACAGGTTCTTATGTTTTACTGAGTCGGCATTTACCACTATTTCGTAATACTTATTGGCTAAACGGTAATCGCGGAGAATGAAGTTGGCATCGGCCAGGCGCTGATACAGCATGGTTTTGCCGGGCTTTTTATTTACTGCTTCCTCGTAGTAGTGGATGGCATTATAGGGGCTGCCTTTCTCCATCAGCTTATCGCCCAATTTGCGGTTACGTTTCCAACCCAGTTTACGGGGTTCAGGAAGCTCTTTCATTTTGGCATCGCCGCCACTGGCTAAGCGGGTGGTAGTGGTTGTAGTAGTGGTGGTTTTGTCGCCTTCGCCGGTTGATGTGTTGGTGGCGGGCTTTTCCTTAGCTATTTCCTCGCGTGCCGGAGAAGTAGTGGTAGTCTCCTGCTTCTGTTGTTTAGTCTCTTCCTTTTTAGTTTCCTGTTTAGGCGTTTCTTTTTTCTCCTGTTTCTCTTTAGCAGGCTTTTGCTTCTTGCCTTTTTCAGGGGCACTTGGTTCGTTCAGCATTTCCTGCAGTTCCTGGGCCGATTGCGCATGCAACTTTGTACTACCCAATTGCAGGGTAAATGCCAGCAGGAAAAACACAATTGATTTTACTTTCATCTTTTAGGGGTTAAACCGGGTCGAAAATACTAAAAACAGCATAGGGTCATCCGCCTGTTGAATCTATTGGCCCTCTGAAATCGTCGTTTTTATTCACCATAGCATTAAAGTGTTCAATCTATAAAGCAGTTAGCCAGCCGTTTGGTATAACCGGGTAGCTGACCTCCACAACCGTATTGCCCCTAAATACTATTTTAGAGGTATGATTGCGATTTTCGGAAAAACGCTGGCCGCCAAAAACGCCCAGCTGGCTCAACAGCTTTTTCACCTGCTGGAACAAAGGCAAATGAAATACGCCGTAGAGGCTAATTTCCTGAAGCTGATTACCACCGAGTTCAACATTCAGGTTAAGGGCGATGCTTTTACCGACTTCAATCACATCAAATCCTCCACCGAAGTGGTATTCAGCATTGGCGGCGACGGCACCATACTGGACAGCGTGGTAATGGTGAAGGAAAGCGAGATCCCAATCCTTGGCCTCAACTTTGGCCGCCTTGGCTTTTTGGCAAGTTTGGGTAAGGACCAAATTGCTGAAGCCGTAGACGCTGTTGAACGCGGCAGTTATATGATTGACCGCCGCACGCTGCTGGAACTGCAAACCAGCAAACCCTTGTTTGCCGATAGCTTTGCGCTGAACGATATGACCATACAGCGCCGCGACCAGAGCAGCATGATTACCGTGCATGCCTACCTGAACGGCGAACCGCTGAACACCTATTGGGCCGATGGCCTGATCGTATCGACCCCTACCGGCAGTACCGGCTATAGCCTTAGCTGCGGCGGGCCTATCATACACCCCAACAGCGGCAGTTTTGTTATAACCCCCGTTGCCCCCCATAACCTGAACGTGCGCCCCATGGTGGTAAACGACGATGTGGTGATCTCGTTTGAAGTTACCGGCCGGGGCGATAGTTTTTTGTGTACCCTGGATGCCCGGGTGCAAGCCATCGACAGCAGTTTTCAACTGGCAGTTAAAAAGGCACCGTTCAGTGCAAATATCATTCGCTTAACCGACCAAAACTTCCTGACCGCGCTTAAAACCAAGTTGAACTGGGGTAGCGATCAGCGGAATTAATGACCGCTAGTTGTAGGTTGTTTTATCGAACGCTGATAAACACTGATTTTTATGATTAGTGCTGGTTTTTTGGGTGACGTTTGGAAAAGGTTACATTGATTCGGAGGTTACGTTTTCGTTAAATGCAGGTCCAAACTTTACACTCCTTTACACTTTTATCTGTTGTAGTCTTCTTTAGGTATTTTATGGAACGCTGATGAACGCTGATTTTTATGATTAATGCTGATTTTTTGGTGACTTCTGAAAAAGGTTACAAAAGGTTACATTGATTCGGAGGTTACACTTTTCGTTAAATGCCCGGTCCAAACTTTACACTTCTTTACACTTTTTGAACCAGGATGTTTAGGATGAAAGAGGATTTGCAGGATAAATGCAGGCCAACTTTACACTTCTTTACACTCTCTAAGTCCCGACTATCCAAACTTTACACTTCTTTACACTTTTTTCATGGACGGTCATTTTGCTTTTAGTTTGATTAGGGTGATGCGTACGGTTCCGGCATTCGATTAACGGAATGCAGCGCACAAATTACTATTTACTGTTGCAAAAGTAAATAAAAAAGAAACAAATAAGCAAATAAGATTTGTAATTTAACAAATCAAGGCTGCTGTTAGTTTATAGGTTCCGTTTTGTGTAACAGCTTATATGCAGCGTACGCTGCCAGCAACAAGCCGAAATAAATGCCGGCAAGTACTAAGTTGAAGTAGATCATAGCACCCATAGCCACTGTGCTTATTACAAGCGCAATAACCGGGAACACCGGATAAAAGGGCACCTTGAAGGGACGTTCCATGTTTGGTTCGGTTTTGCGCAGGCGTAGGAGGCTTAAGCAACTGAACATATACAAGGTAATTGCGCCAAACACAGAAAGGGTAATAATATCGTCTGTACGTTTGGTAAATAAAGCGGCCAAACCTATCAGCATATTAAAAATAAGCGCATAATGGGGTGTGTGAAATTTGGGATGGATACTGCCTAATACTTTAGGGAAATGACCACTTTTGCCAAACTCGTAGGTGGCGCGCCCTGCAGCTAACAACAAACCGTTAAAGGATGCAATGAAACCAAACAAGCCCACACTAACCAACATATGGTAATAGAAACCTCCGTTACCGGTAATTTGCCCTAAGGCCATTGGCAGGGGCGAGTCCGATACTTTTCCATCGGGTCCGTACACCACTTTCTCCCAACCGCCCACACCGGTTGCTGAAAGGAAGGTCATTCCGGCTAATACGCCCAACGTTGCCATGCAGTAGGTAAATGCTTTGGTAATGTTCTTTTGGGGATTGATTGTTTCTTCGGCTACGTTGGCCAACCCCTCCATACCCAGAAAGAACCAGATTGCAAACGGAATGGCGGCAAAAATGCCTTCCACGCCATGCGGAAAAGGATTGAGCTTTAGATTTTCGGCATGGAAATGCGGCAATGTGAGGCCGGCAAACAAACTCAGTTCGGCCACTGCCACCAGGGTAATAATCAATTCGAAGGTGGCTGATATTTTAACGCCAAGAATATTGATGCCGGTAAAAATAAAGTAGGCGATTATGGCAAAGTAAATCTTATCTACCTGCGGCATCAGCAAATGAAAATAAGCTGCGATGCCCAGGGCGATAGCCGGTGGTGCAAATACGAATTCAATCCACTGAGCCATACCTACAAAAAAGCCTACATCCTCGCCAAAAGCGCGCTTGGCATAATCGAAAGCGCCACCCGCTTTTGGAATAGCACAGGCTAACTCGCTATAGCTAAACGAGAAGGTGATATACATGATAAGAATGAAAAGCGTGGCAATACCCAGGCCGATGGTGCCGCCTTTATCGAGGCCGATGTTCCAGCCGAAATACATGCCGCTGATAACATAGCCTACGCCGAGGCCCCACAACATTAAGGGGGTTAGAGTTTTCTGTAATCCGCCGTTGTTTGTAGCCTCCATGCAATTGGGTTTAATGCCTTGTATTTCAGGCACGGGCGGCAAAAATTTCGCCGTTTTCCTGTCTCCTAAAATTTGCGACAAAATAGCAGTTTTCACCTATCTGCGTCCCAAAATTTTCTATTTTTAATGTTCTCAAAAAACAATTCCTGTTATGGAAGTAACCACCTCGGCACCTGTTCAAAATATTCCTATTGCGCCTAATACACAACTGGCGGAAATACTGCGGATTTTTGATGCACAGAAAAAGAATTTTCAGAACGTAAAGGACAGCACCGTTGCCCAGCGTTTAAAGAAGATAAAGAAGCTGCGCCAGGTGGTAATGGCCAAGCGCGAAAAAATTCAGGCCGCCTTGTGGGCTGATTTCCGCAAACCGGCTTTGCAGGTAGATATCACGGAGATATATCCCATTATTGCCGAAGCCAAGAACTACGAAGAGAACCTGTATAGCTGGGCGGCACCTAAGGAAGTTGATACCCCGCTGCTGATGTTTGGCACCAATGCCAAAATTATTCACGAGCCGAAAGGTAATGTGCTGTTTCTTACTCCCTGGAACTATCCTTTCCAGATTCCTTTAAAGAACCTGATTGCTGCTGTTGGTGCAGGTAACGTAGCTATCATTAAGCCTTCGGAGTTTACACCGAACACAGGCAAAATGATACGTGAAGTAGTAAGCGAAGTGTTTGCTGAGAACGAGGTGGCTGTTATTGACGGCGACCATACCGTTTCGATTGAATTGCTGAAGCTGAAGTGGGACCACATCCATTTTACCGGCAGCCCGCTGCACGGCAAATCGGTAATGAAGGCTGCTGCCGAAAACCTTACCAGCGTAACGCTGGAATTAGGTGGTAAGTCGCCTGCTTTTATTGACGATACTGCTAACCTGAAGGCAACTGCCCGCAACTTTTTGTGGGGCAAGTTTGTAAACGCCGGACAAACCTGCATCGCCATCGACTATGTGCTGATTGACGAGAAGAAGAAGGACGAGTTTTTGACCATCCTGAAAGCTACCATCAAAGAAGCTTTCGGCGATAACCCTAAAAATTCGCCCGATGGTTGCCGTATAGTTAATGCCCGCCATGCCGGCCGTATTAAGCGCATACTGGACGATGCTATTGCCAAAGGCGCTAAAATTGAAAGCGGTGGCGATACCGATTTGAACGAAAGCTATATAGGCCCTACCATACTTACCGGCGTAACACCCGATATGCTGATTATGGAGGAAGAAATTTTCGGTCCGCTGGTGCCTATTGTTACCTACAAAACGCTTGACGAAGCCATCCGCATTGTAAACAGCAAGGAGAAGCCGCTGGCTTTGTATGTTTACAGCAGCAGCAACAAAAACCAGGAATACATTATTAGCCATACTACGGCAGGTGCAACCTGTATAAACGAAAGTATGGTGCACAACGGACACCTGTATTTGCCGTTTGGCGGCGTAAACAATTCGGGTATTGGTAAAAGCCACGGCCACTATGGCTTTAAAGAATTTACCAATGAGCGTCCGGTATTAAAAGCCTGGAACCAGCCGAGCAAGTTGTTATTACCGCCTTACACCAACCTGCACAAAACCTTAGCCAACTTTATATTGAAATACTTATAGATTGGGGTTTTAAGCAGGTATTTATATGTTTGCCTTAGTACGTATGCGCATGAAAAACAAATTATTTCTATTAGGAGCTTCGGCCCTGTTGCTTTGTTTGGTAACTATTAACTCGTGCAAGAAGGACGAGGAGAGCCTGCCATTAGAGCCTATTTACCTGGTGAGCCCTGATAGCGCTATTGTGCGCATGTTTGCCGGCGATAGCCTGCCGCTGGAAATTGTATTTACCACCGATCGCCCTATTAACTGGATTAAGGGCATGATGGATATTAATACCACACCCGATTCGTTATCGTATGTTGCTACCTATGGCGATACTGCCTTTTTAGTTGCCCTGGACACGCTGGATCCGCGCGTAAACCGCTACACGTATAAGAGCACTTATTTTATTCCTGATACGCTTCAGCCATTTGATGTGATCCGTTTCCGGATTTCGTTTGAAGCAGGCAGTAGCACCTTCCAGGTTGGGCAAAACTACCCGCAAGGCAAGGTTAGTTCTACCAAGGAGTTTAGAATTGACGTCCGTTAGTAATTGGACGAATTGGACAATTCAGGGTTTCAAGTTTAAGATTTAAAGTTTAAAGTTGGGCTTAGCCGTTAAGGCCAGGGGAATGGTATGTATGCGAGGATGGGCAAGGCGTTTTTCCAATCAACTAATCTACCCATCCACTAACCACCACTTGCAGTATGATACAAATCAATCACCTGCGGTTTTATTAAATGCATAGCTTTGATGCATTAAAGTTGCGCCATGTCTGTATCGAAAAACCTGCACGACCAACGGCAGAATTATACGTTGCACGAGTTACGGGAGGACCTTGTTTCGCCAAATCCGTTTGAGCAATTCGGGTGGTGGTACGAGGATGCTACCAAGTCGGAGATTAAAGAGCCGAACGCCATGGTGCTTTCTACGGCTACGGCGGAGGGCCGTCCTTCGTCGAGGGTTGTATTATTGAAGTCGTACGACCCCGATGGCTTTGTGTTTTATACCAATTACCTAAGCAGAAAGGGTAAGGAGATAAACGAAAATAAGCTGGCTTGTCTGCTGTTTTTTTGGGATAAGTTAGAGCGGCAGGTGCGTATTGAAGGCACCATTGAAAAGGTGGCGGTACATTTAAGCGAAGAATATTTTTCGACCCGGCCGTACGAAAGCCGATTGAGTGCCATTGTATCGGAGCAGAGTGCTGAAATTGCCTCGCGACAGATTTTAGAAGATAAACTGGAAGAAGTAAAGAAGGCAGGCCATGTGCACCGCCCTGACCATTGGGGCGGCTATGTGCTGAAACCTGATTACTTTGAATTTTGGCAGGGCCGCGCCAGCCGCCTGCACGACCGTATTGTTTATGCTCTTGAAGAAGGAGCCTGGAAAATTAAACGCCTTGCACCATGAGTGATGAAAAAACTAAAACCAGCCGTTCGTTCTGGATTGTATTTGCTATTGCCATTGCTTTAGCCGCCATTGGTACTATCGGCAACTTAACCGACTATCGCAAAATGGACCGCCTGAACAGCGAAGGGCAGCGCGTATTTTGTTTGGTAGATAGTGTGCACCCCAAAGGCGATAAAACCGAAGTGTTTGTTACGCTGCAGGTAGGCGAAAAGCATTTTATGGTAACCAAAAAACTGAAAGGCAGCTATCAGGTAGGCGATAGTGTGCCGGTATACTACATGGAAGAAGAACCTTCTACCAGTGCAATTGCCGGCGAATAACTACTTAGCGTAATACATTAAAGGTAATAAGTATAATAGTGCACGATAACAGCACTAATGATACCAGGAAAATATAGTCGGCTATGTTTTCCATTTTTTCGCTTTGCGCTTCCAGTTCGGCTCTTATTGAAAGAAAAGAGAATAAACAACTCATCATTAACAGAAAGGCAGTAATAGCTGCAATCTCATCTACATAACTGGCATCGCCGGAGCGGGTAATTTTAATGCCGGTAAGGATGATTAAGCAGAAACCAAGCAGGTTGGTGCTGCTGGAGAGAATGTGTGGCGATTTTTCGCGCATATTGCAAAATTAGTAAAGCGATAGCTTGATTTAAAAAACAAAAAAGCGGAGCCATTAGACTCCGCTTTTCAGAATTCGTATTTAGCTTACCTCAATAAGGTAATACTGCCTTTATATTTCTGGTTAATGCCGTTCATGAAGGTAACCTCGGCGGTATAGACATACACGTTTGGTGGCGAAGGAGCGCCTTTGTAATTGCCGTCCCAACCAATTACCATGCTGTTGCTATCGAATACTTTTTCGCCGATGCGGTTAAAGATGCGCCAGGCGATGAACTTCACCTGATCGCCCAGCGGCAGGTAAATGTCGTTCTTGCCATCCTGGCCCGGTGTAAAGGCATTCGGGAAGAAGATGAGCCCGCCACTTAATGCATATACGTTTACGGTATCGGCACCTGTGCAACCATGTATATCGGTGTAAGTCATGGAATAGGTAATGGTATCGTTTACCAGCACCATATTGTTTTGGCACGAAGTGCAGGCGAGTCCGGTTGAAGGTGACCAAACAAAAGTGCCGTTGTTGCCAATTGGTGCGGGATTGATTAAGGCAGGCAGGTTCAGGTGTTGGCCTTCGTAGCCTGTTTTGTCTTCTCCTAAATCAACGGTAGGGTTAGGATATACATTTACCAGTACTACATCGCTTGCAGTACAACCAACCGAATTGGTTACAGTAACCATATACGTGCCCGAGGTAGCAGGACTTATTGTTTGTGTGGTTTGTCCGCTGCTCCATGCATAAGCCACAAATCCTGTTCCTGCATCCAGCAAGGCTGTGCCGCCTTCGCAGAAGGAGGTATCGCTACCTAAACTAACCGTTAAAGGTGGAGGTTGAATTAATGAACCCGATGCCGTGCCCGAACAACCGCTGCCGTCGGTGGCAGTTACGGTATAAATATCGGGTGCTAAACCGGTAATGGTAGAGCTTGTTGCGGTGGTGCTCCATACAAACGTTATAGGTGCTGTGCCACCGGTTGGTGTTACAGTGGCAGTTCCATCGTTGCCTCCATTACAAGTTACGTTGGTGGTAGTTACGTTAACGCTAAGTGTATTGCTGCTTGGCAGAATAGTTACGGTAGTAGTGTCCTTACAGCCTCCGCCATCGGTAGTAATTATGGTATAGGCACCAGCAGCCAGGCCCGTAAAGTTGCCGGACGATTGCGGTGCACCACCGTTTAAGCTGTAGGTATATGGTGTTACACCCGCTGTAGTTATGCTTACACTGATAGAAGCGTTGCTTAAGCCGCAACTGCCGTTGGTACCGGTAGCACTTGTTTTTAGTGTGCAGCAGAAGTTAGAACCAACAGTTGCAATGCCCGTGGCCTGACAGTTGGAGGCATCGGTAACTGTAAAGTTGTAGTTGCCTGCTGTTAAGCCTGTAGCAGTTACAGTAGTTTGTCCGTTGCTCCAGTTGTAGGTATAGCTACCAGTACCGCCTGTTGCGTTGATGGTGGCCGTGCCATCACCTGTACCGGGGCAGGTTTCTTTTACAATAGTGCTTGGGTTAATTACCGGTGCATTGGGGTTGCTGAGTGTAAACGAAGTATCGCGGGTACAGTTGGCATATGCATTATCAGTAATGGTTACCATGTATACACCGGCACTTATACTACTGATGGTAGCAGTTGTTTGTCCGCCGGCCCAGCTATAACTGTAATTACCCGAACCGTTGGTGGCAGTAAGTGCAATACTGCCGTCGGCCACGCCGCAATTAGGTTGTGTAATAGCTGTGCTAACTGTAAACGTGCAACAGTTGGCCGGCGCTGTAAGTGTTACAGTGGTTGTAGCAGAACAACCTGCTGCATCGGTAACGCTAATGGTAACTGTGCCTGCCGGTAAATTGTTTAAGGCCTGGGATATAGGGAATGGCAGCGTAAATGTTTGCGGCGTGCCACCGGTATCCACGGTAACCTGGTAAGGCGCTTGTCCGCCACTTAAGCTAACGGTTAATGAACCATCATTACCGGCGCATGTTGGGTTCACTACGTTGCTGGTACTTAAAGTTGGTGCATTAGGGTTTGCGAGTGTAAAGCTTGTATCGCGTGTGCAGTTGGCGTATGCGTTATCAGTAACAGTAACATAATACGTACCCGCAGGCTGGTTACTGATAGATGAGGTTGTTTGTCCGCCCGCCCAGCTATAGCTGTAGTTACCCGAGCCGTTTGCAGCTGTAACTGCAATGCTGCCATTGGAAGCACCACAAGCCGGTTGTGTTAAAGCAGCACTAAGAGTAAACGTACAGCAATTTGGTGCGGTAAGGGTTACGCTGCTCGAAGCCGTGCAACCTGCTGCATCTGTAACACTAACCGTTACGGTGCCCGCAGGCAGGTTATTTACTGTTTGGGTAATAGCAAACGGTAGCGTAAATGTTTGTGGCGTGCCGCCTGTATCAACCGTAACCTGGTAAGGCGCCTGGCCCCCGCTGATGCCTACTGTTAAGGAGCCATCATTACCGGCACAAGTTGGGTTAACGGGGTTGGTGGCTGTTAAAGTTGGAGCATTGGGGTTGTTAAGTGTAAAACTGGTATCGCGGGTACAGTTGGCAAAGCCGTTGTCGGTAACGGTAACATAGTAGTTGCCCGCCGGCTGGTTGTTGATGCTGTTGGTTGTTTGTCCGCCACCCCAGTTATAGCTGTAATTACCCGAACCGTTTGCCGGTGTTACGGTGATGCTGCCGTTTGATAAACTACAACCCGGTTGGGTTTGTGTAGCGCTAAGTGTAAACGTACAACAATTGGTTGGTGCTGTTAATGTGGTTGCACTTACGGCCTGGCAACCGTTTGCATCCTGTACAGTAACTGTTATGGTACCGGCGGAAAGATTAGTGATGTTTTGCGAACCTGCAATGGGTACGGTAATAGTTTGGGCGGTTCCGCCGGTATCAATTGTTACCTGATAAGGTGCTGTGCCACCTGCTAAGGTTACTGTAACCGAACCATCGCTACCTGCACAAGTTGGATTAACCGGATTGCTGAAGGTTAGCATAGGTGCGTTTGGATTGTTGAGGGTAAAACTGGTATCGCGGGTACAGTTGGCAAAGCCGTTATCGGTAACAGTAACATAGTAATTGCCGGCAGGTTGGCCTGTAATGCTGTTCGTGGTTTGTCCACCGCCCCAGCTATAGCTGTAATTGCCTGAGCCGTTAGCGGGTGTAACGGTAATGCTACCGTTAGATTGACTGCAGCCCGGTTGTGTTTGCGTAGCACTAAGCGTAAATGTACAACAGTTGGTTGGTGCGGTTAGCGTAGTTGAACTTACGGCCTGGCATCCTGCAGCATCCTGCACGGTAACAGTAATTGTACCGGCCGATAGGTTGTTGAGTGTTTGTGAACCGGCAATGGGTACAGTAATAGTTTGTGCTGTTCCTCCGGTATCAATAGTAACCTGGTAGGGCGCGGTGCCACCTGCTAATGTAACTGTAACAGAGCCATTGCCTCCGGCGCAAGTTGGGTTAACAGGGTTGCTGAAGCTAAGTGTTGGGCCACCACTATTACTAAGGTTAACAGTTGCTGTAGTAGAACAAGTGCTGTTAGTAGTGCTGGTAACCGTAACGGTGTACTGACCGCTGCCTAAGTTGTTTTGCGTAGCCTGATTTGGCAAGCTGTTGCTCCAGGTATAATTATAGCTGCCTGCCGGGTTAGGTGTAATGGTAATGCTGCCATTGTTTTGTCCGCAGGTGGGTTGTGTTGTGCTACTGGTTGCTGTTACCGTGCAACAAACCGGCCCGGCCGGAACGTTGATCTGGAAAGTATCGGTACAACCACCGCTGGTTACAGTTAAAATATAATTACCCGGGGTTAAGTTGTTTACCGGGAAAGATGGAATTGCTGTGGTGTTGCCCGGTGTGGCGATAGGTGCATAGGTCCATGTGTAGGTGCCGTTGCCGCCGGTAGCTGTTGCCGAAGTTATGCTGGCATTGTTTTGTCCCTGGCAGGTTTCGGGCGAAGCGCTGGCCGTAGTAATGTTGGGCAAGTTGGGTGCAGTAACGGTTACCGTTAATGTGCCCGAACAGTTATTGGCATCCTTAGCAGTAACCGTGTATGTGCCTGCTGTTAAGTTACTGGCAGTAGCCGTGCTGCTTACGTTTGGCGACCAGGTGTACGTATAAGATCCGGTACCGCCTGATGCGCCTACGGTGATAGAACCATTATTGGTTGAAGGACAGGTAACGTTTGTTACGTTGCTGGCAGTTACTGTAATGGTTGGACAAATGGTACAAGGCTGTAATTGTGCTGCATTGGCAATGGAGAGAACGGTGCCGGCACCATCCACTACCTGAATAGGATAGGCGGCCGGTGGTGCAACGGTGGTGCCGGTTGTGTACGTAGCCCAACTGGTTACGTTTACAGCACAACCCGGCGGTGTGCTGCAAGGTTGAATAATTGGTGGTGCCGCAGGGAAACAAGCGCTGCAGTTTTGTGTAGTGGTTTGTTGTTGCCAACTATATGGCGCTACGCCGTTAGAGGCTGTAAGGTTGCCGTTGTTTTCGATACAAACACTAAGCGTAGTGCAGGGGCTTACAACAATCTGAACTGAATCGGAACCGCAAGGCAGGGTGTAAACGATGGTATGTGTACCAACACCCGCAACGGAAGGTGTAAATACACCTGTGCTTGCATTTACACCGGGGCCGCTCCATACACCACCAGGTGTGGACGGGGTAAGTGTGTAAGGTGCGGAGGTAGTACAGAAAGTTGGTGGCTGACAGATGTTGGCATCGCAGCAAACAATAGCGATAGTGGCACAGGCACCCGCGCTTATTACCTGCACCGAACCTGTACGTGCTCCTGAAGTAGATGTGCCGGTAGAACCACAGGCGATGATATCGCCTCCAGTAGAAACATGTACATCATACACATTGAAAGTAGTAGCGTAGGTAGCAAGCTGCGTTAGGTTCTGGTCGTATTTAACTACCTGGTTTTTCGAGCCTACATAAATATTGCCGCAGTTATCGATATCCATACCACTGTTCTGTACCTGGTTGCTGGCAAAACCACCACCTGGCACCGTGGCTGTACCGATAATAGCGCCGGTGGAGAAGTTGCGCTTGTGTAATTGCGAACCTTTATGTGTAAAGGCAAAAGCCCCGTAGGTGCGCAATGCCATAATGCCGGAGTTATCCTTACGCCAGTTTTCGCACTTGTAACTTAGGGCATAACTGTTGGTGGCTTTAAAGATGGCCGATGACGGCGTAGGACAAACACTAAAGTTTTGTTTAATAAATCCGATTGAGTCGTGCGAGAGCCAGTAGTAACGGCCATTGCCCGATGCGGTGATGGAGCGCACTTCCTGTGTGGGGAATAATGCGCCACCGGTTACCTGCAGGCTATTGGTAACGTTACCGTTGGCCATATCTACCTGGTAAATAAATGGAAGCGGAGGGAGCGTGCCCCCCGTACCACCGATAACCAGTTTGGTTTGGTCGCAGTTAAAGGTAATGTTCCAGAATTCGGTAGAGCCGAAAATACCGCCGGGGCTGGCGTTGTTCCAAACAAGCGAACCAGCGGTACTTATCTTTTGTATTTGAGCAACTGAGCCTGCTGTTACATAACTATTGCCTGCCGCATCGGTGGCAAAGGTGCCAAGCCAAACATTTGATGTGTCGTAAGGTGTGCTGTAAGTCCACTGCAAGGCACCTGCCGTATTATACTTTAATAACTGCATTGGCATTACACCACCTATAACATATACGTTGCCTGCTGCATCCTTTTCGCATTCCCAAACACAATCCCAGGCGGTATTAAAGGTTGGCGACTGTACCCAGGGGTCAATTACCAGTGTTTTGTTTTTATCATAGCTCTTAAGGTTAAAGCCAACAGTGCCGTTTTTAACGGTAAAGCGCGAACCAATGGTGGCGCTGTTATCATCGTTATAAAAAGTAAGTGGTGCTTTTTCGGTTATCTCACCAAACGAAGTGTGTACTTCTAAGTTGCCATCTTCTCCAATTTCAATTTCGCGGTTCTTATCGTACACCATTTTCACCAGCGACGGATCGGCGCCGGGGTGAACGATTACTGAGTATTTAAAGCCACTGATATTTTCATCAAAAGTATACTCCACATCAATACCGGCATACAGGTTTTTGTAAAGCAGTTTGTGATAGCCTTTAATGTTTTCGATAGCATAAGCATTCTTTTTATCCGGGGTGGCAATGCAGTAGGTATGGTAATCGCTAGCGGTATCGCTTGCTATTAATTGCACAGCAGGGCTGGCATCTTTCCATGTAAAAGCAATAAACTCCTGGCTAAAATCGTACTTGCCTTCTACTTCTTTTTCGGACTCAGCCTCTTCTTTTTCTTCTTCCTTTTTTAGACGGTTCAGGTATTTTTCTTTTTTCTCTTTCAGTTCTTCCTGCCAGTTATCGCCGTGTTCTTCGTTACGGGTGGCGTTGTAGAAATGGTAAGTAATACCTTTGTCGGTAAAGTAGATGTACTTGGAGGATTGCTGAATGGCAAACAAAACCTTGCGGTCAGCCGGTTTGTACTGCACATCAAATTGTCCTTTGTTTTCAATAAAAACCTTGTCGTTACTTAGGGTGGCTGTCCAGCCGGTAACTGTTTTTGTGGTGCCTGCCTGTATGGTATAGATACACAGCAATAGCATCAGCAGCGTAAAGATTTTTCTCATGGAGGTCAGGGGGTTTAGTGCTCTTAAGCCTGCTTAAAAATTAAGAGTCCGTGAAACTAAAATTAATTTTTCAAAAAATGCAGGTTAATTCATGGGCTGTTAGAAGGTAGTTAGAGAAGCCGAAACAGCCCCGTAATTGTATATTTGGCGCCGTGGTTTTACTGCTGGATAATTACGATTCGTTTACCTATAACCTGCGCGACTATATTCTGCAGTTGGGTCTGCCCTGCCGGGTGGTGCGCAACGATGAAATGAGCCTTGAGGAGATAGCCAAACTGGATTTTGCTGCTGCCGTAATTTCGCCCGGACCGAAGACGCCAGCCGAAGCCGGCATTACACCTGCTTTTATTAGCCGGTTCCACAAGTCGAAACCCCTATTCGGGGTTTGCCTTGGCTTACAGGCTATAGGTGAATTTTATGGCGCTAAACTGGTAAAGGCAGAAGCGCCCATGCATGGTAAAACTTCGGTTATAAGCCATACCGGACACGGTTTGTTTGCCGGACTTCCAAGAGAAATTGAGGTGATGCGCTATCACTCGCTGGTGTTGAAGGAAGTGGTGCAAACGCCTTTACAGGTGATTGCCACAAGCGGTAAGGAAGTAATGGCTATTGCGCACCCGGAGCTGCCAATTGCAGGTGTGCAGTTCCATCCGGAGAGTGTTTTAACCCCGCATGGATTGCAACTGCTGCGCAATTGGTTTGTAAGTATAGGCCTGCTGCCTAACGTGTAATAATCAGTTTGCCGGATCCGGATTGTGCACCGGCCTGCACCTGTAGCACATAAACGCCTGCACTTAAGCCCTGCACGTTAATGGTTGATTTCTCGGTATGCAATTGCTGCTGTAATACCAGGCGGCCTTGTGCATCGTAAACGGTAAGGCGTGTTTGCGTGTTGCCGGGTACAACTACCTGTAACTGCTCATTTGCAGGATTGGTAAAGCTGAAAGGCAAGCTTGCTACATTACCAATGCTTTCGTACATATAATGTATAGCGCCGCTGCCTGTGCAGCCGTTGCCGGGATTCAGCACCGCTATATAGTTACCGCTTTGGGTAGTGGTGATGCTGGCCGAGGTTTCGTTAGGTAATAATGTGCCATCCAGATACCACTGCCAGCTACCATTTGTTGCAGAACTTGCAGTGATGGTAGTGTTGCTGATACTTAAACTAACCTGGGGCGTATCGGTAAAGCTGATAGCCAGTGAAGTGAAATCGGTAGTGCCGCAGTTGTTGCTTACCGATGCACGCAGCGTATCGGCTGAATTGTTGGGGTTGATAACAACGGTTGAAGTTCCCTGGCCGCTAAGCAGCATCCAGTTATTTGGATAGCCCCAGGTGATGGTACCTGCGGGGGCAGGGTTAAGGCTAAAAGTTAGATCGGCCGTGCTGGTAATACAAACGGTATTGGTGCCGGTAATGGCTCCGCCTGCCGGAACGTCTTCGGTAGATATCTGCAAAGCGGAGGCGGTGCTTTGTCCGCAACCGTTTTCGGCTTTTACGCTGATTGCAGCGCTGGTGGCAGAAGCTGTTACGGTAATAACATTAGAATCGGCTCCGGCTGTTGCCACCCAGCCTGCGGGCAAAGTCCATACATAAGCTGAGGCACCCGATACAGTAGCTATTTGATAGGCAACACTTGTGCCTGCACAAACAGTAAGCGGACCGGTGATTGCACCCGGTGCGCCTAAGTTAGAAGGTATTACGTCGATAGTTTTAGATACAGGGCCAACGGTGCCGCAAACGTTTTCAGCGGTTAGGGAAACGGTTCCACCTGTGCTGCCTGAAGTTGCCTGAATGGAAGATGTATTAGCGCCCGATGTAATGCTCCAGCCTGCAGGCAAGGCCCAGGTGTAAGTGGTTACAACAGGGTCGTTGGTTACGGAAATGGCTACGTTAGAAATGCCGGAGCAAACGGTGTCGGATGCAGTTATGGGGGAAAGAGCCGCAGGTGCAAAGTTCTCGGTTAAACTGGCTGAAACAGCAGAGAGCGAGCAGGTGCCGTTACCCACTACTACTGAATACGTACCGGCCTGTGTTGTGGTAAGGGTATCGGTGGTAGCATTGTTGCTCCATTGGTATTGAAAGCCGGTTGGCTGTGCTACCAAATCGGCCGCGTTGCCGTGGCAGAAATACGAAGGGCCTGTTATAGAAGGGTTGGCGGGCACGGTTACATTACAACTGCGCGCCACTGTGGCAGTTGTGGTAGTATCCAGTAAGCTTTGAAATTTGGTGAATGCCGGGCAAATGCCTTTCAGGTAATAATCAAGATAAGGGTTCAGGTAACGGCGAACTAATTGTTGTTGCACTGCACCTGTTAAGCCGCCTGCTGTAATGCAGGTGCCTTCGCCAAAGCCGCAGGTAACGCTGTTATCGCCGAAGGTGCAATGGTAACCTTTGGTAAGGTTTACAAATGTTTTGCAGGTAGAGTTTAACGCATCGTACATTAATTGCGAGTTACTTGCAGGCGGTGCCACGCAATCGTAAGTGCCGCTGAACACCAAATGCGGACGTGTGGTTGATGCCGCTGCAGTAACAGCCGATGGTGTGGTTTCAGCCGCCGAGAAAGTGAAATAGCATTTAACGGTAGCGCCTGCATAAGCGTCGGAAAGAAAAGTTGCGCCGCCACCCATGCTATGCCCGCCAATGGCGGTGCGGTTGGTAACGTGTGTATACAGCACATTCCCCGAAGTGGTGTTCATGCTTTGTATTAAGTCTGCAACCTTAGCAAGATCTTTACCGAAGTCTAAATGCGAAGGCGGAACACCACCCTCTGTAGTAAGCAAGGCTACAATATAACCGCTACGCACCAGCGAATCTTTTAAGGTGGTATAGGCATCCACCGTCATTACAAATCCGTGGCCGAAAACTACCACCGGAAACTGTCCTGTAGCGGCGGGCTGATTATTGCCTGCAGTTGTAGCCGGATAATATACCTCGGTGCCAATGGTGCGTCCGCTACCGCCGGCAGGGAATGTAATACCACTGGTTACCGAAGCGCCACCGCTGCGTGTAGCATCTTTAAAGTTCATAGAGATATGACCAACGGGGTAAATTTGTGCGGCTGCACACAAAGTGGCCAACAGAAAAACAAGAGTCAGGTTTTGTTTCATATATATACTAATACAATAAAAGTAGAATAGTGCTTGTAATGAACAAAGCAGCAGGCAGAAAGTTTTAGAACGGATGAAATCAGCATCCTAAGAATGGGGAGGGGTGGATTAGTGAGCAGTAGATTGGTGATTGGTAGAACTGAGTGATTAAAACTCAACCCGAAACTTTTTAAACTTGGAACTTTAAATTTTAAACCTGAAACTGAGTTACACTTCAAAAAAAAACTCACGCTTTAGGTAGGGGTTCGTAGCGCGTTCGCGGCCGATGGTGGTTTCGGGACCGTGGCCGGCATATACTTTAACGGTATCGGGTAAGGCCATCATTTTGGTTGTCAGTGTTTCAAACAAAACTTTACCATCTGCACCCGGTATGTCAAAGCGGCCCACACTGCCGTAAAAAAGTACATCGCCACTGAAAATAACCTGCTCTTTTTCGCTGTAAAACGATAGGTGGCCCGGGCAGTGGCCGGGAGTAAAAATGCAGGTAAAGGAAGTGTTACCGAAGCTAACCACATCGCCTTCGTTCAAAAATTTAGCCGGGCGTGGCGAAGGTTCCAGTTTAAAGCCGAAAAAGTCCTGGTAATCAAGCGCAGCATGCATTACTTCCCACTCTGTTTCATGAAATTCGGGCAACAGGTTATAGGTATCGCATACAAATTTATTGCCGGGAAAATGATCGATATGGCAATGAGTGTTCAGCAGTTTAACGGGCTTTAAACCAAAGGCGCTGATGGTATTTTGCAGGCTCAATCGCTCCTTCTCGTTGCTACATCCGGGGTCAATAATTACACATTCTCCCGTTTCGTCGGCCACTATATAGGTATTCTCCTGAAAGGGATTAAACGTAAGTTTGTGTATCTTGAGCATGCTTTTGCTATGTTTGGAGGGGCGAATATACCGTGTATTACCCATTGTGTGATAGCGCGAAGGCCAGGGCAGCAGGTTTTTAACCTCCGATGCCCAAAATTTGATGAACCGATAAAACAATTGCCGTTAGGCGGCGTTTTGAGCTTACTATAGCATGATCCGGAGCAGGCGATATCTTTTACTGGCTTTACTTTTAGTGGTTGGCGGCTTTACCGCCGGTCTGCGGGCTCAATCCAATACCGAGAAATTTGGGCAAAACCGGGTGCAATACAAGGACTTTGCCTTTCAGTATTACGAATCGGACAACTACACCACTTACTTTTACCAGGGCGGGCAGGATGTAGCCAAGTATGTGATTAAAACTGCCGAAGATGTTACGGATGAGATTTCGAAGCTGCTCGATTTTCGCTACCACCGTAAAATAGACATCATTGTATATAACAACATCAATGAGCTGAACCAAACCAATATCGGCATTTACGAACCAAGCCAGAACCCGGGCGGCACCACTAAAATTCCCGACAACAAGATCTTTGTTTACTTCAACGGCGACCACCGTCATCTCGATCAGCAGATACGTCAGGGCATTGCCAAGATATTTGTAGATAAAATGGTGATGGGCAGCAGTTTTGCCGAAGTAGTGCAAAATGCTGTATTACTGAACCTGCCCGATTGGTATAAACTGGGATTGGTAAAGTATATATCGGAAAACTGGAGCAGTGAAATGGAAGACCGTTTGCGCGATGGTATCTTAAGCGGACGCTATCGCCGATTGAGCAAACTGCCTACCGAAGAGGCCATCTTTGTAGGGCAAAGCATTTGGCATTACATTGAGGAAGTACACGGCAAAACAGCAGCCAGCAACATCATTTACCTAACGCGTGTTAACCGGAGTGTTGACAATGGCTTTTTGTTTGTGTTGGGAACTGACCTTCAACAAACTTTATCGGATTGGTATACCTATTACTACAATCGTTTTACCAACGAAAAGAATGCTACCCTGCTGCCCGCCGAAAGCAGTTTGGTGAAAGCTAAGATCCGCAAGTTCTTAACCTATTACCAGCCGGCCTTATCAGCTGATGGAAAGCATATAGCTTATGCCAGTAACGATATGGGCCGTTACCGTGTGCATTTGCTGAATACCGAAACCAATAAAAATAAGGTGGTGTTCCGCGGTGGCTTCCGCACCAATACCATTTTTACTGATGAGTCTATTCCACTTTTGGCCTTTGACCCATCAGGTAAAAAGCTGGCTATCATCAGCGATAAAAGAGCGCAGATATATCTTCGCCTGTATGATTTAGAAACCGGTAAAATGGAAGTAAATCCGGTGCGGAAATTCCAGAAGGTGGTAAGCTTTTCGTTTGTGGATTCGAAGCAATTGGTGATGAGCGCCATTCAAAACGGCCAAACCGATATTTACCTGTATACCATTGCCAGCACTACCACGCGAAAGCTAACCGATGATTATTTTGATGATCTGGATCCCGCTTATATAACAGCGGATAGCATACGGGGTATTATGTTCAGCAGCAACCGGCCCGATGATACGCTGCGCAGTGCGCGTTACGAATCGCAGAACGTGCCCAAAATGCACGACCTGTTTTTCTATGATCTTGATGCCAATAACAATGTACTGTATCGCATAACCAATACACCATTGGCCAACGAAACCAACCCGCAGAACTTTAGTGAGAGCGAGTTTTGTTACCTGAGCGATGCCAATGGCATCCGTAACCGTTACATTGGTCATTTTGAAAGTGTGTTCGACCACAATCAAAAAACGTATCACTTTACGTTAAAAGAAACGGAAGAAGAAGACAGTCTTTCGTTACCTGAGAGCACAGCGCTTGATTCGGTGATGGATACCAAAACCATTACGCTGCACCGCGTAAGCAGCGAACGCGTTTACAAAATTGGGGGAGTTACTTCCCCGTTTACCAATAATACCTACGGCATACGTAACCAAAGCACCATTATGCAGCGCAACCAGGTGCTGGATATGCTACGGGTAAACGGCAAGGCCCGCTTTTACAAGTACGCACTAAGTGCTTATAACGGCGGCGGGCAAACCTACCAATCGCCGTTTATGAATAACCTGCAGGCCAAGACAGAAGAGGCCGCTAAAGCAGAGGAGAAGAAAGCCGCTGAAGCAATTGCACCTACACCGGTTATAGTTGACACCATGAAGAATGCCAAAGGCAACCGGCCTTTCGATTTTCAAAGTGAATTTGATTACGGGGTGAAGTTGTTTGATTGGGATTCGGCCTCTGCTTCGCGCCTGGCAGCCGAGAAAGAAGGCTATGTGTTCCGTTTTTCGCGTGTGCGCCCTTACTTTGTTCGCTTTGCGGTTGACAAGGTAGTAACGCAGATTGATAACAACCTGATGGTAACCCGCTATCAGCCTTTTGACCCTGCAGTGCCGCAATACAATTTGAACCCCGTTAGCTTTATGTTCAAGTTTGGTATTACCGACCTGCTTGAAAACCACAAATTATACGGCGGTATCCGCTTGCCGTTTGTTGGTATAGATAATAACAGCGAATACTTTATTACCTACGAAAACCTGACCAAGCGCCTGGATAAGAAGTTTACCTTTTACCGCCGTAACATAGGGGGCAAGGCTTACGATAAATTACCATTTACAAGCACCGTGTTGCCGAACGATTACTCGGTTGATTATAACATTAAAACCAATTACGCCGAGGTGCAGTTGAATTATCCATTGGATGTATTGAACAGCCTGCGCTTTAATATCGCTTTCCGTAACGATCTGGTTACCTATAAATCAAAAGACACGTTCTCGCTGCGTTTGCCTAATAATTCCGACAACTGGTTGATGGCAAAAGCAGAATATGTGTTTGATAACTGTATGGAGGTAATGACCAACATCCGTTACGGCACTAAGTTTAAAGTGTTTGCCGAAATACACAAGGAGTTCCCTACCGTAAATAAGGTGTTGTTCGATAAGGTGGATTTACCGGTGCCGCAGTTCAACAACAAATTCATGACCGTTATTGGTCTGGACCTTCGTCACTATCAAAAAATCTACAAACAAATAATCTGGGCCAGCCGTTTAGCCATGGGTGCTTCTTTCGGCACCTCGAAACTTATTTATTACATGGGCGGTTTGGATAACTGGATATCATCGCCGCGCCTGGATAAATTTGATCGCACTACGCCAATTGATCTGCATCATAATTATGCATTCCAAACCTTATCTACGCCGTTACGTGGCTTTAAACAAAATGCGCGCAACGGTGATAAGTACATCATCTTTAATACGGAGTTGCGCGTGCCTATTTTTGCTGCGCTGATTAATTCACCTATCAAATCGGAGTTTATACGCAACATGCAATTGGTGGGCTTTTTTGATGCAGGCACCGCCTGGCAGGGATGGTCGCCTTTTAGCGATCAAAACCCTTTGTATAATGAAGAGATACCGAATACCAGTAACAACCCGAGTGTAATTGCACGTGTAAAGCGATACAAAACACCGGTTATTATGGGCTTTGGTCCGGGCATACGTACAACCTTTTTAGGTTACTTTATGCGCTTTGATACGGCCTGGGGATATGATACAGGGGAGGTTTCGAAGAAACCCATGTATTATTTTACTTTCGGCCTCGATTTTTAAAATGAAAACCATTGCCACAAAGACACGAAGACAAAAAGATAAAGTTGTGGTAGCGGTTTAATCACCAACTTATTTTCTTAGTGCCTTAGTGGCGAAAAACTTTTTTGATGTTAACCCTTCGTTCGGAACACCTGCTTAAAGTTTATAAGAACCGCGCCGTGGTAAACGACGTAAGCGTTCGCGTTGAACAGGGCGAGATAGTAGGTTTATTAGGGCCAAACGGAGCCGGCAAAACCACTTCGTTTTATCAGATAGTAGGATTAATTTCTCCCGATAAAGGCCGCGTGTATTTAGGTGATGCAGACATTACTGATCTGCCCATGTATAAGCGCTCGCAGGCGGGTGTGGGTTATCTGCCGCAGGAAGCATCGGTATTCCGTAACCTTTCGGTGGAGGATAATATTATGGCGGTGCTGGAAATGACCAGCCTGAGCAAAGCCCAGCAAAAGGCACGGTTAGAAGATCTGTTGAACGAATTCGGTTTAAATCGCGTGCGTAAAAGTATGGGCAATGTATTAAGCGGCGGCGAACGGCGCAGAACTGAAATTGCCCGTGCACTGGCAACTGACCCTAAGTTTATTTTGCTGGATGAACCTTTTGCAGGTATTGACCCTATTGCGGTAGAAGATATTCAACGCATAGTTTTAAAGCTGAAGGAAAAGAACATCGGCGTGCTGATTACCGACCACAACGTGCAGGAAACATTAAGTATTACAGATAGGGCGTATCTGTTGTTTGAGGGAAAAATCTTAAAACAAGGTAGTGCAGAAGAACTTGCAGCCGATGAACAGGTACGTCGCGTTTATTTAGGTCAGAACTTTATTTTGCATCGCAAGAATATAGGCACCGGTGTAGCCAGCGATAAACAAGGTGAGTTGGTAAATGCTACTTCGTTATTACGGTATACCAACGATTTGCTGGCTGCCACCGAAAAGCATTTAAAAACGGTAACGCGGCCAGAGAAACCCGGCGCCGAAAAACTGGAGCTGACAAGTAACGGTTACAATGAGTATACGCAAATGCTTACCGAGTATAAATTTATGGTAGCCAATTACGGCCGAACCATTAACGATGCTGACCTTAGCAAAAAAGCGCAGCAATTAGAGGCGGTTAATTTGCCACAAGGATTAGGCATACTGGTTAACTTTGTAACCATGCTGGTTAGTAAAGGCCGTAATATTGAAACTGCTTTAAACGAAACACGCACTACCCTGCAGAGCATTGCCTCCCGCTTAACCGTTTTAAAAGCAGTAGACAATAATTAAGCATTAAACCATTTGGTGTGCATGCTGTAAATTATTTACTAAAGCAATACCTGGCTCTACGCAACAAGCGCATCGGGCAAATGATCAGTAACCCGCATGGTGCGCAGCAAGTGGTGTTTAAGCACCTGATGAACCGGGGAAGCCTAACGGTTTACGGCAAAAAATACAAACTGCAGCCTGCAACAACCTATACCTATTTTGCACAGCAGGTTCCTGCTGCCTATTACGAAACATTAAAGCCATTTATTGAACGAGCCCAGCAAGGTGAGGCTAATGTGTTATGGCCGGGTCGCGTAAAGTGGTTTGCTAAAAGCAGCGGCACTACAGGCGAAAAAAGCAAATACATACCCTTAACGCACGAAGCTATTTATGGCAACCATGTACTGGGTGGTAAAGATTTAATGGCCGTGTATTACAAACGCCATCCCGATAGTAACGTGTTCAACGGTAACTCGCTGTTAATTGGCGGCAGCATACCCGATAGGTTTAATGGTGCTAATGCGGGCGATCTATCGGCCGTTTTAATCAGTCAGTTACCGGAGTGGCTGCAGTTTTTCAGGCAGCCTGCAAGACCGGTAATTTTAATGCAGAACTGGGAACAGAAAATTGAAGAGATTGTAAAGGACTGTAAGGATAGGAACATGACCTGCCTGAGTGGTGTGCCTACCTGGATGTTGATGATACTTAAACGTGTTGCAGAAGTGCAGGGCAAGCGAACCGTTGCAGAGGTGTGGCCCGGGTTAGAATTGTTTGTGCATGGGGGTGTAAGCTTTACACCCTATCGCCGGCAGTTTGAAGAATTGGTAGGGAAACCAATCTGTTACTTAGAGGCTTACAATGCCTCGGAAGGCTTTTTTGCTTTCAGCGATCTGGAAGGTGAAGGTATGCTGCTACACACCGGAGCCGGAATTTTTTACGAGTTCATTCCGTTGGAGGAACTGGATAAGGACATGCCAACTGCAGTGCCGTTGGAAGGAGTGCAGCTAAATCGTAACTATGCTATTGTTATAAGCACTACTGCCGGTTTGTGGCGTTACCTGCCGGGCGATACGGTGCAGTTTACTTCTTTAAAACCTTACCGAATTATTATAACTGGCCGCACCAAAGCTTTTATAAATGTATTTGGCGAAGAGGTAATGGTGCATAATACCGACCGTGCTTTAGCCCTTACCTGTGCCGAGTTTAACTGTAGTGTGCGCGATTACACAGTGGGGCCGGTTTTTCTTACAGCAGGAAGCAAAGGGGCTCATGAATGGCTGGTGGAATTTGAAAGACAACCGGCCGATTTAAAGGCATTTGCCCAACGGCTGGATTGGCATCTGCAACAGTTAAACAGCGATTATGAGGCCAAACGCGGAGGTGATATGGCGCTGGAAACATTACGGATGCAGGCTTTGCCTACAGGCGCCTTTTATAAATGGCTGGAAGCCAACAATAAACTGGGCGGTCAGCACAAAATTCCGAGGTTAAGCAATCAACGGACTTTCATAGAACAAATACGCGCTTTTGCCGTAACTATAGAACAGCCTTGAATTTTTAATAATTTCACTTGATACGCCGGAACTTTTGAACCCTGAAGCAGCACATATAAACGGTCAACCATCGCACGATAACGACTTTCAAAATATAGTCGATATCTCTCCATTTCCTATTCTTATTCATAAGATGGGTGCTATACGATACCTCAATTCATTGTGCGTAGAAATGTTTGAGGCGGATAATGAACAACAAATTGAAGGTCATAACCTGCTGGAGTTTATTCATCCTGAAGACAGGCAAAGTGTGATAGATGCTATAACCCAGGGGGCGAGCTTAAATGTACGTAATGCCATTATTGCAGCGCGTGTAATGGGTTTAAAAGGCGGCACTATCCTTACCGAAACAAAAAGTTCCACCATCACGTTTCGCGGCGAGCAGTGCCGCATGGTAGTGGCCTATAACTACGACCACATGACCCGTGTAGAACGGGAACTGAAGGAAAAGGAATTGTTGTTGCAGAAGATGGCGGAAACTATGCCGGATTTTGTAATCATGGTGGATCCTCAAACAAAAAAAATTGTTTTCGAAAACCGATCGCTGATTGAAGCGTTGGGATATAGCAAAGCAGATGTGCAGGGCGATTGGATGGGCTTTGGTTCAAAGATTGTACACCCCGACGATTTTCTGCAGTTAATTCAACTACGCGATTTTTTAAATAACCCGGCTAACGAGAATAACTTTATTACCATTGAATACCGGGTGTTAGATAAGGCTGGTAAATGGCATTGGTTGTTGAACCGCAGCACAATTTTGCGTGCTTCGGAACGGCCCCTGCGCTATCTGAATTTTGGCATTGCACAGGATATTACGGCCATCAAGGAAATAGAAGAGCAGTTACGGGAAACCAAAAACTTTAGTGAAAAGATTGCCCAACTGGTGCCCGATAGTATGATAGTGGTGGAAAGCAAAACCCGCAAAGTACTGTTCGAGAACAAATCGCTGATGGAGGTTTTGGGCTATAGCGAGGAGGACTTTGCCGGTAAAGAAGATATGTTCGACTTTATGCAGAACATCATCCACCGTGAGGATCGCAAAAAACTACTTGAGTCGCGGAAGTTTTTGTTTGACCCTGCTAACGCGGGGCAGTTCATCAGTACCGAATACCGTATGCTTGATAAGGCGGGCAAATGGCGGTGGATACTGGGCCGCAGCACCAATCTATCGGTAAACAACGATCAGCAGGTAAATTTTGGCATAGCGCAGGATATTACGCCGCTAAAGGATATTGAAAATGAACTACGCGAGAGCCGCAATTTTAACGAGAAGATTGCGCGCACCATCCCTAACCACGTTTCTATTTTCGATATACGCACCAACGAAATAATTTACCACAACTTTTTCTTTGGCGAATTGCTCGATTATTCTCCGGATGAGCGACTCTCGAACATGTTCGATTACTTTGACCCGGAGCATTTAAGCATTGCGCAACAGCGTTGGGCCCAGGTGCCCCTGCTAAAGGATGGAGAAATTTTTACCTCGGTAGATATAGGTAGAAGTAAAACAGGCAAACGTAAATACCTTCTCTCGCGCTTAACGCCATTTAGCCGTGGCGAAGATGGGCATATAAAGCAGGTATTAAGCACCACTATTGATATTACCGATTTGAAAGAAGCGGAGTTTAAATTGAAGGCAAGCGAACAAGCACGGCAGGCCGTATTGGATGCTTTGCCGGATGTGGTGTTCCAGGTAAATCGCCGGGGAGTGGTCACTAATTTTTACTCGGAAGAGCCACTGCTGAAGCAACTGGAGGATATACGCATTATTGATGCAACTACCCGGGTATTGTTGCCCTACGATGAATACGGCAGCATGGTGGATTTGATTGCAGCGGCAATTGACAACGACGATGTGCAGGCGTATGAATACATCCGCCGCCGCGATGAAGAACGGTTCTATTACGAATTCCGGATTGTGCGCCTTAACCGCGAAGAAGCCATTGTAGTGGTGCGCGATGTAACCTTGCTGCGCAAAGCCCAGTTGCAGTTGGATATTCAACTTGGTGAACTTTCCACCAAAAACCGAGAACTGGAGCGTTACATTACTTCTAATACTGAACTTGAGAAGTTTGCCTACATCGCCTCGCACGATTTGCGCGAACCGGTTAGAAGCATAGTAGGTTTTGCCCAATTGCTGCAACGCCGTAATGCGGCCCAACTGGATGCAGAATCGAAGGAGTTTCTGGAAAATATTATTGACAGCGCCCAGCGTATGAATGCACTGATACATGGCCTGCTGGATTATTCGCGTATCGGTTCAACTGGTAAGCCATTTGAACAGACCGATCTGAACGAGGTGCTTAAAAAGGTACGCAACGATATTAAAGTAAGTGTGGAGGAAAGCGGTGCGGACATTATTTCTGATACACTGCCGGTGTTACAGGTGGATGAATTACAAATACGCCAGTTGTTCCAAAACCTGATCAGCAACTCCATCAAATTCAAGCACGATAACGTAAAGCCCGTTGTAAAGGTCTTTGCCGAAAACCAGGGTGATCGTTGGTTGTTCCGTATTGAGGATAATGGTATAGGGCTGGATATGAAATACAAGCAGAAAGTATTTCAGCTATTCAACCGCTTGCATGCCGGCGATAAATACCAGGGTTCGGGTATTGGGTTGGCACTGTGTAAGCGTATTGTTGAACGCCATAAGGGTGAAATTTGGCTGGAAAGTAATCCGGGCAAAGGAACCACCTTCTACTTCACACTATCGGCGGAAGTTTAAATTTTTCGGTTGATTGTAAAGTCTATGAGTTGCTCTACTGAGGTGCGGGCATCGCTGGGCGGAAATTGATGCAGATAACCTAATGCCTCGTTGCAGTATTCTTTCATTTTTCCGGCAGCGTAATCCATACCTCCGTTGCTGCGCACGGTATCAATAACCCAGCGCACCTTTTCCATGTTCTGGTTCTCGTTTTTGATGACGTTTATGATCTTGCGCTTGGTGCTCCAGTCCACTTTTTGCAGCGTGTAAATTAGCGGCAGGGTCATCTTACGCTCCTTAATGTCAATACCACGTGGCTTGCCTATTTCTGCTTCTTCGTAATCAAACAAGTCGTCTTTTATCTGGAAGGCAATACCAATCTTTTCACCCATTAGTTTTACCCGTTTCACCAGTTCTTCATCTTTGGTAGTAGTGCTGGCACCGCAGGCACAAGCCGAGGCAATAAGCGAAGCTGTTTTCTGACGGATGATCTCGAAATATATGTCCTCTTTAATATCAAGCCGGCGGGCTTTTTCCAACTGCAGCAATTCGCCCTCGCTCATCTCGCGAATGGTGTTGGAAAGGATCTCCAGTAATTGATACTGGGTGCTTTCAACCGAAAGCAACAAGCCTTTAGCCAGCAGGTAATCGCCCACCAGTACGGCAATCTTGTTTTTCCAAAGGGCGTTGATGCTGAAATAACCACGGCGCTGATAGCTGTCGTCTACCACATCATCGTGCACCAGTGTGGCTGTATGCAGTAATTCAACCAGCGAAGCAGCCACATAGGTTGCTTGGTTAATATCACCGCAGAGTTTGGCTGATAAAAACACAAACATGGGCCGCATTTGCTTGCCCTTGCGGGTAACAATGTAGTGGGTGATGCGATCGAGAAGAGGCGCCTTGGTGCGCATAGAATCGCGAAAGCGAACCTCGAACTCGTCCAGTTCCTTTGCTATAGGCTTTTTAATGTCATCCAGCCGCAATTCCATGCAGGGGCGAAGGTAAACTTTAGCCTGAAAACCCAAGTGTTTTTGTGTATCGGCTATAGCTTATTAGGTTTGGGGCATGATAATCCGCGAGCGAAACCTGCTGCTGCAAAGCAAGTATGAACGTCCTTTTTTGGTTGATGTATACTACAGAAACGACGGACAGCCAAAACCGGTGGTGGTGTTTAGTCATGGTTTTAAGGGATTTAAGGATTGGGGTCCGTTTGACTTGGTGGCCGACAAATTTGCCGAAGCAGGCTTTGTGTTTGTTAAGTTCAACTTTTCGCACAATGGCACCACGGTTGATCATCCTATGGATTTTGCCGACCTGGATGCCTTTGGTAACGATAATCTGACCATTGAACTGGATGACTTAGGGGTAGTGATTGATTGGATTTTTTCAGCTGAGTTTCCGGCAGGCGAAAATGCCGATAAAGGCAAACTTTACTTAATGGGCCATAGCAGGGGAGGAGGCATCTCTATACTGCGGGCACGCGAAGATGCACGGGTTAAAAAACTTTGTACCTGGGGCAGTGTAAATGAGTTCAGTAAATTCTGGACACCGGAAGAATTAGAGAAAATAAAGCGCGACGGTGTAATATTTGTGGGCAATGCGCGCACCAAACAAATGATGCCTATCCGCTGGCAGTTGTATGAAAACTATTTCGCTAATATCGATCGGTTGTTTGTGCCTGATGCCGTGCGGCAAATCACCATTCCGTTTTTAATAATACATGGCCGTAAGGATGAAACCGTTCCTGCTGCTTTTGCCGAAGACATGCATAGCTGGAATGAGAAATCGCAACTGTTGATGATGGAAGAGGGCAATCATAATTTTGGTGGCCGCCACCCCTGGAACAGCGATAGCCTGCCTGCCGATTTAGAGCGGGTGGTACATGCAACGATGGAGTTTTTTAGTAAATAGAAAACGCTATTCTATCATCTTCAAAAACTCATCCTCGGTTAATACTGTTATGCTGGGTATTTTTTTTGCTTTGGCCAATTTGCTACCGGCGTCTTCGCCTACTACCAGGTAATTGAGGTTGGCGCTAACACCGCTCAACAACTTGCCGCCGTTTTCTTCCACCATTTGTTTGGCGCGGTCGCGGCCGAATTGTTGCAAGGTGCCGGTAAACAAAAAGGTTTTGCCTTCCAGCTTGTTATTTTTTGCTACTGCATCTTGCGGACGGTTCTCGGTATTAACACCCAGATTCTTTAATTCATGCAACAAATGCACATTGGCGGGGTTCTGAAAGAAATCGTGCAGGCTTACCGCCACCTTAGGTCCAATGCCTTCAATGTTCATCAACTCCTCCTGTGTAATCTGCACCAGGTCGAAGATGGATTTAATGTGCGAACAAATATCCTTGCTGGTGGTAGCGCCAATGTGCCGTATGCCTAACGCA
The DNA here is from genome assembly GCA_046329495.1 of Chitinophagales bacterium. Taxonomy (GTDB): domain Bacteria; phylum Bacteroidota; class Bacteroidia; order Chitinophagales; family LD1; genus Bog-950. The sequence goes on along the minus strand of JAXLUO010000006.1, from coordinate 9,508 downwards.
TTCAGCAAGCGCCATAGCGGACGGTTCTTTGAATCTTCGATACCCTTCTCTAAATTCTGTACACTCTTCTCACCCCAGCCTTCTAATCCACGTATGGCATCGTAAGGCAAGCGATAGATATCTTCAATGGTTTTCAAAAAGCCACGTTCAATAAAATCGATTACAATACTCCGGCCGAGGCCATCAATATCCATTGCGTCTTTGCTAACAAAATGGATGGTGCGCTCTTCGGTTTGTGCGGGGCAATCGGCATTATCGCAACGCCAAACAGCTTCCTCTTCGGGCCTTACCAATGGGGTGTGGCAACGCGGACACTTATGCGGAAACGCAATGCGATGCTCATTGCCGGTGCGTAAATCTTTTACTACACCAACAATGTATGGTATTACTTCGCCGGCACGCTCTACAATTACGGTATCGCCCAGGTGTATGTCCTTTTCTTTAATGAAGTCCTCGTTGTGTAAACTAATAGAAGAGATAGTAACGCCGGCTAAAGGCACGGGTTCAATCTTAGCCACCGGTGTAACGGCCCCTGTGCGGCCCACCTGAAAGTCAACCTCCAGCAATTTGCTTTGCGCCTGCCTTGCGGCAAACTTATAGGCAATAGCCCAGCGCGGGTGGTGCGAGGTGGCGCCGCAGCGTTGCTGCATGGCCAGGCTGTTCACCTTAACTACCATGCCGTCGGTATCAATATTAAAGGTGTGGCGCTTCTCATCCCAGCCATGTATAAAGGCCTGTACTTCGTTTATGTTGTGGCAAACCTTAAGTTCCTGCAGTGGTGTTTTAAAACCGCATTGGTATAAAATTTCAATGGTGTGGTAGTGCGACTCCAGTTTGCCGGCTAAAAGGTTTTTACCGTGTGCATCTTCGGCTAAACTTACGTGATACAGGATTGTCTCCAGATTACGGGCCCGCACTTCGTTAGGGTCTTTCAAACGCAAAGAACCCGAAGCTGTATTGCGCGCGTTCTGAAATAATTTATCGCCGCGTTCGCCCCGCTCTTTATTCATGCGCTCAAACACATCGCGGCGGATAATTACCTCGCCCCGTATTTCAATACGGTGTATGCCGTGTTTTGAAAACGCAGCCGTAAGAGGTATGCTGCTTAATGCCATCGCATTGTTGGTAATGTCTTCGCCAACGGCTCCATCGCCACGGGTTGCGGCGCGTACCAATTTATCGTTTTCGTATACCAGGGCTATACTGGCACCATCAAATTTAGGTTCTACGCAATAAGATACTTCCTGAGCGTTTGTCAGTTCTTTTACACGGGTATCAAAATCATTCAGGTCATCGGCATTATACGAGTTCTCCAGCGATAGCATAGACGTTAAATGCTCCACCTGACTAAAATCGCTGCTAAGTGCACGGGCAACACGTTGTGTTGGTGAATCTTCCGTTTTTAATTCGGGGTGCGCTGCTTCCAGATCTTTTAACTCACGAAATAGCTTGTCATAATCATAATCGGTTATCAGCGGTTCGCTTAATACATAGTAGCGCCAATCGTGGTAAACAATTACATGGCGTAGCGCTTCGGCGTGTTTGTGATTAGTGCCTTGATCCTCATCTTTTAAAAGCGAGGCGGTAAGTTTATTAAGTGTTTGTTGCTGTTGCTGCGAATACATTTTACACCAGGTATTTTAATACGTGCACGATACTATAGATAAAAACTTGAAAAGTAGCCAGCGACAATAATACGCCGGCCATCCTGCTCCACAAAAATACACGAACAAAGTAGTAAAAATTGGCGGCCTTCATGTGGCCGTTATAAGTAGCATCGGTTAGTATGGATAGATACGGATCGATAACCGCAGCAAAGAAAAACGAGGCAATGCCATTTAGTAAGAACGCAGTGCTTAATGCTGTTACCCGAAAAGCAGGAACCAGGTAGGCACAGTAAAGCGCTGCAAGTGTTGAGGAAGTGAATACACAAATGACTAACACGTTCAAAGCGAGATAACGCCAGTCGGTTTTGTTGAGTTGATATTTTTCGGCGGTTATAGGTACGGTTTCAGCCGATTTGGCAAAAACGGCTTTGCTTACAACCATTACCAAATTTGTATTGGGTGTGTAATGCTCCACACAACGCAGAAAAAAGCGTATGCTGCGCGAAAAGAAAATAATGCCGGCCATACAGCCGGCCACGGCGGCAAGCAGCAACCACAAATAATGCAACGGCACCTGTGTATAGGGGTGCCCTTGCTGAATCTCCTTTTCAATTTTGCCTGATAGCAGTGGAATAATGAGAAAACTGCAAAGGCGCGATAACAGCGAAAAGAAATTGGCAACGGATAAGGAAACAGTCAGCCGGCGGCTGATAATGCCTGTAATGCGGGTGGAGTAAGCAAAGCTGCCCAATAAATGAACAATAAAGGTAAGCACAGCAACAGCGGCAATAATCATGGCTGTAGTAGTTTAAACAGTTCCTGTGCCAATTGTTGGTGACCCTCGGCGGATATATGAATGCCGTCCTCCGCAAAGTAGCCTTTACCCGAACCATCGGGCAATACCTGCATGGGTAAATAGGAGCAATCTTGTGTACGGCACCATTGCTCTACCTGCGGTGCCAGTTCGCTGCAGATTTTATTCAATCGCTTGTTAGCGGCATAGGCCGGTGGACCCATTATAAGCAGCCTGGTGCCCGTAGGTAAGCCGTTTTTATAATGTTGTAGTAGTTGCAGCACATACTTAACTGCCCAGTGGTCCAGGTTAAGCAGGTCGCCTGCTTTTTCATTTACCGCCTTTATCAGCCGATGAACGGTAGTGCGCCTGCGTTTTGTGGTGGGCACTTCAGTTTCCGTGGCGGCCTTTTGCCAATAACCGGTGCTATTAAATTTTGGATGTAAAGTAAGGGTGCTTTGTAATTGCTTATCGGTATAACGTATCAAAGGTTTGGTAAGTGGCAGCAGAGGGTAGGGCCGAAGAAATAAGATAAGCACATCAAAGCCCCCGGGTAGTTGCCCTGCTTCCTGTGTAAGTTCCTGATAGGTGGTATAAAAGCGTAATTGGATTTCAGTTTCTATTCCTGCGCCTTGTTGCAATTGTTGTTTTAAAAGCTGGTGATAATGTAAGTGGGGAGCAAGGCCTTTCTGCCGGTTAATACAGCCTCCGTAAAAAAGTAGTTTCATAGTGTTTTCGGTGGCTTAAAAATAGCAGAATGCCCGGAAAATTCAGACCAGGTTAAGGCGGCGATCATAGGGGCAGAATAGTTAAAATGTAGTTAGTGCATACTAAAGTTTTTCTTTACCGTTTAACTTCATGTAAACTTAAATTCTTATGAAAACTACTATTCTTCTGTTTCTTATGGTAATTACCTGTATAGCCGGGGCTCAATCCAATAAATTCGGTAAAGGCGATTTTGGGCTACGTTATGCAGTAACTTTTAATGGATCTATTAACCAAAGCATCGGCCTTTCCGGTTTACTTACCGATAGGCTTGAATTGGGAAGTAACTTGCAGTTAGGGTATCAATCGACCACTACAACTGAAGATCAAAATTTTACAGTACCTACAATCTCGCAGGGTTCGGTTAGTTTGCCGGGTACTGCACATTCGCTCACCCGCACCTTAACATTTGATGTAACACCGTATTTGCTCTACCACTTCCCTACAAAAAACAACCTCGATTTTTATTTAGGTCCTTTTGTTACTGCCGGACTGGGAAAGCGATTTAAGGATGTATCGGAATACAATATCGACCAAACCGACTTTCACTATAACCAGAAGCAAGAACTTAGCACACCCTTAGATGTGCGCTTTGGCGCAGGACTCATGCTTGGCGCGCAATACTTTTTCTACAAGAACCTGGCCTTAGGTATAACAGGCAACTTTGGTGCAAGCGGCTTTTTCCGTAGCGGAAATGATGGGGCCAAAACAACGATTGTAAACTCAGGTTCCGACAACCCTATGCCTGCTAATACTACTACCGACAGTAGCCGCGCGACCAAGGTAGTGGCCTGGGGCGCCAACGGACTTTACAGTGGTGGGATAACGCTGGCGTATTATTTTGGGCGGAAGCAAAAGGCGCAATGGCCTAAGAGGGATGGGTAAATGGCTCAGCAGGTAATTTGTATATTTGTTTTAACCCTATTGTTTGAAACACCTATTCATCCTATTAGTCGGCGTTTGTATTTCTGTCAACGCACGTTCCTCCGAAATTCAGTATAACCACTGCATCGATGGCGGTTATACAGGCCGCTTATTTGGAGATCCCTCCCTGGTGTTGACGATGACCTTTGTTCCTACAGTAACTTATACGCCTAAATTCAATTTCTTTAACACCCCGCATATCAGTTTAACCCTGGGCACACCAGTTGGTATTGGTGCGGGGTTACGCTATGGCACAGGCCTTTTTGCAGCCTGGTTTTATACCAACGCTTCGGCCATGTTAGATCTTAACTATGGTGCGGGGTCATCGTTGCAAAACAACCAGAAGATGGGCTTTTTTATTGGCGGTGGCTTTCAGGATATTTTTCAGCGCACCCTTATCTATAGTGATGGCAAGTATTTAAACAACCTGCACTTTTATGGCCCCGGTGTTAATGCAGGCTTACGGTTTAATATGAATTTGGGTAGTATCGGCTTTAAAATGAGTTATTGCCGCGACCTTAATTACCACTCGCATATTGCGGCGTTGATGGTTCAATACACGTTTGGCAAAAAGCAGAAGAAATCTGCTGTCCCTAAGCCGGAAGATGGGCCTGCAACGGAACAATAGCTTATAAAAGCTTATCAATTTCCGCAGCCAACTTCCTGTCTTTCTCGGTTACTACATTACCTGCGCTATGGGTGTTTAAGGTTATCTCTACCTTATTCCACACATTACTCCAGGCAGGATGGTGGTCGTGTTTTTCGGCCAGCAAGGCAACACGGGTCATAAAGGCAAAGGCTTCGCTGAAATCTTTAAAAGTAAAAGTGCGCTTTAAAGCATTGTTCTCTTCTGTCCACATATGTCCTATTTTACCACAAGGTAGGCAATCGTCAACAAAAAAAACCTTCCGGTACGGAAAGGCTTTATGCTTTTTAGCGGGAATCGCTTATTTGAAATTCCAGTCGTACGTATTCAGGTTTAGCAGGCAAACCTTTAACAGGTCAATGTTGCCTTTAATATCGGCTTTGTGCGCCATTTCAATTACACTGTGTATATGGCGTGTTGGTATTGAAACTGCGCCTACAATACTGCCATAGGTAGCCATACGCTGCATACCGGCTGTATCGGTACCACCGGCAGGTAACATTTCGGGTTGCCATTTAATCTTTGCTGCATCGGCCTGCTCCTTCATATAACGCACCATGCGGTAGTCGCAAATAACCGAGGAGTCCATAATTTTAATGGCAGCACCTTCGCCCAGTTTGGTAACGCTTTCTTCGGGTTTAGCACCGGGGGTGTCAAATGCAATAGTGGTATCGATACAGAAACTGAAGTGCGGGTCGATGTGATGAGCAGCTACCGATGCACCACGGATACCTACTTCTTCCTGCACGGTAAACACACCATAAAAGTCGTATGGTATTTCTTTGCCTTTCAATTCGCGCAGGGTTTCAATTAATATAAATACAGCCACGCGGTTATCAATGCTCTTGCAGTTTACGCAATCGCCCATTTCAATCAATTCGCGTTCGCGGGTTACTACGTTGCCTACTTCAACAATCTTTACCACCTCGTCTTTCTTCATGCCCAGGTCAATAAAGTAGTCGCTTAACTGCAGGGGTTTACCGCGCTCCTCGGGGCTCATCAGGTGAATAGGCTTGGTGCCCATTACGCCAATCACATCCTTTTTACCATGTATCACTACACGTTGTGCGGTAAGGGTTTTGGGGTCGAATCCACCAAGTGGATGGAAGCGCAAAAAGCCATTGTCGTCAATATGATGAACAATAAAACCAATCTCATCCATGTGGGCGGCAGCCATGGTTTTCTTTTCGCTACTCTTGCCTTTTTTTAGGGCAATTAAGTTGCCCATATTATCGGTAGTTAAGGAATCTACTACACCTGTTAATTCGCGCGTAATTAGTTCACGCACCTTCTGCTCATGGCCCGGTACGCCGGGTGTTTCACAAATCTGTTTTAGTAATGCTACGTTTATCGACATTGTTAATGAATTATGTATTTACAAATATAAAAAGCTGTATGTAAGCCGTTTTGTTATTCCACCTTAGTAACCTTTACCATGTTGGCCCTTCCACGGTTGCTCAACGGCATACTACCTATGTTTACCGCAATATCGCCATGGCGTAAAAGGCCTTTTTCTTTAAGTATGCGTATCACATCGCGGATAGAGGTATCGGTGCCCACAAACTTATCATAGTAAAAGGCACGCACACCCCAACACAAACTCAACGAGTTCAGCAGGTCGCGGTTCTCGGTAAAAATATAGATACCCGCCTTAGGACGGTAACTACTCAATAAAAAGCCGGTATAACCGCTAAAGGTCATACCTATAATAGCCTTTGCTTCCAATTCGGAACTTATACGCGCGGCATTATAACAAATAGCATCGCTGATAAAGGTTGGTGAGTTTTTATCGGCACGTAGTTCCTTATCATAAATAAGGTCGGCATGTTCAATATTGCTCAATATCTTTTCCATTACCTGTATCACCTTAGATGGGTGCTTACCTACACTGGTTTCGCCGCTCAGCATCACCGCATCGGCACCGTCGATTACAGCATTGGCAACGTCTGTAATTTCTGCGCGGGTTGGGTTCGGGTTCTCAATCATGCTGTCCATCATCTGCGTAGCCACTACAACCGGCTTGGCAAACTTCAGGCACTTTTTAATAATCTCCTTTTGTATCAATGGCATGCGTTCCTGCGGCACCTCAACGGCCAGGTCGCCACGAGCAATCATAATGCCATCGGCGGCCTTAATAATTTCATCAATCTCTTTCAGTGCTTCCGGCTTTTCGATTTTAGCCATCACTTTCATGTAGCTGTTCTTTTTGCCGATGATGTTCTTCAACTCTATCACATCTTGCGGCGAACGCACAAACGAAAGGGCGATCCAGTTAGCACCATTCTTAATGGCAAACTTTAAATCCTTACGGTCTTTTTCGGTTAGGGCCGGTATACTGGTTTTGGTATCGGGCAGGTTAACGCCTTTGTTGCTGCTGATTTTGCCACCGTTCACCACTTTGGCCATAATCTTGTCCTTCCGGTTAGTGCTCAGCACTTTCAATTCTATTTTACCATCGTCAATTAAGATGGCATCACCGGGTTCCACCTCTTTAGGCAGGTGCTCGTAATTTACATACAGCTTTTTAAAGGTGCTCACACATTCTTTATTCGTAATCTCCACTTCACGATCTTTCTCCAGCACCTCCATGTTATCGCGCACCTCGCCTAATCGTATTTTAGGGCCCTGTAAGTCAACCAGTATAGCCACATTCAGGTTATGGTCTTTATTGATCTTGCGCACCTTTTCGAATCCTTCGCTGTGCAGGTCGTAGTGGCCATGGCTCATGTTAAAACGGAACACGTCTAACCCGTGGCGCACCATTTCTTCCATCACTTTAATATCACTGCAGGCGGGGCCGTAGGTGGCAATAATCTTCGTTTTGTTAATGTGTACTTTTAACATACTACTCGGTTTAAATCTTCCGGCGCGTTAATCGCTTTACCGGTTCTTTTTCTTCATTATAAATAAGACGGTCCTTGCTCTTTGCTTTTTTAAGCGGTATTTCGGCCGCCAGGGCTACTTCGGGTAAACTACGTATCGCTTCCAAAATAGCTGTAATTGTTTCATTTTCAGGGTTACCGGGCACTTGTATCAGATAGTCGTAATCACTGAACTCGGGCAGCAGATATTCCCCCATATTCTTATTGCCGAAAACAAAGTAACGGGCAGGGGAACTTTCGTCGCCGGCTTTTAATACGCTAAACTGGCTGCTCCGGGTTCGATCTTTGGCTTCAAAAATAAGGTCGGGCAATTTTTGGAAATCGCAGCCCAGTAGCCGGTTTAGGTGAAAACACAGCTTGTATTCCTTCATCCCCGTAGCCAGGCCAATAAGCCTGTAATCGGCATCTAACTGGTATGTAATCTTCTTATCGGCCACTGGTTCAATTGCTATACAAATGTAAAAGATGCTTTTAAGGGTAGGAAATATTGTTAAAAAGCATTGAAAATGAGGGGCTACGGTGGGGGGAAATATTTTTTTGTGAACGAGGGGGATGTTTTTATTTTCGCACCACATTTAAACCCAAACACATGTCTAACATCGCAGAAAGAGTTAAGAAGATTATCGTTGACAAACTGGGCGTGGAAGAAAGTCAGGTTACCCCTGAGGCCAGCTTTACCAACGACCTCGGTGCCGACTCGCTTGACACCGTGGAACTCATCATGGAATTCGAGAAGGAATTCAACATTTCCATTCCCGATGAGCAGGCTGAGACCATCACTACCGTTGGTCAGGCTATCGAATACCTGGAAAAAACTATAAGCAAATAAGCTTTTCTTAAAAAATTTGAGGAGTGGCAGACTGAAAAGTCTGCCACTTTCTTTTTATTCGTAGCCATAATGATGAAACGGGTAGTTGTAACAGGTATAGGCGCGTTAACCCCCATAGGTAACACCGCCCCCGAATATTGGCAAAACCTGCTGGCCGGCAAAAGCGGTGCAGCCCCTATTACCCGTTTTAAAACCGAGAACTACAAAACCAAATTTGCCTGCGAGGTAAAGGGTTTTGATCCCGCCCAGTTCATCGACCGGAAAGAAGTGCGCCGGTTGGACCGCTTTGCCCAGTTTGCCCTGGTAACAAGCGAGGAGGCCATTAAGGATGCCGGCCTGGATAAGGGCGACATCAACAAAAATCGCGTAGGTGTTATTTGGGCATCCGGCATTGGCGGCCTGGATGTTTTTATTGAAGAGATTACTAATCTGGCATTAAACCCTATACCACGGTTCAATCCGTTCTTCATCCCTAAAATGATTATTGATATTGCCCCCGGCCATATCAGTATGAAGTGGGGATACCGAGGACCCAACTATGCTACTGTAGCAGCTTGCGCCAGCAGTAACATGGCCATGATTGATGCCTATAACCTGATACGTTTAGGCAAGGCGGATGTGTTTGTTACCGGAGGTTCCGAAGCACCCATCAGCGAAGGCGGTGTGGGTGGCTTTAACGCCATGCGGGCACTTAGCGAACGCAACGATTCGCCCGAAACAGCCAGCCGCCCATTTGATAAGGACCGCGATGGTTTTGTTATGGGTGAAGGCGGTGGATCCATTGTGTTGGAAGAACTGGAACATGCCTTAAAACGCGGCGCTAAAATTTACGCCGAGATGGTGGGTTATGGCATGAGCGCCGATGCGCATCACTTAACCGCTCCGCACCCCGAAGGGGTGGGGGCCGCACTTTCCATGAGTGCCAGCCTGGAAGATCAAAACCTGAAACCCGAAGACGTAGATTATATAAACGTACACGGAACCAGCACGCCGCTTGGTGATGTAGCCGAACTGGCTGCCATCTATAAGGTGTTTGGCGAACATGCCTTTAAGCTTAATATA
>JAXLUO010000005.1:0-202274 GCA_046329495.1 Chitinophagales bacterium | reverse complement strand
ACTGCGCTTTTTTCGTTTGCTACCGAGGGCATAATTTTAACTAACCGCAGCGGACAGATTGTTTTGGTTAACCCCACCGCGGAGGATTTATTTGGTTATAGAAAGGAGGAGTTGGTTGGTGAGCGGATTGAAATTTTAATACCCAATGAGTTACGGCATACGCATGTAGCCAAGCGCGAAGGTTTCCATCACCAACCGCTAAACCGTGTAATGGGTGCCGGCCGCGATTTATATGCCAAGCGCAAGGATGGATCGGTTTTTCCTGTAGAGATAAGTTTGAGCCATTACAAGCTTGGCCGTGAGGCTTATGTTGTAGCGTTTATTATTGATATTACTGTTAGGAAGAAAAATGAAGAGCTGGTAATTAAGCAGAAGGAGGAGCTAGAAAAAGTATCGAAAGAAATTAAGTCGTTAAATACCGGACTGGAGCAAAAAGTATCGGACCGGACCATGATGCTGCGAGAAACACTTGCACAACTGGAGCGTTCTAAAAATGATTTGGCAACAGCCCTGGAACGTGAGAAGGAATTGGGCGACTTAAAGTCGCGATTTGTTTCTACCGTTTCGCACGAATTCCGGACTCCGTTAAGCACCATTCTATCTTCTGCTTCGTTGGTAGGCCGTTATCAACAAACCGAAGAACAGGATAAGCGAGAGCGGCATATAACGCGCATAAAGGACTCGGTACAACACATGAGTTCAATGCTGGAAGATTTGTTGAGCCTGGGCAAACTGGAAGAAGGTTTGGTGGAGGTACGAAAGGAAAACTTCGATTTCCCCAGATTTATGGAAGATTTTGTGTCGGAGATGCGTGAAATCAATCAGAAACACCAGGTGTTGGATTATGACATACAAGGCACTACAGAGATAAATGCTGATAAGCGCTTATTGAAAATCATTTTACTGAATCTTACCTCCAATGCCGTTAAGTTTTCGAATGACGGCGGCACTATAAAGATTAACGCTACCAATACCGACGGAATCTTGTCTATTTCGGTAAAAGACAGCGGAATCGGTATTTCGGAAGAGGACCGGCAGCATTTGTTTGAACGATTCTTTAGAGCCCGTAATGCCGTTAACATCCAGGGAACAGGACTTGGCCTACATATCATATATAAATATCTTGAATTGATGGGCGGTTCCATAGAGGTTGATAGTAAATTGGGAGAAGGAAGTATATTTACCATTCGAATTCCCATAGCTTAAGCACAATTGAGTATGAAGAAGATTTTACTTATTGAAGACAATAAGGCGGTAAGAGAAAACATTGCAGAGATTCTGGAACTGGCAAAATACCAGGTAACCGGAGCAGAAAACGGAAAGCTTGGCGTAGATGCCGCCCTGCAGGACCAGCCTGATTTAATTATATGCGATATAATGATGCCCGAACTGGATGGTTACGGCGTATTGCATATGCTGAGTAAAAATCCGAAGACATCCTCTATTCCGTTCATCTTTCTTACTGCTAAGGCCGACCGAGCCGATTTTAGAAAAGGCATGGAAATGGGGGCTGACGACTTTATCACCAAACCATTTGATGATATTGAATTGTTGAATGCGGTAGAGGTGCGTTTGAAGAAGGCCGACATGCTGAAGTCGGAATATGCCAGCAACCTGGAAGGCATAAACGACTTCCTGAATCAGGCCCGCGAAAGCGGTAAGATAGACCTTACCAAAGGTGACCGCGAAATACAGAATTACAAGAAGAAGCAGATGGTTTATACTCAGGGCCATCGCCCTACCAGTTTGCTATTTGTAGCAAAGGGTAAAATCAAAAGCTTCCGTATGAATGATGACGGTAAGGAATTGATTACGGCCATTTATAAAGAAGGTGATTTTATGGGTTATACGGCGCTTTTAGAAGAAACGCTGTATACGGATAACGCCGAAGCGCTGGAAGATTCGGAAGTAATGCTGATACCTAAGAGCGATTTTATAACGCTTATCAGCAGCGATAGCCAGGTGGCCCGCAAGTTTATCCGGTTGTTATCGCATAACCTGGTAGAAAAAGAAGATCAACTGCTTAACCTGGCGTATAACTCGTTGCGCAAGCGTGTGGCTAACGGACTGTTACTGGTTTACGAGAAGTTTAAAAAGGCACCCGGCGATAAGCCGCGTTTAGAAATGTCTCGCGAAGACCTGGCACAAGTTGTAGGAACTGCCACCGAATCATTAATCCGTACACTTAGCGATTTTAAGAACGAGCGGCTGATTGATATTAAGGAAGGGAAGATTTCGATACTGGACGAAGCAAAGCTGAAAAACCTGCTTAATTAATCCCATTTATCGCGGTCGGTAAGGTCCAGTTCATCGCTGATTTCCTTAGCTGATTTGTTCTCCGATATTTCGTGGCCTTCGCGGTTCTGGCGTTCCAGCGTCCATGAATCGGTAAGGCTGGTTTCAATCCAAAGATTACCCGACTTGCGGAATACCTGTACGGATAATCCGAAGTTATCCCAAAAATCTTGCTCCATGGTTTCTACTACCTGACTTTTGGAGATTGATATTTCGCCGGTGTTATGCACTTTGCGGCACGAACCTACCGTGCGGGTATTATTGTACATTTTAGACTTAGGCAGTGCTTTTGCCTTACTATGCGGTGTTTCAAAGAATTCAATTTTGAGATAAGGGAATTCTTTGCTGAAATCGCGCTGTATTTCCGCCAGTGTTTTATTATCGTCAATCAGAATCTTCATTTTGCAGGGCTTTACTATTTTTTGTGGCAACAGGTGTGCTTGGTGCAATCTGTTTTGCTCAACTCGGGGCTTATGTAGGGTATTCCCAAATTCATGCCTCTAAGTATAAGTACACAGGCCATTAAGCCAACCATTACCGGAACCACCTTTCTAATTTTGTTCCGCACGCCGGTTCCTATGGTGTGCGAAATCATGGATACTAAAAACATGGCAGGGAAGGTGCCTAAACCGAAAAATGCCATAAACAATGCTCCGTTTACCGCGCTACCTGTTGCAATGGCTCCTGCTACACCTACATATACCAACCCACAGGGCAGTAATCCATTCAACATCCCTATCCAGAAAACGGAAGTGTAATTCTTACTCTTCAACAATTTCCCCAACGAAAATTTGATTTTTGAGAGAAAAGAAAACATGATTGTTGTCATATGATTAGAAGGCCCTTTAACCTTGCTAAGAATTAATGACAACAGGATGAGCACTCCCAGGCCTATAGAAAGGGCCTGCTGGTAACCGGCTATAATGAAGCCTTTTCCCAGCAGGCCGAATAATACACCGAACAAACTGTAGGTAACAATGCGCCCGGCGTTGTATAAAAGTGCACCGGCAGTACGACGGGCGGTGTTTTCACCATTAAGTGGTAGCGCCAGCGCAATGGGGCCGCACATGCCAACACAGTGAAAACTGCCTAAAAAACCGAGCGTTATTGCTGCCAGCAGAAATTCCATTAGTTCATGTTTATTTGACCTTCGTTATAATAGCTAACGCCGTCGGCATTCCATTCCACCTGCATTTTGTAGGTGCCTTTAGCAAACTTATCGCTTGCAATAGCGCAAATGCCGGAGGCGTCGGGTGTGCAGCTTACATTGAAATCGAGCTTGCTATCATTGGGGCGGTAGAACGTAACATCGGCTTTAACCGGTTTGCCGGTAACCTCTGCCGGAAAAGTTAATTGAACCTGGTGGTTCTCTACTTTCCACTGCAACGGCTGCTTAAAGCTTTCTGCACGTTTTTGTTTGTCAATCTGTTCCTGGTATTTTAATTCTTTACCGTAGTAATCTTCGGTAACCAGTTCTTCTTTAGTTTGGGTTGAACGGTACACAAGGGTTAGCATAAACACCACAAAGGCGCCATATACCAGTGCTATACCCCATCCCCAGTTGAATTTTTTAAACATAATCGCTGATTTTTTTTGCTTATTAATTAGCAGGTCCTAAAAAATTGGTAGTAATCACATCTATTTTTTTGCCGCCGCTGTAAACGCCTATTGATACTTTACTTTTACGGTGGTGAATATTGGAGCGGTCGGTAGTAAGAAAGAAAACGCCATCGCCTATTGAAGATTTGGGAACTACCAGATCCTTACCAACCATGGTAATAGTGCCGGGCAGATCGCCGTCTTCAACCTTTAAGGTTACAGGTAAATCTTCGCGGGTTTTATTTATTAGTTGTATGTTATACAGGTTGCTGATTTGGTTCGGACCTTTCTCCTGATACATCATACCCTGTGCACGCAGGATGGTGGTTTGAATATCCTTACGGGTAATCAGCAATATTGCTAAAACACCAATTAACGCAGTTAACACGGCAGTATAAGCCATAATGCGCGGCGTAAAACGCACCTTCTCGCTTTTAGCAATGTTGTTTTCAGAAGCATAGCGGATAAGGCCGGTAGGCTTGTTAATGTGATGCATAATGTCGTCGCATGCATCAATACAAGCAGTACAGTTTACACATTCCAACTGTGTACCATTGCGGATATCGATACCGGTTGGGCATACACGCACACAGGCAGCACAGTCAATACAATCGCCTAATGGTTTAGGGTTGTCCTTCTTCATTTTGCCACGGGGTTCGCCGCGTACGTAATCGTAAGCAACTACAATAGAGTTAGGATCGAGCATTACCCCCTGTAAGCGGCCATAAGGGCACACTATTAAGCAGGCTTGTTCGCGGAACCACCAGTAAACAAAGAAGAAAATAGAGGTAAAGACAATTAACGGAATAAAGGTGGCAAGGTGTTTTACAATGCCTTCCTTAGCATATAGCACAACATTATCCATACCTATAAGGTAGGCTAAAAAATAGTTGGCTATAACAAAAGAGAGGGAAAAGAAAGCTACAAACTTCAGGCTACGCTTCAGAATTTTTTGAGCATTCCAAGGGGCGGCTTTTAACTGACGTTGTTTTTCGGCATCGCCATCAATCCAGTATTCAATTTTGCGGAAGACCATTTCCATGAAAATGGTTTGCGGACAAACCCATCCACAGAAAATACGGCCGAAGACCGTGGTGAACAGAATAATGAAAACCACAAAGGTTAGCATGCCTATTACAAACAGGAAGAAATCCTGCGGCCAAAAGACTGTACCGAAGAGAATAAACTTACGGTCAATCACATCGAACAGAAAGAGTGGGTCGCCTTTGTATTTTATCCAGGGAAGGATAAAGAATACCATAAGGTAAACCAAAGTTACAATGGTTCGCGCATTGTAAAGTTTGCCAACAGGTTTTTTGGCAAAAATCCAATTGCGCGAACCATGTTCGTTTATGGTGTTAATTGAATCGCGGAAGGTCTCGTCACGTGTTATCATTTTTTTCTCATCACTCATAATCGCTGATCCTTTTGGTGGTTATGTTATTTAGCTACCGTAGCGGAGGAATCGGCAGCAGTGGTTGTTGCTGTAGAGTCGGAAGCTACTGTACCTGCTTCGCTGAATAAATCGCCTTGCGGAGCCTTGGCGTTTGCCGGGTTGGTGCCGCGTAACGATTTAATGTAGCTAACAATGTTTCTGATTTGTTCCGGTGTTAAATCGGCCTGCCACGATTTCATGCCTTTTGCAGGCCAGCCGTATTTTACTGATTTGAAAACATCGCTTAACGTTCCTCCGTGTATCCAGTAATCATCGGTTAAGTTAGGGCCTACATTACCTTCGCCCGCATTGCCGTGACAAACGGCGCAGTTAGTGGCAAAAGTTGCTTTGCCATCGGCAATACCTGCTGCATCAGCCATTGTTACCGTGTTTTCATCCACTTTTTTAGGATGGCTGCTGATGTAGGCGTCTATTTCAGCCTGCCCCTCTTTTACTTCGGCCAGGTATTCGGCCTGGCTGGATGGTCCGCCACCACCTAAGTGGTAATAGAACAGATACCCGATAGCCCAGATAATAGAAATGTAGAAGCTATATACCCACCATGGCGGCAGGTTGTTATCCAACTCCTTAATACCATCGTAGTCATGGTCTAACAGAATATCCTTTTCCTTATCCAGCGAAACGGAAGCGTTGAAGCTATCAAGCAGGCTTGGACCGGCCTGTTGTTTAACCTCAAGGCTGCTAAGTTCGCCCAACATGCGGCGAATACGCAGGGCCAGTATTATAACCGCAGCTAATAAAGCGGTTATTACTGCAATGGCCATAATCATGTTCCAGGTTTCTCCGCTGTTGGACTGGGCCGGGGCCGGAGCAGCAGTGGTAGTTGTAGCAGCCGCATCCTGTGCAAATGCTACGGTGCTAAATAGCAGGAATGCAATGACAGCGACACCCTTTGCCTTGCTTTTTTCGACTGTAATGCGGGCTACGTTTACTAAAACATTGCCCAGTATGCCTACGGCAAACAACAGGATGACCATTACACTCAAAATGAGCCACCACAGCATATTAACCTGTGAACCTGCCTTTGGGGTTGCTTCCTGTGCTACGCTACCCAGGGCAGCCAGCAAAGGAACTGCAATAAAGGCAGCCTTTTTTAATTTATTATTTATTTGAATTCTCATATACCTAATTGTTTTGGACTTTATTAAATCTTGTCTTTTTCATCCAGCGGAATCTGTTCCAATTCGTGGATATAGTTTTTATCGGCCTTCAGGGCAAACCATAACATGCCCGCAAATACAAGAAGGAACAGAACGATACCTATTTTAGGGTATACCTCTACCCCGTTTAAGGAGGCCGCGTATTTTTTTATAAATGAGAACATGTTATCGAGTTTTAAATTATTTCAAACTGGTTTGCGCGTTTTCTGCCGGAGCTTCGCTTATGTCCTTGCCAAGGCGTTGCAGGTAGGCGATAAGAGCGATGATCTCTTTCTTCTCAGAAGTTTGGATTTTATCGTTCTTCAGGCTTTCCTGAATTTGCAGCGCTTGTTTTTCCAAATCTTCGTTGGCTATTTTATCGTAACCATCTGGATAAGGAACGCCCAGCGTTTGCATGGCGCGGATTTTAGCACCGGTGTTGCTGATGTCAAGATCGCGATCTAATAAATGCGGATATGGAGGCATGATAGAGCCCGGGCTCATCTGGCGCGGATCTTCCATGTGGTTATAGTGCCATGAGTCGGTTTTCTTCATGTTGCCTACACCTTCGCGGGCCAAATCAGGACCGGTTCGCTTAGAACCCCACTGGAACGGGTGGTCGTAAACAAACTCGCCGGCTTTGCTGTATTCGCCATAGCGGGCCACTTCGGCACGGAACGGACGAACCATTTGCGAGTGACATACATAACAACCCTCGCGGACATATATATCACGTCCGTGTAATTCGAGCGGTGTATAAGGCTTAACGCTTGAAATGGTAGGTATGTTAGACTTGATAAGGAAGGTAGGCATAAACTCAACAATACCGCCAATGGCCACCACTACAAAGGCCAGCACTAACATTTGAACGGGCCTGCGCTCAATCCAACGGTGCCAGTGTTCGCCGCTGTGTGTGTGGTATTCGCCGGTAAGCGGTGCGGCTTCGGCTTCTTCTTCGGCCAGGAACGAACCTTGCTGTATGGTTTTAACCAGGTTAAATACGCCTACGCAGGCAGCCACAAAGTATAAAGTACCGCCAAAGGCGCGCAAAGCGTACATCGGCATGATACTTTTAACCATATCCAGGAAGTTAGGATACAGCAGGTTGCCTTCCGGTGTAAATTGGCGCAGCATGCTCCAGTGTGTCCAACCGCTCCAATACATCGGAACAGCGTAAAACAGAATACCAAGTGTGCCTAACCAAAAGTGAATGTTAGCCAGTTTGCGGCTATACAACTCGGTGCGGTACATTTTGGGGATGATCCAGAACAGGATACCGAAGGTTAGGAAACCGTTCCAGCCCAGCGCACCAATGTGCACGTGTGCAATGGTCCAATCGGTAAAGTGCGATATTGCGTTTACGCTTTTAATGGAAAGCATTGGACCTTCGAAAGTTGACATACCGTAGGCGGTAACGGCAACTACGTAGAACTTAAGAACAACGTCGTCGCGCACTTTATCCCAAGCACCGCGAAGGGTTAACAGACCGTTAATCATACCACCCCAGCTTGGCATAATCAGCATAACGGAGAACACTGTTCCCAGTGATTGAGCCCAGTCGGGCAGGGCGGTATACAACAGGTGGTGAGGACCGGCCCAGATGTATAAGAAGATGAGCGCCCAGAAGTGGATGATAGATAAGCGATATGAATACACCGGACGTCCGGCAGCCTTAGGCAGGAAGTAATACATTAAGCCCAGGTAAGGTGTGGTTAAGAAGAACGCAACCGCGTTGTGACCATACCACCACTGAACCAGCGCATCCTGAACACCTGCATAAAGCGAGTAACTCTTGAATAAGGAGATAGGTAATTCAAATGAGTTAACGATGTGCAGCATGGCTACGGTAATCCATGTAGCGATGAAAAACCAAATGGCAACATACAGGTGGCGTTCGCGGCGGGTTAAGATGGTACCGAACATATTGATACCGAATACAACCCAGATTAACGCAATCAGTATGTCGATAGGCCATTCTAATTCTGCATATTCCTTACCGGTTGTAATACCTAATACCAGCGTAGCAGCGGCTAACACAATAATCAGCTGCCAACCCCAAAAATGGATGTAGCTGAGTGTTGTATTCCACATGCGGGCCTTGGTAAGGCGTTGCAGTGAATAATAAACTCCCATAAAAATACCGTTACCCACAAATGCGAAAATCACTGCATTGGTGTGCAGAGGGCGCAATCTGCCGAAAGTGGCATATTCCATGAAGTTGAGTTGGGGGAAAACCAGTTGCAGTGCGACTACAACCCCCACTAATAAGCCTACCAACCCCCATATGAAGGAGGCGAAGGCGAAATTCCGCACTATCCGGTTGTCGTAACTAAATTTTTCTACATCCATACATCATTTTTTGGTTTTGTTTAAGGATTTTGGTTGATCGTCGAAAAGTATCCGCACGGAGGGCGTATACTCATCGTCATATTGCCCGTTCTTAACGCTTTGGATAAAGGCGATAAGAAACCCTACTGCGAGCAGTAAACTGGCACCTATCAGGATAAATAAAACGCTCATGTGTAAATATTTTCAACGGCCAAAAGTAGGTGTGCGTTCCAGGGTAGTTTATGACCTTGCACAGGTTTAGTGCATGATTAAAGTCATGTTTGTTTAAAAGCCCCTTTTGCGGCCGAATACATTGGAAGCCAATGTGGTAAAGCTGATGATGGTAACGGAGCTAACCGGCATGAGGATAGCCGCCACTAACGGGCTTATAGTGCCCTGCACGGCCAGGTATATACCTACGGCATTATAGATCAGTGAAATGATGAAACTGCCTATTATGATGTTTACGCCATCGCGGGCGTATAGCATCAGGTTGTCCAGGTTCTCGAATTTTTCAGCATCAATAATGCCATCGCAGGCAGGGGAGAAGTTGTTTACATCATCGGATATGGCCAGGCCTACATTAGCTTGTTTTAAGGCGCCGGCATCATTAAGGCCGTCGCCCACCATCATTACCTGTTTGCGCTGGTCTTGTAATTTTTTTACAAACTCAAGTTTATCGGCAGGTTGTTGATGGAATATGAGGTTGTTCTCCTCTACATATTGTGTCAGGAATTTCTTCTCGGCATCGTTATCGCCGCTAACCACATAAATGCCGAACACCGCACGCAGCTTATTAATGAGGGCGCCAAAACCTTTACGGTATTCGTTCTTTACCATAAAAAAGCCCTTTACCTGGTTGTTGATGCCAATATAGATTTTAGAAGCATGGCGAAAGTCGGAAGCCTGGCGGTCGCTGTTAGGGGTTTCGCCAAGCAAATAGCGTTTTGATCCGATGCGTACAAAGTTATCGGCAATCCAACCATCGATGCCCATGCCTTCGGTTTCTTTAAAATCAGTGGTTGCTATCACCGGCACATTTTTTAGGTGCTCGTACACTTTGCGGCTAAGCGGATGCGAGGAATGGTAGGTTAAGGATTTTACCAGTTTTAATTCAACATCGGTTAACGGAGCATCGCCATGAAACTCGATAGAGGCAGCCTTTGTATTGGTAAGTGTGCCGGTTTTGTCGAATACGATGCTGGTAATTTGTGCCAGTTTTTCTACTACCTGTGCATTTTTTAAATAAACATGGTTACGGCTTAGGCGGCGCATAACGTTGCCCAGGGTAAAAGGAGAAGAAAGCGCTAAAGCACAAGGGCAGGTAATAATAAGCACTGATGTGAAGGCATTTAAGGCCTTGTGGATGTCCTTGTTCCACCAAAATAGCATGGCAACAGCGGCAATGCTAATTACCACCGGTGTGAACCACCGGCTTACTTTTGTGGCCAGTGTTGTAATTTCTTTGGTATCGGCACTTGCTTTGTCGAAAGCAGCATTATTCCATAACTGTGTAAGGTAGCTGTGCGATACTTCTTTAAGCACCTCCACCTCAATAGCGGCACCTATCTGCTTGCCACCGGCAAATAATTTATCGCCGCTTTTTTTAGCCAGGGGTGTTGCTTCGCCGGTTACAAAGCTATAGTCGATGCTGCCGTTACCTTTCAGCAAAACGGCATCGGCGGGTATTAACTCCTGATTGCGCACCAGCAGACGGTCGCCTACGCGCAGTTTGGTAATTGGAATTGAGTTTTCCTGTCCGTTGTTGATTGTGGTTACCGCAACGGGAAAGTAGGATTTATAATCGCGTTCGAAGGAAAGTGTGTCGTAGGTTTTATTTTGGAATAAACGGCCTATGAGCATTAGCAGGATCAAACTGCCGAAGGTGTCGAAGTAGCCGCCACCGGTTTGCGAAAACACTTCGTAACAACTGCGCGCATACATAGCAATAATACCCAGCACAATGGGTATGTCCATGTTCATAGTGCGCTCCTTAACGCCGGCCCAGGCGCTATCAAAAAATTCACGGGCACTATATAATAATACGGGTAGGGAAATGGCAAAATTGAGATAACCGAAGAATTTTCGTAAGGGGGATTCGGACAAGGCATCGATACCGAGATACTCCGGAAAGCTGAGCAGCATGATATTGCCGAATGCGAAAAAGGCAACACCGATTTTGAGATAATAACGGCGCAGGTGGTCCTTCTTTTCCTTACGCTCCAGGTCATTCAGGTTAATTAGCGGTTCATAACCAATGGCGGCCATTACCTCTACCACTTCCCGAAGGGTAATTGTGTTATCGAAGGCAATAGTAGCTTCCCGTTTAAGAAAGTTAACCGTGCTCCGGCTTACTCCCTGTTTAAGTTTATAGAGATTTTCCAGCAAAAAGATACAGGAGGAACAGTGAATTTGAGGCACATAAAAGGTAACCGTGCTCATTTTCTCATCGCTAAACTGAATTAACCTGGATTTTACAGATTCGTCATCCAGATAAGCAAATTTAGAGCTGTTTACTTCCTTATTAAGCGAAACGCCCGGTTTGCTGTTCATGTCGTAGTAGCTGCACAGGTTGTTCTCGTTCAGTAGTTCGTACACGGTTTTGCAACCTTCGCAACAAAATGGGTGGTTGTCGAACTGAATTTCAAGTTCA
The DNA here is from genome assembly GCA_046329495.1 of Chitinophagales bacterium. GTDB lineage: Bacteria > Bacteroidota > Bacteroidia > Chitinophagales > LD1 > Bog-950. The sequence goes on along the minus strand of JAXLUO010000005.1, from coordinate 190,804 downwards.
CAGTTTTCGCCGCAATGATAGCATTGCTTAACGCCGGATAGTTTTGTAGTCAAGATAATCGCTGATTTTGTTACAAAGTAACGTTTGTGTTACACAGGTGGTTACTGATAAAACTCAGGTTTTTGGCTGATTTCGGTCAAATGAACAAAACTCTATATAAAGCTTAGCGTAGGAGAGGAGGTGCGAAATACTTAGTGTATGGAATTTACATCTGCCCCAATTTATCAATTACAAATGCAATGCAAGGCACTGGCTACAGATGCCCTGTGCAGGCTTAAGCAAGGTTGGCTTGATGCCATTAATATGGGCGTTACCGAGCAGGTAAAGCGTTGCGATAAGCGGTATATCCATTTTACCAATATCATTTCGCTGTTAACGCTTGTTGCCATCAGTTGCTTTGTGGGCTATAGTGTGTGGCAGGGCATGCCCTTGCTGGCGGCAAAGCATGTTGCTGATGCGATATGTATAGGTTTAGTAATTGCCCTGAACCGGAGGGGCTGTTACATTGTTTCGCGCTATGTATATATAACAGTAGTAAGTTCGTGCGTGTTGGTTAATGCCTGTTTTATGGGGCACGAAACAAGAGTGCACGAGTTTTTCTATGTTATTTATCTGTCTCCTTTTTTGCTATTCCCGGTGAAGGATTTTTTGAAAATTACGTTGGGGGTAGTTATTGTGCTTACCTTTTTTACGGTTTACTATAGTGTTTACCCCGTTTTTGCCCATTATAATTTCGATTTGAATACCCAACACATGATTGGTTATTTTAACGGAGGGATAAAATTTGTAATGTTCGGACTTGCCATTTATCTACTCGCCTTCTACAACTATTCAAGTGAGCTTGATCTTGAAAATACGAATAAGCGATTACTGGAGCATATGGCTGAATTGAACCGGTCTAACGAAGATTTAGAGCAGTTTGCCTATATTATTTCACACGATCTTAAAACCCCGGTTCGAAATATAAACAGCTTTCTGGAACTACTCCGTCAGCGATATGAAGCTGTGCTTGATACAGATGGAAAAGAATACATCGAATATTCGAGGAAAGGTGCGGTGAGGTTGTCAAAACAAATTGACGATTTGTTGGGATACTGCCGGGTAGGACGCAATTTGCCGGCATCTGCACAGGTTGATATGAACATAGTAGTGCAATGTGCCCAAATGCAGTTAGCCACAAAAATTGAAGCTAAAAAGGCACAGGTAATTGTAGAAGGGCGTTTGCCGATAATTCCCGGGTTGCATCAAAATACCATGTTGCTATTGATAAATCACTTATTGGATAACGCAATAAAGTTTAATACTGCTGAAGCACCATTAATTAAAATTGCTGCAGAAGAAGATGGACAGAATTACCTGTTTACTGTAACCGATAACGGGATTGGCATAGATTCGCAGTACAACAAAAAGCTGTTTTTTATTTTCCGCAGATTGCACACTGATGCTGAGTTTGAAGGAGCCGGCACCGGACTTGCCATATGCCGTAAAATACTGAACCTGTATAAAGGCAGGATTTGGTTTACCGGTGAAGTGGGTAAGGGCACTACCTTCCATTTCAGCGTTCCGAAAGTAAATAGCGTAGCACCGGAAAATCATCATTTGCAATCGGCTATGCGTGCAGTTGCTGCGTAGTGGGGTAAGTACAAAAAAAAACCACCGTATAACGGTGGCTTTCTCGTACGCGCCTTGTTGGACTAATAGGACTCAGCGATTATTATGGTAAGAACGCGCAGCGATAATTTTAATACAGAACGATAATTCTCAAGTTTCTTTCAGAGTTACAATACTTGTGTAGCGGTGCAACTTTGATAAGGCAAAGAAAAAAAGAGTTTGAAGTGGCAGGTATGACAGCCGTCAGAGATAGGTATGACCTTAATCAGTAACATAAATGAAAACAGCTATCTAAGAGGTAGCTGTTTTCATTTATAAAAAGCTTAAGCAATTAAATTAGAAGTATTTGCTCAAAAAGCGATTGAATTCACCGCGGGTTTCCGAAAGGGATTGTGAAAAATCTTTCATTCTATTCTGTAAACTCTCGTTTAATGTGCTCGACTTTTCATTAATGTGCTCGGGCTTTTCTTTGGTTAAAGTTTCGATGTCGTGATTGTAAGCGCCCACATCATGTTTTAGTATGTCTAATTGTTCGCGTTGCATGATAAATTTGTTCTGGAAATGTTCAACCTGCGCTAATACTTCTTTATCGGTATTGCGGCTTGCTACTTCGCCAAGGCGGGTGCTTAATACGGTTAAACCATCCTTGTAGAATTCAAGTTCGCGCATCCAATCCTGACCCTGATGATGTAAATAGTTTAATGAAGCTTTCATCTTTTTTCGTTGGTTTAATGGGGAGGTTCAAAATTTTAGATCCCCGGGTTATTTATTTGGTTTTAGTTGATACGTTATTGATGGGTTATAAATACCGGAACATTTAAATCTTTGATTACCCGGTTTGATAAGCTTTGGTGAAACATACGCGACAACCCGCTGCGGCCGTATGCACCCATAACTACAATGGCATTGGACGCATTGTTTTTAAGAAAATTGATAAGCTCTTCTTCCGGATTGCCATGTAATACTTGATACTCGGCTTCCTTAAAATGTGCATTTATCAGATCCTTGAAATTATAACCCTCCTTTATGTGGTTTGATGACTTTTCATTTACCGTAACTACGGTTGTTTGCAAGTCATTCATTTCGGGGAACAGATAGGCAAACTGCTTGATGGCGAAAACGCTTGAGGGACTACCGTCGTAGCACAAAAACACCTTATCGAAGTAGTGATAATGATGGGGAACAATGAGTACCGGGCAATGCGAATCGGCAAGCATATCCTTTACAAATACATTAGGTGTGGTATTGCCCACGGAGAAGAATCCCGTGTTTTCATCGATAATGATGATATCGGCAAAGGTGCTTTCTTTTAAAAGTTCCTGTAACGGCACTCCTTTGTCGAGATGTATTTTGTGGTGAATGCCGCGTTCTTCGCAGGCACGTTTAAACAGGTCGATGTTTAATGCCACTTTATCTTTTTCTTCCTGTTGCGATTGTTCGATCGCGGTAAAATCAACAAAGGGTTGGTCCCATGCATAAGCGTAGGTGAAATTCAGGTAACGCATGTCTTGAATAAACACACCTACCAGCAACGCGTTAGTTGCTTTAGCAATTTCCATAGCATAGCGTGAGGCACCTTCCGAGTACTTCGTACCGTCAAATGCTGCAAGGATTTTTTTCATAAAGCTGAGTTTTGTGCAAAGATAGCTACTTAAAAGCTATTGAAGTTTCTGACATGCGTCAACAGCTATGCTGATGTTAATCAGCCTGCTATACCCACCGAAACTTGCTATTTTTTGTCCCAAACGTAAACATTGCGCTGGGCAGTTGGGTATATTACCATATTGGTAATGTTTACATGCGGTGGGGTGGTAACTACATAATACACGGCATTGGCAATATCCTGGGCGTGCAAAGGTTCGTAACCCTGGTACACTTTCCGGGCTTTTTCAGTGTCACCATGAAAGCGCACCTGCGAAAATTCGGTTTCTGCTGCTCCGGGGTCAATTGAGCAACAACGTATCGCCGTTCCCACTAAATCGAGGTTGATTGCTTCGTTCAATGCCTTAACCGCAAATTTGGTGGCATTGTAAACATTCCCTTCGGGGTAAACCAAATGGCCGGCAGTGGATCCGATATTAATTACGTGCCCTTCATTTCGTTCTACCATTTTCGGTAAAATAGAGCGGGTAATGTATAACAGGCCTTTGATGTTTGTATCAATCATCTTTTCCCAATCACCAATAAGCCCTTCGTATATTTTATCCTTACCGGAGGCGAGTCCGGCATTATTAACCAGCATGTCGGGTACAATTTCGCGACTGTTCAGGTCATTTGCCATTTCGATGCAATCATTCAAACTGCGCACATCAAAACAATAGGAAAGTACCTGCACGCCATATTTTTCCTGCAGCACATGTTCCGAGGCTTCCAAACGTTCGCCACGCCTGCCGGTGATGATGAGATTACAACCGTTTTGAGCAAATTTATCGGCTATAGCTTTACCAAAACCTGAAGTTGCGCCGGTAATCAGCGCCCATTTACCGCGTATCGAATTCATGTTGACTATAATTGATGCAAAAGTAGAATTTCGCAGGTAACGGTAAGCCGGGCGGCTTATTTCGCTGTTTCCAGGTTTTTACTGATAGTGAAATGGAAGGTGGTGCCGATGTTTGGTTCACTTTCAAACCAAATTCTGCCTCCATGCAATTGCACAATTTTTTTACAGATGGCAAGACCTACCCCGGTGCCGGCATATTCGTTGTCGGTATGTAACCGCTGAAATATCTGGAATATACGCTCTTTAAAGTCGCTACGGATGCCTATGCCATTGTCCTGCACGGTAAATTCCCATTCTTCCTCATGCTCCATGGCGCTTAAGGTTAATTGAGGATCGCGGTCCTTCGGCATAAATTTTAAGGCATTGTCGATCAAGTTCTGATACAACTGCAGTAGCTGACTGCTTTCTGCTAATATTTCAGGCATATCACCAACAACTATTTTAGCGCCGCTGCTCTGGATAGCTGCACTTAAATTATTAAGCGCAATTTCAACTACATCACCAATGCGTACCTTCGATTTTGCTTTAGGTGCCGATGAAAGCCGGGAATAACTCAACAAGTCCTGTATTAATGACTGCATGCGTTTAGCACCGTTAACCGAAAAATCGATAAAATCGGTTGCCTCCTTATCAAGTTTATCCTTGTAACGCATTTGCAACAATTGCATGTAACTGGCAATTGTGCGCAGCGGACCTTGTAAGTCATGTGAGGATACGTAGGCAAAGCGTTCTAATTCCTCGTTACTGCGTTCCAACTCACGGGCGCGTTTTTCCAGTTCTTTTTGTACGGCTTTTAAATCGGTAATGTCGAAAACCATCACCATGCCATAAATAATCTCCTGGTTATCGTCGCGGATGGGAATATGGTGAATACGTATATGCCGATCGAAATGTGTGGTTTCGAATTCGCTATTGTCGCCTTCCAGTATTTGGCGGTAAATTTTTTCTACCCTTGGTACTTCATTGGGCCTGATGGCTTCATAAATGGTTTTACCTTCAATATCGCCTTTGGGTTTGCTGATAACGCCAACCAGAGGGCCTTCTGCTAAAATGAATCGAAGGTCGCGATCGAAGATGAACATGGCTGCTTTGGGCAGGTTGCGTGCAATTTCGCGGTACAATTGTTCCGAGCGTTTCAGCTCGATCTTGGTTTCTTTTATTGCCGTAACATCGGTGGCTATACCCAAAATGTTTTTGCCACTGTGCAGCAGCGAAGGAATTGGTTTTTTGATGGTAGAGAGCCAGGTGGTTTTGCCTGTTTCGGGGTTTATGTAGCTCTTTTCAGGGAACTGCACTTCTTGTCCTGAGCGTATTACCTCTTCATCCTGCCACTGGAAATAATTTAACTCGTCCTTATTAAAGTTTTGCTCCGAATCGTAATGCCCTTCCATCTGGGCGGTGGTCATATTGTAGAACCGGGCGGCCGATTCGTTGGCCAGCAGGAATTTGCCATCCTCATCTTTTACAAATATCAGGCCCGGCGAGGAATCGATAATCAAGCGCAAGAAGTCCTTTTGTTTTTGAAGTTCCTCGTGCATTTTTTCGCGCTGCTGCGCTTCAAATAAAAGCTTCTCATTGGCTGCCTCTAACTCTGCCGTTCGTTCGCGCACCTTGGTCTCCAGTTCTTCATTCAGTTTTTTAAGTAAGTCCTGATGCTGCAAACGATGGGTGATATCGCGTACGTGCATCAGCAAGCAAGGTTTTTCTTTAAAAAGGATACTCGCTACACTAATTTCTATAGGTAATATCCTTCCATCAAAAGTAATGCACTCACTTTCGAACTTGGTTAGTTCGCCACTGATGAGTTTGGGTTGCCTGGCGCGAATAATGTCATGCACCTCTTTGGGTGAGATATCAAAAATGCTTTTGCCCACGAGTTCCTCAGCCTTAGCACCATGTAATTTACAGGTAGCATCATTTACATCCAGAATAACCCCGTCGTGACTTTCAACATAAATGGCATCCGGCGAATTGATATAGATATCACGGAAACGTTTTTCGCTATTAATAAGTGATATTTCAGCGAGCTTTTTTGCGCGTATCTGTTCGTTTAATTTGTGGTTGGCTTCGGATAGCTGACGGGTACGCGTTACTACCTTTTGTTCCAGGTCTTCCTTGGCTTCTATCAGTTCTTCCTCCAGTTTCTTCTGCTCTGTTATCTCCGTATGTATTGCTATGGATGCTACAAACTGCCCACGCGCATCAAAAACAGGTTTGCCATTAACACGCACCCAGATGGCAGCGCCGTTTTTGCGCTTCATTTTGATGTCGTAACTATCGCTAAGGCCTTTTTTGCGGAGTTCTAATTTCTGTGCTGAAATTTTTACCTGTTCATCATCCCAGAAGTAATTAAAGATAGGCGTATTAAGTACCTCGTGGTAGGCATACCCTAAGTTACGGCAGAACTGATCGTTTGCGTAAATAATAATACCTTCTGCATTTACGCAGAAGATACCTTCATTGATCCACTCCACAATATTGCGGAAGTGAATAGCAGCAGAAAGCCCGCTGGCATCGCTAATGCTTATATAATCGCTCAACGGCTGCAAAGCCATAACGTTTTAGATAAATACTAATTTACACTATATTTTTGGGGCACCCGCTCGGTTATTAACATACGGTTCCTCCCGGTTGGGGGTAGTATACGGGAACAAGCCGCAATTTGTTGGCCTTAGTTTAAATCTTTCCGTTTTACCCCCTCAAACTCCATAATGAAGTCCTTGCCAAATACCTGAGCAGGGGTTTTAGCTCCGGGTTCCGGTGCTTTTTCCAACAACCGTTCAACAATGCGCACAGCGGTTAAATAGGTTAGGGTATAACCTTCGGGCAGTTCAAGCAGTGCCTGTTTGGTAATTCCCAAACCATTCGTGGCTTCACCCCAAACAAAGGTCTTAGCGTTCCTGCGCATTTCCTCACTTGGGCCGGCAGGACCTTTTTTAATGCGATTAATTAAAAACTTCTTTACGGGCCCTAAACGAAACAGGAAACCAAAATGGTTGCTCCACTTCATGCCGCTGATAACTTTTGGCGGCAACATGTTGAAAACAATAATATTGGGGATGCCGGTTGACCGGTAGGCGGATGCCACATCGCCCCAGGAGATGGCTACTGCCTGACGTTCCTTACCGCCGATAGTAATAGTCCGTATCAGGCTACCGTTTTTAACTTTATTGATCCTTCCGCGCTGGCGGATGGCTGTTTCTTCGCCCAGGTTTTCGGTTACAGTTATAGCTGTGCCATGGGAGAGTTTACCCCCTTGTTGTAAAAGGGCCAGTTCCAGCGTATCGGCTGTAGGCAGTTTTTCTTTTAAATACAATGCCATACAATCACTTGGCACCACATCAAAACCCACACCTGGCAATAAGAGTACACCTGCTTCAACCGCAGCTTCATTCATACGGAATATCTTTTCAAATACTTCGTATTCGCCGGTGATATCAAGATAGTGGGTGCCTGCAGCAATGCAGGCCCTTGCCATTTTGCCGGCTGTGTATTTAAAAGGACCGGCGCAATGCAGCACTAACTTAAACGGCTTTAATTCCCCGGCGATCGTTTCTTCGTTTTCCACTTCAAAAACACGGAAGGGTAAGCCAAGCTTATTAGCCAATTCTTCCGTTCGCACGCTATCGCGTCCCGCAAGGGTTGGTTTTAAACCGCGGCTAACTGCGTACTCAGCAATTAACTTGCCGGTGTAGCCATAACATCCATATATAAGCCAACCATCTTTCATTTGCGCCCTTTTGTTCAATAAATGTAGAATATCTTTATTTGAAACAAAGCCCCTTCCAGGGTCAATCCTTATCTTCATGCAAAAATCATGTCAGCAAAACCTTCTGTTTACCTGATACCCGGTTTGGGAGCCGACAAGCGGATGTATTTGCCACAATTGGCGGTTTGGCCCCATGCCCGTGTTTTAGAACACGTTTACCCAATTACCGGGCAAACGCTGGCCGATTACGCAGAGCGATTGATTCCCTTAATAAATACGCGTGAGCCGTTTATTATTATTGGCACTTCGCTTGGAGGGATGGTGGCTATTGAGTTGGCTGCAAAACTTAAGCCGCACAAAACAATTTTGCTGGCTTCGGTAAAATCGCGTGAGGAGTTGCCTCTTTTTATACGTTCCATGAAGCTGCTGAAATTGCATAAACTGCTATCGGGCAATACCTTTAAGAAGTTTAATGAATTGGCTGCAGAAAGGCTAAACAGCAGGGGAGATGCTGCTATTGCTGCCCTGATTAAGCAGATGGCCGACGATACCGATCCGGACTTTATTGAATGGGCCATAAATGCGGTAATTAACTGGCAACCGCCTGCGGTGGAAAGCCCGGTTATTCATATTCATGGAGATAACGACATGCTCTTTCCCATAAGCCGCATTAAAAACGCCTTGCCGGTAGCCGGGGGTAGCCATGTAATGAATTTATCGCAGAGTGAGGCGGTAAACAGCTTGTTATTGCAGGCTTTGGCCGGGTAAAAGCGGTATTTATCCGCCTGCGTGTTGTAATATATCACGATATAGATTAACAGGCTCTTTTTTTTCAGGTTTTGTAACCTTTTATGCGCACGGGCGTAAAGGTTATGTAATTGGAAAACCGGGAAAAAATCAGCCTATGAGGCAGTTAAAAATTACTCACAACATTGCAAAGCGCGACTCGCAGGTAGATAAATACCTGAATGACATTTCGCGTCACAGCTTGCTAACAGCCGAGGAGGAGGCTGACCTGGCACGCCGTATCAGACAAGGGGATTCAGACGCCCTGGAAAAGCTGGTAAGCAGTAACCTTAGATTTGTAGTAAGTGTAGCCAAACAGTATCAGAACCAGGGATTACCCCTGAGTGACCTGATTAACGAGGGCAACCTCGGTTTAATGCGCGCAGCATACAAATTTGATGAAACGAGGGGATTCAAATTCATATCCTATGCCGTGTGGTGGATACGCCAGGCAATAATGCAAAGTATAGTAGAGCAAAGCCGGATTATTCGCTTACCTGTAAGCAAAATAGGCGCCTACACTAAGATAACCAAAGCCTTTCAGCAGTTTGAACAGGAATACCAGCGCGAGCCGGATGTGGAAGAACTGATGGAAATGCTGGGTATGACCAAGGAAGAAATTGAAGAATACTTCCGCGTAAACAGCTATACCCTAAGCACCGATATGAAAATGCACAGCAGCGATGACATGTCGTTGCATGAAACACTCTACGATAAAGACAGCTTAACGGTGGAAGACCAGTTAATGCAGAAGAACGTAGAGAACCAATTGAATGCCGCACTGAGCAACCTTAGCGAACGCGAATCGGAAATTATTACCAGTTACTTTGGTTTGAATGGTAAAACACCTATGACCTTGGAGGAAATAGGCGAGAAGTTTGACCTAACCCGCGAACGCGTGCGCCAGATAAAAGAGAAATGTATTCAGCGCTTAAAAGAATCAACTAACATAACGTCGTTGCATAATTACCTGCATACGTCCTAATATTTCCGGAAGAGTTGTTGTGCCAATGGGCAACAACCTCCGGAGACAAACAAAGAACAACACGCTGCACCGAAAGCGTTTGTTCTGAAAGAGTCCTTCAATCTCGGTTCCAATAGAAAACTCCTCCGCCAGCTATGGCGGGGGATTTTCTGCATTTAGGCATTACTGAGGCACTTAATGACCTTACTTTTTTATGGAGTAATATAGTTGAAACCTGATGGGACACTTGAATGGGACAGTGTCCCAAAGTTTTTGGGACACTTCTGTAATATGCAGGCTATTAATGGTTTGGGTTTTAACAAATGTCCCATTCAGGGTTACAAATGTTACGACCTTATATAAATGGAGTGTTGATTTAAAGGCATAAAAAAACTCCCTTGCCTGAACAAGGGAGCCTTTAACCAAAAAATGAAAATTTACTCTGCAAAGAAATTGCGCGTTTCAATTGCAATTACGCCGCCGGTGCTATCGCCGTATTTGGGCGGAACGTAGCCGATGTAGCTCTGAAAGAAATCGAGCCCGCAGAGCGGAATATTAGGGCTGCCCATAACCTTACAGTTATCGATGTAATATTGCACACCGCCTTCGCGCGAACCATGCGCGTATACTTTACCGTTTTCGGCCTGCACTACACCGGGTAAGGGTATTTGCTGTATGTTAACAATGGCCATATCCTTTACATCCTTACGGTCGTAACTCGGGCCCGATGAAAAAACCTCACCAATTAATGGCTTTCGGCTTTTACCTCCGTCTATAACAATACTATCCATTAAAATGGCATCGTCGTAAACAAGGTTCAGGGTAATATCATCACCGGAGGCTATTCTAACTCCCTTTTTTACCAGTGTAGTTGATTGCGAAAGACCTACCGATATATCGTAGGTTCCTGCGGGTAAATTGCTGGCATAATACAAGCCGCTATCGGTAGTTGCATACACCAACTTATTACCCTGGCATACAAATTCAATGCGGGCACCCGGTATTGAAGTTTTGTCGGCATAGGTTACTTTGCCACTTATACTGCCTTTTTGCGCAAAGCCCGAACTGCATAGCATAAGTAGCAGTGCGGCAAACCAAAGATTTTTCCATGTTTTCATACTGTTCGTTTTATAGTTAACAATGTATAGGTTCTACCAAATGCGGTCTAAACGCGGCTGCCCCATTACGGGTGTGCCGTCGATAAACACTTTTACCTGATCGCTGCCCTTTACAAATAAGCGGCCATCGCGTATATCAATTCCGGGTTGGGCGCTCAAAGCCTCGCTTAAAGGTTTTGTTGCCTGTTTATTGCCATTGCTGCGCAGGGTTATATCGGTGCTTTGCACCGAGCTTACCTGGCTTTCTGTAAACGGCACTTCTACCAGTGCTGCCAGGACGGTATCGTTACTGAGTGCCATGTTTGCTTCGATGGTGTAGCCATCGTATACCCGTACATTCTTCATCACAAACGTGCGGTTATTGAAAACCACCGTCATTTTATACTTACCGGTTGGTATATGGTTGGCATAATAGAGGCCGTATTCGTTGGCGGTTACTACCACCTTATCCATACTGCTCTCCAGGGTTATTTCGGCATATGCCAGCGGTTGTTTTGTTTCCTTAACCGTAATGCGCCCAAGCAGGTTGCCATCGGATACGGCAAACGTATTCGTGGTAAAGAGCACCAGTAAAAGGGTAGAAATGCTAACGGCCTTCATGGTGTTGGTTTTTGGTTGTTATAAAGATAAAACCATTTTGCGTTAACTGTTGTAAATGCCAACCGGCGTGGTGGATTTTTACATTATTATTACAAAACGATTTTTAGCAGCGATTCGTTAATAGAAGTATGACCAAGTTTTTGCCGATTTTTCCGTTGAACCTGGTGGTTTACCCGGGGCAACATTTGAACCTGCACATTTTTGAACCCCGTTATAAACAGTTAATAGCCGAATGCCAGAGCCAGCAAAAAACCTTCGGTATTCCATCGGTATTAAGCGATACCCTGAACGAATATGGCACCGAAATGGAGATACTGGAAGTAACGAAGGTGTATGATAGCGGCGAGATGGATATTAAAACAGAGGGGAAGAAGATATTCCGCATTATTGAGGTGCTGAAAGAAGTGCCGGACAAACTGTATAGTGCAGCCGTAGTTTACGAAATCAATCACCTGCCTTTGGATACTACCCGGCTTAACCCTACGCTGGTTGACCTGATAAACGAACTCCACAGCTTGTTGGGAACTAACTTTAACTTGTTTGCCAAGTTTAAGAATCCTTTGTCGTATGACGTAGCCCAGTATATAGGGCTAAGTGCAGAGGACCAATACAGGTTGCTATCGGCACCTTCGGAACGGGGAAGACAATGGTTTATGATCCAGCATTTGTTAAAATTGATCCCCAGTTTAAAGGACGCCGAGCAACTGAAAAAGCGTGTGCAGCTCAACGGGCATTTCCGTCATGAAATACCCCCGAACTTTTGAACCTTTTTACCAATTAAATACGTTAATATTGTAGGGATCACATGATTCCGGCGCAGCAAAATGGATAAAATCGTTTCTTCAATTGTAGTATTTTTTGGATCTATTCTAAAATTCAGCATGGGCACGTTTACTGCAATTGCAGCCGATTTAGGGCTGGGCGGTTCGCTGGCAAACATTATCGGAGGTATTATCGGTATTGTTTTGTTTACCTACCTGGGCAACATGATACGCGACTACATGGTTGCGAAATTTCCAAAACGTTTCGGCAGACGCTTTACAAGCTCAAACCGCTTTTTGGTAAAAGTGAAGCAACGCTTTGGTTTAGGCGGTGTAGCTGCTTTAACGCCTATATTACTTTCTATCCCCGTAGGTGTAATGTTTGCGCTGGCGCTTACCCACGATAAGAAGAAAATACTGATTACAATGCTGATGTCTTTATTCTTCTGGGCAACAGTATTGTTTTTGCCTTACTTCTTATTTAATATTAATGTAATTGATTTAATACGCAGCATTTTTGAGCGTTGATTTTAAAGCCAGAGATATAAAAAATGGCAAGCATTATGCTTGCCATTTTTATTTTATATTATCAGGTAGCGCCTAATACCACAACACAAAATCTTCTTTCGCTAAATTTTGCTTGCGGAAACAAACAATACCGAATTGATAGATATCGATACTAACGCGCACCTGCGGGTGTGCTTTAATTTGCTGCCAGGCCCTGGTCATTCCTTTGCTCCAGTAAATATCATCGAATACCAGCACTGAGTGTTCGTTTGTAAAAGGCAGGCAGGCTTCAAAATAACTGAGGGTGGCCTGGTAGGTGTGGTTGCCATCAATAAAGGCCATATCTAATTTACCCAACGAAGTAAGGGCAGGCAAAAGGGTTTCCTTAAAATCGCCGGAAATTAAACGGGCATTTTTAATCCCTAAACTGCTGTGAAAAAGGGCTGCCTTTTCTACGGCAGCGGGGTTGCCTTCCAAACTTATAAACTTGCTGCCGGAAGCAGCGGAGGCCATATAGGCGCTACTGATGCCTATGGAGGTACCTATTTCAAGGATGGTTTCCGGTTTAAAATAGCTAACAAGTGCATACAATACTTTACCGTAGCGGTGTTTAACCGCTACTTTACTTACCAAACTGCTAATAGTCTTTGCCTGAGCTGTTCCGGTTCCCAATTCGGTAATTGGTAAAAGCGATTGATCTGAAGCCCATTGGGTACGCAGTGAGCATACTTTTTTGAGGTTTTCATCGTCTTTAGGTTCTAACACCAGCAGGTAAAATTGAAATATGAACGGCGAATGCAGGTAGTATTTACTGCGTGCTTTTAACCGGTACTGCAGGTATTTTTTTAAGCGATAGAAACTGCTCATAACTATTTGGGCCAAATTTCGATTTTTGTAAGCACAGGAGCTAAAATATGAAGAACACACTACTTACCATTATTTGTGCCCTTTTGCTGTTGGGTGCCAATGCCCAAAAGGGATTTCACTTAGGTGTTTCAGGCACCTTTAACAGTACCTGGATATTGAACCAGAATAATTACCAAACCCTTGGTGCCTTTACCCAACCTTATGTAAAGGTTTCGGAAATGGACTACAAGCCTACCTGGGGCGGTAACGGAGGATTGGTGCTGGGTTACGATTTTGCACGATGCTGGGGTATAAGGGCCGAGGTGCAATATAATGTTACCGGACAAAAATACGAGGATGCTTTTTATGGACCGGCTGTTTTAGGTAACGACACTTTTGGTTTAACAGCCACCAATGGCGTATTTGAATATGTAAATGCTAAACGGAATGTAAAACTGCACTATATACAAATACCACTAATGGTAAAGTTTACCAGCGCCAAAGGCCGTGTTGCCAAGTTTTTTATGTGCCTTGGTCCGCAAATTGGTATACGCACCTATGCCTTTGAAGAAGTAAAAATTGCCGACCACCCTTATGTGCCTAATAGTTTTACCGCGCAACAGAAATTTAAACCGGTAGATATAGGATTAGCCCTGCAGTTTGGTACCGATATATACGTAACCGATCATTTCTATATCGAAGTTGGGCTATCGGCTTATGGTGGATTAAACGATTTAAATGGTAAGGTGTTAAAGGATATCGACTGGTATAGTCAGAACGATTCGGAATACCAGAAGAGCTATAATTTTAGAGGAGGTTTAATGGTGGGAGCGCATTACATATTCGGAGAAGGGCGCATTGACTATTAACCTTGTTGCTAATTATGCTGAAAACGGATAGTGCCCGTTAATTAATTTATATTTTAGTTGCCAAGAACCATTGATTTGAAAAGGAGTTTGCTGTTTGCTTTGTTGTGTTTGGGGCTGTTTGCCTGTAAAACCGCTGTTTTTCAGGTGAAGGATAGCAATACGGCGCGCAGTTTGCTGCTTTATAACCAGAGCATTGAATTTCTGCAAAAGGAATATGCTGCTGAAAAAGACCCTATTAAGCAGCAAAAGATTGCCTTTAATCTGGGTGATAGCTATCAGAAACTGAACGACTATGCCAATGCCGAAAAATGGTATAAGCAATCGCTTGATTTGAATGGGGGGGAGCAATCGCTTTACCGCCTTGGCCTGATGCAGAAGCAACAGGAAAAATACGAAGAGGCGGTTCGCACCTTTGAACAATATCAGCGCATTGCGAATGCCGGTTTTGAAGGCCGTAAGCAGGCTAACCAAAGCCGCGATGCAATTGAATGGAAGAAGACCTTCTCTAAAATACAGGTTACCAACCTGCAAGCCCTTAACTCTCCGGCTTCTGATTTTGATCTGCAACCTTACAAGTCCGGTCAATTTATATTTAGTTCTGCCCGCACAGAGGCAACCGGTAACCTGACCGATGGTTGGACAGGCGAAAAGCCCTATGACCTGTTTACCGCCGAAAAGAAAGAGAACGGATTTAGTGTGCCCGTTGGTTTTCCTGCACCTGTGAACTCCTTGTTTCATGAGGCTACGCCTGTGTTTAGTAAGGATTATAAGGAGATGTACTTTGTGCGTTGCAAACAGGATGAGTTAAAGAGCAACCAGTTTTGCCATGTATACTACAGCGCATTTAACAACGAGCACTGGAGTGAACCGGTGCGTATGGAGATATTTCCGGATACGGTGAATGTGTATGATCCGTATTTATCGAAGGATGGTAAGCTGTTGTTGTTTGCGGCTGATGTACCCGGCAATTTTGGTGAAACCGATTTATACTTTGCCGCCAAGGCCGACAGTGGCTGGGGAACGCCACAAAATTTAGGAGGTGCCATTAATACACCGGGCAGTGAGCGTAGCCCCTGGCTGGATGAGAAGGGTAATTTATACTTTGCCAGCAACGGTTTACCCGGCATGGGCGGGCTGGACATTTTTAAAGCTATCCATAGCAAAGCAGGATATAAGGATCCACAGAATTTAAAATACCCTATTAACAGTGGCGGTGATGACTTTGCTTTTTGGATAGATAAATACAAGCCGCAAAACAGTGAGGATACCGTGCTGTATGCGGGTTATTTTACCTCGAACCGCAGCGGAGGAAAGGGCAGTGACGATCTTTACCGGTTTGAAGAAAAATGGATAAACATTTTTGTTTTAAAGGGTAAGGTAGTTGAAAAGCAATATGAAGACCCTAAGAACCCCGATAGCAAGATATTAGGCCTAACAGGATTAGCAGGTGCAAAGATTGAATTACGGAATACAGATGATAAAACCATTTTAACGGCTACCAGTGATACCGGTGGCAACTTTACCTTTAAACTGAATGCTGAAACAGACTATAAACTGTTTGCCAGCAAAGTGGGATACCTCGGTAAATCTGACAAGACCTCAACAAAGGGATTGCGCCACCAGGATAGCACGGTAATTTATGTTTACAGCTCCTTAGAACTGGAGAAAATATTTACGACCCGCCAACTGGTTATCCCTAACATCTATTACGATTACGATAAAACCGTATTACGTCCTGAATCGAAGGCGGTGTTAGATTCTATTCTGGTGTTCTTTAAGGAGAATCCGGATTTAGTAGTTGAGTTAGGTTCGCACACCGATAGCCGCGGTAGCGACGCTTATAACCTGAAATTATCGCAGGGTCGTGCGCAAAGCTGTGTTGACTACCTGATTGAAAAAGGCATACCAGCCGACCATTTAGTAGCGAAGGGCTATGGCGAAACCAGCCCTGTAAATAAGTGCGTAAACGGCGTTAAGTGCACGGAAGAAGAATATCAATTAAACCGTAGAACTACCTTACGGGTAATCTCTTCAAAGATTAATCTGGAATCGATAGAGCCGGAGAATATAAAGGTTGACCCCAAACCCGGTGAGAAGTAAATTTTAGTCTTCTTTTTACTTAAAGAATTTGATGACTTGCCTGCGTTTATCAGCCGTTATTAACTCGGCTATGTAAATACCCTTTGGTAAATAGCCTAAAGGAATTTCGGTGATAAAGCTGCTGTGTTGCAGATACATTAGCTGTCCTGAGATACTGAATATTCTTACCTGTTCAAAGTTGTTTTGAGCGGTATTCTGCAGCATAATTTTATCAGGTAGTATCAAATAGGTGGCAGGCTGCTGTACCTCGGGTGCCGAGGCCATAGGATCGTTAATATGGAGGTCGATAACGATGGAGTCGGCAATGATTTGATTACAGATAGGCCAAACCACTACCACATCGGGCCCTGGGGCAAAGTATTGGGCATCAATTTTAACCCCGAAAACAGCAGGCACACTTTCGCCGGGTTGTAAGGTTATGGTTTTAGCGCTATAGGGTGGCTTTTTAAATACACTGTTAGCTGTAATAACACTGAACTGGTTATTATGCAGCGCGAAATCGAGGGTATCGCTATAGGCCGACTGGCTTACGTTGGTTAAAGTGGCATTTATGGTAATGGTGTAGCCATAAGTAAAGTTAACCGAATCGGTTTGTATGGTATAGTTCAGCAACGAAAGTGCCAGTCCGCTCTGGGCCATAGCAATTTTACCGGCCAGCAGCAGGATACAGGTGCCTATTATACGGGGTAATTTCATTTGGGTCATGGCTAATTGACAGCTAAGGTAAAAATAGCGTTGCACTACCTGTGTTTTTTTATCTTTGGTTCTTACCCATTCAAAGTTGAGCTTGTTCATGCAACTTAAGTAATTGGGCAGAGGTCTTTTAAGGAAGGTTACCGGCCCCGGCACGGGTAATTACTTACCGGTTCAAACACGGGCACAAAAAAGGGAAATATGGAGCTCTTAAATCAATTGGTAGGAGTATTGAACAAGGAAGAACTGCGCAGCATAAAACTGTGGCTGCAAAGTTCGCATGCTACGAAGAAACGGAAGGATGTTGCCCTGCTGGATTATATACGCAAGAGCGGAGAGCGGTATAATGAGGAACTTATCTTCGGTAAGCTATATGGCGAAGGAGATAAAAATTCGTTTTACCGGTTAAAGAACCGCCTGCTGGAAGATATAGGGCATAACCTTTCATTGTTACACTTTGATAAGCAGCAAACCAATAACCTGTATTTGTATTTAGGCTTGTATAACATATTTGTGGCGCGTAGTCAGCCGGCAATTGCCTTGTACTATTTAAAGAAAGCCGAGAAAAGAGCTACGCAATCCGAGAATATTGAATTGCTGGATATTATTTATGCCAGTTTCATTAAGCTATCCGAAGACCTCTCGGGTTTAAACCCTGAGGTGTATATACAAATGCGAAAACAGAATGCCGAGAAACTGAATCGCATTCGCGAAACCGACCAGGTATTGGCGGCCGTAAAGTATCGCCTGAAGTTGGGCCAAAACTTTGGCACCCGCGATACGGGGTTATTGAAGTTGCTGGATAATACCGTTAAGGAATTTGCCGCTGATGAAAGCATTAAGAACAGCAAAACCTTTCAAACCAGGGTTTACCGGGCCGTTAGCCAGGCCCTTATACAAAGCCACAACTTTGTTGAACTGGAGCGCTACATGCTGCAAACCTATCAACGTTTTGTAAACGAGAAGTGGTTTGATAAAGCTAACCACGAAACAAGGTTGCAAATGCTGATTTACATTGTAAACGCTTTGTTTAAGAATAAGAAGTATCGCGAGAGCCTTGATTATGCTGAAACGCTGGGAGAGGAGATGGGGGCTTACAATAACATGCTCTACAGTAAGTATTTGTTCTTCTATTACAACTCGTTAATGATAAACTATGCGCAGATAGACATTAACCGGGGTTTGAAGGCGCTGGACGAAATGGAGCAAGAGATAAAAGGGCTTAAAAATGCCTATTATGAATTCTTTTTGCTGCTGAACCGTGCGAACTTGCTCTTTTTTAAACAGCGGTATAATGATGCCATCCGTAACCTGGTACGACTATATGTAAATGATCACTACAAAAAAGCTGATAGCGGTTTTAAGTTGAAGATTGCAGTGGCTGAATGCATAATGCAGTATGAATCGGGTGATAAAGAAATTACTAAAAAAAGGGTTGAACAGGTAAGAAAACAGTATAGTAAATCGTTGCTTACTCCTGTTTTTAAGCGGGAAGACTTTGTGTTGAAACTGATTGCCAAAATGAGTGAGGCCGAGCCGGCCGGGCAGGCTAAGGGAATAAGGGAAATAGAGCGTTTTGTAAATCAACCGGTAACGGAAAGTGTAGAGGACGGCGAGGTGCTCAAATACCGGGTTTGGTTACATAGCAAGCTGCCTGCTGCCAAGTTAGCCTAATTTGAACAGGTAAGGATTCGTGCGGTTTTTTGGCCACAGGAGCAACCGGTTGCCTATATTTGAGTATCAATACAAACGACAATGCATTCAATTTTCTCAAATAAACCCAATACCATGAGAAACTTTAAACAACTCTGGCTGGTTCTACTGCTTAGCAGTTTAGGTTATGCCGTTACAGCGCAAACACCATGCGGTGTAATGGCCTATTTTTATATAGGCGTAAACCCTAATAATGTGCCTGTGTTTCACGATACAGCACAGGTAACCCCGGGCTGGCAAATAAGCGGGTGGCATTGGGATTTTGGTGATGGTGCCACTTCTACCCAACAAAGCCCTACGCATGTTTATACATCCGGCGGGGTTTATACAGTTTGCGAAATAGTTACAGCCCAGGAAATAGGTTCCGGCACTGTTTGCAGCGACACATTTTGTAAAACCTATGTGAACTGCACAGGCATGGTAGCTGCTACCTTTACTTATACTGTTTCGGGTACCGGGGTGGTGAACTTTGTAGGCAACGGCAGTTCCAACTATCCGCCATTAACGTATTTATGGTCGTTTGGGGATGGCTCATCCAGCACGGCATTAAACCCTGTGCATACCTATACAGCCAATGGTACGTATAATGTTTGCCTAACTGTTACCGATGCTAACGGTTGTAGCGCACAGTACTGCCAGGGTGTTGCCATAACACTGGCCCCTACTTGTGGTAATGCACAGGCAGCGTTTACCACCAGTGGTAATGCCAGTGCTTTCATATTGCAGAGCACCTCAACAGGAATCAATAATTTTACGCAGTATCAATGGTGGATGGATGGCCAATCGCTTGGCGCTCCTTCGGCAAATAACAACCCATATACCGTATTACCAACAGCCGGCGTGCATACATTCTGCTTGTATTTGTATGCAGGCACAAACATGTTCTGCGATTCTACCTGTCATACCGTAACAGTTCCAGCAGCTACTAATTTATGCGCAGGTATTCAAGCTAACTTTTCTGCAACCACCGGCGCCGGTTCCATCAGTGCATCGGTAGTAGGGACCTATCCTTCTGGAACTATCTATAAGTGGTGGATGGATGGGACGAACACTGCCAGCGGTACCAATTATCAGCAATTAAGCTGGAACAACTTAACCGTTGGTCAGCACCAGGTTTGTTTAGAAGTATGGGCAAATGCTAATACTTTCTGCGATACAATTTGCCAGTATATTACGGTATCTAATGCTGCACCATGTAATGTTACTGCAGGTTGGCAGTATTCGGCCAGTCAAGCTCCCACAGTTCAATTTTATAGCAACACCAATCCTAACGGTGCAGTGTATCATTGGACCTATGGTGACGGAACAACTGCAAATACTACCTCGGCGGGCGGCACACATACTTATCCATCCAGCCCTACAACCATTACCTATCAGGCTTGTTTAATTGTAAATATTCCGGGCACGGTTTGTGCCGATACGTTCTGCCAGGCAGTAGTAGTGCCAGGACAAAGCGCTAATTGCCATGCATACTTTATTACAACAAGCAGCGGTAATCTGGCCGCCTTCACCAACAGTTCAAGTTTGGGAGGTGCATCCTCTGCTACCTATAGCTGGACGTTTGGGGACGGATCAAGTTCTACTTCTGCAAGCCCTACTCATACCTATACATCGCCGGGCAACTATTTAGTGTGCTTAACCATGGCAACCTCGGCAGGTTGTACCAGCCAGTTCTGCGATACTGTAACCATTCAAGGTGCTTGCAGTTTATCGGTAAGCATAACTTCTACAGGCACAGGGCCAACGTATGTGTTAACAGCACATGCAAGCGGTGGCACCGGCGGGCCTTATACTTACTACTGGAACAATAGCACAACCAGTACCCTTACGGTTACCAATCCCGGCACATACTGTGTATCGGTATTCGATGCCAACCAATGTGGTGGCTCAGCCTGTTATACTGTAACTGCCCCTGCCTTAAGCGATACACTTTGCGGTACCGTATTTAACGATGCAAACGGCAATGGTGTGCAGGACAATGGTGAGCAGGGCATTAGCGGGGTAACTGTTTATGCAGGTAATTACCATGCCACTACCGATGCGAACGGACACTATGAAATTCTTGTACCTGCGGGCAATTATACCATTTATTACTGTGCCGCTTCGGGTAACACCATTACGCTGCCTGTTTCGCCTAACAGCAATGCAGGTACCACCGGTTGTGCTTATTATTCAAGTGTTACTATCGGCAATCACCAACATCTTTGCGGTTATGATTTCGGCGTGCAGAATAATTCAGTAAACATTTGTGGCACCGTTTATTTTGATGCTAACAACAACCAGCAACAGGATAATTCTGAAACAGGTATTTCGGGGGTGCATGTTTCGTTAGCAGGCTCCAATGGCCATTACTATCAGGCTTATACTGACGCGCAGGGCCATTATTGTGTGTTAGTACCGGTAGGCACTTACGCCATTACTATGGTAAGCTCTAACTTTAATACCTGCCAGGTAACACCACAAACGTTATCGGTAGCTGCCACCACCCCGGGCCAGTACAGCAATCAGAATTTCGCGGTTTACTGTCAGCCGGGCGCTTGTAACCTTGCCATAAATATTACACCGCATACCACTGTAACTGCCGGTTTCCCGGCCTGGTACGATATTCAGGTTTGTAACCTGGGTTCGAGCATAGCGAGCGGCACAGTTAATTTGTTCTACGACCCAACTTTAACCTTTAACACAAGCTCGCCAGCACAAACCAGTCAGAACGCCAGCACACATACAGTTACCTGGGCATTAAATAACCTGTTACCGGGAGATTGCGAATACTACTGGGTAACGTTTAATGCCAACCAGGGATTAACCCTTAATCAATTTGTGTTTACGTTGGCTAACGTAGTACCGGGAAGCGGTTGCAATGATGTTAACCTGAACAATAATGTGGATACGGTGCACCAGGTAGTAACCGGCAGCTGGGATCCTAACAATAAACTGGCTTATGTTACAAACGTTGATAATCCTTCGTTCCAAATGGTGTCGTCGGTGGAAGCTAATCAGCGTATTGAGTATGTGATCAACTTCCAGAACAAGGGTAACGCCAACGCCGTGAATGTGGTGGTGAAGGATGTTGTTTCGCAGGACCTTGATTTAAGCAGCTTTGAATTTTTGGGAGCCAGTCACCCTTGTGCCGTAACTGAAAGCAACGGCGAATTGAACTTTAAGTTCAGCGATATACAATTACCTGCTGAGATGGACAATGAACCGGCCAGCCACGGTTGGGTTAAGTTTGCCGTAAATGCTAACAACGGTTTAGCAGCCGGGCATATTATATCGGACGATGCTGCCATCTACTTTGATTATAACACCCCGGTAATTACCAATGATGCTGCTGTAACGCTGATTGATGCCACCGGTATTGAGGAGGTAAGCGCTCCGGTTAGTGTTACCATTGCGCCAAACCCAATGAGCGATTATGCTGAAGTACGTTTGGCAGGCAAAAACATGGAAGGTGCTAAACTGCGCGTGTATGACATCACCGGTCGTTTGGTAAGCGAGCATGTATTCAGCAACAATACGCTGCAACTACCACGTAATAACATGGCGGCAGGCATTTATACCTATCAGATAATGCAAAACAACAAACCGGTTGCAAAAGGCAAACTGGTAATGCAATAGCAATACCTACCGGCGGAAGAGTGGTTCCTTCTGCCGGTTTAAATTATAAGCACCCCTTTCCCTTCCTTAAATGAGGAGGAACGGAGAGGATCTGTTCATCGTTCTTTTTTCTTCTCATTGTGCCCATTAAGTTGCCCCGCAGGTTCTTCTACGTTTGAGCCGCGGGGCTTTTTTATGCCCGCACTTTATTTACCCAATTCGCGGGCGCGGTTGAGTGCGCTAAAGAGGCCTTCCTCAATTTTTGCGCTTAGTTCGTTTTTGTTGAATACCGACAGAGCAGCTTCGGTAGTACCGCCTTTCGATGCCACTCGTTTAATCCATTCACCGCAGGTAAGATCGTAACGGTTATGCAGATTTACAGCTCCCATCAACGTTTGATTTACCATTAGCTCTGCTTCGTTTTGCGTGAAGCCCATTTTAATGGCAGCCTGTATCATCGATTCCATAAAATAGTATACGTAGGCCGGACCGCTACCCGAGATGGCTGTAGCGGCATCAATGCGGTTCTCATCCTCCACATAAACCGATTTACCGGTAGTGTTCAGCAGGTTTTGGATAATAAACAACTCCTTTTTATCTAATGCCGGCAGGCAGGTAAAAACAGTCATGCCCATGCCTATTTGTGCCGGCAGGTTAGGCATGGAGCGAACTACTTTGGTTACACCCAACGCTTCGCTAATGGCCTGCATGCGTATGCCTGCCATAATGGAAAGAACCATCTGGCCTTCGTGCAAATAAGGTTTGATTTCGCTGGCGAGCAACGGAAAGTCCTGCGGTTTTACTGCTAATATCAAAATATCAATTTGGCGGATTGCTTCGGATGCAGCAGTTAATCGGTTACTGCCTGGAATGCTTTTAAAACCATCATCATCGGTCGGTTGTTTTTCCAAAAGGAACAGGTCGGCGGGTTTGGTAAAATGCGATACCAATAAACTTTTGGCATAGGTTTTACCCATATTACCTACACCTGCTATCAAAACTTTCATGCGCTAAATGTAATGCACACGGTAATAACAGGCTGAAGAAATTACAAATTTAAGTGCTGTAAAATAACGGCAGTGCCACCACTGTTTTCCACTACATAGTTACGGGCAATTTCACCTGCCGATTTTGCCTTGCCCAATCCTGCAACAGCAAGCGCAGTGGTAGCCATTTTTAAATCGGGATAGTTACGAATACAGAAAGCCGCATTTGCGTTGAGCAGTTCAATAGCTTCCGCCGATTTTTGATGATTAGGGCCAAAGATTACCGGCATACGATACACAGCAGGCTCCAATACATTATGAACGCTTGCATCAAAGCCACCGCCCACATAAGCGATATCGCCATATGCATAAATGGAAGTTAACTGCCCGATGCTGTCTACTACCAACACCGTTGCAGTGGCGGCATTATTTTCATTCAACTCCGAAAAGCGAACGGCTTTATTGCCCAGCGATTGCATTAGTTGTTTAATGCGGTTGAGGTGAATATCGTGCGGAGCCAGAATGTATTTGAAGTTGGTTAGAGCTTCCTCCTGAATGAGGGTGGTTAATAGCGTTTCATCTTTGGGCCATGTGCTGCCGGCTATAAGGATGGGATGGCTACCTTTAAATTGCGCTATAAGCGGTAATGCCTGCCTATTACTTGCTATTTCAATAACGCGGTCGAAACGGGTATCGCCTGCGATAATGGAGTTTATACCTATGGAATTCAACAGGGTTTGAGACTGCTGGTTCTGTACAAAAACGAAGCTATACCATTGTAACATCTGCCTGAACAACCCGCCGTACCACTTAAAGAATGCTTGCTTTGGTCTGAAGTTGGCAGAAAACAACACTACCGGTATATGACATTGCTGTAGCTGATGGAGATAATGAAACCAGAATTCGTACTTTACAAAGAAGGCCCTTGTTGGTTGCAGGGTTTCAATAAAGTAGGAGGCATTGGCGGCTGTATCTAAGGGGAGGTACATCACCAAATCGGCCACTGCATAGTTTTTTCGCACTTCATAGCCCGAGGGGGAGAAGAAGGTGAGCACAATGCGGCAATCGGGTTGGTGTTTTTTTATCTGCTCTATTAACGGACGTGCTTGTTCAAATTCGCCCAGCGAGGCGCAGTGAAACCAATAAGTAGGGTTAACAGATGACCCCAGACCGGCTAATTGACTTTTCCAGTTTTTACGGCCAGCTATCCATTGTCCGGCTTTAGTATTGGTAAACGAAGCAAACCGTATGCCCAGGCCATAAGCCCGTAAGGCAAGGTTGTAAATAAGCAGGCTTAGGTATACCATATGCACACCACCCGAATGGATGGTTAATTAGTAATAGTAGTATTCGGTTTCGCTGGTTTGCAGGAAAATAGGCAATATCCATCCTACTTTTATGCCTAAAAACATATCTACACGTTTTTCATCCAGTTTCTTCATGGCATAAAAGTCGTAGTTGCGGCGTTCGCCGGTAAAGGCTACGTCAAATTGCAAACCACCGTAAAAGCTATAAAGCTTACGGCGAGCCATAAAAGCGTAGCCAACAAACTGCGAAATTACAGGGCCGTTACACATGCGGTCGTAACCTTTGCGGTAGGTTTTGCTTAACTGTGGTAAGGCCGATTCGCGAACGTTTAAAGCTATTTTGTGTTGCAGGAAACCAACCCCCGTAAGTAACAGAAGACCGGCATCGGGAAATTTGGGGGTAAAGGGTATTATTTTACCAAACTGCGCTTTTATAGTAAAGCCTTGTTCGGCAGGCCGAACAGTGGTTAATGTGTTGTTTTGGGTTATGTTTTGACCTGTAGTAGTGGTGATATGATCAAGGATATAACTCTCGCGAACCTGATTACCGAATAAAAAACCGCCTTCGGCTCCAATTACCCAGTTTTTTTTCAGTTTATACCAAAAGTTAAGGCTAATATGGGAGTTGAACCCAAAACGGTCGCGCATGGTGCCGAACGGGAATTGCGCCGTATATGTTGGCGAAATAATAATGGCATTTCCCGGATCGAACTTTAGCTTCTTATTTTCTTTCTCTTCTTGGGCTTTCAATATAAAAATACCACTCAGCAAAGTGATTGTCAATAATATTCGGAGTAGTAGTACGTTCATAGTTCTTTAAAACAGCGTTAGGGCAAAAATATTATTTTAGCCCGCTTAAAAATCTGAAAAAGTGACCGAAATACGGATGGTAGACCTTGCAGGTCAATACCAAAGGATAAAAACAGAGGTGGATTCGGCTATTTCGTCGGTACTAAACTCTACTCAATTTATTAAAGGACCTCAGGTTAAAGCCTTTGAGGAGCATTTGGCAACTTACCTGAATGTTAAGCATGTAATTAGCTGCGCTAACGGTACGGATGCTTTACAGATTGCCATGATGGCTCTTGGCTATCAGCCGGGAGATGAAATAATAACGGCATCTTTTACCTATGTAGCTACAGCGGAGGTAATAGCACTGCTAAAACTTAAGCCGGTATTGGTAGAGGTAAATCCCGATACTTTTACTATTGACCCTGCAGCCATTGAAAAGGCTATTACACCTAAAACCAAGGCCATAGTACCGGTGCATTTGTTTGGCCAGTGTGCCGATATGGAACCTATTATGGCTATTGCCCGCAAGTATAACCTGCATGTAATTGAAGATAACGCGCAAGCCATTGGCGCTGATTATACGTTTGCCAACGGAGTTAAGCAAAAAGCCGGAACTATAGGAACTGTAGGTACCACGTCCTTTTTCCCTTCAAAAAATTTGGGATGCTATGGTGATGGCGGTGCTTTATTTACGAATGATGATGCTCTGGCAGCGCGCTTGCGTATGATCAGTAACCACGGGCAGAGTGTACAATATGTGCACGATGAGATTGGCGTAAACAGCCGTTTGGACACCATACAGGCTGCTATACTGGATGTGAAACTGAAATATCTGGATGATTATGCAAGCCGCAGGCGCAGTGTTGCCGATGCGTACGACAAGGCGTTTAAAGATTTAAAACATGCCCAAATACCGGTTAGGGCGGGCAACTCTACACATGTATTCCACCAATACACATTGAAACTAACCGGGGTAGATCGAAATGAAGTGCGAGCCAAAATGCAGGAACGTAATATTCCATGCATGGTATATTATCCAATTCCTTTGCATCTGCAGAAGGCTTACCATGATGATCGTTATCCTGCAGGCAGCTTTGCTTTAACTGAGGAGTTGTGCAAACAGGTAATATCGTTACCGATACACACCGAGTTTGAACACGAACAATTGGAATATATTATTAAAAATTTCAAGGAAGTGGTCGGATGAAAATTGCTGTAGTAGGAACCGGCTATGTGGGCCTGGTAACAGGAACATGCTTTGCTGAAACCGGCAACACGGTTACCTGTATTGATATTAATGAGGAAAAAGTAAAGCAATTAAACGCCGGTGTAATACCCATTTATGAACCCGATCTGGATGTGCTGTTTGAGCGTAATGCAAAACAGGGTCGCCTGAAATTTACCAATAACCTGGCGGATGGGATTGCCGAGGCCAAAATCATTTTCCTTGCATTGCCAACGCCACCCGGAGAAGACGGTAGTGCAGACCTTAAATATGTATTGGGTGTTGCTGAACAGTTAGGTACTTTGCTGAGCCATTACACCATTGTGGTAAACAAGAGTACAGTTCCCGTTGGGACAGCAGATAAGGTAAAGGAGATGATCAGCAAAAATGCGAAGGTAGCGTTTGATGTAGTTTCGAATCCTGAATTTTTGAAGGAAGGAGTAGCCGTAGAAGATTTTATGAAACCGGAACGGGTAGTAGTTGGTACGCGTTCGGAGAAGGCCAGGCGTTTAATGGAGGAACTGTACGAACCATTTGTAAGGCAGGGCAATCCTATTCTGTTTATGGACGAACGCAGTGCCGAAGTAACCAAGTATGCGGCCAACGCATTCCTGGCAACTAAAATTTCGTTTATGAATGAAATTGCCAACCTTTGCGAGTTAGTTGGCGCAGATGTAGATAATGTACGTAAGGGCATTGGTACCGATAGCCGAATCGGTAAACGTTTTCTGTTTGCCGGCGTAGGTTATGGCGGCAGTTGCTTTCCAAAAGATGTGCAAGCGTTATACCACACGGCTAAAGCCTATAACTACGATTTTAAGATACTTGATGCTGTAATGGACGTAAATTATCTGCAGCGCAAAGTGTTTTTCGATAAAATAAGTGAGCATTATCAAGGCCATCTCGCCGGTAAAAAAGTTGCGCTCTGGGGCCTGGCATTTAAGCCAAATACCGACGATATCCGTGAAGCACCTGCTTTATATCTGATTGATAGATTGCTGAAAGCAGGAGCAGAGGTAAGCGCTTATGATCCCGAGGCAATGCATAACGTTAAACAAGTGTATGGCAGCAGGGTTACTCTGGCACAGGATGAATACGCAGCTGTAAAAGATGCCGATTTTTTAGTTATTGCTACTGAATGGAACGCGTTTCGTTCTCCTGATTTTGAACTTTTAGCTGCCTCCTTGAAGGATAAGGTGATTTTTGACGGAAGGAATTTATATAGCATTGAACACATCAAAAGGCTTGGTTTTGTGTATTATAGCATTGGACGCGAAACTGTAAAATGAAAAGAGTTTTAATTACCGGGGCTGCCGGGTTTTTGGGATCGCATTTATGCGATAGGTTTATTAGAGAAGGATACCGGGTAGTTGGTATGGATAATCTTATAACCGGAGATCTGGCAAATATAGACCACTTGTTTAAGCTGGAACAGTTTGAGTTTTACCACCATGATGTATCTAAGTTTGTTCATGTGCCGGGGCATCTTGATTTCATCCTACATTTTGCCTCTCCGGCTTCGCCCATCGATTATCTTAAAATTCCGATTCAAACACTTAAGGTGGGATCGCTTGGAACTCATAACCTGCTTGGATTGGCCAAAGCAAAAAATGCATGTATACTGGTAGCCAGCACCAGTGAGGTTTATGGTGATCCGTTGGTACACCCTCAGCGTGAAGATTACTGGGGCAATGTAAATCCGGTTGGACCGCGAGGAGTTTACGATGAAGCTAAAAGGTTTCAGGAAGCCATCACTATGGCTTATCATACCTTTCACGGATTAGATACCAAAATTGTACGCATATTCAATACGTATGGACCACGCATGCGTTTGAATGATGGTCGGGTGCTACCTGCATTTATCGGACAAGCACTACGAGGAGAAGATTTGACGGTATTCGGCGATGGTTCGCAAACCCGATCGTTTTGTTATGTAGATGACCTGGTTGAAGGCATCTATCGTTTATTGCTTTCTGATTACCACCAACCAGTAAACATTGGTAACCCGAACGAGATTACGATTGCAGAATTTGCCGAAGAAATAATCAAGCTAACCGGAACCAATCAAAAGGTGATTTACAAGCCATTACCAGTAGATGACCCCCGACAGCGCCAACCTGATATTACACGCGCAAAAGAAATTTTATCTTGGGAACCGAAAGTAAATCGAGCAGAAGGTTTAAAAATTACTTATGATTACTTCCGGAATTTGCCTAAAGAAGAGTTATATAAATCAAAACACCGTTTCGCGTAATGGAATCAACGGCATATTATGTTCATCCTTCAGCCATTGTGGATGAGGGCTGCAAGATAGGCAAAGGCACCAAGATCTGGCACTTTAGCCATATTATGCCCAATTGCGTACTCGGCGAAAATTGCAACATCGGCCAAAACGTGGTAGTAAGCCCCGAAGTGGTTTTGGGTAACAACGTTAAGGTGCAGAATAATGTTTCTATCTACACTGGTGTGGTATGTGAGGATGATGTTTTCCTTGGTCCTTCAATGGTATTTACCAATGTTACCAATCCGCGCAGCGCAGTTAACCGCCGCGGTCAATATGCTAAAACTACAGTTAAGCGCGGTGCTTCAATCGGGGCCAACGCTACTATTGTATGCGGACACGATATTGGCGAATATGCCTTTATTGGTGCGGGTGCTGTGGTTACCAAAACGGTGCCGGCTTATGCATTGGTAGTTGGCAATCCTGCAAAGCAAATGGGATGGATGAGCGAATATGGTCATCGTTTAAAGTTTGATGAGCAAGGCATTGCCGTATGCCCCGAAAGCGGCGAAAAGTATCAATTACAAAATGGTATAGTTTCTAAAATAAAATAGTATGGTTGAGGAATTATTAAGCAAGAAGAAGAAGTTAGCGGTTATTGGTTTGGGTTATGTGGGTTTACCTATTGCCCTTGAATTTGCACGGAAAATTTCCGTAATTGGTTTTGACATCAACCAGAAGCGGGTTGATTTAATGAAGCAAAATATTGATCCGAGCAATGAGTTAGAGGCTAAGGATTTTGAAGGTACGGACATAAAGTTTACTGCCGACCTGAACGATTTGAAGGAAGCCAATTTCTTCATCGTGGCTGTTCCCACACCTGTTGATAGGCACAATGTGCCTGATTTAAAGCCGGTAATTAGTGCCAGCACCACCATTGGTAAGGTATTAAAGAAGGGCGATTATGTGGTCTTTGAATCAACAGTTTATCCGGGTTGCACCGAGGAAGATTGCCTGCCTGTAATGGAACAAATTTCAGGTCTTAAAATGGGTGTTGATTTTAAACTGGGCTACTCGCCTGAACGTATCAACCCCGGTGATAAGGAACATACCATTACTAAAATCAAGAAAGTAGTTTCGGGTTGCGATGCTGAATCGTTGGATGTTATTGCCCGCACCTATGAAATTATAGTTACTGCCGGCACTCACCGTGCTTCGTGCATTAAGGTAGCCGAAGCAGCAAAAATTATTGAGAACACCCAACGCGATTTGAACATTGCATTAATGAATGAATTGTCGCGCATCTTTGACTTAATGGGCATTAATACCTACGAAGTATTAGAAGCTGCCGGCACCAAGTGGAACTTCTTGAAATTCTTCCCTGGTTTAGTGGGTGGCCACTGTATTGGTGTTGATCCATACTACCTTACCTATAAGGCGAATGAATTAGGCTATAATCCCGAAGTTATCCTGGCAGGCCGCAGAATTAATGATGATATGGGGGCTCATGTTGCACGTAAACTGGTGCAAGCACTTATTAAACTTCATAAGCAAGTGGATGCCACCCGTGTACTGGTTATGGGTGCTACCTTTAAAGAAAACGTGAGCGATATCCGTAACTCAAAGGTGGTGGATGTAATTAAAGAATTGAAACAATATTCGGTGCAAACCGAAGTAACCGATCCTTACGCCGATGCAGAAGAATTTCACGAGGAGTATGATATCCATCTGAATAAAGAATACGGAACCGATTATGATGCTGTTATAGTAGCGGTGAATCACGATCAGTTCAGTACTCTGGATGATGCCTTCTTTGGTAAAATATTGAAAAAGGACGGTATTGTGGTAGATGTAAAAGGCGACTTAAGAAATAAAGTAAAGGCCTTTACGTATTGGAGTCTGTAAAATATTAGATACAGCCATCAAAAAAAGCATGAAAAAAATACTTGTTACCGGCGGTGCCGGATTTATCGGCTCGCATGTGGTGCGCCTTTTTGTAAATAACTATCCCGATTACGAGGTTTACAACCTCGATAAACTTACGTATGCAGGTAATCTGGAGAACTTGAAGGACGTAGAAGGCAAGGCTAATTACAAGTTTGTGAAAGGCGACATTACAGATGCTTCCTTTATAAATGCGCTTTTTGAGGAACACAAATTTCTGGCAGTTGTTCATTTAGCTGCTGAGAGCCATGTAGACCGTTCTATTTCTAATCCGCTTGAGTTTGTAACTACCAATGTTATCGGCACAGTTAATTTGCTGAATGCAGCTAAGAAAACGTGGGAATGCAGTAAGGATAAGCCTTTGCGTAAAGACCGGATCTTCTATCACGTATCAACCGATGAGGTTTATGGTTCATTGGGTGAAACCGGTTTCTTTTTAGAGACAACTCCTTACGATCCGCAATCGCCTTATAGTGCATCAAAAGCCAGTAGCGACCACTTTGTGCGTGCGTATTTTAATACGTATAATCTGCCTGTTGTTATTTCAAATTGTTCTAACAACTACGGATCGCACCAGTTTCCTGAGAAGTTGATTCCGCTGTTTATACATAATATTAAGAACAACAAACCTCTGCCTGTTTATGGTGATGGCAAGTATACCCGCGATTGGTTGTGGGTTGTAGACCATGCACGAGCCATCGATACTATTATGCATAAAGGTGAACTGGGCGAAACCTATAATATAGGCGGCTTTAATGAATGGCAGAATATTGAACTTATCCGATTGATGTGCCGCATTATGGACCGCAAACTGGGTAGAGCGGAGGGCGAATCGGAAAAGCTGATTACTTACGTGAAGGATCGTCCGGGCCACGACAGAAGATATGCTATTGATGCATCGAAGCTGAACAAAAACCTGGGCTGGAGTCCTTCTGTAACCTTTGAAGAGGGCCTTGAAAAGACTGTAGACTGGTATTTAGCGAACGAAGAATGGCTAACCCATGTTACCAGCGGTGCTTACCAGAAATACTATGAGCAACAGTATGCCTCGCGTTAATTTTCGCAGGTTGTTATATTCGTAACCGCAGTTGAATGATAAGCCTGCTTTAATAACTTATGTTCGATATTAAATACCATCAGCACGATATTTCTGCCGCAAGTTTTTTGGTTACCGGCGGAGCAGGTTTTATAGGTTCAAACCTGGTGGAATACCTGTTAAAGTTTGGCGCCCGCAAAGTCCGTGTATTCGATAGTTTGGCTACCGGTAATCTTCAAAACCTCGAAATGTTCAGGGCCAATCCGGCCTTTGAGTTTTTAGAAGGTGATATCCGCGATCTGGCCACCTGCCGGAAGGCCTGTGAGGGAATAGATTATGTTTCGCACCAGGCAGCCCTGGGCTCGGTACCCCGCTCAATCAAAGAACCATGGAATACCAATGATGTGAACGTTGGTGGTTTTGTAAATATGCTAACTGCCGCAAAAGATGCCGGCGTTAAGCGCTTTGTTTATGCCTCTTCATCCTCGGTTTATGGAGATGAACCTTCTTTACCCAAGATAGAGGGGCGCATAGGGAAGCAGCTTTCTCCCTATGCGGTTAGCAAATACGCTAACGAATTATATGCCTCCGTGTTTGGGACAACCTATGGTATGCGAATCATCGGCATGCGTTACTTCAATATTTTTGGTCCCAGGCAGGATCCTAACGGTATGTATGCAGCGGTAATCCCTTTGTTTGTTTCTAAAATCTTAAGCCGCGAAACGGTTTATATTGATGGCGACGGCGAACAAACCCGCGATTTTACCTTTGTAGAAAATGCGGTGCAAGCTAATGTGAAAGCCATGCTTTGCGAAAACGAAGCTGCTTATGGCCAGGTCTATAATATAGCAGTGGGAGCTAATTTTTCAGTAAAGCAATTGTATGCTAACATTCAGGCACTTTTAAACAGCGATCATGCAGCTACGTACCGCGAGGCTCGGCAGGGCGATATCCGAAATTCGTTGGCCGATATTAGCAAGGCTCAGCAATTGTTAGGCTACAATCCTGCCTTTAACTTCAATAAAGGGCTTGAAATAACAGTAAGCTACTTTAAACAGCTCTATAAGAACTAAAATGCTTTGTTGCAAAGCATTATCTTACACGCAAATTAGTTTGTGTTTAATAAGTTATCTGAACTTTTCGGGGGTAAAAAAGAGACTCCTTCCAATCTCAGCGACTATAGTCTTATGGGGGCGGATATCCATTCGCACCTGATACCGGGCATTGATGACGGTTCGCCGGATATGGCTACTACCATTGAGATGCTAAGACAGTTTAAGGCCCTGGGATTTAAAAAGATCATTACTTCCCCGCATGTTGTTACCGATGGTTATAATAATACTACTGAAACGATTATCAGCGGCAGGGATGCTGTGAGGGCAGAAATTGCCCAACAGGGAATTGATATTGGATTTGATGCCATTGCCGAATATTATGCCGATGGATCGATGTACGATAAGATTGAGCAGAATGATTTGCTGACCTTCGGCAAAAACTATGTGTTGGTGGAATTCAGCTATTTGCAAAAGCAAAACATGGTTTTTGAGTTGATCTATAAACTGCAGTTAGCAAATTACAGAGTATTGCTGGCACATCCTGAGCGTTACCCTTATTACTACGAGAGCGGTTTTGAAACCTACTATGCGCTAAAAGACCGAAACGTACATTTTCAGATAAATCTTGGTTCGTTGTTAGGTAAATATGGCAAAGGGGCTAAGCAGGCCGCGGAGAAGATGATTGATGAAAAGCTGGTAAATTTTGTGGGTACGGATTTGCATAAAGTGGCACAATTTGAATCGTTGCGCGATTGCCTGAAGTTGAAATATGTAGAGAAGATCTTAACCTACGAAAAACTGGGTAACAGAACTCTAGTATAAATTAAAAGAATTAAGCAGTAGTTAACTATGCCATTTATTGAAACAGGATTTGAGGGCTTAAAAGTATTTGAACCACGTGTTTTTGCCGATGCCCGGGGGTATTTTTTCGAAAGCTTTAATAAACAGGTTTTTGCCGAAGCAGGTATTACATCGGAATTTGTGCAGGATAACGAATCGCGTAGTTCGCGCGGTGTATTGCGTGGATTACACTATCAGTTAAATCCAATGGCCCAGGCAAAATTGGTGCGCGTGGTGGAAGGCGCGGTGTTGGATGTAGCGGTTGATATCCGTAAAGGTTCACCAACTTTTGGTAAACACTATGCCCTGGAGCTGAGTGCAGAAAATAAAAAACAGCTTTACATACCACGAGGATTTGCGCATGGTTTTGCCGTTTTAAGTGAATCGTGCATTTTTCAATATAAATGCGATAACTTTTATTCGAAAGAGAGCGAAGGAGGTATTTTGTTTTCGGATGCTGAACTGGGCATAGACTGGATGTTAAAGCCTGAGGAAGTGCTGGTTTCAGATAAAGACAAAATTTTACCTGCGTTTAGTAACTGCCTGAATAATTTTGAATTTTAAGCATGAGCAGAATACTTGTTACCGGCGCCCACGGTCAACTGGGTTCTGAATTAAATTTCCTTTCTTCTTTGAGAGAAGATCATGCCATTCAGTTTTTAGATAGACAGGGACTGGATATAGCCAATCCGGTTGAGGTCGACAAGGTTGTTAGCTCCGGAGGCTATGCCTATATAATTAACTGTGCTGCTTATACAGCTGTCGACAAGGCCGAAAGCGAAAAGGATAAAGCCTATAGTATTAATGCGCAGGGCGCAGCTAACCTGGCAGAAGCCTGTCGTAATGCCGGAGCTAAGTTCTTACACATCAGTACCGACTTTGTTTTTGACGGCACTATTGGTCGTCCTTTACTCGAAATAGATAAGCCAAATCCAATCTCGGTATACGGTGCTAGTAAGTTGAAAGGAGAGGAGCAAATTGCCGCTGTTAATCCTACTGCTATTATATTCCGCACCTCATGGGTGTATTCATCCTTTGGCAACAACTTTGTAAAAACCATATTGCGTTTATGCAAAGAGCGTGAATCGTTAAACGTAATTTACGATCAGGTAGGTACGCCTACTTATGCCCGCGATCTGGCCGCCTTTATTTTACAGTTGATTTATGAAAAAAATTGGCAACCGGGTGTCTACAACTTCAGTAACGAAGGTGTATGCAGTTGGTACGATTTCGCTATTGCCATCCGCGATAACGCCGGGTTAAAAACAAAAATCAATCCTATACTTACCAGTCAGTACCCTACACCGGCAACCCGGCCGTTATACAGTGTATTGAACAAAGCCAAAGTGAAAGAAACCTTTCAAATTGAAATTCCTTATTGGCGCGATAGCCTTAAGGCTTGTATGCAATTATTATGAGTTATCAATACAACGACATTCAAATTGATTTGCTTATTGCTATTGCTAAACAGGCGGGCGAAGCAATTTTAGACGTTTATAACAGACCCTTTGATGTTGAATTAAAGGATGATAAGAGTCCGCTTACCGAGGCCGATAAATGCAGCAATGCAGTAATTATGGAGGGCTTGCAGGCTAATTGGCCTGCTATCCCTGTTATATCCGAGGAAAACAAATTGGTGCCTTACGATGAGCGAAAAAACTGGACCCGTTTCTGGCTGGTAGATCCGCTTGATGGTACCAAGGAATTTATAAAGCGCAATGGAGATTTTACCGTAAACATTGCACTTATTGAAAATGGCCAACCTGTGTTAGGGGTGGTATATGCACCTGTTTTAAATTATACCTGCTTTGGCGCTAAAGGTATAGGTTCTTTTGTTTCGGATAGGGGCGGGCCTTTTGTACAAATTATCGCACAGCCACATTATTCTACATTACAAAAGGTAAAGGTTGTAGGCAGCCGTTCGCACCTTACCGATGAAACCTTGGCTTTTGTAGAGAAGTTGAAAGAACAAGGAAAGGAAGTTGATTTTGTATCGAAAGGCAGTTCGCTGAAATTTTGTATGGTTGCCGAAGGTAAGGCCGATGTATATCCCCGCTTTGGCCCTACCATGGAATGGGATACGGGGGCCGCTCATGCTGTGGCTCTGTATGCAGGCCGAAGCGTTAATAATGCCCAAACAGGCACCGAACTTACATATAACAAGCCCGACTTATTGAATCCGTTTTTCATTGTGGAATAGGGGGCTATTTGTTTTATTCAATTACTTCTTTTACTTTTGCATCATACAAATGCGATAATTGTCTTCACGCATTTAATAGTAACTTTCCTCCAGTTAGGCTAGCAAAGTTCATTAGCCGTCCGTTATCAGCAATAACAACGTAACCGAAGACAAGCGGATAACAACATTGTATTTATTTAAGTTTTATGACGAAAAAGAAGAAAAAAGAAAAGAAGAAGGACAAGAAGAAGTCTGTCCGCAGTGGTGGTAGTAATACCGGTTTAGTATTAAGCGTAATTAAATCGCTTGGTAAGGATGCCGGTCTTAAATCCATCTTCCCCAAATTATTAAAGAAGCTTACACAAGAAGAAATAATAATTGCCCTTAACGAGTTAGATCGGGAAGGAGTGATTCAAATAGAGAACAAAGGCAAGATACGCCTACTACATGTTGAAGAACCTGCAACTGAAAAAAAATCGCGCGGCGGAGGACAATATCTGTTTGGTACGGTTGACCTAACACGTAGTGGTGATGCTTTTATAAGTGTTGAAGGGTTAGCCAAGGATGTTTTTGTGCCCAAAAAATTTGTGCGCACGGCCATGCAGGGCGACCAGGTAAAGGTGCGCATTATTGCCCACGGCCGCCGGCCCGAAGGTGAAATTATCGGCATAGTAAAACGCTCGCAGGATACATTTACCGGTAGGGTAGAAGTGTTAGAACGCTTTGCCTTTTTCGTGGCCGACGAGCGCAAATTGAATACTGATATTTTTATTCCGCTCGATTCATTACACGGCGCTAAAAACGATGACCGTGTTATTGTGCGCGTTACCAACTGGAATACCGGCACTAAAAACCCATTAGGCGAAGTGCTGGAAATTATGAAGGCCGGCTATTCAAGCGATCTGGATATGAAGCGTATTCTGATGGATAATGGCTTCAGTATCGAATTCCCGAAAAGCGTGTATGCCGAACTGGAAAATGTAATCGATGTAATATCGCCGGCGGAGGTGGCTAAACGTATCGATTGCCGGAATATATTAACCTTTACTATTGACCCTGAAGATGCCAAGGATTTTGATGATGCCATTTCTTTCCGTGTGTTAGAAAATGGT
This sequence comes from Chitinophagales bacterium, assembly GCA_046329495.1. Lineage (GTDB taxonomy): Bacteria > Bacteroidota > Bacteroidia > Chitinophagales > LD1 > Bog-950. The sequence continues at coordinate 153,733 of JAXLUO010000005.1, read as the reverse complement.
AACTACGAGATTGGTGTGCATATAGCCGATGTTGCGCACTACATTCCCGAAGGCAGCGAGCTGGATAAAGAGGCTGAACGCCGTGGCACCAGCGTTTACCTGCCCGACCGTGTTTGCCCCATGTTGCCCGAAAAGCTTTCGAATGTGCTTTGTTCGCTTCGCCCGCACGAGGATAAATTGACCTTTGCCACCTTGTTTGAGTTCGATCAGCAATTCAATATCAAGAACTTTACCATTGCTAAAACCATTATCCATAGCAATCGCCGTTTTACCTACGAACAAGTACAGCAGATACTGGAAACTGGTAAAGGCGATCATCACGAAGAGTTGGCTGTATTATTAAAAGTATCGCGCAAGTTGCGTGAGCAGCGCTTTAAAAACGGAGCAATAGCTTTCGAGAAGGCCGAAGTGCGTTTTAAGTTGGATGAAACCGGTAAACCAGTCGGCATTGTTTTAAAGATCAGAAAGGACGCTCACCTGTTGGTGGAGGACTTTATGTTACTGGCCAACGAAACCGTTGCAAAATACGGAAGCCACATCGGAAAAGCTAAACATCGCAAGCCGTTTGTATACCGTGTGCACGATAGTCCGGATACAACTAAATTAGAACAGTTTGCTGCAGTTGCCTCCGGCTTTGGTTATAGTTTAAAGTTTGAAGACCCACGGCAAATTGCGGGCACCCTGAATGCTCTCTTAAAACGTGTGGAAGGCAAACCTGAACAGAATGTGATTGAAACAATGGCTATCCGTAGCATGGCAAAAGCTGCTTATACCACCGAGAATATCGGTCACTACGGGTTAGCTATGGAACACTATACACACTTTACATCACCCATCCGTCGTTACCCTGATGTATTGGTGCATCGTTTGTTACATCAACTGCTAACCAACAGCGACCGCATAGTTGACCGCGATGAGTTGGAAACCCTCTGTAAAAACTCGTCCTTAATGGAACGCAAGGCTATGGATGCCGAGCGCGATGCTATTAAGTATAAACAGATAGAGTTTCTGCAGGATAAGGTAGGGATGGAATTCGATGGTATTATTACCGGTGTTATTCCTAAAGGCATTTTTGTTGAAATGACCGATAACAAATGCGAAGGTATGGTAAGTGTTGACCTGTTAGGCGAGGAGGACTTTGTATTCGAAGAAAAGTTCGTTCGCCTGGTGGGAACCCGAACCCGCAAGCGTTACCAGTTAGGCGATAAAGTTAAGGTGAAGATCCTTTCGGCTGATATTATTCTGCGCCGTATTGATCTGGATTTAGTGCGCACCCAAGCTTAATTACTCTACGTGCAGCACCAACCCTTTCAGGTATAAACCTTCCGGGTGGAAGATGCTTACGGGGTGGTCGGCCGGTTGCGTTAGGTAGTGCAAAACGCGTATTGTTCTGCCGGCCTCGATAGCCGCCGATGCAACCGCGCCTTCAAACATTTCGCGATTTACGGCCTGCGAGCACGAGAAGGTAAAGAGAATGCCGCCTTTAGCAATACGTTTTAATGCTGCTGCGTTTAAGCGGCTGTAAGCTTTAATAGCGTTATGCCTTGCACCCATGTTTTTTGCAAAGGCAGGTGGGTCCAGCACTATTACCTCGTAAGTTTCGGTGCTGGCTTTTAAAAAGTCAAAAATATCCTGGGTAAACGATTGATGCTTTGCTTCACTACCAAAGTTCAGTTGCACATTCTCGTTGGTCCAGTCTATTGCTTTAGCTGAACTATCTACGGAATGCACCAGCGTAGCACCTGCCTTCAACGCATAAACCGAAAATCCGCCGGAGTAACAGAACGTATTCAGCACTTTGCGGTTTGTGCTATAGTGCGCTAACAGGCTGCGATTTTCACGTTGGTCAACAAAAAAGCCGGTCTTCTGCCCCAGCACCCAGTCTACTTTAAACAGGTGCCCATGTTCGCTTACCTGGTTGGTGGCCGCACTGCCATACAGGTATCCATCGGTAGCACTCTCCTCGCCATGCAAGGTGTTGCTGCTTTTATCGTATACGGCTTGAAGTGCGTTGCCGTACACTGCCTTTAATGCTTCGGCAAATTGTTGGCGCTGTTTATACATACCCAGGCTGTGGGCTTGTATAACGGCGGTTCCATTGTAAAAATCAATAATCAAGCCCGGCATGCCGTCACCTTCACCAAAAACAAGGCGATAAACATTTGTGTCTTTTGCATCGGTTAAACCTGCTGTACGCCGCACCTCATAGGCTGCTTTAAATTTCTTAAGCCACAGGGCATTCAAATCATCGGTTTGCTCAAAACTGAAGATGCGTACGGCTATGCTGCCGTTGCTAAAATGGCCGGTGGCCAGGTAGGTGCCGTCCTCTGCAAACACCTCTACTACATCTCCATTCTGTAAGCCTTTATCGGCGCGTTTAATAGCACCTGAAAATATCCAGGGGTGAAAGCGCTTTACGGCTTCTGCTTTATGACGGTGTAATACAATGGCGGGGAACTTACCCATGGCGATAAAATTTCGCGCAAAGAAAGTAGAATTTACTGCTTCAGCCCGACCTGTTCTGTTGAAAAAAAAGGTCGCAATTCCCCTGCTTCGCATTACAAAAACATAATTTCGTTTACATAACAAATACCTATATGGCCGATCAACAAAAGTTTATTGATACCATTAATGCCGGATACGATTGCAAAGGCGACTACATTATTTTAGGTTGTGCCATGCTGGACGGTAAAGCGGTAGATAAAACGCTGGTAAAAGCTCCGCTAAAAACGTTTAACCGCCACGGGCTTATTGCCGGGGCTACCGGTACCGGTAAAACCAAAACACTGCAAATGATAGCTGAACAGCTATCCATGAAAGGTGTTTCTACCTTGTTGATGGATATTAAAGGCGACCTTAGTGGTATTGCAATGCCCGGCACAAGTAATCCTAAAATTGAAGAACGTGCCCAAAAGATTGGCGTAAACTGGCAGGCTTCGGGAACACCGGTAGAATTTCTGAGCCTCAGTAAAGAAGCCGGCGCTCGCCTTCGTGCTACCGTGTCCGAATTCGGCCCGGTTTTGTTTTCAAAGATCTTAGCACTTAATGATACGCAGGAAGGGGTAGTATCAATTATCTTTAAATACTGCGACGATAAGCAACTGCCTTTGCTTGACTTGAAGGACTTTAAGAAGGTGATGAATTACATTACTAACGAGGGCAAGGCCGAGATTGAGGAAAACTATGGTAAGGTTTCTACGGCTACTACTTCTACTATTCTTCGTAAGATCATCGAGTTAGAGCAACAAGGCGCCGAAGCATTCTTTGGCGAGCGTAGTTTTGAAGTAGACGACCTTTGCCGGTTAGATGAAAACGGAAGAGGCATAGCTTCAATACTGCGCTTAACCGATATTCAGGATAAGCCCAAGCTGTTCTCCACCTTCATGCTTTGCCTGCTGGCCGAAATCTATGCCACCTTCCCCGAGGAGGGAGACGCTGACCGGCCTAAACTGGTTATATTTATTGATGAAGCACACCTGATATTTGACGAAGCCAGCAAAGCCCTGCTCGATCAGATTGAGACCATCGTTAAGTTGATACGATCCAAGGGAGTAGGTATCTTCTTTATTACCCAAAACCCTACCGATGTGCCCGATAGTGTACTGGCTCAGTTGGGTATGAAGGTACAGCATGCGCTGCGGGCTTTTACTGCTAAGGACCGCAAGCAAATTAAACTGACAGCCGAAAACTATCCTTTAACCGATTTCTATAAAACCGAAAACCTGCTTACCGAGCTGGGTATTGGCGAAGCGATTGTAACCGTACTTAGTGAAAAAGGGAACCCTACGCCATTAGCAGCAACGCTGATGCAAAGCCCGGCCTCAAGGATGGATGTGCTTAGTCCGGCGGAAATGAACACCATCATCAGTAATTCCTTCCTGGTTAAGAAATATAATGAGGTAGTGGACCGCGAAAGCGCATTTGAAATGCTGAATGAGAAGCTAAAAAGGGGGGCGCAAACGGATACGCCAGCCGAAAAAGTGAGCAAATCTGAAGAAAGTACGTCTTATTCAGGTTCAGTATTGAGTAAAAGTGCTGACGCCATCGGAACTTTCGCTAAAAGTAGTGCCGGTAAAATGATTATTAAAGAAGTAACCCGGGGCATTTTAGGAGTGCTGGGTTTAACCGGAAAAAGAAGATAATAAAGTGATATACAAACCTTTTTAGGAACGTTTTTGGTCAGGTAAACCCTATTTGATTAAAAAATAATTAGCTTGAAAATGAAGCAGTTATCATTTTAATCATATTAGAAGGCCGAATGTTGATCTGATTATTCTTGCTTCTATGAAGTATTTATGGTTATTTTAACCTATCTAAATCATTTCTTAACACTTGGTTTAGCTAGAATTTATTGACATAAATATTTCACTATGGGCACATTTACTTCTACCCAAAAGAAGGTTTCGTTCTTTTTCCTCTTAATTCTTATTACAGCATTTAGCCGGGCGCAGGTTTCTGTTACTGCAACGGCAGCTACATTAGGGCCAACATCTTATACTACGGTAAGTGCTGCGTTATCGGCTATTAATGCAGGTACACATAAAGGCGATGTTACCATTAAGGTTAATGCCAATACCACCGAACCTGCAGCGCCACAGGCTTTATATGCCTCGGGCATAAGCACCGCCTCTTATACATCGGTCACCATTAAACCAGGTGCAGCCGGCGTTATTATCAATTCTGCCGCCTCACCTACGGGCAGCCGGGGTATTATTGACCTTTTAGGTGCCGATAATGTTACCATTGATGGCTCCTCGAATGGTTCAAACAGCCGCGACCTTACCATTCAGGTTAATGGTACAACCAATAATGTGCCTGCCGTACGTTTAGAAGGCGGCACAGCCACCACCGCATTGGGCTGTAATAACATTACAATAAAAAACCTGATAATAGTAGGCAACAGCAATGCAAACTCCGGTATGGCAGGTATTTATGCCGGTAGTGCATATTCTAATGCAACTACAAGCAGCACACTTTCTACCAGCGGTAGTGCGGCTGATTATGACAATGTAACTATTCAGAATAACGACATTCGCAAATGTTTCTATGGCATTTACTTTGCCGGCACTGCAGGTAATCCGGGCGATAACTTGAAAATCCTTGATAATTATCTGGCTAACACCGGGGTTAATGTCATCACTTTCAGAGCAATTTATGTTACCGGTACTTACGGAACAGGTTCGTCAACTGCTACCGCTGCCCTTATCCAGGGTAACAATATCTCTACAAGCTTTTCTACAGGTTCTAACATTGGTGCTGTTGAAATAGCCGCGCAAAATCAGTCTTTAACATTCGACCGTAACAAAATCCACGACGGAAGCAATCCCAGCACGGGTCAGTGGGGTTATTATGGCATATTGTTGAGTTCTGCAACTGTTACTTCCAGTATAACATTATCAAATAATATGATTTGGAACTTAAGTACGTATGGTTTTACCAATAATACTGATGTCCCCAGTGGCATCTTTATTAGTGCTGCTGTAACGGGGCTTAAGGTATATTATAATACCATTCGTATGAATGGGGCCGTATCCACATCCTCTCGTGCGGCTTGTATTAATATCAATTCTGGATCTGCTACCCTCGATGTTCGCAATAACATACTGTCATCCGAAATTACCGGCGGTTCCGGTACCGATATGGCTTGTATCTATCATAATGGTGGTACGCTTAGCACTATGTTCACCGGCCTCGATTATAACGATTACTATTTTACCGGCAACAATAAGGTTGCGCGCAATACCAGCGCCGGCACCAACTATGCCAATTTTGCTGCGTGGAAAACTGCTACCGGCAAGGATGGAAATTCATTAAATGTTGATCCGAATTTTGTTTCTGCTACCGACCCACACTTGCTTACCTCCAGTGGCTTAAATGCAAAAGCTACAGCTATTGCCGGTATTACAACTGATATAGACGGCGAAACGCGCAACGCCACGGTGCCCGACATCGGTGCCGATGAAATTTTCCCGGTTTATAATGATGCCAAGCCTGTAGGCCTTTCCGGAGGTATATGCTCGGGTACTCAACCGGTAGTGGCTATCATAAAAAATATTGGTCTTAATACCCTTACATCAGTAAGCGTTACATGGAGCGTAAACGGTGTGGCCCAAGGCACTATTAATTTTCCAAGCATCAGTGTTGCCAGCGGTGCTGAAACCAACCTTAATTTAGGCAACTATACATTTGTATCCGGTACGCTTTACACCTTACAGTTTATTACCTCGTTACCCAATGGTGTTAATGATGAAAATCCCGCGAACGACTACGAGAGTTCCACCTATAAAACCGGATTAACTGGTACCTATACCGTAGGCTCAGGTGGTAATTTTAGTTCACTTACGGTAGCCGTTACCCAAGCCAATCTCTATGGTATATGCGGCCCTACGGTTTTTAGCTTAACCGATGCTACTTACAGCGGTTCCGAAGTTTTCCCGATAGTAATTAACTCACTTACTGGCAGCAGCGCGGTTAATACCTTAACCATTAAACCGGCTTCAGGCAATAATGCTACTATCACAGGTTCGGCAACCACGGCTTTAATTAAGTTAAATGGTGCCGACTATATTATTATTGATGGCAGTAATAGCGGTGGCAGTTCGCAAAACCTGGTGTTTAATAATACCAACTCAGCCGGGGTTGCCGATGTTTGGATCGCCAGTGCATCAACCGCAGACGGTGCAACCAACAATACGGTTAAAAACACAAAATTCAGTGGCGTATTTCAAACTACAGTAGCTGGTATTCTAGCCGGTAGCGGTAGCACGGCTGGTAACCCTGCCGACGCGCAGAACTCAGCTAACACAGTTATCAATAATACTTTTATTAGCACACAAAATGGTATGTATGTATACGGTGCAGCTGCTAATGATGCCAATTGGGTGATAAGCGGTAATACCTTCGGGTCCTCTTTGGCAGGTGAAAAATTAAGTTTTCGTGGTTTGCTGATTGCCAATGCACAGAACTTCAGCATAACAGGTAATACTATTGCAGGGGTGGTTTCAACAACCAGCAGTACGGCTAATATGTCGGGTATTCAAGTAGCAGGTGCTGTAGCCGGTGGGACTATTGCAGGCAACAAAATTTCCGATATCAAACAAACCAATACCACTGGTTATGGTGCCCTGGGTATTAATCTTGGGGCTTCTACCACAACTTCCAACCTGAATGTTTACAATAACTTTATTTCCGATGTAGCGGGTATGGGCTACGGCGGTGTCACTGTGTCGGATAACGGCTATGGTATTGTTCTTACCGCAGGTGGTGGCTACAATATCGATTTTAATACTGTAAGCCTGGCTACTAACCAAACCACTGGTACACCCGCGGCTATTAACATTACCAGCGGTATTATAACAGCAGGTTCAGTTAATCTGCGCAATAATATCTTCAGCATTACTTCTACCGTAGGTACCAGGTATGCAATTTACTGCGCAGCGGCCAACACCGTTTTTGGCACCATTAATTACAACGACTATTATAGTGCGGGTACCTTAGGTTACATCGGCTCTAACCGTACCACTCTGGCGGCTATCCAAACAGGCTTTGGGCAGAACGTTAATTCACTAAACGTATTGCCTGTATTTGTTTCTGCGTCCGATCTGCATGTTGTTGCCGGAAGCAATACCGCGTTAAATAATACTGCCCTTAGCCTGGCAGGTATTACTACCGATATCGACGGTGATGTACGTTGCCCTGGCGGCGGTTGCCCTGGTGCATCTTCAGCACCTGACTTTGGTGCGGATGAATTTGTGATTGCCAACGACGATGCCGGCGTTACCGCTCTTACCGGAACCTTCTGCCCGGGCAATCAGCCGGTGCAGGTGGTAGTTAAAAACTATGGTTTAGCTACCCTTACAAGCGTAAATGTAACCTGGAGCATAAATGGTGTAGGTCAGGGTACCGTAAATTTCCCGTCGTTGAGTGTTGCCCCTGGTGCAACAACAACAGTTACGTTGGGCAGCTATAATTTTGTAGCCAGTACCAACTATACGTTGGTAGCCTCCACTTCTAACCCAAGTGGTAATACTGATCAGGTGCCCGGCAACGATGCCTTTACATCGGCTACTTTCCAGACCGCATTAAGTGGTACCTATACAGTTGGTTCAGGTGGCAACTTTACTACGCTTACCGCAGCAGTTGCCGCTGCCAACGCCTATGGCTTATGTGGACCAACCGTGTTTAGTTTAACCGATGCTACCTATAGCGGCTCCGAAACGTTCCCGCTTACTATAAACTCCTTAGCAGGTAGTAGCTCGGTTAATACGCTTACTATTAAACCTGCAACAGGTGTTAATGCAGCAATAACCGGTTCGGTAGCTACCGGCCCAATGATTAAAATACTTAACAGCAATACCATTGTTGAAGGTTCAAACAATGGTAGCTTAAGCCGAAACCTAACTATTACCAATACCGGCGCAACAAGCCCTAATATTTTATTGGTGGGCTCAACCGGTACAACGGCTATTACTAATGTAACGCTCAAGAACTTCATTGCTAAAAATGGTAGTCAGGATTACACCGGTATTTTCATCAGCGATGCAGCTACCGTTGGTAACGCAGGTTATTTCAATAACATTACCGTTCAAAATCTGGATATAAGAAATAGTTACGTGGGTGTTTTTGCCAACGCAACAGTGGCCGCCGGCAACGGAAACAATACCAAAGTGCTGAACTGCTTACTAAATAACACCGGTGCCAATGCAATTGGTGGAACTGGTATAGCACTGGCTGGTGTAGATGGTGGTCTCGTTTCGGGTAACGATATAGGCAACTTCGAATCGGATTATGGTGAAGTAGACAATGGTATTTTACTGGGGGCAGGAACAACCAACACGGTGATCGAAAAGAACATCATTCATGATCTGCTTTATACGGGTACTGAAGGCTACGGGGCCAAGGGTATAACGGTGGCAACAGGTCTTTCTGCTGCTAATGTTGAAATTAGAAACAATATGATCCGTAATATTACCGGTGATGGTGATAGTTATTCAACATTGGGTGCTGCATACAACCCAACTGGTATTTATCTCTCGGGTGCCTCACAGGCCGGAGTTAATATCTATTATAACACTATTTATTTATACGGCAATACACTCGATTACTCTTCAAACTCTGCGTCAGTGGGTATTGGCCTGGATGATGGTGCTAAAGCAACTATCAAAAACAATATCATCCGTAACGAACTGGGCCGGATAACCTACGGTGTTGGCGCATATGCTATTGCTGCGGAAATTTCGAGCGCGCAAATAACCGGCATTGATTACAATGATTACTACGTAGCTTCTAATATACCTTCAGGTAATTATATTGGTCGCATTGGCAGCAACAACTATGCTACCCTTGCTGCTTTCCAAACGGCTTCGGGTGGCGATGCCAATTCCAAGAACATAATGCCAAATTTTGTGAGTAGCACCAACCTGCATATGGTGGCCGGTTTAAACATTAGTTTAAATAACCTGGGCACTACTATAGGCGGTATAACTACCGATATAGACGGTGACGTACGCGGTGCTTCGCCTGATATGGGGGCCGATGAGTTTACGCCGGTGGCGCTTGATGCTGCTGCAACGGTGTTGGTTTCTCCATCGGGTTCGGGCATTTGCGGTGTTGCCGGCCAGAACATCGTAGTGCAAATTTCAAACTTCGGAACAAGCACACTTACTTCTATTCCGGTTACGGTTTCAGTAAGTGGTCCGGTTTCGCAAGTGTTTAATGCTACTTATACAGGTTCATTGGCAAGTGGTGCAAGCACCAACTTTACAGTGGGCGCTATCAACATGAATGTGGATGGTGGCACCTATATCTTTAATGGTCAAACCAGTTTACCGGGCGATCAGAATACAGCTAACGATGCCTTTGTAACTGTTAATATACTTACTATTAATCCTGCAGTTAACCTAACAGTAACACCTTCGCCGGTGTGCCTGGGCCAGCCCGCCACTTTAAATGCCACTGCCACTTCAGGCGGGTCTTTCAACTTTGCTAACAGCGGTTCCTCAGGTCCGGTTAATTTAACAGTTACGGATAACAGCACCGTCGGTGCCAGCAGCACCATTAATTTAACGGGTACCACGGGTACTGTTAGCGCTGCAACTACGGTTAAGGTTACTTTAAACATTAATCACCTTTGGGTTGAAGACTTGGACGTATTCCTGGTTGACCCTACAGGTACGCGCGCAATTGAGCTTACTACGGATAACGGAGCAGATGGCGAAGACTATGTAAATACCGTTTTACAAACCGGTGCCGCTAACAATATCAATACGGTAACTGCATCCGATGCTCCGTTTACAGCTACTTATGCTCCCGAAGGTACGGTTTCTACAGGTCCGGTGCTTTCAGGTGCTGCTCCTGACGAAGCCGGTTCATATGCCGGTATAATACCTGCTAACCCGCTTGTTGGAGCACCATTAACCGGTAACTGGACGCTGCGCGTATTTGATGATTATGGTTTGATTTCCGGTACGTTGGTGAGTTGGTCTTTGGAAATTTCAGGTAGTGTTACCGGCAACTTTACGCATGCCTTCACGGGCCCGGGTAGTATCAGTGCTGTAACCTATAGTGGTATTGATAATGCTACCGGCGAAGTAACACTTACTAATACTCCTGCGGGCTCACAACCCTTTAACGTTGTTACTACAGGCCCTTCAGGATGTTCAAGTTCTAAGAACCTGAACGTTCAGGTGAATACTTGTACCAACACATGGCAAGGCGATGTAGCAGGTGATGCTACCAACTGGTTTAATTCCGGTAACTGGAGTTTAAACTACGTACCTAATGTGTGCGGCGCCGATGTTGTTATACCTACCTCGCCCGTTGGCGGAGTATTCCCTGTAATAGACACTACCAGTCCTGCGGTTGGTAATGTAACTGTGCAATCAAATGCCAATATTACTATCAATGCAGGCAAAAACATTTCTGTATGTGGTAATTGGATAGGTGGCTCAGGCAGCGCAAGCCAGATATTAGGTGCAGGTGTTGTGGTATTGAATGGATCAAGCTCACAACAACTATCGGGCAAAACACAATTCCAAAACCTGCAACTGAATAATGCTACAGGCGCGAATATGCAGGCTGGCAGCCGGTTCGAAATTTTCGGTGAAGTGGCACTGCAAAGCGGAACACTTAGCACCGGTAGCGGCCAATTGGTATTCCGCAGTACCAGCGATAGCCAAATCGGTATTATCGATAACTTTAGTCCGGGTTATACAGGTACAATCAGTGGCACAATTTCGGCCGAACGTTACTATCACAGTTCTGCTACCTACGATGCACACTTCATGGGCTCTCCGGTTGATGCTCCGGCACTTTCGGAATTTGCTACCGGTGGCACAACAGGTTACGCCATACCAACTGCCAACTGCGACGAAACGCAACTCTTAACAGGTTCGCCTTATGGTGCGGTGGCCAGCATGGATGAAAGCGTTGGCGCAGGTTGTGCCATGAAAACATGGAAATTTGAAAGTACCGCTACACCGGCTCAAAATGCTAAAGGCTATTCGGTTCGCAAAACTGGTGCAGGTGTTATAACGGTAAACGGCAATCCGAATCTGGATGCCAGTTACGCAGTTAACAGTTTAAACAACACCGGCTGGCCGATCAATACAAGCTTGCAGGGTCGCCCAATGGGCCCGGGTTGGCACTTGATCAGCAACCCTTACCTTGCTAACCTTGATATTAGCAGCACGCCTGCCGGCTTTGACGTTGTTAAGTTAGTATGGATAAACGATGGTGGTGGCAGTTCAGGCACCTACCAACCGGCAACGGTGGTTGCTCCGTTTCAGGCTTTCATGGTGCATCGTATTGCACCGGGCGCTGCACCATATACGGTTAATGCCACTCAGCGTACCAAAAATGCTGCTAACTATAGCTTCCAAAAGCAAGGCAACGACCACGAGTTAACCTTAACGGCTATTAACAACGGTACACAGCGCACCGATGTTACTAAAGTGGCCTTTAACTCAGTTGCTACAGTAGATCATGATCCCGAATTCGACTGTATTAAAATTGCAGGAGCACTCGATCGCCATACGCTATATACCTATAACAGCAACCCGCTGCACTGGACGGCTATCAATACCCTTAATAGCATTGAGGAAACCAGCACCGTAAATGTAGGTTTCGAACCCGGCATTAACGGCAGTTATACTTTACAATTCGATGGACTGAACACCTTTGATCCTACCAGCTACATTACATTGGAAGACAAAAAACTGAATGTTTTCCATGATGTAAGAAGTGGTAATTACGGCTTTACAGCAAGTGCGAATGACGATTGGAACCGTTTCGTGCTGCACTTTACACCTGCTGCTAAGTTTAATACTACCGATGCTACCTGTGCAGCGGCCGGTCAGGTTAACATTGAGCAGCCGGGCACTGCTAACTGGAACTACGTTGTAACTAACGGCAGCAACGTAACTATCAGTAGTGGTGTACTAAACAACAGCAGCCCTGTTACGGTTAGCGTTCCAAACGGTGTGTATACCGTTACCTTAACCGATAACAATAACTACACCGTGGTGAAGAATGTGTTGGTGAATGGTGTTTCAGCAGTAACCGCAGCTATGAATGTAAGCAAAACTACGGCTGAGGAAGGAGAGGAGATTGATTTTGTAAACACCAGCAGCAATGCCACAAGCGTGTTATGGGAGTTTGGTGATGGCGCAAACAGCGCTACTACCAACGCCAGCCATACCTACAGCCAACCGGGTGTTTACAATGTTAAGCTTACCGTTAGCAGCATTGGCGGTTGTGTTAGCAGCACCCAGCAAACGGTAACGGTAACGGCCAAAACCTCTACGGGTATAACAGACCTTACCAATGGCAAAGTAACTATTTGGAGCCATGCAAACATGGTGTATGTAGACTTTAGTAAGGCAGGTATGGTGCAGTCTACCATTGATATTTACAATATTCTTGGCCAGGTAGTAAGCAGCGAGAAGTTTGGAAAAGCAAGCATCTACAGCCGCCAGCTAAACAACCTGGATGCGGGTTATGTAATTGTAAGTGTTAAGAGCGCAGAAGGTACCACTACCAAAAAGGTGTTTATCAGTAACAGTAAGTAGTTTTTCATAGTTCGTTAAGTTAAGCCCCGGTTGTACCGGGGCTTTTTTTATTTATCATGCCTTGGGCTGTTATAAATTAACTAATAATATTTGTATAAAGTTTCAAAAAAAGCTACATTAGATACATGAATGAAAACACTATTCGAAATGCCTTTGTAATAAAAAGCAGTAACACACCGCCATGAGAGCTTATTTTAACAATGATAGGGTTGATAGGCCTATAGGTGTAACCTATCATTTCCTATCATTCCCTATCAATACCTATCAAACCCAATCATTGGTGATAGGGTGCGTGTTCTTTGACATGTCGCTAAAAAAATCAAGACCGCCGGTTTGGCAGTCTTGATGAGGATGTATTTGGTCTCAATGGCTTTTAATTGAGCGAGGCGATGCTTTGCTCCAGAATCTCGATCTTCTTCAGTGCATCGCTGCGTTTCTTTTGCTCGTTTTCAATTACCTGTGCCGGAGCGCTCGAAACAAACTTTTCGTTGCTCAGCTTCTTATCCACCGAAGCAAGAAAGCCTTTGGCATATTCTAACTCCTTCTGCAGTTTCTCGCGTTCGTCGTTCGCGTTTAAAACCTCACCGGTAACTACAAAGAACTTGTAACCTTTCGCAATAAAGGTTTTTGCTCCGGCAACGTCGGTAGTTGTTTCTTCAAGTTTACCCAGGCGTGCCAGCTTAATAATCTTAGAGCTAAAAGCATTGAATTTTACGGTATCGGTGCCGCTGTAAAACGCATCTACCGTTTCGGTATTCTTCTTATTAGCCTTGGCACGAACCTCGCGCAGGCTGGTAATAACTTCAAAGGCCAGGGCGGCTTCGGCCACCAGGGTAGTATTAACAGCGGTGGCTTTAGGCCAGGCACCTATGCAAATGCTTTCGCCATCTTTCTTATCACTTAAGGCATGCCACAGTTCCTCGGTAATAAATGGCATAAATGGATGCAACAAGCGAACGATGGCATCAAACACTTCCAGTGTTTTATTGTAGGTGGCGCTGTCAATGGGTTTTTGGTAATCAGGCTTAATTAATTCCAAATACCAGGAACAAAAGTCATCCCAGATGAACTTATAAACGGTCATCAAGGCCTCACTCAAACGAAAATCGTTGAACGAAGCATTCAAATCATTAATAGTTTGGCTCAGGCGGTTTTCAATCCACTCAATAGCCAGTGTGTTATCGGTATTGGTTCCTTCGGTTAGTTCCCAACCTTTAACCAGGCGCAGTGCATTCCATAGCTTGTTGCTAAAGTTACGGCCTTGCTCACAAAGCTTCTCATCAAACAGAATGTCGTTACCGGCAGGCGAGCACAACAGCATACCCATCCGAACACCATCGGCCCCATACTTATCAATTAGGTCCAGCGGATCGGGCGAGTTGCCAAGACTCTTGCTCATTTTACGCCGCAGTTTATCGCGCACAATACCTGTGTAGTAAACGTTTTTAAATGGCTTTTCGCCACGCCATTCGTAGCCGGCCATTATCATACGCATTACCCAAAAGAACATGATCTCCGGTGCAGTTACCAAGTCGTTGGTAGGGTAGTAGTAGTTAATGTCCTTATTGTTTGGGTCTTTAAATCCACCAAATACCGATATCGGCCACAACCAACTGCTAAACCAGGTATCTACTACATCCTCGTCCTGCTTTAAATCGGCAATCGTTAATGCTGTGTTTTGTGCTTTGGCTTGTGCCAGTGCTTCTTCAAGCGTTTTAGCCACTGCTACCAGGTTACCGCTTGGGTCGTACCAGGCAGGTATGCGCTGCCCCCACCACAACTGTCGGCTAATGCACCAATCTTTGATGTTGTCAATCCAATGCTTGTAGGTATTCTTAAGGTTAGCCGGGTAGAACTGTATCTCATCGCTCATAACATCCTCTAACACCTGCGGGTTCTTTTGCATGAACTTCTTCATGTCAACAAACCATTGTAACGACAGACGCGGTTCAACTACAGCATTCGTGCGCTCGCTGCGGCCAACCTTGTTCACAATGTCTTCGGTTTTTATCAGCAGTTCTTCAGCCGTAAGTTTTTCAATAGCCAGTTTACGGGCTTTAAAACGGTCTTCGCCTATAAACAAACCGGCTGCTTCGCTCACTGTGCCGTCCTCGTTAAAGCAATCAATAACCGGCAGGTTAAAACGTTTGCCAATTTCGTAGTCGTTAACATCGTGTGCAGGTGTAATCTTTAATGCACCGGTACCAAATT
Organism: Chitinophagales bacterium; assembly: GCA_046329495.1. GTDB lineage: Bacteria > Bacteroidota > Bacteroidia > Chitinophagales > LD1 > Bog-950. The sequence goes on along the minus strand of JAXLUO010000005.1, from coordinate 138,455 downwards.
CAATATCTACATAGGTATCGGCTATTACAGGTACCTCGCGGTTTACCATTGGCACAATAACCGTTTTACCTATCAGGTGCTTATAGCGTTCATCGTTAGGATTAACGCAAACCGCCACGTCGCCCATAATCGTTTCCGGACGAACGGTAGCCACTGCCAGGTATTCATTACTGCCTTTCAGTTTGTACTTTACAAAATAGAGTGCGCTTTTTTCCTCGGTATGAAGCACCTCCTCGTTGCTCAGTGTAGTTTTAGCCTGAGGGTCCCAGTTGATCATGCGTTGTCCGCGGTATATAAGGCCTTTTTTATAAAGGTCTATAAATACATCCAACACGGCTTCGCTCAATTCGGGTTCCATGGTAAAACGGGTACGTTCCCAATCGCAACTGGCGCCAAGCTTTTTTAATTGCTCAAGGATTATACCTCCGTATTTATCCTTCCACTCCCAGGCATACTGCATAAATTCGTCGCGGCTCAGTTCACTTTTCTTTATTCCACGGTCGCGCAACATGGCCACTACTTTGGCTTCCGTAGCTATCGAGGCATGGTCGGTGCCGGGCACCCAACAAGCGTTTTTGCCTTCCATACGGGCCTTGCGTACCAATATATCCTGTATGGTATTGTTAAGCATGTGGCCCATGTGTAACACGCCCGTAACATTTGGCGGCGGTATCACTATCGTAAATGGTTCACGCTCATCCGGCTCCGAGTGGAAATAGTTATTCTTTAGCCAGTAGGCATACCATTTATCTTCTGTTTGTTTTGGGTCGTATGTTTTTGCAAGTTCCATATCTAACACGCGTGTTTTTTGAAATCAGCCCCGAAATTAATTTTTTCCGTCACTGCCGGTTTTTCGGGTTTCAACCGGGCTGGCAACTATGCACCATTCTTTAAACAAAAAGCCCCCTGTTTTAGGCAGAGGGCTCGGTATAGTAGTTAAATAACCATTTCAACCCCTGCGCAGGCGGCTTACAACGACTGAAACGACTTGTTTTTGGCTTATCATATTTCAAGTATACGTTATTATAGGCTAATAAGCAAATCGGGGAAGTGGGTAAAAAATAAACCCCTGCCCGTTCCCAAGGCAGGGGTCTTAAGTATAAAACCAATCTACCCTTAAGCAATTTTGCGCAGCAGTCCTGCGTCCGCACTTTGTGCCTGCACTGGTTGTGCCGGTTGCATAGAGAACGCTTCATAGATCTGCTCCATGCTGTAGTTCTCTTCTTTCATAAACTTAGGCAGGGCATAGGCTACCAGTTCCAGCAAGCGCTGAATATCCTTCAGGCTATGGTGACGGGTAACTACAATACGCATACCGGTATTTTTTTGTGGTACCACCGGGAAGATGATGTGGTTGGCATATTGTCCTTCATTCATAAGGAAGGTGGACAGTTTGTAGCCAATCTCGTTGGTTCCGGTGCCTATATAAAATATGGGCTTCAGATCGTTGTTTACTACAGGTAATCCCAAGCGAGCCGCCGTTTGTGTAAAGTAGAACATGCGTTCGTAAAGGTCGTTTTGCATACCTTCTAACTCATCGCTCAGGTGTATTTTTGCCGAAGCAATGCTGGCTGCTAATACTGCAGGTTGCAGCGGGCCGGAAAAGATCAATGAACTGCCGCAGTTACGAACAAAGTCGCGGGTTTCGGTATCGTTAAATACCAATGCACCACCGCAACTACCAAATCCTTTGGCAAGGCTGGATGTTAAGATCATACGAGGGTGAAAAGGCATTTTGGCCAGGGTATAGCCGCGGCCGTGTTTGCCTATCCAACTCATGCCGTGGGCATCATCCACATACACATTAAACTGATCGTAACGGTTTAACAGATCCTGAATATCGCCAACCGGTGATGGATCGCCTAACATGGAATAGATTCCATCGAACATATACCAAACGCGTTCGTGAGATTGGCGTAATATCTGGATACGGGTTTCAAGGAAGTCGATTCGGCTGTGTTTCAAGGTTTCCACATGCACACCGTCGGGTTTTACCATCTGCACGGCATTTTTAATGCTATTGTGGCACTGCGCATCCAAAATGATAGCATCACCGGGGCCCATTATCAGGGGAATAACGGAAAGGTGACCTAAACTGGTTGTTGCTGCCAGCAAGGTTGGTTTGCCGAAGATGTCGGAAAGCATGCCTTCCAATTCCTCGTACATGCCTAATTGAGCCGAGCTACGCGAGCAAGAAAACTGGGTTCCGAATCGCTCAACAGCCTCAATAGAAGCCTTTTTGAGTCTTTCATCGGTTTCCAGCCCCATATAGCTGCACGAACCGAAGTAAACATACTCCTTACCTTTTACGGTAATGTGTTTACCATCAAAGCTCTCATTGTCAATGTTTAACTGGATCAGGCCGAGATCTTTACTTTTGATCATCAGCTTATTGATCTGTTCGCTAAATTCTTTTCTCATAGTACTTCTATTTTGGGAAATCAAAGTTAAGGGTGAAGTAAAGAAGGTAAGCTCGTTAGTTTACAATAACTTATGCTCATTTTACAAGTTATACTGTATATTTTACAACATATGGGTTGTATTATAAACATCGCAGCGTTTGTTTCTCCATATTGTTAAAATCCGTAAGCGTAACTTAATTCCTATATTTACCCGTATAATAACCCTTTAATACCCCCTAAAGGTGCTTAAAAACCGAGTTAAAACCTTATTACAGGAGCATTTCTGGAAGGAAAGGATTGTTTCAGCATTAATATTCCTTACCTACGCCCTGGGTAATCTTATCGAGTATTTCTCAGGTAAACTTACCGACGATTCTCCTATTTACTGGATTTTAGCCCTCATACTTTCGGGCGCCACCTTCGGAGTGTCCTTTACAAAGTACAGATCCTATACAGTTACCTTTTTCAAAGCTCTGTTGGTGTATGTCAATTTCCAGGCTGCATATGTGTATGGTCAAAGCACCGGCGGTAAGGAGGATATAGAATCCTTCTATTTAATGACTGTCTATATTGTATATGTAGTAGTTAGCCAGGTAGCTGATACCCGGCGTGAGCTTATCATCATAACCCTGTTCGAACTGGCTTTTATGATGAGCATGGTCTACATCCACTTTGATAATAGCCCAATTCTATTAGAACCTATCCAACTACTGATGTTTAGCTTTGTAGTTGTTGGTAATCTTATCATAGGCTTTCAGCGCTTAAGGCTAACCCAGGCTAAGGGTGGCGTAAACATCCAGTTTAAAGCGCTTACCGAAAATGCCCGTGATATTCAGAGCATTGTTACCCGGGATTCAAAGTTCGTGTATCTAAACCCTTCCGTAAAGGAGATTACAGGATATACGGCGGACGAACTTTTAAAAGAAGGCTTACTTAAGGTAGTTGCTGAATCTGATCGACAAAGGGTAATAGATGCGTTAGAAACTCTTGCGGCCGATGGAAACCAAAAGAAGAGCGTGGAATATCGGATAATAACCAAGAGCGGGAGTCCTGTTTGGGTGGAATCTATATTCAGTAAGTTCGTTGGTGCGGGTGATTTATCAGGGCAATTAATTTTTGCGGAAACGCGCGACATTGAGGTAAGGAAAAAGTTAGAGGAAGAAATTAAGCAGCAGTTACGTATCGAAGAGTTGTTGATAAAACACTCCAATACCTTTATTAATGTAACCCGCACCGAAATTCACTCGGGAATAGATCAGGCACTGGGCGAATTCGGCAAAATTTTAGATGCTGAAGGAGTTTTAGTTTACCGTGTTTTCGGAAAATTGAGCGACGAATTTCGCAGCTCTAATCAATGGTTTACGGCCGAATCGCAGGAATTATCGCAGTACTTTAACCTGATTGTGCATATCAATCAGCAACTTATTTCTTTCCTTCGTTCGTTGAACTCTAATAAAAGTTCCAAAGGACAGTTTATTGAGGTAGAGGCCCTACACAACATAGAGGTTATTAACGCCGGAAACATTCAGGACAAGCGCTTTTACATTATTCCTCTGCAAAGTGGCAATATTACTAATGGCTTTGTTGTATTTATCTTCAAGCACAATTCTCCTATAACCCAGGCAAGCTATTTTGGCTTGGTGGGTAATATGATTGCTAATGCGTTTACACGGTTGCGTACTGAAACCAGGCTGCATGAGGCCCAACTGACCAATGAATTTATCCTACGGGCGCTACCTGATTGGTTATATATAGTAGATAAAAACGGAGAGTTTACCGGAACTAACCAATATTCAACACTGGATCCTTACATACCCGACCATGATTTAGTGGGGAAGACCTTTTACAATGTTTTGCCCGATGCTGTAGCCACCATGTTTAATGATGCGCTGAACGAGGTAATTGATACAGATTTCTCAAGGTCGTTCGAATACCTTGATACTACCATCCGCAAAGGCAGGTATTTTAAGGTTATTGTAGCACCCTTTAAAGCCAATGAGTATCTCATAATTATTCGTGATGTGAGTGAATTGAAATTGGCCCAGCATGAGTTGGAGTCGAAAGCCCGAAAACTTGAACTTTCGAACCGGGAGTTGGAAGAGTTTGCCTATGTTGTTTCGCACGATATGAAACAACCAATACGCACTATTATCTCGTATTTGTCGCTACTGAAACGGAAATATCATTCGCAACTGGATGAGGATGGTAAAGAATACATCAACTTTTCGATGGAAGGAGCTAACAAACTCAGTGATTTGGTTCGGGATATTCTGCAGTATTCGCGCATGGAGCAACAATTGGATTTTGTGCGGGAAATTGACCTGAATGATATCATGAGTAAAGTGCTTCGAAACCTGGCCGAGGCAATTAATACGAACCATGCAACCGTGACATACGATGCCATGCCGGTGGTAAAAGGTAACGATACAATGTTGTTGGAACTATTGCAGAATTTGGTAGAAAACGGCATGAAGTATAACCGTAGCGAGGCTAAGAAGGTATCTATTAAGGTAACCGATAAAGGCCCTTACTGGCAGTTTGATGTTTCGGATAACGGCATCGGCTTCGATGAAAAATATAGCGACCAGATTTTCAAAATCTTTAAACGCTTACATAGTGATAGCGAGTTCCAGGGTACCGGTATTGGTTTAGCGGTTTGTCAAAAAGCTGTGGAAAAGCATGGAGGCAAAATCTGGGCTAACTCTATCCCGGGCGAAGGTAGTACCTTCCATTTTACCCTTCCGAAATAAACGTATAGGCACATCTTTATTTGCAGGCTGCTTGCCGCTCACTATTTTTGTGCGGTAGGTATGAAATTCGATCAGGCAATTATTGATAACTTAAAACAGCAGTTGGCTAAACCACTACCCGACGAAAGCATACGTTACCGTATGGCCCCTTCGTACAGGCCCAGGTTAACGCAGGAGCAGGTAAAAGGGCTTAATCCACGTATAAGTGCAGTGTTGATTTTGTTATACGAAAAGGGAGGGCTGCTACAAACGGTTTTTATACGACGGACTGCTTATGACGGAGTGCACAGTGCACAGATTAGTTTTCCAGGAGGTAAAAGGGATGAAACGGACAGCGATTTGGTGGTTACTGCACTAAGGGAAGCTAATGAGGAACTGGGAGTGCTGCCGGAGCGTGTGGAGGTGCTGGGTCAGTTGAATGAACTTTACATTCCACCCAGCAATTTCTTAGTGTATCCTTCCATAGGCTACACCAAACAAGCTCCTGACTTTATTGCCAATGAATATGAAGTTGAGGAAATAATTGAAATACCGCTTTCCTTCTTTTTGAATGCAGATAATATTAACCATCAAACCGAAATTGAATTACAAAACGGAGTGAAGGTAAAAGTGCCTGCCTTTATTTATAAGGGGAATGTGATATGGGGCGCTACAGCTATTTTGCTTAGCGAGTTTAGCTATTTACTGGAACAAGCATTAGAAAAATCTAACTAAAACAAATAGGTATGTACCATACACTTAATGACTTTATTAACGACTGGAATTATGAGAGTAAATGTACCCTAAAGGTTTTTAACGCCTTAAAGGACGATATGCTTAACACCAAGGTGCACGAAAAAGTGCGTACTGCAGGTGTATTAGCGTGGCACATTACACAAAGTATAAAGGAGATGATGGAGCGAACGGGTTTAAAAGTTGAAATCGAAGATCATGACCAATATCCCAATTGGACTGTAGCAGCATTGCTGGAAAATTACCAAAAGGCTTCGGCCAGTTTAGTAAGCCAATTAGGTGCAAATTGGAATGATGCTACCATGGAGCAGGTTGACAATATGTATGGAGAAAATTGGAAACGTGGCGTTACCTTGTCGGTATTGGTGAACCATCAAATACATCATCGCGGGCAATTAGAAGTAGTTATGCGCATGTGCGGACTCCGAGTACCAGGTATATACGGTCCTGCGAATGAAGAATGGGCAAGTATGGGAATGCCTGCTATGCAATAACAGTTAGGAAGCCTTTTTTAAAGCAGTGCGGGGCTTTATTTGCTTTACCTCGCGCAATTCTTTACGAATGATTTTGGAGATTTCCTTTGCACGGTTTACTACCATAAAGTGAGTGCCACCTTTAATCCAGTAGCAATCGTTAATGTAATGACGCGGGAAAATCCAATCGCTTGTACCGTGTATGTGAACAACATTTGCCGGTGGTTGCTCGTTTTTCCAGTGAATGACCTGATCTACCGCCCATTTGTTGAAGTCAATGTCAATATCCTGAATCATGTCCTCAATTAACTCGAAGTCATGTTGATCTAACTTGCCCAATACCAATTGAAGCCAGAAGCGAAAGTTTAACACCAACTTACCCGGAATTAAGCGGTGAAACTTTACCGAGTTCATAAACATTATCTTAAACGGCCGTTCGTGGTATGTTTTAATACTACTTAAAACGAAGGTTTTATATGGATTCACCAGTTTTGCTAACTCAACAGCTACAATCCCTCCAAACGACATTCCGATTAATATTGGCTGTGTATCTTTCTTAATTTGTGGCAGCAATTTCTTTACATATTGCTGCAGCGGCTCGTTCTTTTTGTGTTTGGGCCACTTTAAATGCACAATATCATAGCCGCTTAGATCAAGATTTTGAAAAATCTTGTCGTTGGCTCCAACGCCTGGTATTAAATAAATGGTTTTATCCATTAGGGGGCTTTTCGTTTCGTTACCGAAGTTTGAAAATTAAATGAACTCTCCAAAACTATTTTCCACGTCCGGTGTCTGATTACTAAGACGTTGTTCCGGCAGTTTGCATTCAATTTTGTAATCAAAAAACCATGCCGCTATTGTCTTTGGTTCTTTGGCTTTTTACATTCACACAACTTTTAACCGCTTTTAAAGAGTTTAAGCAACATGGCAAAGTCAACCCACAAAGAGCAGAAGAAGCATTCCTTTAAGTTTCAACCGCCTTCAAAAAGTTTTGTCAGGAACTTTATGCTTCCTTTCAAATTCTACTTTGCTCCTCAATTTTACGGGCTAGAGGAGTTAGATGTTACCCGGCCGGCTTTGTATGTTACCAACCATAATGTACTGGGAGTGTTGGATGGCTATCCCTTTGGGACTGAACTTTATCTGCGGAAAGGAATAATTCTTCGGGCGCTGGCCGATACAAATCACTTCCGCATTCCCGTTTGGCGCGATTTTGTAAAAGAACGTTTAGGGGTAGTAGAAGCAAGCAGGGCAAATTGCCATGCTTTGATGCAGGAGGGGGAAAGTATTGTAGTATACCCCGGAGGTACACGCGAAATCTGTCGAAAGAAAGGAGAGAAGTATGTATTAAAGTGGAGCGATCGCAAGGGGTTTGTGAAGATGGCCCTGCAACATGGTTACGATATAATACCTGTAGCCGCTGTGGGGGCTGAAGAGGCCTTCACCATAGTTCAGGATGCCGATGATTTTCTAAAAACGCCGATTGGTAAATTTTTAACTTTTATAGGTGTTTCAAAATCGGTGTTTAAAGAAGGGGAATTAATACCGCCAATAGTACGTGGCGTAGGCGATACGATCATTCCACGGCCGGTTAAGCTCTATTTTAAATTTGGTAAGCGCATTTCTACCAAGCGGTTGAAGGCAAAGGTGGAAGATGAGGAAACGCTGAACGAAGTAAAGGGCAAAGTGGAAACGCAGTTATTAGCGCTCATTAACGAGTTGCATCAACTGCGCAATAGCGATACTGACCGAAGCAAGTGGCGTCGTTGGCTGAATATAAAAACACCCGAACGATCAAAATAGGATTGTAAGGGTTTTGATATCTTTACCATCATTCCACCACTCATCATTTTCCCAGTAATCTTCCCATCCAAGTGCACGGTATTTGGGGTTAATCTCTATTTCGCGTTCACCGTAACTAAAGTTCTCCAGCACATCATTGCCAAACATAAATACATCACGTGCCAGCAACAGCGGTTTGGTGGTGGCAGTTTGATAGGAGATCCAACTGCCGTCAAATAAAAATCCCCCTCTGCGGGTTTCGTTGTTTGTGTTAAACCAAATCTCATACCCCGGATGTTGTTCGTCGCCTTCATATACCATAGTGGGATACACATCCATGTAAAAGTTGCCGTTAAACTCGCCGGCATTTTTACGTTGCTCTTCTTTCAGGGTAAATTTGCCTTTCAGATGGTACGTTTGCAAGGTTGTATCCCCCTCAAATCTGGCACCGGAATCACTCGCTTCATATTGCAGGAAATCCTGATAATCGTAGGTAAGATCTTTAAACCCGAAAACCGAATCAATGGTAATACTGCCCTCAAACGGCGTAATAGCCTTTTTGTATTTGTTCTTTCCTTTAAGGTGAATTAGATATGGGTTGGTTTCATCGGGTTTGGCTTCCTCTATATAAAACTCAATTTTATATCTGTCGGCACCATAGAACCCAAAATATACCCGCGAATCTCGAGAACTAATCAATTGCTTATAATTTAACGCGTGCAACAATGGGGTTGCCTTTTCATCAGGCAGGTAGCCATATTCAATCAGTGCGGTTAGCGAATCTATCTGGCTACTATCGATACCGGCAATGCGCATAGTATCTGTAGCCTCCTTATGTGTTATTAATTTTACCTGGTTAACCGGCGCATCGCTACGCATGCTGTTATTACAAGCCGTTAATACCATAGCGACTAAGCCTAACAAAATGAATGCATTTTTCATGGTTGAAGGTTTTGAGTGTATTTTTTGTGTAACCACTTGCCCAATCCAATGGTAAGTAGTAGTTCTGCTATAAACCAATTACCCACCCACGATAACCAGGTGATGGTTACGTAAGTTTCAATTGGGCGCGTGTGTAACAGGTAATGCATTAAATAACCTTCGGTACGCAGGCTAAAGGCGGCCAGGGTAATAGCAAAACTCCGCACCATCCAACTTATGTGCTCGCGATAATTGTGTTGCCTTATTTTTACATAGGCCGTAAAAGTGGCCAACCACCATACAACGCATTGTAGGGTAAAACCGGTTTTTGCTGCAATGCCACCATTGGCATATAAGGCCAGTATTAGCCCCGATGGTGCAGCAAAGGCCAAAATAGTAAATACATATACCTTACCTGTACCACGGTGGAAGCCGGGATACCCGGCGCTTAAACGAGGCATAAATTGTGGTAGGGCTGCAAACAGCACTAACCAACTGCTGATTATGTGTATATAAAAACCTGTGCGGAACAAAGGCTTATCCAATACTTCATCGGTTTTGGTAGAAAGAAAGTTTACTGCATGCCCAAAACTCAAATATGGTATCACTTTGGTGGCCATTACATACGTAAAGCAGATAACCGGTGAGATAATCAGCAGGTAGATGAGGTATGCCGATATTTGGCTAACCCGGTGGTTCATAGGTTTTAAGTGCTACTTGGGTTTACTGGTGTTCAGCAACTCGGTATAGTTGCTTACCAACGCGCTACCGGGTATTAACGTGGCTGCGCGTTTTAAATTTTGTTCGGCAGCCGTATAATTTTTTAGTTGAATATAGTTCATGCCTGCTTCGGCATAGCCTTTTCCATCCATGGGGTTCAGCTCCATAAATTTCTGGTAATATCCGTTCGCCCGTTCGTATTGCTTCAATTTATCGCGGTATAGGTTACCCAGTTCCAGGTAGAGGGTTTTGCCGAGATTGCGGTCCATGCCAACGGCGTTTTCGAGTGCATCAATAGCATCGGTGTATTTACCCAACTCAACGTATGCCCTGCCCAGGGGTAGATAGCTTTCCATTAATTTCGGGTTTAAGGCTACTGCCATTTTATAATCTGTTACAGCCTTATCAAATTGTTTCTTAGCATAGTATAAATCGCCCCGTTTTTGCAATGGCTCGGCATACATTTTATCGGCTGCAACTGCTCTGGTAAAGTAATCCAATGCTTTAGTACTATCCTTTTTGCTTAAACTCAGCAGACCCAGATAATACAGCGACGGTGCATGGCTGGCGTTAGCGGCTATAGCTTTGGCAAAATAACTGCCGGCCTTATCCGTATTCCCCAGCTCGTAGTAGTTTTTACCTGCCAGGTAGTAGGTGGTAAATGCTTTGTCCTTTTCCAATGCAATGGCTTTGTCAAACCGTTCGGCAGCCTTGTCAGCCAGGTTTTGCTTCAGGTAAACCAAACCCATATTGGTATACGTTTTAGCGCTGGGTTTTAAGGTAAGGGATTGGTTGTAGTAATCTAAGGCCTTTTCGTAGTTAGCCATGTTGTAGTAGGATACACCCACGTTATTTAGCGCTTCGGCATCCTTGGGTAAAAAACTCAAATACTTGTTGTAGTACTCAATGGCCTGCGTTGATTTTTTCTGCAGGTTATACAAATAACCACTTTGGTAGTAGCTGTAATAGGCAAAAGGCTCAAGTTTTATCGATTCCTCTAACTTCTTTAAAGCATTGGAGACATTCGATGCGTTCTTTTCGTCTCCGGGGCTAAAGGTTAATTGTACGGCCTCTAAAAACAGTTTTCGGGCTTTAAAATTACCGGCAAGGTAATGCTCGGCCCCCAGTAGTTCTATTCCTTTGCTCATTTCCTTAACTGCCAGCGCCAACTTGCTTGAGGAGGTATAACTTATATCACCTGAAAGCAGAGGATTGATAATTTCCTGTGAACGATTTAACAAGGCAGAAATTAAATCGCGGGTCAAACCATCTTTGGCTGCTTCGCTTTTGGACTTGCTGAGCAGTTGACTGTAATAATACCATGCATTGTTTTTATCCGGTTCTACCAGGCGTTTATCGGCCAGGGCAGTTTTAAAATTGGCGTAGATGGCAGCATCAAAATCATTGGTAATATCTGTAGCGCGTCCGGCTGCAGAAGCAAAGAGAGGATAATTAGCAGCCTTACTTTCCTTTAGCTTGGCCAGAAGAGGAATGTTTACCCGGGCAATAGAATTATCGAGGTTACCGGTAGCGAACGGAGTTTGCTTATTAGGGGCTGCCTCCTTGCGCACATATTTCTGCAGATAGCTCTGCAATTCAAACAGTGTTACCTGTCCATCTCCATCACCTTCTTCATCAGCTAACCCAGTTAAGCCTTCTATCAAATGGTAAGAGAATAACCCGCGGCCATTGCCCCATTGAGGGCCTTCCATTGAATATTCGTTAGCCTGGCACGAAAAAATCTTGGTTTCGTTGCCCCATTCTGCTTTTAGGGCCAGCAGCGTTTTACCGGCACCTTCGTTGCCCCCGCTAAACGAGCCCGAGTGGCAAGCATCGGTTATCAAAGTTACTTTTGCTTCTTTTTGGGTAAACTGGGTAATAATGTTTTTTAAATCAGTTTCGTGCAGGTAACCGTTGGGGTTTAAGTAATAGTTCTCTTTGTACGAATCGTAGAGCAGCAGTATACCACCATTGGTAATTTCAGTTTCTACATCGCCGTGTCCTGCAAAATAGATAAAGACCTTATCTCCCTTACTTACATTTTTTTTAATATTCATTAATGCGCTTAACACATTCACCCGGTTGGCATCCTGATTGGCAAGTACCTTTATATTGTTGGTGTCGGTGCTTATCCTTTTCAGATAATTGCAAAAGGCCTGCGCATCCTTGTCGGCGTATTTCAATTTAGGCAATTCCTTATAATCGGAAATGCCTACAACCAGTGCGAAGGTTTTTCCCGTTTCTGTTTGGCCTGCCTCATTAATAAGGGCAGCACCTCTGGTGTTGCCGGGTTGGGCAACTGCCATTAACTGCAGAACTATAAATGCACCAAGTATTATTTGTTTCATAACTACACCATAAATATACAAGTCCCCGGGGTTTATACCGTAAGATGATAAAGATGGCCATTATCCACAGTAAAAGTTACCTGCAGCGGAAAGGGTTTACAGGGAACTGCGGTAGGAAACCAATTCCGGTGTGCGGTAACCACTATTAGCAAACCGTTATAATCACCCATGGGGCAAAACTCATTATTGGGAGTTTGCCTTGCAAAAACCGGTACGCCATATTCGTTTTCCAGTTTTTTTTGAAGTTCAAAAACAGGGTCGTTTACAATTCCTATTTCGCTGATGTTTAGAATGCAGTCACGGTCAAAATCTAACCGGCTGTTGGCCGGCAAATCCTGTCGAGCTATAAATTCCAGAATGTTGCCAACTGGGTCGTAGAAATAAATCGAACGTGCGTTCCAGTTTGGAAAATCTATCAGTTCTTTTCCCTGCCATGCAATTAGCTGTGCGTGTCCCTTAAGCCATTTCAGGGCTTCTTCCAATAGTTTCGGTGGTATGTTAAAAGCTAAATGATAATAAGGCTTACAGCCCGTGATGGATTTAAATCGTAGTTGCGAAGCGCCTGCCTTGTAGCATAATTCGGAACCGGAATGTTCCAACAGTTCCAATTCTAACTCATTGCTATAGAAGTTCCTTACGGCTATTAAGTTGTGCGTAAAGAGTGTTACTTCCTTTATCTCCATAATGCATTATTGGCTTACCACTTGTTCCCCCTTCAGCAATGCCAGGTTAAAGGGGAATACCTTTCCGGTCATAACTCCCTTGGCTATTGTCGGATCACTTTCTAAAATTTGCTGCGCTTGCTCTAAACTATCGGCTTCAAAAATGTTATACCCATGGTTATCAGGGTGGTCAAGCGGCAAATTGGTGCGTCCAACAAGTACAACTTCTCCCTTGCTATGCATTTGCATCAGATGATTCCAATGCTCTTCTAAAATTGCGTTTGTTTCAGCTGTCCAATTACCAGTGTTTTTGTAGGTATTTGTCAGCTCCAATATGTAAATGAAATGTGGCATCTTGCATCCTTTCCCGCTAAGATAATAGCACCTTTAAATTTGTATAGTAAAATAAATCCGGGGTTAGCTATTTTGCATATTCCGGTAAATGATAGATGCAGACACCCTTCAGAACCATAGTAAAAATCCCCGAGGCCGATTTTCGGATAGATTATTCAGATGAACTGATTACGCTCGGTTCATGTTTTTCGGAGCATATAGGACAAAAGTTTGCCGATAATAAGTTTAAAATTGTAATAAACCCGTTTGGGCAGTTGTATAATCCGGCCTCAATTTGCAATGCCATACACCGGCTAATAACGTCTCGTGCATATACTGAATCAGATCTTGTTTACTACAATGAGCAATATCATAGCTTTGACCATCATAGCTCTTTTTCAGGTAATACAGTAGAAGAAACCTTGAACAGCATTAATGAAGCTCTTGCTTTTGCCAGCTTGCAAATCAGAACAGCTAAAGTGCTTTTCCTGACCCCCGGTACGAGTCATGCTTTCAGATTGAAAGAGAGTGGCCGTATAGTTTCCAACTGCCATAAGTTTCCCGGCAGTCATTTTCAAACTACTCTTTTGAAAGGAGATGTTATTTTGAACCAATTCAAATCTGCAATTGAGGCTTTGTGGCGAATCAATCCCACCATTAAAATAGCTTTCTCGGTTAGCCCCGTTAGATATTTTGCTTTCGGTTATCAGGAAAACACACTCAGTAAATCGCATTTGTTTACTTCCATCCATGCACTGCGCGAAATGTACCCTGGCATCTATTATTTTCCTGCCTATGAGATGGTAATTGACGATTTACGTGATTACCGTTTTTACAAGGAAGATATGCTGCATCCCAACGATACAGCCATTGCCTATGTTTGGCAGGGAATTAAAAAGTATTTAATCGAAGAAAAGTTGTGGGGAGTGGTGGATGAGATTGACCGTATCCGGCAGGCAGTGTTACATCGTCCACGCAATGCTCAAAGCGAGGCACATTCTAAGTTTGTACATGCTACCCTTAACCAGATTGAGAAATTAGAATTGACTTATAAACTTGATTTTGCGGCGGAAAAGAAGTTATTACTTAAATCGATTTGGGAAGGCTTGTAGCAATATTCCTATTTTAGAAGACTATTTAAAGTAGGTGGAAAATACGTCAGCGGGTATTAGATACCTTATCATTATTACAACGGTTACATTTATATTAACCGAAATAACTCTGCGTTTGTTGGGGTGGTATACTACGATGTCCGAGCGTAATGGGTTTGGCTACACATCGGGATTCAAGGTAATGGGCAACGGCTGGTATAATCAATATCCCGCCAACCAAAAATTTATCCCACCTTCATCTGAATATCAATATCCCTATACTACCAACCATTGGGGACAACGTGAGCGAGAATTTGCACTGACGAAATCTGATTCAGTTATCCGTATTCTGGTTACGGGCGATTCGTTTGCTGAAGGAATGGGAGCCCCTTACGATAGCACCTGGCCCCGATTAATGGAAGGATTATTGATCTCTAAAGGTAAGCGGATTGAAGTAATGGTTGGGGCATCGGCAGGTGATGATCTTTTTACCTCCTACATCGCCTATTTGAATCGCTACCGGAAGTATAAGCCCGACATTGTGCTTGCCAGTACCAACTCCTCCGACATTACCGACTATTACTTCCGTGGAGGGCTTGAACGCTTTAAATCTGATGGGACAATGTGTTTTCGAACCAGACCCTGGTGGGATTACGCCTATCAATATCTGCATTTTGTGCGTGCTATTATGGCTATGAAGCAATATCCTTTTACGGGGATTCCCATGCACGAGGAAGACTACAGAAAGTTCACAACTGATTTGCAACCTGTATTTTATGATTTGCTTAGGAAATACCGGGATACTGCACAGGCAGATGGTGCGCAATTTGTTTGGTTAAGCCACGCTGGCGGTTCCGAAGTTATATACGATAATCCACTGAACCGCAATGCACGTAATTTGTTCTATAACCTGAGTGCGACTTTGGAGCAGGAGGGTGCACCTTGCATTTTTATATACGATGAGCAACTTGCTCATTTTAAGAATGTACCCTTTAAGCAATTTACGTATACCTACGACCGTCACTTTAACAGTACCGGTTATGCCTACATGGCCAAACTTGCAGCGGATTCAATTCTTAAACTGAACCTGTTGCCTTAGTTTAATGCAACAGGATAATATCTTTTGTGACTAATTTGGACTTACCTGGTGCTAATGGACTACCATAGCTTACACAACAAACATAAGCACCTGCATTCTGAAGCCTTCCTTTATAAGTGCCATCCCAGGCAGTATTGCCGGTTGTTTCGAAAACTACTTCGCCCCATCGGTTGTAAATGCGGATTTCAAATACCTCGGCATATTTTAGAGGGAAAATAGTGAACAGGTCATTCACTCCATCGCCGTTGGGGCTAAAGGCATCCGGAATTTTCAGATCAGGAATTACGAGCTCAATAGCGTGACATGCATCTGCCGTACAGTTGTATTGATCAGTTACCGTTACACAGTATGTAGTACTGATATCAGGTGTTGCTACAGGATTATAAATGCCGGTATTGCTTAAACCAGCCGTAGGGCTCCAATGAAAATTGTAATTTGTATCGCTTAGGGCTGTTAACTGCACCTGCTGGCCCTGCAATACGGCAGTGTCAGGCTGGGCCATAACTTGAACTGACACAATTGGTACCGTAGCCAAACCGGATTTTATAACCACGCAACCACTTTGATCGGTTGCCGTTACGGCAAAATTTTGGGTATTATATACTGTAGCGGTGGTGCTATTAGTGCTGCTACCTGTGTTCCATGCGTATGTTAAGGTTGCACCTGAATTATTGGTGATGCTCATCCAAACTTCACTACCGGCGCATACAGTTGTATCGCAACAGAAGCTGATGTCGGGCGGATTGTTTAGAATGTTTACCTGAATTGCGCGAATTAATTCGCAGCCTATACTATCTGTAACAGTTACGCTGTATGTGGTTGTATTGCTCGCCGGTTCTATGAAGGTTGAATCTGTTCGGCCATTGCTCCACGAAAAGGTTATAGGCTCCAATCCACTTCCGGTTGCTTTGAACAATACTTCAGCACCGGTACAAACGGTAGTATCGCAACAAGCAGATGCAACGAGTTTTTCAAACGGAACATTGCCTTCAGGAATTACTAATCCAGTTACTACACCACCGTTGCTGCCGGCTTGTGCCGCATTGGTGCTGCCGGTTGGACAGGTAGCGGGAGCAAGCCCAAATACATTCTTACCACTTATACCGCCGGTATCTTTATAAACAATGGAAGGGGGCATAGCCCCAACCTTCAACCATAATGCACCGCCGCCAGCGCCTCCTCCCGGTCCAAAGCAATAAGTTTGACTACCTCCGTTATCCAACGAGCCCCCGTTACCTCCATTGGCATCTACATAAAGCGTATTGGGTATATTATTAACATCAAGCAAAATGGTGCCTCCTGCGCCACCCCCTCCTGCTCCGTCGCTTTGTGCTACTAAGGTTTGGGCATTGCCATTGGCATTAATCTTTTTTGCATTCCCCAACAAAACGTCGGCAATTAGTATGCAGATACCACCACCATCGGCACCACCCGTTCCTTCATTGTTATTTTCGTCGCCGGCACCACCACCCCCACCCATAAATATTTTGTTCGAGGCGTTATTGTAATCCAATGCTTGTCCGCCTTCACCCGGTCCTGGTCCGGGGCAACTAAACTGCGACACATTTAAGCGCAAGCCACCGCGGCCGCCTGCACCGTAATTGCTTCCGCCACCACCACCTGTATTGTGGTCGTTACCGCCACCCCCGCCATTACCATTTTTACCTCTTCCGTACGGATAAGGCGTATTGCCATTGCCTTCGCCTTTAGGGGCACCGCAATAAATGCTTCCGCAGAAGTATTCAAATGCACCTCCGTTTCCACCATTATAGCAAGCCTGGGCATTGCCATCATTCTCAAGAAGAGCACCTTTAAAGCCACAACCCTTCAAATCTATATTTGCATTTAAAATGATCGAATCGGCTTTTACCAATAATACCCCGCCTGTATTGCCATCCCATTTCTGGGCCCTGAGGGTAGAATCGATTATCAGTGTTTGGTATTCAGGCAGGCTTATTAATTGCACACAGAACAAAGGATCGTATTTGCGCAGTAGTACATGCTCAAACTCCACATCGTTACCGGTTATGTTCTTGATTTTTGCTATTTCGTAATTTCCACTACTGCCATAGTCGGTAATGGTGCCATACTGAATATCGTTTGCGGTATAAATGCCTGCACCCTTCATTTGCATCAACATCACTTTTTGCCCCACGAAGAAACCTGAAGTATTGCTGATATTGACAGTGTTATTGCAATAATCTACCTGATTTACTTTAGTATAAATATTCACTATGCCACCGGTATGAGTAACCTGGGCGTTAGCAGCGTGCCAATCAAGAAGAAGGATAAAGCATACCAACCTGGTTAAAAATCTGCTAAGCATGTATATAAGACGTTACTTTCTCCGTTAAAGTTGATTAAACTTGGCAGATTGCAAAAACATTCCTGTTGTTAATACTTAACAACGAATTGAGCAGAATCTGAAAAATCGGAATATTTGAAGCAATTTTACCATAGCGAATTGTATATGAAGGCATTTAGGAAATTGCTGGTTCAGGTAACCCTGGTGTTACTGTTTGTTAGCGCCAAAGCATCGGAATTGCTGATCCCCATGGATTTAGCGCAGGCTAATCACCTGAAGGCATATGGTATTGCCTTTTGGGCACTAAAGCAGAATGTGACCGTAGATTGGTTATTGAACTACAGGGGAGGAAGCTTTGCTATTCAATATGCCGATTTGCTGGAGAAGGAGTGCAAAATAAGAGGTGTTAGCTATGAGGTATTGGCTGATGGCCAATACACCTCCATACTTACTGAGATTGCAGATCCTGAACAGAACATGGAGGTGATGAAGATGGAAAAGGCACCTCGCGTGGCTGTTTACTCACCTAAAACCAAACAACCTTGGGATGATGCTGTTACCATGGTGCTCACCTATGCCGAAATACCCTACGATGTAGTTTATGACGATGAGGTACTGGATGGTAAGTTGCTGCAATACGATTGGTTGCACCTGCACCACGAAGATTTTACGGGCCAGTATGGTAAGTTCTATGCCAGTTATGGGAATGCACAATGGTATCAGGATGATCAGAAGGATAACGAGGCGCGCGCCGCTAAGCACGGATTTAAGAAGGTAAGCGAAATGAAACTGGCCGTGGCAAAAATAATACGTGACTTTGTTTTTGGCGGGGGCTTTATGTTTGCCATGTGCAGTGCAACCGACTCGTACGACATTGCCCTGGCTGCTCAAAATACAGACATCTGTGATGTGATGTATGATGGAGATGCTCAAGACCCAAATGCGCAATCGAAATTGGATTATAACCAATGCTTTGCCTTTGAGAATTGGCACTTGCGCACTAATCCTTATGAGTATGAGTACAGCGACATTGACGCCACGTTTGGCCGGGCCGTGCCGAAGGATTTAGACTACTTTACCCTTTTTGACTTTAGCGCCAAGTGGGACCCCGTGCCAACTATGCTTTGCCAAAACCACACCAAAACGGTTAAGGGGTTCCTTGGACAAACAACGGCCTTTAAGAAGGACTTTGTTAAGAGCAGTGTGCTGGTAATGGGCCAGAACAAATCGGCTAACGAGGCGCGTTACATACACGGCGAACTGGGCAAAGGCATGTGGACCTGGTATGGAGGCCACGACCCGGAGGACTATCAACACATGGTGGGTGATCCGCCTACCAATCTCGATCTGCATCCGAACTCGCCGGGGTACCGCCTAATTCTGAACAACGTATTATTTCCTGCTGCTAAAAAGAAGAAGCAGAAGACCTAACAGCGTTTTACTGCTTAACAAAGCGGCACTGGCTGATTCGCTGCCCGGATATTGCTTTAAGCACATAAACACCAGCGGGTAGTTCACTTACATTCAAATTAGTGCCTGCGTTAAGGCTGCTGCTTTGCTGCACCAACTCACCCTGGAGATTATATACCGATACGGTTTGCAGATTTGATGGGATACATAAGCTGCCGGTTGTTGGGTTAGGATATAGGTTCCACTTACTTTCCTCTAAACTGTTGATACCACTTACCTGCGGGTAATCGAAATGCAGCACTACGTTGTAAGAACCAAAACCTGCGCCGGGTAAGCTCATAACCAACTTGTACTGCCCTGCTGCCAGCGGTGTGCTGTATTGAAAGTAGTTGTCGGCCGGTGAGGCGCTATCGCAGGCCACCTTCTGCATGGCGGAGTCAAATAAGCAACTGCCCATCCAAAAACCTAATGACTTTGATATCTGCATCGTAATGGTATCATCGGTGGTATTATTGATACTATACCAGTCGTTGATGTCGCGCACGTTATAACCTTTCCAATAACCAAGTACACCGGTAGCGCTGGTAGTTAAGGGCAGCGCAATGGAGGGGCTGTCGTTAGGCTCCGTATCGGCAGGATAGAAGGGTAATTGTAAGCTGAGTAACATGGTATAAGACCCGCTTCCGCCCATTGCATGTAAATGCACAAAGTAGGTGCCTGCACTCAAGGCAGTTTCATTATACGCTGTGGTAGAATCCTGTGCAGCCCAATAATCGGTTATGGCATTAACGGTATCGTTAGCAGCGTAAATAGAAGCATTAAACAATAAGCCGGTATCTTTAGTAAAAGTTGTAGCCAGTGTTGCCGATTGCGAAAGGTCCAGTCTAAAGTAATCGGAAGCATCGCTTGCCGTATCCAGGGTGCCATTTACATTCAAATTAAGCGTTACTATGTTGGCTTGCGAGGGTGTGTTGTTTGGTTCCAATTCCGCGTATAAAGGGTTGATGCAGACCCCAACTAACACGATAGCTAATAAGGAGTAGATGGTTTTCATACTTGTGGATTTATTGCCAAGTTAATGAAAGCAATTCAATATTATGGCGTGGACGCTTGTATGCTATCTGCTGCGTCGATATAGGCCAGGATACTTTCAATCTCTTCATCCTTCAAATTGCTGAAGTTGTTCATTTGCGCAAGGTTACTATTGGCCATGGTGATGGCATAAGGGTAGCCTGCTGCTACAGCTGCATTCCAGTCTTTAATCCAAATGTGCAACCATTGCTCGCCGGTTTTGCCCTGGTAATCGCCGGCAGCCTTCCAGCGGGCACGAACCCCTGCCAAAGCAGGGCCGGTAACATTTACTTTAAGGCTATGGCAAGCAGCGCAGTTGGATCTAAATAAAGCTTTGCCCTCTGCCGTTCGTTCATTGGTGCCTTTTGCCGGGGCGTTGTTGGTGGTTGGCGCTTCGCTTTTTTTATTGCTGCCGCTGCTGCAGCCCTTAAAATTTAAGGCGCCGAAAACAGCAACTGCAATCAGTAGCAGCACCAACACTATTTCTCTAAACTCTCTCATACCTGCTTTGCAATATTAGAACAGCTAAAGCACATTTTTATCCTCTTGCCTTCTCTTTTAGTTCGTTCCAGCGCCTGATTAAAAAGAATAGGACCACTGCCGCTTCAATAACCGGAAATAGCACCATAACGAATACATTAGCTGTAATATCGGGGTAGAAGATGGCTCCGATACCCATGTTACGTAATAACATAGGAATAAGAATATAGAGCAACATTAGGTATACCAGCATAGCACCATCGGCACGGCGGGCGCGGCCCGAAAAATTGAGCAGTAACAGTATGCCCAGGTCGCGGATGGCGAAGCCCATAACTGCCAACAGAAACATGAAGGCATGCCCGGTGGCATCCATATGCAGCTTTTGGAACAGCTCGGAGTTAATATTGGTAACCGATAAAAAGCCAACAGCCACTAAACCTGCAATAAATGCTATTGGGAGGGTAGTAAACCAAAGTGGCACATTCTGCAAAAAGCCCTTGTAATTTCCTGCCTGGAAAGTGTTTTGCAGCAGCCGAAGGTTCACAATATCCTTAGGTTCGGTAAGCGCTAAAAAGTAAACCATACCTATGTATTGAAAGAATGCCAGGCCAAAGAGTATGGCAAGCGCTCCGGTTATAGAAAGGTCAGGTATGTTTACCAGGTAACCAAACTGAAAAACAAGTGATGATACCAAAAAGCCCAACCACCAGGTAGGTGCATCGCTAAACTGTAACTCGGTGCGCATGCTGCGGTAAAGACCTGCCACTACCCAAAAGCAATAAAAAAGCGAAGACAGTATCATTAGGTCAGTTGGGTCTTTTAAAATGCCATACCAGGTAAAATGATCGGCTGCAATATTCATAACGCCATACCGGAAGAAGTTGCTCATAAAGCCCAGCAACACAATACCTATAATGAAGATACGGTTACTCTTAATCTTGTTACGTCCATCGGCTTTGCGGATCATTTGTAACGACATCAGCATCATTAAGCCATGTAGCGTAATCATGCCCAGTATCATCAATACACCCAACTTAAGTTCGAGTGTGGGGTTATCCATTTTAAAGGCTGTTAGTACGTATAACAACAGAAAGATCAACGCACCATACCAGTTGTAAATAGTGCTGCCAAACAATTTACCTATTGCCAACCTGAAAGGCCCAATAACGCTCATGCGCTGCCAATCCCAGGTGCGTTCGTTATACTCATCCAGTATGGCATCGCTGGCCGATTTAAGGCCCCATAACATGCCTACGATAGCAAAGCCACCAATACTTATATAGTGGATTGTTTCCCACGCATCACTTTTTGTAGATACAATGAGGGCCACAATCAATAGTATAATAGCCGGCATAGCAATCAGCCGCTGTACACTTAATTCCAACCAAATATTCTTGGCGAATTCGGGGTTCCATTTCAAAAGCTTATCCATTATACTTTCGATTTTTTGTATTCCGAAACTGTTTTTATGTATTCGTCCTGCAGGTTAATCTTGTGCTCAGCAAATTCCTCTACAGGTATATTGGCCGCTACCAGGTTTTTCAGCAACATACGGCGTGTAAGCAGGCTTTCATCCAATTGCAGAATTACCTGCGTTTCGCCTATGGCTTGAACAGCCGCAACACCTTGCATTTGGTTTAGTTGCTCCGCCAAATCAGGTGTATAGCTTTCCAGTTTTATCATTACCGGCTTTAAGTGTTTTACTACGCCGGCATGCGTAAAATTGCGGTGTTCAATCATCTTACCATCCTGTATCACCAGCATTTCGGTGCTGTAGTCTTCCAACTCGGCAAGTATGTGCGAACTTACGATGATGGTCATACCACTGTCCCGCAGATCGGTTAATAATACCGAGAGCGAATGACGTGCCTCGGGGTCCAATCCGCTGGCAGGTTCATCCAGCAACAACACCTTTGGTTGGTGAATGATAGCCTGTGCAATGCCTACCCGCTGGCGCATGCCGCGCGATAGGGCGCTGATCTTTTTATCGAAAAAGGAGGCTACGCCTGCCCGGTTTATTGCCGTTTGCACGGCCCGGTCAATATCGGCACCCTGTGATAGCCTGCTATGGGCAGTAAACTGCAGTGATTGTTCTACGGTTAGCGAATCGTACAAACCAAAGAAATCGGAGAGGTAGCCTACGCGCAGGTGCACTTCGCGGGGTTGATGGATGGTGCTGTAACCATCGATAAACACTTCGCCGGAAAGAGGTTTGGAAAGTGCTGCTAAACTGCGAAGCAGGGTGGTTTTACCTGCTCCGTTTGGGCCAACAAGCGCCGTAATGGCACCATCGTTGATTTCGAAACTTACATTGTCGAGCGCCCTTTTATCGGTGTATTCGTACACCAGGTTTCTCACTTGTATCATGCAAACATGATTTATACTTCACAAGATGAGGCTTTTGGTGCTATTGCATAAATAAGTTACGCACAATTTGCAGGAGGCCTAAAAGCCCATTGACTTCTTTTCGAGGTAGGTTTGCAGTATAAGGTTGGCAGCAATGGCATCCACATTGCCTTTGTTTTGGCGTTCCTTTTTGTTTACCCCGCTCATCAGCAATGTTTGCGAGGCCATTTTGCTGGTAAAGCGTTCATCTATTTTATGCACCGGTTTGGCCGGATAGAGTTGCTGCAATTTAGCAATAAACGCATCAATGTGTTTTACCACATCGTTTTCGTGGTGGCCGGTATTCATTGGGTAACCTACCACAAAGCATTCTACTTCCTCCTTATTACAATAGGCTTTTACAAAGGCCTCAATCTCTTTGGTAGGAACTGTTTCGAGGCTGTTAGCAATAATCTGAAGCGGGTCGGTAACGGCTACACCCACCCGTTTTAAACCAAAATCGAATGCCAATACACGCATGCTGAGTAATTGAGCGGCAAAGGTAGTAAGTAGCACGAAACGGTTCGGCTAATTACTTATCCTTAGGAACGATGGTTGCCTTAATGGTAAGTAAGGTACTTGGCGGATTGCAATTGGCTGTAACCGTTACGTTTTTCTCCACCTGGCCATGCTTGCCTTCGCTATCGAACTGCACATCTATCACACCGCCTTCACCCGGGGCGATAGCTGCTTTGGGCCAGTTAGGCACAGTGCATCCACAGGAGCCAACTGCCGAGGAGATGATCAGGGGTTTATCGCCGGTATTGGTAAACTTAAAGGTGGTTTTAACCTTAGCGCCTTCATCTATCCTTCCGTAATCGTGGGTTAAGCGCTCGAACTTGATACTGGTTAAAGGTGGCGGGGTTTTGGTATCGGGCAGGTCGTTCAGCAAGGCATCGTTCTGAGGTTTATCGAAGGGGCTTGCTTCCGGATTACCTGACTGCCCGCCCTGTGGCTTAATGGGTGTAATATTTACGCTTTGCTTTTCGGTAAGGGCTACTAACTCATTCTTTAATTGTTTGCGCTCCCACAACAGATAGCCCGTAGAGAAACCTAATACAACTACTAATGCCAGTAAGATCTTATTCATCGCGTAATCCTGCTTTTAAGTGCGCTAAAATAACGGAAGCCTTGTCACCGTGCTGTAAAATTATGCAAAGGGTACTTGATGTTGGCCGGATTAGTGATTGGTGAATGGTAAGTGCCAAGCAGTGAAGAGACATTACCAAACTTTCATTTCTGATAAAAGTCAGACACGGTATAAACGTAGGTCATTCTGCAAGTTAGGAGGGGTGCATTGCTTTGCCGTGGAAACAAAACCTAACTTTATGAGAAAGTTCTATATCCTTTTTTTTCTGCTTGTTACGATGGTTTTTGCAAATGCGGCAACCAGCGTGGAGCCCCAGGTAAAGCAAGTTGTTGTTAACGGAAGCTACAATTTACGGCAACCGGCTGCTACTGTTTTAACTATACTTCCGTTTAATGCTTCCACCGCAGGTAGAGTTGTATTACATTTTGATGGTTATTGCGTAGCCGATTCGGGAGATAGAATTGTAGTAGCTGCCAGCGACGACAGTTTATGGCTTTCGAATTATGGAAATGTATCCGTTGAGGTAGCTAATAACCAAACGCGCAGCCGTTCGTTTTCGCATACGATGGTGTATGATATTGCAGCGGGGGCCGATACCTTTTATGCAGTGGCCCAAAATTTGGTTGATACCAACGGCAGTGGCCATGCTTCTATCTACGGCCACTTAACGCTTGAGTTTTTTCCTGCCACCGGAGGTGCCTTTGCTATCTACAAAAACATTATTGCAAATCCCGATTTTAATTCAGGGCCTAAGGTATTAGATAAGGCTTTTGCCATTGGCGGCGTACCTAACGGTACGGTAGTGGCGCATGCCAACGGGTGGGTTGATTCGGACCCCGGCGACCGTATTATGTTAACAGCCGGTAAAACACATTCGTGGCTGGTAGGCGACGGAAGTGTTGCAGTTAAGGCATTAAACAGTGCCCAACGTTTAAGCCCGTTCTCGCATTCGCGCATGTTTGATGCCTGGGCTAACGACCCTGACTCACTTTTTCTTAACGCGGCGAATGTGGTGGATGCGAGCGGAAGCGGTGTGGCCTGGGTGTATGGCACTTTAACGGGCGAATATTTTCCTTCCACAGGTATTGCATCTACCGATGTGCGCGAGATTGAATTGGACGATGTGCCCATCCGCGCTAATCCCGTGGCTTATGATTCCATAACTATTACAGCGGCCCAGGCCGGTTATGTGTATCTGCAACTGGATGGATATGCAACCACCCAGGTAGGCGACCGTATTGTAATGGCTGTAAGCGACCACTACGGTTGGGAACCGCAAGAAGGCTGCGTGCAATTTGCCGGTGCTTATCAATTGAATAAGTTCAATAGTTTTTCGCACTCACGCGTGTATCCTGTTACTGCCGGAACACATACTTTTTATTCGGTAGCGCAAAACGTGGTTGATACCAGTGGAAATGGTTTGCTGGATTTTGCCGGTAATTTTTCGTTGAAATATTATCCCGAAGCAAGCGTAGGTATTGCGGAAGTGGAAAGTGGTGCAGGTTTTAGCATGTTTCCTAATCCAGCCAACAATCTGGTTACCGTGTTGGTTAATACCGGCCATGCTAACCAAACGATTGAACTGACCGATTTAACAGGCCGGCTGTTGCAAAGTATACCTACAGGTAATGAGCAACAATTGCAGCTGAACCTGCAAGGCTTACCGGCGGGTATGTATTTGGTACGTTGTAACAGCGCTACCCAAAAGCTGGTAGTGGAATAACCGGGGCTAACCAATTATCCTTCATAGAAACGCTCTGCTACGGCAGGGCGTTTTGTTTTTATGTCAAGGAACGATATTAAAGGTTTGTTGTTTGGCGGTTGTTGTTAGTTGTTGAGCATTTTTAATATAGTGATAGGTTTTTACAGTAGTTAATAGGAAAGGATAGGGAATGATAGGAATTGATTGGTTGTACGTATATGCCTATCAAGCCTATCATTTGTCCTTATGGGTTGAAGTTTGAAGTGAAGTGCATGTTGTGCAATAGTTTTTCCATGCTTACCTAAGCAATCCATTGTGTTAAAATGGATTAGTAAACTGCTATATTAAGATAGGGTTATCAACACTGCTTGTGCATGCTTGTGCACTTTTTTGTTTGTGCACAAGTTACAGAAAAATTCATATGAGTTCTTTTTTTGTTAAATGAATGCAGTTTTTGTCTAAAATGAACGATTTTAAAATATTATGATTTTGGGTATTTGTGCAGATTTGAATACAACGTTGCGATATCCACAAATTACCCTTGTGAAGGGTAAAAGGGCGGAATGCCTTTATAGAAGTGCACAAGGTTAGTGATAGTTTACCTGGTGCTGTAAACTTTGTAGTACTAAGGTTGCTTCCACTAAAGTACATGGGATAGAAAATTATGCATAGAATATAAGAGAAAGTTACAGGGCTATAGCCCGGGCGATAGAAGAAATTCATAGTGTGATATAGGTTTTGGATGTAAATGTAATAAATAAAGAAACAAAAGTAAAATATAGGTTGTTAAAAATGTCCTCATCCCCGGCCCTTCTCCGAAGGAGAAGGGAGAAACAGCCGGAGTTTATTGGGGTGGAATAGTGAGATTTTACCCCCTCCGAAAAAGCCGGGCTAATCAGGGGCCGGGCAATTCCGGCTTTTTCTCGTCCCCCTACTTGCCCTGGCTGATGGCCGGCACGCAGGGGAACAGTTGGATTTTTGGGGTAAGGAAGTGAGTTAGGCAAGTATGTTAACCTCCCCGGCAGGATTTCATGCAGTTTTACTTAAACGGGGAAGTATAGTTTTGTCTTTTATTATAAGGCAGCGCTTTAGCCTGAGAGCGCCGAAAGCTGAAGCATTCGGCTTGCCGTGAGAAGCGGAATTTTTCTGTTTTACGGGCTGAAGCCCGGATGAACTGGGCCTACTGTTTTAAGGCTGTGTTCAATTGCATGGTTTGGGCATTATTGTCAAATCCCAAAACTAAATGCGGCTACAATATGGCTTTCCGGTTTGTTGTTCGAAAGCGCCGAAAGCTGAAGCATTCGGCTTGCCCTGAGAAGCGGAATTTTTCTGTTTTACGGGCTGAAGCCCGGATGAACTGCGCCTACTGTTTTAAGGCTGTGTTCAATTGCATGGTATGGGCCTTATTGTCAAATCCCAAAACTAAATGCGGCTACAATATGGCTTTCCGGTTTGTTGTTCGAAAGCGCCGAAAGCTGAAGCATTCGGCTTGCCGTGAGAAGCGGAATTTTTCTGTTTTACGGGCTGAAGCCCGGATGAACTGCGCCTGCTGTTTTAAGGCTGTGTTCAATTGCATGGTATGGGCCTTATAACCACGTATGAATATTGAATTGTAATCGGAATATTTAACTTGGATATTTACCGGAAAGGATGACCTATAATTCAGCTCGGTTATGATCTACATATTTTATTTTCTACCGGCTTTGTTGCTACTCCGGGGGCTGGTAACCGAGGTGAAAGAGATAATTGAACTGTATCATTCGCAGGTTTTAGATGGGATAGTTCTTAGCTCGCAGGTGCTGAAGGAAGCGACAAAGGCCGAACCTGACGAATTTTTTTTGGTTAAGATTAGCGTAACTGATGTTACAGGTAGCACGAGTGAGGGTGAGGGTAAGACATTATTCTGCACTACATCCTCCTGAAGAGTAATTATATACTTGTTTAACCCAAATGTTCTACTTATCTTTGATTCGTCAACCATCAACCGCTATGAAGTTTAAGAACCTGATAGATGTTATTACTCACTTCTCTGATAAGAAAGTAGCTACTGAACATTTAGTCAAATTAAGATGGAACGGCAAGCCTACATGCCCCTTTTGTAATAGTGAAAAAGTGAGTATGCTAAAAGGTAACACTCAGCGATTCAAGTGTTATCAATGCAGGGAACAATTCTCAGCGACTAAGGGTACCATATTTGAAAATAGTGCAGTACCTTTGCAGAAGTGGTTTGCAGCTATTTACCTAATTACTTCACACAAGAAAGGTATTTCATCCCTGCAATTACACAGAGATTTAGGGATTACTCAAAAGACAGCTTGGTTTATGTTACAGCGCATACGTTTTGCCCTAAAAAGCGGCTCCTTCATTCGGGGTAACAATGCTATTGTTGATATGGATGAAACTTTTATGGGCGGTACACGCCGCAACATGCACAAAGGCAAAGGCAAGGAACTTGCTAAACTGGGTGAAGGATATGTAGCACAAACAATGGTTGTAGGTATGCTTAGTAGAGGCGTTGGAGTTAAAGCTACTGTAAGAAAGGGAAATCCCACACAAAAAGTATTGCACGGTGTAGCAAAAGAGCACCTTAACAATACAACAACTCTCACTACCGATGGACACGGAGGTTATAGAGGATTAAATGCATTCTGCAAGCATGAAGTTATTGAACATGCTAAAGATGAATACGTGCGTGGCGAATATCACACGAACGGAATAGAGGGCTTTGAGGTCTGTTTAATCGCGGCATTTGCGGCATATCCCACCAAATAAGTGAGAAGCATTTAGATAAATACGTAGATGAGTTTGAATTTCGATATAACACAAGAACATATACAGAAGGTGAAAGATTTGAGAAAAATGTTAGGTTTGAGTAACAATAAACGCCTAACATATGAACAGCTCATTACTGCTTAATAAGGATATGGAAGCATTAAAAATAAAATTCGATGGTGAAGGGCACCAAATTGATGCAAATACATACATCAATAGTTTGCTTCACTTTACAAACTTAGTTCAAGAACTTAATAGCGAACTATCGTCTGATAATAAAGTTGAAATAAAAATCAATGCTAATGCTGAGGGAAGCTTTATAGTTGACCTTTCATTGATAACATCAACTTTATCGAGCCTATTTTCAGCTGAAAATGTTTCATATGTAGCAAATTTAGTTGGCGTTTTAGGTGGTGTTTATGCATTGCATAGCTGGCTAAAAGGGGAAAAGCCTAAGGAAATTAAAAATATTGATGGTAAAACTCAGATTACAAATAACAATGGGAATATTACGGTGATAGATAACAGAACGTATAATATTTACAGTAACAACCCAACCGTAAGGAAGGCATTGGCCGCTGAGTTTTCTACATTAGACGAAGACCCTAATGTGAAAGGATTTGAAATATTAGACAAGGATAATCAGCCAATAGTAGAAGTTAAAAGAGAAATCTTTACGGCCCTAAGTACCTCAGATGGCTTTAAATCCCCAACAGAACAAGATATACAAAAAGAGGGGCGGCTAAGTATTGTAACTCTATCTTTCGAGCCTAAAAAGAAATGGGAGTTTATATACGAAGGCAATAAAATATCGGCAAGGATGAGTGACGATTTTTATGAAGCTATCGACAAAGGTGAGCCTTTTAGAAAGGGCGACCAACTTATTGCTATGTTAGAAATTAGGCAGGAATTTGACGAAGGGGTTCAAACGTATTTAAACAAAGGCTATAAAATATCCAAGATTATTAAGCATATACCCAGAGCCGAACAAGGAGGATTATTCGATGGGAAAAAAGCCTAAAAAGCGCAAGCCACAGGTTAACACAAACTTGTCATTTGACGAGGCTATGAAGGTTATAGCCCAAGCCAACAAGCTTGATGTTGATTCTGAAATGAAAAAGGAGCCTAAAGAGCCAAAGGCTAAACCCACCAAGAAAATTGAATAATTAACATGTAGTAGCAAGGCGCAAAGGAAACGCGGGAACGAGGCGGCGAGTAATGGAGTAAAAGACATGCGGTTAAGATGTTTATCGGGCTATCAACCTTTAGTCTTTATCCCTTCATCCCTTGTTACTACACCAACCTCTTGGGTAGAGTAGTATATAATTACCTCCTGAATGCAGCGTGCTTAGAGTAAGGCAATTTAAAACCGGTGCCTTTACAAGCGTTTCGGAGATTGATTATAGTTATCGCATTTTGAAAGCCATTGTGGCAGGGGTGCTGGGATCTATTGTTATTTACTACAACACCAAAAATTTATTGGAAGGGCGTGAGATGTGAACCTTATTTAAGTTTAATTCATTTTCCCAGGCATTGGAACCATAGATTGGAATACAGTTACTGAGGCCCACTAACCTCAAAAAACAAAACAGCCGGAGATTGTCCGGCTGCTGTATAGTTGTAAGTTAAGTTTAAGGCTTATGCGCCGATAAAGGCCTTTAGCACCAGGTAGCTAACGCCACCTACAATAGCTGAGGCCGGGATGGTGAGTATCCAGGCGATTACGATGTTACCTGCAATACCCCAACGAACGGCACTGAGACGCTTGGTCATACCCACACCCATAATACTACCGGTGATGGTATGCGTAGTGGATACCGGAATTTTTAATGCTGTAACGAGGAAAAGCGTAACGGCACCGGCAGTTTCAGCACAAAAACCTTCGAAAGGTTTTAGCTGGGTAATTTTTTGACCCATGGTTTTTACAATTCTCCACCCTCCGAAAATGGTGCCCAGGCCCATGGCGGTGTAACAGGCAAAGGGAGTCCATAAAGGGAGGCTGTCGCCTTTTTTAACCGAGCCGGCTACCATTAGAGCGGCCCAGATAATACCCATGGTTTTTTGTGCATCGTTACCACCGTGGCCAATAGAGAAAAGAGCAGAAGATAATAACTGCAGGCGGCGGAAATAGCGATCGACCTTGGAATTGGAGAAGTTTTTGCAGACGTTGATTACTAATACAGAAATGAGATATGCGATGGCTAACCCGATAACAGGCGCCAGTGGGATAAACAACAGGGTTTGTGTGATTTTGGAAAGCACGATAGCATTGATACCCGCTTTAGCAAAGGCCGCACCGGCAAAGCCACCCAATAATGCGTGCGATGAACTGGAAGGGATGCCCCACCACCAGGTTAGCAGGTTCCATACAATAGCGCCCAGCAGGCCGCCTAAAAGCACCGATTGGCTGATAACATCTTCGGCCACCATTTTTTTAACGGTATCGGCTACGCCGTGCTCCTTAAAAAAGAAGAACGCTACGAAGTTGAAGAACGCTGCCCATATTACGGCCTGAAAAGGCGTAAGCACACGGGTTGAAACCACGGTAGCGATGGAATTAGCGGAATCGTGGAAACCGTTAATAAAATCGAACAGCAGCGCAACAACAATTACAATAATTAGTACGGTTGTCATTACACGGGTTTAGGAGTTCTTCACGATTATGGTCTCAATAACATTGGCAACGTCTTCGCACTTATCGGTAGCGGTTTCCATGTTGGCCAATATTTCTTTCACCTTCATAATCTGAATAGCATTGGTTTCGTTGTTGAACAGATCGGCGATAGCGGAATCAAAAACATCATCAGCGCGATTCTCGAGACTATTGATACGCACGATGGCTTCGCGTATGCGCACGGCATTGGCCATATCGTTCATGCCGGTAACCGCCACGTGAATTTCTTTAGCAGAGTGTTCAATGATCTCAGCCAGCTTCTTCATGGCCTGTGAGGTTTCGTTGATTTTATACAGATCGAAACGTTTGGCAGAGCCATCGATGTAATCAACAATATCGTCCAGTGCGGAAGCGAGGTAAGAGATATCCTCGCGGTCGAACGGGGTGATAAAGTTGGTAGAAAGTTCGGTGAAGATGGAGTGAGTAAGCTCGTCGCCCACGTGTTCCAGGTCCGATATTTTCTTCAGCAGTTCGGGCCGGCGTTCCAGCGGGGCATTAACCATTTCGCTGAACACCTTCGAAATTTCAACGAGGTTATCCGATGACTGGGCGAAGAGTTTAAAAAAGTTTTTGTCTTTGGGGATTAGGAAGGAAAAGAAGTTTCCGAGTGCCATAAAGCAGTTTTTGAATGCGGGCAAATTTAACGGAATATTAAAACCATGCTATAGGGGGGATGTTAGTGCGCCCCGATTGTGAGTAACTTATGTGTAGTATATATGATTAGCGGAAGCCTTTATAGTTGAATTGGTTAAAAGTGCGATGAAGAGATGCGCGGATAGCCCGGAAAATTATATTTGTTGAATGGGTTATAAAAGTATAGCGGCTAAAATGGCGGCAAACGTGCTGATACCCGGTATTTACCGCGAGCAGCAACAGGCAATAGCTGTTCAGCAGCGGTTGTTGCAGCATCTTATTGCCAGGGGCAAGACAACTGATTTTGGCCGTAAGCATGATTTACAAAAGGTTAAGGACTATGCTGCTTTTAAACAGGCAGTGCCTGCCCGCGATTATGAAGGGTTTAAACATGAAATTGAACGCATATCGGAAGGGGAAGAGAATGTGCTGTGGCCCGGGAGGCCACTTTATTTCTGCAAATCGAGCGGTACCACCAGCGGGGCCAAGTATATACCCGTAAGCAAGGAACAAATAGGGGAGATGGTAAAGGCTGCCCGCAATGCACTGTTGAGTTATGTGTATGAAACCGGCAAGGCTGATTGTTTTGACCATAAAATGATATTTCTGCAGGGGTCGCCGGAATTGGAGAAACACGGTGTGATACCAACAGGGAGGTTAAGCGGTATAGTTTACAACCACGTGCCGGCCTATGCGCAGGCTAACCGTATGCCCAGCTACCCAACCAATTGTATAGAAGACTGGGAAGAGAAAGTAGAGGCCATTGCGCGCGAAACCCTGAAGGAGAACATGAGCCTGATAAGTGGTATACCGCCCTGGTGTGTGATGTATTTTGAAAAGCTGCTGGAGTTAAGTGGTAAACAGACGGTGCAGGAGATATTCCCGGATTTTAAGGTGTTTATGTATGGGGGCGTAAACTATGCGCCCTACTGTAATAAGATTGAAAAGTTGATTGGGTTTAAAATTGATTCAATTGAAACCTACCCCGCCAGTGAAGGGTTTATTGCTTACCAGGACAGTCAGCATGCCGAAGGCCTGTTGCTAAATGTGAACGGCGGCTTGTTTTATGAGTTTATAAAAGCGGAGGATGCCGGTAAGGCGGATGCCGAGCGCATTAGTTTAGCCGATGTGGAACTGAATACCAATTATGCACTGCTGCTTACCACCAATGCAGGCTTATGGGCGTACGAAATAGGTGATACGGTAAAGTTTGTATCGAAGAACCCGTACCGGATAGTAGTTACCGGCCGCACCAAGCATTTTATATCGGCCTTTGGTGAGCACGTGATAGGAGAGGAAGTAGAGTTTGCGATTTTACGCGCCATGCGCGATATGCATGCAGGTGTTTCGGAGTTTACCGTGGCGCCGCAGGTTACGCCTGCGGAGGGGTTACCTTACCACGAGTGGTTTGTGGAGTTCAGTCATTTGCCACCGAGTATCAATTCGTTTTCGGGATTGGTGGATGAATACCTGCGCGGCAAGAATGTGTATTATGATGATTTACGCAAAGGACATGTGTTGCAGCAATTGAAAATACATGCCTTAAAGCCCGGAACCTTTGTAGAATTTATGAAGGCCAAGGGCAAACTGGGCGGACAAAACAAGGTGCCCAGGCTGATGAATGACCGCAGCATTGCTGATGAGCTTTTGCGCATGCTTTAATTTTCTATCATTGTCCTTATAACCAACACTACATGATTTTTTACGGAACCCGTGCCACCAGCTTAGGCGAAGAGAATATTAATGAAACATGTCCATCGTGCGGAACGCCGAACAGTGTGCATATGGCCGTCTTTCAAAAGTATGCCCATGTGTACTGGATACCATTTTTCCCGATAGGCAAAACCGGGGCTTCGGTATGCACGCATTGCAAACAAAGTTTAGAACTAAAACAGATGCCGCCGGCGTTTAAGGAAAAGTATGAGCGGATAAAAGCGCATAAATCGGCACCTGTATGGACCTTCTCGGGCCTTGGTATAATTGCTGTATTAATAGTAATAGGAATAATAAGCTCGAGAATTACCGATGGCAAAGTGGCCAAATTGGTAAAGGAACCTAAGGCCGGTGATGTGTATGAACTGCTGATAGGCAGCAAGTATAGCTTAATGAAAGTGATGGAAGTTTCGGGCGATAGTGTGTGGGTGGCGGAAAGCAATTACGAGGCAGAGTATTCGAGCGGGCTAAGCAAGATAAAGGAGAAGGAAGATGCTTTCTCGGATAATGAGGTGCTGTATACCAAAGCACGCCTGGCTGAAATGGCCAAGGACGGCGATATACAGGATATAGAGCGCAAATAGCCCGGAATTGCCTTTAAGGTTATACAAGATTCTGTAAATTAATGAGTTGTATTCTTCTTTATAATCAATCTAAACAAGTGGTATTGTTTGGGTTGAATGGGCTATCTTTGCGGCCTTTATGAGCAAAAGAGGAAAAGTATTGGTAGCCATGAGCGGCGGTATTGACAGCACTGTTACCGCTGTAATGCTGCATGAGCAGGGCTACGAAGTAGTGGGAATTACCATGAAAACCTGGGACTACGCCACCAGCGGCGGGTCGAAAAAGGAAACAGGTTGCTGCTCGCTGGATTCGATTAATGATGCCAGGCAGATTGCCGTTGACCTTGGGTTTAGCCATTTTATTATTGACATACGCGATGAGTTTGGCGACTTTGTGGTGAACAATTTTGTGGATGAATACCTGGCCGGCCGTACGCCTAACCCTTGTGTGCTTTGCAATACGCATATTAAGTGGGAAGCCCTACTGAAGCGTGCTGATATGATGGACTGCGAGTTTATTGCTACCGGCCACTATGCGCAGGTGCGTAACGAGAACAACCGGTATGTGATATCAAAGGGGTTGGATGCTAACAAAGACCAAAGCTATGTGCTGTGGGGTGTTAGCCAGGCTTGTTTAAGCCGTACCATGTTCCCCGTTGGTAAATACCATAAGCCCGACATTAAGCAAATGGCCCGCGATATGGGTTATGTAGAACTCGCGAACAAAAGCGAGAGCTACGAAATATGTTTTGTGCCCGATAACGACTACCGAGGCTTTTTAAAACGCCGCGACCCGCAATTGGAAGGACGCGTTACCGGAGGCAATTTTGTGGATATGAACGGTAAGGTGCTGGGCAAACACCAGGGCTATCCGTTTTATACTATCGGGCAGCGCAAGGGTTTGGGTGTTGCTTTTGGCAAACCCATGTTTGTGGTGGAGATACACCCTGAAACCAATACCGTTGTGTTGGGTGAAGAGAAAGACCTTGACCGTAACGGCATGTGGGTAGGTAAATTGAACATGCATAAATACGAGCGGTTAACCGCGCCGGTTAACGCTATTACCAAAGTGCGATATAAGCACGAGGGTGAGAGTAGCCTTATTACACAGGTGGATGACCGTATTAAAGTGGAGTTTATGGCGCCTGTTTCGGCTATTGCGCCGGGGCAGAGTGCTGTCTTTTACGAAGGCAACGACCTTATTGGAGGAGGAATTATTTTTTCTAACTTCAACATTGCAGCCGAACCCGCAAAAGAGCAGGAACTGCAAACCACGTAGTATGGCAAAAGGTAAACCGGGAATTGCACAAGTTAGTTTTTCGTTTGTTGTTGTGTTGGCAACTGCGTTGCTGCTTACTATAAGCGGTTGTAATAAGACTGAAACGGGAGAAATTGCTTACAACTACGAATACTATCCTTATCAGGTGGGGCATTATGTAGCCTACGATGTAGACTCAATTTCTTACAGCTATAGCAACCCGAAATACTTTAGAGATACGGTGCATTACCAGTTAAAAGAGGAGATAACCGATACCTTTTACGACAATGAGAATGCGCTGAACTACCGTTTGGAGCTATCGCGGCGCAATACGGCCGCTGATGGCTGGAGTATATGGAAGGTTTGGTACATTAAACCAACGGTTACCAATATGCAAAAGGTGGAGGATGACGTGCGCTTTGTGAAGTTGGTGTTTCCGCCACATGAAAATGAAACCTGGAATGGCAATATCTATGTGCCTACCACCAACAATTACGATATCTACCGCAATTGGACCTATACCTCTACTGCGGTGCACCAACCTTATAGCGTTAACGGTTTAAACTTTGACAGTACCATAACGGTTACTGAAGTAAACGAAGAGGATGTAATTACCAAGACCCTCCGCCGTGAGGTGTATGCCAAGCATGTAGGGCTTATTTACCAGGAATGGGAGGATATGCATAAGCAGTTAGTGAACCAGACATTTGACCAGGCCACACAAACCGGATTCCGTATCCGTATGAGGGTGTTTGATCATAATTAAACCGGCCTTTTGGCGTTTGTAGCAACGTGATGAAAAAACTACCGGCACTTTTATTGTTGTTTTGTGCCTTAACCATACAAGCGCAACGCGACTACTACTGGGTTAAGTTTAAGGATAAGGACAGTAACCCATTTAGTCTGTCTAATCCGCAGCCGTATTTAACGGATGCCTCTATTGAGCGTCGTAGTTTTCAGCATATACAGTTAGATAGTACCGATTTACCCTTAACACCGGCTTATGTGAATGGGTTAAGCCCGTTTATTGATTACCTGAAACACCGCTTGAAGTGGCTGAATATGGTGGTGGTAAAGGTTACGGTACAGGCAAATCTGGATTCGATAAAAGCCTTGCCCTATGTAGATACGTTGGGGCCTATTTACTATGTGCCACCGATAGCAGGTAAAAAAAGCAAGTTTGAAGATTGGTATTCGCCGGTTGATCAAACTTATAGTCAGCACCCGGTTTATGGGGCGGGTTACAGGCAGATAAATCAGCTAAACGCAGACCTGTTGCATCAACTGGGATATCGTGGTGAGGGTATATTAATGGGGATGATGGACAATGGCATTTATCGTGGGGACCTTGTTACAGGCTTAGATTCGGTGCGGAGTAGGATAATTGCCACCTGGGATTTTGTGCACGATGAGGAGAACGTATACAATGATGGCAGCCATGGTTTAGAGACGTTTAGTTGTGTTGCAGGTAACTTGCCCGGTAAGTTTTTAGGTACTGCGCCGGATGCCAGTTTTGTGCTTAGCACCACCGAGGACGATAATGCCGAATGGGTAATGGAAGAATATAACTGGGCAGCCGGAGCTGAGTTTGCCGATAGCTTAGGCGCACGTATCTTCTCTACCTCCTTAGGCTATACCGGTTTTGATAATGATACCGGCAGCCATACCTATGCTGATATGACCGGCAACAAAACCGTGATTACGCGCGCTGCCAACATTGCTGCTACCAAAGGTATACTGGTGCTTAACTCGGCAGGAAATGAAGGCAATAACAGTTGGCATTACATTGCTGCGCCCGCAGACGGTGATAAAGTGATTGCCATCGGGGCAGTTGATTCAACTTCGAAAGTGCAGGGCTTTAGCAGTAAGGGGCCGAATGCCGCAGGAAGAGTAAAACCCGATTTATGTGCCATGGGTGCGCACGCGGGTATTATTGAACCCTATGGCAGTGTTACTACTAATAACGGTACCTCGTTTAGCTGCCCGATAATGGCAGGTTGTTTTGCCAGTTTATGGAGCGCCTTTCCTGAAAAAACAGCCGATGAGATTTATACGGCGGTGGTGATCAGCGCTGATCATTTTTGGGAGCCGGATTCGAGCTTTGGTTATGGTATACCTAATTTTTACAATGCTTATATTCTGCTTAAGTATAATTACAACGGCAATATTTTACAGATTTCGCCCTATCCGCGTGTATTCCCGAATCCGTTCAGCGAAACGTTAAACATAAGCTATTACAATAATGGAGAGGGTGGCAATCATAAGCTTGAGTTGTTTAACCTGCAGGGGCAGTTAGTGCTAAGCCGCGAAGTTTATATGCGGGCCAATACCTTTGAGGTATTTAATATAGAGGAGGCCGGCAAGCTTGCCGCAGGCACATATGTGTTCCGTTTTGATGGCGATAAGAAGTTTAGTAGCCAGGTGGTGAAGTTCAACAAGTTTTAGCGCACGGCCATTTTGCGCACCATTACCGAGAATAAAGAAGGGAAGAAGCGCTTAACCCAAATGCCCAGGTTCTCTTTAAAGCCTCCGATTACTACTTCTTCTTTTTCGTTTTTAATGGCAGCAACGATGCGTGTTGCACATTCTTCGGCGGTTAAGCCTTTGGCAGTGGCTTCGTCCATAGAACCTAACTTGGCGCCACTACCGGTTAGTGCATTTACCGATACATTGGTTTGAATAAAGCCCGGACAGATAAGCAACACCTTTACGTTGTCGTTAAACAACTCGGCCCGCAGGGAATCAAAGAAACCGTGCAGGGCATGTTTGCTGGCACTGTAACCGCTGCGCCAGGGTGAACCGAATTTGCCTACCGCGCTGGTAATGGTGACAATAAGGCCATCTTTCTGTTTTATCATTTCGGTCATTACCACTTTGGTAAGAGCAATAGTGCCAAAGTAGTTTACCTCCATCAAGCGGCGGTCCACTTCCAGGGTGGTATCTTTTGCCAGTGAACGTTGACTTACGCCACCGTTGTTAATCAGCACATCTATACGGCCAAACTTTTGCAGCACTTCGTTCTTCTTTGCTTCAAAGTTGTTTTGGTCGGCAAGGTCTAAGGGCAGCAGAAGATAATCTGAAGCGGGCAGCTTTGTGTTTTCAGCTACGCGTTGCAATTCATCAAGTCGGCGGGCGCTTACTACCAACTTTACATGTTGCTTTGCCAAAGCATAAGCCAATGCTTCGCCGATACCGGAGGAGGCACCGGTTAACCAAACCACTTTTCCGTTCAAATTCATAGGCATAAATCTAAACTAAAAGCAAATTAACAAGGTAGTAACTACTTGTCCTTTTCCAGGAAAGGGTAGCGGTAATCAACCGGCGGCACGAAGGTTTCCTTAATGGTGCGCGGAGATACCCAGCGCAGCAGGTTAATCATGCTGCCTGCCTTATCGTTGGTTCCCGAGCCACGAGCGCCGCCAAAGGGTTGTTGACCAACCACAGCACCGGTAGGCTTATCGTTGATGTAGAAGTTACCGGCGGCGTGTACCAGTTTCTCCGAAGCCAGCTCAATGGCGTAGCGGTCCTGCGAAATGATGGAACCTGTTAAGGCGTAAATACCTGTTTTGTCCACCAGTTCAAGGGTTTCTTCAAACTTGTTTTCGTCGTATACATACACGGTTAAAACAGGGCCGAATAATTCTTCGCACATGGTTACATAATTAGGATTGGTAACCTGTATAATGGTAGGCTCGATAAACCAGCCTTTGCGTTTGTCGTATTTGCCACCGGCGATGATCTTGGCATCTTTACTTTTCTTTGCCTGATCGATATAAGAGGCCAGTTTATCGAAGCTCTTTTCGTCGATAACGGCATTGATGAAGTTGGTGAAGTCTTCTACCGGCCCCATTTTCATGGTAGCCAGATCGGCCAGCACTTGTTTCTTTACTTCGGGCCATAAGTTAGAAGGCACGTAAGCGCGGGAAGCGGCTGAACATTTCTGCCCCTGGTATTCGAAGGCACCACGGCTAATGGCGGTTGCCAACACTTTAGCATCGGCGCTCTTGTGGGCCATAATAAAGTCCTTACCACCGGTTTCGCCTACAATACGCGGATAGCTCTTATAGCGGTGAATGTTGTTGCCGATGGTTTTCCAGATGTCCTGAAACACACCCGTTGAGCCGGTAAAGTGAATGCCTGCAAAGTCGGGGTGGTTGAATACTACCTCAGCCGCATCGGGGCCGCTTGGGTAAATAAGGTTAATAACACCATCGGGCACACCTGCAGCCTGAAACACTTTCATCAGCACATGGGCTGCGTACACCTGTGTGTTGGATGGTTTCCAAACCACTACGTTACCCATCATAGCACAACTGCTTGGCAGGTTGCCTGCAATGGCGGTAAAGTTGAAGGGAGTAAGGGCATAGATAAACCCTTCCAGCGGACGCCATTCGGTGCGGTTCCAGATACCCGGCGCACTTTGCGGCTGCTGGGTATAAATTTCGGTCATAAACTGCACGTTAAAGCGCAGGAAGTCGATGATTTCGCAAGCAGAATCAATCTCGGCCTGGAAAGCATTCTTTGACTGACCCAACATGGTAGCTGCATTCAGTTCGGCACGGTAAGGGCCGGCAATTAATTCAGCGGCTTTTAAGAAGATGGACGCGCGTTGTTCCCACCGCATATTCACCCATTGTTCGCGGGCGGCAAGGGCTGCATCAATAGCTTGTGTAACGTGTTTCTTTTCGCTTTTGTAGTAATAGCCGAGCAGATGTTTATGGTCGTGCGGCGGACGCAGTTCCATTTTTTTGCCATCCTTCACCTGCTTACTGCCGATGAACATAGGGATGTCGCGCACTTCTTTGCGCATTTCAGCCAGTTTCTTTTTAAGGGCAATGCGTTCAGCGCTGCCGGGGGCGTAACTCTTTACAACTTCGTTGTGTGCAACGGGCACTTTAAAAAATCCTGTAGCCATATAAATAGACTTTGAAGAGATTATTAGAAATCGGAGAATAGAAATCAGAGAACAGACATCAGAAATCAGACTCCGGTCGTTAGACGAAAGAACGATTGTTTCCTTACCAGTGGAATATGTTTCGCAGGATGTCGTTGCCGAGCGCAAAGATCATCAGTGCAAAAATTATAACCATACCTACCACCTGTGCGCGTTCTAAGAACTTTTCGCTCGGGGCACGTCCGGTAATCATTTCAACCAAGGTAAACAGGGCATGGCCGCCATCCAGCGCCGGAATTGGCAACAGGTTAACGAAAGCCAGTGCTACTGATAAGAAAGCTGTTAAGGTCCAGAAACGGAACCAATCCCAGGTAGCCGAAAACTGCTGGGTAATGGTAATAAAGCTGCCCACTTGTTTGTAGCCTTTCAGTTCGGGATTGAAAACAATGCGGAATTGCTTGATATAACCTTTCAGACTCTGGTAGGTTTTGCTGATACCCGCCGGAATAGAACCCAGCAGGGTATATTCTTTTTCTACTACATCCAGGTGTTCTTCGGGGGCGCTATAGAAACCAAGTTTTGCAGAATCGGGGATGGTTAAGGCTAATTGCACAGTATCGGTACCGCGTAGCACACTGATAACAACCGGTTTGTTTTTGAGTTCCGGTAGTGCACGTTTCACTTGGTGGAAGTATTGGATAGGGGTGCTATCGATAGCAATGATTTTGTCGCCTTTTTTACCACCGGCTTTTGCCAGGGCCATATCAGCGAAAATGGTATCCACAA
Source organism: Chitinophagales bacterium (assembly GCA_046329495.1). Lineage (GTDB taxonomy): Bacteria > Bacteroidota > Bacteroidia > Chitinophagales > LD1 > Bog-950. The sequence continues at coordinate 97,406 of JAXLUO010000005.1, read as the reverse complement.
AACTTGGTACTATCGGGGTAACGAAGTCCATACCCTTGCTGCCTAATATTTCTTTGTATACGCTTGAGGGCACTTCCAGGCTTTTGTGTTCGCCGTTGCGGCTAATTTCGATGGTGTGGGCTTCATCCAGTAGCATGTCAATGCCAACGGTGCCGGCACTGCGGAACTTCTTATCACCATCATAGCCTAAGATCATGTCGCCGTCCTGCAAACCGATTTTTTGAGCTGTTGAATCGCAGGCATAGCCGTATTTGGCATTTTCAACCGGTAGGTAGCTTTCGCCCCACCAATACAGTATTTGACCATAGATAACGAAGGCCAAAAGGATGTTAACGATAATACCCCCTAACATGATGATAAGGCGCTGCCAGGCTTTTTTGCTGCGAAACTCGTCGGGTTGAGCGGGTAATTTCATTTGCTCCTCGTCCATGCTTTCATCCACCATGCCGGCAATTTTTACATAGCCGCCCAGCGGAAACCAGCCTAAACCGTATTCGGTTTCACCTATTTTCTTCTTAAAAAGGGCAAAATTCAGCAGGTTGGGGAAGGGGAAAAGGAAGTCGAAGAACAGGTAGAACTTCTCTACCCGGGTTTTAAACATACGGGCGGTGATATAATGCCCAAACTCGTGCAGGGTTACAAGTATCGAAAGACTAAGAATAAATTGTGCAATCCTGATCAGGGTCTCCATCCAAAAAATTTGAGCGGCTAAAGTAATTAAAGTAAGCAAAGTGCAGGGTTACAGAGGTTACAAAGCCCTTCGCATTAATTTGCTTTAACTAAAAGCCCCTGTCAACCGGCCAGTTAGTCCACTTTTTCGAGCTTAAGGGTGCTAACCTCCGGGCCTATCCAAACCCTTGCGAAATAAAAGCCATTAGGCAGGTGGCTGATACTCAATGAATATTGGCCGTAATTGGCAGATGCGCTTAGGTCTGTAGTTTGGATTAAGCGCCCCTGCAGGTCCAAAATCTCCAGTTTTACCGGTTGTTCACCTGCTTCTGCAAATGAGATGGTAACGGAAGAGGAGGATGGATTTGGGTATAGAATTACTTTAGGGCTGTTAGGAATTTCGTGAAGGCTGGTGATACAATTATTGTTGGTGAAGTAAACGGATGTATCTAAACAACCGTTTTTTGACGCAGTAACTTTTAGAAAATAGCCTTGGTTAACAACCCAATCGCTGATCTCGCCATTGTGGTAATTGGCCCAGTAAAAATCACAATAAATGCGAATTGAGTCGCGATCTAAACTGAATTGGTCTATTACCGGGCTGCTGTTCCAACCATTCCAGCGTACTTCCCAAAAGTAAATATCTGCTCCTCCTGGTGACACTTTCATATCGGTAAGCCCATTGCTAATGTAATTGGGTGTAACATTTAATTGGGTTGGTATATAATTGCTTACTACAATTTCTGCTTTGCTACTACAACTGCCAGAAGTAACAGTAAGCATGTAAATACCGGGGTTTATTGCCATAATGCCTGGAGTAGTAATACCGGTACTCCACTGGTAAGTATCATAAATTGTGTCCGTGTAAAGTGAAACACCAGGAGCAGTGCAGAGGTATGAGCCATTGCCACCGGTATAAATTACGGGTGTATCCAATGCATTGAACATAACCATCACCGAATCGGTTGCTGAACATCCGTTGCGTTCTACTGCAATCAAGTAATTGCCAGTCTCAACAACATTAATAGATGCATTAGTTTCGCCGGTACTCCAAGAATAGTGGTTGAAGGATTCAAATGGACTGATAATGATGGTATCGCCTATACAAGCATTTAAAGTATCATTTAAAAAACTAATCGGGAGCGTTGCCAGGCTATCGAATGTGAGATTGAGTGATGCAGTGCCGGAACAGATGCCTTGATTGACCGATACGCTGTATGTTCCTGATGTGCTTACCGAAATGGAGGCGGTTGTATCACCTGTGTTCCACAGCATGGAAGGGTAGGGTTGACTTAATGCCAACGCTATAGTATCGCCATTGCAGAAATGAGTTTCGGAATTTGTGAAAGCCACGGGCAAAGTATCGCTTACAACATCCACCATAATTTTGGCGCTAGCCTGGCAACCTGCCTGCAAATAGCTAACAGAATATAAGCCCGCTTGCGTAACGGTGATGGACTGCGATGTGTCGCCGGTATTCCAACTGTATTGCATACCAGCGGGGGTTACATATAAGTTGACGCTATCTCCGGCACATAACGGTAAATTAGAGCTATGCTGGACACTGGCAACGGAATCTGTAACGTGTATGGTGATAGTACTGGTGGGTAGAAAAACCTGACCGAGGCAAGATTGGCCCTGAACACTGCAGCTTATCTTGTCACCGTCGCGCAAGGTGCTATCCATATAAGTTTGGGAGTTTCCCGAAACTGCTATGCCATTTTTAAACCAATGGTAGCTTGTAACGGTGTGCAAGTTTGAATTTGCAATGAATTTGGCGGAGTCTCCGCGACAGATGTTACTGCCCGTTAAGTTGGTAATGGTTGCTAAATATGGGTTGTCAGCATAAACTGTAAGTGATGCTGTTTCGAAGCCGGAAGAACAATTTCTATAGGATTTAGCGGTAATTGTGGTTGTGGCGTTAATGATTCCATTATAGATAGTACCAGAAGCTACCTGGCTATTGTTGATATACCAATTTGGGGCGTTATTCCCATCAGTATTTATGGCAGTCAGGCTAACAAATGAGCCTGCGCACACCGGAGAGTCGGGACCTATAATTTGCAAGTGGCCTGCCTCATAACAACCATAACTATAAGCAGAAAACTTATATGGATAATTTGAATAGCAATATGCGAAGAGCGGAACTTGCTTGCTGGCACCCAAGCTAATCTCCTTGCTTCCACTATAGGTGCCAATATCAGACCAAGAAGAGGAAGTACCCAACTTGTATACTTTGGATGTACCATCAGTTTTGTGAGTGGCTATTAGCACGGAATTATCAGGAAGAATCAACAAATTAGTGAGTGTGAGCCATCCGGAGGAAAGGGTAGAACTTACCCCTGTGGATGGCGTGCTGAGCCAGCTTGTGCCATCGTAATACTTTACTTCCAGGCTTTTAGTATTTACGGAAAGGCTGTTATAAGAAACATAGATATTGCCATTACTCTTTACCGCCAGGCCTATGTTATCGGCTGCATCAGTTGAAATGTTGTTAGAGCCTACGAAATTTCCATTGGAACAATCGACCACCGAAGCATAAGCAGGAACAAGATTTGTGTTGCGGTAAGCAAGATAAACTTTGCCGGTCGTTTTACTGTAAGCTATAGCAGGATACGTAGCTGTGGTATCCGTCAAATAGTAATCTGACCAGTTCAGGCCATCAAACTTTTTGACAACCACTTTGCCGTCCAAGCCCTCGTCGTGGAAGGCAACATAAACGTTTTCGCTGTCATCGGCACAGGTGGTTATGTATTGATCGGTTACGCCTGTAGCAAGATTAAACGCAACTCCTTCCCAGTCGTTAATGGCAGGTTTGTATCTGTATACTTTTATATTTCCATTGCTGAACCAGGCGGTGAGGTAGATTTGATTAGAAGCGGTAACTAATAATTTAGGTATTACTACGTTGGCCCATGTAAATGCTTTGGGCCCTAAATAGTTCCAATTCCCGTTCGCAAACTGCATTACAGAGACTTGTCGATTTAAAGAACCATCGCTATAAGCAATCATTGCTCTTCCGGAGGTGTCGCTTGTTATATCGCAAATATTAGCATAACCTGTATCGGGCTTAGCCTGCCCCAAATTCATCCAGCTTTGAGCGGAGAGTAAGGTTGAAAGTGCTAAAAGTGCACTTAGTAGGTAAATTTTACGAAGCATAAATAGTGTTTTAGGTAGGCTAAAGATATAAAATAAAACCCTGACCTAAATTGACACTACCACTTCACCAGTGCCTTTTGGAAGATATCGTCCACCAACTGGCGGTTTATTTCGTCAATCAGGCGGTCCTCCACACTGGTAATGTTTTCACTGGAACTGAACTGAGCGTAACGAGTAAAAGTTTCAGTCCACTTATCCTTTTCTTCGGGGTCTTTGGTATTTTGATATTCCACCTGAACACTGATGGTAAGTTTATTTAAACCGCTGGTAGTTCCTGCCAAGGGAGCTTCGTTAGTATAGGTAAAGCCGGTAATGGTGCCACTAAAGTGCAGGTCGCCATCGTTATTCACCTGGCGGAGGTTTGCCTCGGTTTGAAATTTCAGCTTTAAGCGGTCGGTAAACGTTTGTGGTAAGGAGGCCGGGCCGTTGTTGGCGCGGTTTTGAAAAAGATCTACCGTAAAACTTTTAATATCAGGCGGTATGTTGGCACCATTAAAAGAATACACCTTACAGCCCTGCATGGCCATTAAGCCAATGGCAAACAACGCCAGTAATGCGTGGCGGATCGACGTGTAAAAGCGGATGGTTGTTATTGACGTCATTAGCTGTTTACCGTTTCCCACAAAAAGCGATTGAGTTTTACAGCTGCTTTAAAATAGCCAACTACCAAAGCGTCCAGATTATCGGATGTAACATCCTTACGGCTAAGCTGGGCGCTATACCAAAACTGCTTATTGGCAATAAGCAGTTGTTCTTTGGCAAACTCTTTATAGTCGGCTTCCAATACTTTGTTTTTATCACCCTGCAGCGTGCCGAACTTCTCTTTAAAGTTCTTGTCGTTCAGCAGTTTTTTAAAGGCATCGTTGTTATAATAAATCTCCTGACGGATCTTAGATATATCGTCTTTGGTGCAAAAATATTTTCCACCGCCTACCATAATATCATCAGCGCCAAAGTGCATGTAAAAGCCGGGGAAGGCATCATCGTTTTTGCCGTTGCGGCTAAGTACTGCAGCTACATTGGTTTTGTAAGGCGATTTATCCTTACTAAAACGCACATCGCGATTAATGCGAAAGATGGCTTTAGAAGGGTCGCGGTTTAGCTCCGGAACATCCTTGGCTAATTTGGTAGCAACATCTTCCACCAGTTTGCGGAAAGGAAGTTTGGCTTCGTTTTCGTAGCGCTCTTTATTTTTATCAAACCATTCCTTGTTGTTGTTCTTCTTCAACTCGTCGAAGAACTTAAAGAAAGCGGGAGAGAAGTATTTCATGTGCTTAACTGCAATTTATACAACGCGAAACTAACAGAATTTGCATACACCCTAAGCAAGTGATGCACCTTCGGTAGTAGCCTTGTATTGTTCGATGTGCTTGTGCATTACCATAAACCACAGTGGCGGAAACAGCGAGAGTACCATCATACCGGGGTAGCCGGTTGGCATTTGCGGGCTTTGGTCGAAATGGCGTAATACCTGGTATTTGCGCGAAGCCATATAGTGGTGGTCGGAATGGCGGGTTAATTCAAACAGCATAATGCGGCCTATTGGGTGGTTGGAGTTCCAGGAATGAACCGGTAATACCTTTTCGTAGTAAGCGCCATCAATCATCTTACGGCGCAGGCCGTAATGCTCAATGTAGTTTACTGTTTCCAGCAACAGGAAGCCGAAAATGGCGGCACCAATAAAACAAAGCATGGTGAGCCAACCCCATATAAAACCGATAGCTGCCACAAAAGCAATTTGGATAACCTGATACCAGAGCATTTCGTTGGATGGGCTTAAAAAGCCTTTTCCCTTTTTGCGCAACTCATCGTTTTGCAAATGCCAGGCGGAAAGCCAGCCATTAATTACACTGCGGAAGTAGAAGGTATAAATTACTTCGCCGTAGCGGGCAGAAGCCGGATCATCATCCGTTGAAACGTTTTTGTGGTGGCCACGGTTGTGTTCGATAAAGAAGTGCATGTAAAGCGAGGTAAGCAACAACATTTTGCTCATTAATTGTTCGTGCCAGGTAATGCGGTGGCCCAGTTCGTGTGCTACGTTTATACCTAATACTCCACAGGAAACACCCATTGCGGCAATCATGCCCAGGCGTTCCCACCAGATGAGTGAACCATCGCTGATGCGGTTAAGGAAGTAGAATAAAATGGCGTATTGCAGGGGTACGATGCTCCACACAATGAAATCGTATTTCCAGTCTTTTTTAGCCAGTTCCTCTTCGGCTTTGCTCATGTTTTCGGTGCTGCCTTTAAAGAACAGTTCTATTAAAGGGATAAGACCGAATACATACAAGGGGGCGATAAAAACAGCTTTACCACCTATGATAAGCGAAAGCATAATTACTGCGATGCTGAAATAAACAGAGGTGTATTTAAACAGACGTAAACTCATGGAGGAACGGTTTAGGTTTCTCCAAAGTTATAATAAAACCGAGAAGCAAAAAAGGGGCAAACGCAGGCCTATCTAACCTCAGAAAGCTTGATCTTCTTCTGGTATTTGATGGGGATTTTGAACTTTAGGAAACACAGGGTTTTAACCTTTAGTTCGCCAACCACATACAGGTCTGCTTCCTTATCGCGAAAGATGTCGATGATCTTCTTGATGTTATCGAAGATGGTGCCATCGGGTTTTAGCTTAAGGCCTACAGGAATGGAAAAATCTTTGAGGCGGTCGATAATGATGTCATCCTTTTCGCCCAGTGTGCCGATGAGTTTATCGTCCATAATCACGTTAATCTCAATATTGGTGACTTTGAAGCGAAGGCGATTGGGGTTATGGAATTTTACATCGCAACCCATTTTAATGCCGTTGCCATCAATGCGTTCAAACTTAAAAGCATCAACGCCCTGAAAAGTAGGGGCGGCAATGCGGCAGGAGGAGAGGGTAACGCACATCAGTGCCACATAAATCAGGTTCTTCATGGCGCGAACTTAACAGTATCTACAAAAAATATATTAGCTGTTCCGCTATTCATTACGTTGTGGTACTCTAACTTGCCTGCAATGGTTAAGGGCAAGCTGGCCGGAAGTATGGAATCTTTCACGGCAGCCTGCAAGTCGGCGGTTGTAAAACGAATAGAAAGCGGGAAGGCTGATTCCTTAAGCCCGGGTATGCCCTGATTAAGCTCCTGGTTAAGGATAGCTACGGTAACGTTGTTCAGTTTGTATTCCTCATGCAGGGTAACAAGTGTGCTGGAGAGGAAGTTGGGGTTATGCAGCCGTAACGTGCTGTTTAGCTGATACCCGCTGCTGCCCAAAGCCTGTAGTTGCAGGTTATCCTGCTTTACCACCTGCACCTCGCCGCGGTTAAAAAGAAATAATACAAAGGCCAGCACTACAACAATGCCTATGCCCCACAAGCGTTTTTTCATGGCTCAAATCTATTGGTGTTTTTCACATCCTGTGCCAATTTATAAACAGCCGTGCCGCCGCATGCCCTATTCACATATTTTCACCTTAAAATTTTGAACTTGGTAATTATAGGTATAACCGGAACGTTAGGAGCAGGCAAAGGAACGATAGTAGACTATTTGGTGAAGCACCATCACTTTGCCCATTTTTCGGTACGTGCTTACCTGAGTGAAATAATTAAGGCGCAGGGAGGCGAAATTAACCGCGATACCCTGGTAGCTACCGCCAATGAACTGCGCGCAGCAAACGGGCCAAGCTATATTGCAGTAGAACTTTTACGCGAAGCCAAGGAAAGCGGTAAGAATTGCATAATAGAGAGTATACGCACTATTGGAGAAGTTACGGCCCTGCGCGAAAAGGGGGGCTTTACCCTTTTTGCCGTAGATGCAGACCAGCAACTACGGTACAGCCGCATTGTTGAGCGCGCCTCGGAAACCGACAAGGTTAGTTTTGATGTATTTGCCGCCAACGAAGCCCGTGAAATGGAAAGCAACGACCCCAATAAACAGAATTTAGGTGCCTGTATGCAGATGGCGGACTTTACATTTATTAATAACAACTCGTTTACCGATTTGTATACGCAAATAGATGTGGCGTTGAAAAAAATTGGGTTTGTTTAATGAAACCACAAAGTAAAGTTTAACTTTAAACATCCACTAAAGGTTAAGGCACAATGAAAAGCATGCTGATTTATGCTTTACTGTTTTTAGCTCCGGTTTTATTGCAGGCTCAGGACAACAAAGAGTTTGGTAATAAACAGGAAATGGAGCAAGCGCTGATATTGGCCCGCAATGGCAAGGCTGATAAAGCACTGGAAGTGTTGAGTGCATTGCGCGCTAAAACGGCGGAGCGTGATAGTTTCCATCTTTTTGCCGTAATGCTTTCCATTGAAATGAACAATCAGGTAGACCGTTTTGCGGACGCAATAAAAGATTGCGAAGAACTTATTCGCTTAAAGCCGGAAGCAGAAGTTGATCTGCAACAAATAATCGGGCGCCAAAAGCAATATCTGGGCGATTTTGACGGAGCGCTTGTTGCCTTCCGCAGAATTATTGCCCTAAAGCCTTCGGATAAAATTGTTTACAGTAACCTGGCTTCTACCTATAACTATGAGGGTAAATACAAAGAGGCAATTCAGGCGTTGAACAGCAATCCGAATAAGGAACGTATGCCAAAAGAGTTTTATCACTATGCGGTGGCTTATTATCAGCTAAGCGCTATGGATAGCGCACAGAGCTATATTGACAAATACCTTGATACCGATGAAGGCAGTAACAGCCATACAGGTTACATGTACGGTGCCCTGATTTATGATAAGCAGAATGATAAGGCAACTGCATGTAACTATATTACGGCCGCTAATGATATATTGGTAGAAAAGAAGGTGGAAGATAGATCGGCCAAGGCATCGGAGGATATGAAGGCCACCCAGGTTTACAAATTGGCACAAAAGGAAGTAGACAAGATTAAGGAACTAAAAACGCAGCTATGCGGCAAATAATAAGCCGGGCGCGGTAAGCAATACATATGAGCGAGAAAAAGGAAGAACACTACGTACGCCCCAGTTGGGATGAGTATTTTATGGAAGTAATGGACGCCATAAGCAAGCGTGCTACTTGTGGCCGTGGCCGCAGTGGCTGTGTTATTTCGCGCGATAATCAATTGCTGGTTACAGGCTACGTTGGTTCGCCGGTAGGTTTGCCGCATTGTGATGAAGTAGGCCACCAGATGAAGAAGGTGATACACGAAGATGGATCGGTAACAGAACATTGTGTGCGTACGGTGCATGCCGAGCAGAACGCCATTTGCCAGGCGGCTAAACGTGGAGTTGCCTTAGACGGCGCTACGCTGTATTGCCGCATGACGCCTTGCCGCGTATGCGCCATGCTTATAATTAACTGCGGTATTAAACGGGTGGTTTGCCAACGAAAGTACCATGCAGGCACCGAAAGCGAAGAAATGTTTCGCACAGCCGGTGTTAAGCTGGAATTCTTCCACGAGGAGTTACAGCAATACGAAGCGCATAAGTAAGGCGGAACTTAGTTACAGCAACTACTAAAGCTGCTCAATATTCACTTCGGTTTTAGCCGTATCCAGTGCCGGGTAAATACCATCAAATGCCTTTATGTGGTTAGCATCGGAGGTAAAACGGAATGTTTTTGGTGATGGCTTTTCAATGTCAAAGCGGCCGTCCAGATATCCGCCCAGTTCAATATCTACTGTATTGTATGAGTTTAGTTTCCAGGTACCAACTGCAAATCCGCTGTTGTTGAACGTATCGTAGGTAAAGTAATAGCCAAACAGTACATCGTTATCCTGAAAATCGAGCCGGTACTCGCAGCAATTATTGCCGTTACTAAAGTAGGGCAACACATCCATTTGGTTAGTGGTTATAGTATCCACATAGATGGATTTTAACCTCCAAAGTCCTTTGATAAAGTTATCCTCCCTTATTTTTTTGCTGGAAGGCAATACTAACAGGGTAACGGAGGCAAACAGCAGCGCGAATTTGTATAACTTCATAAGGGCAGTTTAATCAGGGTAACAAGCATTGAAACGCCGGAGAGGGCCTTTCATTATGTTTTAATCCTGCAATAATTCTTTCACAATTTGTTTAACGGGGCGGATACTCTTAACGTATTCAATAGAGGGGCCTGCACACCACATGGTTTGGTAGGTAGCACCAAAGGCGGCTTTTTCCAGGCTCTTCATACCCTTATAGTAGGTTATCATCTTCGTCCACTTCTTAATTTTTTTGTTGCTATTTAAGAAGCGTTCCAACCAGTTTTGTTGTGTGCCTATTTGCTTTACGTACGGCGTATTGATGATAGTGCAAGGCGTGCCTGAGAGTTTGGTGGTCATTACAATATCCTTAGCGGAGTAGTTTACGCAGGCCATTTTGTAATCGTCGGTTACATCGCTTTCGTTGGAAGCGATAAAAGGGCTACCCACCGAAACACCGCAGGCGCCATAATCCAGCATCTGCTTCATTTGACTAAAGTTGCCAACACCACCAGCGGAGATCACCGGAATTTTAACGTGTTTAACCAACAACTGTATCAATTCCTTAGGGGGTATTTTGCCGGCATGGCCACCTGCCTGGTTATTAACGGCAATAATTGCATCGGCACCCATGGCTTCTACCTTAAGGGCATATTCCAAATCAATTACATCACAAAACACCTTCATGCCGTGCGGCTTGCAGGCATCAATAATGCGCTGCGGAGACCCCAGGGAACTAATAATATAAGGTACGCGGTATTCAACACAGGTGGCTAACTGTTCTTCGAAACGGATATTGGATTTATTGGCAATAAGGTTTATGCCATAAGCTTTGGTGGTGCCTGCTTTAATCTCGTCAAGAGCTTTACGGAAGTCCTTGTCGGCGCGGTAGTTAAGTGCGGGAATAGCTCCGGTTATACCAGCATTGCAGCCTTCAATTACCATTTTGGTGTTGCTTACCAGAAACATTGGTGCCATAATGATTGGGTAATCTATGCCCAACATCCGCGTTAAAGCGGTATCCATTTTTTCCATTGCGAACGGTTACTTATTTGCGTGCAAAATACAGAAATATTACATGTGCAGTTACATGCTTGCAGCGCAGGGCATCAAAGGATTAGAACTTCATAAGAGGTATTGCAGCAGGTTAATTGTCATGATTATGTCATAAACTTAGCGTAATGTTCACTGCAGGATAATATGCGTAACCTCAGGGCGTTTGAGAGCGGAAAAGAGGTTTTTAACATTGTTGATTTCCGGCGCCTATAATGTGGAATCAAAATTTTGAAAAGTAGAAATAAGAGATATTTTTACGCCTCTTTGTAAACAAACTCTACTGCCATGCATTGGGCACGGGCAGTAAACCCAAAATTTAAAAACTAAAACAAAACAGAAAATGAGTCAGGCAAAACAAGTTCAGAAGAAAAGCGGATTTCCCTGGGCACCGGTTGTAATGATTGTGGCTTTAGTAGTGGCAATTTTACTTTACATGTTTGTATTCGGCGACCCGAGCCACTTTAAAGATGCAGACAAGAAACACCCTAAAGATGGCGACTACTTAGGTGTAGTATATGCCGGTGGTTTCATCGTACCAATCCTAATGGCGATGTTCCTGATCGTTGTTACTTTCTCTTTCGAGCGTTTGTTTACTATCACCAAAGCTAAAGGCAATGGTTCTATCGAAAGCTTCCTGCAAAAAATCAAGACCCTGTTACACGCTAACAATATCGACGGCGCCATTGCTGAGTGCAACCGCCAGAAAGGTTCTGTTGCTAACGTAGTAGTAGAAGGTTTAAAGAAATACCAGGATATGGAAAAGAATACCAGCCTTACGCATGAGCAAAAGGTATTGGCTATTCAACAGGAAATTGAAGAGGCTACCAGCCTTGAATTACCAAGCCTGCAGGAAAACCTGCCTATTCTTGCTACCATCGCTTCGGTTGCTACTCTGGTAGCGCTGTTAGGAACGGTATTAGGTATGATCCGCGCTTTCGCAGCGTTAGCGGTGAGCGGTAACCCCGATCCGGGCGCTCTGGCACAAGGTATCTCTGAAGCGCTTATCAATACCGCTATCGGTATCGGTACTTCGGCTTTCTCTATTATCCTTTACAACACCTTTACTGCCCAAATCGATAAGTTGACTTACGGTATTGACGAAATCGGTTTCTCGATTGCGCAAACCTTTGCCAACACCAAGAAGTAATTATTTCATAACGGCAATAAATTCAGTAAGAAATGCCTAGAATACTTCCACCAAGGAAAAACCCAGTTGTGGACATGACCGCGATGTGCGACGTGGCCTTTCTGCTGTTGACCTTCTTTATCTTAACTGCCAAGTTTAAACCGCAGAACCTGGTAGCCGTTGATGTGCCCTTGGCGCACAGCGAAAAACAGGTAGATAAGGCGCTTACTATTATCATAGATAAGAAAGGCCGTGCATTCATTTCGGTAAAGGAATCTTCGATGCGCGAAGAGATGCTGAACCAAATGATTGAACGCGACGCTGAACTGCACCCACAGCTGAACAAAATTACCGACGAAGGCAAAAAACGCTTTAAACTTACAGATACCTGGGGCAGCCCGCTGGGCACTATTGACCAGGTTCTGGCCCTTGACGGGGTTAAGTTTGAAGAATATCAGCAACAGGAAGTTCCGGGTATACCGTACGATTCATTGAATAACGAGTTAGGCGATTGGGTACAAAGTGCCCGTATTGCGTACCAAACGTTGAATCCATCGGATGCCACCGGTTTGCAAATTGCCATCAAGAGCGATAAAGGCACTAATATTCCGTATGTAAAGGATGTTATTAAAACACTTACCTCACGCGATATTCACCGCTTTTTATTGATTACTACGCTGGGCGGAAGCCAGCCTGAGGCTAAACCGGAAGGTGAAGCCCCAAAACAGTAAACCAATTATTAACTTAAATTACGGAGGAATAAGATGGCAGATGTAGATACCGGAGGGGGTGGAGGAGGAAAACATGAAGGCGGGCCTCGGTCGAAAAAGTTATCGACCCGCGTTGACCTTACGCCCATGGTGGACCTTGCCTTTTTGCTTATATCGTTCTTCATGCTTACTACTACCTTGAATAAACCCAAGGCTATGCAGTTAAACATGCCTAAAAAGGTAGATAAGCCGGATGATAAACAAGACGTTGGCGAATGCCAGGTTATGAGCGTTATTTTAGATACGCTTGACCAGGTGTGGTACTATGAAGGCCTGCAGGTTGCAGGTTTACAGAAAACCACTTTTGCCGGCGATAAAGGTATACGCAAGGTAATACTTGATATGTTAAAGAAAACACCTGCGCAGTGTCCGCCGATGAAAGACGGCAGCCCGCGCCAGGCAGTTATTCTGATTAAGATGCTGAAAGGCGCACGCTATCAGAACATGGTGGATATCCTTGATGAAATGGATATTACCGGCACAAAGATTTACGCTATCCAGGAACCGGACCCGCTTGAAGTGGAGGCCGTTGCCAATGGTGGTAGCGCAACCGCCACGAAGGAAACTGTTAAACAGTAAAAAACTTTTGTGGAATTATGGTGATGCAGCATCAGTAGGTTAAAACACCTATGGCAGACATCACAAATAATGAAAGCGGAAGGCATCGTTCTTTGACCAAAAGGTCGCACAAAAAATTAACAAGCCCCAGGGTGGACATGACCCCCATGGTTGACCTGGGTTTTTTGCTCATCTCGTTCTTTATGCTTACGGTTGTAATAACCGAGTATAAAGGCTTACCGGTTAACCAGCCCAAAGCAGGTGACCCGGCAGATGTAGCCGAATGCCAGGTGTTGAATGTGCTGATTGATTCGGCGGATAGAGTGTATGTGTATGAAGGCCTGCAAATGGCCGAACTGACACAAACTTCCTTCGACGAAGAGAAAGGCATACGGAAGTTGATTTTGGATAAAAAGAAAAGGGTGGAAACTGAGTGCCCGTTAACTCCGAAAGGAGCAAAGCGGCAAATGGTTTGCCTGATAAAACTTTTACCCGGTGCGAACTATGGAAACATGGTAAGTATACTGGATGAGATGGAATTAACCGGAACAGCCGTATATGCCATGCAGGAACCGCTGCCCGATGAACTGGAAGCGATTAAGAAAAAGGAATTAGTAGCAGAGAAATAGCTAAAAACGAAACTTTAATTATGTCACAAAATACCAATTATTACAACTGGACGATGGATGACATCGTTTTTGACCAGCGTAATAAAGATTACGGCGGTTACCAGATGCGTAAGATGACGAAACGTCACTTGCGCCTTGGTGGTATCCTGGCCTTAGTGATTGTAGCTGTTTTGGTTGCAGTAGCCTATATTCCATGGGATACTTTGTTCCCTAAAAAGGAAGAGCCGAAACAGAAGATAACCGAAGTAAACCTGGCAGAGCCTCCACCATTGGATAAGAATGCTCCACCGCCGCCGCCGCCGCCGCCACCGCCACCACCACAACGTCCTACTGTTCGTTTTGTGGAGATGATTGTGAAGAAGCAGAACGAGGTGCGTGAAGAAGAACCACTAACCGAGGTAAAGGACATCAACAAGGATATCTCAACCGAAAACAAGGAAGGTGATATTAATGCTCCGGCAGCAATTGAAGAACCGGTAGCTGAAGCGCCGGTTGTAGAAGAGCCGAAGGTGTTCCAGTTCGTAGAACAGATGCCTGAGTTTCCCGGTGGTGAAGTAGAACTGATCAAGTTCCTGCAAAAGAACATTCAGTATCCGCAAATGGAGCGCGATAACGATATACAAGGCCGTGTTATGATACGCTTTGTGGTATTGGAAGACGGTGCCGTATCGGATGTGCAGGTATTACGCGGCGTAAGCGGAGGCCTTGATAAGGAAGCCGTGCGCGTAGTAAAATTATTACCTAAGTTTAAGCCGGGCCGCCAGCAGGGTAAGGCCGTTCGCGTGCAGTATACGCTGCCTGTGATGTTTAAACTGCAATAGGTTAATTTTGAGTTAGAATTTTTGCAAAATCATAATCGTTCTTCGTGAATGGTTATGATTTTGTTCTTTTACGGAGCATAAGCAATGAATGAATTTTTCAGAACGCTGTTTACCAATCCCGGTCTTTTATGGAAAGCCGGAGCAGGCATGTTGTTTGTTGGCCTGGCGGCATTCATATTTTGGGCACCTAATTTAACTGTAGGAGGCGACAAAAGTACGGCCAACATTTTCGCGGCCTTATTGTTTGCCTATGGTATTTACAGGTTTGCCACCTTTTATTTTGAGTTTAAGAATATACGCAATGACAGGTAGGTTACGTTATATTTTGCCTGTAACAGCTATGCTATTGCTGATTACAGCCTGTTCGCGGCAGGCACCATCTAAGTTTAAACCTGAGCCATTGCAACACGGTTATAAAGGCATTGTAAACATTGCCGTTGATGCAGGATTGGAGCCTATTATTAAGCAGCAGGTTGAAGTATTTGAATATGCTTATGATAGTGTAGATGTAGTGCCTTTATATGTTAACGAAAAGGAGGCGATTGCTGCGTTTAAATCGCGGAAGACCTCGCTGTTGATACTTTCCAGAAATCTGGATAAAGCTGAACGCAAGGAGTGGGAAGAAAGGGACACCCTTTTTATACGGGATATGGAAGTTGCCTACGATGCTGTAGCCTTAGTGGGTAATAAGAAGTATAATGATGCCCAACTGAATATGGCACAGTTGAAAAGCTATTTTGGCAATACCGCCGGCAGCGGCCCTAAGCTTGTTTTTGATGATAAAAATTCAAGTTGTGTAAATGAGGTATTAAAGGCTTTGGGCCATAGCGAGCAAGCGGTTTCGGCCAATGTGTATGCATTACATTCGGCGCAAGAAGTAATTGATTATGTAGAGAGAGAGGAGAATGCTATAGGCTTTATACCTTTCGGCTTTGTAAGCGATGAGGACGACGACAGGGTAAAGGCCCTGCTTGACCGGGTAAAAATTTTAAGTTTGCGCGTTAAAGATAAAGACGGGAAGGAGATACGTGTAAGTGCTAACCAGAGTGATATTGCCGTAGGGCTGTATCCGTTACGCCGCACGATTACTGCCATGGAACGATTTACCTACGAGGATAATAAGGAGTGGCGATTGGCCAACTTTATGTATCAGGAGCGCGGGGCTAAAATATTTTTGAAAGCAGGCCTGGTGCCGGCTAAGATGCCGAATCGTGAAATAATTGTTAATACAGGGCCATTAAAAGCCAACCCTTAAACTTTGGCACTTTGTTTTGAATCAAACAGATAAATATAAAACCACCGAGATGAAAAGATTTGTTTTAGTTGCTCTTACGGTTATAAGTTCGATAGGTGCTTTTGCCCAAACCCTGCAGGATGCGCAGAATGAAATGGTGAATGAGAATTATTTCAAGGCAAAGTCAATTCTGAATAAGATTATTAAAGATGCCAGCGCTTCGATAGCCGATGCCCGTTATTACCTGGGTAATGCCTACGCAAAGAACGATGAGTTAGACTCGGCCCGCATATTTTACAAGCAGGTGTTTAATCCCGATAACCGCACACCGCTGGGTTATGTAGCTTTAGGACGGCTGGCTTTGTTGGATAAAAACAAAACAGAAGCAAAGACCAACTTTGACCGTGCACTGCAGTTAACCAAAATGAAGAATGCTTCGGTTTACTACGAGATAGGTATGGCTTATGCCGAAATTGAACCGGCTGATTTGGATGCTGCTATTACGCATTTAGAAATTGCCACTCAGTTAGATAATAAGAGTTTCAATTATTTTATAGGCTTAGGTGATGCCTACAATGCTAAGTCGCTTGCCGGTGATGGTGCTGCCGGTGGTAAGGCTATGAGTGCTTACCAACATGCATCGGATTTGGAACCAAAGGCTGCTATGCCATGGGTTAAGCAAGGCCGCATCTGGTTAAATGGTAAGGTGTACGACCAGGCTATTGAATCGTTCAACAAAGCAGTTGCAAGCGATCCTTCAAACGCCGTAGTTTATAAAGAACTGGGTACTGCTTATTACTTGAGCAAAGCTTACGACAAAATGCTGGAGAACTTTAAAAAGTATCTGGACTTAAGCCCCGGCGATTGCCGTGCCCGTTTGAGTATCATTCTGGTTTACTGGAAGAACAAAGACTTTGAGAAGGTGGCTGAAGAAGCAACCAAAGGTTTGGCTTGCGATGCGAACAACTTCATTTTTGAGCGTTACCTGTATTACAGCCAGTATGAGTTGAAGCGTTACAAAGAGGGTTACGAAAGCATGAACAAATTCTGGAAGATGGCGAATATTGAAACCCGCCCTACCGACTATGTGTATTCTGCCCGTTTAGCTTCGCAGGTTGGTGATACCACCCAGGCTATGGCCTACTTTAATTCCGTGTTGAAGGACGATTCGCTGAACTGTGAGTTTTTAGGTGACTATGCCAAGATTCTGTTCCTGGCTAAGCACTACGAAGAAGCTGTTCATCAATATGAAGTGAAGAAGGCTAATTGCAAAACGTTTTCAAACATTGATGTGTTTTACATGGGCCGTTCGTACATGTTTATGAACGATTCAATTAATGCAGATAGCACATTTAGCTACTACATGCAGCGTTTCCCTACCGCTTTAGACGGTTACTATTGGAGAGCACAGGTAAATGTTAGATATAAACTTACCAGCGATGCATTTGCTGCAGTGCCGTTTTACCAAAAGTATGTAGAACTGGCAGAGCCGAACGCACAGGCAAACAAATCTAAGTTGGTAGAAGCTTACCAGTATCTGGCTATCGCCAAGTTTGAAAAGGATAAGGATAAATCAGGGGCTCTGGCATTACTGAATAAAGCGCTGGAACTTAATCCAACCGATGAGATGACGACCAGTTTGATTGAGCAATTGAGAAAATAAATAACGTGTAATGTTTCAAAGCCCGGTTAACTTACCGGGCTTTTTTATTTCCATAAGTAGTTAAACCGCTATTTTTTTGTGACAAAACTATGACAGTGCTTTTGTATGGAATAGGCGCGTGCATGCATTATAGTTCTAAATCTATATCGTATGAACACAAACTATTCAACCACCAGCATGCTTGACATGGTTTTTGAAAACCGTAACAAGAGCTACGGCGCTTACCAACTGCGCCAGTCGCAGGGTCGCTCCTTACAATTTGCTATGTTATTTATGGTATCGGCCGTATTTGCTTTCGGCTTTGGCAATTACCTGAAAAGCAGATTAAGTAAGCCTACAGCCCCTGCCATTGCCACAGAGGGTATTCTAAAGGTTAGTGAGGTAGAGATTGTTCAGCCCCCAAAGGTTGAGCTACCTAAACCCAAACAGGAGAATATGCCAACCCAAACGCAGGAGAACAGGGAGAAGCAGATAGTGCGTAATGATGAATTGAGGAGTGATACTATCATCCCCAACAAAGAACTGGTAGCCGAATCTGGCCTTACCACCAACCTTACCAATAATACCAATCCCCTGGGCCGAACCGATGGGAAGGGCACTGAGTTGACTGAAGAACCGGTGGAGATATTTGAGGTAGCTAAAACTACGGAACCTAAAAACTGGGTTGACGAAATGCCTCAATTTGAGGGAGGTGAGGCCGCCTTATTAAAATGGTTG
This sequence comes from Chitinophagales bacterium, assembly GCA_046329495.1. Lineage (GTDB taxonomy): Bacteria > Bacteroidota > Bacteroidia > Chitinophagales > LD1 > Bog-950. The sequence goes on along the minus strand of JAXLUO010000005.1, from coordinate 79,094 downwards.
AGCAAAGAAACTTCGTACCCCGGTTCGGAGCGTGATTTAGGTGTGGAAGGCAAAGCGCTTATTCGCTTTGTAGTAAATGAAGATGGCTCAGTAAGTAACCCAAGTATCATCCGAAGCGATAGCCCGGGCTTTGGTAAGGAGGGTTTGCGTGTAGTAAAACGGCTACCGAATTTTAAACCCGGTAGACAGCACGGCGATCCCGTAAAGGTATGGTATGTATTACCCTTTCAATTTTCGCTTGATCATTAAAGAAGCATTAGCAGTTGTAACGATTTAATGCTGCTCACCGGCCGGTGATTTTATCACTGGTCGGTTTTTTCAGTTAAAGGGGTAAGTCCTAAAAGCAAGGCTACCAACAAAGCGCCAGCAGCGCTAAAAAGAAGCATACTCATGGGGGAGAAGTATTTCCATAACAAACCCGCTATGATACTTGCAAACAAAGCCGATATAGAATTAAACCCGGCAAAGGTGCCCAGCGCCGAAGCGCTCTGCGATTTTGGAACCAGGTTGCTCAGCAGTGCTTTCCCAACCCCTTCGGTAGCTGCGGCATATACACCATAAAGAATAAAGGCGATAACGAAATGCCAGGTAAGTGAGGCAAAGCCAAACCCGGCATACACCAGAGCAAAAATGGCAAAGCCGGCGACAAGTGTTACCCGCAATCCAATTCTATCGGCCAGGTGGCCAAGGGGGAAAGCTGCTAAAGCATAAACCAGGTTGTAAAGTATATAGGCTGCTATTACGTAGGTATCGTTATGCACTACTTCCTTAATGCGCATTAGCAAGAATATGTCGGAGCTATTGAACAAGGCAAAAAGCAACAGTAATGCGGCGGCCTTTTTATAACCGGCAGTTGATTCGCCCCAATAGTTGAAAATTTGCGAAAGGTGGAAATTGGTTTTTTTGTCCTTTTTATGCGGCTTCTCTTTAAGTAATAAGGTTAAACCCGTACCCAACATGGCGGGAATAAATGCAATGAGAAAGAGGGTGCGGTATTGTTGGGGGAAATAGTAGATAAACACCAGTGCGAAGGAGGGGCCAATAGCAGCCCCAAGGGTATCCATAGCGCGGTGGAATCCGAACACACTGCCCTTATTTTCGCTTGTTGCTTCGTCACTCAACATCGCATCGCGGGCACCGGTGCGTAAGCCCTTGCCGAAACGATCCATACTGCGTGTACCGAAAACCCATAAAGGAAATGTAAAGAGCACCATGCCCGATTTGGCAAGGCCACTTAACAGATACCCTAATTGAACAAACGGTAAACGGCGGCCGCTGCTATCGCTAACACGTCCGAAGTAACCTTTCGTTAGGCCCGAGGTGGCTTCAGCAGCACCTTCCAGAAACCCGATTAGAACAGAGGAAAATCCAATCTCCTGCAGAAAAAGAGGAAGCACCGGATACAGCATCTCAGAGCTGACATCGTTGAACAAGCTAACTATAGAGAGCAGCCATATGTTGCGGGTGAGGAACTTAGCCATAAATCCTGCATCAAGATTAAGTTATTAAACGCAAAGCTGAGACGCCTTTTTTGGGGACCGGCAGCGTTTCAATTTGATTTCTCATTTTTGCAGCATGAACCTGAAGGATAGAAATATTGAAAGTGAGCTGCAGTTTCGTACTTCGCGTAGTGGTGGAAAAGGCGGACAGAATGTAAACAAAACTGAAACCAAGGTGGAATTGGTTTTTGATCTGCTGCATTCAAACGTTCTTTCTGATACTGAGAAAGAGAAGATCCAAAAAAGATGGAAAAACAGGATAAATACTGAAGGAGAGTTCTCCATTTGCAGCAGTGCAGAACGCAGCCAGGCGGGAAACAAGAAGAAGGTATTGGACAAATTCTATGTAATGCTGGAGAAAGCCCTGGAACCTGAAAAGGAGCGCATTGCCACCAAAATGCCGGCCGCCATTAAAGAACAGATACGTAAGAATAAAAAGCGCCAATCGGACAAAAAGGGCGACCGCCGCATGAAAACCAGGGACTTTTTGTAAAGCTACCGGGCGATAATTCTATCTGCCGCCTAAAGCCTATATTAGCGGCATGAGCAAACCATTGATTTTAGTAGTGAATGATGACGGTATAACCGCCCCCGGCATAGCTGCCCTGGTAGGTGCCGTAAAGGATTTAGGAGAAGTAGTTGTAGTAGCTTCCGACTCGCCACAGAGCGGTATGGGCCATGCCATTACCATTAATAAACCACTGCGCCTAAAGGAGGTTCACAATTTTGGTGATATAAAGGCTTTTCAGTGCAGCGGTACGCCGGTGGATTGTGTAAAGTTGGCGGTAGATAAGGTGTTACACCGCCATCCGGATTTGTGTGTTAGCGGTATTAACCACGGGAGTAACTCTTCCATCAACATCATTTATTCAGGCACTATGAGTGCTGCAGTTGAGGCCAGTTTAGAAGGCATACCTTCGGTAGGTTTTTCGCTTTGCGATTATAGCTATGAGGCTGATTTTGCGCCCGCAGCTTTTTATGCCCGCTTTGTGGCCGATTCAATACTTAAGTATGGTTTACCAAAACATAGCTTGTTGAACGTAAACATCCCTAAATTATCATTAAGTGATATTAAAGGCTTTAAAGTTTGCCGGCAGGCTGTAGCTAAATGGGAAGAAGAATACATGGAACGTCTTGATCCTATGGGTCGCCCTTATTACTGGTTAACCGGTAAGTTTGTTAACTACGATCACGGTCAGGACACCGACGAATGGGCCCTGGCAAATGGCTATGTAAGTGCCGTACCGGTGCAGCATGACTTAACCGCACACCACGTAATACCATTTATTAACGAGAACTGGGATTTTAAAACGGTGCTACATGAAGGCGATATACCGCAAAGCGGTAGCAAAGGCTTTAATAGTTAAATGCGCATAAAATGTTCGATAGATACTTAAATCCTACACCAACCATTTACAAGTGGGATAGATTTGCAGTAGGTTTTTGGCCGGGTTTAGTGCTGCCCTTTATTGGCTATTTAATTCTATATGGGTTTGTTTGTCTGCAGGCAGTAATCCAGAAACAACATGTATACAGTTTACCGGAGTTTACGCACTTGTTGATTTATCCAACTACGTTTGTAAAGGTGGCTACTATGAGTTGTTTTTTGAATCCGGTTTATTTCTATCTGTTAATCCGCCGCAACTACTACAATGCTGCACGCGCTGTTGTAACAGTAAGCATGCTTTTTGTGCTGGTTATACTTATAAAACAGGTAATTTAAACAGGTGAAATATTACATCATTGCGGGCGAAGCATCGGGCGATTTGCATGGATCGAACCTGGTGAAGGAATTGAAGCGACAGGACCCTGCCGCCGAAATTCGTGCCTGGGGTGGCGATAAAATGGCGGCTGCCGGTGCTACTGTGGTAAAGCACATTCGCGACCTTGCTTTTATGGGCTTTTTTGAGGTGGTAAAACACCTGGGCACCATATTGAACAATATTGAGTTTTGCAAAAAGGATATTCTGGCCTTTAAGCCTGATGTGGTTATACTGATTGATTACCCCGGCTTTAATTTCAGGTTGTTTAAGTTTATTAAGCAGCACAACTTTAAGCTGTTTTACTATATATCGCCGCAACTGTGGGCCTGGAAAACTTCGCGGGTTTATAAGGTAAAAGAGTATGTGGACCGCATGTTTGTCATCTTCCCTTTTGAGAAAGAGTTTTATGCCCGTTATGGCATAGAGGTTGATTTTGTGGGACATCCTTTGTTGGATGAAATGCAACCGCACCAAGAAGGGGTAGAGCATGGCAAAGGCAAGGTAATAGCCATTTTACCCGGAAGCCGTAAACAGGAAATTTCGTATTTGTTACCGGAGTATTTGAAGGTGATAGATACCTTCCCCGAGTATCGCTTTGTTATAACCGGTTTAAGTAATATAGGAGCGGAGTTCTACAGAAATATGATTGGTAATGCCCGTGCTGAATTAGTGCTGGACCAAACGTATGCCACGCTTGAACAGGCCCATGCCGCTATAGTAACCAGTGGCACAGCCACACTTGAAACTGCGCTGCACCGGGTGCCGGAGGTGATTTGTTATAAAGGCAGTTGGATATCGTACTTTATAGCCAGAGCGCTTATTAAGAACATTAAGTTTATCTGCATTGTAAACTTAATCTGCGATAAGCGGGTGGTAGAAGAGTTGATACAGGCGGATGTAAACAAGGACCGCCTGATTGCCGAACTCAGGATGCTATTGGAAGGCAAGGAAAGAGACCAAATGCTTAGAGAATACACTCACCTGGTGCACCTGCTGGGCGACTCCGGTGCCAGTGCAAGAACTGCCTCTTTAATGTTGAAATATCTGTCATAAATAATACAAGGCAGATTTGCGCGATTGGCTATATTCGCGCCATCACCCAATTAAAATTTTAACCAATGAAAAAATGGCTAATAGGCGGTCTGCTGGTGGCCCTGGTAGGCGTAAGTGCCGGCGTATATTTCTATTTCCGCGGCACAGAAAAGCACCTGCAACTGATTCCTAAAAATGCAATGGTAGTAGGCTCCATCGATTATAAGTCGTTGATGGACAAGTCGGACGCAGGCAAATTAAAGGACCTGGAATGGTTTAAAGCTTACCAGAAAACCAAGGACGACGCTTTTAAAAGTGAGAAAGACAAAAACCTGAAAGAGGTATTTGACAACCCTCTGTCCTGCGGCGTTAACATCATGTCGGACCTGTTCTATTATGCTGCTCCATTTGAGGAAAGCACCATAGGCGCGTTGGTATTTGATATTAACAGCGAATCGAAGTTTGAAGCCACTGTTAAAAAGTTATCGCCCAACAGCAAGATAGAAGGTGGCAAAGGCTTTAAAGCTATTTATCAGGGCTCATCTACTGCCTTAGGCTGGAACAGCACCGGTGGCATTTTTGTGTTTATCAAAAACCGTAATTATGACTACGAAGGTGTGGATAGCACAGCCATCCACTTCCTTGCGGCTTCGTTTGCGCGCACTAAAGAAGAGTCTATTCTTTCAAACAAATACTTCCAGGAGTATAACAAGGGCAAGAAGGACTTGAGCTTGTTCCTGAACTTTGGTGAGATCGCCAACTTCAGCACCAAGATGTCGGATGATCCGATGACTGCCATGCTTACCGGCTCGCTGAGTGGCCAGTTTAAGGATATGTATAGCTGGATGAATCTGGACTTTCAGGACAACCGTGTGTTGTTAACCACGCAGGTGCGTTCCGATAATCCTGATTTCGAGAAACTGGCCATGCTGAAAAAAGATGGCATCAGCGATCTGCACGCCAAGTGTATTACTAACAAAGATGTATATGCACTAATGGCTGTAGCAGTTGACCCTGCTAAACTTTTTGAGTACTACGAGAAGGTTCCTACTATTAAGGACGGCATTTCTACTGCTGCTGTGCTGATTGGTATGAATTCGGAAGAACTGAAGAAACTATTCGGCGGCGAGTTTTCTATTGCTTTGGTTGATTTTAAAGCCCCTGCAGCTGAGCCTGTTTCGGAAGCTACCGGCAAGAAATCTTCGGAGGAAAGTGAGAGTGATGAATATGCCGATCTGGATGAATATTACGAAGCGCCTCGTAATCCATTGGATGATTACCCAATGCCGGTATTCACCTGCAACTTTACCAGCAATAACAAAGATGGTTTAAAGAAACTGATTGAAAAGTATATGCCAAAAGGCGAAGCGCCTTATTACAGCTTCCCGGTTTCATCGAAGCTTACTTTGTACATGGTAGAAAACAAGGATGGCTTTACCGTAATGAACGACCAAACTTTAGCTGAAACCATTGCTAAGTCGGGTCAGTTGGCCGACTTACCGGCTAATGTTAAGGACCTTGTAAAAGGCAAGGCTTCTGCTGTTTATATGGATATGAATGTGGAGCATTATCCTTTGGCCCTGCGCACTTCAATGGCTAACAGCATGGGCGAAGCCAACTACAAAGCCTTTAATGATTACATGAAATTATTTAAGGATGTAACAGGCTCCGGAACCCAAACTTCTTCGGAGTTAGCACTTAACTTAAACGATGGTAAGGGTAATAGTCTTTACCGTATTCTGGCACAAATAGACATTGTTTATAAGGCGTTGAATCCTAAACAATAAGAAACTGTGAATATCGAATTCCGGCAAGTAGTCCCCGCCTTTTTAGCGGGGACTACTAATTTACAATCGGACGTATGGGGTAGCGATTTTTTGCTGCATCCCGGCGAACGGGTGTTGGTGCGGGCACAATCCGGAAAAGGCAAAACAACATTTGTTTCCTATCTGTTCCGATTGCGCGGAGGTTATAAGGGAACCATTTTAGTAGATGGCAAAGACTTAAGTAGCTATACGCTGGAAGAAACGGCCCTCCTTCGGCAGCAAACTATATCGCTGGTATTTCAGGAACTACGGTTATTGGAAGACTTTACAGTGAAAGAGAATCTGGAATTGAAGATGAAATTGACAGGCGGTGCCAGCCCAGAAGAAGCGCAGGCCATGCTCCGGGAACTTGGAGTAGAAGAGTTCTGGAATCGCCCTTGTCGTTTGTTGTCATTCGGGCAACGGCAGCGTGTTTCAATTGTGCGTAGCTTGTTACAGCCTTTTAACTGGTTGGTATTGGATGAACCTTTTAGCCATTTAGATGAAGCGAACATTGCCAAGGCTATGGGCTTAATTAACCGTGCCTGCGAGGCGCGTAATGCCGGTTTTATACTTACCTCGCTTGGCGGAGATTATAACGGAAACTATAACCGCATTTTTAACCTATGAAAGAGCAACTGCTGTTTATGCGCTTGTTTGCAAAGCATGCCCGTTTGTGGCAGGTTTTGCTGGTAGGTTTTGGTGCCTTTGCCGGCCTGCTGCTACTGTGGTTGCCTGTACAGATTTATAGTGATATAACAGGTGCCTTAAACACGCAAAAGGACTTAATAGGCAATCAATACCTGGTTATCAATAAAGGCGTATCAATGCTGAATACCATTGGGCTTGGCAGTGGTTTTACGGAGGCGGATATGGAAAAGCTGAGAGCTAATAAAGCAGTTAAGGATTTCAGCGCTTTTACCCCTAACCGTTTCAGGGCTGCCGCATCGGCTATGATAAAGGACAGCATTGGTGTATATACCGAGATGTTTTTTGAGGCGGTGCCCGACCGCTTTTTGGATCAAAAACCGGAAGATTGGCACTGGGATCCACGTTCGGCATATGTGCCCATAATAGTGCCGGCTGAATATCTTGATCTTTACAACTTTGACTTTGCGCCCAGCCAGGGTTTGCCGCAGATTTCGAGGGAGACGGCTAAACTCTTTCCCTTTACGGTAGAGGTGCGCGACAATCGCGACTCAGTTTATAAATACAAGGGCCATATTGCAGCTTTTACCGAACGGATAAACAGCATACTGGTACCGCAGTCGTTTGTGGATTACAATAACGAACACTTCAGCATTAAACCTGCAGGGAATCCGAACAAGCTTATTGTAGAGATAACGGATGCTGCAAGCTTTAGCAAGTTTATTGACTCGGCAGGTTATTCCGCCAATGGCGAATACCTGCGTTCGGGTAAGGTGCAGAGTCTTTCGTGGAAGGTGGTGCAGGTAATACTGTTGTTGGCCATCATCGTGATTTTTGTGTCGCTGGGTAGTTTTCTATTGTTCTCTAATCTATTAGTGGCCCGCTCGGAGTATGAGGTTAAAACCTTGCTGATGTTAGGCTACCCACCCGGTTTCATTACACGTAAAATGGTTAGTGCGCTATCCTTTTTGTTGATCACTGCCCTTCTTTCCGCGTTGGTAATAGGCTTGATAGCCAGGGTATTTATACTGCGCTTTATGCAGTCAATTATTGAACAGCCGTCCCTGCTGCCGGACGTAAAGGCAATTGGCCTTTTGTTGCTTACCGGAGGACTTTATTTACTGCTCAACTGGTGGATTATCAGGCAGCAGCATAGAAAAATTGCAAGTCCGGCTGCTTAAAATTTGGCAAAAACGGGCGGTATGTTACATTTGCAGCCCCGCTGGGGGATTAGCTCATCTGGCTAGAGCGTCCCGCCCTGAAGGCGGGAAGGTGACAGCCGCGAGTTGTTCTTAAAGATAAAGGGGGATTAGCTCATCTGGCTAGAGCGTCCCGCCCTGAAGGCGGGAAGGTGACAGCCGCGAGTTGTTCTTAAAGATAAAGGGGGATTAGCTCATCTGGCTAGAGCGTCCCGCCCGGAAGGCGGGAAGGTGACAGCCGGTAGTTGTTCTTAAAGATAAAGGGGGATTAGCTCATCTGGCTAGAGTGTCCCACCCGGAAGGCGGGAAGGTGACAGCCGGTAGTTGTTCTTAAAGATAAAGGGGGATTAGCTCATCTGGCTAGAGTGTCCCGCCCGGAAGGCGGGAAGGTGACAGCCGGTAGTTGTTCTTAAAGATAAAGGGGGATTAGCTCATCTGGCTAGAGCGCTTGCATGGCATGCAAGAGGTGACCGGTTCGACTCCGGTATCCTCCACCAAAGGTTCCACAAAGTGGAACCTTTTTTTATTTATGGCATACTCAGTTTACATTCTTTACTCTTCTTCAAAGGACCGCTATTACATTGGCCATACTGAGGATGTGCAAAGACGGATAGAGGAGCATAACCTCCGTAAAAATCTGGGAGCTTCGGACTGGGTTTTAAAATATACAGAACACTTTGAAACCAGATCTGAAGCAATGAAGCGCGAGTTAGAGATTAAGAACAAGAAGAGGCGTAGTTATATCGAAGCGCTTATCGTGAAAGAATAGAGCGTCCCGCCTGATAGGCGGGAAGGTGACCGGTTCGACTCCGGTATCCTCCACAAAAGGTTCCACAAAGTGGAACCTTTTTTTATTTATGGCCTATCCAACTCGAAGCGATCATTAGCGGATGTTATTGCCGGCCCACTGAAGTATAGGGATGGCTTCAAGCAAACGCTGCGTCTCCACATCGCTGTTGGCATTTGTAAACCGCTTATAGGTGTTTTGAAACCATAGCAATCTTTGCTTAGGTGATGTACTGCCGGCCAGTTCACTCAAACTACGCAAAAATTGCAATTCAGTTGGGGTTGTCGCGTTCTTATCCCGGTTTACGAGCGACTTTTGTAAAGTTGGTAACAGCAATACATTCCCAAGTTGAGCATGTGCCATCATAAACAGCATACGCAGATACTTAAGCGAGGCAGGGTTGGAATTGCCCTCTTCTTCGTTCAATAGCTTATTAATGAGTTCGATCGCAGTGTGGGGGTCGTTAACTACCAGGCTGCAAGCAGCCGTTTTATAAATGATGGAGGTAAAGTGATAGGAGGGGACCTTTCTTTTTTCTGAGCGATATTCGTTTTTGATATAACCGACAAAGCTTTTAATAGTGCTGGTTGCTACGGTGCCGTTGTAGAGGAATCGAAAATAGGCACCTGAGTTAAATACACTTTTGTGTTGATCGAGCATGCGCGTTATATAGCTGTCATCTACCGGTAGTTTTTTATAATAACGGCTCCTTAGTTTTTCCATCCATGCAGTGTATTTTTTTGCATTACCAGCCAAAATAAGCGCCTGTGTTAAATTCGCTATGGCATTCCAATACCCTACCGTATCAATCTGCGGTTGAGTTTCGTACAGGGCAATTATCTTTTCATTTGTTAGCACGTTCGATTCAGTGTCCTTTAAGCGGGCATACAACAGCATTTGCAGGCTATACTTATAATTTACAAACTGAAAGACATTGTAATCGGCATTGAGCAAGGGATGTGCGAGCAGTGCCCGTGTTTCATTTTTGTGCTCTTCGGTAATATCAAGCCGGCGGCTGTGGTAGGCCGCGAATACCTTATCGCTTAGCAATTCGAAAGCAGTAGCCAGTTGGATGTGTTCAGCTAAACTCTGCATGGCTTGTAAGTGCATGCCCGCTTGTTGCTTTCCTTCATCAAAAGACATGAATGGATCGCTGCACAAAGTTAGCATCAAGCCGTGTGCGTGCCAGGCCATTGGCTGCATTTGCGCTTCGCCGGATGCTTTAATGGCCTGCTTTAATGAGGCACTGGCCATTTCCGGAAGGTTACGCTCCATTAAAACTGTGGCTTCGGCTATGCGGTTAAGTGTGCTAAGTTGCGGATGATCTTGATGATATTGTAGCAGCGAACTGAGCAGATTTTTTTGCAGGTATTTTTTTTCGTTTGCAAGGGTGGTTTTGTTTTTGCCTAATTGCCGGCAAAGTTCATCTGCACTATACTCCTTCGTTTTTAATAACAGTTCATATAATTTTAAGTAACCCCTGGAGGTGTCACCTGCTTTACTGCGCTGCACAAAATGTTTCTTTTCGCCTTGCGACAGAGAGTGAATAAGGGCTATTAATTGGTCCTGTTTACGCATACAGCAAATATATAAGCTTCTTACTTTCGGATAATGGTTCATATTTAACCGCCTATTTTAAGTTGCGCTGTTGATGCCATCTATCTATGCTTGCTCAAAAAAATAAGATGGTTAATTGCGTTCGTAGGTGGGGTTTTCTGATAATCTGCCTGGTATCATATGGTATGGTGCAGGCACAGTCCTTTAGCTGGGCATACAATGTTAGCAGCACCGGTAACACAAGCGCGGCTGATGTTGTAATGGATAATGCCGGTAATAGTTATACGGTTGGTACATTCACGGGCACTGCAACATTTGGATCTACCAGTTTTACTTCCTTAGGGTCGTTTGATGTATTTATTTGTAAGCGATCAGCTGCAGGTGCTGTTCTGTGGACGGTTCGTGCCGGAGGTAGTTCGCAGGACAACGCACGAGGTGTAACCCTGGATACGGCAGGTAACATTATTGTGGTTGGTGATTTTTCAGGCACAGCCACATTTGGTTCTACCTCATTTACCAGCAACGGGGGTTCAGATATTTTTATTATGAAGTTAAGCAGCTCCGGATCAGTTACATGGGCCAGTAGATTTGGTGGTTCCGGGGGCGAGGTTGCCAATGATGTATGTGTTGACAAAAACAACAATTATTACCTGGTGGGCGATTTTTCGGGCACCGCGCAGTTTGGCAGCACCTCCTATCCCAGCAATGGCGGCAGAGATGTATACACCATGCGTGTTTCCTCAATTGGTAGCCTGGTTAGCTCTGCCCGGTACGGAGGCACCTCTTCTGAATACGGAACTTCTATTGTAGCCGACACCACCACACGGGTATCCTTTACCGGTTATTTTTCAGGCTCAATTACCTTTGGCAGCACCACACTTACTTCGAATGGCGGTACAGATATTTTTGTTGTGAAGACCAGTTCTACGGTATCAGTTACCTGGGCCAATAACTATGGTGGTACCGGCAACGATGAGGGCCAGGGTATTGCCGTTGACCGCAGTTTGAATTTATATGTAACGGGTTCTATTAACAGCACCGTAAATTTTGGTAGCACTACATTGACGTCAAATGGTGGTACGGATGCTTTTCTGGCTAAGTTCGATATTCCCGGTGCGGTAACCTGGGCCAAGCAGATGGGAGGCAGTTTAAATGATGTTGGCCGAAAAGTGGCAGTAAATGCAAATGGAGATATTGTTTGCACGGGCGATTTTAGCAGCACTGCCAACTTTGGTAGCACCTCTAAAAGTTCAGCAGGAGGTTTAGATGTATATGTTACTAAATTTAATGCTGATGGTAGCTACAGTTGGGTTACAACTGCCGGTGGCGCTAACGATGATTATGGCTATGCAGTAGCTGTAAATAGCAGCATGGTTGTTATTGCGGGCGACTTAAGGGGAGCTGCGACTTTTGGTGCGACAACCTTAACTACCAGTACGGCCGGCGCAACGGATATAGAGCCTTATACAGCCGCGCTTTCTCTTTGTCCTACAGGTTATGCTACGCTAAACGTGAGCTCTTGCGGAAGTTATACGGTAAACGGACAGACCTACGCAAGCAGCGGAACCTATGTACAGCAATTAACTACTCCTTCGGGTTGCGATAGTTTTCTTACCATCAATTTAACTGTAAATGCGAACGGTGATGCCAACTTATTATGGGCTGAACAGATTGCAGGTAATGGTTCGGAAAACAAAGGAGTAGCAGTTGACTTAAATGGTAATGTAATTACCACCGGTTGGTTCGAAGGTACTTCGGATTTTAACCCTGGTGCCGGCGCATACATGATGACCCCGGTAGGTTCATCTGACATATTTGTTACGAAGCTTACCGCCAATGGAAATTTTGTTTGGGCCAGGCAGATAGGAGCTACCGGGAACAATAAGGGGATTTCGATAAGTACTGATGCGAGTGGAAATATCTATGTAGCCGGAGTGTTTTATGGCACTGCTGATTTTAATACCGGTGCGGGCACCGCTACCTTAACTTCAGCCGGTGATGCCGATGTGTTTGTGTTAAAGTTAGATGCAGGTGGAAATTATGTTTGGGCAAAGCAATTTGGTGGAACCGGAGCAGATGCAGTGGGTAATTTGTTAGTTGATGCAGCAGGGAATATCTTTTTGGGCGGAGCATTTCAGGGCACCGGAGATTTTGACCCTGATGCAGGTATAACTACGCTAACTTCTGCAGGGAATTATGATGCCTTCCTGCTTAAGCTAAATACATCCGGAGGTTTAAGCTGGGTAAAGCAGGCCGGAAGTACGGGAGCAGATATTCTTTATGCTATTTCGGTGGATGCAGCGGGTGCAATTTACGGTACCGGCCAATTTGCCAGTACGGTTGATTTTGATCCCGGTGCTGGTGTTGCATCGCTTACCTCAAACGGACAACTTGATGCTTTTGTTTGGAAGTTAAACAGCACAGGTGATCTGCAATGGATGAAGCAAATAGGCAGTACTTTGAACGACTATGGCAGTGCTTTAACGGCAGCACAGGCAGGTAGCCTCTATATTACCGGACACTACGAGGCATTGGCAGATTTTAACCCCGGTGCAGGGGTTTATAATATAAACGCCAATACCGCCCTTGGAGATTTTTTTGTATTGAAGCTGGATACGGCAGGTAACTTCGGTTGGGCCTATGGTATTGGAGGAGCCAGCGAAGATTATGGCAGCGCCATAGAAACTGACACAAAGGGAAATGTGTTTGTGGCCGGGCATTTTAGCGGTACGGTTGATTTTAATCCCACAGCTACCATATATAACTTAAGTTCAGCGGGTTCCCGGGATATATTTCTCTTGAAGTTTGACACAGCAGGTAATTATAAATGGGCATTCAAGATTGGAACTACATTCATGGAGTCGGCCTACGACATGCTAATTGATAATAATTCCAATTTATATCTTGCAGGCTCGTACTGGTTATCGGTTGATTTTGATCCAGGTGCAGGGCAAAGTATTTTGACCGCCGATAGCAATACAGAGGCATATGTTGCAAAATACGGTGCATGTTGTATTGCCACGGCAGGAACCATGAATGCATCAGCATGCAGTAGTTATACATCGCCAAGCGGAAATTATACATGGCTTACATCGGGAACTTATCAAGATACCATTAGCAGTTCCACAGGTTGCGATAGTGTGCTTACTATTAATCTAACCATAAAGCAATCTTCCGCTTACGTAATTAACCAAAGTATTTGCCAAGGCCAGTCGTACTTTTTTAACGGAGTAAACCGAACTATACAAGGGACCTATTTAGATACGTTGGTTAACGCCGCAGGCTGTGATAGTATTATAACTTTGAATCTTACTGTTAACGCATTGCCAACGGCTACCATCAATCCATCAACGGTAGCCATCTGCAACGGGCAAAGCGCTACCCTTACCGCATCAGGCGGAACCCAGTATGCGTGGAGTAATTCGGGCGGCAGCAACGCACAAGCTACATTCGCGCCAACTACTACTACCACTTATACAGTAACCCTAACGGATGCAAACAGTTGCACAGCAACAGCCAGCCGGAGTGTAACGGTGAATTCGTTGCCAACGGCTACCATCAATCCATCCACAGTAGCCATTTGCAACGGGCAAAGCGCTACCCTTACCGCATCAGGCGGAACACAATATGCCTGGAGTAACGCAGGTGGTAGCAACGCACAAGCTACGTTCTCGCCAACTACTACTACCACTTATACAGTAACTGTAACGGATGCAAACAGTTGCACAGCAACAGCCAGCCGGAGTGTAACGGTGAATTTGTTGCCAACGGCAACCATCAATCCATCCACAGTAGCTATTTGCAATGGGCAAAGCGCTACCCTTACCGCATCGGGAGGAACACAATATGCCTGGAGTAACGCAGGTGGCAGCAACGCACAAGTTACATTCTCGCCAACTACTACTACCACTTATACAGTAACTGTAACGGATGCAAACAGTTGCACAGCAACAGCCAGCCGGAGTGTAACGGTGAATTCGTTGCCAACGGCAACCATCAATCCATCCACAGTAGCCATTTGCAACGGGCAAAGCACTACCCTTACCGCATCAGGCGGAACCCAGTATGCATGGAGTAATTCAGGCGGCAGCAACGCACAAGCTACGTTTTCACCAACAACAAATACTACGTATTCTGTAACTGTTACCGATGGTAATAGTTGCACGGCAACTGCCAGTCGGTTAGTAACTGTTAATGCTTTGCCGGTTGCTACTATTAATGGTCCTACAACAATATGTGCAGGTTTACAAGCTACCTTAACTGCCGGTGGCGGTGGCACCTATACCTGGGCAAACGGCCTTGGCAGTAACAGTACTATTCAGGTTTCTCCTACGGTTAACACTACCTATACAGTTACAGTAACAAGTGCTGCAAATTGTTCGGCTTCGGCAACCCAAACAATAAGTGTAACATCTACCCCGGTGGCAACTATCAGTGGGGTTAATGAAATGTGTATAGGGGAGAATGTTACCTTAACTGCCAATGGCGGGAACACCTATCAATGGTCCGCCGGCCTGGGAACAACAGCCAGCGTTAGTGTGTCGCCGGTTTCAACCACAACTTATACGGTAACTGCCACTATTGGCGCTAATTGTTCGGCTACTGCCGGTTTCACGGTTATAGTACATACTACTGCGCAGGCTGCGGTTAATAAAACCATTTGTAGCGGAGGGGCTTATGCATTTAATGGCGTGCAACTTACACAGGCCGGCATCTACCGCGACACGTTGCAAACCATATATGGTTGCGATAGTGTTGTTATACTAACACTTTCCGTGCAAGCACCTTTAACGGGCAGCTATGCGCTTGCCATCTGTGCGGGCGAAAGTGTTTCCTTCAACGGTTTACAGTTAACTGCCAATGGCAGCTATGCCGATACGCTGCAAACAGCCGGTGGCTGCGATAGTATCGTAACATTATTACTTACGGTAAACAATCATACTTCTACAGTTGTAACCGATACCATCTGCGATGGTGATGTTTATTTATTTGGTAGCAATGTAATTGGCGCTGCCGGCACGTATACTGATACGCTGACTAACAGCACAGGCTGCGATAGTGTTATAACGCTTCATTTAGCGGTGCGTCCTTTGCCTGTGCCTACCATTACACGCAGCGGCGATACACTGTATACACAATCCTTTGCTTCCTATCAATGGTTGTTGAATGGAAACCTGCTCAGCGCTGCTGAGGACCACTTATTGCTAAGCACTAACGGATTATACGCAGTGGTGGTAGCCGATGCAAACGGATGCAGCGATACCTCGGCAGTAATGCAGGTTACTGGTGTGGGCATAGCAGTTATAAATAACTTGCAATCCATCCGTGTATATCCTAATCCGAATTGCGGGGTATTCTCTGTAGAATTTGCTAATGACATGCCGCGACAGCTACAGGTTACTGATGCCACGGGCAAATTGTTACTTCGCTTAGAAACAGACATGGCCTATAACGCAATTGATTTAGGCAAAGTAGCGGCAGGTGTTTACTTCCTTACGTTCAAAGAAGGATCTGCAACAAAAACCGTCAAGCTTACCGTCCTCGAATAGTTAGTACCAGGCAGGCGCCGGCAATGTCCGGCGTTTGCCATTTTAAGCTTTTTCTATTCGTATGATATGCACCGGGCAATTCTCGGCAGCTTTTCTGTTATCGTCCCATTCATCATCATGCACAAGGGCAGTGTAAAATCCTTTCTTTTCACGGGCTCCTATCAGCGTACACTTCCCGTCTTTTTTCGAGATGCGCCATCGGTAGTCTGCGGCTTCTACACAGGCATTACAGCCGATGCACTTTTCGCGTTGTTGGGTTATGCGTATCATGCTTTGGCAGCCACCAGTTTATACAGCTTATCGGATGGACGGATCTTTTCACCGGTTTTGATGGAAAACAACTCCCCCTGTTTTACACGATCGGTTGGTTTGTTTTCTACATGTAGTTCGTTTACTTGTAATTGCAGGTAACCTGTAGTTGGGCCGGTTATCATTATTTCGTCGCCCACTGCTAAATCGTACGATTCGCAGAGAAATTCACCAACACCAAGTCGGTCATAGTATTTCATTCCTTTGGCAACATAAATTTTGCGTTTGGTAGCCTTGGAGCCTGCTTCATCATTCCATTCACCCATTTTGCGACCCAGGTAATAGCCATCCCAAAAACCACGGTTAAATACCTGCGAGAGCTGTTCTTTCCAAACAGCAATTTTGTCGGGTGTATAAGTTCCGTTCAGGTAAGCATCTATGGCCTCGCTATAGGCCTTGGTTGTGGTATACACATAGTCGGCAGAGCGACCGCGGCCTTCAATCTTCAATACGCGCACCCCGGCGTCAATAATCTTATCTATAAAATCAATGGTGCAAAGGTCCTTGGCGGACATGATATATTCATTGTCTAACTCAAATTCTACTCCATCTTCTTTATCCATTACAATATAACTATGGCGGCAGTTTTGAATACAGGCGCCACGGTTAGCCGATGCAAAATTGGAGTGCAAACTCAGGTAGCATTTGCCCGAAATAGCCATACACAGGGCGCCATGGGCAAATATTTCCAGTTCAACCTCTTTACCTGATGGGCCGGTGATGTTGCGGCGCTTAATTTCCCTACTAATTTCTGCTACCTGTTTTAAACTTAACTCGCGGGCTAACACCACTACATCTGCAAAGTTGGCGTAAAACTCTACGGTATCAATGTTCGATACATTGGCCTGGGTAGAGATGTGGACCTCTACACCCACTTTACGGGCATAGTTCATAGCTGCATGGTCAGAGGCGATGATGGCTGTAATGCCGCTTTCCTTCGCAGCATTTACAATGCTTTTCATTAATGCTATATCGTGGTCGTATAAAACTGTATTGAGCGTTAAGTAGGTTTTAACGTCGTGCTCTTTACCAATTTCGGCAATACGTTTCAGGTCCTCAATGGTAAAGTTGTTGGAAGAGCGGGCCCGCATGTTCAACTGTTCCACCCCAAAGTAAACAGAGTTACATCCTGCCTTTAAAGCGGCCATCAGGCTTTCGTACGAGCCTGCAGGGGCCATTAATTCAATTGGTCGTTTCATTTATTCTTTTGCAATTCGTTTAGTTGTATTGCCACCGATTGCTGGTGGATTAATTCAAAAATCTCGCGCACAAAACCGGTATCCAATTCCAGTTCTTCAGCATGCTTTAAGCTAACCGCAAGTTGCCCTTCCCAAACTGCAGGTTGTAAAGTTTCCATTCCCCTGGCCTGTTTCAGTGGGGCCAATTCGCGGCTTACCAGCATACGTTCAGCGAGCAACTCTACCAACTGAGCATCAAGGGTGTTCAACCTGTTGCGTAACTGTGCTATCCGGGGCATTTTGGCGGTTAATTTTTCTGTTTAACCCGCAAAATTGCGGCAATCAAAATTTGCGGGGAGGTGTTTTTCGTCATGTTTATGACTTTATGAACAAACCGGCCCTGATAATTATTCCTTAACACGCAATTGTATAGGTGTTATAGTGTTCATTAATTACCTTTGTCCGGGTAAGAAATAACAACCCACTTGGATCAAAAAGTTTGTATATGGTAAAGTTATATTTTCGTTTCTCGCTACTATTTATGGCCGTGTTTTTCCACTTAGTGGTTTCAGCACAATGGTCAAACAATATTATTCCTCACTTTAGGACAGGTAATGCGGTAGCTATCATCAATAACCAAAGTGCCGTAATTGCGGGCGGTAATGAAACGTTGGACTCTATTCAAACCTTATCCCGCACCGATGACCGGGCGGTCAACTGGGGCATTAACCTCGACCTGATTAAACCATGGTTAAAGTCCGTTTGTTTTATTACGGATAGTATTGGTGTAGCGGTTGGTTATGATGGCACTATTATTCGTTGTACGGATGGGGGTACAAATTTTACACACCCTGTTGCACCCGGCAATACTTATCAGCGTCATTTCAACGCAGTTTACTTTGTTAATAGCAGCGTTGGTTATATAGCCGGTGGCTGGCCGGGTAACGATTCGATACAAACTATTCTTAAAAGCACTGACGGTGGTATAACATGGTCGGTACAGCGCGATGATCTTGGTTTTATGTTGCGTAGCATTTATTTTACGGATGCGCAAAACGGCCTTGCCGTAGGTGATAATGGGGTGATATTAAAAACCACCGATGGCGGTGTAAACTGGAATGCGGTAACATTAACGGGTAACATTGCTACACGCAGGTTTAATGAAGTAGAGTTTATCAATGCGTCAACCGGCTTTATTGTAGGCGGTAACAAGTCAAATGATAGCATTCAAACTATATTGAAAACTACAGATGGCGGTAACAATTGGTCGGTAATTTTGGATAATCCCGGACCGATGCTGAATGGTATTGATTTTGCAAACCTAACACAGGCTTATGCAGTAGGAGATAAGGGTGTTATTCTAAATACTACTAACACGGGTAACACCTGGGCCCCGCTAAACTTACCATTCTCCATAAATGATTCTGCCGATTTGTATGCAGTAAATTTTTTAAATGTTGATTTCGGTATTGCAGTTGGCAGGTCGGGCAAAATGCTTATTTACCAAAATCCATTACCGGTATTGCCGGTAGTTAGTACAGGTAATGCCTCCGATATCGCTGCAACAAGTGCAAGATTCAATGGAATTGTTAGCGCTGCTGATTCTTCCGTTGTGTTGTTCGAATATGGCCTTACACCGCAGTTAGGCGATTCAGTTCTCGCTTCACCTTCGGTTGTGCAGGGTGTTACCAATCTTGCCATTTCAAAGGTGGTTACCGGGCTTGTTCCTAACTCTTTCTACTACTACCGTATCAAAGCAGGTAATAGTGCAGGCTATAATGTTGGGCAGGTAAAACAATTTTATACTGCCGATTGCGAGATTCCAAACTGCAGTTTCGAAAATTGGGATACCCTTTTATTTGATGTTCCTTTAGGCTGGACCCGCATAGGTATATCCCATAAGGTTAATAGCTATAACGGCACGAATGCAGTAGAACTTTATGGTGGCACAGTAAACAAAATGGGGGCCGTTGTTGCCGGATTGGTTGGCGACGATTTTCCAACGGGTGGTTTTCCGCTTACCGCACAACCTGATAGCATTAAATGCCGCGCACGTTACAATATAATGAATGGAGATACTGCGTTTTTAGCTGCTATTTTTAAAAAGAACGGGCAGGTTACCAGTTTACAGACTATACCAATAATCGGTAATACAGGTGGGGCCTGGGTTGAGGTAAAAGGCGATCTCAGCTTCCCTAATTCCGACATACCGGATTCGGCAATTGTAGGTGTATTAAGCAGCAATACTTTTAACGAAGCGCTGAGTAATCCTAACAGCGTTTTAGCGGCAGATGATATTTCGTTTACGGGTACACCGGACGTTATACCAAACGGTGATTTTGAACAATGGACAAGCGAGTTGTTCGATGCGCCTGCCGATTGGTATACCATCGAAGCCGATAACGGAAGTTATGTGGTTAACCGCATTGATAAAACCACAGAAGCTGCTGCAGGTAACTATGCTTTAAAACTTTCCAATGATCCTTTGGGTGGCCGACCAAGCTACGCTCAGGTAGGTAAAAACAGCAATAGCAATCAGGCTGTATTTCCTGTTGCAGGACGTCATCAAACATTTAATGTGTTTTTGAAGTTCCTGCCCCAGGGCGGAGACACGCTGAATATATCCGCCATGCTATACAAGAATGGCAACCCTATAGGTTTTGGATGGATGAATGTTGATACATTGGTGCCTAATTACAAAGGGTTTGAAATGCTCATAGATTATCAGGGTTCTCTATTGATACCTGATAGTGCATCGGTTGCCGTTCGTTTAGGCAGCGACACTGCCTATGGTAGCTCTATAGCTTATGTCGATCTTTTAAGTTTTGACGGATTTAAGCAAACAGTGGGATTGAAGGAGGCAGATGACCGTGATATACTTTGCACCGTATATCCTAATCCTGCATCCGATAAGCTTGAAATTACCTTTATCAATAATCACAGAGCTAATGTGGCCTATACATTAACCGATCTGCAAGGAAAGCTGATACTGGAAGATAAAGTTCAGGAGAACGCAGGGCTTATACATCATGCACTGGATGTATCCGCTGTCTCTTCCGGATTTTACCTGATGACCGTTTCAACCGGTTCGGGCATCGTTCAAAAACGCATAGTTGTTTCGCATTAATAAATTGGAAAACATGAAACGCTTACTCCTTACTTGTTTTGCATTGCTTGCCACTGTAACGATCTATAGCCAGCAATGGTATCACACTTATCTGTCGCATGCACGCGACGCCAACGCAGTTAAAGTATTGGCAAAAGATGCTATAATAGTTGGGGGCGGTAATGAGTGGAACGATTCGATACAAACGCTGCTGCGTTCATCCAGCTATGGCATGTTTTGGGATATTAATCCTACCGACAATATTTCATCCTGGATTAAAAGTGTTGCTTTTATTGATACCAGCACCGGCTTTGCAGTTGGCTATAACGGAAAAATGCTTCGTACAGCCAATGGTGGCAGAACCTGGAGTTTTGGTAGTTCGCCAATTTTGAGACATTTAAACAAGGTAATATATGCTGATGCAACTACGCTGTATGCCGTAGGTGGATTTCCTGCAGCCGATTCCATTCAGACTGTTTTGAAAAGTACGGATGGCGGATTGAACTGGACAGTGGCTTACGACCAATTAGGCCCATGGTTAAAGAGCGTTTACTTTTTTGATGCCACTACAGGTATAGCTGTGGGCGATAGCGGCACTATTTTGAAAACAACCAATGGCGGCACGGTTTGGGCCCCGGTTTCATCGCCGGTTGTACGCAACTTTACGGATATAACTTTTGTAAATGCAACCACCGGCTTTATTTCGGGTGGTAAACGCGGAAGCCCGGCACAGCAAACTATTTTAACTACTACCGATGGCGGCGATACCTGGAGTGTTGCGCTGGACATTACCGGCCCTGCACTAAACGCGGTAACTTTCCTTGATGCACTGAACGGATATGTGGTAGGTGATAGTGCTACGGTTTTAAGCACCACTAACGGAGGCGTAAACTGGAACCCTGTTGTAATTGCCGGCGCCAATGCTTATGCACAGTTTAATGCGGTAGATTTTCTTGCCCCTGATTTTGGTGTAATAGGAGGAAAGGGGGGTGATGTATTCGTTTATACCAACTCAAGTTTACCTGCTGTAGTTACAGGCGGCTCAAATTTTATCGATACTTCATCGGTATATGTTTTTGCTGATATAAATACCCATGGTGTGCCGGCGCAATACAGCTTTATTTATTCTACCGACTCTGCATTTTCGAGCGCACAGGCTACATGGCCGGTTGTAGTAGTCAGCGATTCGCTGACCAGCGTTACAGAACATTTAATGGGGTTAACTGCGCATACCAAGTATTACTACTACGTGGAAGCCGCTTCGCTGGATGGTCCGGTTGATGGCAGCATACGTAGTTTTGTTACTACCGCACCTGCATATACGTTCCAAACTTCCGGAACAACCAATGCTACCAACACTTCAGTTACCCTGATGGGCGAGGTTAACAAACTACCATCGGTCACCAACCTGTATTTCGACTATGGCACTACTCCGCAATTAGGACAAACCATTGCCGCCTCGCCTGCTGTGGTAAACGACACGCTGGCGCATACCGTTACAGCCCAGTTAAGTAATCTAAATCCCTTTGTTGTTTACTATTATCGTTTACGCGGTGTTTCCGGCGCACAAACTTATGTGGGCAATGTGTACAATTTTACCCTGGGTGTTATTTATACAACGCTGCAAACCGATACGGCTACCAACGTAGCCCCAACAACAGCTACTTTAAATGCCACTGTGTTTAACTTTAGGGTGCCGGCTTCGTTTGACTTTGAATACGGAACTAACCCTCAGTTTGGCAACAGTATTGCAGCAACCCCTGCTACTATTAATGATACGCTTACACATCATTTAATTGCAAATATTACCAACCTTCAGCCTTATACGGCTTATTATTACCGGGTTAAAGCAACTACAGGCTCCGGAACTTTTTGGGGCGCATCGCAAGTATTCTATTCCGGCTTAGCCTCCGGCGTTTTCGAAACGCGCACCGCTACCAATACCTTACCGGGTGCTGCAACTTTAAATGGTTATGTCAGTGGACTTTCAGCTACCACAACGCTTGAATTTGAGTATGGACCAACACCTGCCCTGGGCACCACCGTACCGGCCGGTACCATCAGCGATAACCTGCCACATGCTATTAGTGTTCCGGTTACGGGTTTAACCGTTAATGGAATCTACTTCTACCGTATTAAGGGTACTATTGCCGGAAGCACCCTTACAGGAGTAACCAAGCAGGTTTTTGCAGGCCGTTCAGAAGTGCCTAACTGGGATTTTCAAAACTGGACAAGCGAAACAACTGCAGTTCCGTTGCACTGGAATATGGTTAGCAAAAACTTTGAACGTATTGCAGGCCATAGTGGTAATTATGCGCTTAAACTTAATGCTGATAACCTTTGTTTATTGGGTGTTTTCGGTGATAATTTAATAGGAGGGCAAGCTTTTTCTTCGCGCCCCGATTCATTAATAGCCTATTTAAACTATGCAGTTGAACCCGGCGATTCAGCCGTGTTGTTACTGGTATTGGCTAAGGGCGGGGTACCGGTAAGCCAGCAGTTTTATATGTTTGGCGGTAGCACGTTTGGCACGTTCAAAAGGTTTGCGCTGCCTATCACATATAGTTCGGCAGTGGTACCTGATAGCCTTACCATCGGTTTTGTTAGTACTAATCCATTTGCCTCCACCTATAATAGTCATCCAACAAGTTTTATTGCTTTTGATGATTTATCGTTTTCGCCGGCCTCACAACCTATTTTAAATGGCAATATGGAGCAATGGATAGATTACCCGTA
Organism: Chitinophagales bacterium; assembly: GCA_046329495.1. Classification (GTDB taxonomy): domain Bacteria; phylum Bacteroidota; class Bacteroidia; order Chitinophagales; family LD1; genus Bog-950. Next base: position 55,926 of record JAXLUO010000005.1, on the reverse strand, counting down.
TGAACAGGCGGATGAGTGGCACCATCCCTTATTTATTGGTATAGACAGTGCAGATTTTAGCCAGCCTGAAGTAAGGAAAATAATACATACGTTGCCAGACGACTATGCAGTTGAAATTACTCCTGCAACCTTAAACGGAACAGCTTTCCCTTCCGATTTTTCGAATATAATGAAGGTGATGGGGCCCGATGTACACGGCTCGCCGGTATTAGCCAAACATCAAACCTTAAATGGTTACTACCGTTATTTTCCTGTGCCTGGTGATACGATGAGTATTTCAGTTACGCTTTATGCTAATGGTCAGGATGTAGCAGGCGGTCAGCTCAACTCGGGCGATACCGTAGCTGACTTTACGCCATTTGAGATAACATTGAACTACATGAACCCGAATGCAGTACCTGATAGCGCTGTTTTTGCCTTAGGGCCGGTTAGAGGTAAAGTGGCGAACGGTCTATCGAGGTTAGCGGTGGATAAATTGAGCTTTGATGGCTTTGCTGGCATTGATACAACCAATGCATTAGCCAAGGTGGATGAGGAAATAAAGGCCTTTTACCTGTTTCCGAACCCGGCAAATAACAGGTTGAACCTTGTTTTTAACAAAGAATTAGACAAGGGAGTAGTTATGAAAATCGTGTCCTTAACAGGGCAAATTGTAAAGGAATTTACCATTCCTCAGGGATCTAACCAGTACGAAGTGGCCCTGGATGTGCTACAACCCGGTATGTATATTGCGTTGATTACCAATGGTGGTCACCCATCTTCTAAGCGTTTTCTAATTATCAGGCCTTAGATATTAGAAAAAAATTAAATTGACTGATTCCTGCTACAGGCCTATCTGAAATTATGGACGGTAATGTCCTTTATTTCATTTATTAACTTGCTTGATACACCTGTTAGCTTCTGATTTTCATGCCAATACGTTAATTTCGCAGCGTGTTTCAAAGCTGGTATATGCTTTGTGTATAAATACCTTTGGAACATGAGCAGCTTCATAACAATTGTTGAAGAACTTGCGTTATTTTGTATTAGCATTATTTTGGGCATGTAGTGTTTAGCTACGGTCCTCTTTAAATTAAATTGAGTATGAAAAATTTTACGCCCTCCCTTACAAAGCACTTACTTGCAACAGCAATTTTGCTTTTGGCGTTATTGGATAACCGGGTAAATGCACAAACCCCATTACCTGTATTACAGGCCGCAGGTACCAGCAACTATGGCAGTTACACAGTTGGTTTGGCCAATACCCCGTCCACAAGTTGTAACAGCGCTAACGGCACTACGCCAAGTGCTGCCTCAATAGGCCGCGCCGGTGGTTTAGTGCTTAACCTGGGCGGTGCTACCAGTACCAACGTAGGTTGGGGTATCGATATCAGTAATTTCTATTATTCGTATAATAACAGTACCAGCAACTATATCGCTAAGCTAAGCCAGAGCAGCAAGTTGGATTTGAATGGAAATACGGATATAATCCCCTGGGCACCTGAAACTAATATGAGCCAGGGTAAAATTTACCTGCGCGGTACTACCAGTGTAGCGACTTACAATACAGGTGGAGGTGCAATTACGGTAAACAATATTCCAATTCGGTTGATACTAACCTTTCAAAATGCTGCAGGTACCGCAACTGCACCGGTTAAGCGAAATGGTAACATTATTTACGTGCCGATGTCGCAAGGCTATAAGGTTACTCTTGAAGCTCAGGTGGATGCTTCTTATCTTACCAACTCTGGTGTATTATGGTTGGCCAACTGCGCTACCCACACGGGCTGGCAACCGGCCTTAACCATTTTTGATGATATGGCCACTACAAATAATTATCTGGTGCAGGTTGGCTTTAATAGCAGTTGGTACGATTTAAGCGGTGCTTATACAGTTTCTACCACAGTACCCAGTGGTGTAACAATGACACAAACTACTGCTCCCTACACAAGTCCCTACGGCATTTCCAATACCGGGATTGAAATAGCCGGTCGTCCGGGTGGTGTTACCTATAGCTTTATTAACAATAATAGTGCTTCAGGTATGACACCTAATTGTTACGCTGTTGGATTTGATGCGGCAGCAGCATTAGGTTATTCTTATTCGCCTTCGTATGCAAGTAGTGATCAGGGCTTTTATGCTGCAGTTGATCTTTTGACAAGCGGTGAAACCACCACTTCTCCGATCTATACAGATTTATCGCAAGGAAGAGTAGTGTTATATGGCGCGACTTATATGTCAACAGCGTCCACAACAATTAGCACAGCAGTTGTTAGATTCAGATATGTGATTCAGTTTAAGAATCAAAACGGAACTGCCAATATCCCTGTGCGCTGGCAACAAGGTAAAATATTTGCAGCGATGTCCAATAATGGACCATCCGGATCAGGTGTGCAGATTAACATTCAGGCGTTTGCTAACGTAGATGATATATATGTAAGTACTACCAATGCCAATACTTATCCATTATTCTATGTAACAGGATATACTAGTGGCGTTGGGTGGAAACCTGCTTTAGATGTATATGATTACCTTGCAAATACTGGAAGTAATGCTCGAACTTCAGTAACATTCGAATACTATACCTTACCAATACCTGCCAATACAATCACCGTTACTGAAAGCCCTGTGAGTGGTAGCCCTACGGATGCGGTAATTTGCAGCAATGGATCCGTTGGGTTAGAAGTGCCTAACGTAGTTGGTAACACCTACTCGTGGTCGCCGGGAGGCGCAACTACCTACAATGTTCCAGGCATTACTGCTTCTAATACCTACAACGTAACTATTACCGAAGGCACTTTTGGCTGCCGTGCTACGAATAGCCAGGCCGTAGTGGTTAATCCTACACCTTCTATTACTAACATGACAGCCAGCACTTGCAACAGCTTTAGCGTAACACCGGTTAATGGAACCAATGGTACTGTTCCCGGAGGTACTACTTATAGTTGGTCTGCACCAAGTGTTACCGGCGGTATAACCGGTGGCACTTCAGGCAGCGGAGCCTCCAGTATTAGCGGATCGCTCACGAACCCTACTAACACCGCCCAAACTGCTACCTATACCGTAACGCCGTTGGCAGGTGCATGCTCGGGCAGCACATTTACTGTAACAGTTACTGTTAATCCTACACCAGCGGTTAGTACCATGAGTGCCAGTGCTTGTAGTGGTAGCGCATTTACTGTCACTCCGGTAAATGGCACAAACGGTTCCATTCCGTCAGGAACAACTTATAGTTGGACGGCTCCTTCCGTAAGTGGTGGTATTACAGGTGGTGCTGCGGGTTCCGGCACTTCTATCTTCGGCACACTTACTAATCCTACCAATACAGCGCAAACTGCTACTTATACAGTTACGCCAACTTCCGGAAGCTGTTCCGGATCAAGTTTTACCTTAACGGTAACAGTAAATCCAAAACCGGCAATAACAACAATGACCGCCAGTACCTGCAGTGGTGTGCCTTTTACCGCTACTCCGGTTAACGGTACCAACGGCGTAGTGCCTGCAGGAACTACCTATAGCTGGACTGCACCTTCTGTAACAGGTGGCATGACAGGAGGTGCGGGAGGCAGTGGTGCAAGTATTAGCGGTACTTTAACCAATCCTACAACCTCTGCACAAACGGCTACTTATACAGTTACACCAGCCGCCGGTGGATGTACCGGCAGTGCATTTACACTAACAGCAACTATTAATGCCTTACCCACCCCTACCATTACACCAACATCTAATGTTTGTGCAAATTCAACAGGTAACGTATACACCACCCAAAGCGGTATGACTAATTATGTTTGGACAGTAACCGGTGGTAGCATTACAGCAGGTGGTGGAACAAGTGATAATACAGTAACCGTTAGTTGGACCACAACTAACCCCGGGCATGTAAAAGTTAATTACACCAATGCAAACGGATGTACAGCTTTAGCACAAACAGATCAGTCCATTACAGTAAATGTGACTCCTGCACCTACAGGCTCAACCAGTCAAACTTTCTGTGCTATTAATAGCCCAACAGTGGCCAACCTGGTTGCCACGGGCACCTCTATACAATGGTATGCCGCTTCAACCGGTGGTAGTCCGTATGCTACCAGCACACCGTTAGTGGATGGCAACCACTATTACGCTACACAAACAGTTGGCGGTTGCGAATCGCCAACACGCTTAGATGTAAAAGTTGGTGTAGATAATCCACCTGCACCGACAGGCTCAACAACTCAAAATTTCTGTGCTATCAATAATCCTGTGGTAGCTAACCTTACAGCTACCGGAGCTTCCATACAATGGTATACTGTGTCATCTGGTGGCACACCACTTAGCACCAGCGCGGCATTAAGCAGCGGGCACTACTATGCCAGTCAAACAGTAGCAGGTTGTCAATCAATCAACCGTTTGGATGTAACTGTTACAGTGGGTAATCCTGCTGCACCAACCGGCTCAGCTACACAAACCTTCTGTTCAAATAATAGCACTACAGTTGGCGATTTAACTGCCACAGGTACTGCCATACAATGGTATAGCTCCTCAACAGGTGGTACACCTTTGGCCGGTACTGATCCGTTAGTTAGCGGAACCCACTATTATGCATCGCAAACAGTAAGTGGTTGCGAATCGGCTACACGTTTGGATGTTACTGCCATTATTAATACGGCACCTACGCCGGCTATTACGCCGGCCACCGCTGCTTGTGAACTTAGCACAGGCAATGTGTACACTACAGCATCAGGCGGCAGCAGCTATAGCTGGACTGTTACCGGCGGTACAGTTACCGCAGGAGGCGGCAGCAGCGATAACACCGTTACTATTGATTGGGGTAGTGCAGGCACAGGCCACATTATCATTAATTATACTGATGCCAACGGTTGCACTGCAACCTCAGCAACCGATCAATCCATAACTATCGACCAGGCCGTAACGGCGGATGCGGATGTTACCAATCTTGCTGCACCGGGTGCCAGCTCTACACAAATTGAAGTGTGCGGTGCGTTAGGTACATCTTTGGTGGCTAATAACCCTTCTATAGGAACAGGAACCTGGACACAAGTTGCCGGTTCGGGCACTACTACTTATTCACCAAGCGCAAATGATAATTCGGTTACCACTACCATTAGCGGTTACTCAGCTCCGGCTGCTGTTACCTACCGCTGGACCGTTGTAAACGGTGGTTGTTCGGCTTACAGTGATGTGGTGGTTGTATATGACCCACCTATCGTAGTAAGTTCTGTACTGGCTGGTTGTTCATTTGTGCCACTGCCTCCGTTCAGCAACGATAGTATCATGATTTTAGTACAGGCAACCGGTGGTTCATCTACACTTAGCTTCTCTTATCCGCCAACCGATGAATTGCGGATCAATGTAAACAGCGGCACCAAAGTTTATACAGCACCAACTAACGGTTCCGGCCACAGCTTCACAGTATCCGATGCCTTCTGTGCACAAAGTACTTCGCAAACTACACCAGGCACGCATATAACCGATATTCCTTTAACAGCATCTACTGGCTCGGTTACGGCTACCTGTTACGATAAGAATTTTGATAAGTGGACCACCTTCCGCGATGCTACTAATAAAGCATTGCTTTCAATTAACGATAACAACCAGGATTTAGGTGTAGTTACCGTTACCGCTTATCGCGATGCTACTCCTCAGGCAGTTTATAATGCCGGCACCAACGTATGCCCCGGTGTGCAGAGCGTAGCCATGAAACGCCACTTTGTTATTACCTCTACAGTAGCACCTACTTCACCTGTAACTGTGCGTCTATACTTTACACCAACTGAGATGAGTGATCTTATCTCGGATTCGCATGCGAACGATATTAGCGGCAATAGCTGTACTGAACTGGATAACATCAATAGCTTAAGCGAATTGTATGTAACCAAGTATACAGGTAGCGATGAAGATGGTGATTACAGCAACAACGATCCTTCTGGCTTGTATCGTGTGTTTGGTAATACTACTTCGTTGCCAACCCAACCTGATGGTCCATTGAGCAAGTATTCAAACGGGTTTACCAGCTTATTTGATAGCGGCGACCCTCACCACTATGTTGAATTTAACGTAACTGAATTCAGCGAAATATGGATGCACGGCTCGCAGAACGCTACGCCACTGCCGGTTGAAATGGTTTACTTTGAAGCAAATGCAATTGACAACAGCTACATTAACTTAAACTGGGCAACTGCTATCGAAATTAATAACCACGGCTTTGAAGTGGAACGTAGTTTAGACGGCCAAAACTGGAGCAATATTGGTTGGGTAGATGGTCATAATAATACTACGGTTCAGCAGAATTATACTTATAACGATTACAACGTACAGCCTAATGTGCGCTACTATTACCGCTTAAAACAAGTGGATAATGATGGTATGTTTGAATACACGTCTATAGTAAGCGCTATTATAACCGGTCAAATTACCTTTAACGTGAAGGACTTTGTTCCGAACCCAACTAATCAAAACACTTCATTAATTGTTACTGCTACGGTTGATCAGGAAGTTACTGTTAACCTTTACAATGCCATTGGTCAAGTGGTTACCTCTACTGTTTACCATGTAAACAAGGGTGCTAATCAGCTAAACTTTGATTTAAGCCAGTTAGCAGTTGGTACATACACCGCCGTGCTTTCTTCAGCCAACGATGTATACAGCCGTAAGCTGGTAATTACCAGATAACAAACTTTTAGTTTTACTGAGAAGCCGGATATTAATCAATATCCGGCTTTTTTTATGTGATATGGGGATTAAGCGCCGCCAAGGATGGAGGATTGAATTTGTATTTATGCTTCTGCCATTCGTAAAGTGCAATGTTCATACAAAGCAGAATAGCGCTATACACAAAGTCTTCAATAGGGATAGTCCCAATGCGGATGCAACTGTTCTCGGCATTGTTGTATATAACGATCGGCAAACCGGTTAACAGGCCATTAACTATAGCCATAGGTAACAGGCTTATCAAATAGGTAAGTATAAACTTATCGAACGCCTTGGCCGGCAGCAAGGCTGCTGATAAGCCTATTACTACGCCGCCTATAAATAGCACCGAGAATGTGTAGGCCTTATCGAACAATGGAAAAGAATATACAAAGGCCGCAATGCTTGCAGTAATGAGCAGTAAACGAAGCGCAGAGGGAAACAGGTTGCGCTTAATAAACAGCGAAACCGTTTCGTAGATAAAGGTACAGGCGTAAGGTACGGTAATAAAGAACAGGATTTCCTCTAACGGTATGCCAAACAGGTTAATGCCGGTTATATAGCGTGGATTAAATGTCCATACTCCATGTTGTATCTTCAGGTAATCCCAGGTAAGGAAAAATAATCCGGTTATAAGCAGCGCAGGAAAGTAGTATCGCCACTTTTTGTAAAAGCCAATTCGTTCCTCAAACGAGCGGCTCAGGGGCACCACTATCGTTAGCAGGTTTATAAGCAGATAAGTATACTTAAGCATACGGCAGCATTAAGCGCGGTATAAACCGGGCATCAGTACCCTTTCCAACTGCTGCTGGGCAAGGGTTTCTACCAGTAGCAACATTTTGCGGGCATCGGGCACGCGGATGCGGGTTTCTTTTATGCGCGAAACCGGAACACGCTTAATGCCATGGAAAAGTTGCAGGTAATATTTGTAAGCAAGCAATACACCTGCACGCGAGCTTTTGGGCAATTGCATGATACCTTCGTAGGCATTTTTAAAGTCAAGCGCCACTTCAGCTTCAATCTGTTGTTTGGCTTCTTCGCGGAAATTCTCGAAATCGATACCCGGGAAATATACACGACCACGTTCATCAAAATCGCTTTTCATATCGCGCAGAAAATTTACTTTCTGGAATGCAGCACCCAGGGCTTTAGCAGGCGTTTTAAGGCGCTCATACAAGGCTTCATCGCCATCTGCAAAAACCTTTAAGCACATTAAGCCAACCACCTCAGCCGAGCCATAGATATATTCATTATAGCTGTCTTCTCCATGGGCTGTTTCGTACAAATCCATCTCCATGCTGCGGAAAAATGCTTCTATCAGGTCTAAAGGAATCTGATAATCATTCACTGCTTTTTGGAACGAGAACAATACCGGGTTTAGGCTAATACCGGTTGCAATAGCTTCAAAAGTGTCTACCTTAAATTTTTGCAACAGGAATTTCTTATCGAAATTGTGGAAGGTATCCACTATCTCATCAGCATAACGCACCATACCATAAATGCCATAAATAGGTGCATGCAGTTTTTTATCGAGAGTTTGGATGCCCAACGAAAACGATGTGCTATAAGCCTGTGTTATTTTCTTGCTGCAAACCGCCGAAGTTTTTTCAAATAGTTCAAACATAGTCGCTGAGTTTATAGGTTATACAAGGTGCTTTTCAATCCGTCGGTTTAATTCACGAGCCACCATCTGTCCCGAGATTAGGGATGGCGGAACACCGGGACCGGGTACGGTTAACTGACCGGTATAAAACAGATTCTTCACTTTTGGCGAGATCATCTTAGGCTTTAAAAAAGCCGTTTGCATTAGCGTGTTAGCCAGACCGTAGGCGTTACCTTTATAAGAATGGTAATCGCGTTCAAAGTCCTTTACACAATAGCTGCGCTTTACCACCAAATGTTCTTTTACTGATGCACCTATGCGTTTCTCCAGCCGGTTAATCATCATTTCAAAATATTGCTCGCGCTTTTCTTCGGTATCTTCTACTCCCGGTGCTAAAGGCATCAGCAAAAACAAATTCTCCATGCCTGTCGGTGCAACACTTGCATCGGTAACCGAAGGCACACAAGCATAGAACAGGGGAGAAGTAGGCCATTTTGGCGTGGTGTATATCTCCTTTGCGTGCAACTCAAAATCTTCATCGAAGAACAGATTGTGATGCAGCAGGTTGGGCAGTTTTTTGTTTACACCCAGGTAAAACAGCAAAGACGATGGCGACATAGTGCGGCTTTCCCAATACGCTTTATCGTAGGTGCGGCTATCCTCACTTAGCAGCATTTGCTCGGTATGGTTATAGTCGCTGCCGGCAATAATGGCATCGGCCTCGTAACTACCGTTTTTAGTAATTACCTGGCGTGCTGCGCCTTTCTTAACTATAATATGTGTTACCTCTTCGTTTACTTTTATAACTGCTCCGTTATCGGTAGCAATTTTTACCATGGCTTTTACAATCTGGTGCATTCCACCCGTAGGATACCAGGTGCCCAAAACCAAATCAGCATAGTTCATCATGCTATACATGGCCGGCGTTTTTTCCGGGGTGGAACCCAAAAACAAAACCGGGAATTCTAACAGGCTTACCAGCGCAGGGTTTGTAAAGTTTTTGCGCACCTCGTTGCGCAGCGATTGAAAGATGCGTAGTTGCAACCCCTTTATAAGCAAGCGTAAATCGAAGTATTCGGTAACTGAATCAGAGATACGGTGCACGTAATCTTCCATAGCCACCTTATACTTAAACTCAGCCCGTTCAAGAAACGAACGCAGCCTCGCACCACTGCCAGTTTCCCTGGCTTCAAACAGCTTAACTAATTCATCCAGCGAAGCCGGCACATCCATACGTTCATTACCGGGGTAGTAGATCCGGTAGCTCGGATCAAGCCGCTTCAGATCGTAAAAATCCGACGTTGTTTTTCCAAACAGGTTGTAGTATTGTTCAAATACCTCGGGCATCCAATACCAGCTTGGGCCCATATCAAACATAAAACCTTCGGTTTCCCAGATGCGTGCCCGCCCGCCCGGCTGTTCATTTTTTTCAAGCACGGTTACCTGGTGACCTTCCTTTGCAAGCACACCTGCTGCCGAAAGGCCCGCAAACCCGCTACCGATAATTACTATTTTTTTAGGTGTTGCCATGGTTAGTTGTTGTAGATAGAGTTCGTTACACCTAATGCCTTCAGGCGTTCTTGTAGTTCTTTGCGGGCCGAGAAAATGCGGCTCTTAACCGTGCCCAAAGGCAGGTTTAGCTGTTCGGCTATTTCCTGGTAATGGAAGCCGTTGTGATACATCAGAAAAGGTGCCGTAAAGTCTTCGTTCACCATGCTCATGGCCTTCTGAATATCTTCTGCCAGGAACGAGCGCTCCGAACGGTTGCGATCTACCGTTTTTGCATTGTTAATTATGAAGCCATCTTTCGAAACATCACTTACAACCACACCTTTTTGCTTGCGGCGGTAGTTATTGATAAAGATGTTGCGCATGATGGTAAACAACCAGGCCTTAAAGTTGGTGCCCTCGCTAAACTTTTCGCGGTTGGCTAAGGCCCGGTAAAAGGTATCCTGTATCAGGTCTTCAGTTTCCTCTTTGCTTTTGGTAAGGTTAAAGGCAAAGGGGCGTAATAAAGCTTCGTAGCTCTTGATCTCTGTTGAAAGTTCCCATGTAGCGTTCATAAAGCTGTATTTATTTTGTTTAACTTAATTTCTTAAATCTTAAACAAAAATACAAGGCGCAAGTTTAACCTCCAAATTATTTGTTTAAACATTTTGTTAAAAAGTTAAACAAAAAAAGAGCCCCGGAAGGACCGGGGCTATCAAAATTGGGTTAACTATAAGGTTTTCAGGAACTTAAACAGGTCTTCTGCCGACTTTAGCAAGGTGCAGTTAGAGGGCAACTTATTGCTCAACTGCTCGGTTTGCAGTCCACCTACTAATAGATGTAGTGTAGGGTTCTCGGTGCAAATGTTGAACAAATACTGTTCTATGTTGCCATCGGGTATGGGAAGTGTTAGAAATGTTACCAGGTAATCGGGCTTAAAAGCCTTTGAAACAAACTCAATTTCACCGGCAGGCAGCGAGGCGCCAATGTAGGCCACTTCCTGGTTGTATTTGCGGAGCATATACTCGGTGTACAACAACAAGAGCTCATGTGTTTCGCCTTCCGGTAAAAACAGCACAAACTTTTTGCTCTTTTCGGTTGGTTCTACAAACTGGCCATCAATAGCGGCCGATATCTTACGGCGTATCAGGTTCGAGATAAAGTGCTCCTGCACCACGCGTACCGAGCCTGTAGCCCATAATACCCCGGTACGGATCATAAAGGGGAAAACCAGCTTTGCAAAGCTTTCTTCGAAACCCATTTTAAGAATAGCACTCGAAAGCGTTTTCTCAAACCGGTTTTCATCAAAGCTAATCATACTGTGCACCATCGAATCCAGCATTACATCGCTTTGCTGGGCGGCCTCGTATACATGCAACACTTCCTTTTCTAACTGTTCCTTAGGCAGGCTGGCAATGCGCGAAATCTTCATGCCGTGCCGGTTAAGGGTGCTGATGTTTAGCAGCATGCGTAATTGGTCATCCGTATAATAACGGATATTGGTATCTGTGCGGTTGGGCTTTAAAAAGTCGTAGCGCTGTTCCCAAATACGCAAGGTATGGGCCTTAACCCCCGAAAGGGTTTCCACATCTTTTATCGAATACTGGGCCATACCTTGTTGAAAAAATTAGGGCGATGATTAAACAAATCTAAACATTAAGGTTCCTAAAATTGCAGGGCTTTTGCACATAGTTGTTTACCGGCTGTCTACCTTAAAAAAGCACGTTTTGGCCTTGCAGCCTTTTAGGGAATAGCGGCTGATCATAATACTTCTTATCTACCCACAGCATGCCATACGATACGGCAGCATCCTTACTTACATCGGCATGGTGGGCCTTATGTGCCCTGCGCAGGGCTTTAATATAGGTACCTTCAATGCGGGTAAACCACTTAACACGCTGGTGGATAATGATGTCATGAACGATTAAATAGGTTAAACCATAAAGCGCAATGCCCAAGCCCAGGAAAAATTTCCAATCGAAACCGGCATTTACCCCACTCATAATCAAGGCAGCGCCGGGTGTAGCAAAAATCAGGAAGTAAAGATCATTCTTCTCCCAAAAGCCCCTGCTTTTTTGGTGGTGCGATTGATGCAAACTCCATAAAAAGCCGTGCATTACGTATTTGTGCATTACATGCGCTACTACTTCCATACCTGCAAAACCCGTAATCAGCATTATAATATTGAACACCATATGAGCCTAAAACAAAGGAACCGGATGTTTGTTCGCTTAGAAAAATGACAATACAAAATCGGCAATCAGAAAAAGGAACAGGATAATAAGGTAAGCATGGGCCAGCTTATTGGTTGCTTCCTTTACCAAAACCGCGTAAATGGTTTGAATAATAAGGGCTACCCCAAACCAGGCCAGGTAGTTCTGCATAGGAGGAACGTGGTTATGCCATACCCACAGGTTATGCCGTATGGCAAACGGCTCCAGTAAAAAATCCAGCGACGTCATTAATAGGGCCGCACCACCTATGCGCAGCCATGTGTTTTTTGTTACATGTTGTAGCACCACTGCGGTACAATAGGCCAGCAAAATCCAGTTTAGTCCTATTATAAACGGCACACCTGCCGAGCCTGCTCCTAACACCTCGGTATAATGGTAAGCGCCAAATGGGAAGCCTGTAGTAACACCTGCAATTTCCGCAGCCATGCCTATAGCAAAGGACAAAGCACAGCAAATGTAAAAGCCACTATTGCGCACGCTATGAAACAACAGCACCAATACTACGCTTAGCAACAGGTTAATCCACGAAAGATTTTCGAAAAGCACTCTGCTCTTATCCAGGTTTAAGCCCACCAAACCTATGGCATGGTTAGCCCCTATAATGCCAATGGCAATAGCGGCAATCTTGTTGTGGGTTAAAGCAGAGTTAGTCGAGGAGTTCATCAATAATCTTGGCCGAAAGTAAACAAAGCGGAACACCGCCACCGGGGTGCACGCTGCCGCCGCAAAAATACAGGTTCTTAATTTCTCTCGAAAAATTGGGATGGCGCAGAAAGGCAGAATACTTATCGTTGGAGCTACTGCCATACAAAGCACCCAGATAAGATAAGGTTTGCACCTCGATGGTTTTAGGATAGTTAATGTGCTCGCTGATGATCAAAGGAGCAATGTCAGTGCCCAGGGCTTTGCTTAATTTTTTCAGAATATTAGCCCTGGCTTCTGCAATCAACTGCTCCCAGTTTTGCCCGGCATCGTGCGGTACGTTTATCAGTGTAAACCAGTTTTCGCAACCTGCAGGGGCGTGTTTATCCTGATATTTTTTACTGATGAATACATACACCGTAGGATCATCGCAAATACTTTTTTTATTGGTGATGTAGTCAAACTCTTTTTCGTAATCGCCGCTAAAGAAGATGTTATGCAGGTCCAGTTCAGGAAACGGGCGATTGATCCCCCAATAAAAAATAAGCGCCGAAGTGCTTTTAGGATGGTTCAAGATCTTCTCAGGTTGTTTGGCGTCCGGCAGTAAGCTGCGGTAGGTATGTACCACATCCATATTGCTTACTACCACATCAGCTTTATGCAATACGCCATTGGCCCAAACACCGGTTGCCTTACTATTCGCAACTTCAATTTTTTCAACCTTGCTGTTAAAGTGGAAGGTAACTCCCAACTCGCAGGCAAGTGCATGTAAACTGCGGCTTAAGTCGGGCATGCCTCCATCTAAAAAATAGCCGCCATTATTGTATTCAGGGTGCGCAATAACGTTCAACGTACTGGGTGCCTGGTAGGGGTTACTGCCGTTATAGGTGGCATATCTATCAAATAACTGCACCACGCGCTTATCCTTAAAATCCGCCTTGTTAGCGGCATGCATATTGGTATTAATACCAATGGTAGGCAACTGAAAGAAAGCTGCAAGCGATTTAAAAGTTAAATACGTGCGCAGTTTATGTACCGAGTTGAAAAGGAAAATGTCCTTGGTTAATTCATAAATCTTCTTGATCTTCTTTAAATGCTTCAGCACATTTTTTGCCGGCTCTCCGGTTTTAGCCTCAATCTCATCCGCAAACTTTTCATTATCGGCAAAAGCGCTTAAACGCGTGCCATCTGCAAAAAAGTAATTACAGATGGGATCAATCCGGTGATACTTGTAATAATCAGCCGGGTTGCGGCCGCATAAGCGGAAAAGGTCGTCCAGTAGTTCAGGAAAAGTAAATAGCGAAGGACCAAATCCCCAAAAGAAACCATCCTGTTCAATTTTAGTAGCCTTTCCGCCAAAACTCGCGTTCGCTTCAAATACCTGCACCTTATAACCTTTGCGCGCAAGCCGTACTGCGGTCGCCAGCCCGCCAACTCCCGAACCAATTACAAGGGCCGTTCCTTTTTCCTGTTTCATAACAGGCTAACAAATAAAGGACCTGAAAGTTCGAAATTGCCTGCCTTTAAAACATTCTTAGTATCCTGATTTGCTATAATTTCAATTTTTAAAATAGTTTTGAGAGCAACCCACGATGGTACCCTCTACTGATTTATTTGAGTTGATAAAAGCGCTTTCAGGCTCCGAAAAGCGGTACTTGAAATTGTATGCAGCCTCTATTGGGGGTAAAAAAGATAGCGCCTACCTGCGTTTGTTTGATGCCATTAACCGAATGACGGAATATGATGAGCATTTGTTGAAGCAGCAGTTAAAGAACGAAGCTTTTGTTAAGCAACTGAGTGTAGCTAAAAATTATTTATACGGCATCATATTAAAATGCCTGGTTCAGTTTTACGAGCGTTCGGCAGGCAGTAGTGCCAATTCTGCCGGATTAAACAGTATTGAGATACTTTACGAAAAGGGCTTGTTCAAACAATGTCACCGGCAAATTAAGCGCGCTAAGCAGCAGGCCTTAGCACAGGAACGCTTTTACCTGTACGACCAGTTGTTGGAATGGGAGGCGCGGGTATTTACCAAATCAGCCGATTACAACATGGTTGCTGCACTAACCGCCGGGCAGCTACAGGTGTTGAAGAGGCGCGAAGCGGATTTACAATGCAAGAAATTAGCTTACGAAATTTACAGTTCTACCATAGGTAAACACAAAAGTGGTGGTGGACCCGGTAAGGCCACCAATCAAAAATTAATGCAAACCTTAAAGCAAATGCCATTGCCTGCTGATGCCGGTACGCTGGGTAGGTATTATTACTATTCGGCTTATACGCTCTATTACGGCTATGCCGGCGATGTGCAACAACGCGTTAAGCATGCTCAAAAGGTTGTAGAGGAGTTGGAGCTACACCCTGATTTTGTAGAGGTAAATCCCGGTTTTTATACCTACGCGGCAAATAATATGTGCAACGCACTTTTAGCTGCAGGCGACCATGCAGGGGCTAAACGCTTGTTACAAAAGATAAGGCTGTTCCTGCGTAAGCCCGGTTCACCGCTTAAAGCCGAAATGGCCGCTTCTACCATGTTGCTTACCTACCATATTGAGTTATTGTTGTTTATTAATACCGGGCAAATTACGGCTGCCGTAACCCTCGAAAAGCATGTACAGCAGGAACTAGAACGATATAAAAACTATGTATCGCGCGATACGGAATGGGATATGTTTTTCAGTATGGCTCATGCTTTGTTTCTGGCAGGCGATTTCGGCAAGGCTTCCGCCTGGCTGCAGAAATTGTTGAATACCGGAAAGTTCTCGGCCCGTTATGATCTGTATGTGGTATCGAAATTGTTTTATCTGCTCATATTGGTTGAACAGGAGGATTGGAAACTGTTACAAAACCTTTGTAATACCATTGCCCAATACCTGCGCCGCAAAAACCTTGATAGCGGTGTTGAATTGGAGTTAATCAGGCTGCTAAAAGCTTATCGCAATTTAGCCGATACCGAAAGGAGAGAAGGGCTACAGAAATTGTATCAGCAAATTGAATTGATGAAACAGCAAAAGAAACCGTCCTTATTGGTTGAGTTGTTGGATGTGGAATCGTGGTTGTTGAGCAAAATAAAAAACAGGCCAATTATAGAAATGGCCTCTAATCGCACGGTGCAATAAGTTATAGTTAAACGTAGGTGGCTTCTACGCGGTTTATTTCCCAAAGCAGGGGTGTTCCAGCTTTTCGGTTAAGGTATACTTCTACGGTTGTTACTTCGCGCTTGCTGCGGCGGCCTTTTTCTTTTTGCGTTTTGTAAGTTACGTCGCATTGCACATAGGCAGTGTCTTCCTCAATTGTGCATTCAATAAATTCGTAGGTAACAAGGGCAACATCGTTGTAGCGGCTGTGAAACTCCTCTACACGTTCCTGCAACTCTTGTGCATCCGTGCTTAAACCAAGGTGGTCCTTCATGTTTTCGCTAAACAATTCCTGGAAAAATCCTGCACCCTTGGTATAAAGCGAAAACAGCAATTGATGTACGGTTTGCTTTACATCATACTCGGTGTTCGGATGGAACTCTTCGTAAATAAAATGGTTTACCCATCCTTTTACTTTGATGTTTTCCATTTGGTGTTTAAAAAGCTCTTCGGTAATAAACCGGTAAATTTCCCTATCAGGTGTAGGGGCCAATACTTCTAATACTACGCGCTGTTTGGTCATTATACGGCGCAGTCTACCCAATTCTTTCTTCAGGGTCTTATCATCAAGGGCGGTGGTAGGTTGATATCCGGGGCTACCTATGTATTCATGTACGCTCACATTTTCCGAACCATGCTGTTGTTTATGAAACTGCATTACCTGCTTCAGAAACTGATTCTCTATTTCAGGCGGCAGGTTGTCGCTGCCCATAAAGTTGCCCCCGAACTCCGCCATCATCTTTAGCTTAAGGAATTCGTTCTCGCTGTTCAGCTCATCGCTGTTTTTTTTACTGCGCCTGCGTTTAGCCACAACCTCAAAATAAAAAAATAAACCTGATACTTTTACACGCCTGTGACTATCGCCTTGCAAACAAAACTAACTTAGTGCCATGTTTAGATGGGCCAATACTGCCAATCCTTTTCGCATACTTTACTTTGTATTCGGATACATTGTAGTGTTTTCGGTATGGTGGGGTTTTTTACTGTTTCAAAAGAATGAAACCGCTTTTCGCGAAACGGTAGAGATTAACCAGATTAACTACCGCGTAATTAATCCCGGTGGTGATTATACTACCACAGCCGATTATAAGGCCTTAAGCCGTAAATATACCAGGCAGAAGTTTATGATATTGGCCGAGGGCAGTGTGTTTATTGCCTTGTTGGTGGGCGGCTTGTTTGGTGTTAACCGGGTATTTCGTAAAGAAATTGAGCTTGCCGAGCAACAGCGTAACTTTTTGCTTTCCATCACTCACGAGCTTAAATCTCCGCTTTCCACTATTAAAATATCACTTCAAACTTTGCTAAAGCGCAAGCTCGATCAGGAGAAAACAGATAAACTGGTTAATAATTCGCTCGCCGATCTGGATCGTCTTGAGTCGTTGGTAGATAACATTCTGTTCGCCGCAAAAATTGAAAGAAGCGAACCGGGCTTTAGCAACGAAGAAATTGCTGCCTCCGAAATTGTTTCGCGCATTGCTGAACGGTTTAGTACCAATAAAAAGCAAATTAAAATTGAAGCAAGCATTCAACCCGAAGTTTACCTGAAACTGGATGGTTTGGCCTTTACCTCTATGGTTATAAATCTGATTGAGAATGCTATAAAATATTCCGATGCTGAAACGGAAGTGCAGGTTCGCTTATTTACGAAAGGTTCAAAGGCTGTCTTCGAAGTAGCCGACCATGGAGTAGGAGTGCCTGTGGCATTACGACACAAGATTTTTGAAAAGTTTTACCGGATTGGCAGCGAGGATACACGAAAAACTAAAGGCACAGGCCTTGGCCTGTATATAGTAAAGCGTTTTGTGGAGATTTATAACGGCGATATTACTGTACGCGATAATACACCTGCCGGAAGTGTGTTTACTGTAACACTACCGGAACTGGCTGAAAATGTTTGATAGAAATGACATTTCCGTGACG
Organism: Chitinophagales bacterium; assembly: GCA_046329495.1. Taxonomy (GTDB): domain Bacteria; phylum Bacteroidota; class Bacteroidia; order Chitinophagales; family LD1; genus Bog-950. The sequence continues at coordinate 38,236 of JAXLUO010000005.1, read as the reverse complement.
CAGATACGAATGAATGTGAGTAAACTTATATTATTGTTTTGACCCTAAATGAGCACACCATGGACCAACGCATTTTACTTGTAGAAGACGAAGAAAACCTGATTGAGGTAATTAAAATGAACCTTGAACTGGAAGGTTATGAAGTAGAGACAGCCATTACAGGTAGTAAGGCGTTGAAGAAAGTGAAGGAGCAACGTTTTAATCTCATTATTCTGGATGTAATGCTACCCGAGATCGACGGATTTACAATCTGCGAAAAAATAAGGCTGAACGATGTAGATACGCCTATATTATTTCTTACTGCTAAAGATACCAGCCAGGACAAGATTAAAGGTTTAAAGGTAGGCGCCGATGATTACTTGACTAAACCTTTTAACCTGGAAGAATTGTTGCTGCGCGTAAAGGTGCTGGTACGCCATAGCGTGCGTGGCAGTAAGGAAGAAATCAAAATGAAAACCTATCATTTCGGCCCTAACGAAATTAACTTTGTAACCTTCCGCGCTAAAGGTGTAGATGGAAAAGAAGTTCCGCTTACAAAAAAGGAAGTATCTCTCCTTAAATTGTTAATCGATAAGAAGGATACGGTGGTCTCGCGCGAGCAAATACTGCAGTATGTATGGGGCTATGATGTGTTCCCCACCACGCGTACGATAGATAACTTCATACACTCTTTCCGTAAGTATTTTGAACAAAATCCTTCGGAGCCCGTATACTTTCATTCCGTGCGCGGTGTAGGCTATAAATTTACCAATTAAAGGGTGTTCACCCGCTGCTACGCAGCCCCGCAATACACAAATCAGGCCAAAACCAAAAAAAGAGGCAAGACTAAGCAAAAAACTTATTCGTGCATCTGAAACTTCATGTTTTTTTTGCCCACAGTTTTTAAGCGTAATTCGTTGAAAATGTGTTGATTAAAAAATCACATCCGTTTTCAAATGAATATTACCATCGCAGTGCATTTTAATAATTAACCCCCAAAAAAAATTGCACTATGGATCTTTTAATCGCCCTGTTATCATTTTTCAGCATTGGTTATTCAACCAGCGGTACAACTGCCACCATTAAATGGACCAACGGTGACGTAGCCACCCAGGTTAAGTCTTCTGATCAATACAGAACTTACCTGTCTAACGGTGGTGTAAGCCTGTTCGACAGAGATGGTATGCCTGCCGTATGGGTAACCGTAATCAAGAAGGACTAATTATTTGATAACCGTTATTCTAAAACTCATTTTATGCCAGCAATAAGCATCAAAATAGTAAACGGCCAGGTAGTAGTTGCCAGCAGCAAATAAGCCGTTATATACCATTAAATTTCAAGGAGTTTGCACTGTTTTAACAACTGGTGTAAACTCCTTTTTGCCTTTTTATAACAGCCCGGTGAACTTTGTTGAAATCGGCCTGTTTATGGGAGGGTAATTGATTATATTTGCAACCTCAAAATAAAATTATGGTAACTACCGAAACAAAGACCACCTTGAAGTACAAAGTAAAAGACATGAGCCTGGCCGAATGGGGCCGTAAAGAAATTAAACTGGCAGAAGCTGAAATGCCGGGTTTGATGGCATTACGCGAAAAATATGGCAAAGAGCAGCCTTTAAAAGGTGCGCGCATTGCCGGTTGCCTGCACATGACCATTCAAACTGCAGTGTTAATTGAAACTTTAACTGCTTTAGGTGCCGAAGTTACCTGGAGCTCTTGCAATATCTTCTCTACACAGGACCATGCCGCTGCCGCAATCGCTGCTGCCGGTATTCCGGTATTTGCCTGGAAAGAAATGACCAACGAAGAATTCGATTGGTGTATTGAACAAACCCTGTGGGCGTTCGAAGGCGGTAAGCCCCTGAATATGATTCTTGACGACGGTGGCGACTTAACCAACATGGTATTCGATAAATACCCTGAGCTGGTAAAGGATATCCGTGGTTTATCAGAAGAAACAACTACCGGTGTTCACCGCTTATACGAGCGTATGAAGAACGGCACCTTGTTAATGCCGGCTATCAACGTTAACGACTCTGTTACTAAATCTAAGTTCGACAATAAATATGGTTGTCGCGAAAGTTTAGTGGATGCTATCCGCCGTGCTACCGACTTAATGTTAGCCGGTAAAGTAGCTGTGGTTTGCGGTTATGGCGACGTAGGTAAAGGTTCTGCCGATTCATTAAAGAATGCCGGCGTTCGCGTTATCGTTACCGAAATCGATCCTATCTGCGCTTTACAGGCAGCTATGGAAGGCTACGAAGTAAAGAAACTGGATACCGCCATAGGCGAAGCTGACATTATCGTTACAGCTACCGGTAACTGCGATATCGTAATGGGCCGTCACTTCAAAGCAATGAAGCACAACGCTATTGTTTGTAACATCGGCCACTTCGATAACGAAATTGATGTTGCCTGGTTAAACGATAACTACGGTTCATCTAAAGATACCATTAAACCACAGGTTGATAAGTATACCATCGATGGTAAGGATATCATTCTGTTAGCCGAAGGCCGCCTGGTTAACCTGGGTTGTGCTATGGGTCACCCATCCTTTGTAATGAGTAACTCATTCACCAACCAAACTTTGGCTCAGTTAGAACTGTGGCACAACCACGCTAAATACGAGAACAAGGTTTATACCTTACCTAAACACCTGGATGAACTGGTTGCTAAACTGCACCTGGAGAAAATTGGTGTTGAACTGGAAGAACTGAACGATAAGCAAGCCAACTACATTGGCGTATCAGTTCAGGGTCCGTTTAAGCCTGAGCACTACCGTTACTAGTAGTAACCTATTATACAAACTAAAGGCAATCCGCAAGGGTTGCCTTTTTTATTTCTGTATTTCGCTGCTCAGTTGTTTAATTACCTTTTGCAGGTTAATGCCTTTACCTAAAACAGGTTTAAAAATATCGCCTTGTTCCTTTACACGGCCTATGGCGTTGGCAATGGTAAAGTCGGTCATCTTCAAACCTTTCTTAACTTCTTCCCAGTGCAAAGGCATTGATACGGTTGCTCCCGGTTTGGGCCGCACTGAATACGGTGCTGCTAAAGTGGCTTGCGGACGGTTCTGTAGAAAATCGATATAAATCTTGCCTTTCCTGTTTTTAGTAGCACGTTCAATGCTGGTAAACTTAGGCAGTTCCCGGTTGGCTAAAGTGGCTATCACCCTTCCAAACTCCTTCGATTGCTCGTAACTATACTTTGCCCCAAAGGGTATATAAATGTGTAAGCCGGTTGAGCCGGATGTTTTGCAATAGGAGGGAACCTTTATATCATCCAATATCTCCTTTATCACCAAAGCCGTTTCTATCACCTGATTAAACGGATTACCGTCAGGATCAAGATCCATAATACACCAATCAGGATTATCCGGTTGCTGCACCGTACTGCTCCAGGGGTTCATTTCAATACAACCCAACGAAGCCATATAAAGCAAACTGGCTTCATTACTACATACCAAAAAATGTTTCTCGCGGTGGTCTGCTTCGCTGTAATACTTGAAGGTTTCAATCCAGGCAGGTGCTTTTCCTGTAACGTCTTTCTGGTAAAAGCTTTCGCCGTTAATGCCGTTTGGGTATCTGTTCAGCGATTGCGGCCTGTCCTTTAAATACGGAACCATATATGGTGCTACCTGGTAGTAATAGTTAATCAGATCGCGCTTGGTGTACTTTTCTTTGGGCCAATAAACTTTACTCAGGTTGGTAAACTTCAGTTCGTGCCCGTTTAGCTCTCTAACCTGTGTTTCATCTTTGGGGTTCAATAATGTTTTGCGCTCGCGTTTGGCCGGTTTAATAACCTTACCCGTAAGCACGTTTTCTTCCTGCATTACTTCTTTGGTTGGCAGGGGCTTTTCAAGTACAATTTCGTATGCTCTTTTATCGGCTCGCATGCCTTCAAACGAAGGGTGCCGCATCACTCCATCCGATGTCATTTCGGTAAAACTTACTTCGCAGATAAGCTGAGGCTTTAGCCAGGTGGCCTTTGCCTCGGGCGGGTTAGGTCTAAACCGCGAGGGTTTATTTATATCAGGCACAAACGTAAATGGACACTTAGCGATCTGCAAGGGTTTAAACAACTGGAGCATTTCCTTTTGTGTTTGCTGGCTAAAGCCAGTACCTATTTTTCCGGTATACTGCAGTTTTCCATCATTAAAAACGCCCACCAGCAAAGCGCTAAATGGTTTGCTGCTTCCTTCGTTACGCGTGTAGCCGCCTATAACCATTTCCTGCCGCTTATTTGTTTTTATCTTCAACCACTCCCTGCTGCGGTCACCGGAGTAATACAGGCTATCTTTCTTCTTGGCCATTATGCCCTCTAAGCCTTTGTCACCGGCTATCTTTAAAAAGCTCTTCACATCCTCAAACTCTTCGCTTAATCGCAAATTGCCCTGTAGAGGTATTAATTCCTTCAATAATAAACGCCGAACGATTAGTGGCTGTTGGCTTAAATCCTTACCATCCAGCCACAGCAGGTCGAACACATAATACATCAGCGTGCCATCCGCCTCGCTGCGCCAGCCTTGCAGTGCTTCAAAATTCGGTAAGCCGTTTTCCTGCACTACTACAATTTCTCCATCTAATACAGCATGCAGATGTAACTTCTGTAAGGCATCGTGTATCGGGTAAAATTTCTCGTTAAACGATTTGTTGTTCCGCGAAAGCAATTCAACCTTTTCGTTACTTAAAAAAGCAAGCGCTCTATAACCATCCCATTTTACTTCGTATAGCCAATTACTGTCTTCCACAGGTTTATCCGTCAGTGTGGCGAGCATGGGCTTTAAGCCTTTGGGGAACTTACCTTTCGGTGCTTCTTCCCACAACTTTTGTGCCTGCAGTTTAGTACTCGTACTATCCTTCTTTGCCTTGGCTTTTTTATGTGTGGCCATGGATGCTAACTTTTCTTCTTGTGTTCAATTTTTACCTTATCCTTCTTTTTCTTCTTGCCTTTATCGTCTTCACCGTGTTTGGCAGCCTGCTCTTTTGCATTCTGCTTCTCATCCTTTGCTAATTTCACTACCTCTTTAATAGCACCCACATCTTTTAAAACCACCATACTGTTCTTTAAAGCATTGCTTTCCGATACCAGTTTCAAACTCAGGTTTAGCTTGTAGTCGGTATTCTTGCCTTCTTTAATCAGTGGCCAAATAGATTTGCCTACCTGCTTAAACGATATGCGTAAAGGCAACACCAGCGGTACTACGCTGCTATCGGGTATGTCAATTTCGCCCGGCACAGCCCCTTTTACCCAGGGGTTATCGGCAATGGCAAACTGAAACGCCAGGTCTTTAAATTTTAACGGAAACTGGTTTTTGTTTACAATGGTGGTATGGAAATACAAGGTTACACCTTCGGCATTCAGCGAATCCCATACTACTTTCTCCATTTTAATTTTGGGTATATAAATCAAGGGTAGCAGGCGTTCAGTAGTAAAACTCATGTGCTTATTAAACAGCGCCGGAACAATAAAACTCGTCTTAATACCATACACCACGCTATCCTTACCGGCCTTTTCGGCATCTGTCAGTACATTCATAAGTTTATCGGTAAATACAGTAACCGGCATAACCAGGCTGCTGCTATCCCAGGCGCGTATCAAAACCGATTTTCGGTAGGTGCTTTTAATTACCTCCTGTTTGTCAATATAAAGCTCATAGGCAATGCTATCAGCGCGCAGGTTCAGCGGTATTGGATTGTTGATTAGCATGGCGGCATTCAACGTGGTTTTATCAGCTCCCAATTCGTTTATCTCAAACAACGAAAACTCTAATCGCGGCGTAATAAAGGTGCGGTAAGGGCTGGGGTCGCGCATGTAGCGCAAGGTTTGTGCAATAAGTAATGCCAATATCAGTAAAATCAGCACCGCCAGTAGGCCGAGTCCTATTTTTTTACCGATATGCTTCGATGGGGTATTTGTTGCCATTTTGCTGTTTGTACGTACAGCAACAAGGGTTTAAATAAACGTACCAAAGAACTGCCCCGGAGGTCTGTAAAACCGGTATCCTTTGCTGCTAACTTCTATTTTAGCAGCATGAGCATTACAGCGCAACAAATCATTGAATCTATCCCTGCCCGTTTTAGGCCCGAGAAAGCTGCCGGCGTGCAAATTACCTTTCACTTTAGCCTGAGTGGTAACCAACCATTGCAATACACCGTGCTTATTGCTAACGGCACCTGCCAATTACAACAAGGCTTAAACGGCACCCCCGACTGCCTGCTGAGCACAAAAGCCGAAACGTATGTTGATTTAGAAACAGGCAAAGCCAACCCGCAAATGGCATTGATGATGGGCAAGGTTAAACTGAGTAACCTGGCTGTAATGATGCAGTTTGCTAAATGCTTCCGCAAATTCGATGCAGCCGAGGCTTCCTCTGAAAGTGCAAAACCAATAACCACTTTACAACGACCGGTTAAAACCGGACCGTTAAAAGGTGTAAAGGTTATTGACTTCACCCGTTTATTGCCCGGCCCTTTGGCAACCATGTTTTTAGCCGATATGGGTGCTGATGTAATCAAGGTTGAAGACCCCGATAGCCCCGATTACATCCGCGATTTTGAACCCCGCCGCAATGGCGTGGCTTTTATGTATCTGGCATTAAACCGCAATAAGCGCAGCTTAGGTATCAACTACCGTAGTGCCGAAGGCAAAGCACTGTTATACGACCTGATTAAAACCGCGGATGTGTTGGTGGAGCAATACCGCCCTGGTGTAATGAACGATTTGGGCTTTGGCTACGAAGCCGTGAAACAATTAAACCCCAAACTTATTTACGTATCGGTAACAGGCTACGGACAACAATCTACCATGGCTGCTGCTGCCGGCCACGATCTTAATTACGTGGCGCTTTCGGGTAACCTGGGTATAACTGGCGTAAAGAACGGTGCACCGGTTATCCCCGGCTTTCAATTGGCGGATATTGCCGGCGGTGCTTATATGGCTATGAATGCCGTAACTGCCGCCTTGTATCAACGCGAAAAAACGGGCAAAGGCGAGTGGATTGATGTGGCCATGACCGATTGTGTGGTGCCTTTTACCGTATTGCAACATGCCCTTTACCAGGCTACAGGCAAAAATCCGGGCCGTGCCGGTTATGAACTAAACGGTGCCCTGGCAAACTACAATGTATACGCCTGCGCCGATGGCAAATACATAGCACTCGGCAGCTTGGAACCAAAATTCTGGAATGTATTCTGCAAACGTGCCGGCCGTACCGATTGGCCGGAGCGTTTTTTAAAGGAGGAGGAACTGGGTGCTTTAAAGGCTGAAGTGCAGCAGTTTTTTAGTGCTAAAAACAGAGAAGAATGGCTTGCCTTTTTTGCCGAAGACGATATATGCTTAACCCCTGTAAACGAGTTGGAGGACCTGGATACTGACCCTTATCTGCAAAGCCGCAACATGTTCATAGAAAATGAACACCCGTCTGTGGGCAAATACAAAACCATCAATCAGCCTTTAAAGTTTAAAGACAGCAATTTTGAGAACAACTGGTCGGCACCTGAATTAGGTGCCGATTCGGCAAGCATTTTAAAGGAACTCAATTACACTGATTCACGTATACAGCAGTTGCAACAAACCCGAATAATAAAAACTACCCCATGATGCAGGTTAAGTATCGCGCGTTACTCTCGCTCTTATTTCTATTGGCTGTTACCACAGCGCAGGCTGGTGACATTGACAAGGCCTTCAAAGCCTTAAATACCGGCGACTATCCCAACGCCCTTAAATTTTTGCGCGAGGTATTAAGCGAGCAGACCGATAATGCAGCCGCTAACTGGGGCATGGCTAAATATTATTCTTCAAAGGATAACAGAAGTTATGACCTCGACTCAGCCAATCATTACATCCTGAAGGCCGCTAAGAAAATTCCAATTAATCCGGAAGAGAAAGAGGGAAAGAAGTTTCTGGCTTTAGGTGTGCGCGACTACACCATTCAAACGCTGCAGAAGGATATCAACTTCCAGGCCTATTCTGCCGCTGAAAAAACTAATACGCTGGAATCATACCAGCATTTTCTTGATTTTTACACCGATCCCCCGCTTCGCGAAAACGCATTAAACTTCCGCAACCAAAAGGCTTTTATCCGTGCTATGTCGGCCCAAACCCCCGAAGCATTGGATGAGTTCATTAAAAAATATCCCGATGCACCGGAGATTAAAGAGGCTAAGGAGAAATACGAGAAACTGCTTTACGAACGCGCCACGTTCGATAAAACCTTTGAAAGCTACAAACGCTATGTAGATATGTATCCTAAGGGCGCGTATGTAAAAGAAGCCCAACAACTATACGAAGAGAAGCTGCTGAACTTTTATATAAACAAGCACAGCCTTACCGGTTATATCGAGTTTACCAATAAGTATAAAACGCACCCGGCATACAATGCCATTCAGGATTCAGTGTATCAATTATACACCGCCGATAACAGCCTTGAATCTTTCTCGAACTTTGTAAAAGATTTTAAGAGCAATAGAAATATTAATGAAGCCTGGGATCAACTCTATCTGCTTTCAACAGCAACAGGCGAGGAAGGTGCTTACCGCAAATTCCTGGAGGACTATCCCGATTTCCCCGATAAGGACCGTGTATATGCGGATATAGAATTAGCGAAGCGCGACCTTCGTCCTTTTCAACGCGACGGTAAATGGGGTTATGGTATTCAACCCACCGGCGATTCTATTAACGTAATGATACCTTTTGAATACGAAGAGGCATTTCCTTTCCGTAACGGATTTGCAGCAGTGCGCAGCAAGCCTTGTTCGTCGGATAAGTGCGTGTATTATTACATCGACCGTGGTAATCACCGTGCCTTCCTCAACGAATTCAATTTTGCGGGCGATTTTGAAAACGGTTATGCTATAGTTGGTTTAGGTAACTGCGAAACCGGCGATTGCCGTTATGGAATGATTGATAAACGCGGCAAACTGGTAATACCTGCCATATACGATGATTTGAACGACCCAACCGAAGGCTTATACCTGGCCGAAAAGGATAGTAAGTATGGCTTTATCAATAGCAAAGGCGAAGTAATAATCACCTTTAAATACACCGATGCATTACCGTTCAGCGAAGGCATTGCGGCAGTAGCAATCGACGGTAACTGGTTTTTCATTGATAAAACCGGTGCCCAGAAATTCATCAACCGTTTTCAGGATGTAAGCAGTTTCAGCGAGGGCCTCTGTGCTGCTACACAGGATGGTGAAAACTGGGGGTATATCGACCTTACCGGTAACTTTGTAATTGCTCCGCAATATGAAGATGCTGAAGATTTTAGCGGTGGTTTTGGTATTGTCTCTAAAAAGGAAAAAGATCCTAAAAACAAATCCTTTACCATCAGCCAGCGCTATAAAATAGACCGCACCGGCAAGCAAATCGAAAAGCTTACAGCACCCAAGGCGCCTAAAACTGCCAAGAAGAAAGGCCGTAAATAAAGAAGCAGGAAACGATTATAGTAGCTTTTCTATAATATGTACCAGCACCTTCTCTAACTGGGTGTGCTTACTGTCTGTTTTCAGTAGCTCCTCCAGGTCTTTACGTGCTTTGCTTTCTTTTTCAGGGGTATCCAGGTAGCGCTTTTTACAATGCTCTATCTTCTCAATCGCCTCTATATCCGATGAGTTATCTACCTTGGCTTTAATTTTTTCTATATCCTTAATGCCTGTCCGCTGTTTAATAAACTCCAGTTCAGCGGGCGATAAATCGGTATTCATGCGCGCGGCATATACCATTATAAAGGCTAAAAACTCTTCGTAACTCCAGTTGCTGTCATCAATGGCCATAAAAAAAGGTCGCCGTTTTGCGGCGACCGTGAATATAGAAAGTTTTAAGATGCTTGTATTATGGCTTTGGTGTAGCCGGTGTTTGAGTTGGTTGCGGAGTAGTAGCCCCGCCGCCTTTGTTGGCCCAATCCATCAACTCAGTATTGGTAGAAGAACCGCCTGCTTTAACAGTGCTTTTCTTTCCAACAAAAAATGCGGTTGATAAGCAGAAGAATAATAACGCTGCAGCCAGTATCCAGGTCGATTTCTCTACCACGTCGGTTGAACGGCGGGCACCTAATAACTGCTGACCAACACCGCCAAAAGACGAGTTCAAGCCACCGCCCTTAGGGTTCTGAATAAGTACGATTGCGCCTAACAATACACCGGCAACAACCGCTAAAATGGTAACAATGGTATACATCATAAGTCAATACAGTTTTTTAGATACTGAATGCGGGCGGCAAATAAATCACTTTTTTCCGGAAATTTCAAAGTTAAGGCCTCATACACCTTAATAGCTTTGGCATATTTGCGCTGTTTTTCATAAATGCCTGCCAATGTTTCAGTTACAAAGGCCGGGTCTATTTCTTCTTCCTTAGCCACTTTAACAGGTTCGGCCGCCTTGTGCTTCTGTATCTGTTTGGCTATAAACTTATCAAGCCCCTTGCTGTAATTGGTTTCTTCCTTCACCAACTCGTGCAGGTAGTCAATATTGGCATTGGCGGCTATTATGCGGTCCAGTTCCTCATCCTGCTGCTGGGCTTTTTCATCCGAAGCCAGTGGGGTAGGGGTGGTGGTTTTATCGCGTTTGGCAAAAGCATGCAGCCACTCGTCAAAGGTATGCGGTTCTATCAGGCTGAATGCCTGTTCCTGCATCTCCTCTGTTACCGGCTCGTTCTCGCTACCGGCTTCCATTTCTTCTACTGCCTCCACTACCGTTTCTGCTTCTTCAGCCTCCGGAACAAGGGCAGGGCTCACCTCAACTGGCAATTCTTCAACCGGTTCTGCAGGCAATACGGGTTCTTCCTGCGGTATCTCCTCTATCGTAGCTTCCGGCACAGCAACAACCTCTGTCTCCGGCTGTTTTTCCTCAATCGGAGTGCTTAATCCAACTTCCTCCGTTACCGCCTCCCTGGTAGGAAAATCTTCAATTACCTCTGTAACAGGCTCAATACCAATTTCTTCTACAGTTTGTAAGGCAACTACAGGTGCATTATCTTCAACAGGTTCAACAACCGGCGGGCTATTAAAAAGCTCGTAAAACAGTTCCCTGTCCTGCACATAAAGCGCAGCCATCTGCAGTTGCTCATCAAACCGAGGGTTGCCCTCTATTTGATACTTACGGGCTAATAGTACTTGTGCCTGATGGAAATAAGGAAACTTCTGAACCAGGTTTTCCAACTCGCGGGTGGTATACCTGTTTAGCTGTTCGTTAAAGCTTTCTTTAGATAAATTATCAAGCACCGCGCAAAACTAAAATAAAATCACCTTCGTTAAAGATTACAACAAGCTTTATACAACTGGCTCAGAGTAACCAATTTAAATACCTTCACGTATGCCTTTAATACAAGGTGTCCTAAATCGTATAGTTTCTATATAAGTCAACGTATTGCCGTGTAAATAACGCGGTTTCAAAAATTTGGCCTGTCATTGTTTTACTATACATTTATTTTCTGAAACCAAAACAACCCTTAAAATGGAAAATCAAGGAAGTGACAACAAGAAAATTTATATCGCCATCATCGTGCTGTTGCTGCTTATCAACGGCGTAGGTGGCTACCTGCTTTGGAGCGAGAATAAAGCAAAGAAGGATTTGGGAACGCAAACCGAGCAGTTAGAAAAGCAATACAATGAGGCTACTGCTACCATCGATACCAAGAAGGCAATTATCGATAGCCTGATTGCTACCGGAGATATCAAAGATCAGGAAATCCTTGCCAAGCGCGATAGCTTAGAGGCTTTGCAAAAAAGCATCAAGGCCATGTTTGCTAAAGGCCGTTTAGATAAAGACCAGATTGCTAAACTGCAGGAGCAAATCAAAGCGTACGAAACTACTATCGACGAGTTGAAGCAGCAAATCACCAAACTTACGCAGGAGAATAAAGAACTGGCTGCTAACAACCAGCAATTAACTACCGACTTAACCGCCGAGAAGCAAACCACTTCGGAGTTAAGTGAGAAGAACAAAGGCCTTTCTGCTAAGGTAGAATTAGGCTCGCTGTTGCAACTGCGTAATATCTCTATAGCAGGTATTAAAAAGAAAGGCAGTGGCAAAGAAGTGGAACAGAAGCGTGCCAAGCAGGTTGAAAGTCTGCGTATCTCTTTCGAAACCGGCGATAACAAAGTATTAGATCCGGGTCCGCTGAGCCTGTATGTGCGTATCATCAACCCTAAAGGCGAAACTATCTCTGTAGCCGACCAGGGTTCAGGCAGCTTTACCGATGCAAGCGGTCAAACCGTTCAGTACACCAAAAAGGCTGATCTGGATTGGGACCAAACCAACAAGAAAGTGGTTGTATACTGGAGCCAGAACGTAAAAGATGCCGGTAACTATACAGTAGAAATTTACCAAAGCGGTAACAAAATCGGCGATGGCCGTGTAGAATTCAAATAGTTGTAACTACTATATAATAAGAAAGCCCTTCCGCAAAGAAGGGCTTTCTTATTTATAAGGTATGTCGTTTTGCTTAGAAACGCTCAACGCCTGCAAAGTGGAAAGATGCTTCGATAGCAGCATTCTCATCACTGTCGGAACCGTGGATGGCGTTACGCTCGATGTTAGTTGCAAACAGTTTGCGGATTGTACCTTCTTCAGCCTTTTCAGGATTGGTAGCACCAATCAACTTACGGAAGTCTTCAACAGCATTGTCCTTCTCTAATACAGCAGCTACAATCGGACCTTCGGTCATAAAAGCAACCAGTTCACCAAAAAACGGACGGGCTTTGTGCACAGCGTAAAACTCTTCTGCTTTCTCTTTCGATAAGCGGGTAAGTTTCATAGCCTGTACGCGGAAACCGGCCTGAATAATCATATCAATAATTTTTCCTGAATTGCCTGCTGCTACTGCATCCGGCTTAATCATGGTTAAGGTGATGTTGCTTGCCATATAAATCGTTCTTTTTTACTTACGTGAGGGCCTTTTTGCCGGCCTTTAAAATCGCGTGCGAAAATAACCCTGATATTCAGTTTTACAATATGCAAGCTCAATTTTAAAGTTAAACCTAACCTTAGGGTAATATATAACGGAAACCGGCAAACCCCTTAATACCCTGGGTAGTGGTAAACCCATACGTGGTATCAAACCTGTAGTTATAAGGGTTGTCTACATTAGTAAAGCGGTTGTAAGGGTCAAAAGGCCGTAAAAGCGGATCCTTTTGTATAAAATTGAACAGGTTCTTGATCCCCACATATAGCTCAATCCCCTTCTTAAACTTTTTGGTTAACTGTATGTTCTGTATAGTATAGAACGGTGATTTGGCGGAACGGTAATCGTCGGGTACGGTAACAAGGTTCATTGGTGCTACCATGGTGCCTGTCCAATCTATCGAAAGTTGCGGTGCCGGGAAATTATAGCTCAGGTAAAAGTTGCCTACCACGGGCGGCACATGCGGCGGTATCTGTTTTTCTTTATCTCCGTCTTGGCCTTCCTCCAACTCATACGTATGGGTATAGGTTAATCCAATGCCTATCTTCAGCGGATAGTTAAACGTGAAGTCAGCATTTAAACTAAAGCCCGCAGCAGTGGTGCCCTGGTTATTCGAGTAGATGATGCTCGTAGGGTCGCTCTCGTAGTCAGTTTCAATAAAGTTAAAGAAGTAGGTGTAGAACACACTGGCATCCAGGGCTAATATGCCGCCCTTCAGTTCTTGCACACGGGTATAGTTGGCAGTGGCATTTACGGCAACCTCCGCCTTCAGCGGTTCCTCTATTTCTATACTGCGAGAACCATTCATAGCACCAAAACCTTCATTCAGCACATTGGGCATACGGTAGCCGGTTCCTCCTGCAATCCGCAGGATGTTTTTTTCATCTTTACTGCTGTATTTATAACCCGCTCTTGGCATTATTACCGGACCGCTGCGGCTACTATAATCAAAGCGGGCCCCTACCAGTAAAGTATGCATAGGGTTAATGTGTATCTCATCTTCCATAAACACCCCGCCTATATGCGATAATCTGGCATAGCCTGTTTCATCGGGTTCCGTTAAGCCGGTGTTATCAGCAAAAAATAGTGCCCGGTAACTGGCGCCTATCAGCATTTCGTTCATCCGGTCAATTTGCTTGGTCCACGTAAGCTGGGCAAAGCCGGTATGCTGTATACCGTGGTAGGGGGTATAGCCATAATTACCGTCCTGCAAATGCCCGCTATAATCAAGCAGCAGTAATACCTTTTCGATACCGGGCAGCTGGTATTGTATACCTGTTTGCCATTGCTGCGTGGTAACAGCTTCACTGTAATACCTGGTGCTGCCCCTCCATGCGGAAGGCAAATTCTTCTCACCGGCAAAGCGGTCCTCATATAAATACCGCATATAAAAGTTGGCTACCTTGTTATCGGGCCGGGCTAAGGCCCATTTGTTATAGGCATTTACCCGGTGTATAAGTGGTATATCCGTAAAGTTGTCATTATTAATATCCCAGCGGTATTCCATGTTTTCGGTGCTCAGCGCAAACAGCGAGGCCACTTTCCTTGTTCTAAACGAGGCGCTGAAAGATGTATTCGCCTCCAGCATCGAGGTCATAGATATATCGGCGGTAAACCGCGGGGCGGTAAACGGGTCGCGCGTTTTAATGTTCACCACACCGGCTATTGCATCCGAACCGTAAATAGTACTCGAAGCGCCTTTTACAATTTCTACTTTATCAATCAAACTCGCAGGAAAAGCATTCAGGGCATACATACCGGCCAGACCTCCCATGGCAGGCACACCATCTATTACATACATGGTATAGTTGCCTTCCAGCCCGTTTATTTGTATATCTGTTGTATTCGATACCCCATTATCTACATCGGCAAACAAGCCGTTTACACCTTGTAAGGCATCAAACAGGTTCGATGTAGGATTGCGCTGAAAGTATTTGGCGCTATATACATCCACGGGCGTTACGCTTTGCAGTTTGCTAACAGCCTTTAACGTGCCCGTTACAACCAACTCCTTCAGCCGCGAGTTTAAGGGTGTAAGGCTCACCGGTATTTCCGTAACACTACCTTGCTGAATGGTAACCTCCTGTTGCAGGTTCTCATAACCAACATAACTTACGCGCAACTGGTAATTGCCGGCAGGTATACCCTCCATGCTAAATTTGCCTGTGCTGTCAGCCTGGGTGCTAAACGAAGTTTTAAGTAAGGCAATGGTAGCAAACTCCAGGGGCTGTTGTTGATAGGTAATGGTGCCTTTCAACGTTCCGGTTTGTGCCCTCGTAATAAACGGACCCAACAACAAAACAAGCCACAACACCGCTACTTTCATAACATGAAAATAAGCGCAGAAAGTAAACTTGTCAAAAATACAGATGTATGGAAGTGCTGAAAATGAATGAAAACACTACAGAAATACCACTTAAACCACAAGGCTTGAATTTTTTTTGCGAATAATGCACACATTTTTTTTTTAGAGTTTTGAGATTTTGTAACCGTTTCTATATTTGCAGTCCCGTTAGCGAAACGGGGTTAGTTCTTAAACAAAAAATGCGGGAGTAGCTCAGTTGGTAGAGCGCCACCTTGCCAAGGTGGAGGTCGCGGGTTCGAGCCTCGTCTCCCGCTCAAAAGGAGAAGGGCGATTTTATCGCCCTTTTTTATTTTGAGCCGTGCTTTATGCATAGCCAATCAAGAACCACTCGCCGTGGTGGTGGAACTGGTAGACACGCAGGACTTAAAATCCTGTGGACCTCAAAGTCCGTGCGGGTTCGATTCCCGCCCGCGGTACAAGAAAGCAACTCGCAAGAGTTGCTTTTTTTGTTTGTGGAAACAGCAAGGCCCTCAAAGTCCGTGTGGGTTCCCCCGAGTACTCGGGGCGCCCGCGGTACAAGAAAGCAACTCGCAAGGGTTGCTTTTTTGTTTGAGCTTCGTCATCCAAACACAGGAATGATCTTAGTTACTCAGATATCTTTCATTCTTTCTATCATATTTTCAATCATAATCATCCGCGTTAATCAGCGTTCCATTCACATTCGTCCAATTGGTGCAATTTGTTCAATTCGTCCAATTCTGTTTAAATCATAACCATCAGCGTTCCATTCCCATCCGTTCCTTCTTTGCAAATACCCAATACTTCTGCAACGGATAGTTAAATCCAAAGGCTACCAGGGCATCCATCATTAATCGACTAACCTTATAATTGGTGCCAAGCAATTCCGTAATAACATACGTGCCGTTCGATTTTAAGAGAATACTGCCCAATACCATTAATGCAAAACGAGGCAACTGCAGGGCATAACTGCGCTGCACATCAAAAGTCCAGTAGCGGTTGATGGTAAAATTGATGATGGCACCAACAATACCTCCGAGCATAATAGAATACCGGTAAGGCACATGATACAACTCGGTTAAGGCCAGCATAACCAGGTAGTCGACCACGGCACCTAAAAAAGCAGAAAGCTGTGCTTTTAGGAATGTAAACATGCGCTCGTTTTATACGCCTTCCACCTCCGTTAACTGGGTTACATTCATCTTGCGCAACAAGCGCTCTTTGCGGTCGCGCTCGTTACCGAACTTAAGCACACGGTAAAACCATATAAAGTTTACCACCATGATAACGCCAATAATAACGGATGCAAACCAGGCAATGATCTGCGGGTAAAACATGGCTGTAAATAACACTAAACAGATACCTATCCGCAATTCAGTAGGCCCAAACAAACCCGAATCAATCTGATAAACGCCGGCAATCTTATACTTCAGCAAGGCAATAATCATCGACCACGAATAAGCGGCAATAAACAGCAGGGCTACAATCTTTTGCTGCTCAGGTAAAAAGAAGTAGAAGCCCAAACCCATTAATAAGGTCGATATCCAGTCCATGCTTATATCCAAAGCAAAGCCATACCATTTGCGGGGTATGTTGCGGTAATAAGCCAGCCTACCATCCAGCGAATCGCCAAACCAGTTAATGGCAAAACCAAGTATGGCGATACCTAAAAACAATGGATTGCTTCTGCCAAAGTAAAAGCCTGCAAATACCACCACGTTGGCAAACAGACCTATGCCTGTTAACATATTAGGGGTAACAAAAGTGGGCATGGCATCGCAAAGCAGGGCCAGCACGGGTTGCTCAATACTTCTTAAAAGGTTGGTTCGCTTGCGCTCCGATTCAATGCGCTTACACAAGTGGTCTATGCTATTATTAGTCATAAGGCTGCTTTAAAGGGTTTCATTTATCCAGCCCCTTCCACAAATTTCCACAACCGGTCATCTCCGAAGGGGTTATACCTCTAAAGCAAATTTCATCCCGGGCGGATTTAGGGCCATTAACCCTTGTTTTCTAACAAAATACGCATCAATGCGGGGTGCTATTACCTCTGGTAAGGCGGATCGCTTTGCTGTTTTCTTTGTTAAAAACGTTTTTATATTTGGATAATAGTTTCAAAAGATATTACTTTTGTAAATTCATTTTTAACAGCCCTTCCGGTAGACATAAACCGGTGGGGCACAAAACAAATCTTATATGGAATTTGAAACACTAAACCCGCAAGGCGGGTACAATGGCGTTGATGCCAATGAAAACGAAATGCAAAACATGCCTCAACCAGAAGTGGCGCTGGAGTTACAAGCCCTTCAAAAGGACTTGCTGACACATCAACAGCAACTTAGCCGCGAAGCGGCAGAAGAAGCAATTGGGAGTTTTAATCCCAACCAGCACGAACCGGTAAACGAAGAACAGCGAAACGCCCGCTGGGAGAGTAACCACCGCCGTATTATGAAAACCATTATCGACCTGGTAGAACGCTACGGCTATATGCCCACTAAAACCGATATCGCTATCAGTTGCGGTATCAGCCGCCAGTCTGTTCACCAACACTTAAATCATTACAGACAGAGCATGGTTTTTCGTAATCAACTGGACCATTATCAATTTGTGGCACCGGCCATTATTGATAGTTTGATGGTAAAATCCCTAAAGGGCGATACCAGGGCTGCCAAGGTTTTTCTGGATAGCCTGCGCACGGTAAATGCCTGGAAACCGCTTAGATCTCAAATGGAAAGCAAAGCTATTGAAGTTGGTAAGTTGAAACTTACACAGGAAATGGTTGACAGGCTAAACGCTGAAGAGCGTGAAGCATTTTTAAAGGTTTGCCTGCGCGTAAAAGAAATCGTATTCACTAATCTTTAGCCAAATCAAAAAGTTTACACTTCGGTGTAAACTTTTTACCGTTATGCAGAACCCAAATCAGCAAAAGGTAGCTTTTCACAACGTTTTCGTGCCATTTTACACGGAAAATGACGCTTTTCATGAAGCGGTAAGTGTAAAGTTTACATTTCAATGTAAACTTTTGTCAACTTTTTTAATGCTTCGATTACTCTTTTTATGGAACTATCTTTTTTGAATTCATTTAACACAAAAAATCATCACATGAATATTTCTGTAACTTGTGCACAAGCAAGAAACTGCACAAGCATGCACAAGTAAATGTTGATAACCACAGAGGCGCAATACTTTCCAACCAGGGCAATGCATCAATACATTACCTTAGTTCCTTTGTGTCTTAGTGGCAAGCATTTTTACTCTATCACCACCGCATGCGTACTCGTAAACTGCGTGCCGCTTACACGCACATAGTAAACACCTGCGTATACGGTTTGCACATCAAAGTATGCAATGGTTTGTCCTTTGCTGATGGTGGAAGTAAGCACCAGGCGACCGGTAACATCCAGCAAGTCAACGCGGCAATCGTCCTTCAGTAAGCCGCTAACCTGTATAGCAATTAAGTTGCTGGCGGGGTTAGGGTAAACGCTTACTTTGTTTAGGGCTGATACGTTTTCAAGGCCGTTTGGTTCTTCGGCCAGTTGCTTAACAACTACGGTAGCATTGGCTACGGAGGTACCGGTTAAGGTAATAGTAGCATAGCGCGGTGTGTTGCCTGTGTTGCCTTGTATGTTTAAACCAACTACGGCATTACCACTGCCGCTGCTGGTAGCAAGGCCCACCCAACTGTCGGAACTGCTGGCGGTCCACGGTGTATTGGCCGTAACGTTAAAGCTGTTGGTAGTGCTAAACGATGGTAAAGCTACAATAGTATCAGGTGCAGCACTCAGGTAAAGCGAAACTGCATCCACCTGTATAACAGTAACCGTGCGGTTAGGCGCTCCGCTGGCAGTAACCGTTACGGTAGCCGTGCGCGGTGAGCCTGTGTTTGCCTGTGCCGTTAATGTTATAGTAGCATTGCCGGTGCCGTTGTAGTTGTTTAAGCCTAACCAGTTTTGGTTGCTGCTTGCCGTCCAGCTTAGGTTGCTGGTAATACTAAAGGTGTTGGTGCTGTTGGCCGCTGCGGCTATATAAACCGTATCGGGCGTCGTGCTTAAGGTAGCAACAGGTAAATAGGTGGTTACCGGTTCGCTGATAGTGGTAACCTTGGCGTTGGCATACACACCATAAAAGGTAGGGCCAACTACATATGGGTAGGCTGAGTTCCAGTTAGAATCAACGGTGCAGAAGTAAGCATACGTGCCGCCGGGGTATTCAGGTGTAATGCAAAAACGGCCATTGTGTTCGTCCAGGTAATCCGGCTGACCTGCGTGGGCAATAAACTCATAATCCTCACGGAAGTAACCTAAAGGATAGGTAGTACTAACGGCAGGTCCGGCTGAAACCGATGCACCGCTTGGTGAGGTGGTGCGGGTAGTAATGTTGCGCAATTGGTAGCCCGATTTCATGCGGGTAATACCGCCGGTGCCATTGGTGTTTTTGTAGCCGTAGGCGCCATAGATAGGGAAACCATCGTAGGCATAGCCAATCAGTGGCGAGTGCTGCGTGCTGTCGATAGCATATAAACCATCGGCATCATATAAGTTACAGATGGTAGAGATAACTTTTAAATCGAGCTTGTAGGCCGATGGATTTTGGTGATGGTGGTAATTACCCATGGCCGGGTGACCTTTCGAACAATCAAAACCAGGGCGCTCGGCAATTACGGCATCGCGGTTCCAGTTTTGGGTAGTGCCGGGTCCACCCGGGCAGGGCGGGTTGCCGGGGCCGCCGCATAAAGCGTTGGTGGTGCTGTTCCAGGCTACGCCATCGCGGTAATCGAACAGGGCCACACCGTTAATAAAAATACCAATGTCGCCGCCTGTTGTAGCGGTTAAGGTGCCGGTATTTTGTTGCGGATTGAGCGGGAATTTGAAGATGGCGTTTTGGTCGGTAGCCTGCGATGGGTTACCATCCAGAAACGGACCGGTAGCATAGGCAGGAACACCCTTGGTATGCACATACACATAGTTAGTGCTGTAGTCAACCTGCTGACAGTTTACCAATATGCTGTTGCCAACGGCTGTAGAGTTACCGGAAGTGTAATACGAGCCGGTAGTGGTGGTGTTTTGCAACCAGGAAGTAACTGCAGGGCCCTGTGCAAACAAAGCGCCTACACCGCTTATCAACGTAAGGATAGAGAGAAGTTTTTTCATGTATCGCATGAGTTATATGCAACAATAGACAATAAGTAGCTAATAATCCTTCGGCCATGGGATGAAACTCCTATCGCGCGTGTTCCACGCGTGATTGTTAAGCTCGGCGTTTTAAACGCCTCAGCCATTTGAAATGCAGGGCTAACTGGATACTGTCGTGTATGTCTTTTTTATCGCGTTGCAAACGCGAAGCTTAGGTGTCACGCGTGAAACACACGCGACAGTGCGGCGAAACCCCTATCGCGCGTGTTCCACGCGTGATTGTTAAAGTTGGCGTTTGTAACGCCTCAACCATTAAATTGTAGAATAATCTACTGTTATGAGCAAGGTTTATACATTTCGTAATAAGGAAGCGGTTTACTTTACTACTGACACTGTGGTGGGTTGGATTGATTTGTTTACCCGCAAGGAACTGCGCCAAATAGTTGTTGAATCGCTCCGTTATTGTCAAGCTAATAAAGGCCTGCAGATTCATGGTTGGTGCTTAATGTCATCGCATTTGCATATGCTTATTAGCTGCACAGGTCTGGAAATTTCGGAGGTTATGCGAAGTTTTAAAACGCATACCAGTAAACGAATGACGGAATGGATTGAACAAAATCCGGAGAGCAGAAAGGAGTGGTTACTGAATAGGTTTCAATACGAAGGCGCTAATCTTAAGCGCATTAGTAAGTATAAAGTTTGGCAGGATGGAAGCCATGCAGAAGAATGTCCGCGAATGTGGGATATGATGCAAACGAAGCTTGATTATATACATCAAAATCCGGTAGTTGCTGAAATTGTGAGTGAGCCGGAGCACTATTTATATAGCTCAGCAAGGGACTACTCCGGCGGAAAAGGGTTGTTGGAAATTAGTTTTATATAACGTATCGCGTTGCAAACGCGAAGCTTAGGCGTCACGCGTGAAACACGCGCGACAGTACCGCTTATTGAGAGAGCCGTGCCTAAAAAGGGAAAACAATCGCACGTGTCTCACGCGTGATTGTTAGGGTAGGCGTTTTAAACGCCTCAGCCTTTTGAAATGCAAGGTCCGCTGGATGCCTCGGAGTATGTCTTTTTATCGCGTTGCAAACGCGAAGCTTAGTCGTCACGCGTGGAACACGCGCGACAGTACCGCTTATTGAGAGATCCATGCCTAAAAAGGGAAAACTATCGCGCGTGTTTCACGCGTGATTGTTAAGGTAGGCGTTTTAAACGCCTCAGCCTTTTGAAATGCAAGGCCCGCTGGATACTTCGGGCTATGTCTATTTATCGCGTTGCAAACGCGAAACTTAGGCGTCACGCGTGAAACACGCGCGACAGTATATTAAGTAGCTAATAATCCTTCGCGCAGAAGGGCAACAAAAAAGGCCGGACAAGCCGGCCTTTAAAAAATCGTTCTTTGAAATTATTCTTTTACAAAACGCTGCGATGTTTTGCCTGTTTTGGTGGTAATGTTCAACAAATACATACCGCTGCTAAGCGCTTGTATGTTGATGCTGCCATTGTTGTAAGTTGGTTGCAATACGACCTGGCCCATCAGGTTGCTGATCTCCACCTGGGTTATCAGTTCATTACCTGCAACGATATTCAGCAATCCGCTGGTAGGATTAGGGTAAATGCTGAATTGCTTGTTCTCGGTTTCTTTTATGCCCGATGGATATTCGCCATACTTAAGGTTCAGCACAGGAGCAAACTCAGGATCTGAGCTGTTTTTAAAATCCACCTTGCCGCCTGTAAAGCCCGGTGCCGAAACAACAAACTGTGTAGGTGCAGCATTCGTAATATGGTGCAGGATAGAAGTAGGCAGATCTAAACGGATCCAGTATCCATCGTTATCGTTTCTACCAAACTGGCAAGGTGCATCGGTGGCATCGCCGGTAGCGCTAAAGTCAGCCGCTTCTACATCAACCGTAGCGCCAAAGCTACCGTTCTTAACCTTTACCTGTAGTGGTCCTGTTAAAGGGTTGCTGCCGGTAAGGCTTTGGCGGCAAAGGAAAATGCTGGCCTTGGCTAAAGTGGTATCAGCCATGGTAGTGGTGTTAAACGAAAGTACGGAGGCAAACTGCTCGCCGCTGCTTTCGCCCAAACTAAGCGTGCTGTTGGTAGCGCCGGCTGAACTTACGGTTCCGGTTTGGGTATTGTTTTCGGATAACAGATAAAGATCATCCATCATAAACTTATGGTAGAACTTCTGGAACTGGTAGCCTATCAAATCGCGGTAACCCGCAGGTGAAAGGTGGAAACAATCTTTAAAAATGCCATAGTCGCGCATCATGGTTTTAGGCGAAGGGTAGGTGCTATCGCCAAATGGCATAGGCACGGTAAATGGGGGATAGGTGCCGCCCGGCGGTACACCCAATGGAGATGTTTGGCCGTGCAGGTATTGCATTAATCCGGTAGCCTTCACGTATTCCACCTGTGGATCTTTATTAGCGTAAATTTCAAGGCTATCCGATTCCATGTTCAGCAATCCGTTAATCTGCGCAAAGGTGGGGAAACCCATACCGCTCCAGGTGCCGTAAAAAGGGTGATTGGTGGATAGTGCACCGGCATCGTGTATCACCTCTTCAAAGTTGGGGTACACGTAACCGCTTAGCATAATTTTTATATCGGGCTTGGTTGATTTAAGAAACCTAACCACCGAATCAAGGCGATCGGCCACGGCGCGCACCAAGGTATCCACTGCCCCCTGGCTAAGGCTTACATTCCAGTCACCTAAAAAGTCGTTACCGCCTATACTTAGGTGGATGGCTTTAATAGAAGGGTTGGCATTTAACTGATTGATGATTTCGGCCTGCTTATCGGCTTTTTGAAAGTCATCGGTTTCGGCGCCGTTCTCGGCAATAGTAGCGTTCGATGAAAAGGTATAATTGCTCATGCCCCAGCGGTCGAACACCTGGCTAAAGGTGCTGTCAACCAGCATAAACCAGGCCCAGCTATCGCCCACCAGCAATACCTTGGGTTCATCGTTTTCGTAGCATTGCGAGTAACCGCGACCGGCAAGGAGGGTTAAAAAAAAGAAGAGTAGAAGTTTTTGTTTCATTGGTATATCGTTTAGGGTTCTATAAAGAGAATAAATTTTTTGATGATATGGAGTTAAGATTTTAATAAAATTGGAATGGTGGATAAAAAGTGGAAAGCAGTGTTGCCTTGCATTTTAGTTTACAAATGCCACCTTTGCCAGCTACAATTAAACAATAGATTACCATTATGCGCAGTTATAAATCGCTTGAGGAACTTGTAAATATTGATTCGCCTACCGGCTATACCGAAAACGCCTGCCGATACATTGTAAATCTGCTAACCGAAATGGGCTACAAACCCGAATACACCAACAAAGGTGCTGTTCGCTGCCGGCTGGGTGATAACCCCACCCTGGCTATTGCTGCCCATGTGGATACCCTGGGTGCTATTGTATCGGGTATAAAAGGTGATGGCACGCTTAGCTTTAGCCCGCTGGGTGGTTTGTTGCTTACCAGTGCCGAAGGGGAGTATGTAAACGTGATAACCCATAGCGGTAAAGTATATACCGGCACGCTGTTGTTCGATAATCCATCGGCGCATGCCAACAAAAGCCGCGAAACCGAACACCGCGCTACCGAGAACATGCACATACGGTTAGATGAAGAGGTTTACAAGAAGGAAGACGTAACCAAATTAGGCATTGGCATTGGTGATATCATTGCCTTTGAACCACGCTACCGCGAGTATGAGAACGGCTTTATCAAATCGCGCTTTATGGATAACAAGGCCGGCTGCTTTGTATTGTTTGAACTGGCCCGCTATTGCAAGGAAAAGAATATCGCTCCACCGGTAGAAATATTCTTCTCCAATTACGAGGAAGTGGGCCATGGCGGCACCGTTGGTTACAGCGATACGATACGCGAATTGTTGGTAATAGATATGGGTGTGCTGGGCGATGCCTGTGATGGTAGCGAAGTAAAGTGCTCCATCTGCGCTAAGGATAGCAGCGGACCGTATGATTACGAATTCCGCAAGAAACTGGTTGACCTGGCACAGGCCAACAACATTGCTTATGCCGTAGATGTATATCCTTATTACGGCAGCGATGGCAGCGCCGCTTTACGTGCAGGTAAGGATTACAAAGTGGCCTTAATTGGTCCCGGAGTGGCGGCCTCGCATGGCGTGGAGCGTACGCATAAAAAAGGTATAGAAGCTACCATTGATTTGTGCGTGAAGTATATGGAAAGCCGGTAGTGCAATTCCTTTCAAGGGCCCGTTTTCAAATACTTAATTTCGGTTGGCCTCAGCAGGCATTATGATATGGTTAGATATACGGTGCTTTTACTATTACTGGTTGTAACAAGTTTTGCAATTGCCCAGCCAATAAGCGGTTATGTAGATATGCATTGCCACCCGCGGGGCGATTTAGCGTATGGCGAGCAATTGTTTTACGGCGCCCCTTATGGCGATATAAGCGTGGCTTTGGGAAGTTGCACAAACGACCACAGCAAAAACCTGATAAGAGCTGTATTGGCGCAACAAACCGAACAACAGAACAATGCCAACTGGAAGGATGGTAAAGAAGGTTATCCTGATTTTAAAACCTGGCCAAGCTGGTGCTCCATACTGCATCAGCAAATGTGGGTTGATTGGATTGAACGGGCGCACAAGGGCGGCCTGAATATTATGGTGGCCCTGGCCGTAAGCAGCCATTGCATTGGTTCGGCTGCAAAATGTAAAGGACCGCTTGATGATAAGCAGGTGTTGCTAAACTGCATACAGGGAATAAAAGACCTGGTAGCGCACGCGGGCTTTATGGAGATAGCATATACACCGCAGGATGTACGCCGCATTGTTGCTAATGGAAAGCTTGCTGTTATATTGGGAACGGAAATGGATAACCTGGGTAACTTTTATGCCCCGGCTGATAATTATCCTGCCACGTTTAATGCAAACCCCGGCGATGCTCAACTAAATGCTGAGCTGGATACCCTTTGGGATTTGGGTATCCGTTATGTGTTTCCGGTGCATTTAAACAACACGGTTTTTGGTGGTTCGGCGCTCATAGTGCCTACCTTAAATGTGGCGAATAAGTTTGTAACAGGCAGCGAGTTTATCCCCGAACAGGTAAATACCGCCCAAACGGGTATAGCCTTCCATTTGCAAAACCCGGGTGTGGGATTAAACCCGATGGCCAAACTTTTTATGCCCTATCTGTTACCAAAAAATGTAAACCCCGGCCGTAAGGGCAACTATAGTTTTTGGGATACCCTTCCCGGTTATGGCCACCGTAATAGTTTAGGGCTAACTGCAATTGGTAAGACCGGTATTACATATATGATGAAAAAAGGTTTTTTGATCGACATTGACCACATGAGCGAAAAGATGGCAGATGCTGTGTTAGCAATGGCGGTAGCTAACGATTACCCGGTAAATAGCGGGCATAATGCTATGCGTGGCAGTTCGGGCACCGAAAACGGACGAACAGAAAAGCAGTATGAACAACTAAAGCAAACAGGTGGTATGGTTGGTATGGGGCATGGTGCCAATGCCACTGACTTTGTAAAGAACTTTAAGGAGGTAGTACGTGTAATGGAATACAGCCATGTAGCTATTGGTACGGATGTTGGTGGTTTTTCCGCCCTGCCGCAACGCGATACTACCGTAACATTGGTTTACGACAGTGACTTTGCCCGCTGCAAAACCGGTAATAGAACCTGGGATATTAATACGGATGGCGTAGCGCATTACGGCCTTTGGCCCGATTACATTAAAACCTGGAAACTTGCGGGTATGAACCAGCAGGAGATGGATGTTTTTATGAGTTCGGCAGAACACTTTACGCAGATGTGGGAGAAATGCGAAAGCCGTAAAAGGCAATTAACCTTTTAGCAATTACTTTCCGGTGTAACTACAACCCGAAGTAGCTGTTTCGGCAATGGTTATTTTGCTCAGTTGTGGTATGCTTGGTTTGATGCGGTTCCAAAACCAGATGGCCATGTTTTCGCAGGTAGGATTTTCTAAGCCTTGTTGTTCGTTTAGTATCTGATGGTCTAACTGATCAACCAAAGGTTTAACAGTGGCTTTTATTTCATTAAAGTCAATGATCCAACCGGTATCAGGATTCACCGGTCCGCTTACAAAAACGGTAAGTTTATAGGAGTGCCCATGCATTATGCGGCACTTATGCTGAGGCCCCACTTTGGGTAGAAAATGGGCAGCTTCAAATGTAAAGTCTTTATACAATTCCATCAAGGGGCAAATCAAGGTATATGCCTGCTTACATACGGATGATTTGAGTCAGTTAAAATGGATTGGAAAGCTCAGGATTGCTGAGGTAAGAGGTGTCGGTAAGTGCTTGCAGAAACAACACGAGGTCGGCTTTTTCCTCGGGAGTTAACTGTAGGCCATATTCTTTAAACGGCTTGGTCATAATAGGGTCGATGTTGGGCGAGTTTTGCTGCACGCCGCTGTTGTAAAACTCCACCACTTCTTCTAACGTGGTAAAGCGTCCATCGTGCATAAAACTGTGGCGCAGGGCACAGTTACGCAACGAGGGTGTTTTAAACTTACCCAAATCGCTGCTGTTGCCGGTAGCAGCAAAATGTCCCGGATAGGTCAGGTCAATTACACTGTCCAGTCCGTTGTTATGGAACGTGTTATCGGTAAGAAAGATTTCGTTGTGGCAATGGAAGCAGTCTCCTTTCTCGGTAGCAAATATGATCATGCCGTTGCGTTCGTTGGGGCTAAGCGCTAACTCCCCCCTGCGGTATCTGTCGAATTTGGAGTTGCCCGAGGTAAGCACCCGGAAGAACTGCGCCAGCGCTTTTGCTACGTCGGTGCTGGTGATTTGCTCTATACCATAAGCTTTGTAAAACAGATCGCGGTAAATGGGCTCGTTGTTTAATTTGCTTACATCGCAGTTAAAGAAGTCCTCCACTTCAAACAACATCATGTGTTCCAACGTACCGCTTTCGGTGCCATCCCACAAATAATTGCTGCTCCATCCCAGGTTAGCGTGTGGCAACACAGGAACAGCGCCAGGCTGCTCGGATGTAAAACCGTTTTGCTGCAGGTGGCAGCCCCCGCAGGAACGGCCGTCGTTGGAAAGAATGGTGTCGTAATACAAGCGTCGACCCAACTGCAGGCGCTCCATACTCATGGCGTTATCAGCCGGTATTTGCATAGCCGGAAAGCGTTTGGGAATGTTAAGCTGATAAGGCGTAAAGGACGTTATGGGTTTATTATCCTTCTTGCATCCTGTAAACAACAACGCCAGCAGCAGCGCCGGTGCCATACGTTTAATCATTGAAAATATCGCTGCCATTATTTTTCAGTTTAAGCATGGCGGCATCATTACTCATAGAGTAATTGCCATCGGTTTCAAAATTGTAGATAGATGGACCGCGGAACCATTCATTGATGTTCATATGCAGGGGCAGGGTGGCAGGTTGGTCTTCGGTAATGCTGAATGCCCGGTTTAACGTTATGCTAACCAGGTTGGCATTTTTACCCAGGTGCATAGCAAAGCCGTAGGTGCCGGCACTATCCTGCGCATGGCCTTCAAACTTCATAAAGTGGTAACCACCGCCCATCATATCGGGCCAGGCCATATTGATATTTTCCAGTGTAGCAGGCAGGGCATCGGTAAGGTTGTGGACTGAGTCGAGGCCCAGGTAGAAGCTGATTTCGGTGTAATCGCCGGAAGGAACGTCCTTAAATGTGAATTGATTAGTGCCGGGGTTAAAGGCCTCCAGATAGAATACCTCCGGGCTACTATAAACCGAACCGGAGGCCTTTTTGAAGTGAAAGCCTGAGAGGTAGTAATTCAGTTTGTTAATACCGTAGAGGTTCCCTGCATCGTTGTGGTAAATAAGGCTGTCGTATAACAATGGCAGACCATCTACGTTGTAAGATACCGTGGTTTGAAGCGTACCTGTGAGACTGCCTTCTTTTTTACAAGAGGTGAATGTAGAAATACCCGTTACCAGCAGCAGCAGGCAGATGCTTAGCTTTTTCATGTAACCAAAGTTCGGTAGTCTATCTTCGGTTAATTATGATCTTACTCAGTTTAGCAGTTATGTTTCAATAAGGTATGAATAAGATGCGGTTTTCATATATTACACTTTAACCTGTTTCCATTTACCACGGCGGAATACCATAAAGGCGATAAGGGCAATCAGCGTTTCTGCAACGGGTATGGCAGCCAGTGCGCCGTTCAGGTTCATGTCTAATCCCTTTGCTAAAAAGTAAGCGAGGGGTATTTGTATCAACCAAAAACAAATAAGGTTGATAATGGTTGGGGTACGTGTATCGCCGGCGCCGTTAAGGGCAGCGGTCATAACCATAGCCACGCCATAAAATATATAACCTGAACCTATAATGCGTAGTGCGCGAACACCGTAAGCAATCACGGCTTCATCGTTACTAAAGAACCGGATAATGGGAGGGGAGGCAAACAGGAACAACAACATTACAAAGGTCATAAACACCATATTGTAACGGGTGGTAAGGTATACGCTTTGTTCGGCGCGTTCCACTTTGCCGGCACCCAGGTTTTGGCCAACCAGGGTAGCAGCAGCATTGCTTAAACCCCAGGCAGGCAGAATGAAGAACACGAAGTTGCGAAAGGCGATTTGGCAACCGGCTGAGGCAGTGGTGCCACCGGTTTCGGCAACCAAACGGGTAATAACAATCCAGCTACCGCTGGCAATAATGAACTGAAGCGTGGCGGGCCAGGCAACGTCAATAATGGAACGGATGATGGGTGTGTCCCAGTTAAAATGCCCTTTGGTAAAACGCAAAATGCCGCTGCCTTTAAACAAATGGTAGCATTGATACAATACACCGGCACTACGGCCTATGGTGGTTGCAATGGCGGCACCTTTTAAACCTAAAAAATGTATGAGTAACGGACATAGTAGGATATTAATACCACTGGCTATCCAAAGGCTTTTCATGGCCATGGCTGCGTCGCCCGCACCACGGAAGATGCCGTTGATAAGGAACAGCAGCATAATAGCTGTGCTGCCGCCGAACATGATGCGGGTAAAGATGGCACCATCGCGTATTACCTCGGCACTGGCACCCATCAGCCTTAATATATCGGCGGCAAACACTACACCTGTTATGCTTAATGCTGCGCTTACAACTAAAGCCACCAGTAACGACTGTGCACCGGCATGGCCTGCGGCTTCGGGTTTTTTTTCACCTACGCGCCTTGCAACAATAGCCGTAGCAGCGGTGCTTAAACCGATAGCCACAGAGTATACTAAGGTGATAACCGACTCGGTAAGGCCAACCGTAGCAATGGCGTTTTGCCCCAGCTTGCCTACAAAGAACATGTCTACCACGGCAAAAACACTCTCCAGGCTAAGTTCCAGCATCATGGGTATTGCCAGCAGGAACACCGCACGCGGTATGCTACCGGTGGTAAAGTCCATATGCTCGCTGCTAAGCGATTGGCGAATGAAGGCAATAAGGTTCTTTAAAGAGCTGCGTTTGGTTTCAGCCATACAAGTATTTAGCCGCAGGCAAATATGCTGCAGTGGAATAAAAGGTAATGGTATAAAAGGTGGTGTTAGCCGCGTCGCTGTGCGTAGCTTATCATCCAGCCTACATTAAACGCATCGGTACACATGCCAAAGTAGCTGCCCCAAAAGGTATCGGCCATGGGCATTTGTACTTTACCGTTCTTTGACAAACCGGCAAACAACCTATCGGCTTCTTCTTTCGAGGTTGCATCTACCGATATGTAGAAGTTGTTACCAATAGTAGCCGGTGGGTAATTGCCGGGTATATCGCTGCCCATTAAGGTGGAACTACCTATCGGCAACGATACGTGCATGATCTTGGTAAGTTCTTCATCAGATAGCTTGCCATCCTGCGGACCATCGCTGTAGCGCATAAAGGTTACAAACTCGCCGCCAAATACTTCTTTATAAAGGGTAAAAGCTGCTTCGCAGTTACCATTAAAATGAACATAAGGGTTAAGGGTTGCCATATTTCCGGGTTTTGGGTCTTGTAATTATAGTAGTCAATTTCACCTCAAAGATGAA
Organism: Chitinophagales bacterium; assembly: GCA_046329495.1. Lineage (GTDB taxonomy): Bacteria > Bacteroidota > Bacteroidia > Chitinophagales > LD1 > Bog-950. The sequence continues at coordinate 7,874 of JAXLUO010000005.1, read as the reverse complement.
CAAAATATCCTTTTGAGTTGCAGACAATAAAAAAGCCCGGCTAAACCGGGCTTGTAAGCTAAAGAGGGTGCTACTTATACTTTGTAAATAGCATCCAGGTATTTTTTTAATATGTCGCTTACCATGCCGCGGAAAGGCAACGAAGCAGCCATACCGTAAACAGGGGCCATGCCGTCTTTTTTACCAGGGTTAGCTTTTACAAAGGCTACGCTATCGCGAAGGTCCTGTATAAAACGTTCGGCAACGCCGGGCTGGGTGTGGCGCAGGGTTAAGGCAATGTGAAAACAGGCAGGCTTATGCAGGCCGTTCAGGTTCCATTTGCGCTGGCCCATTTGGTCAAGCACTTCGTAAATGTTCAGGCTATCGCTGCCAATGGCAATAATCCATTCAGGATTGCCCATAATCTTTAACTCGGGGATGGAACGAACACCTGCTTTAACTTTGTCGGCGGCTTCCATTATGGCTTTGGTGGCGCGCAGATAACCATCTTCACCCATCGATAACAGCGAGGCCCAGCAGGCAGCGCTTAAAGCGCCGGGGCGGCTACCACTTAAAGTAGGCGAGAAGTATAAACCACCCGGCCATTCGGTAAGGGTGTAGAATTGATAATGGCGCAACTCTTCGGTGCGATATAATACCACACTGGTACCTTTAGCGGCATATCCGTATTTGTGGGTGTCCACACTCATACTGGTAACACCGGGGTTACGGAAGTCTACTATCGGCATTTTGTAGCCGAGCTTCTCGGCAAAAGGTACCACAAAACCACCTAAGCAGCAATCGGTATGGAAGCCAATACCATGCTCCAGGGCTATGTTCGATAGCTCGGCAATTGGGTCGATTACACCATGCGGAAAGGTTGGGGCAGAGCCTACAATCACTATCGTATTGCGGTTAACAGCACGACGCACAGCTTCAACATCCACAGTGTAGTCATCCTTTAAAGGAATTTTTACCTGTTTGATTTTGAAGTACTGCGATGCCTTATCGAATGCAGCATGGGCCGTTAAAGGCACAATCATTTCGGGTTCGGTAATGCCCTGTTCTTCAAAAGCGCGGTCGCGGTACGACTTCATAGCCACCAGAATACTTTCGGTTCCGCCCGAAGTAACCGTTCCGCAAACAGGGGCTCCATCGGTTGTTTTACCACGTCCGTGCATGGTAGCTACCATAGCAATAACCTCCGATTCAAACTTGGTTGCTGAAGGGAAAAGATCGGAGTGCAGCGGGTTGCTTTGCGATTGCAGCGCATACACTTTGTTCAAAAAGTCGATGTGCTCCTGGTCGCCGTGGTAAATGCCCCCGCTTACGTAACCATCGCGCCAGCGGCCGCTTTCCTCGCGGTGCATTTCTTCAATCTCTTTTAAAATGGTATCGCGGCTAATACCCGATGCCGGTAAAGTGGCATAGGTAGTGTAGCGGCTCTTATAGGGCTTCAACGAATGCTCCAGCGCAGCCATGGTTTTTTCGTTCTCGGCGTCAATCATCTTTTTTACCGAGGGGATCTTCTTCATTCGTTTTTCCATGAAACGGGTAAGCGGACGTGGGAGCCAGCTTAGGTTCTTCGAGATTGCTTCGATGTTCATACGTGCTGCGGGAGTTTATTTTTGGTGTTGCAAATTAATTCTGAATTGTAATTGGTAGTGAATTATAACAGCGCTTTTATGGAAATGGTTCAGCTATTCTATCCTTACGTTTGAAAACAGCGTATATTTTAGAATTTACTACATTCATCCGCATGCTAACCAATACATCCTCCAGGCATCCGCTGGTTCCCGTGCTAAACAAGGGCTCGGTACCTGTTATACTCTGGAACTTAACGCCGCTTATCGGGTATCTTTTTTATGGCTGGCAACCGGTGGTGGTATTTATGTGCTATGCACTGGAGACGGTGATGCTTGGCTTTTTTAATGTGCTGAAGTTACTGGTGGTTTATAAGTACGGCTTGCCCAAAGCTGCGGATGAGCAGGGTATTTCAGGTCTTGGTATCATTCCTTTTTTCCTGACTCACTATTACTTCTTTGTGTTTGTTCAGCTCTCCATCTTTTTAGCGGTAGCAGGTATGGAAAACAAATACGGCTTTAATGTATTCGGGGCTATATGGGACTTTCTGCAAAAGCCCGATGCACAAGTTGCATTGGCCTTGTTCACTACATCTGCTTCCTATAGCTTCATTACTGATTTTATAGCACCCGGTGTATATAAGGAACGTACGATGGTGCGGCAAATGTTTGAGCCCTACGGCCGTATTTTTGTGCAGCAGTTTGTGGTTATTTCCGGCAGCATGCTTTATATGCTATTCGGCGGTGGGTGGTTTCTGCTGGTATTTGTATCCATTAAAACCTGGTTCGATTTGCTGTTGGCGGGCCGTAATTTATATGACTGGGCTATGGATAAGCAAAAGGAAATGCGTGCGCGTGGCCAAATGCCCGACGATACTACCTTTCAATAATCAATGCTTACTTTTTTACCAGTCCGTCAACACTAAACTTACCGGGGCCAACTATCAGGATGCAGATAAAGCACACCAGGTAAATGCCCGAGCTAAAGCCTTTGCCAAACAAATCGGCACCATGCGCCTGAAAGAAGGCTACACTCATTGCAATTATTAACGGGATTACAGTTAGGCGGGTTAAAATACCAAGGCCAACCAGTACCGCACAAAACAGCTCAGCAAATATCACCAGGCTGAAAGAGATGTTGGAAGGCAAACCCAAAAAACTCATAAAGCCGTTGCTGTATTCTGTAAAGTGTGTTAGTTTATCGTAGCCATGCGGTACCATGGTTACCGCTAATGCAGCACGCAGTAACAGTAAGGCTGAGTTAAAACCGAGTTCAGAGTATTTAACGGACATTATCTTCTTAAGCATATAAGGTAGGTTTAGGTTATAGACTGCCCATAACGGGCTGTGGTTAATTGCTTATGGTTAATTTAACATTTAGCGGTTTTCTTCTTCTTGCCCAGGGCGCCGCGCTTTTTAACCTTCTCAATGTAGTCGGGTACGCTCGGCACCTTACAGGCGGTTCCACCCATATCCACCATTACCACGCCAATTTCTTTGGCTGCTTTTAGTGCATCGGCGGTCATAGGGGTGTAGTAGCAACCTAAACAGATAAGAAATCCGTTCATGGTGTAGCGCACACGGTTGGGGGCTCTTTGTATATCTTTTTTAATACGGGCAACCAGTTTAGCCATTAGCTTGGCATCTATATCAACATCGGGTGTTACGGATAACAAGTTGCTGAGTGTGCTCCAGCCTACGGTGGCTATCTTTTCATCCTTACTGTCAATCCATTCCAGCGCCAGTTCCCATGCATAAGGGCTCTCGCAGGTTACCCAGGGTACTGTGTATTCGCTAATCATATACCAATTGGCACCTTTAGCCCAGGCCTGCAGGTCTTTTTTACTCATTTTGCTGCCATCGGCCACCAAGCCTGCCAGATACATAGCATCGCTTACACCTGTTTTATAAAGCTCCAGAGCCAGATCCTGGTCGCCCTTTATCTTCTTCATTACCTTTTTCAGGTCTTCCACTTTTACACCGTAAAAGGGTTCTTTTGCGCCATGCTTTAGCAATGTATTTTTGGTGCTTTCGCTGCCACGGGCTTGTAATTCCTTTAAAACTTCTGCTGTGGTCATATCAAATGCTTGTATGAGCGCAAATTAAAGGAAAGTCTTTTCTTATTTCGAGGGCGGCAGGGTACCGATAATTTAACCTGCTAAATGTGGTTTAAACCCCGTGGTTTTTATATCATTACCGCTGAAAGTTTTAATTACTTTCGTAGGTAAGCTTACATGAAGAAACTTCTCCTTTTACCTTTCTGTTTGGTAGTGCTGTTAGCCGGTGCGCAAAATGCGTTCTGGAGCAATAATAACCTGGTATCCATTAAGGATGGTGCTTACCTTTCGGTGATTGGTGATGCTTACAACCAAAACGACGGACACTACAACAACAGTGATTCGATATTTGTAACGGGCGATTGGATACACAGTGCGCCAAACCGTTGCTTCGATTCAATTGGCACGGGCTGGGTTTACCTGTATGCGGCCGATCAGCGTATCCGGGGTAACTCCGAAACGCATTTCCATAACCTGATACTGAAAACTGCCGGTGTTAAATACGGCGATCTGGATGTTTATGTAGATGGTACACTTGATTTAACGGACCGTGAATTCAGCATGGATAAAAATACCGTTTGGGTGTTGAATCCATCCGTAAACGCTATTCTGCGTACCTCAGGTTATGTGAGCAGCCTGCAGGATGGTGGCTTGTTGCGCCGAACCAACACAACCAACCCTTATCTGTATCCTGTAGGATCTAATGTGGGCACGTTCCGCTATCGTCCGGTTGAGTTTAAACCATTGGCTGCAAACGTTAACCATTACAAAGCCCGCTTTGCGAATGTGGACCCAACAGCAGAAGGTTTTGACCGTGATACGCGTTTCCATTTGGTTTGTCAGATCAACCCCAATTGGTATCACCGTTTATACCATGTTACAGGTGGCGATTCGGCCGATATAACCATTATGTATGATACACTTGCCGATGGCAGTTGGAATGATATTGTGCATTGGCAAAACCTGCCCGAGTGGGAATCGATTTACCGCGATGTGATTGTGCCCGGCACTCCGTTTAACCGCATCAGTAAGTTTACCTGGGATAATTACGTGTATTCGCCGTTTGCACTGGCTATTACCTCTAAAAGCTTTGCCGTTGCAGGGGTTGATACGCTCATCTGGAGAACGGATACTATACAGCTAAATGCTTTTGGCGGACAAAATTATGATTGGACACCCGATTATAATTTAAGCTGTAGCGACTGCCCTACACCGCAAGCCTGGCCCGATTCAAATACCACCTACTACCTTACCGTAGCGGATGGCCAGGGCTGTGAAGATTACGACAGTGTTGTGGTAATGGTGCGCGATAAGCCTTTCAGCATTTTCTTTATCCCCAATGCTATTACACCCAACGGCGATGGTTATAACGATACCTGGTATATCCGCGATTTGGAACGTTATCCGGACAACGAAGTGCGGATTGTAAACCGTTGGGGCGATGAGGTGTTCTTTGAAAAGCCATATCAAAATACCTGGGCAGGTACCTGGAAAGGAGAAGACTTACCGGGCGCTACGTACTACTACATTATGCATATTAAGCATAATGGGCAGGGCTACGACTTTAACGGACCTTTAACCATAGTAAGATAAGATGAAGCTTTTACAACACGCCTTATGCTTACTGGTTTTGACTGCTTGCGTACAGCAAATTTCCGCCCAACAGGTAGAAGAATTTAGCCTGCTGCGCGAGAATGCGTTTACCCTTAACCCTGCCCTGGCCGGCATGAACGGCTGGCTGCATGGCACAGCTACTTTTCGCAAACAATTTACCCGTATCGATCAAAGCCCCTACACTGCCATGCTTTCCATGGATGGGCAAATTGACGGCAAGAACATCGGTATTGGAGGTTACCTGATACATGATGTAACAGGGCCCACAGGTAAAAGTGCCGCAACTGTTGCAGTAGCTTACAATATCCCGCTCTACAAAAAGTATTCAGCACGCTATAGCAATGGAACCAGCAAGCACAACCTTAGTATCGGTTTATCGCTAAGTGCGGTGCAATATCGTTTGCGGGGCGATCAACTGGCCGTTAACGATCCCAATGACCCGGGCTTATATACTACCAAAGGTTGGAAGTTCTTCCCCGATGCATCATTCGGTATTTACTACCGCTATAAACAGAACTTTTATGTAGGCGTTTCGGTGCCTCAAATTTTGGGTTTAAATGTTAACTATCGCGGTAACGATGGTTTTGCAGCTATTAAGAAGATGCAACACGTAAATGTGTTGTTGGGGGGTAAAATTGAATGGGCACGAGGTAATTTCAGTATCGACCCGGTAGCTTCGTTCCGTTGGGTAAAAGGCGCACCACCACAAGGCGATGTGGGCTTACGTTTCAATATGTATAAGATCTTTTGGTTGGGTGCCAATTATCGTAGCCTTAACTACGCCATCTTCGAAGCTGGATTTAATGTTAAGAACAACTTCTTTTTATCCTATGCATACGATTTCAACTTCTCAAAATATCGCAGGGATATGGGTGCTACCCACGAAATATCGTTGAGCTTCCGAATCGAGAAAAAGAGCCGCATCTGGAGAGGAACCGGCCCGGCCTTGCGTTTTTAACCTTTTACTTCCACTTAATATTACAACCAATACTTGGCCGCTGAAAGCGTGAAATTTCTTTTCCGCTTAACAGGTTATCAAGCGCATTGCGAACATCCTTACCACTTAAAGGAACCGGATTAGATGGCCGGCTATCGTCCAACTGTCCGCGGTAAACCAATTTCAGGTCTTTATCAAAAATGTAAAAGTCCGGTGTGCAGGCTGCATCGTAGGCTTTGGCTACAGCCTGGCTTTCGTCGTACAGATAAGGGAAAGGATATCCTTGCTCAAGTGCTACCTGCTTCATCTTTTCAGGGCTATCCTCGGGGTGAGTAGCCACATCGTTTGAACTGATCGCAATAAAATTTACTCCCTTGCTTTTATAATCATTAGCCACAAGCACCAATTCGCTGTTGATGTGCTTTACATATGGGCAGTGGTTGCAGATAAACATAATTACGGTAGCATTGATTCCTTTTAACTGAGGAAGACTTAATTGATTACCGCTCACCGTATCGGGCAACGTAAAGGAGGGGGCTGTAGTGCCCAAAGGAATCATGTTAGATGGAGTGAGTGCCATACGCTGAATTAGGCTGCAAAGGTAATGTTGCTGCACGGGATAAAAAATAATGGGATATCCTCCCAGGAGAATATCCCATCCCGAATAATCCATAAAAGCTTAACGATTGCGACTGCTGCCACGGTCATCGTCCTGATCGTCGTAATCTTCCTCGTATTCGTCATACTCATCGTAATCATCATACTGGTTACGGCCACCACGACCACCACCTGAGTAGCTATCGTCGTTATCTTCGTCCCAACCACCACGGCCACCGCTGTTGCGGCCACCACGGCCTTCGCTGCGCTCATCATATTCACCTGTTTCGCCTTCACCATATTGGTTCGCCCAGCGATAATCACCACCACTGTTGCTGCCCGAAGAGTAACCTTCGGAACGGCCACCGCTGCGAGAATTGGACCCACGGCCACCGCCGTTGTTGCGGCCACCACGTCCTTCATGGCGCTCATCGTAACCTCCGGTTTCGCCGCTACCCCATTGGTTACCCCAACGGCTACTGCTTTCTTCATTTCCGCCACGTCCGCGACCTGTGTGTGATGAATAGTTGTCGGACCTGTCATCATTGCGCGAATATTGGTTGCTATTAGTGCGGCGCCCATTATCACTATTGCGGTTTCCGCGGTTTTCGCTACGGCTATCGTAGCGATCGGAATTGCCCTGACTGTACTGGTTGCTGCCGCGCTGGCTGTTTTGCGAACCTCCTGAACGACCACTGCTTTGCGAATTATTTCCACGGCCACGGCTGCTACGATCCTCATCGTAGTCAGATGATGATCCGCGACCCCGGCTGCCACCTGATGAACGGCTGCTGCTACCGCTGCCGCTGGTGTATTGATTTCCCCTGAATGGATGACTTTGCGATCTACCGTCGCCCGACCTTCCGCGGCCACTACTACTTCCGCGACCGCTGCTTTGATTCCTTTTCATAACAGTAATTTGAGTTTTATAAAATGATTTATCCGGCCGGTTGCTGCAAAATAAGTTCCATCCTTTCCAAACACGGAAGCAGGTTGCACCGACTTCTATTATTACCATAGATAGCCTCAATTGGCTGATATTTATTATAATATATATGTGTTAAGTATTTAGATGGGGATGGTTCTACACCATTGGGCAGATTTTGA
>JAXLUO010000004.1:0-281144 GCA_046329495.1 Chitinophagales bacterium | reverse complement strand
ACGCACGGCATAGTAATACGTTTGCGTGGCGCTGTAGGCATCCACAAACAGGTTGATACGGTCATCGCGGATATCGAGGTAGGTAGGCGAGTTCTCGTTCTTTATCCAATCCATACCCGGTATCTCCTTGGTGCGCGGGTTTTCTATTTCGAAGCCGGCTGGTAGCATATCTGTTATTACAATATTCTCGATATTGCCTTCGTAAGCTTTCTCCAGCGTTAACTGCACAATTACCAAATCGTTTTGCTGGAAGGTATTACCCGAAAGCACATGTCCATAACGATCGAAGAAGCGCTTACGCACTTTAATGTAGCTGTCTTCTTCTTTAAAGCTGCCGTCTTTACTAATGCCTTCTGCTTCCCAGAAGTAATACATCTTACCATTGCCGGTTGCAGATAGTTGCACATTACTACCGCCTAATTGTTTGGCCGTAAGCTTTAAGGTGCTGCCATCGCAAGTAGCTACCTGCTTGCCGTTAACCTTAACTGTGCAACTGATGTTGCTGTTGTTAGCCTGGCGGGCAATTTTGCCCAGGGCCAAAAAGCCAAAGGCGCGCTCCTGTGTGCTTAAGTAGGTACGTTCTTTCAGCAGTTGCGATACATGGCGGGCCATGGTGCCTATTTGCGGATTCTGCGGGTCTACTTCCAGTATGGCGTTAAGCGCAATGGCTTCGTCGCGCAGGTCGCTGGCAAAGCTGCCACCGGTTTCTTTTTTGGCAAACTCGCCGCTAAAACTGGTTGGCAGCAGTTCTTTAAACTTGCCTTTATCGCCGGCAATGGCAAAGGCAGCAGAAAGCAGGTAACGGCCATCCAGCGAAAGCTGTTCGGCGTTTTGCTTGTAGTAGTTCATGGTGCTTACCTGCGGTTTACCGGCAAGGGCCAACACATACAGCGAGTAGGCTACTTCCTTAGGAGCAATGCGGCGGTGCTGCAGGGTGCCGCCTACTATGCTGGTGTAGTAGTAATACTCAACGGTTTCGCGGTTCTTAAGCTTGGCATTCAGGTATTCGAAGATGTTTGGCAACAGGCTCTTTTCTACCTCAAAGCCTGCCTTTTTAGCTTCCAGCAAAAAGTGCGCGGCATAAACAGTGGCCCACCAGTTTTCGGTGGTTTCGTTATCCCACAGGGTAATGGCACCGTTATACAATTGGCGCATCTGTATTTTGCGGATAGCTTCCTGCACATTGTAGTTGGCATTGGCTTTAATGTCCTTGCTCATGTTCATCAGCTCGCTTAAATCGCCGAAATACAATTGAGGGAAGGCTTTGCTGACTGTTTGTTCCGTGCAGCCATACGGGTAGCCAACGAGGTGGTAAATCTGATCGGCCAATTGCACTGCCGGATTTTTGCTAAGCACTAACTGGTAGTTGGTGCTGGATGGAATAAAGTAATCCATAGCAAATCCAATATTTTGTGTGCCGCCTGCAAGTAGTTGACCCGCATCGGTACGCTTTTGTACGCTGGCTGCGGGGCGAACGGTTATATCCGTTTCATCCAGGAACTTCTCGTTCAGTGCGCTAACTTCAACCGACACCTTACCTGCATCAATGCGCGGTTCGGCTACTACCTTAAACTTCACGCGTGCTTCGCTGTTTGGTTTCAGTGAAACGGTTTGTGTAGCACTGCCTACCACTTTCAGCGGACCGCTTACCTTAACAGTAGCGGTGGCATTGGTGGTGTTTTTGGTAGTATTGGTAACAGTAACGGGCATCAACACGGTATCCTTTGGTGAAAGGAAACGAGGCAAAGCGGTGCTTAATACAATAGGATCAGCAACGGTCATGTTCAGTTCGTTGCTGCCAAAGGCATTGTCCTTATAAGCCACGGCCATTAAGCGTAACTGACCACTGTATTGCGGTATGTCGAATTCGAAGCTTGCTTCGCCGCTGCCGTTGGTTTCGGTAATACCGCTCCAGTACGATACCAGCTTCACACGCTTGTTCTGCATCGGGTTGGTGCGTTTGCTCATGTCAAAGCCGTCGCCACCTGTGCTGCTGATCATGCCTTTAATTTCGGGGAACAACAACGGATATAGGTCATAAGAAAGCACATCGAGCGCCCGCTGGGCATAGAAGTAGTGGTAAGGATCCGGTGTTTTATAACCATTGATCTGCAGAATGCCTTCATCTACCGCTGCCAGGGTAACCATGCTGTTAGGCAAAGCCTTTACTTTTACTTTTTGATGGGTACGGCTGCGCACACTCTTATCGGCTGTAATCTGCACGTTCATGTTTCGCGTTTTTTCCTCTACGCTGATGGCCTGGTAACCATGTGCCACGGTAAGCGGTATGTCGCTTTCCTCGTGTGGTTTAATCAGCGTGGCCGTAACATACACGTTTGGCAGGTGCGATGTAGTAAGGCCAAGGTCTAAGTTAGCTACCCGCTTTTCTACATTCAGGTAACGGTATTCCAGCACCTTATCGCTTTCGATTGTAACCAACAGTTTACCATTGAACGGTGTTTTGAATAGCACCTTTGCTGTTTCGCCGGTGTTGTAGCTCTTCTTGTCCAGCTCAATATCAACGTTGCCTTCGTTGTTTACCTCGAAGTTACTGCCGCTGTAACCGCCGTAATAGCCATAGCTATAGAAGTAGTTGCGCACATAAGCATCTACACCAGGAGCGCTCAGCCGTATTTCGTATTCGCCCGGTGTGCGTGGTATATAGCTAAAGGTGGTGTTATCGCCGCTTACGTTCATGTTCTGGTCTACCAGAATCTTGTCCTCGCGCTGACTTACATAGCGGTAGTAATCGTATCCTTTGCTTAATACGGTTTTGTATTCGTGCTTAATAACCTGAATGTGTGCTGCGGTAGTAACAGGGTGTTCGTCCTTATCCAGTGCTATAATGGGGAACTGAATACTTTGGTTTAGCGGGTGGTAGTAATAGCCATCATCGCCCAAACCATAGAAGGTTTTTTGGGTGTAGATGTCAATATCCGATTTACGATTTACAGGTCGGCCGCTTTCGTCGAACACGGTGGTAAAGAAGCTGGCCTGCAAGATGCCACGGTTGCGGTATTCATCGGGCACAGTATAGGTTTCAACGGCATTACCATTTTCGTCGGTAGTGCCCTGGCGTTCTACATTCTCGTAGTAGGTATTGCGGTCGGCTAAGGAGAAATCGAACTTGTTGTATTTATCAGGGGAGAAGTATTTCTCTTTCAGTTGAATCTCTAACTCGTAATTGCGGTTAGCCGCCGGCGGACCGAAGAAGTTCATGGCATTTATGTTCAAGGTAGCCGTTTCGCCGGGCGCCAGCGATTTCTTATCCAGCGTATTGGTTACTTTAATACGGTCGGGCATAAACTCTTCTACCTGTATGTTTTTGGTGCCTAACAGGATGTCGTTAGAAGTAAGCACCTGGAAGGTATAACTGCCGGTAATAGCGGAAGGAGAGAGGTCTACCTGCATTTCTACACCGCCCTGGTCGTTTACTACCTTCATCAGGCTTTTAAGTTCCTTGCCATTGGGTAACAGCACTTTCATTTTAAGCGGAATATCGCCGGGCACACCCCAGTTCCAGTTCCGGAGTATAACGCTCAGGTTCATCTTTTCGCCGGGGCGATACATATCGCGTTCGGCATACAGGAAAGCATCGAGGTTAGTGCTGTTTTTGCGCTTGCCACCAACTTCAAAACGGCTGGTTTCAACACGTGTAGTATTAAAAGGCAGGTAGTTGAAATCGTTGCCCAGTTTGGCGGTAATCATAACCGGTTTAAAGCCGCTGTATTCCTTCTGCTTAAGGATCAGCTCGGCCACACCATCGCTGTTAGTTGAACCACTGCCGATGATCTGGTTGTTAGCACCATAGGCTGTAACGGAAACGCCGCTCAAGCCTTCCGCCGACTTTAGTGAGTTGGCAAACACCATTAGCTTATCGCCGCTTTGCTTGCCAATTAAGCCCATGTCGCTAAGGGTAATAAACTTGCTGTCGTTTAGCCAGTAATCATCGGTAGAGCGGATCTTAACATGGTAAATGCCTTTGTATTCGGGTAGCTTATCTTCAAAGTCGAATTTAAACAGGCGGCTGTTGCCATAGCGTGGCAGGTTTTTGGTTTCAATCTCCTTTTCGTAGATCACATCGCCCAATACGCCTTCACTGTAGCCGTAGCTATCGTCGTAATATTCGCCGTCTTCTGAGTATCCCACTTCGTCCTCATAGTAAGTGTTATCGCTCGGGTAATAGCCATTGCGCTGAGCCGAGAGCAGGTTGTTTTCATAGATCTTGCTGATGATGACTTTTACCTTTGGTACCGATGTAATGCGGATCTCGATATTGCGGTTACCCTTGGCGCTCAGGTAGGTGCCTTTCTCGTTAACGAAGTGGATAGAAGGCTCCAGTTTACCAAAGCCTACAGAACTTACATAATCGGATTTTAAAGTGCCACCAAGCTTTCCTTTCAAGCCTTCTTTTAAGGTAAGGGTATAGCTTTCCGATACATTGAACTGATCGGAGGTAATTACCAAACCATCGGCCGTAGCAACAGCCTTGTAGTTAACCGAAGGTGTAATGGAAATAAAGTCCTCAAGCGTAGTGCTTCGCAGCGCCTGGCTGGTATACACCTTTACCGAGCCCTGGGTGCCATCGTGGTCAGCTTCCAGATTCAGCACCTGAAGGTTGAAGGGCGAGGTGATAGTAAAGGTAGTTTCGATGTTTTGATCCAACGGAGTGTTGCCGCGTTCAGCAACAAGGCCTTTCGCAATTTTAACCACTGCGGTAAGGTCCTTATCCTCGGAAGGCACGTCGGTTAAAGCCAGGGAGATTTTAGCGTTCGGTTCGCTTGTAACAAGGTTAAAGTTTTTAGCCACGCCGTTGATGGTAATGCTTACCAGGTTACGCAGTTTATCGGGGGCTACTTTATAGTTAAAGTAAAGGTCTACCTGCGGAAAAGCATTGTTGCTGTTGTCTTCGGCTACATTCCACATGCCGAGGGCGTTATCCAGCTTAAGCTGCGGGGTGTGGAAGGGCTGAACCTCTACTTTGCCCAGCGACCATTCTTTATGGTAGCGCAGCAGGTTTTGGGTTATGGTAGCTTTATAGCTGGTGGCAGGTAATAACTCCACTGCAGGCGAGAAAACCAGTTCGTTCGGGTTTTCCCAACGGAAGCGCCCTTTGATGGGCGGGTCGAAGTGGATGTATTCCACCGAATCCCACCGGCTTAGCAGGGAATCGGCCACCAGGTTTTTGCTGAAGGTAAAGCGCAGGTTGCCAAGCACCGGCACTTCGTCCTTAGCATTTGTGTCAAGCAGGTTTACTTTATTCTTGTTGCTACAGGCTGCGAGAAAAAGGAGTAAAAGCGCAGGCAGGATACGGAAGATGGTACGCATGGGATGGGTGAGGAATTGAATGACTAATCTACGTTACACATGGCTACAATATTGCGTGTGTGGATAAGTAAATTTAGCAGGTGGATTACGGAAAAGCAGGGCAAAAAATAAAAACCGAAAAAGATATAAGTGCATCGGTTTGCTTCGTTCTATATTGCATTTGGTATGAAGCAGAAATTGCTACGGATTTTGAAGTGGAGCGGCATAGGAATAGTGCTGCTGTTTCTGCTTTTCCTGTTGTTGAATTTCCTTTTTCCCCTACCCCCACCGGTGGAGTATTCTACTATTGTTTTGGATAGCAAAGGGGAGGTGATACATGCCTTTTTAACCCGCGACCAAAAGTGGCGCATGAAGACGGAGTTGAGCGAGATTTCGCCTGCGCTACGCAAAACCCTGGTTTATAAGGAAGACAAGTATTTCTACTATCACCCGGGCATTAACCCTGTGGCCATGCTGCGGGCGGGGGTAATGAATGTGCTGCATATGAAACGGACTTCGGGAGCAAGTACCATAACCATGCAGGTAGCCAGGATGCTTGAACCCAAAGAGCGGACCTATTGGAATAAACTAACGGAAGTGTTCAGGGCCTTTCAACTGGAATGGACTTATAGCAAAGAGGAGATACTGCAATTGTATTTTAATATGGTGCCTTACGGAGGCAATATAGAAGGTGTAAAGAGCGCTTCGATATTGTTCTTTAAGAAGAATCCGGACCACCTTTCGCTGGCGGAGATTACAGCTTTAAGTATAGTGCCTAACAGGCCTTCTTCGTTGCGGTTGGGAAAGCATAATGAATTGTTAGTGCAGGAGCGGAATAAATGGTTAAAACGGTTTAGGGAGGATGGTTTGTTTAGCGCTAAGGAAGTGGCCGATGCCTTAAGTGAACCTTTAGAAGCTACAAGACAAGAAGCACCGAAACTGGCCCCGCACCTGAGCATTAAGCTGCGCAACGAAACACATGCAGCCATTATACGCACTAACCTGCAAATGCAGAGTCAGTTAAAGCTGGAGAAATTGGTGCGCGATTATGTACAGGGTTTGTTTGCCTATAGCATCCGCAACGCTGCCGTGGTGGTTATTGATAACCGCACGCACAAAGTGGTTAGCTATATAGGCTCAGCCGATTTTTATGATAATGCAGATGGAGGACAGGTAAATGGCGCAGCGGCTGTTCGGCAGCCCGGCAGCGCCTTAAAGCCTTTAGTGTATGGCTTGTGCTTTGATAATGGTTTGCTTACACCCAAAACCGTAATGACCGATGTGGAGACTAACATCAACGGGTTTCAACCGGAGAACTTTGATGAGAAGTTCCATGGTTATGTGAATGTAGAGTTTGCGCTGGAGAACTCGCTGAACATACCTGCCGTTAAAGCCCTTGATATGTTGGGCACTAACAAAATGCTACAGAAGCTTATAGTGTGCAACTTTAAACAGATAAAGAAAGATGAACGCAAACTGGGTTTATCGCTGATATTAGGTGGCTGCGGTGTTACCCTGGAGGAAATGACAGGATTGTATTCGGCCTTTGCTAATAACGGGTTATACGTAAAGCCGTTTTACACCCGCACGGAAGATACGACGGCTATGCGCGTGTTTAAAGACACGGTGCGAATACTTACACCGTCGGCTAATTTTATGATTACCGAAATACTCTCGCGTTTAGCACGGCCCGACTTGCCGATTAACTGGGAGCAAAGCATGCATACACCGCGCATAGCCTGGAAGACAGGCACCAGTTACGGCCGGCGCGATGCATGGAGCATAGGCTACAATAAGAACTTTACGGTAGGTGTTTGGGTTGGCAACTTCTCGGCGGTTGGTGTGCAGGAATTGAACGGGGCTAACATTGCAACGCCCTTGTTGTTTAAGATATTTAATACCATTGATTACAACTCGCCCAATGAATGGTATAACATGCCAAAAGAGTGTGGGATACGTTTAGTGTGTTCCGAAACGGGCAAACTGCCCAGCGACTTTTGTGAGAACACGGTTATGGATTATTTCATACCGCTTATATCGCCTTCGCAATTCTGTGATAACCGCAAACAAATTGCTGTAAGCGCTGATGAGAAGATCAGCTACTGCAAGAATTGTATGCCCGAGAATGGTTATAAGCTAAAGTGGTTTACGATAGTGCCGCCCGAAATGCAGGCTTATTACCAGGCTAACCGCATTGCCTACCCAATGTTACCGCCCCACAACCCTAACTGCGAGCGTATTTTTAGCGATGGGGGGCCTTCGATTATTGCACCCGTTAACGGCACTGAGTACCTGATTAATAAAAAGGAGCCGGAACCGCTGCAGTTAAAATGCCATGTAAGCGGCGAGGTGAAAACCGTTTACTGGTATGTAAACAATGTGTTTTACAAAAAGAGCGGTGCACACGAGCAGTTGTTTTTTACACCTGAAGAAGGAAAGGTTAAGATCTCGTGCACGGATGATAAGGGAAGGAACAGCGATGTTTGGGTAACGGTGAAGTATGTAAGTTTGTAATACATTGCCACGAAGGCACTAAGAAGATAAGTAATACTAAGGGGTATAAATTAAAAGAGCGCACTGTTAACACAGAGCGCTCTTTTAATTTTAGGGAACTACGCTATTACTTTTTGGCAAAGGTGCGCAGGTCGCTCATTATTTGGTTGGCGATGTTATCGGCCGTTGTTTCGGAGTTGCTTTCGGCATAGATGCGGATGATAGGCTCGGTGTTGCTGCGGCGCAGGTGTACCCAGTCTTTGTCAAACTCTATTTTAACACCGTCGATGGTGTTAACCGGATACTTGCGGTATTTCTTTTCTACCTCTTCAAACAGTTGATCAATGTTCACCGAGAGATCGAGGTCAATCTTCTTTTTAGAGATATGATAGTTAGGATAGGTGGCACGCAGGATAGATGCGTTTTTGCCGCTCTTAACCAGATGGGTTAAAAACAAAGCAATACCAACAAGCGCATCGCGGCCATAGTGCAACTCAGGGTAAATGATGCCTCCGTTGCCTTCGCCACCGATAACGGCTTTTACTTCTTTCATCTTCTCTACCACGTTTACTTCTCCTACGGCTGAGGCAAAGTATTCGCCTCCACGCTTCTCAGTTACGTCGCGCAGGGCACGGGTACTGCTCAGGTTTGAAACGGTGTTGCCTTTCTTTTTACTGAGCACGTAATCAGCTACAGCCACCAGTGTATATTCTTCGCCGAACATGCTGCCGTCTTCGCATACTAAAGCCAAGCGGTCCACATCCGGGTCAACAGCAATACCTAAATCGGCATTGTATTTCTTAACGGTAATAGAAAGCTCACCCAAATTTTCGGGCAGTGGCTCGGGATTATGCGGGAACAAACCGGTAGGTTCGGTATAAAGTTCCATTACATTCTCAACGCCTAAAGCCTTTAATAGCTTAGGCAATGCTAAGCCGCCGGTTGAGTTAACGCAGTCGATAACAACTTTAAGGTTGCGGGCTTTTATAGCTTCCACATCCACCAGTTTCATCTTCAGGATCTTTTCGATGTGGCGGTCGATGTAAGTCTCATCCTTGCTATAAGTGCCTAAAGAGTTTACGTCTTCAAACTCAATGGTGCGGTCTTCAGCAATCTTTAAAACTTCTTCGCCTGCTTTACCGCTGATGAACTCGCCGTGGCTGTTGAGCAGTTTAAGTGCGTTCCATTGTTTGGGGTTGTGCGAAGCAGTGATGATGATGCCACCACCTGCTTTTTCTTCGTGCACGGCAATTTCAACGGTTGGGGTTGTAGAAAGACCAAGGTCCACAACATCGATGCCGATAGACAGCAAAGAACCAACAACAATACTGTTTACCATTTCGCCGCTAACGCGTGCATCGCGGCCTATTACTATTTTGCGGTTACCTTCCTGCTCTTTTACCCAGGTGCCAAAGGCCAGGGTAAACTTCATTATATCCGCAGGTGTAAGGTTGGCGCCGGGAAAACCGCCAATGGTTCCGCGAATACCCGATATTGATTTTATAAGTGACAAGTGCTGAAAATTTTGGGACGACAAAGCTAAAATTTTCACTCTTTTGCTGAAAGGAAATTGTTGAAACTTACCCACAAAACATGGCTGAAAAGAAATGGTACGAAGAATGGTTTAACTCGCCTTACTACCATTTGTTGTATGCCAACCGTAGTGAAGATGAAGCCCGCAACTTTGTAACGCGACTTGTAGAAAAGCTTGATTTACAGCCTAAATGTAAGGTGCTTGATGTAGCCTGCGGTAAAGGAAGGCATTCGAAAAACCTTGCAGCTTTGGGTTTAGATGTTACAGGTATTGATCTTTCAACCAATAGTATTGAAGCAGCAAGGCAATGCGAGCACGAATATCTACACTTTGCCGTATGGGACATGCGTTACCCATTTAAGGAGGCATACTTCGACGTTGTTTTTAACATATTCAGTAGCTTTGGATATTTCGATGACCCGGCCGACGATCAGCGTGTAGTACATGCGTTTGCCACCGACCTGAAAGCAGGAGGCTTACTTGTTTTTGATTACCTGAACGGCGAATGGGCAGTGAAACAAATGAAGAGCCGTGAGATTATTAATCGGGGAGACGTGCAGTTCCAGATTCAGAAGCGGGTGGAGAACGGCTTTATAAAAAAGAAGATAGAGTTTTTAGCCAATGGTGAAGACTATAGTTACGAAGAGCAGTTAAAGTTGATAAGCCGGGCGCGCATAAAGGAAATGTTAGCAGAAGCAGGATTGGAAGTGTTGCATACGTATGGCGATTATGAGTTACATGATTTTGAACCCGGTAGTTCGCCCCGAATAATTGTAATAGCAAAAAAGAGCGCATGAGTTACGATTGGCTGTGGAACGATCAGCAGGCGTTTACTTACCTGAATGAAACAATAGCCAACCCGGTGCTCGACTTTCTGTGCCCTATACTGCGCAATAAACTTACATGGCTACCGCTTTACACTTTATTGGCGTGGATTTTCTATAAACGTTACGGCGCTAAAAATCTTTTGTTGTTGGCCGCAGGTACCGGCTTAACGGTACTAATTACCGATCAGGTAGCCAGCAGTTTAATCAAGCCTTATTTTCATCGTTTGCGGCCATGTAATGATGAGGTGGTGCATGCCCGATTATTGCTGGATGCCTGTGGAAATGGTTTCAGTTTTATCAGCAGCCATGCGGCTAACCACTTTGGTATGGCTGTATTCTTTTCATTTTTCTTTGAACGGAAATGGATAGCTGCAGTGTTACTGTTATCCTGGGCGTTTGCCGTTTCGTTTTCGCAAGTATATGTAGGGGTGCATTATCCTTTTGATGTTACCATGGGTGCAGTGCTTGGCACTGTAACGGGTGTAATAACGGGCACTACTTTCTACTCTGTTATAGTAAAGCGAACTTCACTTTAGTACATAAAAAACCCACACAGAGTCTGACGTTAAGTTGCTTCTTAAGTCAGGATTTGGGCTTAGCTACATCGCTGTAATCCGCGGTTAACCTGTTTTGTGGACGAGGACCGGTTGCCCGGTTGCGGCCCGCCATTGACGCAACAATTTTAAGCCCGGTTCTATATTAATATCCAACTAACGCATCTGTCTGTGTGGGCGTATCATAACGGTAACACTACTATTTGTGTTAACCGATTGTATCAAAGAACTAAATCGAAGATAAGCCTTGGTTTTGAATTATGAAAGTGAGGTCCGTCATAATCCTGTTAATTTTATTTTTAGTAACAATTACCAGGGTGCTTACTTCCTAATAACGAATAAGTAACCTGCCGTATTGTTTGGCTATTCCACCCAATCGGCAATAAAAATATTGGTGTCGCGGGTGCCGCCGTTATTACGGTTGCTGCACCAGGCAATACGTTTACCATCGGCCGTAAACATGGCAAAGGAATCGAAAATTTTGTCGTAGCTAATTTGCTCCAGGCCTGTGCCATCTGTATTTATCATATACAGATTAAACGGTATTGATTTGGTAACATGGTTGCTGCTGAAAATGACCTTTTTACCGCTGTGCGAAAAATAAGGTGCCCAGTTTGCACCGCCTAAATCGGTTAACTTCCGGCGATTGCTGCCATCGGCATTGGCAATATACAGTTCCATTTTATTTGGCGATACCAGGTGCTTTTTCAGCAGTTCCTTGTAGTCTTCCTTTTCCTGTTCGCTATCAAATTTGGTAGAACGCCAAACTATTTGTTTGCCATCGGGCGAGAAGCAGGCTCCGCCATCATACCCTAATTCGTTGGTTATTTGCTTTAATCCGCTACCGTCGATGTTCATGGTATACAACTCTACATCGCCGCTGCGGTCGCTGGTAAACACTATTTTATCGCCTTTGGGCGATACGGTTGCTTCGGCATCGTAGAAGTTGTTATCGGTTAACTTTTTTACAATGTTGCCGTTGAGGTCGGATACATAGATCTCATATTCGGGATATAGCGGCCATAAGTATTTACCCTTAACATGTGGTGGTTCGGCAGGGCATGTATCAATTTTACCAACCGTACTGGCATATAAAACCAAACTATCGCCGGGTAAAAAGAAGGAACAGGTGGTACGGCCTTCGCCGCTGCTTACCGGTGTTGGCATTAAGATGGTATCCTGCTGTGTTAGGAACCGGCTAAGCGGATAAAAGTAAATGCGGTCGCAGGGTACGCCGGCTTTTTTGTTGGTGTATTGATAGGTTAAAGCGGTGCCTTTAAAATTCCAGTAAGCTTCGGCGTTATCGCCACCAAAGGTTAATTGGTGCACGTTTTTAAAGTGCTTTTCCTGCGGGTAATGTATAGCAGAAGAATCCTGAGCCTGCACAATAGCGGAGGCAGCCAATAAAAAGGGGAGGAGCAAATTTTTCATAACGGGCGCGAAGTAAAACAACAGGCGGCAGCAATTGTCACCGCATTGTAAGATTTAAGGATGATTTATTTCAGGGCGTTTTCAATATCGGCTAATATGTCGTTTACATCTTCCAGGCCCACCGACATGCGGATCAAACCATCAGTTATGCCAAAAGCTTCGCGTTGCGCTTTGGGCACAAAGCTATGACTCATAGAGGCGGGGTGCTGTATCAGGGTGTCAATTGTGCCAAGCGAAGCAGTGAGTTTGCAGAACTTAATGCGCTTCATAAACCGCTCGCCGGCTTTGTAACCGCCTTTTAGCTCAAAGGATAATACACCGCCAAAGTTGCGCATTTGCTTCTTGGCCAGTTTATGGTCGGGGTGATCCTTTAGCGAGAGGTAGTTTACTTTAGAAATAGCCGCGTGTTTGTGTAAGTAGTTGGCTATGGTAGTAGCGTTTTTACAGTGCTGCTCCATACGCAGCGAAAGGGTTTTCATGCCTGTATTCAGTAACCAGGCATCAAAAGCGCTGCAGATAGTGCCGGTAATTTTCCGCACCTTCCAGACCTCATTCTCCATGAATTTAACGTCGGTGCTAACTAAAAAACCGCTGAGGCCTGTGCCATGGCCATTCAGGTACTTGGTAGCGGAATGCACAATGAAGTCTACACCGAATTTAAAGGGTTGTTGCAGGTAAGGGCTGGCAAAGGTGTTATCTACGCCAATACGCGCCTTATACTTATGCGCCAGGCTTGCCAGGACTTTTAAATCGTAACAGGCGAGAGTAGGATTGCTTGGCGTTTCTGCATAGATCAATTTTACCTTCTTATCGGCTTTTAACAGGCTCTCTACCGCATTTAAATCCTGCAGATCAGCATACACCACCTTAATGCCATAGGTGCTGCCATAATGGTTAAAATAATCAACCGAAGTGCCGTAGATATTTCCCTGCGCAATCAGGGTATCACCGGGTTTCAGCAGGCTTTGAAACAGGGCAGATATAGCCCCCATACCCGAGGAAAACACGAGGGCACGAGCTTTTAGGTTTAAACCAAAGGTTTCCAGCGATTCCAGTTTGCGTTCTACCATCTCGGCATTAGGGTGGCTCCAGCGGCTATAGATATAGGCCTGTTCTTCGCCATTAAATACTTTTTGGGCTTTGTCGGCTGATTCGTAGATATAGGTAGAAGTGGTATAAATGGGAGTGGAGTGTGGCAGGATTTGAATGGATTTATCCTGAATGTCTTCTGCCGTTATGGAGGCAAATCCTTTGCTACGTGTTTCTTTTTTCATAAATCAATTGGAGATCTGAAAATAAAGTGAAAATTCGCAGTCGCAAAAATGTAATACAGAAAGAAATATGAGTTATTCAATTAAGTACCATTTAAAGTACAACTACTGGGCCAACACCCGTTTGGCAGAGGCAATTAAGCAATTAACAGATGAACAATTGGACCGTGAACTGGTAAGCAGTTTTCCGTCGGTTCGCAAAACACTATATCACCTTTGGGATGCAGAATTGATCTGGTTAAAACGCATACAGGGAGAAGCCTTAAGCACCTGGCCAAGCTCGGAGTTTAACGGCAGCACACAAGATATGCTGAGTTTGTTTGTAGGCAATTCGAAAGCACTGGCCGAGTTTATTGAAGGGAAAGAAGAAGACTTCCTGAACGGCACCTTAACTTATAAAAACATGAAAGGCGATGAGTTCACCAACCGTATTGAAGACATGCTGTTTCACGTGGTAAACCATGGCAGTTTTCATCGCGGACAGATAATTACCTTATTACGGCAGTTAGGGCTTACCAAGTTCCAGAGTATGGACCTTATAACGTATATGCGCCAGTAAAAAATGGAAAGGGCTGAGGCAATTAAGCTTCAGCCTTTTTTTCTTCAGGATAAGCAGCGGCAGTTAATTCCTGCGATATAGCCGAACGCTCAATGCGGACCTTTACATTGTTATCGATCTCCAGTAATACCGAAGTTCCTTCTTCTGCTTTTACTATGCGGCCGTGAATGCCACCCGTGGTTACCACGCGTGCACCCTTATCGATGTTTTTCTGAAATTCGGCAGCCTTTTTAGCTGCATTGGCTTGTGGACGGATGAAAAACAGCCACATTACCAGCAGCATACCGCCAAAGAATAATAATCCGATTGAATCCATGATTGTTGTTTATTGAAATTACTTTTCTGTTTGCACAAACCCTTTTAAATACAGGTGTTCGTGGTGTAAAGGTGTGTTGCAGGTCATAGTAACCGTTTTGGTTACATCATCGTGCTTACCGGCCGAATTAAAGGTTACCTTAATTTCGGCTACATCACCCGGTTTAACCGGCTCTTTAGGATACTCCGGTACGGTACAACCACAATCGCCATGCGCTTCACCAATCAGCAGGTTTTTATCGCCCACGTTTTTAATGTGGAAGATGTGTTCCACTTTGTCACCTTGTTTGATGGTATCAAAGTAAAAGGTGGTAGTATCGATAAAAGCAATTTGGGTAGTATCCTTTAACAGGGCAGCATCAATGGCCGCTTCCTTGGGAGCAACGCCTGGCTTTTCGCAGCTGAATAAAATTACAGAAGCGAATACGGCGAGCGTGAAAATCAGTTTTCCTTTCATAACGGGTCAAAAATAATTTTTTGGGTTACGTTATAAGTTATTCCAGGTCCTTACCATGGCAGTTTTTGAATTTTTTACCACTACCGCAAGGGCAGGGGTCGTTTCGTCCCACTTTAGGGCCTACACGTATAGGTTCGGTTTTCTTTTCTACCGGTTGCTCAGGTATTTGTTCGCCGCCGCCATGTGTCTGTGCTGCAGGGTCCATTACTTCACCACGTCCTTCCTGAATTTTCTTAGCAAAAGCTTTTTCGGTGGTTTGTTCAGCCGTACGTACTTGTTGTGGTTCTACTTCAGGCAACTGGCCCTTAAACAGGAACGAAGCGATTTCTTTGTTCACCAGGCTAACCATAGAACTAAACAGGTTGAAAGCTTCTTTCTTGTAGATCACCAATGGATCTTTTTGCTCAAAAGTGGCTAACTGCACCTCTGTCTTCAAATCATCCATGGCACGCAGGTGGTGCTTCCAGGCTTCATCAATTAACGAAAGCGTTATTGCCTTCTCAAATTGCGATGGTATGTCCTTGCCACCTGTAGCCAACACGTGGTCCAGATCAACGGCTATGTTCATGCCTTTCTTGCCATCGCTGAAAGGTATAACTACTACTTTGATGTGTTCGCCGCGTGTAGAGCGAATGTTTTGCAACACCGGCATAACCGTAGTTACAATGTTCTCGGTTTTACGCTTGTAGTTGGTTTGAACTTCGGCAAATAGTTGATCGGTTAATTCCTCTGTTTTACCCCCTTGCAACTGGTTTTCAGTTATAGCCGTATCCATCGAGAAGTAACGGATAACTTCCAATTTAAAGGCTTCGATATCGCGCGCTTCTACACCGTTAGCTACCAGTTCGGCGCATAAATCGTAGAAGCTGTTGTTGATGTCGAGTTGCAGACGCTCGCCAAATAAGGCATGGCGGCGGCGACCATAGATTACTTCGCGCTGACGGTTCATGACGTCATCGTATTCCAATAAGCGCTTACGAATGCCGAAGTTGTTTTCTTCTACCTTCTTCTGGGCACGTTCAATGCTCTTGGTCATCATGCTATGCTGAATAACCTCACCTTCTTCGTAGCCCATTTTATCCATCACCTTCACAATACGGTCCGAGCCGAACAAACGCATCAGGTCATCTTCCAGCGATACAAAGAATTGTGACGTACCCGGATCGCCCTGGCGACCTGCACGACCGCGCAACTGGCGGTCCACACGACGCGAATCGTGACGTTCTGAACCGATGATGGCTAAACCACCGGCCTGTTTTACCTCGTTGCTTATCTTAATATCCGTACCACGACCTGCCATGTTGGTAGCAATGGTAACTGTGCCTGCATAACCTGCTTCGGCAACTATTTCCGCTTCGCGCTGGTGCTGTTTCGCGTTCAGTACGTTGTGCTTTATTTTGCGGATGTTAAGCATACGCGATAGCAATTCGGAAACTTCAACCGAAGTGGTACCTACCAGTACCGGGCGGCCGGCCTGTTGTAGTTTTACAATCTCTTCGATGATAGCATTGAACTTCTCGCGCTTGGTTTTGTAGATAAGGTCTTCCTTATCGTCACGCGTTATTGGTTTGTTGGTTGGGATAGAGGAAACTTCCAACTTGTAGATATCCCACAATTCCTGAGCTTCTGTTTCGGCAGTACCCGTCATACCACAAAGTTTGTGGAACATACGGAAGTAGTTTTGCAGGGTAACAGTTGCCAGTGTTTGCGATGCGGCTTCTACCTTAACGTTTTCTTTCGATTCAATCGCCTGGTGCAAGCCATCACTGTAGCGGCGGCCTTCCAGAATACGACCGGTGTTTTCATCCACAATCTTTACCTTGCCCTCCATCACCACATAATCAATATCCTTCTCGAATAAGGCATAGGCCTTTAATAACTGGTTAACCGAGTGGATGCGTTCACTCTTCTCATTAAAGTCGCGCATTAGTTTATCCTTCTGGGCTAACTTATCTTCTGCTGCAGCGCCGGTTTTTTCAATCTCGGCAATCATGGAACCAACATCAGGGATAACAAAGAAGTGCGGATCTTCACCGGCACCGGTAATTAGTTCAATACCCTTATCGGTAAGCTCTACACTGTTGTTCTTTTCATCGATGGTGAAATACAGGTTCTTATCAACTTCCGGCATTTGCTTTTGCTGCTCAGCCAGGTAGTTGTTCTCCGCATTCTGCATCAATTGGCGCATACCTGTTTCGCTCAGGAACTTGATTAGCGCACTGTTTTTAGGCAATCCGCGGAAGGCTGCATATAAAGCATAACCGCCTTCGCCTTCTTTTACGCCGGTGCTGCCATCCTTAATTAAGCGCTTGGCATCGGTTAAATATTGGTTGCACACTTTGCGTTGTGCTTCCACCAAACGTTGAATACGCGGCTTTAATTCATAGAATTGTTGTTCGTCGCCACTATCTACCTGACCGGAGATGATCAATGGCGTACGGGCATCGTCAATTAATACACTATCCACCTCATCCACCATGGCGTAATGGTGTTTGCGCTGCACCATTTCGTTAGGGTTGCTAACCATGTTATCGCGCAGATAATCGAAACCGAATTCGTTGTTGGTGCCGTAGGTAATATCGGCCAGGTAAGCATTACGGCGCTCGGCGCTGTGCGGTTGATATTTATCAATACAATCCACTCGTAAGCCCAGGAAGTTGAACAAAGGTCCGTTCCACTCGCTATCGCGTCGTGCCAGGTAATCGTTTACGGTTACAATGTGCACGCCTTCGCCTGCAAGGGCGTTGAGATAGGCAGGCAGGGTTGCTACCAGCGTTTTACCTTCACCGGTTGCCATCTCGGCAATTTTACCCTGGTGCAATACAATACCACCAATTAACTGCACATCGTAGTGTACCATTTCCCACTTAACTGGTACGCCGGCAGCCATCCAGTTGTTCGCATAGCTGGCTTTATCGCCGTTGATTTGTATGTGCGGGTACTTTACAGCCAGGTTACGGTCCAGTTCGCTGGCAGTTACTTCCAGTGTTGGGTTATTGGTAAAGCGGTAGGCCGCCTCCTTTACCACAGCAAAAGCTTCGGGTAGCAGGTCTTTCAACACCTCTTCCAGTTTGCTATCGCGCTGCTTGCGCAGTTCGTCAATCTGCTTGTAGTGCTGGTCTTTCTGGTTTACGTCTTCTTCCGTTTCAGCCTGCTCGCGCAAAGCAACTATATCTTTATCAATATCAGCTACATATTCGGCAATACGGCTTTTAAATTCCTGTGTTTTGCCACGCAGTTCGTCATTGCTTAAACCTTTCAGTTTCTCATATTCCTCATTAATGGCAACCACCAGCGGCTGCATCTCTTTAACTTCGCGGTCGTTCCTGCTTCCAAAAATGGAGGTAACCAGTTTATCGAAAAATCCCATGGAAAGTCGGTATTATCAGTTTATAGTGAATCGAATAGCTTGCTCAAAAATTTTAAGGCGGCTAAAATAGCCTTTTTGAGGTTTTAGCCATCTCAATAATCGGGCAATTTACCACCATTAGGAATAATTGGCCGATAATGTGGGCAACAGCGAATATGCAGGCATTTTCAAGCAAGTAGTGCCTGCCAAAGTTGCCGAATTAATGATTGATCGAAATTCCAAAATTGTGGAGAAACCGCAGGAAAACACTACCGTGCAGTTTCTATTTTCGCCGCAAAGCCCTTTAGATGAATATTTTACTGTTAGGTGCCGGCGGCAGAGAACACGCGTTTGCCTGGAAGTTGACTCAAAGCCCTCTTTGCACCAAATTATACACAGCACCCGGTAATGCCGGTACAGCAGCTTATGGCGAAAACGTGGCCATTGGCAT
Organism: Chitinophagales bacterium; assembly: GCA_046329495.1. GTDB lineage: Bacteria > Bacteroidota > Bacteroidia > Chitinophagales > LD1 > Bog-950. The sequence continues at coordinate 262,596 of JAXLUO010000004.1, read as the reverse complement.
GAATGATTTTGATGCCGTGGCAAGCCTGGTAAAGGAGAAAAACATTGAAATGGTGGTAGCAGGTTCGGAGGAGCCGCTGGTAAATGGCATCTACGATTATTTTAAAACCACTGCGGGTCTGGAACATATCCCCGTTATCGGGCCCTCAAAAATGGGTGCGCAATTAGAAGGCAGTAAGGCATTCTCTAAAGCCTTTATGCAACGCCATAATGTGCCTACGGCTGCCTATAAGGAGTTTACGGCTGAGAATTTACACGAAGGGGATGCTTATATCGACCTTCAGACACCACCTATTGTTTTAAAGGCGGATGGTTTAGCAGCGGGTAAAGGTGTATTGATTTGCGAAACACGTGAGGAGGCTAAGACCGCCCTGCACGATATGATTGCCAACGCCCGCTTTGGTGCGGCCAGTGCTAAGGTTGTAATTGAGCAGTTTTTAAAAGGGATTGAGTTCTCGGTTTTTGTATTAACCGATGGAAGCACCTATAAGCTATTGCCACATGCAAAAGATTATAAGCGCATTGGCGAAGGCGATACAGGCTTAAACACCGGTGGTATGGGCTGTGTTTCGCCACTACCGTTTGTTACAGAAGACCTAATGCGTAAGGTAGAAGAGCGTGTTATGAAACCTACAGTAGAAGGCTTGGCCAAAGAAGGTATTGTTTACAAAGGGTTTATCTATTTCGGGTTGATGAATGTGGATGGAGAACCTTTTGTGATTGAATATAACTGCCGCATGGGCGACCCTGAAACAGAGATTGTTTTCCCCCGCATTAAAACCGATTTGTTGCAGCATTTTGTGGCCTTAAGCAATGGCAGTTTGGGTAAGGAAGTAATTGAAATAGATCCGCGCGCTACTGCAACGGTGATTGTAGCTTCTGGCGGTTACCCGGAGGATTATGAGAAAGGAAAGGAAATTACGGGGTTGGAAAACGTTACCGATTCTATCGTTTTCCATGCCGGGACCAAGGCACAAGGCGATAAACTGTTTACCAACGGCGGAAGAGTATTGGCCGTAACTTCGTACGGTGCAAGTATACAGGATGCTGTGGCCACCTCGCTGAACAGCATTTCAAAAATCAGATTCGATGGTATGTACTACCGAAAGGATATTGGCTACGAGTTTAAGTAAGAGTGAAAGAAGACACTAACTGCGATCAGAAATTATCAGTTTTTGAAAATACTAATTAAATTAGCAAAAGCTAAAATAGTTAGTATGTGGACGGATGAAAACAATAAGCGCAGCATAGTGCATATGGACCTGGATACCTTTTTCGTATCGGTAGAACGGCTGCTGGACAGCAGCCTGAAGGATAAACCGGTGCTGGTAGGCGGCACCAGCGATCGCGGGGTGGTGGCTTCCTGTAGCTACGAGGCGCGTAAGTTCGGTGTGCACTCGGGCATGTCGATGAAAATTGCACGGCGCCTATGTCCATCGGCAGCCGTGGTAAAAGGCGATTCAGGCAAATACAGCAAATACTCACATCTGATAACCGATATTATAAGAGACCATGTGCCTCTGGTGGAAAAGGCCTCGGTGGATGAGTTTTACATTGATATGACCGGTATGGACAAGGTGTTTGGCATACAGAAATACTCTGATGAGTTGCGGAGTAAAATCATGAAGGAATCGGGCCTGCCGGTATCCATGGGCTTATCGCAAAACAAAACAGTCTCCAAGGTAGCCACCGGCGAATCGAAACCCAACGGACAACTCACCATCGATTACGGACACGAGAAGGAGTTTCTGGCCCCTTTGCCGGTGCGCAAACTACCCATGGTTGGCCGCGAAACCTGCGATGTACTGCACGAACTGGGCATTAAAACCATTGTAACCCTGCAGCAAATGCCGAAACTGGCGCTGGAGAAGGTGTTTGGCAAAAATGGACAAACCATGTGGCTGCGGGCTCAGGGGATAGATAACACGCCCATAAAGCCCTATTACGAGCGCGAATCGCTTTCCAGCGAGCGCACCTTTGACCGTGATACCATCGATGTAAAGAAGTTGCAGAATATGCTGCGCGCCATGGCCGAAGGGCTGGCTTTTCAGTTGCGTATGGGCAACAAGCTAACCGCCTGTATAACGGTAAAAATTCGTTATACCGATATGCAAACCTTTACAAGGCAGCAACGCATACCCTACAGCAGTTGCGACCATATTATTGTAAGTAAGGCGCTGGAGATATTTAACCAGTTATTTACCCGCCGGCAACTGATACGCACTATAGGTATTAAGTGCAGTCACCTGGTAAGCGGTGGCCACCAGATCAATCTGCTGGAAGACTCGGTAGAGTTGGTGCAGTTATACCAACAAATGGATTATCTGCGCAAAAAATACAAGGATAGCCGCATGGTTACCCGCGCCTCGATACTGGATCAGCACAATATGGGTGTATGGGACCCCTGGACGGGCGAACCGCCTACACCACCGGCGCACCGGCATGCGTAGTTAGCGTTCTATTACCAGGTAGTTGCTGCTACGGATGCTGCGGTATTGCAGGGTGTAGAAGTAAGTGCCGCTGGGCAAAGGGTGGCCGGTATCGGTAAGGGTGCCGTCCCAATTGTTTTGGTAGTCGCCGCTTTGGTAAACTATAGCACCATAACGGTTAAATACCTTTAACGTAACCGGGCTAAAGTTGCCCAGGCCTTCAAACACCAGCAGGTCGTTTATACCATCACCATTGGGCGAAAAGCCCTGTATACCCGGCAAACCGGGCGGGCAATCGATAGCTACTGTTATAACGGCGGTGTCGCAGGCATAAACCGGGTTGCAGATCACATAATAAAAAGAATCTATACCACAGGTGTAATCAAAGGCCAAACTAAGCCTTACCTGCTGCGAAATAGAATCGAAATTAAGGCGAATGTGATTGTCGCTTGAGTCGGCATCGAACACGCTTACGATACTAAAAGGGCTGCCTGTAGTATCGTAATCGTTGGCAAGCACGGGCAGTAAGGCGCCGTTAATGCTATCGGTATAGGGATAATGATAATGATCGTTAACCGCAATAGGCGGAGTAGCATTCCCGGTAACTACTACCAGCACGGTAGCGGTATCGCAAAGGGTGCCGGTATCGCAAACAACATATGTAAACGAATCGGTGCCTATAAAGCCGGATGACGGCAGATAATTAACCTGGTTGTTGCTATTTACCGTAGCAGTGCCGTGTTGCGGATTGTTGAGTATGGTAACACTTAGCGGGTCGCCCTCGGCATCCGCATCGTTGCTTAAAACAGGCAGCAACGATGCATGGCCTGCTTCAATACTAAAGCTGTCATCTACCGCAACCGGTGCCGTGTTATGCGGCAGTATGATAATATAGACCAGTGCTGTATCGCAAAACTGGGCAGGATTGCAAACAGCGTAGTAAAAGAAATCGGTGCCGATGTAGTTTAGGGCAGGGGAGTAGTCTACCACCGAAGCATTAACTGTTGCCGTACCGTGCTGTGGCAGCGTAACAAGGCTTATGGTAAGTGGGTTGCCCGCCGGGTCGTAATCGTTGGAAAGAACCGGCAAAGTTACCGCCTGGTTTTTGCTGATGGCAAAGGTATCGTTCAAAGCTACAGGACCGTTTACTGTGGGTATGATTAGATACACAGTGGCGGTATCGCATAGTCCGGTGTTATCGCAAAGGCTGTAAGCAATACTATCGTTGCCGGTATAATTAAGTGCCGTTTGGTATTGGATAGCGTTGCTTTGCACACTGGCTGTACCGTGTATAGGTGTGCCTGGCAAAATGGTAATGGTTAGCGGGTCGCCGTCTATGTCGTAATCGTTGGCCAGCACAGGTAAGGTTACCTGCTGGTTAACTGTAATGGTAAAGGTATCATTAGCGGCAACAGGGGCATGTTGCGCAAACAGGGTGTACGCAGTAAACAGTAAAAGGGTAGATAATAGATACTGCTTCATGTAAGCAGGTTTAGCCTTGCACGAAGGTTCCGGCCTTTTCAACCAGGTTCTTCGACCCTATAAATATAGCAGTACGTTCGTGAACTTCGGTAGGCTGCAACTCTAAAATGCGTTGGTGGCCATCGGTGGCTTGTCCGCCTGCCTGTTCGGTAATAAAGCCCATTGGGATGCATTCGTATAACAAACGTAGTTTGCCTTTGGTTTCGCCTTTGTTGGCAGGATACATAAAGATTCCGCCTTTTAACAGGTTGCGGTGTAAATCGCCCACCATAGAACCTATATAACGTAAGGAATAAGGACGGGATGTTTCCTTGTCGCTTTCGGTACACCAGCCTATGAAGCCTTTAACGCCATCGGTAAACTTGCTGAAGTTGCCCTGGTTAATGGAGTAGATCTTACCACTCTCGGGCATTTTCATATCGGGATGCGAGAGGTAAAATTGCTGATCTTCGGTAGAGAGAGTAAAGCCATTTACACCCTTACCGGTTGAAAGCACCAATACAGTTGAACTACCATAAACCACATAACCGGCAGCTTTATTGGCAATACCTTTTTGCAGGAAGTCGGCAGTGGTAACTTCCCCAACCGGCGAAAGGCGTTGGTTGATGGAGAAGATAGTGCCGATAGGCGCCACTACATCAATATTGCTGGAGCCGTCCAATGGATCAACGGCAATGGTGTATTTACCTGCCGGGTTAAGGGTAAGGATGTTTTCGTTCTCTTCGCTAAGGTAACCGCCACAGGTTTCGCTTACGCGCAGGTAGTCCATCAATATTTTATTAGAGAGGTCGTCGAGTTTTTGCACGGTTTCGCCCTGCACATTGGTAGTGCCGGTGGCACCGGTAATACCGCTAAGGCCGGCATTGTTTACCAGTTTGCCTATTACCTTGCAGCCTTCTGCCAGCGACACCAGTAAACGCACTAATTCAATATCGGTGGAGGCCGCTAAAAAATCCTGCAAAGGGGTTCCTTTTTTCATATGCACTGTTTCAATTTAACGCGTGTAAATATAGAGGGATTGTAAAAAGGCAATAGGAGAGCTTATTCACAAAACAAACAACCCGGTTGTTATACCGGGTTGTTTCAGAATTTTTGCTTAGCGTATCAGTGTAAGAGAACCCTTGTAGTGATTATCGCTGTGGTTGTTGAGCCAAACAATGGCTGCCACGTAGGTATAAACACCGGCAGGAGCAGTAGCGCCTTTGTAGGTGCCATCCCAACCAAAGTTAATGTCGTTGCTTTCGAACACCTTTTCGCCGATGCGGTTAAATACCATGATGCGTACCTGTTTCATACTGCTCTTTTTGCCGAACATTTCCCACAGGTCGTTAGTTCCATCACCATTGGGCGTAAAGGCATTAGGCAGGAACAGTGTGTAATTAGGCACTACTGCAATAGATGTTTGAGCGGTGCCTGTGCAGCCGTTACTGTTAGTAACTGTAAGGGTATAAACCGCACCTGTTGAACCATTAAATACCGGTGCATCGCAATCGCTGCAAGATAACCCGGAGGCAGGACTCCAAGTGTAAGCTAAGGTGCCGCTTTGATTGTTGATAGTACTTAGGGTAAGCTCTTCGCCCATATCTACCGTTGCCGTATCAGGTACTATAGTTACAGTAACGGCAGGTGGTTGGTTTACTTCGCCGCTACCAGTTATAGAACAGCCATTTGCATCGGTAATAGTTACATCGTAGGTACCTGAAGGTAGCCCGGTTATTGTTCCACCAGTGTTTTGTGCTCCGTTAGAGAATTGATAAGTGAAGCCACCCGCACCACCGGTTGCGGTTACTATTACCTGGCCATCGCTATAACCAAAACAGGAGGTGTTGGTTGGGCTAACTGAACTTGCAATTTGCGCAGGCTCGGCGATGCTGGCACTGGTTGTATCAGCGCATGAGTTGGCATCGGATACTACGATGATATAAGTTCCCGGCCCCATGGCATTGAACTGACCGCCTGCATTGCTTTGCGAATTACCACCTGTTGTTGCCGTGTAATTAAACGGACTGGTACCACCTGTAGTAGTGCCTGTTAAGGTTCCATCATTGGCGCCAAAGCAGGATATGTTAGTAGCGTTAACGGTAAGCACAACCGGTGCAGGTTCGGTAATTTGCACGGCTTGTGTAACGCTGCAATTGTTTTGGTCGGCTACCGTGTAGTTATATGTACCTGCTGCTAAACTGTTAGCTGTATTGCTGCTGCTTACATTCGGCGACCAGCTATAGGTATAGCCCGGTGTTCCACCGTTTGCGGTTAAGGTAATTGTGCCATTGGCATTACCTGCGCAACTGTTATTGGTATGCGTTTCGGTAACTTGTAACTGAGCCGGTTGCGTAATGGTAAACGAGGCCGTGATGGTGCAAAGATTGGCATCGCTGCTGGTTACATTATAACTGCCCGCTGCCAGGTTGTTGGCCGCACTACCCGTGCTTACGGTAGGGCTCCATGCATAGGTATAGCTTCCGGTGCCACCGGTTACGTTAACGGTGGCTGTGCCTGTATTTACCTGGAAACAGGTAAGGTCGGTTTGTGTTTGTGTTAAGGCCAAAGCTGCGGGCTCAGTAATGTTGGCATTTTGTGTAATGGTACATCCCTTACTATCAGTAACAGTAACAGCATAAGCGCCGGCGTTCAGGTTAAGGGCTGAGTCAACACTGCTTACATTGGGGCTCCAGCTAAAGCTATAAGCAGCTGTACCGCCTGTTGCATTCAATACTATCTTTCCGTTACCGGCGCCAAAGCAGGTTACATCCTTAGTAGTAACCGTAGCGGCTAAGGCTGCGGCAGGTTGTGCTATTGCAACGGTAGTATCCAGCGGGCAATTCATCTGATCAGTTACTGTGATGGTATAACTACCTGCTGTTAAGGAGGTGGCACTATTGGTAGTGGAAACATTCGGCGACCATGCGTAGGTGTAGTTTGGCCCTGCACCACCCGATGCTGTAATGGTTATACTACCGGTGGCATCGCCAAAGCAATTAACATCCACCTTTTGAATCTGCATACTAACGCCGGCAGGTTCGGTTAAAGTAAACGTAGCTGTAATAGTGCACAGGTTGGCATCGCTTGCTGTTACATTATAGTTGCCTGCTGGCAGCGAAGTGGCTGAGGCGGTTGTGCTTACATTGGGGTTCCAAGTATAGCTATAAGCCCCTGTGCCCCCTGCTACGGTAATCGATGCTGTTCCGCTGTTATCGTGATAACAAGTTAAGTTGGTTTGCGCTTGTGTAAGCGATAGAGCCACAGGTTCCGTTACTGTTGCAGTTTGCGTAAGTGTGCAACTGTTAGCATCAGTGATGGTAACGTTATAGGTATTGGCACTTAGGTTAACTGCAGAATCTAGTGTGCTTACGTTCGGGCTCCAGTTAAAGGAGTAAGGCGTGGTACCACCTGCAGCATGCAATACAATTTTGCCATTGTTTGCACCATTGCAGGTTATATTGGTTGTAACCGGTGCTGCGCTAAGTGCCGATGCAGGTTGCAATACCGTTGCTGAAACCGTTACGCTGCAACTGTTTTGATCGTTAACTGTAACGTTATAGGTTCCGGCGGCTACATTGCTTGCACTATTGGTGCTGCTAACATTTGGCGACCAGGTATAGGTATAGTTCGGTCCGGTGCCGCCTGCAGGAGTAACTGTAACAGATCCCGTTGAAGCACCAAAACAAGCTACGTCCGTATGTTGTATTTGTGCTGTTAACTGTGTAGGCTGGTTAACGGTAAACGAACCGGTTTGAATGCAATTGCCGGCATCGGTAGCGGTAATGGTATAAGCACCGGCAGGTGGATTTATAGTTTGCTGATTAGGCGCACCATTGCTCCATGTGTAATTATAAGGGGCTGTGCCGCCGTTGTAATTAGCGGTAGCACTTCCGTTACCGCCAAAACAGGCTACGTCCACCACAGTAACAGGTATGTTTAAGGCGGCAGGTTCAGTAATTGTGGCTGTACCGGTTACTGTGCAACTATTAGCATCGGTAGCTGTTATGGAATAGCTGGCAGGAGGCAGATTATTCCTTGTAGCCGGTAAAACGCCGCCGGGGTTCCAGTTATAGTTTACTGTACCCGTGGCATTTACAAAGTTGGCCGTAATACTTCCGTTGTTGCCCCCGGCACAACTGGAGTTGGTGGAGGTAATAGTCAGGCTTTGAGGCCCCGGTTCCGTAACCGTTTCGCTTAAGTTTACCGTGCAGCCATTTGCATCTGTTACTGTGCCGGCATACGTGTTGGCTACAAGGTTGCTTTGCGTATAGGTGCCTGCCGGTACCGTTAAACTTTGATACGTATACGGAGCCGTACCGCCACCGATTGTAACAGTAACACTGCCGTTGTTTCCCCCGTGGCAGGTAACATTGGTGTGCGAAGATGTAGCATATAAAGCTGAGTCTGGCTGGGTTAATGTATCACCACCAATTGTAATGCACCCGTAAGCATCCGTAATAGTAAACTCGTAAATACCGGGCGATAAACCTGTAGGATTATTGCCGCTTACGGTATTAGGGCTCCAGCTATAGGTATACCCCGGAACGCCACCATTGGCAGTGATATTGATGCTTCCATTATTAGCTCCGTAGCAATTTATGTTTTGTGCAGGGTGTGTGTAGGTAAATGGAGGAGAACCGCTAATGGTGGCCGATGCCGTTATAGAACAGGAGTTATTATCAGTAACGGTAAGGGTGTACGTGCCCGCAATCAAATTAGAAGAAGTAGAATCCGTGATAAAGTTACTCCACGAGAAGCTATACGGTTTTACACCTCCGGTTACGTGAGCCACGGCCTTTCCTCTGCCACTGTGGTAGCAACTGTCAATGGTAGTAGCAATGTTTACTGCCAGCGAAGGAACACCACCCACAGTTCCCGTGGCTGTTGCCGTACAGCCCTTATTGTCGGTTACTGTAACAGTTATATTGCCCGGCGGTAAGTTAGCTGCTACCGGGTTATTTGCCTGTCCACCGCTCCATGTATAATTATAAGGCGAATTACCCCCGGAATTGACGGAGGCAACGGCTTGTCCGGTATTATTGCCCGCACAGCCTATACCTACGGTAGCCAGTGAAATTGACATTGGAGCCCCGGGTTGGGTTATGGTAACTGTTCCGCTAAAATTATGCGAAGCGCCTGCTCCATCGCTATAGGTATAAGTATAAGTTCCGGCAGCAAGGTTGCTGGCTGTAAATCCTGTTGCACCGCTGCTCCAGGTTACGCTTTGCGGTGGCGTACCGCCGGTAACGGTTAATGTAGCGCTACCCGTGTTTGCTCCATAACAATTAACCGGTGTTACGGCTACACTACTGGTCATACCGCAGGGTAGCGAACTGATAGTTTCGGAGTATTGCAAGAGCGCAGAGCACCCGTTGGCATCGTGAAAGTCGGCAATGTAGGTGCCGGGGCCTAAGCCGTTTACGGTGTATCCCGGTGTGCCTACCCAGTTAACCCCTGCATATGGTGGTGTGCCACCCGAAATAGCAATGGTAGCACTACCATTATTCAATCCACAACTGGCATCGGTATGGGTGGTGGTAGCAGTTAATGGCGTTGGTTGGTTTAAGGTGTATTGGGCGGTGGAGTTACAAACGTTATCGGTTACTGTAACTGTATAGGTGCCGGCGCCAAGTCCGATATTGCTTGGCCCAACCGTACCATTACTCCAGGTATAAAAGAAAGGACCGAAACCGCCGCTTGGCACTACAGCGATACTTCCATTAGTGCCGCCGTTACAAGGTGGTTGCGTTAATGTTGGGGCCAGTGTTATGGTATTGGCCACCTGCACCTGGTGGGTTGCTGAAGCTGTACAGTTATTATTATCTAATACCGACAAAGTAACAGTATAAGTGCCTGGTGTGCTATAAACGTGTGTGCCATTGGCATTAGACGATGTAGGATTATTAATAACTACCGGCGGAGTGCCATCGCCATAATCCCAGGTTATGCGTTGATACTGCGTTAGTGGCCCTGTTACGCACGAAGGGTTGATAAAGTTAAAGTTGGCAGTATTGTTTTTACAAACCTTCTGCGGGTAAAGAAAATCCACATATAGAGAGTAAGAAAACCCCGAATAATAGCAGTCCTGCTGAGAAAGATTATAGAAACCGAATCGGCCCGGCAGGTAACAATCCGGGCGGGAGAACACCAGGTTGCCATCCACATATATCTCCGCCGTGGAATAGGTTAGAAACAGGTCAAATTGATGGTCGTTATTGGTAATCCAGCCCGGCCCGCCGAAATTATTCCATAGCACGGTAAATTCCGGGGATGGTGTGTGATTCCAGAATTGGGCCTGATAGTTTGCCGGTGGAATTACCCCTAAAACCCGGTTAACCGACATACCCCGTGGCGCTGCCCCTTGTTGTTCTTGTTTCCAATCAAACAGGTAGCAATCAAAGGTATCTGAGGCGCCAAGTGGGTTAAAAAAGCTCCACACGAAACCCATATAATCGTCATCATTATCGGTGGTTTTAAACAACCCCGTTAAATGCACGTTCATTAGGTCGTAAGGGGTAAGGAAAAAGGAAGGATTGCCGTTTACCGTTTGGTGTACTTGCGAGCCACCGCCCTGCACTACCCAGTTGCCGTTGCCGGGCTGCCCGCCCTGCACCCAGGTATTAAAGTCTACATTGGTGGCACATTGCGAAAATGCCGAATGCCAATAAAATAGAATAAGTAAAACTACAAGTAAAGTTTTCTTCATAAGCTGGGTCCGTGGGGTCTGTAAGTCTATTCACTAATTTATCCAAAATCAATGAAGTACCAAACCTAAGAGGCTGTTTTATGCTAAAAAGGTTGCGTTACCGAACCTTTAAATTTAATGCTGCATTGAAGGCGAAAGGCTGAATTTCAGGTTATAATTAAGCAATTACTCAAATTTACATGAAAGGCAAGCAGGCTTTCTTATCTTCGCGGGTTCAAAATGAGCCATAAAGCCGGATATATTAACATAATAGGTTTGCCTAACGTAGGTAAATCAACCCTTTTAAATGCAATAATGGGTGAACGGCTTTCGGCTGTTACCCCTAAGGCCCAAACCACCCGGCACCGTATTTTAGGCATGGTAAATGCCCCCGATTACCAGCTCATCTTCAGCGATACGCCCGGCTTTATCAATCAACCGGCCTACGAGTTGCAAAAGCGGATGAATGATGCGGTAGAAGAAGCCCTTGAGGATGCCGATGTGTTGCTGTTTGTTACCGATAAATTTCAGCAGAAGGAAGAACAACAACACCTGATTGAGTTGCTGCAAAAGACCAAACTGCCGGTATTGGTGCTGGTAAACAAAGCAGACCTTTGCACGCCTGACGAGATAAAAGGCCATGTGCGTAAATGGGAGGAACTGTTGCCCGGGGCGGGGGTTATTGCTGTTTCGGCGTTGAGCGGGGTAAACCGCGATAGCTTGCTGAACAAACTTGCTGCCTTGATGCCGGAGAGCCCGCCTTATTATGATAAGGACCAGATTACCGACCGGCAGGTGCGTTTCTTTGTTACCGAAATAGTGCGTGAAAAGATATTCCTGAACTACGATAAAGAAGTGCCTTACAGTACGCAGGTAGAAGTTACGGCCTACAAGGAATCGGAGGATATTGACCGCATTAAGTGCGAGATATATGTAGAGCGCGAATCGCAGAAGGCTATTATTATTGGTAAAAACGGCGAAGCACTGAAGAAGGTGGGCATTGAAGCCCGCAAGGCCATTGAAGAACTGGTAGGAAAGAAGGTGCATCTGGAACTTTTTGTAAAGGTTAAAGACAAGTGGCGCAATAACGATTCGGCGCTGAAGAACTTCGGCTACCGGAGTTAATTTAAAAGAACAGAAATGGGATTTACAGTAGCTATAGTTGGCAGGCCCAACGTGGGCAAATCAACCCTCTTTAACCGCTTAATAGGCGAGAAGAAGAGTATTACACATGACCTTAGCGGTGTTACACGCGACCGTATATATGGTGAATGCGAATGGGGCACCAAGAAGTTTAACGTGATTGACACCGGCGGTTTTGTTTCGGGTAGCGACGACATATTTGAAAAGAACATACGCGAACAGGTTATGGTAGCCATTGAGGAGGCCAGCCTTTTATTGTTTGTGGTAGATGCCCATACCGGCATTACCGACCACGATGATGAATTCGCCAACCTGCTGCGCAAACACCAAAAGAATGTGTTTTTGGTGGTGAACAAGGTGGATAATACCGACCGGCTGCACGAAGGGGCCGAGTTCTACAGCCTGGGCCTGGAGAACATCTTCTTTATTGCCTCGATGACCGGCTCGGGCACGGGCGACCTGCTGGATGCCATTATTGAGCGCATACCCGATAACCAGCCCGAGGAAACCGAAGTAGACGTGCCCAAGGTTTGCATTATCGGCCAACCTAACGTAGGTAAATCATCGCTGGTAAATGCCTTGCTGGGTGAGGACCGGAACATTGTTACCGATATTGCCGGCACCACCCGCGATAGCATCCATTCTACCTACAACAAGTTTGGCAAGCACCTGGTGCTGATTGATACGGCCGGTATACGCCGCAAGGCCAAGGTGCACGAAAACCTGGAGTTCTTCTCGGTGATTCGTGCGGTGAAGGCCCTCGACGAGTCGGATGTGGCCGTTATTGTGCTGGATGCCTCGAAAGGCATTACTCACCAGGACCTTACCATCTACAAGATGGCCGTTCGTAAGCACCGCGGAATAGTGGTGGCGGTTAACAAGTGGGACCTTATTGAAAAAAGCACCAACACTGCCCGCGACTACGAAAACGAACTACGCACCAAACTGGCCCCTTTTAACGACGTGCCCATTATCTTTATTTCTGCCCTCGAAAAGCAGCGGATAATGCGGATAGTGGAGACCATCGAGATGGTTTACCACAACATGACCCGTAAGATTACCACCAGCGAACTGAACGAGGTAATGCTGAAATATATTGAGCAATACCCGCCACCGGCTACCGATGGAAAGTTGATAAAGATTAAATATGTAACCCAGTTACCTACCCGGTTTCCGAGTTTTGCCTTCTTTACCAACCACCCTAAATACGTGCGCGAGGCCTACCGTAACTACCTTGAAAACAAGCTGCGCGACACCTTCGATTTTAAAGGCGTACCGGTAAATATCTTCTTCCGGGAAAAGTAAAAGCTACACATTACACATAACCTGTTGATAACCACGTGAAAAAAATTTAACCAAAATTTGGAAAAGCCACGTTGCTCCAACTATATTTGCGCGTCAATTTAATTAACCAAAAACTAAAACCAAGACAATGAAAAAAGTATTTTTCGCTTTCATTGCTGCTTCAGTAATGGTTCTTGCTTCTTGCAACAACAAACCAGCTGAAGGCGGTGATGCTACTCCTGCCGATTCTACTGCAACTACAACTGCTGCTGAAAACGTGAGCACTACTGCTCCTGATACTACTGCTGCTGCTGTTGCTGCTACCGGCGAAACTGCTACAAGCGGTTCTACTGGTACTACCGGCACTAAGTAATTAGTAACGCGAACTACAACATAAAAAAGCTCCGCCTAATAGCCGGGGCTTTTTTATTTCCCTTAATTCCCGCCTTTTTCTTCTTCTTAGCCTCTCTTTATCTTTTCTGTTTTCCTTATTAATAATACCCTGCCGTTAGTGGATGATAAAAGGCGCGGTTTTACCCGCGCCTTTGGGGTGAACGGTTTATAAAACTTTAGGCTTCGGTGCCTGTGTTATCGTTGCCTTTGCCCTTGAACATTTTTACTATACCTCCAATTAATGCCGCAGCGCCAACAAATATCAGCTTGGCGAACTTTACGAATATGAGGCCTATTTTGGCCAGCAGACCGGTTTTTAATAAAACGCCACCGGTAATTAAACCTGCAATACCGTAAGCGGCGGTTTTATCGGTGCCTTCTTTAAAATCGGCGTAGCGGTTGCCATTGGTAAAGTTAACGGCGGCCAGTACCGGACTTAAATGTGCTTTTATATCGTCCAGATCCTTAGTGGCGCCTATGGCGTTTAATTCCAGCACACCTTCGCGGCCCAGTACGCGGATGTTGTAGTTCAGGGTTTCTTCTTCATTACCTTCTACCGCAAAGCGCTTGGCCCAGTGCAGTTTCTTTTCCTTTTCGTCGTAGTAAGGAGGGGAGGCCCAGCCCAGCAGGGTCATAACCGCGTAGCCTTGTTTGCGGCGTTCTTCTTTGCTCTCTTCTACCGACTTTTGCATGTCCTTCAGCAGGTCGTCGTAATTAATATCCTTGGCGTCGTCGTCTTTTACGTGGCCTTCGTTGGTGTAGTTAATGGTTATTACCCAAGTATCGGGGATGGTATCGTTGCACGAAGCCGGTACAATCATGCCCAGATCATCGGGGTCGGGCGGGTTGTTGAACAGGTCGTGCATTACGTATTCCGATTGGCGGCCATCGAGGTATTTAAAGCCTTCGGGCACCACAAAGGTGGCCAGGTTGCTGCCGATGGTTACCGTTTCGCCGGCGTTGTTAAACAGCAGTCTTTTAAAGGTAAAGTTTACCTCTTCTACCGTGTCGGTAGCTTCTTCTTCTGCAGCCTTTGTTTCGGCCAGGGCCGGGGTAGCTATTAACAAAGCTAACAGGGCCGGTAATAGTGCGTAGCGCAGTGTTTTCATGCGTGGAATTATGTTTGTTTTTTCAAAGATAGAATTATTGGGGACTTTGAAAATGGGGGAGGAGCATGAAGCATGCAGGGCGTTTGTATTCGGTTTTTATGAAGTTTAAAATTTCAAATTTAAAGCGGAATAACCGCTTACGTTGATTTAATGGGTACAATGGATAGGGTGCGTTTGTGACATTTTTCGCTTAGGGTTATCAACACTGCTTGTGCAAGCTTGTGCAGTTTTTTGCTTGTGCATCTATTACGGAAAAAATTATATGAGCCTTTTTGTGTGTTAAAATGAAACAAAAATGCAGTTTTGGTAAAAAACAGGTGTCTTTATTTGTATACGGCAAAGGCCTAAATTTGAGTTATACACATCTTATAAAAGCGTAATATATAACAGCTCCGGACCGGACACACTTTTCCCCTGTCTCCCGGTTGCTGGTGATGGACCGGGAGTGGCTGTAGTGTTTACACGGTTTTCAAAGAACTTTGGAGGTAAAGATAATAATAAGGATTTAATGTTTCAAATAAAGATACTTATAATTAACAATTTTGCTTTGGGGTTTGGTGCTCAGGTTGTAAGCGCTGAGTGGGCACGTGCGCAACCACCCTGGCCAACCTGCGTTTCACGCAGTTCGGACACCCCTCCTTACAAAGGAGGGGAATCTTGAAATACAAATGCAACACCCCAGAGCCTTATTACCTACTAACTTCCTAAAGGAAGAACCGCTACCTTGGGCCTTGCTGCCTACTAACTTCCTAAAGGAAGAACCGCTACCCTGGGCCTTGCTGCCTACTACTCTCCGTCACGAGCAATTGGGACCGATCAGCGTGACGTTCACCGGAAGGACGGGTACATAGGGCATTGCTAAGGGTGCAGATAAAAAACTATCTGTATCGAAATACTACTTTTATGGTATACATATGCAACCTTCATAACTATATATTTGAACATGCATAAAATTTCTATTCTAAAACTTGCGTGGTTGCTGTTACCGGCGGTTGCATTTTTACTGTGTGCAAATACGGGTGGCAACACTGAAATAAAAAAACCGGGTGTTGTTTTTTATTTTGAAACTCCGGACGGTAAAAGAGTAGAAGGCGGCCATATTTATGAAGGAGATACACTGGTGCCTGTAATTGAAAATAATACACAAGCCACGGTATATTTTAATTTGGCCTACTTAGGAATTACAGAAAGAGCCATGTTTGTGCCTGCGAATGGCACGGTAGATGTTAAGAAGGAATGCCGTGTAAATGCAGGCAGCACACTGCGGGTTAAGATGAATGTTATTATTACGCCACCTTTCGGTAAAGATGTGTTTTTGCTGTTTATCAATAATCAGCCGTTCGACATTACGCAGCAGTATATGCCACCGGCATATGCAACACGGAATGGCTCCGCCGGTTTAGATAGCACTTTAGCCGGAACTACAGATGGAAGTGGCAGCGAGTGGAAGTTTCTTGTAGACTTGTTTAAAAGAAACAGCGCCTTTTCGTACCGTGCTGTATTATGTTATTCGCACCCGCAAGCATTTAAAAATGAAATGCTGCAACAACAGGGTGTTGGTTCCATTAAGCTATCGGAATTACCGGTGTTGCGTGTTTTAAGCAAAGTTGCCAAGCCGGAAGGCCCTGCAGATACGCGTATAGAAATTATTGCACTGGCAGCAGCCAAGGATGGCAGTGCTGTAAAAAATGTGCGGGTAAACGGGACTCCTGTTACTTATAACGCCGAAGACAAATTTTTTATAAGCACGTTAAAAGCGGAGCAGACTTCGGGGCTGATAGAAATTGAAGTTACCGATAAGGATGGCGTAAGCACAAAGGAGGTAATTGAGGTAGGCAAGTAAATTATTGTTGCTTTACCGGCAAGTAAGGAGCGCTACGCATGGCTTTGCTACCTTCTACCTAACGAGTATGTCATGGAGAGTGTAGTCGAATCCATGTTACGGAGAGTGCCGCAGTGGCAGAGGATAGTGCTTTGCGATGTCGCCCTTCGACTACGCTCAGGGTGACAGGTAGTAAATGCGTTTTAGCCCCAGAGGGGTGGCCTGTTTGTAGACACAAGCACAAATCTATTAAAGCGTCGTAGGTGCGGCCTGTAGGACTTTGGGTTGAGCGCTGAGTGAGCAAGTATGCAACCACCCTGTCCGCCCCGCGTTTCACGCAGTTCGGACACCCCTCCTTATCAAGGAGGGGAACTTGAAATACAAATGCAACACCCCCAGGGCTGCGCTACCTACTAACTTCCTAAAGGAAGAACCGCAACCCAGGGCCTTGCTGCCTACTGCTCTTCGTCACGAGCAATCGTGACCGCTCAGGTTGACAGCAACCGGAAGAACCACAACCCATGACCTTGCTGCCTACTAACTTCCTAAAGGAAGAACCGCAACCCAGGGCCTTGCTGCCTACTGCTCTTCGTCACGAGCAATTGTGACCGCTCAGGTTGACAGCAACCGGAAGAACCGCTACCGGCGTATTTATTTTGCTTTCTTTTATATAAACCGAAGACGGATGTAGGCTGGTTTTGGCAGATGCGGATGGGTGGTGGATATTATATTTCTGTTATTTCTGTTCGTTGCTCTTGACAAGCGGCGTTTTCGTATTATTTTTGTGCTACCCCTGACGCTGAAAATGCGTTGTTTTAACGTACTCACCCACAGCCCCGGTTTAGCGGGCTAATAGCTTGATTTACAGTAGTAGAACAGGTTATTAACATATTTAAGAACGAATTAAAAATTAGTTAATAAGCGAACTGCCTTTTTTTGGGTGTTTCGTTTACTTTTGCCAAGGTTTTTCTGACACACACTAACATAGTTATATGAACAAACTCTCCCTGACGCTATTCGTTATCTGTACTTTATTATTTGGTAACTACGCAAATGCACAATTTTCCATTGCTGCTGGAGGAACTGATTATACCCAAAACTTTGATGGATTAGGCACCTCCGCCAGCTCCTGGACAAATAACTCTACGTTAACTGGTTGGTATGCAGCCACAGACGCAACTGCCTCGATTACCACTGTTGGGGTTAATACGGGCACTACAACCACAGCCGGTTTTTATTCATTTGGTGTTTTAGGCACTAATGCCTTGGCGGATCGTGCATTGGGGTATGTTACGTCAAATGCATATACAGGGGCCGCAAGTACAGGTAAAAATTATTTGGGTTGGAGACTAAAAAACAATACGGGTTCAGTAATTACGTCATTGACAATAACCTGGACAGGAGAGCAATGGAGACGTGAAGCCAATACCAGTACTCAAGATTTGGTATTAACTTATCTTACGGGGGCTTCAATCACATCTGTAACCGGTACTGGCTATACCGCCACTACTAGTAAGTTTACTTCACCTCAAACGGGATCAACAGCCTTAGCTTTAGATGGAAATGCTACTGCAAATAAATCAGCAGGCATTAGCTATACCATTAGTTCTTTAAACCTTGCCAATGGCCAGGAAATAATGCTCCGTTGGGAAGATTTGAATGATGCAAATAGCGATCATATTTTAGTATTAGATGACGTTACCATTAATGCTACAATTTCATCAACACCAACTTCCAATGTAGGTGTAGCGGGTACAGCTTCGCCAGCTACCATTTCATCTTTGGTTAACACTTCTGGTGCTGCAGCTTCTGCATTTAACTTCTACATTAAAGACGATTCAACTAGCGATGATGCCTTAAATACCTTGATTACCGATGTGGTAATTAACCAGGGAACTGGCAACACTATCTCCGACTGGACGCAAGCCATTGCGGGCGCCATCTTATCGGATGGAACATCTTCAATTTCCGGGACCGTAAATGCTACCAATATAACTTTCAGCAGTATACCTACTGCTACAAGTTCTGACTTAGGTTACGTTGCAGATAATGGCAACAAAGCATACACGCTAAAGATTTACTTAAAGTCAGCCTTAGGGGGAACGCTACCGGCAACTATTGATGGTCTTGCCTTCGGCTTTAAAGTTACCGCAAGCAGCATTACAGCCAGCGCTTCTGGCACTCCGTTTTCAACAGGCACAGGCGCAATAGAATCAGGTACTGGTAAGAATGTAGTTACAGTAGTAGCTACTGCTTTAAACTATACAACTGCGTTTTCACCTACTACTATTGACCCCAATACTAACTTTACAACGGCTGGTGTGGTTCGTGCCCAGGATGCCAATGGCAATACCGATAAGGATTTTGCCAGCGCGGTAACTATAACTAATTCAGGCAGCCTGGGTATGGTAAATGCCAGCGGTTCATTTGCAGCCGGCGTATTTACCTTTCCTTCCAACTTTCAGTTTACTAACGGCGGCGCTACTGTAACCGTAACGGTAGATGACGGCAATACCGGAACCACCAATGCTACCAGCGGTAACATTATAGTAAACAATCCGCCGGTTAGCGATGTTACCTCTGCCGCAGGCGGCGAGGCCGTTTCAGTTTCATCTATTGCCAACACCTCGGGTGCTGCCGTATCGGTTTTCAACTTTACGGTAACGGATGATGTGAGCGGTAATGATGCCTTAGCTACTTTGATCAGCAACCTGGTAATAAGCCAGGGAACAGGCAATGATGTGGCCAACTGGACCAATGTAATTGCAGGCGCAACGCTTAGCGACGGAACCAACAACCTTGCAGGAACTGTTAACGCAACCAACATTACTTTTGCTTCGATACCAACAGGTGCCGGTCAGTTAGGTGAAGTGGCCGATGGAACCAGCAAAACCTATACCTTAAGCTTATGGATTAACGTGGTAATAGGCGGTGGATTAGCAAACACGGTGGACGGTATGAACCTGGCCTTTAAGGTAGACCGCAGCAGCTTTACTGCCAGTGTAAGCGGCACACCGTTTGCACCGGGTGCGGGAACGGCTGTTGAATCGGGTGCTACCAACAATGCCGTGGATGTAACAGCTACAGCGTTGAACTTTACTACTGCTTTTGCGCCAACTATCAATAACTATTACAGCACCTTTTCTACAGCTGGTATAGTACGCGCCCAGGATGCAAACGGAAATACGGATTTAAGTGTCAACAGTTCGGTTACCGTTAGTAATAGTGCAGGATATACTATGATTAATACGCCAACAGCATTTAGCGCAGGCGTATTAAATTTTCCGGGTGGGTTTCAATTTACAACAGGCGGTGGAACTACTACTGTAACCGTTAACGACGGTAACCCTGCAACCACCAATGCAACCAGTGCTGTATTAACCATTAATGTGCCTACACCAACGCTTAGCACCAGCGTACCTAAAAACTTCTATTGCCCCGGGAGCACTGCTATTGTATCTTATACCGCCAGTAACTTTCTATCAGGTAACGTATTTACAGCCCAATTATCTGATGCCAGCGGCAGTTTTGCCAGTCCTATTAACATAGGTTCAGTAACTTCTACAGTAAGCGGCACCATCAGCGCTACAATTCCGGGTAACACTGCTAATGGCGCTGGCTATCGTATTCGGGTAATAGGCAGCGCACCGGCTTTTAATGGTACTGATAATGGATCAAACATCGCCGTTCAGTATAATACACAAACCGTAATATTTAATGAAAGCATGGGGGTTAACGGTACAAGCGGAACGGGAATAAGCACTTATGAAACAAATAACGATTTCGATAATGATGCATTAACCATGAGCGGTTCCGGTGATTTAAGGAATACATCGGCAAGTACGGGTTATACGGGTGCCAGCGGAGGCTCAAACGTATTTCTTACCTATAACGGAAACGACTTTACTATTGATGGCATAAACACTTTAGGCTATGCGCCGATTAAATTAACTTTTGGCTTATTTAAAAGCATAAATGGCGAAACAGGTTCAAATCTGATATTGGAGTTTAGCACCAATGGAGGTTCTTCGTGGACTACTTTACCTTGGGTACGAGCCGATAACGGTGCAAGTACCCTACCCACTACGAGTGGTAGTGCAGGATGGTATCAACTTCAGTCTATCGGGTACTTACCTCAGGCTGCCAACTTACGATTGCACTTTGCTAATGCTAACAACAGCAACATCTCCAGTTCAATTCAGTTCCGCATAGATGATGTTGTAATGTCGTACGGAACGGCCACAACACCAAGCGTTACGCCAGGCGGCCCCGTTTCGCAATGTGCCGGTACTGTGAATTTAACAGCGAACCCAGCAGGTGGCACTTATGCATGGAGTACTTCGGCTATAACACAATCAATAACTGTAGGAACTACCGGTAACTATACAGTTACTATTACCGATGGTTTTGGTTGCACGGCTTCCAGAGGACCCGTAAGTGTTACAATTAATACGCCGGTGACTCCTTCTATCAATATAACTTCAGCCAATAACCCGGTATGTGCAGGTGTTGCTCAAACATTTAACGTAGGTACTACTGTTAATGGTGGCACACCAAGCTATCAATGGAAAGTAAATGGTTCGAATGTGGGCACGGGAACGAGCTATTCCACATCATCTTTAAACGTAAATGATGTAGTTACCTGCGAAATGACCACAAGCCTGAGCTGTGTAACAACTACTACTGTAAGCAGTAATGCCTTTGTAGCACGTGGTGCTCTTACAGGTACCACTACTCAAGTTTTTACCGAAAATTTTGGAAGTGCAACAGTAGCAGATATTAATAACTATAATTCAGCGAGTAATAGCACACTTTCCTTTGCTGGTTTAGGTGAAATTAAAATAACAACTCCTTCAGCTGGATATACAGGTGCCAGTGGGAATGGGAACGCCTTCATGACCTCTTTTAATTCAGGTACAGCAGGTACTAAAACAATTGAAATAGGTGGTATTAATACAACTAATGCCTTTCCAAACAAATTAACTTTCGGATTAAACAAAAATACCAATGCAGATAATGGCAACGATCTTTTGGTAGAGTATAGTCTTGATGGCTTAAGCTATTATAGCGTAGGACTGGTAACTGTTCCTACAGGTAGTAATACAGGCGGAACAAATTGGTCACAGGTTGTTTTAGATAATGCGCTGCCTTATGGAACAAATGTTCGCTTACGTTTTAGTAATGTAACAAGTGGAACCGTTCAGTATCGTATCGATGACGTTACCTTAATTAAATACAACCCTGTAAACGCAACGATTTCAGCAGGTGGGCCAACAGCATTTTGCCCCGGTGGCAGTGTAACTTTAACTGCTGCACCAAGCGGCATGAGCGGCTATAGCTGGAGCAACGGCGGAAGCAGTATTTCAACTACAGTTAGCAGTTCAAACACTTACAAAGTTTCGGTATCGGATGGCACGTGTGCTTCGTTAGCATCGCAGGTTGTAACGGTAAATGCGGTTCCAACCACAACACCAAGCGCCAGTGCTTCGCCAATTTGCAGCGGTAGTGCCACTACCCTAAATGCCAACGCCACAGCAGGCAGCGGCACCATCAGCGGCTATACATGGAGTGCAGGTTTAGGAAACGTAGCAAGTGGTTCGGTTAGTCCGGCTGGTACTACTACCTATACCGTAACCGTAACCAACAGCAATAGCTGTACAGCAAGCGGATCGGTAATGGTAACGGTTAATACCTGTGGTGTAAATACCTGGTTAGGTAATAACACCAATTGGCACGATGATGCTAACTGGAGCAACGGTCACTGGCCAAACAGTTGTGCCGAAGATGTGTTGGTTCCTGCTACTGCCATTCAACCAACTGTAAGCACCAGCACAGCGGTGCATGATATAGAGGTACAGGGCGGCGCCATTATTACCGTTGTAACCGGCGGCGGTGTGCAGGTTTGCGGCACCGTTAAGGGCAGCAGCACTGCTACGGCAGCTCAGTTTACGGGCGCAGGCCGCGTTACGCTGGTGGGCAGTGGTTTACAGCAATTACAAAACAAGTTATCGTTCAGTACGCTGCGTTTAACCAATACAGCCGGGGCTACCCTGGCCAGTGGTGCACAGGTGGATGTGTTTACGGCCGTAGAACTGGAAACCGGCACTTTGAATACCACCGCAGGTATCCTGCGTTTCCGCAGTACCGGCAGCAGCAGCTATGCGGTGCTTGATAACTTTAGCAGCGGTTTTAGCGGCAGCTTAACGGGCAATGTTACCGCCGAGCGTTATTACGATGCCGCCGGTGCAGCTAAAAACCAGCACCTGATGGGCAGCCCTATTACGGCTACACCGCTTAGCGCTTTTGGCGCCAGCGGAACACCGGGTTACATTATTCCAACCAGCAACTGCGATGAACTGAACAGCGCTAACAACACGCCATGGGGTACTGTATTTAGCTACGACGAAAGCCATGGAGCCACTTGTGCCCAGGCCGGTTGGAAAGTTGAAACCGCAGGCACTGCATCGGCAACTAATGGTTTTAGTGTTTACAAAACCACATCAGGCGTAATTACCGTAAGCGGTGCGCCAAACTTAGCAGGCAGTTACCAGGCAACCAATTTATCAAATACCGGCGGCTGGCAGAACTATACATTGCAGGGCCGTTCGGTAGATGCAGGCTGGCATATTGTGGCCAACCCTTACCTGAGCGATTTGGATATTAGCGGCAACCAAGCAGGCTTTGATCCGGTTAAGATGGTATGGAACACTACAGGGCCTTATGCAGGCAGTTACCAACCGGCTACGGTGGTAGCGCCTTTCCAGGCCTTTATGGTGCGTAAGAGCACAAATGGCAACGCCAACTATACCATTAACGCCAGCCAGCGCACGCGCAGCGGCAGCCCTTCATTCCAGAAACAAGCCAACGACCACGAGTTAACCATTACCGCTAAAAACAACAGCAGTAATTTGCTTGATGCAACAACCATTGCCTTTAATGCAGATGCCAGCGCTAACTTTGATGAAGGTTTTGATGCTGTTAAGAGCGGTGGCGCTTTAACCCGCCATACTTTGTATACTACTATGGCCGGCAACCAAAGCTGGTTGTGCCAAAACGTGGTGAAGGATATTGAAACCACCAACAGCATACCATTGAATATGGAACCCGGCGTTAACGGTAGCTATACCTTTAGCTTTGACGGTGTTAACAGCTTTGACCCTACCAGCTATATTATGTTAGAAGATAAGCAACTGAATGTATGGCACGATGTGCGCAGCGGTGCTTATACCTTTAACGCCAACGCTACCGATAACTGGAACCGTTTTGTACTACACTTTACACCGGCCGCCAAATTTGCTACTACCGATGCTACCTGCCAGGCACAGGGCCAACTGAACATTACACAAGCCGGCAGCGCAAACTGGAATTACACCATTGCCAACAGCAATAATGTAACTATGGCTACCGGTACCTTAAACAGCAACAACGCTGTAATAAGCAGCCTGCCTGCAGGTGTTTACACTGTTACCCTGGTTGATAACAACAACTACACCGTGGTTAAGAACATACAGGTAAACGGCGTTACACCGGTTAATGCCAGTATGCAGGCCAGCAGCCAGGTGGCTGAAACAGGAGAGGACGTAACCTTTACCAGCACCACTGTAAACGCAGCTACTACCAACTGGAACTTTGGCGACGGCAGCAGTGCGCAAAGCAGCGTGGCTACCCACCAGTATGCTACCGAAGGTGTTTACACCGTTAGCTTAACGGTTACCAATACAGCAGGTTGTTCATCAACCACCAGCCAAACGGTTACCGTAACGGCTAAAACCGCTACCGGTATTGATGCCGTTGAAAATAACGGCCTGCGTATGTGGAGCAATGCCGACCGCGTGTTTGTTGATTTCAGCAACCTGAAGCAGGTAGAGGCTACCATAGATATTTACAACATACTTGGCCAGAAACTGAGCAGCGAGAAGTTTGGCAAGAGCAGCATTTACAGCCGCACCCTCAGCAATTTGGATGCAGGCTATGTGCTGATGAGCGTGAAGAATAACGGCGAGGTAATAACCCGCAAGTTGTTTATAAGCGCTGCCAAATAAGATAGTAAAAGAGCTTACATTACCTGAAGGCGTTCCTGTAAAATGGAGCGCCTTTTTTGTTTGCCGATGCGGTAGCGAGGGGTGATGCCGCAGGGTGCCTTTGGCAAATGAAGCGGTTGTTAAGAGGGGGGCTAAAAACAGGCTGCTAAGTATGGTTTGAAATGATTGCGGAACCATATTGGAGGTGGTTGCAACCTTTAGGATATTCACCTCATCAACAATAAGAAAGGTGGATGGGGTGTAGGGCTTAGCTAAATAAGATTTAATGTTTAAGCGGGCGTTTACCCATTATCATTTTTCGGTTAAAAAAAATAAATTTAACACCCGTTGGAACAAGCTTGTTCCGGAACACTAACCCCCTGACCCCCACACATGAGAAGAATTTTACTTCCTGTTGTACTTTTTCTCGGCTTTTTACTGAGTGCAATTACCACGGCTAATGCCACGCATACCATGGGTGTTGACTTAACGTATGAGTGCATGGCCCCCGGCCAGTACCGCTTAACGCTGCAGGTGTATCGCGATTGTAACGGTGTAAGCATGGATGCTTCGCACGTGATATCGTATAGCTCGGCACAATGCGGTGTAAACAGTTCAATAACCGTAACACAGGTGGGTCCGCCGGAGGATATTACGCCGGTGTGTCCGCAAAACCCGAATACGGCCTGTGGCGGCAGCGGCCAATACGGGGTACAGAAATACACCTATACGGGTATATTGAACCTGCCCCCCGGTTGCGGTAACGACTGGACGCTGAGTTGGGATTACTGCTGCCGTAACAATGCCATTACCAACTTAACCAGCCCCGGCAACGAAACAGTTTATATTGCTATATGTTTAGATAATACACTTAGCCCCTGCAATAACTCGCCGGTGTTTTTAAATAACCCCATACCGTTTTATTGCGTTAACCAACCTGTAAACTATAACCACGGGGTAATTGACCTGGATGGTGATTCGCTTACGTTTACGCCTGTAAACTCGCTAAGTAATGGCGGTGCCGTGGTAGGCTATAGCAGCGGCCACAGCGGCAGTGCACCATTTACCACATCGGCCCCTTATACCGTAAACCCGGTTAACGGCGATATTACCTATACCCCCAGCGCTATACAGGTGGCAGTTGCTGCCATACGTGTGGATGAATACCGCAACGGGGTGCATATTGGCTGCGTAGTGCGCGATATGCAGTTTACCATTATTAACTGCACTAACCAATTGCCTACCGCTACCGGTACCAACGGCAGCAACACCTTTAACTTAACTATACCGGCCTGTTCGGATACCTGTTTCAATATTTTATCGAACGACCCCGATGCAGGCGATAATGTAACCATGACGTGGAACGGAGGTATAGCAGGTGGGGTGTTTACCACCAACGGAGCGCAGCATCCTACGGGTCAGTTTTGCTGGACCACAACGGCAGCCGATGTGGGCCTGCATAGCTTTACGGTAACGGTAAAAGATGACCATTGCCCAATTACGGGAACTAACACGTATTCGTATAACATTAATGTGGTGCCCAGCAGCGATCCGCCGGTTAGTGCGGGTCCGGATGTTACGTTGTGCCCCGGCTTAAATACCACGCTGCATGCGCAGGTAACGGGCGGCAGTGTAACCGGCTATGCCTGGAGCGACGGCACCAATAACTGGAATACGCAGAATATTACCGTTAGCCCATCAACCACAACCATGTATACCGTAACCGCATATTATGCCAGCGGTTGCCAGAAGACGGATAATGTGCTTGTAACGCGTATACCTAAACCAACTATTACACTTTACCCAACCAATGTAACGCTGTGTTCGGGGGGCTCGGTAAGTTTATTGGCAGGCACTACAGCCACTAACCCAACGTACCACTGGAACCCAACGGCCGGTTTAAGCTGCACCAACTGCGCTAACCCCATTGCCACACCAAGCGGTTCAACTACGTATTGCGTTAATGTAACTGATGCTAACGGTTGCCCCAGCGATACGGTGTGTTCGCAAATTAATTTGGCAGCACCACCACCGCCACAAAGCTGTGCGGTGTTGTATGCTACTACCACCGGCACGGGTAACGGTACCAAAACCAACCCGGCCAGTTTGCAGGGGGCTATTAACCTGGCGCAGTGTAACAACAGTATTATACGCTTAGGCAGGGGCACGTATACCATCAGCAACCCTATAACCAATATTACCAGCTATACTACTATTGAAGGTGGCTATGACCCTGTTACCTGGGTTAAAACCAGCACACCGGGTGCCACCACCATCTACCGCGATGCCAATAACCCCGAGGGAGGGCCAACGGCTCCGCGTATAGTAGCTATTTACATGAACTCGCAGGCGTATTTCCGTTTTCAGGATATTACGTTCCAAACGGCAAATGCGCCGGCAACTACGGCGGGTAATGCAGCCATGAGCAATTATGTGTTCCACATGACCAATTGCAGCAACTACGTATTTGTGCGTTGTCAGATTTTACCGGGTAATGCCGGTGATGGTTTGCCGGGCACGGTAGTTGGTGTAAACGGTTTGGCAGGTTCGCCGGGCACGAATGGCAGCAATGGTGATGTAGATAACAGCTCGTTGAATACAACGGGTGGTACCGGTGGCACAGGTGCAGGACCGGGAGGTGGCAGCGGCGGTGCAGCAGGCACAAACGGCGGAGCCGGTAGTGCAGGTGGTAATGCCAGCAATGCCCGTGATGGCGGCGGTGGCGGCGGCGGCGGTTCGGGCGGTAAAGGTTCGAACGGCGGCGGTGGCGGCGGTGCCGGTGGCTCTACTTTAGGTGGCTCAACCTCTACAGGCGGCTCTGGTGGCAGTTACGGCGATCCGGGTAGCGCAGGGGGAAGCGGAAGCGCAATAGCAGGCACGATTGGCGCACCAGGAGCACCGGGTTCGCCGGGCTTAATAGTAGGCGGATTTTTTGTGCCCGGTGGCCAAGGCGGCAACGGAACAGATGGAACCGGTGGTTCCGGCGGTTCGGGCGGCGGTGGTGGCGGTGGCCAAAGTTGTTTCTTTTGTATAGACGGTACCGGCAATGCCGGTGGCGGCGGCGGCGGTGGCGGCCAGGGTGGTACCGGCGGCAGCGGTGGTACCGGTGGCGGTGCATCTATTGCGGTATACGTGCTGAATGGTGGTCCCGGTGGTAACTTTAGTAATTGCTATGCCTTTGCAGGAACAGCCGGTATTGGCGGTGCAGGTGCCCCGGGCGGTTCGGGTGGTGGCGGTGGTGCCGGTGGAACGGGTGCCAGCGTTGGTACCAGTGAAATAGGCCGTGGTGGAAACGGCGGATCAGGCGGCTCGGGTGGCCCCGGTGGTGCTGGTGGCGATGGAGGTGCAGGTTCGGCAGGGTTAGTGTATGTGGATGGCGGTGTAAGCCCTATTACCGATGTTACCTTTAACCTGGCAGCACAGCCTACTATTAATGTAGCTGATGTTAGCTGCACGTATCGCAACGTAAACTTTACCAGTGCAGCCAGCGGCAGTTGGGATTTGGGAGCCAACAGCACACCGCAAACACCAACAGGTGCCAGTGTAAATACACAATACACGGCCTTTGGCAGAAAAGATATTAGTTATAGCGGCAATGTTTACCAGGGTTTCTTCCTGGTGCCTATTGATGCCAATAGCTATATACCGGATATTACCACTACGGCCCAGCATTTGAATGGAGATACGTTCTTCCTTTGTTTGGGCAGCACGGCCAACTTTACAGCCGTGATACCGGCAGCGGATACGTTTGATTGGGATTTTGGGGGAGCTGTAACACCTAATACGTATCACGGGGCGCAGTATCAATCGGTGAATAATTTGGTGTTTAATACGGCGGGCGTGTTTAAGGTGAAGGTGCGTATAAGCACTACCTGTTGCGGTTATTCGCCATACGATTCGATATACATTTTGGTGGAACCAAATCCAACCCTATCGTTTAACGGGGTGTTTGGTTTCTGCCCGGGCGATTCTGTAACCATTACGGCTTCGGGTTCATCGTTCTATCAATGGACGCCGGCTACCGGATTGAATGTAACTACCGGGCCAACAGTAATTGCCAGTCCGCCGACAACTACTTCGTATTTGGTGAAGGGTTATAGTGTGCACTATTACTGTCAGGTTGATTCGATAATAACGGTAAGTGTGGCGAGTCCGCCTACGTTAACGTTTACACCTAACCCGGCCAGTTGCGGTAATAACGGTTCGCTTACGGTGAACCCGAGCCCGGCGGGTAGTTATGGTTATCTATGGAGTGATGCCCTGGGCCAAACTACACAAACAGCAACCAATCTATCGGCAGGCACTTACCAGGTAACGGTGGTTGACTTAAACTCCACCTGCAGTGCAACAGATGGTGCGGCGCTTGGTGCAGGCGGTGGTTTACAAGCGTATATCGATAGTATCGGCAATGTGAGTTGTAACGGTTTTTGCGATGGTGTGGCCCGTGTGGCAGCCATAGGCGGTAGCGGTAACGTTACCTATGCCTGGAGCAATGGCGCCACTATTAAACGCAATGCGAACCTATGTGCAGGCACGTATACCGTTACGCTAACCGATGCTACTACTACGTGTACAGCTACTGCTTCGGCTACTATTTATGAACCACCGTTGCTAACGGTAACCATACTTAACACCACACCGGCTACTTGTATTACCATTGCTGACGGTGATGCGAAGTCGGATGCGGCGGGTGGTAACGGACCTTACCAGTATTTATGGAATGATCCTGCCCAGCAGGACAGTGCCCATGCGGTGCATTTGTTGCCGGGTACTTATACCGTAATGGCCATGGACCAGGCAGGTTGCACAGCTACGGCCACTACTACTATTACCTCGCCACCGGCTACTACCAACCTAACCAATGTGGTAACCAATGTAAACTGCTATGGCGGCAGCGATGGCGCTATTGATTTAACGATAGTAGGCAATGCAGGGCCATATACCATACAATGGAATACGCCTAATAACGATGTTACGGAAGATGTTAGCGGCCTGCCTTACGGCTACTATAGCGTAAGTGTGGTTGATACTAATAATTGTGCTGCTGCAGGCGGCGATTCGATATTAGTGAACCAGCCGCCTGATTTGGTGGTGGATACCAATGTAGTGGACATTAGTTGTTTTGGTGCGGCGGATGGCTGTGTATCGGTTACGGTAAGCGGTGGAACGCCTGCTTATAACGTAAGTTGGAATACAGGTGCTACCACGAACCAAATCTGTAGCTTAGTTGCAGGTGCGTATAGTGTTACTGTTACCGATGCGCATAATTGCACCAAGTCGGTAAGCGGTATACCGGTAATAGAACCGGGACCATTGACCCTGAACCCGCAGGCTACGGATGTATCGTGCCCCGGCTTTACGGATGGAACAGTGAATGCCAACCCTACAGGCGGAACACCGGCCATTGGTTATGTATGGAGCAATACTGCGCAAACAACTCAACTGGCCTCTAACTTAGGCCCCGGCACTTATAATGTAACCGCAACCGATAGCCGCAACTGTACCGCCAGCGGCAGTGCGGTGGTAAATCAATTACCGGGTATTGCCATTAGTGGTACGCCTTACAATGTGTTGTGTTATCCGCTGCAGAACGGCTTTATCAATATCTCGGTTAATACCGTAAATCCTCCGGCTACTTACTTGTGGAGCAATGGAGCTACGAGCGAAGATATTTACTCGCTTGCTGCAGGTACCTATGCCGTAACTATTACCGACCAGAACAATTGTGTAGTGGATACCAGCTTTACGGTATTAAATGACTCGGCGTTTACCATTGAAGTTACTCCACACGAAACCACGATTGACCTTGGAGAATCAGCACCACTGTTAGTTGTGCCAAACGGCGGTAACATAGGCAGTGTAGTATGGCAACCGGCAGTAGGGTTAGATTGTTCGGATTGTGCTTCGACACTGGCAACGCCAATAAAAACTATTACCTACGGCGTAACGGTAACCAGCGATAGCGGTTGTGTGGCCTTTGATACGGCACACATAATTGTAATACCTCGTTACGAGATATTTATACCAAACGTATTTACACCAAACGGCGATGGCGCCAACGACTTTTTTGAAGTGTATGGCAACAAGGCAAGCTGGAAACAGTTTGAGGTAATGGTGTTTGACCGGATAGGAGAGAAGGTGTTTGAAAGTAATGACATGAACTTTAAGTGGGATGGCATGTATAAAGGCAAGGTGATGAACCCGGCTGTGTTTGTATATGTCATCAACCTGGTGTTTGTAGATAATTACGTGCCTAAGCTTTACAAAGGCAGTGTAACACTAATGCGCTAAAACAACCACAACAAGATTGAATTAAATGAATAGAGCGGCGTTACTTCCGCTCTATTTGCATTAATACGTATCGTTTGTTTTTGGCAAAGAGTTCGGGGTTAACGGTGCGGATGTTTTTTTCGATCTTTTCTTCGATAACCGGCAGGGCCTCTTTTACAGCATAGTAAATGCCCGGGGCTTTTACCTGTAACTTACCCATGCCAAATTCCTTTAAAGGCATGCCTACCTGCGTGGCTAAGTGATATACGTAGGCAATGGTAGGCAAAACGTTAGCTGTAATATCGGTATGGCCAACCAGTTTAAAACCGTGCTTATCGAGCATCTGTAAAAAAGGCTCCCAGCGGTGACCGCTCTTTTCTTCGGCTTCTCCGGTGCGGAAGTAGTCGCAGGCTACCCAACGGCCACCGGGTTTAAGGATGGCATCAATTAAGGGCAAGGAACGCTCGAGATTGAGGTATTGCAGCGATTCGGAGGTTATTACTGTACCGAAATGCTTTGTATAGGCTGCTGCATCTATATCCTCAAATTTAGCTTCGATAAGCGGATTAGGATAGGTGTTGCGTATGTAGTGGCATTGGTTTTTATCAGGCGTTAAACCGGTGGCCTGCCAGCCACGCTTATTCATCATGCCCAACATACCGCCCATGCCACAACCAATATCGAGCAGGGGCGCTTGTGTATCTACTACCAGTTCCAGCAGTTTTTCGGCGTAGCGTTCCTGGGCTTTGTAAATCATGTTCAGGCTTACGTCGGCGGGTTGTGTATCGGCATCATCAAAATAACCGTAATGCAAAAAATCGCCGGGGAGGAGTTGGTGGTATAGTTTTAGCTGGGCATCGTCGTAGGTGCGTACAATCTTTTTACGATTGCGCTGAAGGCTTATCACGCGCCATAAATGCTGCGGATATAAAAAGCGTTTAACGATGCTGCCGATAAATCCTTTGCCTTTCCCCATAGGGCGAAAGTAGAAAAGCAGGTGCAATAAAAAAGCCGCCCCTTTCGGTAGCGGCTTTAACAATCGGTATCAGTTTATTACATGCGGAAGGCATACAGGTAGCTCATCGGTTTGTTAGGGTAAATGCCCTCGATAAGCACTTTGCCCGATTTATCTTTCAGCAGGTTCAGGAAATCGTTTACACTGGTTACAGGCTGGTCGTCGATCTGCGTAATTACAAAGCCTTTCTTGATGTCGGTAAACTCGGTTAAGCGGCCATTTTTAAGACCCGTAACACGCACACCGCCTGAGAGGCCTAAAGCCCTTAAATCAGTAGCCGATAAGTTCTCAACCTCAACGCCTAAAACATCCAGCACATTAGTGCTATTATCTACGCTGGCTGTAGTGTTGTATTTGTTCTTTAAAACTACCGTAGCTGTGCCTTTATTACCGCTACGGATATATTCCACAGCAATCTTATCGCCAGGGCGGTACTTGGCTACCTGCTCCTGTAATTCAGGTGAGGTATTTACCGGGAAGCCGTTGATGGCGGTAATAACGTCCTTATTCTTAAGGCCGGCTTCTTCGGCAGCAGAACCTTTATTTACATTATCGAGATAAACACCGTGTGGTTTGTCGAAACCAAGGTCCTGCGCAGTTTTATCATCCATGGTGCGGATGCTAACTCCTAAGAAACCACGTTGTGTAACACCGTATTGCTTGAGGTCGATAATTACCTTTTTTACAATGTTGCTTGGCACTGCAAACGAATAACCGGCATACGAACCGGTAGGAGAGGCGATGGCGGTATTAATACCTACCAGTTCGCCGTTTACATTTACCAATGCCCCACCGCTGTTGCCGGGGTTAACGGCCGCATCGGTTTGGATGAAGGATTCGATAGACGTACCTGGGCCTTTGCCATTACCATAGCTATCGCCCAACAAGCTTATGTTACGACCTTTGGCTGAGATAATGCCTGCAGTTACTGTTGATTCTAAATTGAATGGGTTACCTACTGCCAATACCCATTCGCCCACCAAAGCTGAATCGGAGTTGGCAAAATTGATGGCAGGCAGATCAGTTGCTTCAACTTTTAAAAGCGCCAGATCCACATCGGGGTCGCGGCCTGTTACGGTAGCGGTATAGGTTTTCTGGTTGTTCATTACCACTTCGATTTCGCTGGCATTTTCAACCACGTGGTTATTGGTAACAATGTATCCATCGGGGCTTACGATAACACCCGAGCCGGTAGCTACCTGTGCCTGATTTTGGTAAGGGTTGCCACCATGGAAGTAGTTGTAGAAATCGTCGCCAAACAGATCCTGAAAAGGATCGTTGCTGCGGCCGCGATAGGAAGTTTTTTCTGGTTTAAAGGTGGATTTGATATGCACTACCGCCGGTGTGGAGGCAGAGGCTGCATAACGGAAATCGATAGGCATGGACTGCGATTGCGAAGCGGAATAAGCAGTTAAATGAGCAGTTGGGGCATCACGGTCCACAAACGTAACTTCCTGCTTGTTCCAGCCCATGTGGTTATACACGCCAATGGCTGCAAAGGCGCTGATAAATGCTGTAAATGCAGTTAAAGCAGTTTTACGGAGATTCATACACTTAAAATTTTGTTTTCGTAAAAACGATTCACTCTCCAAAGTTATTTTCTTTGTGTCCTAAATTACAAGTTCGGCTTTAAAGGCTTAACCTGTTTTAACAGCGATATTAAATGACCGTTAAATTCTACAAATACCAGGGCACAGGAAACGATTTTGTTTTGATTGATAACCGCGGTTATGGTTTAAAACAAGAACGGGCCTTAATAGAAAAATTGTGCAACCGGCACTTTGGTATCGGCGCTGATGGCCTGATGTATTTGCAGGAGCGCAAAGGCTTTGATTTTGAGATGGTTTACTTTAACAGCGACGGGAATGAAAGTACCATGTGCGGTAATGGCGGACGCTGTTTGATACGCCTGGCACACGACCTGGGCCTGATAAAAAACACTTGTACTTTTTTGGCTATTGATGGCGAACATGAAGGAGAGGTTTTGCCTGATGGCAGGGTAGTTTTGAAGATGAAAGATGTGGAAAGTCCGGAGCGCACGGCTACTGCCTATGTACTGAACACCGGATCGCCGCATTATGTGCAGCCTACCGAAATGGTAGCCAATTTGCCGCTTGTAGAAGAAGCGAAGAAGATACGCTATAATGAACGCTTTGCAGCGGAAGGCATTAATGTAAACTTTATGGAGCCGATAGGCCCCGATGAAATATTTGTGCGTACGTATGAACGCGGTGTTGAAGACGAAACCCTATCGTGCGGAACAGGCGTAGTAGCATCGGCGCTGGTATATGCCGGCACCACACCCAACGCCGGAACGCGGATTAAAGTAAAAGCAATAGGCGGCGATTTGGAAGTTAAGTTTGAGAAAACACCATCAGGCTTTGCCAATGTTTACCTAATTGGTGCAGCAGAGAAGGTATTTGAAGGAACGATAATCTTGTGAAATGATTACTTTCTCGGAACGTGAATCGGAGTTGTTTAAACTGCGCTTTGGCCGGTACGAAGGCCCCATGTATGATGCCCTGCGCATGCGCAACGAGATACTGGATGGCAGTTACGATTTTGTTCGGCTGAAGCTTACCGATCCTAACGGCGAGTTGTTTGTGCAACTGGATGAAGTGGGATTTCCGCATCTGCTGTTGGATATACACCGGTTATACGACCTTGATTTGACAACCTACGAGGTGCCGGCGCAACAACACCCGGAGGTTACTTTCATTCCCTGCGATGGTACACAACAGGATCTTTACAAGCAACTGGTTACCGATACCTACACGGAACAACCGATGGGTTTTTTCAGACATATGTTGCTTGAAAAATATTTTCCGCGTGACCTGCAGGTTGAGAATTTTGCCGGTTACCTGGCCGCCACTTTTATTGAAAAAGGCAACCCCGGCAAACAAGGCTGGTTAATACAATTGAATGGTGAATATATAGGCTGCTGCGCCACCGAATTTAAGGGTGAATATTCGTACACCCCTTATATTGGTTTGCTGCCGCAGTATCGTAAAAAGAACCTGTTTACCGATGTAGCCCGTTATTTACAACGTGCTATGAAAGAAGGTGGTTGCCGCTATGCTACCGGTGCAGCCCGTTTACATAACATTGCCAGCCAGGTAAATTTTGAACGAGAAGGGCAGAAATACACCCGGCACGACTATGTATTTATGCTTACCCCTATGTTAAGCTTATAAGCACAATTTGCTGCTTGTAATTATGTGCTAAACTTTAACAGCCAAATCCGTAAAAAAGAAAGCAATGCCTTTTGCTTTTGTGTAATAAGGTTAATTTTGCCGCGCCTTTAACCAACACCCCAATAACAATGGACGATGGTAGTTTACATGAAAAGAGAAAATGGAGGTCTGAAGAAAATCAGCGCCCCGGAAAAGGGCTGTTGGATTCATGTGTATGGTCCATTCGGAACTGAAGAAACACAGCGTTTATCCGAGCAGCTTTCAATTGACATCGACTTTATAACCGACTCCCTGGATATCGACGAACGCTCGCGTTACGAAAGTGACGAGGGTAAGGATTTGATTGTGTTACGTACGCCGGTAGAGAACGATGGTATATCGGATTCGGAAGCCCTATACGTTACCGTGCCGATTGGTATTATCCGTACGCCGGATTATATGGTAACGGTTAGTGCCCACGTGAATAAGGTAATTGACGGATTGATCAGCAATGCACCGCGCAATTTTAATCCCGAAGACCAGGAGATGTTTATCCTAACCCTGCTGGAACGTAATGTGAACGTGTTCTCGGAATTTTTACGCCTGATAAACAACAAGCGTTATTCGTTTGAGAAGGAGTTGTATAACAGCAGCCGAAACGAAGACCTGAAGAACCTGCTGAATATTCAGAAGAGCCTGATCTACTTCGTATCGAACCTGCGCACGAATGATTTACTGATGATGAAAATCCAACGCAGCAACTTCCTGAAAATTCAGGATGAGGAACGCGTTGATTACCTGCGGGATATTATAGTGGATAACGGACAGGCGCTTGAAACAAGCGAGATGTATTCCAACATCCTGAACGGCACTATGGATACGTTTGCCAGCATTATTTCGAACAACCTGAACGGGGTAATGAAGCGATTGACTTCGGTTACCATCGTTTTGATGATACCTACATTGATAGCCAGCTTTTACGGCATGAACGTAGACCTGCCTTACGAACACCATCCTTACAGTTTTGTGTTTGTATTCTCGGTTTCTATTCTGCTTTCGGTGGCTTTTACCATGTATTTTGTGAAGAAGAAGTGGTTTTAAAAACCGGCCAATTCTATTATCTTCGGTAAGTAAGCTTTTATTGCGTATGAGTAATTTTATGGTGGAGATAGCGCTGCCTGCCTACCTGGGCCGCGAGTTTATAGATCTGATACCCCAGCAGCGGGATTTTGTAAATAAGATGTTTGATAAGGGTGTAATTACCGGTTATTCCTTAACCAACGACCGCAGCAAACTGTGGGTTACTATTGCTGCTGAAACCGAGTGGGAAGCAGATAATGTGGTGAAGAAGTTCCCTATTATAGATTACATTACTTACAAGCTGCATGAGCTAATGCTGCATGAATCGGCTATGGTGTTGATACCTTCGATTAGTCTTAACTAAGACTAACACAAAGGCACGAAGCCACAAAGTTTCGCAAAGAGGGTTTGGGGAATACTTAACACAAAGAAAGAAAGGCGCTAAGTTTCACTAAGAGGTTTTGAAGTGCACCTTACACAAAATCACGAAGAATCTAAGTTCGCAAAGAAAGGTTAAGGAGAATACCTAAGACGTTAAGAGCGTGTTCAATAGATATTGTTCTTTTATCCTTTGCGTCTTAGTGTGTGAAAACTGATTTAAGCTTGTTTGAAGGGATTGCCGCGGAGGAATTCGTCGATCCTCATGCGTTTTTTGCCTTCCAGTTGACATTCCATTACATCGATGCTGCCTATGGAGCAAGCAAAGCGGAGGTAGGTTTTACCATCGGTGCTGTACTGGCCGGGTTGCAGTTGCGCTAAGCCGGGGCCAATGCTTGCTTTAAAGATTTTGAGGCCTTTGCCATCCAATGTAGTAAAGGCAGCCGGGTAAGGACTTAAACCCCGGATGTGGTTATATACCTGCTGAGCTGTGTTGCTCCAATCGATGCGGCAATCGTCCTTAAATATTTTGGGCGCATGCTTTATGTCAGTAATATGGTCCTGCGGTATTTGGGGGTAGCTACCGGAGGCAATGGCATCCACTGTTTTTGCTAATACACCGGCACCCAAGGTCATTAACTCCTGATATAGTTCGCCGGCCGTTTCATCGGGCCGGATAGCTATCTTTTCCTGAAAGATGATTTTACCGGTATCAATTTCCTGTTGTAATAAAAAGGTGGTTACACCGGTTTCGGTTTCGCCCTGCATAATGGCGCGGTTAATAGGTGCAGCACCGCGGTAATTAGGTAATAATGATGCATGCAGGTTTATAGTACCCAGGGGCGGCATGTTCCAAACTACTTCGGGTAACATGCGGAAGGCTACTACTACAAATAAATCGGCCTGCAGCGCACGCAGTTGCTCCAGAAACTGTTCGTTCTTCAATTTCTCGGGCTGCAGTATATTCAGGTTATGTTGTTTGGCTGCTACTTTAACATCGCTTTCGCTTAACTGCATGCCACGGCCTGCTGGTTTATCGGGTGCTGTAATTACACCAACTACCTGATGCTGCGATTTTACGAGCACCTCTAACATAGGCACCGCAAACTCGGGTGTACCCATAAATACAATACGCAGATTTTTCACGGCGCAATATTAAGCATTGTTCAGCGAGCGGTGCATCAGAAGTTGATGGCTATCTTGGCATTTACGCGCCGGCTGGTAAGGTAATTAGGCACAGCGTAACGGTTGTTGTATACATCGTTTACCCAGAGATACGAAACGGTGTTAGTGATGCCGAAAATGTTCCATACATCCAGCGATAACCAAATGCTGCGGAGGCCCTGGCCAAAGCGGGTCTTTTTCTTTTCCCATTTAGGGTCCCAAAGCTGGCCGCTAAAGCCCACGTCGACACGGCGGTATGGTGGTATGCGCAGGTTATCCTTATAACGGTTATGATCGGGCGGACCGAACGGCAAACCGGTAGCAAATACCAACGCTACTGATACTTTGATGAATTTGAATTTAGGGATGTGGTCCTGAAAGAACAGCGAAAAGTTTACTCGCTGATCGGTAGGGCGGGGAATGTAGCCGGGATAGATAGTTGCGGAGTCAACGATTTTAGGTGCATTGTGGGTATTGTAGGCTAACTCGGTACCATTGCTATCGTAATAAGCGGTGTATTTATCGCCTATGATATCTTCCTGTGTACTCATAATGCCCAGGCTAACCCAGCTTTCTTCGCCTTCTACCAGTTCGCCGTTTAAGCGTAGGTCGACACCGGCTGCATAGCCTTTTGCCGAATTAGTGCCAAAGTAGCGAATGAGTACGTTATCGAATTCGTACGGCACGAGGTCCCACATGTGCTTATAGTAAGCCTCGGTTACGAAGCTGAATTTGCGTTTCCATGCTTTGAATGCATAGTTGAGACCCAACACGGCATGCAATGACTTTTGCGATTTAAGCGAGGTATTCAGCTTGCCGTCCAGATCGCGCATTTCGCGGTAGAACGGTGGTTGGTAGTAGGTTCCCACGGCTGCTGTTAAAACGATATCGGCTTTACCTTTTGGTTTGTAACTAAATTGCGCACGCGGTGTAACTACAATCTCTTTGTTTACATCCCAATACTGGAAGCGAACGCCATAGTTAAAGACAAAGCGCGAGGAATCGCCGAATTTCCATGTATCCTGAATAAAAGCCGTATAGCGGTTGGACTTTAAACCGAGCGAGGTGCGCAAACGTTCCGGCGATACATCTACACCATCCTTAATAGTTGGGTATAGGTGGTAGATAGTATCGTAGTTTCCAAGTGTATAGTTATAAGGTAAGCTAAAGCCGACCGAATCAAGGCGGTTCCACTGGCTGATCTTATCATCGATTACTTCGCGTTTGTAATCCACGCCCCACTGCAAGCTATGCCCTTTTTTATACCAGGTGCCGCGGTGGCCGGCATAGTAGATATCGCTGTTGAGGGTATTACGGGCCCAGTTGTGCAGACCCCCAACGCCTAAACTATAAAGTACTTCGCCGAAGTTATCCTTACCGAGGTCGCTTTCCACCTGGCTTAAGTAGTATTCGCCGAGGATGTCGTAGGCTTCTTTTTCGCGGTTAAAATAGAACGAGCCCAGCCACTTAAACTGCAGGTTGTTGTTGGGGCGGTAGATGAGCGATAGGCCGTTCATCAGGGTTTGGTATTTATCCGCTTCCTGGCCATCGAAGTAAACGGTCAGTTTCTTTACATCTGTCAATAGTCCGAAACTGGTTTCGCGGCTAACCGGTTTAAATACGTATTGGTTGCGGCTGTAGTTGGAGAGCAATTCCATGCCCCACTTGCCGGCTGAATCGAGCTGCCAGGTAAGGAAAGCCTGCACATCGAGGAAGTTAGGGCTATACTGTCCTTTTTCTTCCAGCGACTTTAAAACGTATTGGCTTAAGCGCTGGCGAACGCCTACTATAAAGGTAAACTGACGGCCGTGTTTGCCACGGAAGGCACCTTCCAGTTCGCCGCCTACACCCAGCAAACTGGCATAGAACGAGCCGTGGATAGGATTTTCGTTGGGTTCAAATTTTGGCTTCTTATAAGAGACATCCAAAACCGAGCTTAGCTTATCGCCATAGCGTGCCTGAAAACCACCGGTGCTGAATTTGATATTGCTAACCATGCTGGGGTTGGCAAAGCTTAGACCTTCCTGCTGACCGCTGCGGATAAGGAACGGACGGTATACCTCAAAGTCGTTTACATATACCAGGTTTTCATCGAAGTTACCACCACGCACGGAATAAGCGGTGCTTAATTCGTTGTTGCTTTGTGCACCCAGAAAACGCAGGGCCGCCGAAATATCTTCGTTCGGTCCGCCGGCGGTCATGGTGCCTACGCTGGTTACCTCTACCTGGCCTACCGTGCGGTCGCGTTCGGCGGTAATCAATACTGTATCCTTAGCATTGATGCGGGCGGTTGGCGTTACTTTTAAAGTGATTACCTCTCCGGGTTTGGGGGTAATTTCCTGCTTAACCGTGTATATATTTAAGGACGAGAAAACGATGGTTATCTTTTTACCGGCAGGCACTTTTAAGCTAAACTGACCGGTTTCATCACTTTGGGTGCTGTATTTCTGGTCTTCCTTTACTACTACACTAACATAGTCGAAAGCAGTTCCGCTGCTATCCTTAACGGTACCTTTAACGGTGGCAAAATCCTGCGAAAAGGCAATTAGCGAGGGGAGGAGAAACAGGAAGGAGAGAAGGCGTTTTACAAACATCAGATGGCTAAACGGCAGGCTTTTGCATTTATTATTGCCTGCCTGCAATTATACTGAGGTTCACCAACAAATACTATATAAAGTGGTATGTTATCTACCGGCTATGGCTATTAATTCAGCAATGGTAGCTTCGGGATCGCGCGTGGCAAAAACCGCATTACCGGCCACCAGCACATCGGCACCGGCTTTGGCCAGGTCGGCAATGTTACCGGGGCCTACGCCGCCATCAACTTCAATTTGCGCCTGCGAACCACTTTGCGAAATCAGTTCTCTGCATTCCTGCACTTTGCGCAGAGCGTTGGGAATAAACTTTTGACCACCGAAGCCAGGGTTAACGCTCATAATTAGCACCAGGTCCAGCAGATGGATAACTTCCTTTAAAACGGAAACCGGGGTTCCGGGATTTAGGGAAACGCCGGCTTTGGCACCTGTTTTTTTGATTTGGTGAATGGCGGAATCCAGATGGGTTACGGCTTCGTAATGGATGGTGATCATATCAGCGCCGGCATCGCGGAACTGCTGGAAATAACGCTCAGGGTTTACGATCATTAAATGAACGTCGCAAAATTTGGACGTATGCTTGCGGATGGCCTGGAGCACTGGAAAGCCAAAGGAAATGTTGGGAACGAATACGCCGTCCATCACATCAATGTGGATCCATTGGGCTTGGGAACGGTTTAACATTTCTACGTCGCGCTGCAGGTTTGCGAAATCGGCGCTTAAAACCGATGGTGCCAGGATGATGCTCATGGACGGCAAATTTAAAACAGTTTGGAAGGTTACGATATTCAGGGCGGGTTCAAATTCTGCACAAAATGCCTACAGTTATACAGGCTATGGGAATGGCCCGGGGCTCGAATAATGGCCTTGCCCCATGCCTTATTAAAATGCCATTTAAACCTATAATTTATATTATGTAAAGTAAAGTTTGGCAAGAAAAGCAGGGTTATGCCCTGCTTTTCGATATTATTCGGCTGTTTTAAGCTCGATTGTTTTGAGGTTGCGTTGAATCAGCGCATCGCCGGGATTCAGTTCGTTTGCTTTTACGAAGAACGGTTTGGCCTGTAATAACAGGTCCTTCTGCTTCTGCTTAAGATCGTTGTATTTCTTTTGATCGGCTGAGGAATTGCCCAGCTTATCCATTTCGCCGTTGATGTCGTTTGCGCGCTTTACGTACAATGCACCAATGTTGTTATAAGGCTTGGCATATTCCGGATCGGGCTTTTTGCCGGCATTGGCTTCGATAGACTTGTTGTAGTAATACAGACAGCTATCCTCGTTGCGGATCTTCTCGTTTTCATACGCTAAACCTTTGATAAACAGTGCCTGGCCGTTGTTCGGGTCCATGCTTAACAGGTTATTCAGGTAGCTCAGCGCATCTACGTAGTTCTGCTCATCCAGGAAGAAATTCAGGCGCTCAATTACCAGGTTGGCATCTTTAGGGAACTTAGCCATGCCCTCTTCAATCGCCTTCTGAGCTTCGTCCTTTTTGCCCTGTGCTTTTAAAGCAATACCTAAACCACGGTAGGCATCGGCATCCGGCGATGTGGCAATCAGATCCTTATAAACGTTCACCACTGCTTCGTTGTTGTTTGAAGCTTCGGCCATGGAGGCGGCATTTTTAAGTGCCTGGTTAAGGTTTACGATAGTTTTCATGCCTTTTCCGTTAATTACAGCATTCAAATCCTTGATACTGTAAAAAAACAGATAAGCCTGGGCGTAGTTTTTGGCGTTATACATTTCTACGCCTCCGTTATACATATCGGTGCTTAAAAGCGACAGATAAGTATAGGTATCCTGCCAATCCTTGAACTTCGGATCGTTCAAATCATAGGCTTTTTTGAAAGCTTTAACAGCTTCCAGGCCGGCGTTCGGGTATTTGGCCTTCAGGGTCTCGTTGCGGTAAATAAGCGTATACAGTTCTCCGCGATATACCCAGGTTTTGGTTTTAACGGCGGTTACATCGTTCACGCTTGCCTCATCGGAGCACTTAATGGCATCCTCTAAGTCTTTGGCTCCACCCCCGTCGTTATAGATGCTTAATGCACTGTAAACGCAGTTGTTATTGCCATCCTGCGCATTTGCGAAACTGAGCATGGCTAAGGTGGCCAGGGTCAGGGTTATTTTTTTCATTTTAGTTTAGGTTTTACGTTATTAAAACAAAGGTCTAAATTCCATGCCAATTTTAAGCTGCTTTTAGTCAGCTACCGGCGGTTCGGGAGTTGCGGTAGTATCACCACCTTCCAGCGGACCTTCCTCTTCGGCATTATAATTCAGCTTTCCGTTTTCAATTTTAGCAATAGCGGCAATGGCGTCTTTTTCATCTAATTTAATAACCCGAACGCCCTGGGTAGCACGGCCCATAACACGTAACTGTTCCACCGCCATACGGATGGCCACACCCGACTTATTGATGATCATAATGTGGTCATTATCAGTTACATTTAATATGCTAATTAACTTACCGGTTTTATCGGTAATGTTGATGGTTTTAACCCCTTTACCGCCCCGGTTGGTGATGCGGTATTCAGGTTCACCTGTTTCGGGATCGTTAAAGTAGCTGCGTTTGCCGTAGCCTTTTTCGGACAGAACGAGGATGGTTTCATCCTTGTTTTCTGGGTTAACGGTAATCATACCAATTACCTGGTCGTCTTCACTTTCAAGGCTTACACCACGCACACCGGCAGCCACACGGCCAACGGGACGAACGCTGTCATCAGGGAAGCGGATAGCCTTACCTGCATCAGTAGCGATGATGATTTCGCCCTTACCGTTTGTAAGGCAAACCTGTACCAGTTCGTCGCCTTCGCGAATCTCGATAGCGTTAACACCACCTGCCCGAACGTTACTGTAGGCCTTTAAAGTAGTTTTCTTAATAGTGCCCTTCTTCGTGCAGAAAATCACGTAGTTATGCTCTAAATATTCTTCATCGTCCAGGCTCTTAACCGGGATGAAGGCCATGATCTTATCTTCCTTAGGAATGCTGATAAGGTTCTGGATGGCGCGGCCCTTGCCGGTCTTCTCGCCTTCCGGAATTTCGTATACCTTTAACCAGTAACAGCGCCCCAGTTCGGTAAAGAACAGGATGTAGTTGTGGTTAGTGGCTACAAAGATATGCTCCATAAAGTCCTCATCGCGGGCGGCTCCTCCCCGGCTACCGCGTCCTCCCCTGTTCTGCGCCTTGTATTCGCTTGAAGCTGTGCGCTTTATGTAGCCC
This sequence comes from Chitinophagales bacterium, assembly GCA_046329495.1. Lineage (GTDB taxonomy): Bacteria > Bacteroidota > Bacteroidia > Chitinophagales > LD1 > Bog-950. The sequence goes on along the minus strand of JAXLUO010000004.1, from coordinate 219,356 downwards.
AGGTGCGAAATTGTAACAATTACTTCGTCGTCGGCAATCAGGTCTTCCATATTAAAGTCGCCGGCTGCGTATTCAATATTGGTTTTGCGCACATCGCCGTATTTTTCCTTCATTTCAAGGGTTTCGTCCTTGATAATCTGCATACGGAGCGGTTCTTCGGCCAATACGCGCTTCAACCATTCGATGGTTTTCATCAATTCGTTGTACTCGTCGCGTATTTTGTCGCGTTCCAGACCGGTTAAGCGCTGTAAACGCATTTCGAGGATAGCTTTCGACTGAATTTCGGATAAACCAAAGCTGGCCATCAGACCTTCTTTCGCTACTTCCGGATCGCGGCTTTCACGGATCAGCTTGATTACCTCGTCCAGATGGTCGAGGGCGATCAGCAAGCCTTCTAATATATGGGCGCGTTCTTCGGCTTTGCGGAGTTCGTAGCGGGTACGGCGTACAATAACCTCGTGGCGGAACTCCACGAAGTATTTGATCATGTCCTTCAAATTCAGGATCATAGGACGACCGCCAACCAGGGCAACGTTGTTAACACCAAAGCTGGTTTGCAGCGGGGTTAAAGCAAAAAGCTGGTTTAATACCACATTGCTGATGGCATCGCGTTTCAATTCAATAACCACCCGGATACCGTCGCGGTCGCTTTCGTCGCGCACATCGCTCAGGCCTTCCAGTTTTTTATCTTCAGCAAGTTCGGCTATTTTTTTGATCAGATCGCTTTTTACAACCTGGTAGGGAATTTCGGAGATGATAATCTGTTCACGTCCATTTTCCAGGGTTTCAATCTCAGCTCTACCGCGCAAAACTACACGACCACGACCAGTTAGGAACGCCTGACGAACGCCATCGTAACCGTAAATAGTGCCGCCTGTAGGGAAGTCGGGCGCTTTTACGATGGTCATCAGTTCTTCGATGGTAACATCCTTATTATCAATGTATTTAACTACTGCATCTAAACATTCGGTTAAATTGTGCGGCAGCATGTTGGTGGCCATACCTACCGCGATACCGGAGGCACCGTTTACCAGCAGGTTAGGTATTTTGGCAGGTAACACGGTTGGCTCTTCGAGGCTATCGTCGAAGTTCAACTTCATGTCTACCGTTTCTTTGTCGATGTCGCTCAGGAACTCCTCGGTTACTTTGCGCATACGGGCTTCGGTGTAACGCATTGCCGCAGGCGGGTCGTTATCTATACTTCCGAAGTTACCCTGACCATCTACCAAGGGGTAGCGTAAGCTCCAGTCCTGTGCCATACGCACCATGGCATCGTAAACCGATCCATCACCATGCGGGTGGTATTTACCGAGCACCTCACCCACAATACGGGCGCTTTTCTTATAAGGCTTGCCGGGGGCCAGGCCCAGTTCGTTCATACCGAACAGGATGCGGCGGTGTACGGGCTTAAGGCCGTCGCGCACATCGGGAATAGCACGAGAAACGATTACGGACATCGAATAATCGATGTAGGCCGTTTTCATTTCCTCTTCAATGTTAATAGGGATAATCCGCGGGTTTTCGTTTGCCTCGGCGGGTTTGTTCTCGTCACTCATATTTTACCGTAATTTTCAAAATACTGCATTAGCTCAAAAATAAGCGCACGAATATACACTCTCGCCACCCCCCGGACAAAGGGGTTGGAGTGGAAATTTTCCACATTACAACAAGATTTTTGAAAAATTGGGGATAACGAGGACGGTTTTAAGGCCCTAAAACGTAATTAAGGCTATGCAGACAGAATGGAGTAGAGGTAAACCAGGTAAAAGCTTAGAATTTAACCTCGCAGATTATACCGTAATGGTCGGATAACTGGCGTTTGCCTTTTTTAAGGACGTTGATCATGCGCTTAACGGAGCGGATTTTAACACCGTTGTTACGCAACAGGATATAATCGAGGGTAGTGCGGCCTTTGCCACCTTGCGATAAGGCAATATCGTTTTCCTGCCCATCGTAGCTGTATTTCTGGACGCCGTCGGTAGAGCCGTCCTCGGCATCCAGGCATTCCAGCATACTACAGTAATATTCCTTCATTTCGTGCTCGGTGTTCATGTCGCCGCAAATGATTTGGGGAACGCTGTCCTTTTTATAAGTAGTCAACAATTCCTGGTAGATCTGATCCATCTGGCGCTGGCGGATGGCATCGTAACCATCGGCCTGCAGGTGGGTGCCCAGTAGCTGGAATTTCTTGCCGTTCCACTCGCCTTCTAAAAGCATGGCACCTTTGCGTGAATAACAATCCCAGGTGGCGCAATCTTTAAAACGGATGGTGTTTAGTTGCGTCATCGGTATTTTGCTAAGTACCCATACACCGCTATTGGTTACGGTACCACCTTTTGCTTCCAGGTTGGCCGGGCCAAACTGATAAGGAAATTTATCCTGCAGACCGGTACCGATGATTCTGCGGGCGGCTTTCAGGAAGGCTTCCTGAAAAACGATTACATCAAAACTGTCTTTGCGCAATTCCTGCACAATGGCACGGGCGCGCTCGCGTTTGCCTTTGCGGGCCACAATTGGGGGCAACATGTAAATGTTCCAGCTTAAGATGCGCAAATTAGTATCGGCAGGTGCCGTTGTGGGCACAGGAACCTGGTCGCCTTCGCTGTGGGCAGAAACTGTTTGTTGAAGCAGTATGAGCAGTGCAAAAAATGCGGCTAAACGGTGAAGTGTAATCATGTATGGTGAGGTAATTTCATTTAGCGGCAATGTTCTTTATCAAAGATAATGCAAAGTTTGCTGTGTTATTATCAAAACGCTACTAAATATTTTTTGTTGCTTCGTACTAACTTTCAAGTGTGAATAAGGGTGACTTAAAACAGCGAATTATACGCCGCGCAAATGAGCTCGGCTTTGATGGTGTTGGGGTTTCGAAAGCGGAACCTTTGGATGCAGAAGCACGCTACCTGGAAGCCTGGTTGAACCAGGATAAACACGGTAAGATGGCCTACCTTGCTAACCACTTTGAAAAGCGGGTTGACCCAAGGCTATTGGTTGATGGTGCGAAGACTGTTATCTCATTAAGTTATAATTATTACAACCCGGCCAAACAAGCCGACCCCAGCGCACCGAAGCTTGCCATGTATGCATACGGCAAGGATTACCATTTGGTGGTAAAAGAGAAACTGGAATTACTTTTTGATTTTATTAAGGAACAGGTAGGTGACTTACATGGGCGCTGCTTTGTAGACAGCGCACCAGTAATGGAAAAAGCCTGGGCCCGGAAAAGTGGTTTGGGCTGGATGGGCAAGAACACTAATCTGCTTACCAAACGCAAAGGCTCTTACTTCTTTTTGGCAGAGTTGATTATTGATCTGGAACTGGAACCGGATAGTGCTGTGAAAGATTACTGCGGTAGCTGCACTAAATGTATAGACCACTGCCCTACCCAAGCTATCTATGAACCTTATAAAGTAGATGCCAGTAAGTGTATATCCTATTTTACCATTGAGTTAAAGGATGAGGTATTACCAGCGGACTATAAAGGCAAGTTTGAAAACTGGATGTTTGGCTGCGACATCTGCCAGCAGGTATGTCCGATTAATGCGCAAGCCGGTGAGCATAACGAACCTGCCTTTGCCCCGCCCCCCGGATTACTTGAGATGACCAAAGCTGATTGGGAGAATTTGAATGAAGAGGCATTCAGGAAACTGTTTAAGGGTTCGGCGGTTAAGCGGACCAAGTTCACGGGGCTTACACGGAACATTCAGTTTTTAAAAGATTGAATTTTACCAAGGGTTAGGCTTTATCCACAGGGCCAATTAATCTATCTACCGGTAAGCAATCGTATTAGAATAAAAGGTGCAATTTCTTACCTTCGAAACCGGACACATTTAAGAACTTATCATCCATGAAAAAACTCCTCCGGATTGTTCTGTTTTTTGTATTAACCCTATCGGGTATTTCAGCAATACAGGCACAACAGTGTAATGTAATTTATGTAACTCCTGCAGGTTCGGGCAGTAATGCCGGCACCAGAGCTAACCCTACTACCCTGCCATTAGCCATTAGCACTGCTACTGCGGCCGGCGGAGGCAGGATTTGGTTGGCGGCCGGCACTTATACTATCAGCAACACACTGCAGCTATCAAGCAATACTATTATAGATGGCGGCTTTGACCCTGTTACCTGGATTAAGAGCAATGGAACGCCAACTATTTTACACCGCGATGCTTTGAATCCATTACCGGCACCTGCTAACGCATTGGGCCTGTTCGGTGCGTTGAATGCCACCGGCATACGCTTACAGGATTTAACTATTATAGTGGACGATGCACCGGGACCGGGTATTTCGCTTTACGGTATTTACCTGAACGGTTGCAGTAATTATAACATCGTGCGCTGTAGTGTTACTACCGGTGCAGGAGCACCCGGTATTGCAGGTGCTCCGGGAGCCGCCGGTGCCGCAGGCTCTGCAGGTTCGGCAGGTATGGCCGGGGCACCCGAAGGCAGTACGATTACCGGTGGTGCAGGAGGCGCAGGCGGGAATATAGGAGGCCAGGGCGCTACGGTTACGAGTTACAAAAACGTAAATGGTGGCGCTACCGGCGGTGGTGCTTGTGGCGGGCCTGGAGGCCCCGGTGGCAGCGGACCCGATTGTAGCGCAGGTTGCTTTTTCGGTCCACCAAGTTGTGGTAGTGTAACAGCGGGCCAGGCCGGAACAGCCGGAGGCAATGGTTCGGTTGGTTCAGCAGGTGCCGCGGGCCCTGCGGGCACGGTGCAGTTCCCAGGTTACTTTGTTCCGGGTGCGGCAGGCACAGCCGGTACAGCCGGAACTCCCGGTTGCGGCGGTGGTGGTGGAGGAGGTGGTGGCGGCCGTCAGGAAAACGGAACAGATGACTGGGGCGGTAGCGGCGGCGGCGGTGGCGGCGGTGGTTATGGTGGCCAGGGTGGACAAGGAGGCACGGGCGGTTCAGGCTCGTTTGCTGTTTTCTTAGTTAACAACGGTGCCGGCGGCAATATTGTGGATTGCAGTTTAACAGCAGGGCCCGGCGGACCCGGTGGTGTTGGCGGTGCAGGTGGAACTGGTGGTGCAGGTGGTGCAGGTGGTGCAGGTGGTGCAGCGGGCGTTTGCGGTAACGGTACGGGCGGAGTGGGTGGTGCCGGCGGTATCGGTGGCGCAGGCGGTGTAGGCGGTAACGGTGCTAACGGACCAAGCCAAAACTTATCGGAAAATGGAGGAACACCCGTAACACAAAGCAATATTACCACTGTTCCCGGCAATCCGCCGGTTATCACGGCCGATTATCATGGCTGTACCAATGCCGAGGTTATCTATACATCATCAACAAGCGGCACCTGGAATTTTGGTGCAGGAGCCAATCCTGCTACAGCAACAGGAACCGGTCCTATTTCTGTTATCTATACTACGCTTGGCCGTAAAACAGTAAGTGTTGGCGGAACAGCCTTTACCGATTTTGTAGATATCTTCTACCAACAAAATACCGATAGCCTGGATAACGTCAAGCATCCACCAATAGTAGGTTGCCCCGATACTGTATTTACTACCATGGCGGGCACTTACTTTGATTGGGATTTTGGCGCAGGCGCTATTCCTACTACCCTTTCGGGTGCAGGCTATCAAAATGCACCGGTGGTGTTTGGTTTACCGGGAACTTATACTGTAAGGGTTTGGGTTACCACTGCCTGTTGCGGCCGCGTTAAAGATTCGATGACGCTAAATGTTGGCCCCAATACATTAGGCATTAGCATGGCAGCATCCAACGATTCGGTGTGTGCCGGCGGTAGCTTAACTTACACGGCTATACCTGATGCTAACCACCCTAATGGTTATAATACCTATACTTTTTTGGTAAATAACAACCCGGTACAAAGTTCTGCGGTAGATACTTTTGTAGCTTCCAATTTGCAAGCGGGAGATAGTATTACTGTATTGGGCTTTGATGGCGTTTGCTATAGCAATCCGAGCGTAACGCAACATCCTATAGTATTGCCTATTCCAACAGTTACCATTAGCAGTTCGGATTTGGATGATACCATTTGCGCCGGCGACCCTATAACATTTACAGCCACACCCGCCGGTTATGATAACTACAATTTTTATAACGGTGGCTCGCTGATAAGTTTTGGCCCACAAAATACCTGGAGCACTACTAACTTAGGCCAGAATAATAATGTGTTTGTAGTAGTTACCGACAATGGTTGCAGCAGTGTTGCCAGCAACACCATTCAAACCTTCATTAAACTAACACCGTTAATTACTATTGCTGCCAACGATAGCAGCATCTGCCAGGGCGATAATGTTGTGGTAACAGCCACATCCATACCCGCAAGTATCGACTATTACGATTTTAGTTTAAACGGCAGCAGTATTCAAAACTCAGCGTCCAACACCTATTCTTCTGCGGCCATTAATAACGGCGATGTAATTACGGTGACAGGTGGTTTATTGGGTTGCAACAGCACACCAAGCAGTGCAATTACCTTTACCGTTACGCCTATACCAACTGTAACTTTAAGCAGCAGCGATGCCGATAATTCGATTTGTCAGGGTGATGCCGTAACCTTTACAGCTACACCTGCCGGATACAGCAGTTACACTTTTGCTGACAACGGCAACATGGTTCAGAACACCTCCTCTAACACCTATACCACCAATTTGTTGGTAAATGGTAACAGTATTACCGTAACCGCTGTAAACAATGGTTGCAGCAGCCCTGCCACTGCGCCTATAGTAACAGCGGTACAACCTGCACCGGTTGTTGATGCAGGCAACAATGCCAGCAAGTGCGTGGATGCAGGCCTGCAGACGCTTACAGGCTTTACACCGGCCGGAGGTGCTTGGACAGGTACCGGCATAACCAATGCAACCGGTGATTTTGATCCTACGGCGGCAGGACCAGGCAACTTCTCGCTTGTTTATAGTTATACAGATGCCGTAACAGGTTGTGCCGGGCGGGACAGCATAATTTACACAGTATTTGCCTTACCGGTTATAAGCCTTCCTGCCAGCTACGATCTGTGTATTGGTGGTAGCGTAACCTTAAATGCATCGGGCGGAGCTACCTACACCTGGAGCCCCGGCACAGATTTAAGCAGCACTACCATAGCAAATCCTGTAGCCAACCCTAGTGTTACTACGGTATATACCGTAACAACTACCGATAATAACAACTGCAGCGGCACCGCCAGCACCACAGTAAACGCCAATCCTAACCCGGTGGCAGATTTCGGTGTTCAAGATGTTTGCCAGGGTTTACCAAGTAACTTTATCAATAACTCCACTCCTGCTACAGGTGTTACCTATCAATGGAATTTTGGCGATGGTATTACAAGTAGTTTAACAACGCCTACCCACACTTACGGCGCGCAAGGAACTTATACAGTAACGCTGGTTGCCACCTTGGGGAATTGCACGGCTACCTATACCGATAGCACTACCATACAACCCGGGGTTACGGCAAACTTTACCGCTAACCCAACTGTAGGCTACAACGACGACAGTTCTCCGATTCAATTTAGCGACCATTCGGTTAATGCCGATACCTGGAATTGGACCTTAGGTGATGGTACTACATCAACCATTCAAAACCCGAGCCATGTATATGCCAGCGCAGGCCGTTATACTATCACCTTGCTGGCAAGTAACCAATACGGCTGCAGCGATTCGCTAACCCGTGAAGAATACATAACTATTTACGAGTTGCCTATCATATTTATACCAAACGCCTTTACACCGGACGGAAACGGACAAAACGATGTGCTGTATGCCATTTGCAATAACGGCACACAGGTGTTTGACTGGAAGATATTTAACCGTTGGGGCGAACTGGTGTTTGAAAGCAACAGCGAAGCGATGGGCTGGGACGGTCGTTATAAAGGCAAAGATGCTACACCGGGTGTTTACACCTACGTGTTAAATGTGGTTTTCAGCGATTTCAGCAACCGCAAGTTAAAAGGAACTGTTACCTTACTGAGATAACTCCGGAAAATCAACAGCAGCGCGGCTAACAGAACCAGATTTTGTTAGCCGTTTTTTTTGAGTTATTCCGGAGCGCAAATCCAGCCGGCTTCTTTCTTATTTATTAGCTTTTGATCGTTCTGTGATTTGGTACCGCAGAATTCCTGGCTTTTAGTGCTGCTGGTATCACCACACGTCCAACCCAGTGAATTCAGCGAATCGAGGTATTCGGTAAAATATTGCTCGGTAAAAACATCGCTCTGCACAATAATGGTTAAGGTTGTATCGGTATGCACTTCGCGGCATACTTTACAGTAATTATGGCAGGTGTAGCACTTTTCGCAGCCCGAAAAAAGGAGGGCAAAGGATATAACAATAAAGGCCGGGAGGACGTTTTTCATACAGTGCCAATATAAAAGAATTAATTTACCCTGTATTTTAAAAAATGCCTGTAGCATTGCCGCTGTATGCATGAGATTGAGCCTTTTTACGGCTGGCGCGATTACTATATAGCCAGTAACGATAAGCAGTCGCCATTCTATGGCCGGCAGTACAGCGAGCTGCATTTTACGCACCGCATTTACAATTATTACATCCACCCGCAGTGGGACTTTATCGGCTCCTCTACCCTGTATTGCAAGCTTTTGTATTGCGATTATGAAAACGAGTTTGCCGTGTTGGAGTTCATAGGAGAATGGAACGATGCCGTGCATAATGATATAATGGAGCTAAAGCGGACAGTGATAGATCCGTTAATAGCAGAAGGCATCCGCCGGTTTGTATTAATAGGTGAAAACGTGTTGAATTTTCATGCCTCAGATGATTTGTATTACGAAGAGTGGTATGACGACATTAAGGACGATGGAGGCTGGATAATTGCGCTGAACTTTCGCGAGCATGTGCTGAAAGAAATGCAGAGTGTACGACTGCATTATTATATACATATGGGCGAGGCCTTTGAGGACCTGCCGTGGCGCAAGTTTAAACCACGCGATTTGCCGATGCTGATGGAGGGGTTGATAACCCGGAGTTTGCAGTAGGTGGAGGGTTGGTTCTTTGTTCTTAAGTTACTTGTTAGGTGATTACACCGATTGAAAACGGGATTACACAGATAAATGCAGTAAATTCCATTCACTTATGACTGAGCAACCGGCATTTATATGTTCGCACATTTTTAAAAATTCACATCCTGTTTTGCTGGTTATTAAAGAACAGGCTGACATACAATTTTTATGCGGAATGGAGCATGAAAATGCTGAAATTCCGCAGGTGGTAGGGGTAGCGCACCTGCTGGAAAGGGATAAAACGCTTAATCAATTAATGAGCATTGAATTTGATTTTGAGGCAGAGCGTAAAACAGTTAATGAGGATTGGATAATAACACGGATATAGAGGCATTCACCGAGTAGTAATAAAATTCAAGGTGAAACTTCCAGCGATCCTTGATTATTTATCAGGTGATTACACGGAATGAAAACGGGATTACACAGATAAATGCAGTTGGGTGATTAGCTGCGGTGCTGTTCGACCCTTTCAGGGTCGGATTTTTCGGATAGATTTTTGGTTATAAATATGTGATCCCTTCGTAATCGGTTGTATTTCATCTCTGAAATCAACAAAAAGTGAACTGTAGAAAATGCGCTAAACAAAAGAATGATGCGCAAACAAAAAGCCGGACTTTATGGGTCCGGCTCCGGGTAGATTGGTGATTTGGGGTTAGCCTAAATATTCGCGGAGCATTCGACAGCGTGAGGTGGTTTTAAGACGCAGCAATGCCTTATCCTTAATTTGACGAACACGTTCGCGCGTAAGGTCGAATTTGTTGCCGATATCCTCTAAGCTATAGGGGCTTTCTAACCCGATACCGAAATACATACGCACCACTTCGGCCTGACGATCTGTAAGAGTAGCCAGCGAGCGTTCTATTTCGGTATGCAGCGATTGCGAATAGCTTACGTTTTTATCGGCCATTTCAGCATCCGGATTTTCGAGGACATCTAACAACGAATTCTCTTCGCCTGTTACAAATGGTGCATCCATACTGATATGGCGACCTGCTACACCAATGGTTGTTTTTATTTCATCCAGTTCGATATTCAGGATACTGGATATTTCTTCGGGAGACGGTTCGCGTTCGTATTCCTGCTCTAACTGTGCAAAGGCACGGTTAATTTTATTCAGGGAGCCCACCTTGTTAAGCGGCAAACGTACGATGCGGCTTTGTTCTGCCAGCGATTGTAAAATGGATTGGCGGATCCACCACACGGCGTACGAAATGAATTTAAAACCGCGGGTTTCGTCGAAACGCTCAGCGGCTTTAATAAGTCCCAGGTTTCCTTCGTTAATCAGGTCGGGTAAACTTAAGCCCTGATTTTGATACTGTTTGGCTACGGAAACCACGAAGCGCAGATTTGCTTTGGTTAAACGCTCGAGACTGGTGGTGCAACCTTGTTTGATTTTACGGGCCAGATATACTTCCTCCTCTGCCGTAATTAAATCAACCTTACCGATCTCCTGTAAATACTTTTCGAGTGAAGCGCTCTCCCGGTTGGTGATGCTTTTAGAAATTTTTAGCTGACGCATAAAATGGGGTAGATTTTGTTGCGATAAATAGGGTTTAATGTGATGTTCTGATTATACCGGGACGTTCAGGCGTTTAATGGGGTAGAAACGCCTGATGCCTGATATAACAGATTACTAAAGAAATTAATTTAGTTCAACTAAAAAAGAGTTACAACATCTATCCAGCGCACTACAATAGCCTCTGTCGCAATATAATTACATTGGTCAAGTTTGTCAAATACAAAGCAGAATTAGTACAGATAAAATCACTATAAAAAGGGATAACATAAACTTAAATGCAGGCTTAACGAAAACATAACGGAACCTGCTTCAAATTCACTATAGTGATTTTCAGGATGTTGGGTGCCTGAACCTTGATAGCTGAATGGTTGTTGATAAACTGGCGGGGGTAATTTTTAACGGCCACAAAATTCTTATATTTTGGCTTGTGTAAGGCCACCCACCTTACCTAAAAACCATTCACCTAAACCCCCTGCTATGAAGCAAAAACTTTTACTAAGCTTTTTCTTTTTATGGTGTACTGCCTTTGTATTTGCCCAGGATGTAATACGCCTGAGCGGTAATGTGCAGGATGAAAAAAAACAAGGATTACCCGGTGCTACCGTAATGGTAAAGGGCACTAACCTTGGCACTACAACCGATGATGCCGGTAATTACAGTTTTGAGGTGCCGAAAGATTCGAAGACGCTGATAATAAGTTTTGTAGGATACGACAATAAGGAAATAGCTATTGACGGCAGCCAGGGCAATCAGGTTATAAATGTGGATATGGAAGTTGCCGGTGTAGGATTGAACCAGGTGGTAATTTCGGCCAGCAAGAAAAACGAGAAAGTGCTGGACGCTCCGGCCTCTATTTCTGTATTGGGTTCCGATAAAATTCAACGCAACATTGTAACCACCCCGGTAGAACAGTTAAAGACCACACCCGGTGTAGACGTAATGCGCACCGGCTTAGTATCAAGTAACGTGGTAGTGCGCGGTTTCAACAACATCTTTTCGGGTTCAGTATTGAACGTAATTGATAACCGTATCGGTTCAGTTCCATCGCTGCGGGTTAATGCCTATCAGCTTACCCCAACCAGCAATTTGGACTACGAACGAATTGAGGTGGTTCGCGGACCGGCTTCGGCACTATATGGCCCTAATGCCAGCAGCGGTGTAATACACATCATAACCAAAAACCCGCTCGATCAGGATAAGAAGTTTGTAACAACGGTAGCCATGACCAGTGGTTTTACTGTGCTGGATAATGATCAGAAAACATACAATGGCGGCAGGCGTATTTCGGGCGATTTAATAAACCCTGAATTCCGCCATTCAGGCAAGCTGTTCAACGGCAAGTTTGGTTATAAAATATCGGGGTCGTATATGCAGGGTAAAGACTACCCGAACATTGATTCGCGCGAACCTTATTTTGGCGATAGCCTTGTTTTCGGTTCGGTTTTAAACGGACAGGTTTTTAAGCCCGATACCTTAGGCTATACGTATGTGCGTGATAATAACGGCAACATAACCGATACGCTGGTGAACCTGGATATTAAGCGCTTTAAGAAGGACTTCTTTATCCGCAAGTATACTGCAGACGGACGTATTGATATAAAGCCTATTGACGACATTACCATTACCATTAACGGTGGATTGGCAGCTGCACGCAACGTGGAGTTGACCGGCTTGGGTGCAGCGCAGGCGGGTGGTGATCAGGGCTCGTGGATATACTGGTATTTACAAACCCGTTTCCGCTGGAAGAATTTATTTGTACAGTATTTCATCAATAGCAGTGATGCGGGTAAAACTTACCTGATACCGCAGTTGAGTGCTTCGGCCCGTAACGATTATGCATCTACTTCCCCTCCTACCCCGTACAACGTGCAGAAGTTGATTGACAAATCGAAACTGCATGTGGTGCAGATACAGCATTCGTGGAACCCGATTGAGAAGTTAGGCTTTATCTATGGCGTGGATCTGTTAATGACCCGTCCGGATACGCGCGGCACTATCAACGGTCGCTTCGAACACCAGGATAACGTAAACCAGGCGGGTGGTTACCTGCAGGCAGATTACGAACCGTTGAAGTGGTTAAAGCTGGTTGCAGCATTCCGTGTTGATTACAACAGCATTATACAGAACGTGGCATTGAGCCCGCGTGCTGCAGTAGTATTTAAACCGGCAGTAGGCCATAACATCCGTATAACCTACAACCGCGCTTTCGATTCACCGAACACGCTGAATCAATTCCTTGACCTTTCGAATGGTTTTATACCTAACGGCATTAACGTACGTGGTATCGGTAACCCGTATGGTTGGGATTACAACTACGGCAGCAATGGTATTGTGCAGTTTAAGAGCGCACCTTACGACCAGCCGGCAGGCAGTTGGTATACCTTTAACAGTGCCGGGGCTACCAACAATGAGGCATTGTTTAATGACATGTTCAACTTTATAAAGACCGGTTTGAAGAAGCAACCGGGTGTTGACCCTAACCAGATTGAAAGCGTGTTTAATGCCGCTTTTGCCGGTATCAATACACCAGGGGGCACCATCGATACAGCTAAAATGATATCGATTGACTTTGCCAACTATGCTACTACCAAGAACCTGCCCGGCAGCATACAGAACGTTGCCAACTTTAAGAAGTTAGCGAAGATCAACAACTCCTTTACTCAGACCTTAGAATTAGGTTACAAGGGCTTACTGTTTAACAAGCTATCGGTGCAAGTAGACGGCTACTGGACGCGTGTAACGAACTATGTAAGCGCTTTAACACCTGCTTCGGGTGCTGTTATGTTCGACTGGCAGAGCTACCTTGGCGATAAAGCACCGGGTGGAAAATTATATGACAACCTGAAAGCGAATGGCGGCTTATTGGATAATTTCCTGAAGCCTTCGCTGAATAATAACCCCGGCTTAACCAACCCAAGCATTGTAGCACCGGACAGCACTACCGCATGGGATGAATTGGTTGTATTAATGAACCAATTACCTGTAGGTACTATTACCCCTAACGACAGCAACTTTGTTGGCAGCGACTTTATTCTTACCTACAAAAACGTAGGCCGTTTGGATGTGTTTGGTTTGGATTTCGGTTTCCAGTATAACATTTATGACGATCCTTCGCACAGCGTATCGGCGGGTGGTGGATTATCGTGGGTTAACAAGGACCAACTGAAACTGACCACCGGCGAAAAGATTGCGCTGAATGCACCGAAGGTAAAAGTATCGGCCACCATTGACCATACACTGAAGAAGATCGGTTTAAGTTACGGATTTACCTTTAAATACATGATGGGCTACTATGCCAGTTCCAGCATTTATGCCGGAGACGTAAAGCCTGCTTACCTGTTGGATGCACGTGTTAGCTGGGCACCAAGTTTCTACAAGAATCTGTTGCTTTCCATCAACGTAAACAACGTAGCCAATTACCAATGGAGAAGTTTCCCGGGGGCACCTGTAATGGGTACGCAGTTTTTTGCAAGAGCTCAGGTTACTTTCTAAGCTAATTGCTACTGAATTACTTAAGCGCTTGCCAATTGGCAGGCGCTTTTTGTTTAGTGGAAGAAGATAAGTTTAGCGCCGAAGTAGATCAGGATTAACCCTGATAGGCGGCCGAGATATAACAACACATTGCCCTTGATGTAAGGGCGCAATAGCGAGGCAGCATAGCCTTTTAGAAAATCAGTACTGAATACCACTAACAGGGCGGTAAAGAAATGCACTAAAACGAGGTTAGTTTGTTGTTTGTAATTATTTACTGCCACCATTACGGCACCGAACCAAAAGAAGCCTACGTTGGGGTTGGTAGAATTTATAAGAAAACCTTTTAACCATAGGCCCCAGAGATCTTTTTGGTTGAGTTGCTGATGCACCTCGGTGGCTTTTGTTTTAAGCAGGTTTTGTAGGCCCAGCACAACAAGTACGAGCCCACCGCCGATATACATGCCTTTGAGGAGCATGGAATCCTTATCGATAAAACGAGCCAGACTGTAAATAAGTAATACCCAAAGTATATCGCTGATAAAGGTGCCGAATGCGATGTAGGCGGCCCCTTTGGTGTGGCCTTTTAAGCCAAGGTCGACCACAGCAAAAAATATAGGTCCGATAAAGGTAGCGAGCACTAAACCCGTTAACAGGCCTTGCCAAACCGCTTGTAACATGCTGGGTTAAACTTTTGGCGTGTAAATATCATCCAGAAAATCGAGCACCATATTGTCAAGGTCGGCGGTGCCGCTAAGTGCACCCATCATGCCGTACATGGCGGCTTTGTTCTCGTTATCCAACCCCGAGGAATCGCTTTTCTGTAATTTAGAAAGCGTGCCTTCGGGCAGTAAATTGCTAAGCCCTTTTACAAGGGTTGATTGCAGTTTGTTGCCAAGCTGTGCCAAACGTTTTTCGCGTACGGTTGCCACAGCCTGTTGCAGATCTGTGATAAACTCATCTACCACCAGGCGGTGGATATAATTTACGGTAAAATGTAAACTGGCAGGTAACTGTTGTCGTTCGAAGTGCCAGCCTTTTTTATTCAACTCATCAGCAAGCATAAACACATCCAGTTTGGCCGATTTAAAAGCCACGATACACATGTCGGGTTTGCCCATTAGCTCCAGTTCTTCGATGGTAGCAATAGCTTGCTTTATGCGTTCGGTTGTTTGCATAGTGGCTTCGGCCATTTCGAGATAACCGCTGCGGCCTATAGCGCGTAGCGCAGCCCATGCACCGGCTATGCTGCCGCCTGAACGTGTGCCGGTGATGGTAGGTGAACCATACACACCACCGTTCCATTTAGTATAAAGCGAAAACTGAAAGCGGCGAAGTGCATGTGTGCGGTATAAGACTACCGAAGCACCTTTAGGCGCATAGCCATATTTGTGCAAATCGGCCGACATGGAAGTTACCCCCGGCACTGAGAAATCGAAGGCCGGAATGGGGTAGCCAAGTTCCTTAATAAAGGGCAGGAAAAATCCACCCACGCAGGCATCAACATGGCATAGCAGGTTTTTATGTTGAGCCAGCGCAGCAATGGCCTCAATTGGATCCATTACACCATAGGGATAGGATGGTGCAGAGCCTACAAGCATAACCGTATTGGAAGCAATGGCTTGTTCCATGGCCGTTACATCTGCCCGGTAATCGGCTCCGGTTTTAATAACGGTGTAATCAACATCTAAAAAATGAAAGGCCTTGAAGAAAGCCGGGTGCACTGATTCGGGCACTACTACGTGAGCGCGGGTTATGTGCGGTTTGTTTTTTAAGGCCCAATCGCGGGCGGTTTTTACTGATAACAATATGCTTTCGGTACCGCCTGTTGTTACATTACCGCAAACCTGTTCATCGCCGTTTAACAGGCCGGCGCTCATACTTACAATTTCGTTCTCAATCTCCACCAAACTTGGTGTTGCCGTAGGGTTTAAGGCGCTATCGGCGTAGTATTGGTCGTAGATGGCTTTTATGGCCTTTTCGCGCTCCTCGCCGGGATGATAAATGAGGCAAAAGGCGCGGCCTTTGCGCCATTCAATATCCTTCTTTCGTTTCTGTTGTATTATTTGTAAAAGTTCAGCAGCAGGTGTTGGCTGCAGTGGTAGTTGGTAAGGCTGTTTACCCATAGTTTCACGTGCTCATTAGCAAGCCCCCAAATCTAATATTTACGGAACGCCTTTGGCAACACTTCGTCCAGAAAAACCACCTCATCAAAATCTGCTTTGAGGAATGGCAAGTCTAATACCGGTTGGCGATCGTTAAGGGATGCGTAAACGTTTAAACGGGTAGTAAAGCGGGTGGGGAAATAATTCATTTCAATAACCGTGTGGGCAGCCTTTTTCAGCGGATCTTCTATTGCTGATAAACGCTCGCGGACCAGCGGGCTTTTACAAGCGGCAATCATCTGCTCTATCCTGTCAAAAAGATATTCGGAAGGCGTAAACTCTCCTTCCTTTTCGTTCGCAGGAATGGGCATAGCGCCACCGCGCCACATGGTAGGGTTTTCAGTAAAAGGAAATGGGTCTACCGCCACGCCATTTAACCACACATTCAGGTGCACATGCGGCACCCCGAAAGGAAAGGTTACGGCGGCATCGATACCGCTGTAACCCGAAATGGCGATGGGTTGTGCCCGCGAAACAATATCTCCTTCCTGCACCAGGCTATGTGCAAGGTGACCATAACTGGTAATAAGTCCGTTGCCGTGGTCGATAAATACTTTTAACCCACCACGATTGAATTGCGATACTACAGCCACTACCTGCCCCGGTGCTGAGGTGCAAACAGTGCTACCAATGGGAATGGCGAAATCGGTGCCGTTGTGGCTATCGTAAGTCAGGCGCTTACCACGAAAGTCGCGCACCTGGGTTTTCTTAACGCTCCAGCCTAACTCAATAGGTGTTTGCGTGTGGTTAAAAAGGTTAGAGATAATGACCTTTCGTTTCAGAAAAGGTTTACCACGCCACAGCTTTAAGCCAACTCGCGGATAAAGTTGGGCCAGACTGCTTAATCCGAATTGAGAGCGGGGAATATCTTCCTCGCCTAATACGGCAGTCATAGCTTCTTTAAAACGAACGGGGAAAGGCGCCAGGCCCATGGTATCCCCTAAAAAACGGAGTTTGGTTTTTTGCATAACAAGCGGCTGAGTTAAAGAGCAGACGATTGCATTACATAAATATTGTAGGTATAAACAAAAAAGCCGCAGAAAAAATTCAGCGGCTTTTTTGAAGTAGAAATTGTGTAGTTACTTTTTGTCGTTAGGGTTTTTAGCGATGTTCTCGCGCATGCTGGTGTCTGCCTGTATGTTTTGCATTTTGTAGTAATCCATAACTCCTAACTGACCGTTTTTAAATGCATCGGCCATAGCAATTGGAATTTGCGCTTCGGCTTCGATAACGCGTGCACGGGCTTCCTGGGCTTTAGCTTTCATCTCCTGCTCTAAGGCGATTGCCATAGCGCGGCGCTCTTCGGCCTTTGCCTGGGCAATGTTTTTATCGGCATTGGCCTGGTCCATTTGCAGGGCGGCACCAATGTTTTTACCGATGTCGATGTCGGCGATATCAATAGATAAGATTTCGAAGGCAGTGCCGGCATCCAGACCTTTAGCTAATACCACCTTAGAGATAGAATCGGGGTTCTCCATTACCTGTTTGTGGCTTTCGCTGCTACCAATACAGGTTACGATACCTTCACCTACCCGGGCCAAAACGGTTTCTTCGCCTGCACCACCCACCAATTGCTTGATGTTAGCGCGCACGGTTACACGTGCTTTGGTGATAAGCTGAATACCATCCTTTGCTACAGCAGTTACCGGCGGGCTTTCGATAATACGGGGTTGAACGCTCATTTGCACGGCTTCGAACACGTTCCGGCCTGCCAGATCAATGGCAGTTGCTGCACGGAAATCGAGTTCAATATTGGCTTTGTCGGCGCTGATAAGGGCACGCACCACACGATCTACATTACCACCGGCAAGGTAGTGTGCTTCCAGCATATCACGCTCTACCGGTAAACCGGCTTTATGACCCATTACCATGGCATTAACGATGGTAGTAGGCGGCACACGGCGGAAACGCATGAACAGCAACTGGATAAGGCTGATATCAACGTTTGCAAAACGGGCTGATAGCCATAATGGGATTGGCAACAGCCAAAACAGGATCAGCAGCACGAAAACAATGATGCCCGCTAATACAAAAATAGGGAGGGGTGTATCCATACGTTAGGAGTTATTATGGGGTTGAACAAAAACTTTATTGCCGGTTACTTTAAATACTTCTACAGGCGAATTGCGTGCAATATAATCACCGGTGGAATAAACCTCTACTTTTTTACCACCGATATTGGCTTTGCCATTGGGGCGTAGTTCAGTTAACGTAATGCCGGTTTCACCAATAGAAATGAAGGAAACATCTTCGTTGTTTACCTTGCTGTTTATCTCGCCTTTCATAGCCAGTTTATTGGATTGAATGACCTTAAAGCCCATAAAAACAGAGATAACAATGGCGATAAGGCAAGTGATAAGTGTAATATGCCCTACGGTTGAACCGTAATAGCCATACATCATTAAAACACCAATTAACACAGCTACCCCACCGGCGATACCAAACAAGGTAGTGCCGGGTATAAAGAATATCTCGAGAAAGATGAGCGCAAACCCTACTAACAGTATGGCTATGATAAAGGCAAGGGTCATAGGGCTAATATATAGAAGTTAATGAAGCAGGAAAGCAAAATTTGTTAGTCGTCCTCTCCTACTTCACCCTCGCCCTTGCGGATAAATGTAAAGGTTGATTTGTTGCCATTACTTTCGGAATGCAGCACCAGGTTAACCGAGTCGAGCGAGGAGATGGTATACACAGTTTCGGCACGGTCCTTATATGTTACCGATTTAAGGGTTAAGGTTTGGCCGGTTACTTTATAAGTGCCTTTTTCCTTAGCACCTGCTGCTAATACAAGATAGCCACCTTCGTCGTTAAACTCCCATAACCAATTGCCCAACGTACTGCCATCAATGGAGGTGCCGTTTACATCGGCTTTACTAACCTGCCAGATACCGGTTAGCTGTTCAACCGTTTTATTTTTACACTGAGAGAGGAACAATACGGCCACGAGGGCAACAAGGATATGTTTAGCTTTCATACTTATTTTTTAGGAACCATTGCGAAAATAACTACCTGGCTTTTCTTGCCTTCGGCGCTCTGCGCTTCTTCTGTAACTTTAAATACAAACTTGCCAGGGTTAAGTTCCACAATTTCAAAGTTGCGCTCCTTGCCATCGGGGCCGGTATTGCTTATCTGGGTATTATTCCAGTTTAAGTGCCATTTGCCCTCGGTGCTTTGTCCGGCAGAGGTGGCAGTAAACGTGCCATCGGCGCGGTAGGTAATGCTGTAGTTCTCTTCCATGGACTGTACCCAGGTGTTCACGGCTGTTTGCATCTCAGCAGGCAGTTCTTCTTCGTATTTCAGACTTTCGATACGCCAGGTGCCTACCAACAGATTGCTCTTGCTTTTGCAACTCTGCAAACCTGCGGAAGCCAGCAGCAACAGAAAACAAGCTATTTTTACAGCCGATTTGATTTTCATGGTCTTATTATTTGGCCGCTAAAATATATTCGCTCCCATCAATTACAAACCTGCATGAAAATAACACTGCTGGTAACGGGTAAAACCACCAGTCCGGAAATTAGGGCCATTTTTGATGATTATGCGAAGCGCATTAACCGTTATACCCGTTTTGAGGAGGTATTACTGGATAATAACAGCATACGAATACAGGATCGTGAGAAGGTGAAGGAACTGGAAGGTCAATTGCAGATGAAGAAGATTATAGCTACCGATTTTGTAGTGCTGCTGGATGAAAACGGCAAAGAGTTTACCAGCGTTCAGTTTGCTGCACGGCTGAACGAATGGTTCAATCAATCACATAAGAACATCTGTTTTGTGATTGGCGGGGCTTATGGTTTTTCGGAAGCAGTTTACCAACGCAGCAATGCAAAAGTAAGTTTATCGAAAATGACCTTCTCGCACCAGATAATACGGGCCATATTTGCCGAGCAACTTTACCGTGCATTTACCATTTTAAACAACGAACCATACCACCATAGCTAAACCATGAGCATTACTCTGTTATTAGTGATTATTACTGTTGGCATATCGCTTTATGCTTTTTCGGATAGGAAAGTATTTGACCAATTGAAATTTAATGCTGTGGACATTTGGCATAACCGTGAATACCACCGGATGATATCCAATGTATTTCTGCATGCCGATCTGGCGCATTTGATGTTTAATATGCTGGCCCTGTATTCCTTTGGCAATATTATCGAAAGGCAGTTCTCAGTTACTTACGGGCAATATGGCAGCACCGTTTACATCCTTTTTTATTTTTTGGCTGCCGCCTTTGCCAATTCCTATAACCTGGTAAAACACCGCGATGATTCGTTCTATAACAGTGTGGGAGCCTCAGGTGCAGTAAGCGCAATATTGTTTGCCTTTGTATTGTTTTACCCCAATAGCCGCGACATTCAAATCTACTTTATACCAATACCGTTACCTGCCTGGATATTAGGTGCCTTATATCTGGTGCTTTCTACCGTATTTGCACAACGCGGAGGATCGCGTATTGACCACATGGCGCATTTTATGGGGGCCATTTTCGGCTTCTTTTTTCCGATGATCGGTCACGCTTATATTGTTGAACACTTTGTAAAAAGCATATTGCCATGATAGTTGATCTGCGCAGCGATACCCTTACCAAGCCTTCGAAGGCGATGCTGGAGGCTATGATGAATGCCGAGTTGGGAGATGACGTGTTTGGCGAAGACCCTACGGTTAAAAAACTGGAAGAAAAAGCGGCTGCCTTATTTGGCTTTGAAGCGGGCCTTTTTTGTCCATCAGGCACCATGACCAACCAGATAGCCGTGAAAGCTCATACCCAACCACTGGATGAGGTAATCTGCGATAAAATATGCCATATCTATAATTACGAAACAGGAGGATGGGCTTTTCATTCTGGTGTATCAGTACGGCTAACTGATGGCGACCGCGGCCGAATGACCGTGGCACAAATTGAAGAATTGATTTTGCCGGATTTTGACTGGTACCCCAATACCCGCATGGTGGCTATTGAAAACACCGTAAATAAAGGCGGTGGTAGCGTTTATACCATCGAAGAAATGAAAGTTATCAGTGACTTCTGCCGCAGTAAAAACTTAATTATACACCTTGATGGTGCACGTATTTACAATGCGCTTACCACATTGCAGAAAAGCCCGGCTGATATACATGGTTTGTTTGACAGTGTTTCTGTTTGTATCAGTAAAGGTTTAGGAGCCCCCGCCGGCAGTGTATTGTTAGGTAGTAAGGAGTTTATTAGAAAGAGCCGCAAAATACGCAAGGTAATGGGCGGTGGTATGCGGCAAAGCGGCATACTGGCTGCTGCCTGTATTTATGCATTGGATAATAACATTGCCCGACTACAACAGGACCACGATAAAGCCAAACAACTGGCAGCAGCTTTAGCGGATTGCGAATGGGTTAAAAAGGTATTGCCGGCTGATACCAATATTGTGATATTCGAAGTAGAAGATTCAGCCTCTACGGCTGCTAAACTGGCAGCCAAAGGAATTAAAACTTCCCCCTTCTCCCCTACACTGGTGCGCATGGTTACGCATTTGGATATTACGGACGAAATGCTGGCTTATACATTAGATGTATTGAAAGGTTTATAAATAAGAACGGGCCTTAGATACCTAAGGCCCGTTCCATATATTTTGCTTGCTGAAATTATCTGGCTTTTTCGTAACCCGCAGGAACCACAAACTCGCTGTCGCTTATTTCGCTTTGTTTAGCCGAGAGCAGATCGTAAGCGCTCAATACCTTACCGCTCAGGTCTTTTGTTTCCGATTTTAAAGGAAAACCTTTTAACTGTTCCTGGCTAAGGCCAAGCATTTCGTAACTACTGCGGAAGTAAGGGGCAAATTGAAAATAACTGGCTTTAAAATCCTTGGTAACCCACATTTCGGTTACGGTATTGCTGGTAGTTACAATCACCTTTTCGCAGTTAAAACCACTTAAATTTTGTGTTTCGCCGGTGCGGGTAACTTTTACATTGGTAGCGTCCATGCCGGCGGGCGTATGGATTTTATCAACCGGAACAGAGAAGTAGGTTTTTTTACCATCAGCGGCAGCAGCTTCGTTGTATGATAGCATACTGGCTGTTTTTTTATCAGGTATAAAACTTGATACAGTATTAACGGTACCGTCGCTAAAGGTCATCTTCATTTTAACGGCGTTATCGGTTACATACCAGGTAACGGTTATATTGGCACTGGTGCCCACCGAGGTTGTATATTTTTGTTCTACTATCAACCCTTTGCCTGCAAAAGCCAACTGGGCCATCAGTAACAGGGAGGAGATAATTGCTAATCCTTTCTTCATATCGCTTTTATAAGATGTTCTGTGTTTTTAAAAGTTAAAGTGCCAACTACGGTCCTACAATACCTTTAATTTGAGCTGAGTTGTAGGTGCCGTTGTTAATACCAATTAAAGGGTGGTTAGCGTGTTTGATGGCGTTACCCGGCGCAGCACTGGTTGGGCCGTAAAATGGCAAGAAACCGCCCGGAATTGGAATTGGAATACAAACCTGACCAATGATTGGGATTTGTACACAAACTTCTATATCAACATCAATATAGCCCGGTGTGCCTGATTGGCCGAAGGCCCCACCATTACCGCCATAGGCAGAAGGATCGAGGTTGATGCTTGCAATACTGATTGGAATGGAAATAGGGTAGTTAGCAGTTGGCCCTTGACCCGGAACTGAATTAATACAACAGGTAGCATTGCCACCACTTTGAAAAATACCGAGGGTAATACCACCACTGTTGGTTACACCGCCCTGGCCCGATTCGGAACCGCCACCACCACACATACCAAAGCCAATAACGATTTGGCCAATGATAGGAATACTTGGCGTGCCGATACCAAAACCTACGGAACCACCACCACTACCACCGCCATAAACAGCGCCGGCATTATTCAGGATTGTTCTGCAGTTTAGTTCCATTGCATTACCACCCGCTTTACCTTGTTCGCCACCAACTACCAACAGGTTACCGTTAAAAGTAAACGAACCACCATCACCACCACGGCCTAAAACATCACCGCCGTTGTTAATACACAAAAGCGAGTTAGCATCCAGGTTACCGGTGGTAAAAGCCGGGCCGGCTGTGGTAGTAGCGCGCAATTCAACTGCATTGTTAATATTCAATACCAAAAACTGAGCAGGACTGGTTGGCAGGTTGTTCATCGCCTGCAGGTTGTAATCCATTTGGTCGGTAGGTATGGTAATAACCTGTGGAGGACGGATGTAGATGTTGTAAGTTATAAAGTGGATCTTATCACCGCATAATGCCTGCACCACAATCGGGTAGTTCCCTCCTGCAGTGGCACACCAGTCGGCCTTTACTACAATCTCCACGCTTCCGGCAGTATCAATAGTAGGGTTACCATTAAAGTAAGCTGTAACTCCTTGTGGTAAACTGGTTAAGAATATTACCGAGATAGGTTGGTTTCCATGGGTATGCGCTACAGATATTACAGAACTAACCGAATCGCTGTAAATACGATCCAGCGTATCAGTAGGGTCATCAATGCTAAGGGTAAATTCACACTCGTAGCAATTCTTCTCGTAGGTTTTTAACCAACACTCTCCATTCCAATACTCAATAAGGCTATCGGTGGTATTGAAAATAGTTAAGCCTTTCAATGGATTTGTGATTGCATCGCGTTGCGGTGTATTAAGGCGGGGCAAGCCTAAACCGCGGTTATTACTTTCCAGTTGTAACACGGCGCTGCTATCGGGTATAAGTATGTTAATACCTACCTGGGCATTGCCGAGGAACGTTAGTAAAGCAAAAAACGGCAGGAGGAGTAATTTCTTCATCGGAATATATTGCTGTGCTCAAAAATAGTACTTATTACGCACTGTAAAAGGGCCATCAGCAAATATGGATAAGAAAGTTTAACGGAAGGTTAAAATATCAATTTAAAGGGGTGGCAGGCCACCATGTGTTGCCAAATGGGTCCTTAAAACCGGCGGCACAGCTTGCATATGGCGTTGCTACGGGCTCCATAACGCTTGTGGCACCCAGTTGCAAGGCCTTTTCCCAGACAGCTTTGGCATCGGGCACATATACGAATAACCCGGTGGTGCAGGGCGGGTAATCGGGTGTAGCATCTGCCAGCATAAGCGAGCAGCCGCTGATGGTAATATGTGCATGGCGTATATTACCTTCAGGGGTATGCATGCGATTAAGCACCTCCGCATTAAAAACAGCAACCGTTAAGGCTATAAATTTTTCAGCACCTGATAATAACAAGTAAGGCATTACAGCCTGTTCATTTGCAGGAATATTCATGATTATTCGTGTATTAGTCCTGAATAAAGTTAGTCATTAGCCGGCAAAAACACCCTTGCTTTTTCAAGTAACCAGTTTTTATCAGCTATAGCTTTACTACTTTCAATCTCCGCCACAATTTTAGCTGCATCGTTACTGCGCGGACGCAGGTTTATCAGCTTTTTTGCTATGCGTAAAAAGTTAAGGTAATTGCGCCGGTGTTGTTCACTAACATTTTTGCGGCGTTGTACAAACACTCTAAAGCTTTGGTATGTATTCATAAAAGCCTCCTTCTCGTCGGTTTCGTAATAACACTTAAGCATCATACTCCGGCCATCGAGCCCGTAAAACAAGTCGGCCAATTGCACCTTTTGCAATGCCCTTAATACCAGAGGGTATTCCTTCTTATGAAAATGATAATTGGCGAGATTATAGTTTACTGCATTGTCGCGCACCCGTTTGTTGAGTTTGTATTTATACTCGTTAATAAACTCGAGTGCCCAGGCATAACGCGCTGTTCGCAAAGCAGTGGTTACAATGTTTTTAAAGTTGCGCTCGTTTAGCTCACCGTTCACAAGCAAAATATTCTTATCCAATCCCTGCTCGTATAAGTCAAATAGTTCGTTGTAATAACTCTCCTCTCCCGCATTAACGCGGGCAATGCAGTAGTTACGCGCGTATGTAAAGAGCTCTGCAAGCGTGTTTGCATCCAATTCTAAACCTTGTAAGGCAATTATCTTTTTCAAACCCAGATAGGCTTGCTTGTTACGGGTGGTTAGTAGTTGATAAACGTGCCAGTAGGCTTGCACAAAAGGATTCTCTTTAAATGATTTTCCTGAAGCCATTTCCAAAACCTGGGTGGCATTAAAGCCGGTATGTTGCAAGCCCAGCACGTTGTTATCGTTAGCGATGGTACACATATCGCGCATTTTCTCAATTAGGTAGTAGGCGTCAAGCCCCGATGGCTCACCGGTTCTGTGTTCACTCAGGTATTTGCGGTATTCCTTTAAACTGCCGGTATGCTCTTCTTCCAGCAGTTGATCTTCAAAGTGCTTTTCAAGAAACCACTGCGCATTACGGTTTAATTGTGCTGCTTTGGTTGGTTTTAGCAGTTTAGCGGCGATGGCTGATCGGTTTAATACAGCATTTTTAGCCGTATAGTTTTCACTTACCGTCCGTACATAACCCGGTTTTTGCTGTAATATATCCTGCAGGTAGATGAAATCGCTAACACTTTCCAGCAAATCAGAAATCAGATACCTGAAACGCTTTTCATTAAAGATTTGTTTGCCGAATACCTCTTTCCATAATAGTAGTTTGTCTACCTCCATATCGGTATTAACTTGCAGCAGGTAAGTATGCAAGGCGGGTAGGGCTTTATCAGTGATAAAAAATGGCGATTGCAGATAACGTAATAGGTTACGCTTTTCAGCTTCGGAAAGTACGGTATAAACTTCGGCCAGCCGTGGGCTTATATCCTGCAGGGTATTCATATTATTTTTATAATTATCCGAAAGTAAGCAAAAAATGTATTAATTTCTAACACGGGGGTGTTACATATTTGTATCGTGATAAAAAGAGCAGGTATGAAGTGGACCAGAAAATATGCGATACGAACGGCAGTAAGTGTACTATTAGCCCTCTGCGCGTTGCGTATAAACGCAGCTGCCTTTCAGGCGCAAAACGACCTGTACAGGGTGCTGGAAGGCGTGTGCCTGAATTACATCAATGCCACCGCCAACGATGGCATCGATAGCCTTGGTATTCCGGTTTTACAAGTGGTTGCCCCAGCGGCTAACGGTCAGGTTACGGTTAACGGAAGCTATTTCTCCTACTGCCCCAATCCTGCTTTTACCGGTACTGATAACTTTCAGTATTCAGTTACCGTTGCCGGCGAAACGCATAATGCTACAGTATATATCAATGTATTGCCTTCCAACAGCTTTATTTTTCCGGGCGATGCTGACCAAAACGGTATCGTTCAGCATTACGATTTATTAAACATAGGTTTGGCGGCAGGATTAACCGGCCCCGCCCGCTTAGATTCAACCGCTGTTAATGCATTAGCCTGGCAACCCTCT
The DNA here is from genome assembly GCA_046329495.1 of Chitinophagales bacterium. Classification (GTDB taxonomy): domain Bacteria; phylum Bacteroidota; class Bacteroidia; order Chitinophagales; family LD1; genus Bog-950. Next base: position 192,901 of record JAXLUO010000004.1, on the reverse strand, counting down.
TCCTATTTGAATAACGACCCCGGTGCTGCCGATTGTAATGGCGATGGTATAGTTGACTTACAAGACTTATCCATAATTGCCACGAATTATGATGATAGTGTAGGAATTTTCCCTGTTAAACCGGTAGATACCAGCACCTGTTCGGCATATGCAGTGCCTTTGTATTTAAAATCGCTGAACGGCGATTCGTTGCAGGATGGCGATACGCTGGTGGTAGATCTTTACCTGGGCGATAGCAGCATAGTTAGCGATGCATATGGAATGGCGCTAACCTTACAATTGGATAATGGTTTTTTTAATACGGATGGCGCTGACATACAAATGGCCAATTCGTGGCTATTGCAGGGAACCGCAGGTTACAGAATGTATACTAAGAAGGAGGCTTCCGCTACGGTTGAGATCGCCCTTTCCAGAAACAACCACAACCATGCTGAAGGCGGTGGCCCTGCCTTACGTGCCCGTTTGCCTATTGATGATAATATTGATGGAATTATCCATGCCCCGGGTTGGTATAATCTGGTGATAGGTATTGCCGGGGTTAAAGTGGTTAATGAATATGGTGTGGTACGCGATGTGTGTGTAGAACAGCCACAGTTAATGGTTTACAAAAATGTCACCGGCATCAAAGATCCAACTTACAACCGCATGGTCGTGTATCCTAACCCAACTAACAACCAATTCACGGTTTCGGGCGAAGGTATCCGGCAAATAGATATTACCGATTTAACCGGTCGTGTAGTATGGCAGATGCAAACACCCCCTGTTAACACTTATAAGATAGCGTTAAGCGAAGCAGGCCTTCCGGCCGGCACTTACATGCTGTATGTAACAGGCAACGAAGGCAAAGAAGTTCACAAACTTATTCTTCAACCTTAAATAGTTAAGCGGCAGAGAAGTAGACTAAAAAAAGAGCCGGCACACGCTCAAGGAGCAGCACCGGCAGTTAAAATTGCGAATTCGAAATTAAAGAACCATTTGTAAATCCCATAAATTAAAGAGACATGAAACCAATTAAAACCTTACTGGTAGCCATGGCCACCTGTATAGCGTTAGCAGGCTTTAGTCAGCCCATTACCTATACCGTTTCGGTAACCCCGGGGCAGTGTGATACTATCTTTCCTGCCGGAGCAAACGGAGCTATAGTGGATAGCTTTGTTGTATTAAGTCAGCCTCAACAGGGAACCATCGTACCTGCCGGCTATACCTACTTATATTGCCCCGATTCTACTTTCTCGGGGTCGGACCAAATGTTGGCTTACGGCTGTTTCGGGGCAAACGGCTTTTTGAACTGCGACACAGTGTTGATCCTGTTCTATGCCAATAGCAACTGTTCCATTAACGTTAGTGTGTATGATGACAGCACCTTTGCCTGCATTGGGGCAAATCGCCACTACCAGGCGTATGTTAACAGCGGCTCGGCACCTTACACCTATATATGGAGTGATAATACCACGCAAAGCGGTGCCTGCGAAATGGCACCCGGCCAAAATCTTTGCGTAACCGTTACTGATGCTAACGGTTGTACCGGCACAGCCTGCAATAACAACAATGGATGTCAATTAGGATTGTCTATTTCTACCAACTCACCATGCGCAGGCCCACTACCCGGCTTAATAGCTTCAGTTACCGGTGGTGTTGCGCCTATTACCTACATGTGGAGTAATGGTGTAAATACGGATGTGAACTGCAACTTAAGTAATGGAACCTACTGCTTAAGTGTTGTAGATGCAAACGGTTGTTTGGGCTATGACTGTTACACAATTAACGGTCCCGGCAACTGCTCGTTTTATGCACAGGCTCAATCACCGGCAGGCGGACAAGTTTATTCCTTTACTTCCACCTGGGACTCTGCCTACTCCCCAATTTTGGTTACCTGGAACTTTGGTGATGGCAGCCAGGGAACAGGCGATATAATTACGCATGCCTTTACCAATTGCGGTTACTATACCGTTAACATGAGTATTTACTACAGCAATGGCGATAGCTGCAATTATACCGATTATGTGTATGCCTGCGACTCAAGCCTCAACAACATACCCGGTTGTCAGGCGGCCTTCTACGCTTATATCGATAGCAACAGCAATGGCTTTCAGTTTATAGATTACTCAGCCTACAATCCGGTAAGTTGGTTTTGGGATTTTGGCGATGGGTCAAGCTCCACGCTGCAAAACCCTACACATACATACAACAGCCAAGGCAGTTGGACAGTTTGCTTAACTACAACCGATGGCAATGGGTGCAGTAGCAGCACCTGTCAACTGGTAAGCAACATTCCTGTGCAGGATTTAAGCGCTTACCTGTTTCACCAAACTACGGTAACGCCGGGCTTCCCTGTATGGGTTTTCCTTGATTACTATAATACAGGCACCATACTAATGAACGGTACCGTAACCTACCGTTACCCTGCGGGTACAACTGTAACGGCTACCAGCTTAACGCCTGCCTCGCACGATGTAGCCAATCGCTTGCTGACCTTTAACTTTAGCAACCTGCTGCCTTCGAGTGCTGATTATATCTATGTTGAATTACTTGCCGATAATAACCTTACACTGGGAAGTATTGTTGAAGACACTGTGTGGGTAGCACCATTAGCAGGCGATATAAACCCTGCCGACAACATGTCGTTTATCAACGATTCGGTTGTTGGTTCATGGGATCCGAATGATAAAGCAGTTTCACCAAAAGGTTTGGGCGAAAGAGGTGATGTGCCGGTTAATACAACTGATTTGAGTTACCGCATCCGTTTCCAAAATACAGGCTCTGCTCCTGCTCAAAATGTATTGGTTACCGATGTATTGAATAACAATATCGACTTAACTACTGTTCAGGTTGTAAATGCCACACACGAATACACCTGGCAAATTATTGGCAATACCCTGCAGGTATCCTTTGCCAACATCAACCTGCCTGATAGCGGATCGAACTATGCCGCCAGCCAGGGAGCTATACTGGTACATGCTAAATTGAAACCAAATCTTACCCCTGGAACTGAGATACAAAACACTGCGGCTATCTACTTCGACTTTAACGATCCTGTTATTACAAATACAGTAACTACTACTTTGAAGACTGACGCCACAGGTATTTCGGATGTAAACAGCCTTGAATTTGCCATGTTACCTAACCCTGCAAATACACAGGTGTATGTAAAAGGCGATTTCGATAAAAATGCCACATACGAAGTAATGAACCCACTGGGTCAGTTGATGACCTCCGGTTCTATACAAGGTACTACCACAGGTATTGCGGTGGCCGACCTTTCGGCAGGTGTTTACCTGGTAAAAATAAAGAGCGGCAACCAAACAGGCACTAAACGCCTGTTGATTGCCCGCTAACAATTTTCTTATTGTGCCCTTAGTTTTTGGTGGCTACCGCAAGGTGGCCACCATTTTTTTTGCTGGTATGGCTTTTGCAGAAAATGGCCGGAGCAAAAGTTGTATTTATACAAGGTGATTGAAGTTCATCCATTCGAAAATTTTGTGCCTGATAAGGCTACACACCTGATACTGGGAACTTTTCCTACACACGGGCGGAACTGGCTATTTAACGGCTATTATCCGGGAAGGAGCAACTTCTTCTGGCGCATGATGAGTGAGATTTATAAGCATCCGTTCCAACATCGCAAAGGCGAAGAAGCCGCCGCTGAGCGTTTAGCACTTTTAAGTTCTAAAGGCATTGCCTTGTCGGACACTATTTATAAGGTGCGCCGCAAAGTAGCAACCAGCAGTAAGGATACCGACCTGGAGGTGCTTGAAAAAATGGATATGCTGGGCATATTGCGCACTCATAAAAGTATTTCAACTGTATTGCTTGGCGGTAAATCGGGGCCGGTGAGTGCGCACCATCTGTTTTTTGAACATTTGCGTGAAAATGGCATTCCGTACACTCTATCAGACAGTAAACCTGTGGTTGTTGGTGAGTTTAAATTAGATAACCGAAAAATACAGACCTATACCGTTTATTCGCCTTCGGGTATCAATATCGGAAGATACGCCCAAACGGTGCAGCAGTATGCTGCCCACTTGCCTAAATAGCAGGCAAACACTAACTTTAAAAAGGAATGAGCAAGGCCCTTGATAACTGGACACCACCGGTGCTTGACAAGCCCGACTACTTTCATACCGTAAAGTATGTGTATAAGTATCTTGACTTTCATATCTCAGAAGATGAGGCCTACACCATTTTAAATGCCTTTATTGAAAAGTGGGACACCTCTGCCGGACAGTTAATACGCGAGGAAGAACTGGTGGCCCACGTGGTAGACCGGCTGAAGGACAACTTTGAAGTTTTGCTGCCTAAACCAAAAATTAAGCGGGTTGTGGATTTAATACTTGGTTATCTGTACGAGACGGGGCATTTTTACCGTCAGGAAACAGATGAACAAAAATAAACTACAAGCCTGGCTTTACGCCTTTCGCCTTCGCACCCTCCCTTTAGCATTTTCTTCTATCATAACAGGTAGCTCAGTAGCATTTATGCTTAACCGCAGCAGCTTTAGCTGGTTGGTGTTTGGCCTTTGCCTGCTTACCACACTGTTGCTACAGATACTTAGCAACCTTGCCAACGATTATGGTGATAGCGAGAAGGGGACTGATAATGAAGACCGCATTGGCCCTAAACGTGCCGTGCAGGCAGGTATGCTTAGCTTTAAGGAAATCAAGACAGGTATTATTGTGGCTGTTATCCTATCGCTTATCAGCGGTAGCTTATTAATAAAGTTTGCGCTGGGAGATGCACTAAACGTGTCAACATTAGGATTCTTTCTTTTAGGCTTGGCGGCCATTGGAGCGGCTATTAAATATACGGTAGGCACAGGCGCTTATGGATACATGGGTTTGGGCGATGTGTTTGTGCTTCTATTCTTTGGTTTTGTTGGTGTAGGCGGCAGCTATTATTTACAGGCTAAAACTGTTGACTGGGCTATTCTGTTACCCGGTTTCACCATTGGTGCATTTGCATCGGGTGTACTCAATTTAAACAACATGCGCGACCGTATAAGCGATGCTAAGGCAGGTAAAAACACCCTGGTGGTTAAACTGGGTGCTGAGCGCGCTAAAACCTATCATACCGTTTTAATTTGGCTGGCCTTTATGGCAGCACTGGCTTTTGCGGCTATACGTTTTAAAAGCACCATGCAGTTTTCGTTTATTCTAACATTACCGCTTTTCCGTAAGCACCTGGTAAGCGTTAAGCGCATTGAAAACCCGGCAGAGTTTGACCCCTTTCTTAAACAACTTGCCATCAGCACCTTCATCTTCTCGTTGTTGTTTGCTTTTGGTATGATGATAAGCGAATAGCAATAAAAAAGCCGCCTTTTCAGGGGCGGCTTTCCTTTGTTAGTGCGAACCGTGATTAACGGTTTTGTAACTCGTTTACTTTCTTTTCTAACTGCTCAATTTGCTGTTGCAGTTTGCTGATGGTTTCCAGCAGTTGTTGTTGGTTGTTATCAAGCGCTTTAACGCCGGTTAATAACAGGCCGGTCATATCGTTCAGGTTAACAGCTACGCCTGTAGGTTCGTTGTTGGTGCGGCTGGTAGAAGGTATAATGGTACGAACTTCGGCTGGCAGGGATTGTGCGCTGAAGCCTAAGTGCAGTTTGCCATCATCACCTGCTTTGTAACGATAGGTGATTGATTCCACCTTACGGATTTGCTCCATGTAAGAAGCAAAATCGGCATTGGTTAAGTGGGTAATGTCGCGCTTCTTGGTGATATCGCTGGTTGCGTTAAAAGCTAAGGCAGTGCAGTTCACGTTGTTAATACCTGATCCATCCAAAAACAAGAACGATCCAGGATTAACACCACCGTTATAAAATATTTTACCTGCTGCATAACCCAAGTCGTTATCGAATGACACTGAAACCCAGCTTGGAGCAGTAGTTGTAGATTGGGCACGGAGGGCTGAAGCAGTGCTATCAGAACCTGAGTTAGCATCTACAAAGAAACCACGGCCAACTACATGTAATGCGGTTGCCGGTGTTGCCGTGCCTATACCAACTTCACCTGTTGCTGCAATGCGCAAACGTTCTAAAGCATTTGTATAAATGTAGAATGGTTGGTTTTCGGCACCATAAATTAAACCATCGCCGCTGGCTGAGTTCATACCGATATACCAACCGTCTGCTGCAGTAGTACCGGTAGTAGTATTGGTCATATTGATACCCACATAAGCAGCTGAGTTTTTATGTAAATGCAGGAAATCGGTTGGTGTAGTAGTGCCAACACCAATGTTAGCACCGGCATCAAATATTTGAGAAACGCCTACGGTAGTAGCGCTGGTCCATTTGGTTACAAAGTTGGTAGTGCCTCCGCTTAAAGTAGCTGAACCACTTGGGCCTGTAGGACCGGTAACACCAACGCCTGTAGCACCGGTAGCGCCCGTGGCACCTGTTACACCAGTTGCGCCGGTAGCACCGGTTACACCTTGAAGGCCGGTATTACCTGTGGCACCTGTAGCGCCCGGAGCTCCGGTTGCGCCAGTAGCACCTGTTACACCGGGGTTACCCTGTAAACCGGTTGCGCCTGTAGCGCCGGGGTTACCTTGTAAGCCTGTAGCACCAGTAGCACCTGTGGCTCCGCCACCGCTACCCGTTGCACCTGTTGGGCCAATCGGACCAGTTGGGCCGGTAGCGCCTGTGGCTCCGCCGCCACTACCTTGAGGGCCGGTTGGACCCGTAGGTCCGGTTACACCGGGGTTACCCTGGGTGCCTTGCGCACCTTGTGGACCAGTAGCGCCTGTAACACCTGCAGGGCCTTGTGGACCTGTAGCACCGGTATTACCACCGCCGCCACCGCCATTAGCAGCATATAAGGCATAAGGTACGCTCACTAATTGAGATGTACCCATAGAAGTATAGTTACTACCGCCGGCAAAATCAGCCTCTACCTTCATGTATTTAGAACCACCACCCCAGTTAACGCCGGCCAGAGTGCCTTGTACCGCAGTACCGCCACCCACCTGCACGGAGAATAAACCAAACTGATTGGTAGAGGTAGTTTGTGTTTCAACATATTCGGCAGTGCCGGTAGGCGAGCCGCTTAAAATGCTGATGCGTAAAGAAATGGATTGATTGATTTTGGGGTTGCCTGCATTATCGCGGGCTACACCCTGGTAATTCATTAATTGAGGCGATTGGGCCGTTGCAAACAGCGCCATTAACACCACAACTGCCAGGAGTTGAAGTTTTTTCATGCTTGGATCCTTTGTTTAGCGTGAGTAAATTATGATGTGCTAAAAATACACAGCATTAAAGCAAGAACAAAGGAAAATGAAGGAAAATTAAATAACAGTTTCATAAAATCCGAAAGCAACCTTTTGCTTCCGGATTGCATCCACATATTTATTTTTTATTTATATCATTCTTTATTTGGTTCATTAATTCCAGTTGCTTCTTCTGTATTTCGAACAGGTTGCGCATATTGGTTTGAAGATTCCGTATTTCAAGTTCGGCTTTCAAATTTATCAAGTAATCGTGTTGGGCACGCATGCGGTCCTTTTCTTCCTGCCGGTTTTGACTCATCATAATAACCGGGGCTTGAAGCGCCGCTAAACAACTTAAAACCAGGTTAAGCAGAATGAAAGGATAGGGATCAAATGGACGGGTAATTAACACTACCGAGTTAATAATGATCCATACAATAAGTATTAGCCCGAAGGAGATTATAAAGGTCCAGCTACCGCCGAACGAAGCCACTTTATCGGCTACCTTTTGCCCAATAGTAATTTCCGAAGTTTCACCTTCCTTTAATATTTGCGTAAGCAGTTCATCATCATCAATATTTTCGGAAAAGAAATCGTTAATGCGGTCAAAATCGCTTTCATTCCGTGCAATAAAATCATGGAATTTTTTGTGTTCTTCTGAGGCCATGTTTCTTATAAGTCGCTTTTAGAAAAATAAAGTGGCAGGATAACCTTTACTGAGTCCATGGCAAATACGCTACCCTTCTCTCCCATTATAATAATACGCACGGGCTTTTTAAACCTGTTTTCGTGTTCCAGTATACGTTGCCTGCAGATGCCACAGGGGGCAACAGGGTGATCTACTACGTGTGAATTTGCCTTAACCGTAATGGCCAGTTTACGGATTGCCACATCGGGAAAGAGGGAGGCCGCTGCGCTAAATACCGTTCCTTCGGCACAGATGCCTGCAGGGAAAGAGGCGTTTTCCTGATTGGTGCCGGTTAGTATTTCACCATTTTCAAGCAATGCTGCTGCACCCACTTTAAAACCCGAATACGGGGCATAGGCCTTTTTAAGTGCGGCCCTGGCAGACTCAAGTAGTGCAGCCTCATCAGCAGGCAATTCCTTTTTGGTGGAATAGGTATCCAGTGTAAAACGCAGTTCAAGTTTTTTCATTCCGGCGATTTACTACAAAGTAAAGCAAAAAGAAGCACCGAATATGAACCCGGCAATTTAGAATAAGGGCACCGCATGTTTTATGCGGTCAATGGTGGCTTCGTCCAAAATACCGAAGAGCAATAAGCCAAGTAAAACCAACCAGCCGATACCTTTCAGCAAGAAGAAAAGGAAAATAAGAATGCCTCCCTTCTTGGCCCATTTAAGTATTCCGGATTTTGAACCGCTATTGTCGGTGGTATTAGAATTCATTTTTTTAAGTAAGCCCTGCCAGCAGTTTTGCGTTCCGGAACGAGTTTTAATCAGGCTGCCGGTGCCCGCAACTTTAATTATTGAAAAGCGAAAGTATTATTTGGAACGGCTCTAAATAAGATTTTGGATAAAAAAAATCTCATCTCTTGTAAAGCCGCCCCCTCGCACTAACTTCGCCGGCGATTTTCAACTATTAAAAGCCAGCAAATGGAATTCAGAAAGGAAAAGGATACCATGGGTGTTGTGGAAGTTCCCGCTCATGTATACTGGGGGGCTCAAACCCAGCGTTCAATCGAAAACTTTAAGATAGCCCAGGACATCAACAAGATGCCAAAGGAAATTATCCGTGCTTTTGCCTACCTTAAAAAGGCTGCAGCACTTACAAATCTTGAAGCAGGTGTGCTACCAGCCGACAAATGCGAGATCATCGGCAAGGTATGCGATGAAATTCTGGAAGGCAAACTTAATGATCAGTTTCCACTGGTGGTTTGGCAAACAGGCTCAGGCACGCAAAGCAACATGAACGTAAACGAGGTTGTAGCTTACCGTGCACACGTTTTATTAGGCGGAAGCCTGCTCGACGAAAAGAAACTGGTTCACCCGAACGACGACGTAAATAAGTCACAAAGCTCCAACGACACTTTCCCAACTGCTATGCACATTGCAGCCTACCAGATATTAGTAGAGCAGACCATTCCGGGCATTAAGGCGCTGCGCGGTACACTGGCGGCCAAGAGCAAGGAATACATGCACATTGTGAAAATTGGCCGTACGCACCTGATGGATGCTACGCCGCTCACGTTGGGTCAGGAGCTTTCCGGCTACGTATCGCAATTAAACCACGGCATTAAGGCAATTGAGCACACCATGGCACACTTGGCAGAATTAGCTTTAGGTGGCACTGCAGTAGGTACCGGTATCAACACACCCCCCAATTACGATGTAAATGTTGCTAAGCATATTGCTGCTTTAACCGGCCTGCCATTTGTAACTGCCGAAAACAAGTTTGAAGCCTTAGCGGCACACGATGCTATTGTAGAAGCCCATGGCGCTTTAAAAACTGTGGCATGTTCGCTAATGAAGATTGCTAACGATATACGCCTACTTGCATCAGGCCCACGTTGCGGTATTGGTGAAATATATATACCCGATAACGAACCGGGTAGCAGCATTATGCCGGGTAAGGTTAACCCTACCCAGTGCGAAGCCATGACCATGGTGGCAGCACAGGTTTTAGGTAACGATGTAGCTATTAACGTAGGTGGCGCAACCGGTCACTTCGAATTAAACGTCTTTAAGCCGGTGATGATCTACAACTTCCTGCATTCAGCCCGCTTAATAGGCGATGTTTGCCACTCGTTTAACGATAAGTGCGCTGTTGGTATCCGCCCGCTGGAAGACAACATTAAAACCAACCTTGATAACAGCCTAATGCTGGTAACAGCCCTGAATACCAAAATAGGTTATTACAAGGCTGCAGAAATTGCTCAAACCGCGCATAAACAAGGTAAAACCTTAAAGCAAACAGCCCTTGATTTAGGCTACCTCACCTCCGAACAATTTGATGAATGGGTGGACCCTAAAACGATGGTTGGTAAAATCGACTAATCAATTGAACCTTAATCTTTGAGAATATGGCAGGATATTCCTGTCATATTCTTTTTATTTGGATTCTCATTTACTATCTTCACAGCGTTCAAAAAAACAAGAATGAAAAAACTCCTCCTCACTGTAACTTCTTTATTTGCAATGGCCTTTGCTTTTGCCGGAAATCAGGGCATAGCCTGCACCATTGATTCTTCCAATACCGATTTCTTTAACCCTCGTCCTGATTCATTGCCGTGTGTGGAAAGAGGCAACGCATACGATCAGGTAATACAGATTAAGGTGCCAACCAGTATTGATTTGCAAACGCTGGTTCCGTCGCTACCCTTTTCTTTTGTTATGACCATCGACTCCGTAGTAATTGATTCATTAACAGGTTTCCCCCAAGGCATTAATTACATGATCCGTCCGTTTTCCGGCGTGTTATATGGTGGCGATAATGGCTGTTCAGAGCTTTTTGGCAACACCACCGATCCTGTAGGCAATTACCCTATTACCTTCCATGGCCGTATGACCTTACACGGAATGCCTTTCCCTCCATATTTTGATGGCGATACCACCGTTGATTTTGCAACTGTGCAAAGCGCTCCTCAAAATCCATTCAGCGCTTCCTTAGATGTTATTAACCCCGGCGACCAATGCCGCCCTGCTGCACCTTCAGGCATTATCAATGCTGAACTGAATGCCGCCATGCGTGTATATCCTAACCCAAGCAACGGAGTGTTCCAATTTCAACTGAATACCGGTAGCCGCACCGATGGTCAGTTATTAGTGGTTGATGCATTAGGCCAGGTGGTGTTCCGCCAGGATGTAATGGCACAAGGCCAATACCAAACAACCGTTGACTTAGGCAAGCATGCTCCGGGCCTTTACACTGTGCAGTTTAAAACAACTACAGGTATGGCTTCTAAAAGCATTTCGGTAGAGTAATTACATTAAATTAATTCATAACAAAAACCCAATATCACTTAAAATGAAAAAGTTCTATTTTTCGCTTTTGGCGTTACTGGCCACAGCAGGTTTTGCTTCTGCACAGTGCACCATCGATCCACAGGCCCAAACCACACCCGGCGCCAGCCCGGCTGCCGATCAATTACCTTGCTTGGTTCAAAACGTTGCTTACGATCAAACTATTCAGGGTAAAGTGCAAACTGACGGCACCGTATCTATCGCAGGTTTTAGCGTGCTGGTTACTGTTGATTCTGTTCGTATGGATTCAATATCTGGACTGCCAATTGGCATTAACTGGTCTAAAAATCCTGACGTATTACCTGGTGGTGGCAATGGTTGTGTTCGTTTCTTCGGCACTACTTCCGATCCTGTTGGCCGTTACAACTTAACTGCCCGCGGTACCGTGTGGTTCCACGTAACATCGCCAATCGATACTCACTATGTTTACAATGGCAATTTGAACCAGTTTTCTCCATTTGGCGGTTACTACCTGGATGTTATTGCCCAGGCAGGCGATCCTTGCCACACAACAGCAATCAATGAATTTAACAGCGACCTGAATTCAGCCATTACTGTTCGTCCGAATCCGAACAACGGTGTGTTTGAATTTATCCTGAACAGCGGAAGCCGTGTTGACGGTGCAGTTATCATCCGCGACATTACCGGCCGCGAAGTTTACAACCAACGTATAGATGTGTTGGGCTTATACAACACTACCATTAACCTGGCTAACATGCCGCGTGGTATTTATACCCTGCAGGTACGCACTGCCAATGGTTTTGCTACCAGAAATATATCGGTGCAGTAATTCAATTGAACTTCTTCTAATAAGCAAAAAACGCCTCCTGAAACAGGGGGCGTTTTTTGTTTTAGGCGGCAAACCAGGATTTTACAAATGAGATTCTCAAATTCATGTCCAGGGCAGAAGGTAGAATTGCTATAGATTATAGATACCATTAGGCTGGCTAACCCACCCTCTTAATTCAGTCATTAAAAAGGTTACAAAAGGTTACATTGGAGTTAAGGTTACACTTTACCGAATACAAAATAGAACGCTGATAAACACTGATTTTTATGATTTACGCTGTTTTTGGGGGATAAAGCTTTCCTCCATCTGAAAAAGGTTACAAAAGGTTACATTGACATTGGGTTACACTTTATTAGTTTTGAGTTAGGAGTGCTGAGTTATGAGTTTGCTGTTCCTTAGGTACTCTGAACCGTCTGTGGGGACACAGACGGTGGCGCTTTGTTTTAGGGATCAGCAAACAGAGGGTTATCCACACTGCTTGTGCATGCTTGTGCAAGTTTTTGCTTGTGCACAAGTTACAGAAAGTTTCATATAAGCGATTTTTGTGTTAAAACGGATTAAAAAAGAGCTTTTCACACAAAGGCGCAATAAGTCATCGGATGACTTATTCCTCAAGTGGGCCTATCGGCTGCAATGGACTACTCCTGCCCAAAAAGTCATCCGATGACTGTGCAGGCCTTAAGAGGTTATGAAACTTTACACTCCTATACACTTTTTGACCAGGATGTGCAGGATGAAGGTTGATTTACAGGATAAACTCAAGCTAACCTTACACTTCTTTACACATAAAAAGGTTCACGGTTAACAGTTCACTGTTCACGGCTAATTAGTTCTTCTAATTGGAAACCGGGAAACATTAGCAGAGTTTTCATTTGTGCACATTTGTGCAGTTGATTTTGCGTGCACAAATATATGGAATTGTAATGTGTTTGAGACCTGGCAAGGCGGTATCTTAAAGCAGTTATGCATTTCCTACCCCCTCCGAAAAAACAAGACTATTCCACAGCCCCGCTTCTCTTGTTTTTTCTCGTCCCCCTTGGCGACGCAATTGGGCATGGCAAATGGGGACAATTTATTCGCAAAACAAGCTGATTGTACCGAAAGGACTTTTAATGCCACCGTGAGCAATAATAGTCTTTCCCGCTGAAATTAGTGTTACACAGGCATGTCAATGAACTTTAGTTAATGCAAAGATATAATAAAAGACGTTTTGTTTCTTTTTTTATTTCTATTTTAACAAGATATTTTGGATTGGAATACAACTGCCCCTAAAACTCGAATGCCTGCCTAAGTATAGCGCTTCTGGATATTATGGAAAATGGCATTGCAAATGCCAAACCGGTTACATCCTCGTCAACCCAGCCAAAGGCCATGCTAGAAACGAGGACGAATTGGAATATCGCTCGCAAAGACACGCTGATTTCTTTAGTGCCATTCTAAGAGCGTTACCTTATACCTACTGTGATCCTGTAAATCCTCCGTTTACAACCTAAAGTAATCGAACACAAAGTGGCCGTTTTCGCCGTCTTTTACGAAGGTCACGAAGTGGAGTTTGTAGAAGCGCTCTTCATCAGCTTTGATGAAGAAACTCCAGTCGCGTAATACGGCGTAGCCTGAGCCGCCAATAGTAAAGCGTTTCCATTTGTAGCCCACTGCATCGCGCTTGAACGAAAGTAATGCCGGTTGAAAATCGGCAATGGTAAAGCTATCGAAGTTAATGGTGGAGTCCATATAGGCTCCTACCCTATCCGGATTGCTGAGCACACCTGTTACTTCGTAGGGCAGGTAATATGGCTCGTAGAATACTTCGGTATAGCGGGTAAAGCAAAGGTCCCAGGTGCTTTTATCGGGCTCGATATTTACTACGCTACCGCCGTTGTTAAAGGTAAAGTAGCTGTAGTTGCGGGTGTCGTCCTTGGCTATTTGATGCGTGGTGCCAACGGCATCGTCAATAGCGGCATAGGAGATACTGTAGTTATCAGCGCTAAATCCGTTAATCTTCAGCTTTATACAGCCCAGCGAGTTACCCTCGGCATCTAAACCCAGAAACACCAGGTAAACGCGGTTGTTTGAAACCGGCAGCGGGGTTAAGGAATCCCACCACTTACCAATGGCGTTGGAGTCGTCTTCAAAAGCACCTAATTCGTATTTCCAGCTAAGGTTCGATGTATCGGCCGAGGTAACCTGAGCAAAGTCGGTTTTATCAGTTTTATACACGCTCATAAACTTGGCGGTATTTAACCATACGTAGTAACGGCCCTGTTTACATTCAAACATAAGGTCGTAGGCCATGCGCGAGTTGGTGCTTACCACGCTGTTAGTAGCCAAGCTAAAGAAGAACTGATCGGCATACCCGGGGCCCATATCCACAATACCTGTTTGGGCTGCACCGTGGTTACCCGGAGGGGCAATGGCCTTTTCCTTAAAGCAACCGGTAAGGCCCAATGCCAACAGCAACAGCAGCAAGCTTAGCGCCTGTCTTGTTCCCTGTTTTATATGTGCTATCCGGTTGTTCATTTTACTTTGAAAAATGCAAGGTTAGTGATGTAAAGAAGGTTCTGCCCCAACCTATGTTCACTTCGTTGCTGTTAATACTGTGCCCTATGGCGCTTGCATTGGTAGTAGCCACATTTTTAACGCCTACCAGGTTTTTACCACCAATGGTAAGCTGTATGCGGTCCTTCCAGAAATTGCGCGAGAGCGATACATCCAGCATATGGTAGGCATCGCGGGTGCCTGCCTGTATGCTGCTGTTAACGCTAAACAAAGGCTTTTTGCCATTGTATTTATACGAGATATTAACGCCTATAAGCGCTTTGGGTATAAAATAGGTGCCACCTACGGTTACATCGTTGCTGATGGTACGCACGCGGTCGGTTTGCGATTTTGAATTGCTTAGGTCGTAAGCGGTTAACATGCCCGATGCAAACAGGGTTAGCTTATCCCACTTATAGGTAAGCGAAAGCTGACCGCCATAGGTTATGTAGTTCTTTAAGTTGAAATACTGAAAACGCGGAGGAGGCAGCGGCGAGCTTAAATTCAACCAGTCGATTTTGTTTTGGATGTTGTTGTAAAAGCCGCTAAGGGAGACAGTGATGCTATGCGCCACTTTTATCTTCTGCGAATAGTCCAGCGATACGTTTACACAGTGGCTTAACTCCGGCTTTAAATCGCTGTTACCCATCAGGGCGTGGTTGCTATCAAAGAAGTCGAGATAAAGTTCCTTTAACGAAGGAGCGCGGAAGCCACGGCTATACGATGCACGGGCTACCACCATATCCTTATGGTTATATTTTAGGTTGATGCTTGGTATAAGCGGTGCCTGAAAGCGGGTGTTGTAAATTATGCGCACCGCAGGCTGTATATCAAAACCGTTAACGGGGGTAACCTTAACACTGCCGAAAGCTGCATAGTCGCCCATTTGCTGTTTCCCCTTTTCGATACGGCGCTGGATGGCGTATTCCTGACTAACCTCGCCGCCAAACTGGAACTGCAGTTTGTTTTTCCAAACGGGGAAGGTATAGGTTGGGCGGAACAGTATCTGGTGGTAACGGGCAGTATCGCGTTCCTCGGCACCGGGCACCAGTTTTTCGGTAAGGTTCACCAGGTCCTTCACGTATTTGTTGGTAATGCGGTAAAAGCCGCTGTAAGCCACTAACACATCCAGTTGATTATTATCGGCAAAGCGATACATAAACGAAGCCGAAACGCGCGGACGATACGTAAGGTAGTGCAGGTCCTCTCCTACGTAAGTCCAACTGGTATCGCTGGCACCATACAACAAAGCTTCGTGCGGTGTGCCGCGGTCCAGCATCTTCTCGCGGAAGAAAGAACCCAGCAAACTGAAGCGGAAGCGGTTGCCGTTGTAGATGTATTTGGCATCAGCAAAGTATTGCTCCTTGGCCTTCCATTCCTGGTAACGAGGTACGCTATCCAGCGATGAAAAGCCGGTAAAGAAGTTGCGGCCACCACTCAGGTAAATCTGGCTCTTTTTAAAGGCAAAGCCGGCGTTGAGCTCTACGTTGTATTGACCCACGCTTTCGTAATAGGTTTTCAGGTTCAGGTTTACCTTCTCCTTCTGAAAGTTTTTGGTAATGATGTTGATTACACCGCCCATGGCATCGGTGCCGTAAATAACCGAGAGTGGGCCTTCTACAATCTCTATACGTTCGATGTTGTTTACGTTTACCTGGCTTAAATCAAGTTTACCATCCAGGCGACCCACAATAGGCACGCCGTCTACCATAATTTTTACGCCTTCGCCTGAAATACCGTTAATACCCAGGCTGCTGCCAAATACAGCATCCTGACCAAGGTCAATATTCAGTTCGTTCTGGAGTGCTTCGCGCAGGTTGTTGGCGCCTTTGGCCTTAATGGCGTCGCCCGAAATGATCTTTACGTTGTAAACCGACTTTTTAACGCTGTTAACTGCATACTGACCGGTGACAACGATGTCGTTCATGTTTTGGGCCACCGGAGTAATAAAATAAGTCTTGCTTTCCGGTACGCGCAGGGTATCGCGTATACCTGTAAAACCGAGATAGCTAATTACCACTACGGCTGGTTCGGTATGGTTGTAAAAAAAGTAACCACCGGCATCGGTAAGGCCGGCTACGATCTTTGCTTTTTGTTTATCGCCGTTTAGGGGTAAAACCTGCACAATTACGTCCTGCATGGGCTGGTTATTATCCTGCCTTACCACCTTAACGCTGGCATTGTTGGGTTCCAGCACTTCGGCCGTTGCAGGTAAAACCTGTAATAGCAGCAAAAGGGGGAGGAAAACTCTTTTAAAGCAGGTATACAAAAACGCAATCATGAATCTGCCACAAATTTACGTGTTATGCAGCAGGCGGTTATGCCGCAACTGTCATGGAATTGTCATAATACCTATATAAAGCACTGATAATTATCAGCCCTTCATATGTGCAAAGTAGCAGGTATTATTTAGCAACAATAAACTTGCTGATGGCCGGTGCAGTACCGTTTTGCTTAACCGCTAACAGGTAAACACCGGCAGGCATATCGGCCACCGGAATTTGAGCTGTTTGCTGATTGGTAGTGCTTTGGTAAACCAGGCGGCCGCTAAGGTCTACCACTTCCATCTGGCGCTGTGCTGCAGTATTAAAGTTTACCTGCAGTAAATCGCTAACCGGGTTCGGGTAAACCGAGGTAAGGCCGGTAGCAGGTAATTCGTTGATGGCTGTAGCATTTAGTGCTTCTTTATAGAAACTGATTACCCCGGTTGAACTTCCGGTATAGCCGGTAAATACCAGCTTGTATTCCAGCCCGCCATAGGTTTGAATAAAGTATGACAGCGAGTCTTCAACCTGATAAGCATTGTTCTGAAAATCGTAATATTTCCAGTTCCAGCCGATGGTATTTAAGCGGCGGCTGTAGCTTAATCCGGTGTTATCGTTGCTGGTTGATTCAACACCTGTGCGACGGGCGATGTTAGCGCTTTTGTTGCTCCATACGCCAACTACAGGATAAGCAGAATCGGGTAATACATCAAGGGCGGCGTATTTAAGGAATTGAATATCCCAGGTGTTGTTGGCAGGTTCCTTATCCAGTACCTGATTGGTAAGCATGTTTACATACACAAAGTTTTTGCCGGGATAATCGGCTTTGCGAATGTGCAGGGTTTGGGGGTTGGAGTTATCGATATCGGTATAGGTGATGATAAAAGCTGTATCGTATACCAGCGATTCAACCAGTAATTTCTTTACGCCGCCGCCGGGTAGGGTAAATACATACACCGAGTCGCCCACCACGTTGTGAGAGGACTGATTATAAACGCCCCAGCCAAAATCGAAGAAGTTAGCTTTGTTGCGGTTACTGTTCAATGCACCTTCATCCATTGCCGTATCGCTATCGTGCAGTTGGCTCCACGAGGCAAAGCCGGTAGTATCAACCGCATTAAAGGTAGCAGCGCTGGCATTAGGCACATAGTATACATGCACGCCGTTAGCTTCGTTAATACGGATGGTAGTGCCGCCCAGCGGAGCAGAAGGAAACTGGCTGGCACGAGCGGTAACAGCTATGTGCCAATCGGTATTGCTGGTGGTTGTTTTTTGGCCGGTAGCAAGGTTGTAATATACCATTTCGGTATTGCCGGCATTTAGTGAAACTGAATCGTTAGCTATGATTTGTGCATTGGTTTTTACAAAAAAGCCTATCATTAACATCGCAAGTAAAGTCCTAATCATTATTCCTTTAAATTTGCGGCAAAGAGAGCGTACGGACAGCGATAGTGCAAGTGATATTTGTCATTTTACTGTCATTTTAACTTAAAGGCAAAAGCAATGATTAACAATAACTTAAATATGGAAAGCCGTGTGTGGGTGTACCAAAGCAACCGGCCTTTTACCGATGCCGAAGCACAGGCTATAGGCGAACGTGTAAAAGAGTTTGTTGGCCGCTGGACCTCGCACAAAATAGGTGTGGAAGGCGATGGGGGCCTGTTTTATAATCGCTTTATACTACTAATGGCCGATGAAAGTGCCGTAAAGGTGGGGGGGTGTTCTATTGATTCCTCTGTGCACTTTATAAAGGCGCTGGAAAAGGAGTTTAATACCAGCTTTTTCGACCGGTGGAATATTGCCTACAAAAAGGATAATGAAGTGCAAAGCTGCAACCGCAGCGAACTGGAAAACCTGGTGAATGCCGGCATTATAACCGACGACACCATCGTGTTTAACAATCTGGTAACAACCAAGCAGCAATTGCTGAACGAATGGGAAGTGCCTTTTAAACAAAGCTGGCTGAAGAATCTGCCGCAGGCACACACTTCGTTTAACGCGGTTTTATAAAACAATGTAAAGGGTTTTACTGTTAGTTGTTTTTACAGCATCTTCGCTTAAACAAGTAATGCCTTTTCATGAAATCTCTTCTCCGCTTTTTACCGGTGCTTATTTTGCCGGTATTTATTACTGTATATAGCCTTAGCTGCAACCATGTGCAAAGCACCTTAGTAAACCTGAACGTTGCCGCAAACCCGTTTGAAAAACTATCGGAGTACAACTTTTTTGCAGGCGATGTGAAGGATTTAAAGCCCAATGCCCGCGTAGTGCCTTACGATTTAATTACACCACTGTTTACCGACTATGCCCATAAAGCCCGCTTTATTTATGTGCCCGAAGGTAAGAGTATAGACTACGATACTACCCAGGTATTGCAATTGCCGGTTGGTTCGTGCCTGATCAAAAACTTCTACTACCCCGAAGACTTTCGCAAGCCCGAGGGTAAGCGCCGTATAATGGAAACCCGTTTGCTGATACGCCGCGAAGGTGGATGGGATAACCTGGATTACCAGTGGAACGAAGAACAAACCGATGCTGTGCTGGACAACACCGGCGGCATTAAACCGGTAAGCTGGATACATTACGATGGCAGCCAAAAGCAAATTGACTATGTAATACCCAACAAGAACCAGTGCAAAAGCTGCCACTGGCGTAATGATAAGTCCTTCTCCCCTATTGGACCTAAGGTTCGCAACCTGAACCGTGACTATGCTTATGCCGATGGCACCGAAAATCAGCTAACACACTGGAGCAAACTTGGTATACTAAAAAATGCCCCGTCACCTGAACAGGCACCCCGTTTGGTGGATTGGACCGACTCGCTGCATCATACAGTGGAAGAGCGCTCGCGTGCCTATCTGGAAATGAACTGCGGCCATTGCCATAACCCTAACGGACCGGCCTATACCTCGGGCTTGTATTTGAACATACAAAACCAAACCACCGAGAATTTGGGCATGTGTAAGGTGCCCGTAGCTGCAGGTAAGGCTACCGGCAACAATATTTACGATATAGTGCCCGGCCACCCTGAGCAATCGATTTTACCTTACCGTATGAGCAGCACCGACCCCGCTATTAAAATGCCTGAACTGGGCCGTGTGATGGTGCATGAAGAGGCGGTGGCTTTAATTACCCGTTGGATTACGGAGATGAAAGGGGAGTGTGCGAAGCGGGAAGAATAGAACGTCGTTTGTGGTTTGACGTTAGTTAGTGAGCGTTTATCGTTTGATGTTAGTTGTTTGTCGTTGACGGCTACGCCTTGACTTGTTTATATGCCTGGGGTGTTTTAATGGAACGCTCCCTTCGACAGGCTCAGGGTGACCACATGCTGATGGTTATGATTGAAACGTTTGTTGTTTGGTGTTCGTTGTTTGTCGTTAAATACATGCCTTTACCAGTCAGTATTTCAGAGTGGATTCCGGGATTCGCCGGAATGACGTATTAGGATAGATATATTAAAAGAGCCATTCCGGTTGGAATGGCTCTTTTGTTTTTTGGGGTGTTTAGTTTATTTATCTATTGATGGTAAAACGGCCAAGGGTTCGTAGAGCACCTTTGCTATCGGCAATGGTGGCTATATACATGCCTTGCGGTAAGTCGCCTACCTGCAGGGTAATTACCTTGCCACTGTTGCTTACCTGCCTTACACGTTGGCCTAAGGCATTCTGAATGTAAACAGCGCTGTAGTTTTGGGTAATGGCCTCGGTGTTGTTGTGCATATCGATGGTTACATAATTAACCGATGGATTAGGGAAGATTTGAACGCCTGCAAGAGGGAGTTCGTTGATGCCTTCCCATATTATATTACAAATAGTGTCGCATTTAGTGCTTTGCCCATAAGCATTCGTTACGGTCAAGCAAACCTCAAGTTTGTAAGAGGAACAAATACTGGGATGAAACAGCGTAGAAGCACTGAAAGAGATCGAATCCGTCGAAAAAAGTTCGGTTGAATCAGGGCAAGCATCATATGATTGCAGCGTTGTAACTGTCCACAACCAATTTTGTATGCCTGAGGCAGTACTAACAACAGTCACTAAATCACTTGCCCCAATACCAGCCTGACATGAAAATACTCCTGCGGGAGTGCCGTTAAAATCAGCCACGGGCAATAAAGCTGCATTTGGTGTTACTGTAGCTACCACTATAGCTGTATCGCAAAGGCTTGGGGTGCCGTTATCGCAGATAACGTACCAGGCGGTGTCGTTGCCGGTAAAGGTGCTATCGGGCGTAAAAGCCAGTGTGGTGCAGTTACCAGTTGCAGCAATGGTAAAGTAAGGTGAACCATACACAGATGTAACACAGAAGTTGTTGCTTTCCGGGTCGCTATCGTTGGTGCCTACGTTTACAAAGCCCGGCGCGGGTTGCAGCGTGGTTATTACATCATTATTGGCAATTGGCGCATGGTTTAGTTGCTGCACGGTGAACACAACCATACCTGTATCGCATAATACAGGCGTGCCATTATCGCAAACACGGTAATAGGCTGTATCGCTGCCGTAGAAGGTAGAGTCTGGTGCATACCAGATCATGTCGCAACTGCCGCCGATGTATTCCGTAGCATAAGGAGAGCCCCATACGGTATCCATACACAGGTTGTCGCCATCGGGGTCAAGGTCGTTACCTGCTACATGCAGTATCTGGCTTTGTCCGGCCACTATAGTAAGTGTATCATCAAAAGCAACAGGTGCATGATTGCCTGCCACCAAACTGCTGATGGTAACGGTTTTGCAAATGCTATCGGTGCCGCCGGCATTGGTTACCCGCAGACACACGGTATAAGTGCCATTGGCCGCATAGGTATGGTTCGGGTTTTGTGAAGTTGATGTGCCTCCATCGCCAAAGCTCCAATGCCAGGTATCGGGGTAATTATCGCTTAAATCAGTAAACACCACCAGGCCGCCACTTGGGTTGTTAGAACTAAAGTTCGCAATAGGCTTATTGGGTGGAATCATACTCCACGTAACACCCTTTACATTATTCAACGAATCGTAATCGAAGGTCAATAATGCGCCTTTAGATTCTTTAGCGAGGTAATTGTAGCGTACTGTAGTATCATATTCATCACTATAAGTAGTGTAACTACCAACCGGTACAAATCGATACCCTATTACTGTGTGAGAATATTCCTTGCGTTTCTGACGCAGGCCTTTGTATGAGCCAACCGGCGTTTTTACACGACCATAACCGTCTATTGTATCGGTAAAGGTGGCGGTAAATGTGACTTTAATGTCGTTAACTGGCAAACCCAGCGCGGATCCCGGAAGATACGATATAAACCCCCAGCTACCGCTAAAGTTGCCATTATACTGCGTGGGAAAATGATAGATATCCTCTACCGGCGAGAAAGGGGCGCTGGATTGTGTGGTACCTATATAACCTTCCAGACCTCGGTAGTCGAACACAGAAGCAGCGTTTTTAGCCAACAGAAAGTTAGAACCATCGTTGGTAATAGCGAGATTACAGCCGGGGTAATTGGTAGTTTGTGTGCTTGTTGGGGTGCGATACTCGGTAGTATCGTAAAACAACACCTGCAGGTTGCTGAAATCGTACACCTGGTTGGCACCGGGGCTACCAAAGTTAATAGCAGGCAAAGGCAGCGTGTCTTTTGCAAAACGCATTGTCCACCCGGTAGTGGGCATATCAGCCGTGTTTAAAGTTATTTGCGCATTGGCAGCAATTACAAAGGCCCATGCAAGGGTTACTATAAGGTAAACTTTCTTCATCAGGGGGTTAACAGTTGTTTGTGCTAATATACGCTACTGCCCTGGTGTGGCAAACCTTATTTGCGCCAACGGTAAAATTTGGTAGGTTTGGCCATTCACCCGGTGGTAGCTTATGCATAGAATCTTATCCCTGATTGTAGCTGTTATGGTTTGTTTGGCGGCCAGTGCGCAGGGCACTTATGTTCCGCTTGGTTCCGATGCTTATTACCAAATTGAACGGCTGGACATCAAGTATTCGCGTATTTTACCGGGTTTACGCACCAGCGATAAGTCGTATCACCGGGGCGATGTGGCCAAATTTGCTGAAACCCTACAGTTAAGTAACCTGCGCTTTAGCAAAGTACAACAGTATAACCTGAAATGGCTGGCCGACGATAATGCCGAATGGCTGGACAGTTTAAGCAGTGTTACCCGTAAACCGCTCGGGAAGGTTTTTTACAGAGAACCTGCCAGTTTTCTGCACTATAGTTCTAAAAAGAAAGGGCTGTTCGATATTCGTTTGAATCCGATTTTTGATTTACGGGTGGGGCTTGAATCGTTCGATAAACGCTTTGTGTTTAGCAGTGCGCGCGGTGTAGAGGTAAGGGGTAACATTAAAAAGGTATTCAGTTTTTACTTTAACGTATTTGGCAATGCTACCCGTCCGTTGGGCTATGTAGCCAATAAAGCCCGTGATCCGCAATACCCCTATGTGCCCGGACAGGCATATTGGAAAGACTACGAATCGAAGCTGTTCAAATTTAAAGACGGACAGGATTATTTTGATGCAAGGGGATATGTAAATGTAAACGTCCTAAAGTATCTGAACATCAGTTTTGGCCGCGATAAATTTTTCATTGGCGATGGTCAGCGCTCCTTATTCTTATCTGACTATTCTTCGCCGTATTTGTTCCTGAAATTCGATCTGCAGTTTTGGCGCATACGTTACCAAACTATTTTGGCTGAATTGCACGAACAATACAAACGTGGCTCCGATCAGCTCCTTTCCCGTAAGTACATGGCAGTACACCATCTTACTGTACAGCCGTGGCATGGTTTTACCTTCGGCTTTTTTGAAGGTGTAGTTTTAAAGCGCAGCAATCACTTCGAACTGCAATACCTGAATCCTATCATCTTCTATCGCTCGGTTGAACATGCCATCGGCAGCCCCGACAACGTGCTATTAGGCGCCGATTTTAAGCTGAACCTGATCAATCACCTTTCTATCTATGGCCAGCTATTGCTGGACGAGTTTAACTTTAAGTACTTCTTTAAAGGCAATGGATGGTGGGCTAACAAGTGGGGTATACAGGCGGGCGTTAAGTATATCGACATTGCACCTAACCTGGATGCGCAGTTTGAGTTCAACTACGTGCGTCCGTTTACCTATACCCACGAAAGCGATATTAACTACACCAACTACAACCAACCTTTAGCACATCCACTGGGCGCCAATTTTTACGAGGTAATTCTGCAAATGCACTATCAGCCAATACCGCAATTGGCGTTAAATGCCAAATTGATTGCTGCCCGTGTTGGTGATGATACACTGGATGTTAACGGCAATTTCACCAACCTTGGCGGTAACATTCTAATGAGCAGTGGTGGTGGTACTGATGTAACCCAACAATTCGGCAATAAAGTAGGCCAGGGGGCTAAAGGCACAATTACCTACTTTCAATTAACGGCCAGTTATCAGCCATGGCATAATATTTACGTAGATGCCGAGGTGCTTTATCGCAACAAGTCGAGCGTTAAAACTGCTAACAACACCAGCAACTTATATCTCTATAACCAGTCTACTTTCGCATTTCTCGTAGGCTTGCGGATGAACATTGGATTAAAACGGAACGAGTTTTAAAAGCCTTTCAAAGCTGATTAGTTAAGGCGCTTATGAAATAAACGTAAGCAGTGCGCTCGGCCGATCATCATACTGCACAACAACTCTAAAGCACAAAAAAAAAGCGACCTTGGTAAAAAGGTCGCTTTATAATTTAACTAAAGTATGATGTGCTTAGCGCAACAAAGTAAAGCTTCCTTTAAACGTATGTTTCTCGTCGTTTAAAAGGGTTACCTGCCCTACGTATAAGTATGTGCCGCTTGGTTGCGGTTGTCCTTTAAAGGTGCCATCCCAAGGTTGGTTGGTGCCATTGTTTTCAAACACCACTGCGCCCCATCGGTCAATAATCTTTAGGCTAATAGTTTTAATGCTGCTGCCTACTGGGCCAAAGAAATCGTTGTGTCCGTCGCCGTTCGGTGTAAAGGCATTAGGCCATACAATCTGCGTTACAGGCAACACATTAATTACAATGGTATCGCTGGCGGGGCATCCGTGGGCATCCACATAGTAAACAGTATACTGAATGGTATCGCGGGCCTGCGCCACCGGGTTCGGGCAATTGTTACAGCTTAACAGGGTATCAGGTTGCCAATTATAGGTGCCACCTGTATTGCCTGTTACTACCGCACTTAAGTTCACTTCGGTGCCCTGGTAAGCAGTTACATCGGCGCCAAGACTTACACCCGGATTTGGATAAACTGTCACTAATACGGTATCGTAAGCAGCGCAGCCTGCAGTATTATGCACAATTATGGAGTATAAGCCACCGGTTTGTGTTGTTATGCTTTGCGTAGAGGCCCCGGTATTCCACAGGTAATCAGTATAACCCGCAGGTGCATTTAAAGTAATAGTTGTTCCCTCGCAACCACCTGCATCAGGGCCTAAATCAACTGTAAGCGGACTTGCTTCTGTAACCGTGCCACTTGCCGAACCCGTGCATTGATGCACGTCAGTAACAGTAACCGTATACGTGCCCGGTGCTAAGCTGCTGATACTTGCAGAAGTGCCGCCGGTATTCCAACTGTATGCGAACGGTGCCACACCATTATTAGGTGTAACCGTTGCCTGTCCGTTATTTAAACCGGTACAAGTGGCTGCCACGGTGGTTACGGTAGCGCTTAAGCCCGCATTGCCATTTTGAATATTGAACGTAACGGTATCGCGGCAACCACCGGCATCCTGTACAATTACGCTGTGGTTACCGGGGTTTAACGGACTGAAGGAATTGACAGATCCGAAATTGCCGCCATCAAGCGAATAAGTATAAGGCGCGGTGCCGGCGGAGGTAATATTGATGGTAGCGCTACCTGTGGTTTGTCCGCAACCGGGTTGCACCAAACTTGCAGTAGCAGCCAGATTACAGCAGTTTCCACCGGTAATAAGAACCACCTGTAGGGTAGCCTGACAACCTGCATTATCGGTAACTACGAAGTTGTAGGTTTCGCCCGGCAGGTTAGGCAAAGTGGCTGTTGTACCACTTACGGGCACGCTAACAGCACCTGCTCCGGTATCAACCGATAAGGTATAAGGGGCTGTACCTCCGCTAAGCGTAAGGGTAATAGCGCCGTTGCTTAATCCGCAGGTGGGGTTCACTACGTTGCTGCTATCCAGTTTTAAAGTGCTGTTAGAGTTAAGGGTAATCACCGTATCGTTACTACAGTTGTTGGTTACATCGTGTACCGTTACATGGTAAACACCGGCAGCAAGGTTATTGCGACTTGCGCTGGTATTACCATCGTTCCAGTTGTAGGTGTAATTACCTGCCGGCGATACGCTGATACTGATGCTACCGTTGTTTTGCGCACAGGCAGGCTGCGTAACTGTGGCGCCGATACCAAACTGGCAGCAGCTATGCGTAGTTACATTCACCACATCGCTTTGGCTAACACAGCCTGCTGTATCGCTAACCGTTAATGTATACGCCGTTGGCGGAGGGCACACAGTTGGGTTCAAGGTGTTGCTACCGGTCATATTAGTAGTAGGGCTCCAGGCAAAGTTACCCTGGTAGCTGATCTCCGGATCATCGAAGGTTATATTCCAGCCGCTAAACGTACCGCTACCAAAACCGAAGGTGGAGTTCATCTGCACATTAAACGTCCATACGCCGTTGCCGGTGCAACCTGACAGGTTGTTGAAAGGCTGGTTAGGTGTATAGCTACCGGAATATGGTGCAGTGCCTGAGGCTATATTGGTACCGCCCACCGGTACAAAGCAAGTATTGGTATAACCACCGGTTAAAGGGTTGCTGCCGCCGGTTGTTACGTTGGCAGGCACCAGCGTAATGGTTTGTCCGCTTGGACAGGTAACCGAAAGTATCAAATCACCTATATCCACCTGTGCCGGAGGAAATCCGCCAAAGCCGAAGAAAAAGATATTGTTTACACATATCTGCGTAATGCTGTTAGGCAACACAGTTGACATGTTAAGCCCGGTAACGTTTATGCCGATATTGCTTACCTGGCCAAAGCCTGTTGCAATCTGTGTTAACTCGTTGTTGCTGTATGTTACAACTTTAGCAGGGCTTACCAGCACTTTGGCGGTAGCATGTAACTGGGCGCAGGTGCCATTACATACACTGGTATCAGCGCCGGCATTTACTATAACGGTAGGGTTGCGCACTACAATGGTAACCGAATCGGTGCAGGTTACCGTGCCGTTGGTCATAACCACCGCATAGGTAGTTGTGGTTGTTGGGGTAACAGGTGTAGGATCGGTACCGCCTGTTGGCCCTAAGTTGTAACCATCGTGCTGCCAAACAATGTTATAGCTTGGGTCGTTGCAGTAAATAACTACATTATCAATGCCCCAGTGGTCGTAATCGGCGCCGGAGTCATTGTCCTGAAACCAGCGGAATTTTACGCCATTAATAAGGGCCGCAGGTGGTACCTGAAAACACCAGTTGTTCCAGTTGATAAACTGGGGGTCGCTTCCGCCGTTGGGGTCGAAGTAATGAATGGTATTCCAGGTGGCACCGTTATCGGTGCTATACTGCAAATACACACCTTCATCAGGTTCGTCCGGTCCTTCGCAGGGGGCTGAATTTCCCTGCTCGGCAAACAACATATCAAAACAGATAGTTACACCCGCATTGGCACAGTTGCTTAAATTAAATGCAGCAGTAGTTAAGGCACGGGGTACCGGCGAAGAGTTACCCAGCCAGATGTGCGTTGTACCATCAACACCATTAGGGCTGCAGGGATTGTTCCACATGGCTTGCGTAGTAGCACTCCAGCCCGGACCAAAAGCACCGTTGTTAAAGTTTTCGCTTAACACGGCTACACCCTGCCCCTGTCCGAATGCAGAAAGCAGCACACTTTGGCCGCAAACGATAGTATCCACAGTTGCGGAGCCATCAACGGTACAGCCCTGAGCCGAGATACGTGATGTATGTAGGCTTAAAGCAACCGCAAAAAATAGTAGTTTTTTCATGTTGCTTTAGTTTATGGGTTTAACATTAATGCTTGATAAAATAAACGTCTTCAACACGCTTCCTTCGGTGTTCAGTTGCTTGCTGAAAATGTAAAAAGCTTTATCGCGGGTTTCGCAGTTGCCTTCGCGGGTTTCTCCGGCTTTTAGCACAACCTCGTAAGCATGATCGCCCGAGGAGATAGCCTGCCCTTCATACTGCAGCTTACGGTCGAACGTAATCTTTACGTCCTGCGCCGCAACCGATGTAAACTTTAGGAAAACCTTTTGTTGTTGTATACCGTTAGCAGCATCGTTACAGTCCGCATAACGGTATGAAATGGTAATGCCTGCGTTTTGGTAATAAACCTTCCAATCGTCGGCGGCGCGTGCGCTTAATAGAGCCAAACTACAAAGCAACACAAGTAATGCATGTTTCATTTAAGTTGGGTTGTTTAATGTGTAAAGGGACCTGGCTATGAATGTGCCGTTCATAACCTTTGGCTAATATTAGGCTTATTAAGGAGAATTCAAAGCCTTGTAAGTCAACAATTTCAGCATTGTTGAAAAACTAACTTAAATGTAATAACTCATACTATTTAAGCAGTTCCTGTAACTTAGCCTCCAGTGCAGCGCCGCGAAGGTTGGTTGCTACAATTGTACCTGATTTATCGAGCAGGAAGGTTGCAGGAATACCATTTACGCCATAACGCACAGCAGCTTCACACTTCCACCATTTTAAATCGCTTACGTGATTCTCCCAAACCATTCCTAATTTGGAGATAGAGTTGGTCCAGGCGTCGGCATCTTTATCAAGCGATACGCTATAGATGGTAAATCCTTTGCTCTTGTATTTGTTGTAAGCAGCTACCACATTCGGCATTTCGGCACGGCAAGGGCCGCACCACGATGCCCAGAAGTCGATTAACACTACCTTGCCCTTTAACGAGCTAAGCTTTATGTTTTTACCCTGCGGATTTTTGAGATCAATTTCCGGTGCAGGTTTACCCACTTGTACATCATTAGCAGCCTGTTGTGCCATTTCCTGCTGTTTCATTTGCTCGCTAACCTGATTCACCATTGCGCGGAAATCTTTGGTATAACTGGAATTGGGAATCTCTTTATCCAAACGATCGGCAACAGCCATATTTTCTTTCAGGTATTTATCCAGGGGCAGGTTGGTTACATAAAACAAGGCTACCAAAGGGCTTTTAGCATTCTTAGCACCATCCAGCAACATGCTTTCCAATTTAGCGCCGGCAGCATTCAGGTTGTTCGCAATCATGTTCATGCTATCGGCACTAACATGCATTTGCTGGTAGGCAAAGTAGTTATTACGCAGCAGGTTCATTTCGCGCTGTGCGTTATTGGTTTTCTTAATGGCTGTTTGAAACTCATCGTTTTCGGCAGATCCGCTGATTTTAAACGCATCAGCACTCATCAGGTCTATATCTACCTTGTAGGTTGTTGGCTCAAGCAAAAACAACCAGAAAATCTGTTCATCCAGTTTAATACGGTAAAACCCCTTCTCTCCTACGCCTTCCATCTTAAAGGCACCCTTGTCATCTACCGAAGCTGAATCGATAAGGGTAAAGTTTTGTAAAGACAGCTTTTCGAGCGTTACGCGCTTATTACCGTAGTTCTTAACCGTACCGTTAATAGTATACTTATCGTTAGAGCCTGCACGGTTACATGCGGTAAACACCAACACCAGCAGCAGAATAGAAAATACTTTTTTCATCACCATTTAAAATTAGCCTTTCGGCCCGTTATATTCAATTCGTTTATTTCTCCAGATACTCTGCCATCAGTTTGTTGGCTAATTTAGGATCGGCCTTTCCTTTGCTGGCTTTCATTACTTCACCAACGAACATACCCAGCAAACCTTTCTTGCCACCTTTATACTCCGCCACTTTTTCGGGATATTTAGCAATTACCTCTTCTACCAGTCCCTTAATTAAGCCTTCATCGCTGCTTTGCAACAGGTTTAACTCTTCTGCAATTTTCAGTGGGGCTTTATCGGGCTGTTCAACCAATACCGGGAAGATTTTAGTGGAAGCTACCGAGAAGTTTGTTTTGCCTTCATCAATCAAGGCGATCAAAGCTACCAATTTATCAGCGCTAACTTTAAACTGTTGTATCTCCAACCCGTTTTCGTTCATATAGCTCTTAACCGGACCCAGCATCCAGTTGGCTGCGGCTTTGTAGTTTTTGGTGCCGGCAATCATGGCGTTGTAATACTCAGCTGTAAACTTATCATCACTCAGTAAGCGTGCATCGTATTCGGGCAGGCCGTATTTGCTCATGTATTCTTCCTTCAACTCGGCCGAAAGCTTAGGCATCTGCTTTTTAACTGCAGCTATATACTCATCTGTCAGCACCACTGGTGGTAAATCCGGTTCAGGGAAATAGCGATAATCGTGCGCATGTTCCTTGCTACGCTGTGTTAGTGTTATGCCTTTTACTGCATCAAAACCACGTGTTTCCTGGGTAAGCTTCTCTCCTGCTTCCAGTGCATCAATCTGACGGATGAACTCGTATTCAATAGCGCGCTTTACGTTACGCATACTGTTCATGTTCTTCACCTCGCTGCGCGGGTTATATTCGGTAGTGCCTTTAATACGCACCGAGATGTTTGCATCGCAACGCATGCTGCCTTCTTCCATGTTACCATCGCAGATATCCAGGTAACGCACCAGTTTACGCACTTCGGCCAGATAGGCCATAGCTTCATCACCACTGCGGATGTCCGGTTCACTTACAATTTCAATAAGCGGCACACCGGCACGGTTTAAGTCAACCAGGGTAAAGTATGGGTCAATATCGTGGGTTGATTTACCGGCATCCTCTTCCATGTGTATGCGCGTTAAACGCACTTTCTTTTTTTCTCCATTCAGGTCAAACTCTATTACACCATTAGTGCAGATGGGCGTTTTATCCTGGGTTATCTGGTAACCTTTCGGCAAGTCGGCATAGAAGTAGTTTTTACGTGCAAACTGGTTTTCGTGGCGGATATCGCTATGCGTAGCCAAACCAATTTTAACGGCATACTCTACCGCTGTTTCGTTTACCATAGGTAACGTGCCGGGATGGCCTAACGAAAGCGGACTAACCTGTGTATTGGGAGCGGCACCAAACTCGGCCGAATCGCTGCAATACATTTTGCTATGGGTAGAGAGTTGCGCGTGTACTTCCAACCCTACAATTACTTCGTATTTATCGTATTTACTTTCCATTATTGTCTTTAATTCTTTTCAACTGATTAAACTTCAGCTTAATCTCTGTAACAGTCACAAATCTTGCACTTCCTTCTTCGATTGCGGCTAACTGCCAATCCAAAAACTGTTTCTTTTCTTCACTTAAAATAACCTTATTTTCCGGTTCCAGGTTATCCCAAACATCTTGTATCAACAGAATCTGTTCTTCCGTGGTAAGTTTGCCTATTTGCTCTCGAATATTCAATGCAATAAAATTACAGATACACTACTTAAACCGCTCTTTCAATTTCTCAATTAACTCCTCCACCGCCTTTACATCCGGTGCGCTGGCCTGTACAAAATCAGCAGGGCCACCACCTTTAATACTGGTAGATAGTTCTTTTATCAAGTCGCCCGCTTTAACGCCCAACGAAAGCGCTACACGCAGGTGCACTACCTGCTTGCCGCCCGCATTGGTAGAAAGCAGTATTACAAAGTTGTCCTTCACTTCATTCACCAATTGTATGCCCAACTTGCGCATAGCATCGGCAGAAGTTACTTCTACGTTTTTATCGGCCAGGAAACTCACCGAACCGCGCTTTTCAAAAGCCAACAAGTATTGCTTAGCCAAGCCGGCCAACAGTTTGTCCTGCAGTTGTTCGTTCTCCTTTTGTAATTGAGCCGCCTGTTCCTGCAAACTCTTAACGCTCTGCACCACATTTTTAGACCCTTTAAACAGTTCTGTTATGCCATCCAGGTCGTTCAGTTTTGCATTAATAAACTCAAGTGCCTTAGGACCTGTAACGGCCTCAATACGGCGCACGCCCGAAGCAATTGAACTCTCGGAAGTAATCTTAAACAGACCGATCTCTCCGGTGCTCTTAACGTGGGTACCGCCGCACAACTCGCGGCTAAAGCTTTCATCAAAGGTTATTACGCGCACAAACTCGCCATACTTCTCGCCAAACAGCATGGTAGCGCCCAGCTTTTCTGCATCCTTAATGGGCACATTACGGCGCTCATCAAGGGCAATGTTTTGCATAATGCGGGCATTTACAATCTGCTCCACCTTTGCAATTTCCGCGTCAGTCATTTTTGCAAAATGGCTAAAGTCGAACCGCAGGTAATCGGCATTTACCAACGAGCCTTTCTGCTGCACGTGGTTGCCTAACACCTGGCGCAGGGCGCTTTGCAATAAATGCGTAGCCGAGTGGTTCTTACGGGTGTCGTTGCGTTGTTTGCTGTTGATATGTGCACGAACCGCTGCATCCGGTTTTGAGGGTAATTTCTTCACCCAATGCACAATCAGGTCGTTCTCCTTTTTGGTATCCAGCACTTCCACCTTCTCCCCACCAAAATCAAGGTAACCTGTATCGCCTACCTGCCCACCGCTTTCAGCATAAAAAGGTGTTTTATCCAATACTAACTGAAACAGTTCTTTGTCCTTTTGCTTAACGGCGCGGTATTTCACTAAGCGGGCATCCGATTCATCGTAATCGTAACCGATGAAGTCAGTCTTTACATCATCGCTTACGCTTACCCAATCGCTTTGTTCAGTAGCGGCTGCACTGCGACCACGGTCTTTCTGAGCTGCCATTTCCTTCTTAAAACCGGCTTCATCCACTTGCCATCCAAATTCTGATGCCATCAGCTTTGTAAGATCTAAAGGAAAACCATAAGTGTCGTATAATTCAAATGCGACATCCCCAGGTATAGTTCCATTTGACTTCGGCATTTGTTCATGTAAAGAATTGAAACGCTTAACGCCATTCATCAAAGTTCTTAAAAAAGCCTGCTCCTCTTCTCTAATTACATTTGCCACGAACTCTTGCTGAGATTTAAGTTCTGGAAAAACAGATTCGAACTGTGTTGCCAAAGTCGGAACCAATTCAAACATAAATGGAGATTCAAATTTTAAAAAAGAATATCCATACCGAACTGCTCTCCGTAAAATCCGGCGAATAACATATCCTGCTCCCGTGTTTGAAGGCAATTGTCCATCAGAAATAGCAAAGGAAATTGCTCGAATATGATCTGCAATAACACGTAAGGCAATATCAGTAGCAATTTGTGGTCTCTCTACAAGTTCGAACATTCGAACCGTTTCGTCGGCAGATGGCATAGTAGCCCCGTATACTACTTTAGCTTTTTTAGCCAACTGCTGAATCATCGGCTGAAACACATCGGTATCGTAGTTGCTTGTTTTCTTTTGGATGGCCACACACAGGCGCTCAAAGCCCATGCCGGTATCCACGTGTTGCTTAGGTAGTTTCACCAGGCTTTTATCGGCCTTGCGTTCAAACTCCATAAACACGTTATTCCAAATTTCAATTACGCGGGGGTCGCCGGTGTTTACCAATGACTTGCCATCCTTTGCTTTTCGTTCCTCATCTGGTCGTAGGTCAATATGTATTTCGCTACAAGGGCCACAGGGGCCGGTATCGCCCATTTCCCAGAAGTTGTCCTTCTTGTTACCGCGTATAATCCGGTTTTCATCAATGTGTGCCTTCCAGTAATCCCAGCTATCCTGGTCAAATGCCAGGCCTTCCTTATCATCACCTTCAAACACGGTTACATACAAGCGGTCTTTCTCCAGTTTGTAAACCTCTGTCAGCAACTCCCAACTCCAGGCAATGGCATCCTTTTTAAAGTAATCGCCAAAGCTCCAGTTGCCCAACATTTCGAACATGGTGTGGTGGTAGGTATCCACGCCCACTTCTTCCAAATCGTTGTGTTTGCCGCTTACACGCAGGCACTTTTGGGTATCGGCTACGCGCGGGTATTTAATGGGTTGATTGCCCAGAAAGATATCTTTAAACGGGGCCATACCGCTGTTGATGAACATCAGCGTTGGGTCGTTTTTAACTACAATGGGGGCCGAAGGCACTATTTTATGTCCTTTACTCTCAAAAAAATCCAAAAAAGCCTTCCGTATTTGCTCCGAGGTCATATCGCTTTTAACTCTTTATTTCCTTATTAATATTGTTATCCTAAATTTGGAGCGACGAAAATAAGAGAAGCAGGGAATATCGCTTAATCATTCGCGTCCCTTCTATCCACGTCAACCGGCCGTTTGCACACACCGGCCACATTTTTTGAACTGTAAGAGGAACAACACGTCGTAAGGGCATGGCATTATTCAAAAAGAAGGACCGCTATATATTTAATACCCACACGCTTAGCTACGAAAAAGCGGTAGTAAGCTGGACCACCCGTATACTTCGCTTTGTGGGATTTATGGTAGCTGCTTTGGTGTTCTCGCTGGCCATTTCAACCATTTATTATAACTTCTTCCCTTCACCAAAGGAGAAAATCCTGCGCTCGGAGATTGCCGAACTACGCACCCAATACGACCTGATGAACCAGGATGTGCAACGCATGACCGAAGTGCTGGACGGGCTGCATTACCGCGATGGTAACATCTACCGCGTACTGTTCGAAGCCGACCCGGTATCATCCGATGTTTGGGAAGCCGGATCAGGCGGGGTGAACAAATACCGTTACCTCGATAAATACGATAACGGGGAAATAATGAAGGAGGTAGCTATCCGGGTGGATAAGCTGAAGAAGCAAATGGCCATTCAAAGTAAAAGTTACGATGAGGTAGCGGAAATGATTAAGAATCAGCAGAAAATGCTTTCTTCTATACCTTCTATTCAGCCTATCCCGAACAAGAAACTGGAGCGCATGGCCTCGGGGTATGGCTGGCGTATCGACCCGGTATATAAGATTACCAAATTCCACGAGGGGATGGACTTTACCTGTGCTGTGGGCACTGAAGTGCACGTAACAGGTGATGGTACGGTAGAATCAGTAAACTATAGCTTTAACGGATATGGCAACGAAATTGTAGTGAACCATGGTTATGGCTACCGCACCCGTTATGCGCACCTATCGCGCTTTAAGGTGTCGCCCGGCCAAAAGGTAACACGTGGCGAGGTTATTGCTTATTCGGGTAGTACCGGTAAATCAACGGGCCCGCACCTGCATTACGAGGTATTAAAAGGCGGTGCGGCGGTTAACCCCGTGTATTTTTATTACAACGACCTGAAGGATGCCGACTTTGAGAAGATGATAGAACTGAGCAACAACCCTGGCCAGACGCTGGATTAATGCTTAGCTGAGCAGAATTATTTGTAAACCGATCGAAACCCATAAGCTTCTGTAATGCCTTACAAGGAGAAAGAAATAGAGAAGCTGTATTACAGTATTGGCGAGGTGGCCGAAATGATGTCCGTTAACACCTCGTTACTGCGGTATTGGGAGAAAGAGTTTGACATCTTACGCCCGAAAAAAAATGCCAAAGGCGATCGTTTTTTTACCAGGGCTGATATTGAGAACCTGAAGCTGATTCATCATTTGGTGAAGGATAAAGGGTATACCTTAGATGGAGCCCGACAGCAACTGCGTAGCCGCTACGAAGCCGAGCGCAAGAAATTTCAAGTGATTCAGCAGCTACAAAGCATCCGCCGGTTTCTGGTTGAACTGAAAGATCAATTAGGTTAATAGCCTTTATTCAATAAACTATCTCTTGTGAAATCCTCCCTGGTTATTCTCCTGCTGCTTTTAGGTTTAACGTTTACTTACGCCATGCCGGGCGATACCGTTACTGTTATTGGAGTGGGTGATATTATGATGGGCACCCTATATCCGGAGGCTGAGTTGCCGACAGATAGCGGTGCGCACCTGATGGAAGAGGTGGATAGCATACTACAGAGCGCAGATGTAACCATGGGTAATTTGGAAGGCGTGCTGTTAAACAAAGGCGGCACGGCAAAAACCTGTAAGGACTCTACGGTTTGTTATGTATTCCGTAGCCCTGAGGGTTATGTAAAGAACCTGGTAAAAGCGGGTTTTGATGTAATGAGCATTGCCAACAACCACGCAGGCGACTTTGGCGACCTTGGCCGCCAATCAACTATGCGAGCCCTGGATGGCGCAGGTCTATTGTATGCAGGTCAGCTACCCAACCCTTCTATTGTTTTTATAAAGGATAGCATTACCTACGGGTTTGCTGCTTTTTCGCCTAACAGCAATTGTGTAAGCGTTAATGATACGGCTGCCGCAGCAGCTATTATTCGTGCGCTGGATTCTGTAGCAGATATTGTTATCGTTTCTTTCCACGGAGGAGCAGAGGGCAACACCTATCAGCGCGTGCCTAAAAAGCACGAAATGTTCCATGGCGAAGACCGTGGCGATGTATATGGTTTTGCACATGCTTTGGTAGATGCAGGGGCTGATATCATTATCGGCTCAGGCCCCCATGTTAGCCGCGCAGTTGAGTTATACAACAACCGTTTTATTGCTTACAGCGCAGGTAACTTTTGTACGTATGGCGGTATTAACGTTAGGGGCGTAAATGGTTTAGCACCGATCTTTAAGGTGTCTACTAACCGAAAAGGCGAGTTTATTAAAGCACACATCTTCCCTACTTATCAGCTATCGCACACGTATGTTCATCTTGATAAATCGGCACAGGTAACCAAAGTTGTACGCGATTTAACCAAGCAGGATTTTCCGGATACAAAGTTGAAGATTGAACTGAGCGGTGAAATTGTTCCAATTACCGAATAAGGCAGCTACTCCTCCTCTATTAAAGCATTCGGGTTAGTCCAATACTTACGCCATTTCTCAAGCACGGTTGTAAAGTCTTTTGGCAAGGGTGCCTCAAAAAACATCTTTTCGCCTGTGCGGGGATGAATAAAACCAAGCGTAGCTGCATGCAATGCCTGGCGAGGTAGTATTTCAAAACAGTTTTCTACAAACTGCTTGTATTTGCTGTAAACCGTTCCTTTTAATATTCTGTTGCCACCGTAGCGCTCATCGTTAAACAAGGTGTGGCCTATGTGTTTCATATGCACACGTATTTGGTGCGTGCGGCCGGTTTCAAGCTTGCAGCTTACCAGGGTAACATAGTTCAGGCGCTCCAATACTTTAAAGTGGGTAACTGCATGTTTACCAAAATCACCTTCCGGGAACACCTCAAATTGCCTTCTATCGCGGCTGTGGCGACCGATATTGCCTGTTATGGTTCCTTCTTCTTCGGCAATATTACCCCATACCAATGCAATATATTTACGGTCGATTGTGCGGTCGAAGAATTGCTTGGCTAAATGCGCCAGGGCCATTTCAGTTTTAGCCACAATCAATAAACCGCTGGTGCCTTTATCAATACGATGTACCAATCCCGGACGGAAATCCTCTTTTGCTTCAGGTAGTTTCTTTAGGTAACCCAACAACGCATTTACCAGCGTGCCTTTGGGGTTTCCTAAGCCGGGATGCACCACCATAAAAGGATCTTTATCAATGATGATAATATCCTCATCCTCGTATACAATATCCAACGGTATATCCTCCGCCAGCAGGTCAAAGTTCTCTGCATGCCTTGGCATTAGCAACTGTATCTGGTCGCCGGGGCGTATCTTATAGTTCTGCTTTACAGGTTTGCCGTTTACCCGCACATTGCCCGCCTCGGCCGCGGCTTGTATCTTGGTGCGACTAACGTTATTGCCCAGGTGTACATGCAAAAACTTATCGATACGCACTGTGGTTTGGCGCGGATCGATAGATAGATTGACTTCCTCAAAAAACTCATCGGAGCCTTCCTGACCTAAGCCCTGAACTTCTTCCTCTTCAATATCCTGCATTACTATTGCGGATTAGGGGAAGTGCTTAAGAAATCTTTCAGGCGGGTTATCACGTTAACTTCAACCGGATCTATGCCCTGTAACATGGCCAGGTGATAGCTCAGCCAATCGCCGAAATGGATCAGGTAAAAATGCTTCTCCCAGCTATCGGCACCTTTGGCTTCTATCTCGTAAATATTATCCGATAGCGTGGTAATTACATCCTTCTTGAACAATATGCGCTGCGTGTTGCGGTGATATTCATCTTCGCTGCGGAATATCAGTACAGCAAGATTTTTATTCGGATTACGCCAGCCCACAATCTCGTTGTGGTTCATCTCGGGTATTACATTAAACCAGCAATACATCTTCGAGTTTTCGTTGATCTGCTGCTTTAAACGCAGAGCCACACTTTCGTATTTATCTTCGGCGTATACAATCACTACTTTCTCTAATAAGCGGCCTGCCAGAAATTCTGAATCTTCAATAATCTTCTCCTGTTCCTTGGCCAGAAATTCGGCCACGCGCTGGAAGGCAGCATGGTAGGCATCACTAATAAGCCCAAAACGGTTAAGGATGATAAACAATTGTACGGTAGAGAAACCCAGGGCAGCACGCGGAGGAAAATTAGGCGGTATAAGAATGAGATCTAAGTTGTTTTCCTTAGCGAAACGTTCCAATTTACCACCGGAACTAACGCATACTGGCATTAAACCGCGTTGTATTGCATCCTTGGCACATGAAATTACCTCTTCCGTATTACCGGAATAGCTGGCTAAAATCAACAGCGAACTTTCATCAACAAAGGCAGGTAAAAAGTAGCCTTTGTTGATGGTTACAGGTATAGATAATTCATCGCGTAGCAACTCAGCAAGCAGGTTACCCCCAATGCCTGAGCCACCTAAGCCCACAACCACAATATTTTTAACGGGCGCCTTGCGTTCGGTATGCAGTACTGCATCTTTACCAATAACAAGGGCCTTGTAAAACTGACCCGGGAATTCGCGTATTAAATCAAACATCTCTTCAAAATTAGGACGACAAATATAATGTCCCTGCGTTAAATGTGGCTTACACTGCCTATCTTGCCCCTATAATTACCTGAACATCAGGTAGCGCAGCGAACTAAAAAGAGAACATTTTATGAAGAATTGGGGCTTGTACCTAATGGCTTTACTGTATATAGCAGCCGGCTTAAACCACTTTGCTAACGAGCCATTTTATACCAAAATGCTGCAGGACTTTTTGCCCTACCCTCAACAATTGGTATATGTAAGCGGTGTGTTTGAAGCTTTGTTAGGCATAGGCTTGCTTTTACCTGCCAGCCGAAAACTAAGCGCTGCGGGCATTATTCTGTTGCTGGTTGCCGTTTTTCCGGCTAATATCCGTATGGCACTTTATGGAAACGAATGGCAGGTGCCATCAATAGTATTGTATTTGCGTTTGCCCCTGCAATTGCCGTTAATCTGGTGGGCTTATGCTTATTTTAAACCCGAAAACTAATGCTCATGCTAACCCGCACATTCATCGTAGTTATTCTGCTTGCCTTTACCTTGTCTACAGAAGCTAAAAAGGTCGTTTCGCAGGAAAAGCCTGTTGAGCGGTTGAATATTGATTCGATGAACAAGGTTTTACTGCAACAACAGGCAGAGTTTGACTCCATGCAAAAGGAAAACCTGGCACGAATTGAGTCTACTGAATTCGCCCGCAGTCAGGAGCAGATGAGCCGTAATCTGGATTCGTTTGTGGCAGAGCAAAAAGAGCAGCAAAAGAAGCAACTGCGCAATATGTATATCCAACTTGGTTTCGGCGCAGCCATGCTGGTAATACTGGTGGTTGGCTTACTACGGAAGCGCAAGAAGGGAAATTGAAAAGGTTGACTCCAAAACACAAAAAAGAAGACACTTAAAGCAGCTCCTTTACGCACCTGGTTCCTTCGGGGCTTAGTGTTGCCGTTATATTTCGCCCAGTTGCAGCGCTTCGGGCGAGCAGAGCAATTGGAAATGTCGGGCTGTATTATCCCTTAGCTTAAAAGTTATCAGACAATGGTGTTCATCCTGCCAGTCAAATTTCACGGTTTCGCTGTTCAGGTCATCGGCATATATTTCGGTTACATGCAGGGTGCCGGGTTTCCAGTTATAGCTTTTCACTACAATGTCGGCCGTCCAGGCATCGGCCGCAGTTGTCCGGTGAGCAGTTATATCCACCACCGTTTTACCATCCGATGATTTGCTCTGCAGGGTAGCATCGGTTTTACTGTTGCAGGCAGCTAAAAAAAGAACCAGGAACAAGGAAAGATATTTCATAAGACTGATTTACATAACACTAAGGCACAAAGTATAAAAGGTGACCCAAAGGTATTGGATAGGCCTTGTAATTAGAATGCCCTTTTACATAAAAGTAACACCTTCTATCTAACTTATGTTCTTTGTGGCTTTGTGTAACCTGCTTTTCATTGCTTGAGAACCCATTATATTTAACGCGTGAATTTGCTCCGTTCAGTTAAGGCAGTATTGGTAAAGGACCTGCTTATTGAGTTCCGCAATAAGTATGTGTTAGGTGGTGTTTTGCTGTATGTTTTCAGTTCGGTGCTGGTCATCTTCTTCGCCCTGCAATACAATAACAGTCTGCATGATATTGAAGCGCCAATCTGGAGCATCCTGTTCTGGCTTATTATTCTATTCAGTTCGGTAAATGCAGTGGCGAACTCTTTCTTCCGCGAACCCGAAGGCCGGTTTTATTACTATTACTGGACCATACCGCCCCAAGCGTTAATACTGGCTAAGTTGATCTATAACTTCCTTTTTACCGTGCTTCTGGCGTTTCTTACGTTCGCCATTTTTACCGCCATGATCAGCTCTCCTATTGTTAATTACCGGGTGTTTTTCTTAACGGTAATATTGGGTGGCACCGGCTATTCGTTTCTTTTTACTACCATGAGCGCCATCGCCAGCCGCGCAGGCAATAACGCTACTTTATTAGCAGTGCTGGGGTTCCCTTTGGTTATACCTTTAATCATCTTTTTAACCCGGCTTTCTACGGCCTGTATGGATACCACCGGCTTTACCGATGAGGTAAGCAAAAACTTGCTTTTGTTATTGGCGCTCAACGTGCTGCAACCCATATTGGCGCTTATTTTATTTCCATATATTTGGCGCGACTAAAAATCGCCCTGCGGTTTTCGTGTCGGTTTTATCTTACGTTTCTCGAATTTCAGGCTATGAATTGGCTTTACAGCAGTTGGTGGAAGTGGGTATGTGTAGTGCTTTTGTCGTATGTAGTAATAGGCGGTTTATTGGTGCCAATGGGTCCCGGTTTGCCTGTTGTAAGCCCGGGCCAGTTTTACCCCGACTCAACCTATACTTTTACTGTTACCGGTTATCGCACTCACTTTGCAAATGCCGATGCAGGTAAAGTGCAGCTTTGGTTTACCAACGGAGGTAAGTTTTACGTACCCCAAAGCATTAAAGTGCTCGACGACAATCGCATTCAGGCTTCGTTCGGGTTAAGCGCTGCACAATATGATTCGCTGAAACAACCAACCTTTGATATTGTAGCGAATGATGATTACGACGGCACTATCGTATTGCGCGAAGGTGTAGCTATTGAAGCGTATGTAGAACCGGTAGATACCAATCCCATTAAGTTCGATAGTATTGTTGAAGTTAAGGACGCAATCGTCTCCAAAGGTACCGAACTGGCTACTGTTACCCCGACGACTTATGCTGATGCGAAAACCGAAGAACCTGTAGTTAAGCACAGTGACAACCGTCACTTTATTTTCCCGTATCGCGAGATATTGGAAGAAAGCATCCGCAATACCTTTTACCATGTGCCTATGTGGTTTGGTATGACGTTTATGGTTGTGCTTTCGCTGGCCTTTAGCGTGCTTTACCTGGCTAAAGGCGATATGCGATACGATACGCTTGCATCCAATGCCGTTGTTATTGCATTGCTTTACGGTGTTTGCGGTTACCTCACCGGCGCGCTGTGGAGTAAATATACCTGGTTTATCGGCCTAAGCTGGGGCGATGCCATCCGCAACATGGTGTTTTACGATATCAAACTTTCGGGGGCGTTAATCAGCATTGCTGTTTATCTGGCTTACCTTATCCTGCGTTCCAGCATTACCGACGAAATTAAGCGCGCTCGTATCTCTGCAGTTTACTCAGTGTTCTCGGTAGTAATATTCATACTGTTTATTTTTATCGTTCCCCGCTCGGGCGCGGTAGATAGCCTACACCCCGGCCAGGCAGGCAATCCGGCGTTCAACAAATACGATTTAGATAGTCATCTACGTATGTTCTTTTACCCCGCTGTAATAGGCTGGATAATGTTGGGTATGTGGTTACTTTCTATCCGTATACGTTTACAAAACCTGCAGCAAAAACAAGAAGCATGAAAAAGTTAAACCTTGTAGCCTTAAGCCTGTTGATGAACCTCGTAACTTTTGCTCAGGACACTGCTCCCACCGCCGGCGACATGAAAATGAACATTGCCATAGGTGTAATCGGTATTATTCTGGTACTTATCTTTCTGTTTCTGTTCAGTATGGAACGGCGGTTAAAGAAAATGGAAAGCAAATAGGTTGCTTCTTTACAGTTTTATTTCTTTCCAATCACTAATCCACCTGTTCACTAATCTACCAATTACATTCCTCCTACTGTCCTAATTACCATAGCCCCCGCGCCGGTTCGTGGAAATCGAAGCCGCCCACAGCTAAACCCCGGTTATACTAAAACGTAACTTTGTTTCGTTAGAATAACCAGTACGGACCACATGCATAAGACGCTCGCTTTTATACTACTATGTTTTGCAACCTGGCTGTATGCACCTGCCCAGCAATCGCAGGTTTATCTCGATAGGGAACAGGCTTTCCGTAAAGGCTTAGAGCTTTTTGATGAACACAACTACCTGGCAGCCCGCGAAAAGTTTGAAGAGATATACAAACAACCCAATGCCTATACTTATCACGGCAACGAGGTATTGATGCAAAACCTTGAGTTCTATATCGCCGCCTCTGCTGCGGAGGTGAACGATAAGGATGCCGAAAAACTGCTGCTCGCCTACTACAAAAAATACCACGAAACAGATAAGCGCCGCTTGGTTAACCTGTATTTGGGTAAATATTACTACCAAAACAAAAAATACCAGGAGGCAATCGACTACCTCAGCAAGGTAAAAACTGAAGACCTCAACAACCAGCAGCTATACGATTACCGCTTTATGCTGGCCTATAGCTACTTTACTAAAAAGAAGTTTACCGAAGCGAAACCCTTATTGGCTTCTATCAAGGACGTAAAGGATAAATACTACTATCCTGCCACCTATTACTTCGCCTTCATCAGTTTCTACAACAAGGATTATAACGATGCACTGAAAAGCTTTACCGATATCGAAGACTCTAAGATGTATGCCAGTGTAATACCCTATTACATTGCGCAGATATACTTCTTTAAAAAGGATTACGAAAAGTTAGTGCCTTACATCCAAAAGAACCTGGATAAACCCGAAGTGCTTTACAAAGATGAAATGCGCTACCTGTTAGGCAAGGTCTATTTCCAAAAAAGCGATTACACCAAAGCTTTGCCTCTATTGGAAGCTTACATTGGCAAAAACGCCAAAGTGGGAAAGGAAGATATCTATCAACTGGCCTACTGCCAGTATAAAACCGGCGCTTATACCAAGGCTATTGAAAACTTTAAGCAGCTAAACCTGCTGGATGAAGCTATGGGGCAAAATGCTACTTACGCCCTGGCCGATTGCTACTTAAAAACCAACCAGAAAGATAAGGCACGCTCTGCTTTCCAGAGTGCTGCCAGCATGAAATACGACGAAACCATCCGCGAGAATGCCCTTTATAATTACGGTAAACTCTCATTGGAAGCCGGCAACAGTAGCGAGGCCATCGAAAGCTTTGAAACCTACCTGGATAAATATACTAACGGCACCTATGCCGATGATGTGAGCGAATTGCTGGCCACGGCCCTGGTGCAAACCAAAAACTACGACAAGGCTTACCGCATTATGGAAAACCTGAAGTTAAGCAGCCCGATGATTAAGGAGGCTTACCAAAAGGTTACCTACTTCCGCGCGGTGGAACTGTTTAACGACGGCAACATGGATGAAGCCTTTAAGCTTTGCGAAAAGAGTTTGAGCAAGCCCCTGAATTTGGAATTAGTAGCCCTGGCCACTTATATGGAGGCAGAAATAAGTTTCAATCAGGCGCAGTATGCCGATTCCCGCCGCAGTTATATGAAGTTTAACGAGCTGTGCTCTCCTGCTGTGGAGAAGAAAGGAGAAGCTTCTAAATTCCGCAGCCTGTATAACATTGGCTATAGCTACTTTAAGCAAAAACAATACAGCGATGCCGCTGTGTACTTTGAGAATGCTACCAAGGAAAGCGCAACTACCATCGATAAAAAAGGGGTACAGGCCTTACAGTCGGACCTTTACCTGCGCTGGGGCGATTGCAGCTTTGTAACCAAGAATTACAGCAAGGCTGTTGATGCTTACAGCGTAATAGTGGATAACAACTGGAGTTCGGCGGAATATGCCCAGTACCAAAAAGGGATCATCCTGGGCTTAATGGGTAGAGATGATGATAAAATCGCTACGCTTAATAAGTTAATTGCAAGCAAGCC
Organism: Chitinophagales bacterium; assembly: GCA_046329495.1. Classification (GTDB taxonomy): domain Bacteria; phylum Bacteroidota; class Bacteroidia; order Chitinophagales; family LD1; genus Bog-950. Next base: position 148,717 of record JAXLUO010000004.1, on the reverse strand, counting down.
TGCTTCAAATTACGCCGACCAGAGTTATTACGAGATCGGTGAAACAGAATTGGAACGCGGTAACCTTACGGCTGCCCGCAATGCCTATCAGAACGTAATCAACAAATACCCCGGTAGCGAAAAACTGGCCGCTGCTTACATGAAGACGGCGGTAATTGATTACAACGCCAACAAGAAGGAACAGGCGATCGACGATTACAAGCTGGTAGTAAAGAAATTCCCAGGCTCAGGCGAAGAGAAAGAAGCGCTGCAGGCACTTAAAGAGCTGTATATCGAGCTTGGTCGTGCAGATGACTACTTTGCTTACATCAAGGGCAATACCAATGTGGTAGTTAGCAGCAGCGAGGAAGACTCCCTTACCTATCAGGCCGCCGAAAATGCCTACAACGCAAACGATTGCAGTCGTGCTTCCACCCTCTTTGGTAGCTATGTAAGCAAGTTCCCCAACGGCATTTTTGCTATGGAGGCCCACTGGAAGCGCTACGAATGCTTAGCCAAAGTAAAGGACTACGCTACAGCACTTGCCGACCTGGAAGCTATCATCCAAAACAAATACAGCAAGTATTACGAAAAGAGCTTGCAGAAAGCCTCCGGCATTGCTTATTTTGAAGTAAAGGATTACCGAAAAGCGCTGGATTACTACAAACTGCTTTACATAGCCAGTGGTTCGCAGCAGAACAGCTATACCGCCATGGTGGGTATGCTTAGCTCGGCCGTTAAATTGCTTAGCCACGATGAGGTGATTGAATACGCCGACCAACTGATTAACAGCGGCACAGCCAAGGATATTGATATACAGGAAGCTTACTATCAAAAAGGTAAATCGTATTACGCAAAAGGCGATAAAGAATTTGCCCTTGGCGCCTTTAACCGTGTAGCCGAATACCCGGTAAACGAAAAGTGTGTGGAGAGCAAATACATGGTAGCTAAAGTGCTTTACGAACAGGGCAACTACAAGCAAAGCATGGACACCTGCTTCCGTGTTAAAAACAAATACGCCAGCTACGAATACTGGGTAGTTAAAACCTTTATTCTGTTAGCCGATAACTACTACGCGCAGGGAAATGCCTTCCAGGCTAAGGCTACATTGGAAAGCATAGTAGGCAACTACAAAGGCGATGCTGCTGTGCTGGAAGAAGCCCGTCAGAAACTGGAAAAGATCCGCACCGAGGAACTTAATAAATCGAAACTGATGATGGTAGCGCCTACCGATACCCTTATTATGGAAACCGATTCTTTAATTATTAACCGATGAGCAGCAATAGCAAACTAACACAACTGAAAGGCGGCCTTACATTAAAGGTGGCGCTTACCCTTTTGTGCCTGGCACCGCTTGGCTGCGCAATGGCACAGGGCGATGGTAAAGGCGAAGTGGGCAACGAAGAAGTAATTGTAGTTAAGGAATACGAAGCCACCATACAGGATGCCCAAAAGGTAAACATACAGCCCAACATACCCGAGGTAGAGGAAACCAAACCAAAGCTGGAATACAGCGTGCCTGCTAAGGATTACAAGGAATTTGGTTTCGAAACCAACCCGTTAAAGCCAATAGCTATTAGTGCCGATAAACTGGAGCGTTACAATTCCTCTTTCATCAAATTAGGTTTTGGTAGTCAGTTATCGCCTTTAGTGCAAATGGCCTACAACGATAACAAGACCAAAAACATGAAGTTTGGCTTGTTCTACAATCACTTTAACGCCATAGGCTTTCAGCATAAAAACCAGCGTTATGTAGATGATGAAGCCGCTGTTTACTTCCGCTATTTCCCTAAAACCTTTGAAGTAGGCACGGGCTTTAACTTCCACAACTACCGCACGCACTTTTATAGTGTTGATACCAGCTTTTCGGATACCACTTTTGCCCGCAAGGACATACGCCAGGTATTCCGCAACTACGATGCGTTGGTGTATTTCCGCAACGCACAGCGCAATAAGTTCGATATCGACTTTAAGCAAACCATCAACTTCAATTACCTGCAGGAAACCTATGGCAAAGCCAACGAATGGTATATAGCAGGGCAAACCGATTTCAGCAAGCTAATTGAAAAGCAACACGCCATACTGGCCGATTTCAACTTCGATATCAGTCAACTGAAAAACGATTCGCTGAAACTGCAGCGTAACATCTTCCGCCTGCAGGTGGGCTATGGCTTTAATAACGACGACTGGAAAGCGCACCTCAAATTCGGTTTAGCACTCGATGGCCCTAAACCGTTCTTCTTGATGGATGCGCATTTAGAAAAACGTCTGTATCAGCAAAGCATAATTGCTTATGTTGATTACATACACACCTACAACAAAAACTCCCTTAACTCGCTTATCCACACCAACAATTTCATCTGGAACTACGTAGGCATTAAAAACACCCAGAATGGCGATTTTGGCGTTGGTGTTAAAGGCACAGCCCAAAACTTAAGCTATAACCTGGCCTTCCGCCTCAACCACATCAACAACCTACCGCTGTTTGTAAGCGATACGCTGGATATGCGCCGTTTTATGGTGGTATACGATAAAAACACTCTCATCTTCGGCGGACATGCCGAGGCCGGTTATAACGTAAAGGAATGGCTCCGACTGTCGGTATTAGCCGATTACAGTTACTTTAAACTGAAAGAACAAGCCCGCGCCTGGCACGAGCCCAACTTTAAACTAACATTCCGCGCCAATTATGTGTGGAAGAACAAAATCCGCGCTTCTATTGATCTGTACGGTATCACTTCATCCTATGCCCTATTAGCAGGCGGTAAGCAGGTTAAAATTAAAGGCACCGCCGATGTTAATCTTGCAATCGAATACATCTTCAATAAGCACTTTACCTTCTTCGGCACGTTGAACAACATTGCCCACCAAAAATACCAGCGCTGGTATGGTTACCCATCGTTTGGCATTAACGGACTGGCGGGGGTTAAGTTCTCCTTCTAACAACAACCTTCTTAAAACAAGAAAGTCGCCTCCTAAAAGGGGCGACTTTCTTTTATGCTTCAGGCAAAGGAACAACTATCCGTTACCTTTCTTGTAATCAGCTAAAAACTTTTCTAAACCAATATCTGTCAACGGATGCGTAAACAAACCGTTGATAGATGATAACGGACAGGTAGCAATATCTGCTCCTGCTTCGGCACATTTAACAATGTGCAGCGATGAACGGATAGAAGCGGCCAGCACCTCTGTTTTATAACCATACACTCGGTAGATGTGCACGATCTGCTCAATCAATTGCACCCCATCCCAGTTACCATCATCAATACGGCCTATGAAAGGCGATACCATAGTAGCACCGGCCTTAGCCGCTAACAGCGCCTGTGCAGCCGAAAACACCAAGGTGCAGTTCGTTTTAATACCGTTATCGGTAAAATACTTAATAGCCTTTACGCCTTCCTTAATCATAGGCACTTTAACTACAATGTTGGGGTGCAGGGCAGCCAGCTTTTTGCCTTCTTCTACCATACCTTTAAAGTCGGTAGAAATAACTTCGGCGCTAACAGGGCCGTTTACCACACTGCATATCTTTACATAGTGGTCAATAATGTTTTGCTGTCCGGTAATACCTTCCTTGGCCATCAGCGAAGGGTTGGTGGTAACACCATCCAGAATACCTAATGCGGCAGCTTCCTCAATTTCGGCAAGCTTGGCTGTATCAATAAAGAATTTCATGAACTGTAAATTGTTTGCGGGTTAAATTAGAATGCAAAGCTAAGATGAAATTAGCTTACAGATTGCTAATCTTATTTAATCAACACCTTGTTAAAAGAGGGGTAAAATGCAAAGGAGGGAAATAAAAAATGGGCAAGTTACTCATATCGCACCGCTACAACCGCTTACCTTTGCTCGGTTTCCCGCCTGGAGGAGTGAGCAGGAGCTGATCGTATAAGGCTCGCCCGGTGCAAATATAGAAACTCTGCGCTTAATGCCTAACTGTGTTTTCAAAAAATTAAGATTTAGCCGCATCACAGGCATAGCTTTCATGCTGTTTTCTTAACCAATCTTATAAATTAGCCGCCCGTTAAAAGCAATTATGGCAACTACCAATACCGATTTAGAATTCAACAAGAACGAAGACGCAATGAAACTGGTTATGAGTGACCTGAAAAGGATCACCGACCAGGTAAAGTTGGGCGGTGGCAAAAAAGCCATCGAAAAACACAAGGATAAAGGCAAAATGACGGCCCGCGAGCGACTGGAAATGTTGTTCGATAAAGGCAAAAACACCATTGAAGTTGGTGAACTAACCGCCTACGGCATGTACGAAGAACACGGCGGCTGCCCAAGCGCCGGTGTGGTGGTGCAATTGGGTTATGTAAAAGGCCGCCTGGTAATTGCCGTAGCCAACGATGCTACCGTTAAAGCGGGTGCCTGGTTCCCTTCTACCGCTAAAAAGAACCTGCGTGCACAGGAAATAGCTATCGAAAACCGCCTGCCGATCATTTACCTGGTAGATAGTGCCGGTGCCTACCTGCCCCTGCAGGATGAGGTGTTCCCCGATAAAGAGAACTTCGGACGCATCTTCTACAACAACTCTATTATGAGTTCCATGGGTATACCGCAAATTGCCGCCATTATGGGCAGTTGCGTGGCCGGTGGTGCTTACCTGCCTATCCTTAGCGATGAAGCGCTGATTGTAGAAGGCACCGGTTCGGTATTTCTTGCCGGTAGCTACCTGGTAAAGAGTGCCATTGGCGAGAACATTGATAACGAAACCCTGGGTGGTGCTACCACCCACTGCGAAATTTCGGGCGTTACCGATTATAAAATGAAGGACGATGCCGAATGCATTAAAACCATCCGCAAGCTGGTTGATAAATTCGGGCATCAGGACAAAGCCGGTTTCGACCGTGTTGAATCTGCCGCGCCTAAGCACCCCGTGCAGGAGCTGTATGGCATTATACCAAGCGACCTAAGCAAGCAATACGATATGCACGAGTTGATCTATCGTTTGGTAGATAACTCGGAGTTTGAAGAATACAAGGAGGGCTACGGTCAATCATTAGTATGCGGTTATGCGCGTATTGATGGCTGGGCTGTGGGCATTGTGGCCAACCAGCGTAAGGTGGTTAAGAGCAAAAAAGGCGAAATGCAGTTTGGCGGTGTTATCTACAGCGATAGCGCCGATAAAGCAGCCCGCTTTATTATGAACTGCAACCAGAAGAAAATTCCATTGGTGTTTTTGCAGGATGTTACCGGCTTTATGGTAGGCAGCCGCAGCGAACACGGCGGTATTATTAAGGACGGTGCCAAAATGGTAAATGCCGTATCTAACTCGGTAGTGCCTAAGTTCACTATTGTAATCGGTAACTCGTTTGGTGCCGGTAACTACGCTATGTGCGGCAAGGCTTACGGCCCTCGTTTAATTTACGCATGGCCTACCTCGCGTATAGCCGTTATGGGTGGCGACCAGGCCGCTAAAACCCTGCTGCAAATACAGGTTAGCTCCTTAAAAGCACAGGGCAAGGAAATTACACCGGAGGACGAAAAAGCCCTGCTGGATAAAATCTCAGGCCGCTACAAAACTACCATGGACCCTAAATACGCAGCCGCGCGTTTATGGACCGATGGTATCATCGACCCGGTAGATACCCGCAAGGTCATCAGCATGGGTATTGAGGCCGCTAACCATGCGCCAATTACCAAGCAATTCAACGTGGGCATTATCCAAACCTAAACAAAGGTTAAAGGCATTAATAAATCCTGTTGCGCGCATAACGCCGGCAGGATTTTTTTATCTTCATACTTCACACAAAATAACTAATGAAAAAGGCGGTTATCTCAGCGCTGGTGTTGTTTACACTGGTTGGCGTTTATGCATTTTCGGTTCGCAAGGCGGCAGTGCCCGAAAGCGGCGGTATTAAGTGGATGACCTGGCAGCAAATGCAGGAAGCCCAAAAAACACAGCCCCGCAAAGTGTTTGTAGATGTATATACCGAATGGTGCGGCTGGTGCAAGCGCATGGATGCCAGCACCTTCAGCAATGCAGAGATCATCAGTTATGTAAACGAAAACTACTATGCGGTAAAGTTTGATGCCGAAACCCAAAGCACCATCAACTTTAAAGGCAAGGACTACAAGTTTGTGCCCCAGGGCTACCGCGGTTATAACGAACTGGCAGCCGAAATTCTTGATGGGCAGCTAAGCTACCCTACCGCCGTTTATATGGACGAAAACCTGAACGTCATCTTCCCCGTGCCCGGCTACCGCGAGCCTAAGGAGTTTGAGCAGATCATCAACTACGTGCACAGCAACGCTTACAAAAACAAAAAGTTCGAAGACTACCAGAAGGAGTTTAAGGGGAAAATACAGTAGTTGTTTGTCGTTTGATGTTAGGTGTTTGGCGTTAGTGGCTGCAGCAGCCTGGTTGCAGCAGTCAATTCCTTTAGTTTTGGGTGATCACACAGATTAAATACAGTGGATTACACCGATTGTTGCGGCGCTGTCACGCGTTTGTAACGGGATTTACGCTGCATGAGCTTATTTGCTCTGATTAGGTTTGATAGCTTTTGATTGGAAATGATAGGAATTGATTGGTTGTACGCATATGCCTATCAAGCCTATCATTTTTGATTTTGGATTTTTGAATGCTGATTGAGTGAATGCAAATGGAACGCTCCCTTCGACAGGCTCAGGGTGACAACACACTGATTTTTATGATTTACGCGGTTTTTAGGAATAAAGGTTTCGCTATTGTACCGCTACCCCTGGTTGTGCGTTCTCGTTAGCTAGTTTGCCGTCGACTCACCCCCGGCCCCTCTCTGCTGCGCAAAGAGGGGTGGTTGATTACGCTTAATATGAACTGATCGGGCAGGTGAGATTCTGCAAGCCTGAAAAAGTTTACAAAAGTTTACATTGAATTGTAAAGTTTACACTTTCCGGAGCACTGAATCTGGTGTTTCTAATGGTTTTCGCGGTTTATTGAGGTAAAATGACATCGATGCATTGCAAAAGGTTACAAAAGGTTACATTGATGTGTAAACTTTTTGAATCGCACTTTATAATTAGCATGCTTCAAAAATTTCAGAGTTATCCACACTGCTTGTGCATGCTTGTGCAAGTTTTTGCTTGTGCACAAGTTACAGAAGTTTTCATATGAGCGATTTTTGTGTTAAAACGAAGAAAAATCAAGCATTTTACACAAAGCCGCAATAAGTCATCGGATGACTTATTCCTCAAGTGGGCCTATCGGCTGCAATGGACTACTCCTGCCCCAAAAGTCATCCGATGACTGTGCAGGCCTTATGAGGTTATGAAACTTTACACTTCTTTACACTTTTCCAATCCTCACCCCAACCCTCTCCGAAGGAGAGGGAGCGGACTTGCGCCACCGGAAATTGGACATATTAGCACAGTTTCCATTTGTGCACATTTGTGCAGTTGATTTTGCGTGCACAAATTGCCAAAATTTTAAAGTGTCTGGGGTTGGGCATGGTGGTGTCTTAAATCCATTATGCATCTCTACCCCCTCCGAAAAAACAAGACTATTCTACAGCCACGCTTTTCTTGTTTTTTCTCGTCCCCCTTGCGACGCAATTGGGCATGGCAAATGGGGACAATTTATTCGCAAAACGTGCTGATTGAACCGAAAGAACTATTAAAAGCCACGTTTCCCACGGAAATTAGTGTTTCACAGGTATGTCAAGGAACTTAGGTTAGTGCGAAGATATAATAAAAGATGTTTTGTTTCTTATTTAATTCCTTTATTTAACATAATATTTTTAGAGCGGGACAACGCCGACCTAAAGCCCCAAGTATGAGCCATTAACGTATGCCCTGAATGCGGAGTATCTGTTAAGTATAGTCAAACTATCCCTTTACTATTTCTATATTAAGTCAAGTTATATCTTTACATTTAAGTTGCATAAGTCAAATAATTGCTTTACTTTTACATCATTAATGTCAAACTAATAATTGACTATATGGCCATGATCCATTCAAATCCAACAACTTAACAGCAAAATGCTTCATTTTGCTGCTGTTAGACAGGTAGCCATTCCACCTACCGGGTGGATAAAGGCCATCCGAACCACCCTTGGTATGTCTCTACAGCAATTGGGCAAGAGGTTGAATATTTCCAAGCAAGCTGTATCGGACATAGAAAACGGGAACAAAATGGTTCCATCACCATCAAATCGCTGCGGGAAGTTGCCCAGGCCATGGATATGCAATTGGTATATGGGTTTATGACCGAATGACAAGTCACTGGATGCGTATATTGAAAAGCGGGCTTTAGAACTGGCCACAACCATTGTTATGCGCACGGCCCATACCATGAAATTAGAGGATCAGGCCAATTCAAAACAACGAATTAAAGCTGCCATAAAGGAAAGGGCCTTAACTATAAAAAATGAAATGCCTAAACTGTTATGGGATTAAATTTAGATTATATAAATGGCCAAACACCTTAGACGAGGACGAAAAAGATGGACTACTGATAACCACAATTGCCACACGTGGAGAACTTGATGAATTTGACAGCATAATATAGAACGGGCGATACAGTGGGAGATGGGGCGTACCTTTAAGCCGGAAGAGGTTTTTACTGAGCAGTTTATTCGCAACGTATAAACGATATGTAAAGATGTGTGGGCATGGGCGGGCAAGTTTCGTACTACCAGCAAGAACATCGGCACGGACAGATGGCAAATAGCTATTGCATTGAGGCAGCTATTGGAAGACGTAAGATTTTGGCACGCAAATAATACCTACCCTCCTGACGAAATTGTCATCCGATTCAAACACCGCATTGTAAGCATCCACTGTTTCCCTAACGGGAATGGACGGCACAGCCGATTGATGGCGGATATCCTGATTGAGAAGATTTATAAGCAACCTCCATTTACCTGGGGCGCGGCTAACTTGTCTGATGCAGGCGTGGTCCGCACCAATTACCTAAAAGCACTAAGGGCAGCCGACAATGGAGATTACAATCCGCTACTCGCCTTTGCCCGTTCCTAACAATAGCACTTAATTTCAATTAAGCAGGCCAACAACAAGGCATACGAGAGCAAGTAGGAACTTTAATGATTAAAGGCAGGTCAAGGTGGTATTTTAAACCAGCCATGCCTCTCTATCCCCTCCGAAAAAACAAGACTATTCCATAGCTACGCTTTTCTTGTTTTATCTCGTCCCCCTTTGCGACGCAATTGGGCATGGCAAATGGGGACAGTTTATTCGCAAAACGTGCTGATTGAACCGAAAGGACTTTCAAAGGCCACCGTGAGCATGGACGGCACAGCCGCTTCTAACAATAGCAATTAGCATTTCTTTTCCATTTGTTATACAAGGAAAGCCTATATAATACCGGTCAAAAATTATATTTACCGGAGTAAAGAACGGTATGAAAATTAAATTAGAGGCTTAAAAAATAAGGAGATAATGACCAGTGCAGCACAGCGAACAGAACTACAAAATAAAATTTGGAAAATAGCCAACGATTTACGTGGCTCGGTAGATGGTTGGGACTTTAAACAGTTTGTATTAGGCACCTTTTTACCGGTTTATCAGCGAAAACTTTACGAATTATATAGAAGCCGGCGATGAAAGTGTGCATTATGCTGGAAAAAACACTGAAATTGACCATAATTTCACTTGAAATTGACCACCCATTTTCACACCAAATTGACCACCCTTTACCGCAAACTGACCACCCCTAGCAGGTCGTTGGAACAGGTTGTTTTGGCAACCATAAATGCCCAACGTTGGAAGTATAACCAACGAGCTTAATTCAACAAAAGACAGCATGAGCAAAGTAAGACAGATTTTAAAGCCACTTTTCCAAGGCAAACAAGAATAAATAGCCTGATGACTTATGCTCGCCAATCCGGTCAAAAAATACCTCAGAAATTTGCCCGCAGCAACTGACTTTTTAGCGGTCAACGCCATGACAGACTATGAGTTGAACGCTGTTTGCGCGGTGAGGAGCAGGCCGGATAACCGCTATGCCGATTTCAAACTGCTTGCAGAGGTAGAGAAGAGATGAAGCCATACCTTACAACGTGCGGAGCAATACAGATACAGTATCCCATGGCTATCAAATAACCCGTTTCAATCACTACAGGCCCTATATGCGCAGTTCCAACCCGGTAATGCATATGGAGCATAAGGCCGGCGATAAATGTTTATGACTATGCCGCTGATAAACCGGTTATCGTTGACAAGAGCGGTGAGATAAGAGAGTAGAACTGTTTGCTGCTATACTGATGCAGCCAGTTAACCTATGCAGGCCCTTTACAGCCAGAAGAGAAGATCTGTTAAGCAACGAGAATCATCTACTTGGAGCATCGGCACCATTGTGCCGTAATCTTGTCCGTTAACAAAGCAGTAAATACGAGCCGGTTATCAATGAAACCTTTGCCGACTTTGGGAGCATTACGGTACTACCGTAATCCCGGCCAGAACCTACAGGCCCAAGGATAAATCTCTGGTAGAAGGCTATAAAATCATTACTCGGATGTATGAGTGCTTAAATCCAGAACCTTTACAGCCGGGAAGAACTCGTTCTGATATTGTATTGAACTGGAAAAACTCAACCAGCCACTTTAAAGGGGCTATAGCCGTCGCCAGCAGTTTGAAGAATAAAAAAGTGCCTGCAACCGTTACCGGCCTTACGGTATGAGCTAAAGCAGCAGGCCGTGGCTACCGTAATGAAGAAGGCCATTTGCCTTGGAAACGACAAGCACTATTACAGTGTTCCCTACGGTTTATCGGTAGAAAGTTTCAAGATACTACAGCTTCCGGGTTGTAGAAGTCTTTTAACTATGAGCGTATTGCCTGCATAACCGCGACCAGCGTAAAATAAATACACCACTATCAGGAATACTTATCCTCCCACCGCTTTGTTCAGAAAAGAAGTTTATAGACCAGGGCATTACACCAGCAAGTAGCTGAGTACTGCAAGGTATTGAAACAAAAATATCCTGGAGCATAAATCCTGTTCCGTATTCTGAATTGGCAAAGTTGGTAATCTAACGGTTGGTTAACGCCTGTAAACGGGTTATGCTTTCGGCGTTTACAACTACATCATCCTTCAAATATTGGAAAAGAACCTGAATTACTTTAGCGAAGAAGAGTCACCTAAACAGCCAATGCCCCAGCACAGCAGTATAGCAGTGAGTACTTACCAATAGTCAATCCTATTATTCCATAAAAACAATCGAAAGAACACAGATGTTTTAGAAAAAATGCGCAAGATGCGATTTAGGTTGCAGCGCCTTTAAAACCAGTATTGAAAACCAAGAGGAAAAGTTTACAGCCGATGAAATGACAGCCTCTTATTGACAGCGAATGGGACGAGGCATAAGTCTATTGAACGGGGAACGAGGAACGCCCTTCCGCTACAAGTCTACTATTGAGCAGATAACATACCAGGTATGACAAAAACCAGATACACCGCTGCCGATGGTAGCTTCATCACTAAGAAGGAGAACATACTTATTACCGGCAGCACTGGCCGGAGCTTGCAACTGGCTTCTGCTATCGGACCAGTGCTGTCTGCTGGGTTATAAGATACTCACACCAATGCTACCCGGCTTTTTTGCCCAACTCAAATGAACAGTTAAGTGATAGGCTCGCCATAAAGAAATCCCGTATTGAAAAACAGGACTTGCCATTATAGATGACTTTGGAATCAGCTTCGACCAGAGTTTATCTTACAAGTGATCGGCAGGTAAGTACTATATTCTTCACCATAAAACAATATAGGGAAGACTTTAGCAGATGCACCGTACACAAGAATCGTACGCACAACTCTGACCAGCATTTTGTATTAAAGGCAGGTACCGTATTTTGCCACGGTGAGCACAAAGGATTTAGTACCATGAAAAGAAGGCGAATAATACGCTTATGACCTGAAGGATTTTTACCGCCATACCTAGAAAAAGACCTGCTAAATGTAGTCTGTTTGGGGTGGTCAATTTGCAGTAAAAAAGGGTGGTCAGTTTGAGTGAAATATCCAGCCTTACCAGATAGCGGCCACGGAACGAATATTATGGAAAATAACAAGCAGTTACCAGGCTAAAAGGTGGTCGGATACGGAAGGGGGCGGGTATATTTGGCATACTACAGGTTCGGGCAAAACCCTTACCAGCTTTAAAGCGGCCCGTTTAGCCACCCAACTTGATTTTATTGATAAGGTTTTTTTTGTGGTAGACCGGAAGGACCTGGACTTTCAAACCATGAAGGAGTATCAGCGCTTCTCCCCGGATAGTGTGAATGGTTCGGACAGTACCGCCGGTTTAAAGCGAAACATAGAAAAGGATGACAATAAAATTATTGTTACCACCATTCAGAAACTGAATAACCTGATGAAGAGCGAGAATGATTTAGAGATTTATCAGAAGCAGGTGGTGTTTATTTTCGATGAAGCGCACCGTTCCCAATTCGGCGAAGCACAAAAGAATCTCGGCAAGAAGTTTAAGAAATACTATCAATTTGGTTTTACCGGAACCCCCATCTTTCCGGAAAATGCTTTGGGTGCGGAAACTACAGCCAGTGTATTTGGCCGCGAGCTGCACGCCTATGTTATTACCGATGCTATAAGGGATGAAAAGGTGCTGAAATTTAAGGTTGATTACAACGATGTAAGACCAAAGTTTAAGAGCCTGGAGACAGAACTGGATGAAAAGAAGTTAAGCGCCGCAGAAAACAGAGCCGCTTTACTACATCCTGAACGTATAAAAGAGGTTTCGCAATACATTTTACAGAACTTCAGGATAAAAACCCATAGAAACAAGGGCGGCAATACCGGCTTTAATGCCATGTTTGCCGTAAGCAGTGTGGATGCGGCTAAACTTTATTATGAAGAATTAAACCGTTTACAGAAAGAAAGCGACAAGCCGATAAGGATTGCCACGATCTTTTCGTTTGCCGCCAATGAAGAGCAAAGTGCGATTGGGGAGATAGTGGATGAAAGTTTTGAGCCTTCGGCCATGGATAGCAGCGCCAAGGAATTTTTAGCCAAGGCCATTAATGATTATAACGCCCTGTTTAAAACCAGTTACGGGGTAGATAGTAAAGAATTCCAAAACTATTATCGCGACCTGGCCAAGCGGGTAAAGAGTAAAGAGGTGGACCTTGTGATTGTGGTAGGGATGTTTTTGACCGGGTTTGATGCCCCTACACTAAATACGCTGTTTGTAGATAAGAATTTGCGCTATCACGGTTTAATGCAGGCTTATTCGCGCACCAACCGTATTTATGATGCCACCAAAACCTTTGGAAATATTGTAACCTTCAGGGATCTGGAGAAGGCCACTATTGATGCCATTACGCTGTTTGGGGATAAAAACACCAAAAACGTGGTGCTTGAAAAGAGCTACAAGGAATATTTAGAAGGCTTTACGGACACTACCACAGGCGAAGCCCGCAGGGGTTATATGGACGTTGTAAAAGAATTGAATGAACGGTTCCCCAATCCGGAGGCCATAGTAACCGAAAAGGACAAAAAGGACTTTGCAAAACTTTTTGGGGAGTATCTGCGTGTTGAAAATATACTGCAGAATTACGATGAGTTTACCAAGCTTAAAGCACTACAGGCCGTAGACCTAAACGATGCGGCTGCTGTGGAGGCGTTTAAAAAGGCGCATTTTGTAACAGATGAGGAGCTGTCAGCGATGCAAATGGTGGAAGTATTGCCTGAACGCATTATTCAGGATTACCGCTCCACTTACAATGATATCCGCGATTGGTTAAGGCGTGAGAAAACCGGTAAAGAGGCTGAGGAATCGAAAATTGATTGGGATGATGTGGTTTTTGAAATTGACCTCCTTAAATCGCAGGAAATAAACCTGGATTATATTCTGGAATTAATATTTGAGCACAACAAGAAGAACAAGAATAAGGCAGCACTAATTGAGGAGATACGCCGTGTTATCCGTTCCAGTGTTGGCAACAGGGCCAAAGAGAGCCTGGTAGTTGATTTTATTAATGCCACCAACCTTGATGCCATAAAGGACAAGGCCACTATTATAGATTCGTTCTTTACCTATGCGCAGGGCAAGCAAAAGGAAGAAGCCTTAGCGCTGATTGAAGAAGAAAAATTGAATGTAGATGCGGCAAAACGTTACATAGCCACTGCGTTGAAACGTGAATTTGCCAGTGATAACGGAACTGAACTCAATTCTATATTACCCAAAATGAGTCCGCTGAACCCGCAATACCTTACGATAAAGCAACGCGTATTTCAAAAGTTGCTTTTGTTTATTGAGAAATTTAAAGGCGTGGGAGGATTGCTTTAAAGCAGCTACCCAAAACGAAGTAAAGAAACAAAGCACTTAACTACCATCTTATAAAGGTATATTACCATGCTTCTTGCGCGGCAGTTTAACGGCTTTGTTCTCCGTCATCTTAAAGGCGCGTATCAACTTTTGCCGTGTTTGCGAGGGTTCTATCACCTCATCAATAAACCCGCGTGCAGCGGCTTTGTAAGGATGCGCAAAGTTCTCGGAGTAGCTGTCCATTACCTCTTTCAGCTTGGCTTCTGGGTCCGGTGCACCGGCAATCTCTTTACGGAAGATGATCTCCGCAGCGCCCTTGGCCCCTACTACAGCAATTTCAGCATTGGGCCAGGCAAAGTTCATATCGGCACCAATGTGTTTGCTGTTCATTACATCGTATGCGCCGCCATATGCTTTGCGGGTAATAACGGTAATCTTTGGCACGGTAGCCTCGCTGAAGGCATACAGCAGTTTAGCGCCGTTGGTGATAATAGCATGCCACTCCTGGTCGGTACCCGGTAAAAAGCCCGGTACATCTACCAGCGTAAGCAAGGGGATATTAAAGCAATCGCAGAAGCGCACAAAGCGGGCGCCTTTCTTGCTGCTGTTAATATCTAACACACCCGCTAACACGGCAGGCTGGTTAGCCACCACACCAATGCTGCGGCCGGCCAGGCGTGCAAAACCTACTACTATGTTTTCGGCATAGTCCTTATGCACTTCAAAAAAGCTGCCTTCATCTACCAATTCATTTACGATGTCGCGCATATCGTAAGGCTGATTGGGGTTAGCCGGTATAATATCGGCCAGCTTCGGACGCGCCTCATCGCCGCCATTATAGGCAACAGCCGGTGCCTGCTCATCGCAGTTTTGCGGCATATAGCTTACAAGTTTCTTGATATTGTTAATGCACTCTACCTCGTTAGCATAGGTAAAATGCGTAACACCGCTTTTGGTAGCATGGGCCTGTGCACCACCCAGTTCCTCGCTGGTAACATCCTCGTGCGTAACGGTTTTAACCACGTTGGGACCCGTAACAAACATGTAGCTTGTATGCTCTACCATCATGATAAAATCGGTAATAGCAGGCGAGTAAACAGCACCACCCGCGCATGGCCCCATAATGGCCGAGATCTGTGGTATAACACCCGAAGCAATAGTATTACGGTAAAAGATATCGGCATAACCGCCCAGCGATACAACGCCTTCCTGTATGCGCGCACCACCGGAGTCGTTTAAGCCAATTACCGGTGCCCCGTTCTTAAGGGCAAGGTCCATTATCTTACATATCTTCTCGGCATGTGTTTCGGAAAGCGAACCACCAAACACGGTAAAATCCTGCGAAAACACATATACGATACGACCGTTGATGGTACCGTAACCGGTTACTACGCCATCGCCGGGGTATATTTCCTTATCAATACCAAAGTCGCGGCCGCGGTGTTCTACCAGCATACCAATCTCTTCAAAACTGCCGGCATCCAGCAATAAGTCCAGACGCTCGCGGGCGGTTAATTTCCCCTTCTTGTGCTGATCATCAATACGTTTCTGGCCTCCGCCTAATACGGCCTGGGCCTGTTTCTTCTTCAGCACTTCAATTTGTTCTTTCATTACAAGTGGTTAACTGGCAACAATAATAACAGATACTGGGCACTGTTAAAACCGAATTTTGCACGGCATTGTCCCCTATTTCCCGAAATCTGACAAATTCTTAATTTAGACCGCTCCTCCCACATGAGTAACCTGGCTAATACCCTTATTGCTGTAAATGAAATTCTGCAAGGATTTGAAGGTTACTTTGCGCTTAAAAACCTGAAGGGCGAATACTTTTTTGTAAACAGTCATTTAGCTAAAACGGCAGGCCGCGCCGTAGGCGACATTGTTGGCAAAACCGACCGCGAACTATGGCCGGCAGAGGTAGCAGCTGAGATTATCAAGCAAGACCAAATTGTAATTAACGGAGAGCAACCTTATGTGGAATACTCCAACCGTTTTGAGCTAAACGGCATGATGCACGATTACCATGTTATTAAGTTCGTTATCCGCTTTGCCTCGGGCGAGCCTTTCTGCATCTGTAACATCAGCAGTTCGTTAGCCGATGCAGACAAACTGCACGGAATGCACGAGCGCGTAGTGAAAATATTTACCCTGCCCGATACCCCTTAGCAAGTACTAACTCCCTTGCTCCTTAAACACGATGCCGTGCTGTACCAGTTCCTTTAGAACCGGGGAGTAGATGTCGCTGGTTATGGGCATTAGCACACCTTTGCGTTTTACCTCTCCGTTCAGAATCATTTTGGTAATAATACCTACGGGTAAACCAACAGTAATGGCCATAGCGGTATGCTCGGCATCCTTACCGATGGATACCAACGATGACTGCATGCGCTTCTCCTGCCCTTCCTCGTTGTATTCAATCTCGTGGATCATTACCACCATGTCCTTATCGCCGGGCACCATGCGCCACTTCTCTTCCAGTATGCGTTGCAACCAGGCCGAGGGCACAAAGGTATCCTGCTTCAACTCCTGCAAGCGCTCCGATAATTGTAAGTAATCCAGCAAGCCCGCTTCTTGCGAATCGGCCCCTATGCCCAGGTAGCTGCGCATCTCTACCTTGCCTGCTAAAAAGGCATTGGTATGGTGTTCTTTTTCTTCGGTTAAGCCAAGCTTTACCAGGCATTGCCAGCCTTTGCAAAAGGGCGGCACGCGCAACGTACCGCGATACATGGTGCCGATGCCCTCTAAGCCATAGGCACCTATATACTTCAGCGAATCGCGGTTGGGGTAACTTTCAAATTTGCCATGGCCTTCTACTTCCAGTTCACTTGCCGAGGCAAACAAGTCTTCATACTTCAGGTTTACGGTTTCGCCATTTCTTAGATAGTGTATGCCACCTGCTCCTTGACCGGCCAGCACTACGTTGCGGGGGTTCCAGGTAAACTTGTAGTGCCAGGGGTTATTATCACTCTCCGGTGCCACTAAACCGCCGCAATGCGATTTAAAGCCTGTAATGGTGCACCCTTTGGCCTTAAGCTCATCCAGCAACTGCATGGCGCTCATATGGTCTATACCGGGGTCAAGGCCCATTTCGTTCATGAACACAAGGCCGGCTTCCTGCACTCTCGCATCCAGGGCCTTCATGGCATCGCTGATATAGCTTGGGGTAACCAGGTTCTTCTTCAGCGCCAGGCAATCTTCGGCCACTATCATATGCAACACGGCCGGCAGCATGGATATAACGATATCGGCTTTTGCGATCAGTGCCCTCCGCTCCTGCTCATTGTTTAAATCGAAGCCTATGGCATGGGTATGAGCACGACCTTTGGTTTTTAGCAAGGCGTTTTCGGAAGTTATATCCGCTACGGTAACCTCCCATTGTTGGGCGGCTGCCTGTTCAACCAAATAATCAATTAAAGCAATGGACGACTTGCCCGCTCCCAGTATTAAGATGCTGCGCATAAGGCACAATATTAGAAAATCAATTTCTTTGCCCGCAAATCCTTGCTTTATGATCTGGACGGTGAAACCTGAACCCCACTTGATTAACAACCAGCCCGCAGCCAATATGAGCCACTACCTGGGCATTGAAATAGTGGAAACCGGTGACGATTATATGATTGGCCGCATGCCCGTAAACGAGCGCACCCAACAGCCATACGGCCTGCTGCATGGTGGTGCCAGTTGTGTGCTGGCCGAAACACTGGGCAGCATTGCCAGCGCCTTTTCGGTGGACATGAGCAAGTATATAGCGGTAGGTTTAGAGATAAACGCCAACCACATCCGCTCGGCTAAAAGTGGTTATGTATATGGCACCGTTCGCCCCATCCATATGGGCCGCACTACGCATGTGTGGGACATCCGCATCACCAACGAAAGCAAGCAATTGATCTGCGTTAGCCGCTTAACCGTTGCCATTAAGGAACACCCACAAAAGTAGATGCCACCCCCAAATGGAGATGGCATCCCGCCCTTAAAGCATTGAATTAGTTTACCACTTTATAAAGCGCTCGGCAATGGTTTGTTTGCCATTGTTGAGGCGTACAAAGTAGGTGCCGCTTTGTAATGCCGCAGCATCTATTGTAATGGTTTTACCTTCGGTAGTAGCTACTATTCTGTTCAGCATCTTTTCGCCCAGCAGGTTGTAAACCTCCAGCGTGCAGCCGCCAAAGTTCTCAGGCAATACGATGTGCAGTTGGTTGTTTGTTGGGTTAGGGTAAATGGTAACATGTGTATCAGCAACTTCATCCACCGCCAGAGCACGATCACCGGTGCCAAACCATTGCGCATAGCCGCCTAACAATACTGCCGCAAGGGCTGTTGAAGCCACCCCGTTAATCTTGGTATTATCCACATCTACTACTGCCAAAATAGCCTGGTTATTGGTGTTGATATTGTTGAAGGCAATCTTGTCATCGGTTGGGCTATAGGTAGGGAAACCAACTTCGTTGTTGTTCCAGATGGTGCCGGTGGTATTGGTCTCCAGGTTGGCACCTAACACGGCATACTCATTGGTGCTGGTATTAAAGTAATCGAACGCAATAATGTAAGGCGAATTTTTGCTGAAGGTTGGGTTACCCAGGTTTACACCTTCATCCAGGTTATTGTATATCTTGAATATCTCGCCATCACCAAAGTTATTGCTGCCGGGGTTCCAGGTGCGGATGATGCCAATATCCCAGTAATCGAGATAACTGCCGCCATTACCGCTAATGCGGTTGTAGCTATCGTACATTACATACTGTCCGCTATAATCCCATTCAATAGCATCGGCATACAGCACGCCGCCCGCATTAACACCTGCACCTGTGGTTGGATTATACAGGTAGTAACGACCCCAGCTTTGCAAACCAAAATCGTATACCCAAATAGAGGTATCCTGCATTTGCGATACAGCAGCAATACGGTTACCATCTTTTGATATAGCCACGTTATCCCAATAGTTATCGGTAGTTAACTGACTTTGGGTATATGGCGAATTGAGCATAATGCTGTAAATGTTGTGATCGTTACCTACAAACAAAGCATAGCTGCCATCATCAGTTACTGATGGTTTGTGGGTGCATAACGTGGTTGAGATAGGTGTAAAGTTCTGGAAACTGTTATCGGTTAGGTAAATGCTGTTGTTATCCTGCGGGTCAAGGTTCAGCAATATCAACTTAGCTAAACCGGGGTTGGTTGGCAGGGTTGGTGTGGTGTTGGTGCCGTTGCCATCGGTAATACCTACAGCATCAAACGCCGATTTTGCTGCATTCGATTCAGTGGAGTTGGTGCCGTGCAAGTCTTCGGCAGCTTTTACTACCGCTAAGCGGGCATCGATAAACTGCGAGCTTTTGGTGAGGTAGTTAGCCAGGGCGCGGTAGTAAATGGCACCTGCAGCATTGCGGCCAATACTGTTAGCCAACAGGTAAAAAGCCTTGTTCGGGATACCGCTATTGGTGTGCACACCGCCGTTATCCTGTGTGCCGGTATATTTTTCGTTTACGTGGGCAGGCTGCCAGCCGTTATCGGCCAGGCTGTTGCCGCCATTGTGGGGGTCCTGCATGTTGCGCAACGCACCACTGGGAAAGTAAGCTAAGTTAACTACGTCTTCGCCCAGTATCCAGTTGCTGGGGTCTATCAACACACCAAACACATCGGCAAACGATTCGTTCAACGCACCGCTTTCGTTTTGGTATTCCAGGTTGGCAGTGGCCTGCACCACACCGTGGGTCATTTCGTGGCCGCCTACATCCAGGCCCTTAGCTAAGGGGGTAAAGGCTACATTGCCATTACCATAGAACATATACTGCCCGTTCCAGAAGGCGTTATCCAGTCCACCGCCATTGTCGTCGGCTACGTTGATGAACGATACCACATCGCCACCGTTACCGTCAATGGAATTGCGGTTGTGGTTGATTTTATAGTAGTCCCATGAAGTTTCGGCATTGTAATGAGCTGAAACCGACTTGGCACTCCAGCTATTATTACCTGCCGAAGTGATATCTACGTAAGAAGGATTCTGCAGATTAGTATTCTGTAGGTCGAGGGTGATGATGGTGCCCTTTCCGGCTCCGGGTAAGCTGCTTGTTGAGCCTGTGAACATGCTCTTGGAAGCATCTACCAGGTAGTACGTGCCGTTTGCATTAAAGGTACCAATGGAACGGCTGATACCTTTCAGATCGGGCATGTTAGCTGTTGCAGGGCCTACGGCGCAGGTGTTATCGTAACTGTTCAGTATTTCTCCGGTTATTGCATCTACAAAATACTCGTAACGGTATACTACGTTAGGGCGCACCGTTACGTGCCATGCCAGATTAAAATGGCCAAAGCTGTTTTTGGTAGGCAGTAGTACCAGTTCGTTTACATACTGCTTCATTTTAAAACTTACTTCGTCCTGCGCGGTAAACTCGGTAAAGATGGTTTTAGTGCGCACATCGTTAGCCACAATGCCATTGGCAGACGAGGTGTTCAGCACCGGTAATACAGATTGCAAACCCGGGGTTAACTGGGTACGACCATTAAAGCATACTGTCCCATTTGGATTAAAGTGTAGCCAGGCCTGCGAACCATAAACAGGCAAACCCTTAAAGGTTTGTTGCAACTTAACGTGTAGAAAGCCCAGGTCGTCAGCTTCGGTAGTCATTACCACAAACTCGCTATTGGCATCTTTAATGCCGGTTAAGCTATTCAGGCTGCTTAATACGCTGATAGCAACACTTGCTGCGTTTTCGGTGGTAACCGTGCCTGGCGAATTGATGTTATCAATCAAAATTGGCATACCGGTAAGGGGATCGCGCTTTACCTGCAGGTTAGCAGCAACGGGTGCAGCATTCGTTTGCAGAAAAGGCATGGGCTTATAAAGGCCCGGACCTTGCGCTGCAGTATGGGCAATAGTGGTATACGTTATACCGGGTTGCCCGCCGGGTTGTTTAGCGGGTTTAACTGCACTTAAGCCGTTTGCACCGGCTGCGCTTAACCACACAGGGGCACAGGCCGATAACAGGAGTAATAGCTTATTCATAATCTATGGTTTTTTGGTAGATACTTGGGATTGTAGTTGCTGGTAAAAGGCTTTCACCTCTTCGGACGGGGTGTATTTGCCACCGCCCCACACCAACCGTATGGATTTGGACTTGCCATGATACATCAGGGTAGTGCTCATATTACCGGGGTCGCTTATATCGGCTTCGGGCCAGCTTAAGGCTGCCGCTTTAGCAAACAAGGCTTTCGTTGTTTTCTTATCCAGCGTAGTCAGCTCTATTAAAGGGCCATCGGTAACACCAGTTTGCGAGAATATTTGTCCGTTTTCCAGCAAGGTGTAAGTTGTGCTAACGCCGGTAAATCCGCCGCCGGAGCCCCATTGCAGATAGCTGCCTTTCCAATCGTTGGGGGTGCTTACTTTTTTGCTGGTGCCGCAGGCCGCCAGCACTAAAACAAATGGTAACAACAAAAGAGTAACATAACGCATAGGCAGGGGTATTTCGTATTACACTATCTCAAATGTAGGAAGCGTATCGGTTTAATGGAAGTCCAAAGCCTCCCTTTTTTCAGGGATTTTATGCACACCATTAACACGCCGGACTGGAGGAAGCATGCAACCAATAAGACAAGAGGAAATTAAATAAGAAACATAAGTCCTGCTTCTTAACAATTCAATAAAGAGGAAAACGAGGCTTAACGGCCAAGCGCCCGCTCCAATAACGTGCGTTTGCGGTATTTGCCAAAACCTTCTGGGTCGCGATTAAAAAAAAGCTGATAGCCAATGATTAGCAGCGCGATTGCTAAGCAGGTGGCAATTTCAATTAAATCCATGGTATGTAAGCGTTATCTCCGGTTAGCTGTGACTGCCGGAGTTGGTACAAATAAGCACATTTTTCAAAAATTAGAACGATCTAATTTTTCCCTGAAGTTTAGGATTAATGAGATAAGTGGCATTAAGGTATTTCTGCCTCCAGCTTCTTAAGCGCCAGAGGGTCAAGACTAATCTTCATTTTATTGTTCTCCCCTCTTACACGCACTACCAAGTGTGCCCCCAGTTTACCATCCAGCCCTATGTTTTCGGGTTTATAGTCCGCATCTTGCCGGCGCAGGTTGCTGAGGGGGAACTGAATAACCATATCGGTTGTACCCTTAAAAGCATAATAACCTAACACAAATACCCGGAAAACCGTGCTGGAAATCTCCATTCGCTTAATGTAAAGCCGGCCCCTGCGCAACAGCAGCGTATCGTGCAACTCAGCAAATCGTATATCAGCAAAATTGCGTTTCTTAAAAATAGTTTTTCCAACATCCATTAGGGGTTGAAAATTGCGCAGTGCTCCGTTACGGTATGCGATCCTAAACACACCTTCCATACTGTCCAATATCGGCAAATAACCTTTTGTTAAAGGTGACCGGAACTGCACATCAGCACTCAAACTTCCGCTCATGTTGCTATCCGTAATAGCGTCCTGCTTAAAGTTTTCGGCAGACCTGAAAAGCTGCTGTATATCTACATTTCTAATCCGCGATGTAAATTCCAATACGTCTTTGTCACTGCCGGTATTTAATCCTCCATTTATTTCCATACTGCCGTTACAGGCATTTAACTTAAAATCCTTTAGAAACGCCCCAGTTGAAGAGAGATTAACTGCCCCCCTAACCTGCGAAGCCGTAAATTGCCTGAAACGAAAGGAATTTAAACGGAGGTTGATCAATACGTTTAGCCGATCGGTTAATTCATCTATTGCTGCGGCAACTTGTTCCGCTTGCTTTTGAGTAAGTGGTGCTGGTGGTTTGGCCAGGTCTTTCTCCGTTATTAAACCGGTAAGGTCAAAATGCGGTACCAATAAATCAAATACCCCGTTCATGCGCTGTTCGCCTGCATCAAAGAGCCTGCGTAATGAGGTAATACTGCCTTTCAACGCTATAAAATTACCGTTCAGGCGTCCGCTAAAGTTTTTGAAAGTCAGTTTGTTTATACCCAAGTCAATAGTTGCCTGCAGGCTGTCCAGCACAATGTTTCGCTTAAAGTAATCGAACCTGCCTTTGTTAATAGCAATGCTGCCCCATAACGAATCATCGTGGTTGCCGCGCAAACTATCCAGATAGTAATAAAGGGTACCGGCATAGTTTACCTGCACATTGGCGTTGCCGTAGGTAAACCTGTATTTATTATTGGGGATAAACACGTTAAAATCGCTCAACAAGGCTTGCGATTGCATGCTTAGCCGAAGATGCAAAGCCTGTAAATCGGTAACGCTTAGTTGCCCTCGTAGTGGCACACCATTTACCTTTGCTGTATCTACTGTAAATACCAGGGCTGAGTTATTATCCTCGTAGAACCTGGTGCTGTCAACATGATTCATAAACAGGCCATCCAGTTTCATATCCGTCAGTTCCAAACCATAGGCGTTAATGCGGGCCTTGTTCAGATGGAAGCCAACATCCACCATAGGCGGATGCGGAGGATCGATATTGCCGCGGATAAACACATGCACTGCAACGGGGTCCATTACATCCATGTTCTTCAGGTAATAATTAATGGTATCGGATAGTGCCAGCCTGGCTTTATTAAAATCAACACCCGGATGCGTAATGCGCATTTCGAAGTAAACGGGATCACGTGCTACGGCAAACAGGCCATCAATGCTATAGGTTTGCGAATCGATAGTTGCACTTGAGGGCCTTATACCAAAACGGTGGTTGCGGCTGTCATACTCAAGATGTGCATCGATGGCAGCCTCCCGGTTCACAAGAAAACTGCCCCGGTCTCTTCTGAACATCAGGCTATCTGTATGCACCATAGCCGTTACCGGTATCAGATAGCTCGAATCTCCCCTGGTAACGCTGCCGCGCATATAACGCACTAATAAGCTTATCTCCTGCTGCCGGCCGTAATCATCAAAAACCACTTTCAAATCTCTTGTCTCAAAATGCTGCAGTTCAAATGTTGGCCCTGAACCTTCGGAATGGCCCTCTTCAGCTAACCTGAAAATGTTGGCATTGAAATAGCCGGTGGTGTCACGTTTCAGATAAAAATGCCCCTGTTCAATCAGCACATCGTTGCCCGTTACCTTAAAACGCAACAAATCGGCCACATTCAATCTAAAATACACACGTCCGGCACCAAATACTTCCTGTCTATATAGCGAATCGCGAATACTGACGCCTTCGGCTGTAAGCGACAAATGGGGGAAATCACTTAAAAAACTCAAGCTTATATGCCTGATTATCAAGGTGCCATTTATAGATGATGCCAGCTGCCGCTGTAGCTGATCAAGTAACTTTTGCTGATTGAATTCAATATACACCACCAAGCCGGCTATGATTACCGCCAACACCAAAATAATCCCCAAAAACCAGCGAATCAGCCGTTTTACAAACTCCATGCATAATTCTAACGCCCCTGTTCCGGTTTTAATACCTTTCTAATTTACAATTAATATTTATAGGGTTTTTGTTTCTATTTTTATTCCTTATATTATCATTCTAATCTCTTTCTAAAGTCAGGCAAAATGCTCTTAACCGTTCTATACATCATTCTAAAATCAGCACCGTCACTACAAAAAATTATAAATCAACTATTTACAATACCAACCAGAGACTAAAACCACTGCCTTAGCTATACAAATCATCAGCGTTTCCTCAACCATTTATAAGTCCGTATCAGCCATTCCTCAGCTATAAATTGGGGAAAACATGTGCATCAAATTTTTCATTAATTGCACGATAACCAAGCAAAAAATTCCGATTTTCGCGGCGCTTGACACACAGGGCTTCGGCTTTTATATTTAACAACATAATTTCAATTAATAACCTTGAAAACACAAGGCTTAACGATTAGTTAATTTTTAAGCCTGAAGTTTGCCACCTAAATGCTATGGAAATGAAAAGAAATGCAACGTTCTATCTGTTACTGGCAATTTTGCTTGTGGGCACTTTGCCGGTAAATGCTCAACTATTTACAAGAACATTTACTGGTACCGGAGCCTGCCCTACACAGGATAATAGCGTAATGACGATTACCGGCGCCTCGCTTTCGGACGTTACACGGGGTTCTTTCGTTTCCTGTAATGCCACAGCAAATGTTTTTAACTCCTCTTTTACAGCCACCGGTACCAGCATTGATTTAACCAAATACCTGGAATTTACCGTAACTGCTGCATCGGGATATGACGTTACCCTTACATCAGTAAGTTATGACCGCCAACGCAGTGCTACAGGTTGCCAAGGTTCGCGTATTGCCCATAACTTTGGTGGTAATTACACGACCACCTACCTGGATGATGCGGGGGTGCCAACAACTGCAGCCAATCAACCTTGGGATTTTACAGACTTTACAGTGGTGGCGGGCAACTCGGTTACCTTCCGGATTTACGGATGGAATAATTCGGCCGGCGGAACTTTTCGTATTGATAACCTCAAAATTTTCGGTTCGGTTGCCTCAAGCACAGCAAATACCGTTTCAGTTAGTGTTAGCCCCAGCAGTGCTACTGAAGCCGCATCCACAACGGTTACAATAACAGCCACAGCATCGTC
Source organism: Chitinophagales bacterium (assembly GCA_046329495.1). Taxonomy (GTDB): domain Bacteria; phylum Bacteroidota; class Bacteroidia; order Chitinophagales; family LD1; genus Bog-950. The sequence continues at coordinate 123,017 of JAXLUO010000004.1, read as the reverse complement.
GGCAGTTGGTACTACACAAACTGTTGACTATGCCATTAGCGGCACCGGTATTACCTCTTCCGATTTTGTCGGGTCTCCGTCTTTAACAGGTTCCATTAGTATTAGCGCTGGCAACACAACCGGCACAACTACTATTCAGGTTTTTGATGATGTAGCCAATGAAGGTACGGAGACTGCCACTGTAACCATTAGCAATCCGTCATCCGGTCTTACTTTAGGTTCTCCAAGCAGTGCCAACTTCACCATTGGCGACAACGATACACCACCGGCCATTACGGTAGCGCCAACCTCTTTAACGGCGTTTTGTGCTACTATAGCAGCAGCATCTGCCAGTCAATCATATACCGTAACAGGAACAAACCTATCACCTGCAGCAGGTACGGTTACAGTGGATGCCACCGGTACGGGTTGGGCTGTATCAACCGATAATATAACGTTCACTAACTCAGTTAACCTAAGTTATACCGGTGCGGGACTTAGTACAACGGTTTATACCCGGTTAAAGTCGGGACTAACCACCGGTTCAAAATCCGGCAACATCAGCCATACAGGTGGCGGTGTTGCAGCAGCCGTTAATGTGGCGGTAAGTGGTGAAGTGCATAACCCGGTATTTAACGTAGGTGATATCAGCGTAGTTGGATTAAACAGTTCGGGCACCGATGGTGTGGAGTTTGCTAACTGGGTTAATATTCCTGCAGGCGCTCAAATCTTTATTACCGACCGTAACTGGAGCGGTGGTACATGGAGCAGCACCGAAAACACCTTTACCTGGACAAACGGCGCTTCGATATTGGCACCCGGCACTGTAACCGTATTGCAAGGCAGCAGCGTGGATAATGGCAGTTATACGGCAGGTGTGGTAAACGGCTTTGACAATGCGGCCGGCGATAACCTGTTTATTTACGAAGGCAGCGCCACCTGTCCGTCTTTTATTCATGGATATATCTTCAAATCAACCTGGGGTGGTTCCATTACCAGCCTTCCTGCAAGCCTGAATGTAACAGAAGGCAATATTCAACTGGCTTCACCTGCACAAGATAACAACGAGTATACTGCAGGCCGCAACACGCTTACCAGCTTTGCTGCATACAAAACAGCCGTAAACAATACAAGTAACTGGGGCGCATCGGCCGCCGCACTAAACAGCACCGATTTTACCCTCCTATCGTTAAACACTATGACAGTAGACGCCATCAATGGTGCACCTTACACCTTAACCACTTGCAACGGAACTGTGGCTGGTAGCATAAATTATACAGCCACCGGTACTTTTAATGCAGGAAACGTGTTTACGGTTCAGTTGAGTGACGCTTCGGGCAACTTTGCTTCGCCGGTTACTGTAGGTTCGTTAGTAAGCACAGCCTTAACCGGCACCATCAATATTACCATCCCGGCAAGCACTGCAACCAGCAGCAATTATAAACTTCGCATATTGTCTTCCGACCAGGCTGCTACCGGAACACCATCCTCAGCATTTACGATTACACTAAGCGCAACAGGTTGCCCCATTGCAGGCGATTACCGTACTATTACTACCGGTAACTGGAATGCCAATACAACCTGGGAGAAATTTAATGGTTCTACATGGACCCCTTGCGCAGGATCCGATCATCCTAACAGCACCACAGCCAGCGCTTTTATCCGCAACGGACACGTTGTTACCTTTACCGTAAGCGGCAAGCAGGTTAAAAACCTGAATGTAGAAGCAGGCGGTCAGCTATATGCCAATATCAATTCGCCGGGCACCGGACCTCGTTATCTTGAAGTTTACGGCAACGTAGTATGTGATGGCCAAATTGGTAACGGCCCGGCTAACGCTGACGTAATTTCTATTAAGCCAGAAGCTGCCAACGTAACTTTCTCGGGTAGCGGCACAATGGATTTAACCCGTTTGTTTAAAGATGTGGCTTCAACCAATACCAACCTTTTAATTGATATTGATTTAGGCCTGCACTTTGCCGATTGGAGTAGCAATGGCAGCAATACAGCTTTGTATAACAATAAGGCAGGTATCCAGTTTAACGTTACTGTAAATACCGGGCGTACGGTTACATTCTATAACAAGGCCGATCTTTCAATTGACGCTACCAACGGCCAGAGCGGAACGGACCTGCCCGGCACCTTTGTAGTAAAAGGTACCATTACCGGCGTTGGCAATTTATTTGCCCGTGCCAACCAAACTGCAGGTAAAACTTGTAAGCTCGAGATTCAATCCGGCGGCTTAGTAGTTTGCGATACACTGGTTTACGACCCTAAAAATACATCGGGCACCTCCGGTGTAGAGCCATTTGTACTTGACGTACAAGCAGGTGGCACCCTGCGCGTATTGAACATACTGGCCATGGCCAGCGGAATACTGAACCCTGCCGGCGATATCATCCTAACCTCTACTGCTTCCAATAACAACGCCACGCTTTGTAATGGTGGCATGACCGTGGTTGTAAACAGCCCGGCTAATTCAACTGTTACCTGTAACGGTTTATATACCGGCACTATAAAGGTGGAACGCTATGTGCCTGTGGTTGGCAGCAACCAACACTTTGTATCCTCACCGGTTAATAGTGCGCCGCTTAGCCAGGTAAATGCAAGTGGTACCGACGGCGCCTACATTATACCAACCAATACCTGCGATGAAACACAAAGCGATGTAAACTCGCCTTACGGCAGCGTATTTGAATATACCGACGGACATGCCGCTTCGGGTGCTTGCATGTTAGGCAACTGGAAGATACGCAGTGTAGGTAACATGGATAACGGACGTGGCTATTCGGCTTACCTGACGGGTAACAACGTAACCACTTTTAGCGGTGTTCCTAACAGCGGCGATATCAGTGTTAGCGGTTTTAACAGCGGCTATCCTTCGGTAAACACCTTACAAGGCCAACCTGTGCAAAGCGGTTGGAACCTTGTAGGTAATCCTTACGCTTCGCCGATAAAACTTACCACCGACCGCACTGCTGACGGCTATGGCAACCAGGTGCAGGTTTGGGTAACTACCGGTCCGTTTAGCGGTAGCTGGCAACCTGGATTAATGGGTGCAGGAGCATCGTCGGCTGTTATCGCCCCCGGGCAAGCATTTATGGTTCGCCGTACTGCTGCAGGCGCGGGTAACTTCCCTTTCTACCAAAGCGAACGTTTTGCGGGTATTTCAACCGATTTCTATCTGCAACAAAACGACTATGCCTTAACACTTGAACTGAATTACAACGGAGCCAAGGATGCCACCATCATCGCATTCAACAGCGATGCAACAACCGCTTTCGACAACGCATATGATGCAGGCAAGCGCGGTGCTAACGGCCGGCCTTCACTGTATACACAAATGACTGCAAACGAATGGTTAGGTATCAATACCCTGCCTTCGTTGACGCAGACTACCGCCGTACCTGTTAACCTGCGTCCCGATGTAAATGGCCACATGAGTATTTCGGCACTGGGTATGCAACAATTTGACCCTACCGTATACATGATTTTAGAAGACAAGAAAACAAACACCTTCCACAACCTGCGTAATGGTGCTTATAACTTTACCGCTTCCGCCACCGATAATCAGGATCGTTTTATCCTGCACTTTACACCTGCTGTAGAGATTGCCAAAACAAATGCAGATTGCGCGAACAACAACGGTAGTATAAGTTTCACCAATCCCGGTGGCATAAACTGGAACTATACCATTGAAAACAATGGCGTAACCATGGCTGCCGGCACTTTACAAGCCGATGCACAAGTAAGCGGTTTACCTGCGGGCATTTATACCTTAACACTTACAGATGCGAACAACTACCAGGTAGTTAAAAATGTTATGATCAGCGCTCCGGCTATGCCTGATGCCACTTTTGCTGCCTCCACCACGGTGGCACAACAAAACCAGTTAATTGACTTTACAACTACCAATGTAAACAGCAACAATATCTACACCTGGAACTTTGGTGACGGTGCTACTTCTACCGATGCTGTAACTACACACTTGTATGAGCAAGAAGGCACCTATACCGTACAGTTACAGGTAACAGGCAGCGAAGGTTGTACCGCTAACAACAGTAAACTGGTTACGATAACTTCAGGTGCTACCACCGGTATTAACGATACTAAAGCTGATGCCATTATCGTTTACAGCACCGGCAATAACGTACTTGTAAACCTGAATAAGATAACTGCCAAGGTAGAGGTATTCAATATCCTGGGCGAAAAACTGTTCAGCGAAACAGCTACCGGAACCTTACAGCATAACTTTAGCGGCCTTGCTGCTCAGTGCCTGTTAGTGCGCGTTACTGATGGCAAAAACATTACAGTTAAGAAGGTGGCTATTACTCATTAATAGCTGCTGGGCTAAAACAAAAAAGGGTGTGCCATTTAGCACACCCTTTTTTGTTAATAGTATAAATAATTATTATTGGCGGTAGTACACATTTTCCTCCTTACCGAAGAAGAAAGAAAGACTCTTATATTTTTCAAAGAATGCCTTTAACTCAGCAGAAGATTTGAATTCTTCATCGATGTTTTCGGTAACCGGAACAAGGGTAAGTTTGGTATTTTCTTTACCTAAGATAACCTTATAGAAGTAATAGGTTTTAGCTTCATCGGCTGTTTCGTAAATGTTCAGAAACTGGTCTTCACCGATCTTGCTCATAAAAGCCTCGTATTTGGTTTCATTTCCCGAACTGCTCTTTTTGGTGATGGCGTAGGTATTAGCATCTTTTTTGCTCACAGTTATTTTATCATCCCCGTCTTTAGGTTCCCAACTTCCCAGCAAGGCATCAGTTACTTTTATGGAAGGTGCATCGATAGCCACTTTGCTGGAATAAGGACAGCCGCCGAGCATAATGGCAAGCACAAACAGAGGAAGAATGAATTGTAGTTTTTTGATCATAGCATATGGATTTTCGGCAAGTATAATTATTCCTTTTGGTTTGCCAATTTAACAAACTAATATTTTTAGCTTTATGCTAATTATATTATCTTTACTGACGGACAAGGAGGCGATATGTATATCAAAGGGCGGGGCTCACAAATAGATCCTGCAAACCGTTTTTTAAAGCATCATGTTGAAAAGGATGTAGAACATTTGGCAACGGAGGAAGAGCGCGAAGCAGAACTCTTTAAAAACCCGAAGACCAAATACCTGGAAGTATTCCCGAAAACAATACTGAATAAAGTTGATAGTCCGGATTTGATGTTAGCCTGGAGTATGAACCCCTACCAGGGTTGCGAACACGGCTGCATTTATTGCTATGCCCGCAATACGCACGAATACTGGGGATACAGTGCCGGGCACGAATTTGAGGAGAACATTCTGCTTAAAAAGAATGCTCCGGTTTTATTGCGCGAAAAGCTGCTGAGTAAAAGTTGGAAAGGTGAGCCAATTATGCTGGCCGGAAATACCGATTGTTACCAGCCCGCCGAACGAAAACTTGAAATAACGCGCGGCTGTTTACAGGTGTTTCAGGAATTGAAACACCCCATCGGTATCATCACCAAAAACAGCCTGATAGAACGCGATATGGATATACTGGCGCCAATGGCGGCTGAGCACATGGCAGTTGTTGTGCTTAGTTTAACTACCCTGGATGAAAAGCTAAAACGGGTAATGGAACCCCGAACTTCATCGGTTTACAGTGTGCTGCGAACCATAGAAAAACTAACCAAAGCCGGCATACCGGTAAGTGTAAACATGGCCCCTATAATACCAGCGCTTAACCACGAAGAGATATTTGAACTGGTTAGAACGGTAGCTGATGCAGGCGCATTGGGGGTAAATTACACCATTGTGCGGCTGAATGGCCATAACGGTAAAATCTTTGAGGACTGGATCACCAAAAATCTACCCGACCGGGCCAATAAGGTACTGAACCAGATAAAAAGCATGCATGGTGGCAAATTGAACGACAGCAATTGGGGGCGGCGTATGTGTGGCGAAGGCAAATTTGCCGAGCTGATCAAAAGTCAGTTTAAGCTGGCCCGGGCCAAATACTTGAATGGCAGGGAACGTCCTGAAGCTGATTTTAGCAAGTTTGAAGAGCAAAAGCGTAAGATACTGGAAGCCGAAAAACGGGGGCCTCAGATGAGCCTGTTTGATTAAAGCAAATAACGCTCGCCGATAACCTGTAAATGGTGTAATTCGTGCCCGGCGATGATATAACCGATGGCCCGAACTGTTATAGGTTGTTGGTTGGCTATACCGGAACGAAATGCCATTTCAGGGCTAAAACTCCTGAAAAGCGCTATACTGGAATCCCTGACGGCGAGGTATTCTTCCAACAGATCATCCATCGTGCGGTTTACCGCATTCGACTCGGGTACATATTCATTTTCATCGAAACCGGCCAATGGTGTAGTATCGTTACGGGCAATACGAAGTGCGCGGTAGGCAAAAATGCGCTCCGCATCTATCAGGTGGCTTAACACCTCCTTTATGGTCCACTTATCGGGCAGATATTTGTAATCGTGCTTATTGGCCGGTATTTGGCTTAAATAGGCTATTAAATCCTGTTTACCGGCCATTAACTGAGGTAATAGATCATCGCCTATCACTTTAGCAATATAAGCTCCGTAATAGGTCGGGTATTCAGTTGGGGCGGGGCGTGTAATCGGTGTGTTCATGGTCTAATCCTTATGGGTGGCAATCAATTCCTGTATTTCTTCCAGCTTTTCGAGGCTGAATTTCTCTAATAACTTATTGATTTCTATCTTCTTCTCTCTTCGGCGTATACGCTGCAGCGGGTGATCGGTCCGGTCATCCAACAGGTCGTTTGGAACCCATTCAAACAGGTCGTTAGGTGTACAGTTTAGTAGAACGCAGAGCTTTTCGATGTGGTCAAGTCGCATATGAGCGGCATTGCCGTTCTTGTATTTATGCGCAGTAAAAGGCACAAAGCCGCTTTGCACCAAAAACTTATACGGTTCAAAAATTCCCCTGGCCTTAAATATCCGTTTCAGATTCAATTGTAGCATATCCTGTGTAGTTGTGTCGCGTTTTGCGTAGGTGAAAAAAGCAAAGTTGAACTACGTACGCACAAAGTGATTTTACACAAATGTGAATTACTTTCTTAAAAAGCCAATCAGTTTTACAAGTAAGCCAAACTAAACTGCTGAAAAGTCAATATGGTTTGCTAAAAACTCAAAGTGAACTTTGGGTTTTTAATCTCAATAGTTTGCTTTATTTGCCGAATGACACTGGGCGAAGGCCGCAAAACATACCTGGACAAATTGGCACCTATTTACGGACCAGGAGAGGCCAACGCCATAACCCGGCTGGTTTTTGAAGAAGTTTTACAAGCCGATTTCAGTAAATTGGCCTTTGACCGGTTTCGGCTGCTGACACGTGCACAAGAGGACATATTACTTCGCATCCTGCTCAGATTGGTGAACCGCGAACCGGTGCAGCAGGTGTTACAGGTAGCCTATTTTGCCGGTAAAAGGTTTATTGTAAACCAACATACCCTAATCCCGCGGCCCGAAACCGAGGAGTTGGTATACCGAATTGATGAGGATTTTAAGGATGCTAAGGGCGTTTTAAAGGTGCTGGATATAGGCACTGGTAGCGGCTGCATTGCCATTGCGCTGCAACTGCTGCATCCGCACTGGGAGGTGGAAGGCGTTGATGTATCCCCCGAAGCCCTGCATGTAGCTGCAACAAACAATAACAAGCTGGAAGCAAGGGTGCGGTTTGGCAAGTTGGATATTCTGAAACAGGAATTACCACTCAGTACCTTTGATATTATCGTTAGCAATCCGCCATATATAGGTGTGGATGAAGCTCCTACCCTTGAAGCACATGTATTAAATTTTGAGCCGCATTTGGCCTTGTTTGCCCCTCAGGACGATGTGCTGGCCTTCTACCGGGTTATCAGCGAAAAGGCCTTTAAAGCCCTTAAAACGGGCGGCAGCCTGTATTTCGAAATCAATTCAGCCAAAGGGCCGGAGGTGGAAGGGATAATGCGTTATTACGGTTTCAGCGAGGTTAAAACCATACCGGATTTAAGTGGATTACCGAGGATAGTAACAGGTATTAAACCCGCTTAATTTTTAGGTTGATCCTTCTCTCCTTCCTGCACCGGCGTTGTGGTGTTGTTCGCCGGCGGCGCAGGAACTACAGGCTGTTCGTTTTCCTTTTGCTTTTTAGGCTTGCGTTTTTTAGGGGCCAGTTCTGATGGTTTATCAAACTCCTTGCTATAAGTAATACCAATACCCGTGCGGTTGTAGTTACGCGAGTTGTAATAATCGTAATTAGTGCGGTTAAATGCCTTGGCTTTCCAGCGGCCATCCTTGGTAAGGGCGTATTCTATCTGGAAGTCGCCTGTTGGTATCACACTTTTGGCGTTGTTTCCATTCTCCACCGCTGTGGTATTATTTCCAAAATCGAGGTTACCACCGGCATTAATGGTAATACGGTTATTGAGGAACTTTTGCTGAATGGCCACTTGTAACTGGCGCCGTGTATCGTAGCTGGAAGCCGCAGGCGTACCCGTTGAGGTGGTGTTATTATTACTTGCCTGGTCGTATTGCTTATAGCCAAGGAACACATTAAGATCCTTTACCCCACCCAATTGTAGCAGCTCGCTCAGGTAATTCGAAATTTGAGAAGTAAGGAATTCACTTACCGTGGTTGCAGCGGTGCCACCCAGGTAATTGGTATTGGCCAAAGCATTACCCGTAGAAGTGCCCTCCGGTAAAAAACGGTTCATCACCAATAAGCCTAACACCTGCTTATTCATCTCAGCATCGTTTAAGCGCAACAGCGCTAAACGCTGTTCCACATACGAACGCAAGGTTGGGTCCAGGTCACTAAATTGTATATCAAACCCAATGGTAGGTTTTTCAAGCACCCCGGTAAGGTTCATTAGTAGTTTTACCGGTACTGAACCCGAGGCAAGCGAAGCCAATTGGCTGTTTCCTGCAGCACTTACGTCAATCAATTCTAATGGGCTTGCCCTAACCTTGTAGGCTGCAGTAAGGTTCAGTTTTGCTTTATAAACATCACCGTCAAACTCAACCGTTCCTCCGGGTTCAAATTCAAACGGCTTTTTCACCACTGTTTGCAACGTAAACTTGTAATCGCCACGCTCGATGGTGTATTTACCTCTGATGGACATATTACCTGTTTTAGGCAGTTCAATCTTCAAATAGCCGTTACCATAGCCGGTAAGGATATCACCGGTTAACGGATCAAGGATGATATCCATGCGCGCATCCGGAGTTACGGTTAAGTTCAGGATAAAATTTACCCCGTTTAACTTTAATGGAATTACGGCATTCTTAACGGTGCTATCCTTAGGATTAACAAAGCGGTAGAAACCATAGCGATTGGTTTCGAACGTGCTGGTAATGGGCAGGTGACAGTAAGTACCCGGCCGCGTTGTGGCCGTAGCCTCAATTCTTGGGCTATTGATAGAGCCTGAAAACTTAACCAACCCGGCACCATAGGCAACCCCATAAAAAAATGGACTTTCCTTAGCCGTAGTATTTAAAAAGAGGGCATTATCGGTATAAGCCGTGCAGTCCAGTTCCCACCTTTTAAAGCTCTCGTGATTGATGCGACCGCTGGCTGTCAGTAAGTTCTTTTTACTATCGTAAGCCATCAGGTTGCTGCCGAAATCAATGCCGTGTTCATCCAGTTTAACATGCTGATTGGTTAGGCGGAAGGGGGAATTAAGGAAAGTAACGGTAACGTTATCATCTATGAGGTCCACATCGCCGGTAAGCAATAATTTGTTAAGGGGCCCTTTTAAACGTGCATTAGCCGTGGCATAACCGGTTACGTTTTTCACAAACTTGTTGAAGAAACTAAAGTTCAGGAAGTTTAAACCGAGCTTCTTCGCCTTAATGCTTACATCCAGTTGGGGGGTAGAGCCCAAAACAAGCTCTCCTTTTGCCTCAATATCATTCCTGAAGTCGATGTTAGGGTTCGCACTTTTTACGCTGGCATAAATAAGCACCTTGCTGCGGGCATCATCCAGTTTCGATTCGATGTTTACGTCCCCTATTAGTTCATTTCCAAGCTTGAATTCGTCTACCACAAAATCGGCAAAAACGGAGGGTTTGTAGAATATATCCTGCACCTCAAGCGCACCGTTTACATTACCCTGCAGATCTTTGATTTTACTGGTAAAAATGCCGGTAAAGTCAGAGATACTGGTGTTATCCAGCGTTAGCTTAATCGAAGTGGAGGTATCGTTTTTGAGATAGCTGCTGATATAGATTGTCTGTTCCTCGCTGCGGAAAATCAGGTTTCTCGCAACAATCTTTTTCCCTTCCACAAAAATGGAATTATCCTTATTGAAATGCCAGTGGTAATTGGCCAGTTTAATATCGCTGGTGTCTAACCTGATAACTGCCTGGCCTTTCAGTGGTGTTAAATACGAAGTTAAATCCAGGTAATTCTTTCGCTTTTTATCAGCAGCAAAAACATCAAAACGTATATCCCTGTTTGCCTCAGTTTGGGCAAGCACTTTAACGGTATCCAACATCAGGCTGTCGCCGGTGTATACTTTGTCTACATAAGTTCTGAAATCGAAACTTCCGTTAGCCGCACTGGCTACCACATCGGTTCCTTTTACCTGCACATTACTAAATTTAAAATCGCCAATGGTTGCGTTACCATCAATATGATGGTTTTGGCTGTTAAAAAAGGCGCGTATATGCGAGTTGCGCACGTAGTAAAATTGCGGAGCAAAAATACGTGTCAAGTTATCCGGGTCTCCTATACGCAAGTCGATATTAAAATTTTGATCCTCGTAGGTAAGCGTATCCTGGTAATCGCGGGTGAAAGTACTTTGTGCAAATGCATAGAGGGCTACAGGTAAATCGCGGAAGGTAAAATCGCCTTCCAATTCTCCTTCGGCAAAATCCGACATTAAACGCAACTTCTTCGTTTCAGCCGAAAGCAAACGGGCATCAAGATGCAGGTTCTTAAATGAAGCACTGATGGTATCATCGCGCGTTAATTGCACATCTTCTAATCCGATGCTACCGATAAAATTATCGACCTTATCGCCGCTGAAATCGGAGGTTAAACGCCCTTTAACCGTAATATTGGCTTTGCTGATATTCAGTTTATCCAATTCGGCCTTATAAATGCGTGAAGAAAACCGGAACTCGGGCACATCGCGGGTTAGGTCAATACCGCCGGCAAAATCAGCTTGTAAGTGCTCGTCCTTAATTTTCAGATTACCACTAAACGACTTACCCTTTACCAGTCCGTCAATCTTAATGTCCTTGTAATTATAATTCTTTAGCACTATGCTATTTACATTGCCGTTTAAGTCGGCACGTAAACTTTCCAGCGTTAAACCACCACCCTTAATTTCCGTATTCAGGGTTACTTTACCGAGGTTTTTCTCATCTCTGAAAAATTTACCAAGGTCAAAATCGAACAGTGCTAATTTACCGCTATAAGCACTCTTGTTTTTTTCTTTATCATATTTAAAGTTTAAGTCGGTAGTTGCATAACCAATGGCCGTAACCAGTTTTCCGGTAGATACAAAGTCGGTTAAGAAACCGTCAAAAGAACCCTGATACGACAGTACGCCCAAACTATTCAGGTTTTCGGGTATTTTAAGCTTGGGATAAATCCGGCGCAAATCCGTCATGGACGTGCTCAACCGCTCTACCCGCAAATTCAGGGAGGTTTCAAATGCATTAGGAAGTCCACTGCTATGAAAATCACCCTTAAATTGAGTACTAGCACCGGTGCTAATTTCAATCCTTTTACCGCTAAGCCGGCTGATGGGGCCATCAATCTGTCCGGTAATATTAAATTGGTTGTGCTCTAATATGTCCCACTTACGCACAAAGTAATTCAGGTCTTTAATAGCCAGTTTAGTGCCTTTTAAATCGGCTTTTAGTGTAACGGCGTGCACAAAATCCCTGAAATCGTTGAAATACTCATAACGCAGACTTACGTAATTCTTTACCTCGCTTTGTGGGGTGGTTAAATGCAGGTTACTTAAGGTAATATCGTGTATTGAAACTCTTGCATTGGCTACCAATTGCTTCACGGTTAAACCACAACGGTCCTGTGCCTGCATATTCTTTATGTGCCCAAGAATGCTATCACGCGAAACAATACCACTATCCACATTCAGGTTAATGCCTGTAATATCTAAATGCTTAAAGTCCATGCCTTTGGGCAATAAGGTATCTGTTTGGTGGTTGTTGAGTATAAAATGGGCATCGGTAAGTGCTAGTTCCTCATAGGTTACATTCAACTTACCGGGCATAAAGTGCACAACGTGGTCGGTATCCGTATTTGGCGTACTTTCATGTTTGGCAATATCAATGCGCACATCGGCATGATCGAGCGCCGCAGTTTTAACGGCTATCATCTGTTTCTGTAAATCAAATTTCTTCAATTCAATATCCAGTGATGGTACATCCACGTGCAGATCAAGATGTCCCTTTTCATCCCAATAACGGAAACGGGTGCCCGAGGCTGTAACAAAACGCAGATCAATAGTCCAGGCAAATGGCGTTGGTTTCTGGGGCTTAACCGTATCGCCTTTTAGTTTACCGAAAACTTCGGTGATATTGGTATGCTTTCCCGTGCTATCGCGATGGATAAATACATCACCATTGTCAAGCCCTATACTGCGCACCGTTAATTTTTTCTCAAGTAGGTCAAAGGCATCAATAGTAACCTGTAATTCATGCGCGTAAATAAGCGTATCGTGGTTAAGATCTTCCAGGTAAAAGTTCACGAAATCCGCCTCCCGGAAAAAAGAAATACGCACCTTTTCGATGCTAACTTTGGTTCCCAGTTTATTGCTGATAATGGCCGTAGCACGCTGGGCCAGGTAAGTTTGCACAGCCGGCAAGCGCACAAGTATGAGCACCAAACCGCTTAATAACAGCAGCACTGCTACAAACCAGAACAATATTTTAAGAATCCGCTTTTTCAAAACCTAACTTTATACTTCGCTTCTACACCTTTTATCACCTTTCTTATTTTTGCAGGGTGAGTATCACTATTCTGGCCATCGAATCCTCCTGCGACGACACCTCTGCTTCAATCTGTAAAGATGCCAAAATTCTTGCCAACCTTGTTGCCAATCAGGAAGTTCATCAACAATGGGGTGGTGTAGTTCCTGAATTAGCTTCACGTGCACATCAACAAAATATTGTACCCGTAGTTGACCTGGCACTAAAAAAAGCGGGCCTTACACCGGCCGACCTGGATGCCATAGCGTTTACACGCGGTCCGGGACTTATAGGCTCGCTATTGGTAGGCGTAAGTTTTGCCAAGGGCCTGGCTTTAGCGCTGGATAAGCCTTTGATAGAGGTAAACCATATGCAGGCCCACATTCTGGCGCACTTTATCGATAACCAACCCTCGTTTCCTTTCCTGTGTTTAACGGTTAGCGGTGGCCATACCCAAATAGTGCTTGTTAAGGATTTTTTGGAAATGGAGGTGATAGGTGAGACGCTTGACGATGCCGCCGGTGAAGCATTTGATAAAGGCGCTAAACTGCTTGGATTGCCTTATCCCGGCGGGCCGTTAATTGACAAATACGCCCAATTAGGCGACGCTTCAAAATTTAGCTTCCCTGAGCCGCAAATCCCGGATTTAAACTTCAGTTTTAGCGGTGTAAAAACATCCATACTCTACTTTTTGCAGAAGCAGGTGCGACAGAACCCAAATTTTGTAAGCGAGCATCTTAACGACCTTTGTGCGGCGGTGCAGCAAACCATAGTAGATATCCTGATTAAAAAGATGGAGAAGGCTATTAAGCAAACAGGTGTTAAGGAAATTGCTTTGGCCGGTGGCGTATCGGCTAACAGTGGATTACGTAAGCGCTTTGAGGAATTAGGAACTAAACTGGGCGTAACCACCTATATCCCCAAATTTGAATATTGTACCGATAATGCAGCTATGATTGCCATTACAGCTTATTACAAGTATCAGAAGGGAGAGTTCAGCAACCAGCAAGCCGAACCTTTGGCCCGTTACCATTTATAAGGTGCTTTTTAAGTAACCCTCAAATTCATCTCGCCCGATAAATCGTGCCCCCATACGCTCAAGATGGTTGGTATGGGTCTGGCAATCAATTAGCGCATAGTCGCCACTGAGGCATAGGTCGATAAGTGCTAATTTGGAAGTATTGGGCTTTAAGCTAAACATACTTTCTCCGCAAAATACAGCGCCAACAACCACGCCATATAAACCGCCAACCAGTTCATTACCTTCCCAAACTTCTACTGAATGTGCATACCCTTTCTGATGCAGCTTTGTATAGGCTGCTATCATTTCAGGATGAATCCAGGTGCCATTTTGATTGCTACGGGAAATTTTAGCGCAATTGGCAATTACCTGTGCGAAGGCCTTGTTGCGCGTAATGGTGAATTTACCACTACGTATTAGTGTCTTCATGCTATGCGAAATATGCACCTCGGAAGGGAATAGTACGAAGCGTTGATGTGGACTATGCCATAAAATGGGTTCGCCTTCCGAATACCAGGGAAAGATACCGAGTTGGTAAGCTGCAATTAAACGCTTAACAGAAAGGTCGCCGCCAACTGCCAGCAATCCATCATCATCTGCCAGAGAAGGATCAGGGAAAACTACTTGCTTAACGAGGCCGAATACCATTGTACACGCAATGGTAGAAACTACTTCTTTTTAACGGGCTTCTTATGTTCCACACCGTTATCGGAGCGCTTGCGCAGGGTGAGCAGATCCGATATTTTCGAATTAAATTCAGTTAGCAAACTTTCGAATTCATTCAGGTGCTTCTCCGTGCGTTCCTGGTAATCTGCCAAACCGTTTTCAATACCTTTAATCCGCTTTTTCAGCTTTTTAATATCCTTTTTACGACCCATAGCTTGTTCCGTTTGGTTCAAATATAAAAAGCTTGTTGAATCTGCTGAAAAACGGTTATGCACCGATTATAGAATGGTAACGATAAATTCCAGCTTAACTACGCGCCCGAATTTGGAGGTAAAACTGCTTCCTGAAAACTTCTCCATGTCATTCATGTCAATTTTCATTGAACCAATCTTATCGCTATAACTGTTTAGATCGTAATCCTGCACCTGAATGGTAAAAATATCTCCCCTTGAAATGGTGAACACAAAATCATCCTTACCTTCTTCATCCCTGTAAAGCAAACTATTGGCTTTAAATGGAGAGGTGCACAGCTTTTTATTAGCTTCTAATAACGACCAGCAAACCTCCGGCTTATCGTTATCCGCATCAGGCAGTTTATAATCCCAACTTTGGCTCTTTGAATTTAAAGCCTCTACCTGTATTTCGCGAACCGAAAAATTCAAATGCAACTTGGCAGGAATGATGCAATCCAGCATTACGCCGGTCGCATCATTTGCTCTTTTTTGGTTCCATCCATCCACTACCGATACTACAGGTTGTAATTTCACTAAACCTTCCTCCAACCCTATTGCAGCGAATGGAAGCATGATGGTTTGTCCGGCATAAATTTTAGATTCATAGTTAAGCGGCATGTTCAGGGTTACCTTTAAACGGCCTGAAGAATCGGTGCAGCTACCAAAACCTTTGGAAGGCGACACCCAATTGCCTTGCCCATCTTTTAACCTTAACTCCAGTATATAAAATCCTGCGCTATCACCAGCCTTAAGCAACTCATTATAGGTCTGCTTTAATTGCACATCAAAATGCACCGCCATACAGGTGGCATCGCCGTAGTTAGCATTGGTACAGGTAATATTGCTAACCGAAACCTGCTGAGCAGGTAATAGGTTTACCAGGCAACAAATGAGTATAGTAACCAGTGTTCTCACATGGCTTGTTCTGCGCTTGTTCGTTTACTTGCCTGTAAACACCGGAGGCCGTTTCTCCACAAAAGCGGCCATCCCCTCTTTTTGGTCTTGCGAGGCGAACGTAAGATAGAAATTTTTTCTTTCGAACAACAAACCCTCGTCCAGCGAGGTATTGAAAGCCGCATTTACCGATTCCTTTGCCAGCTTAATGGCTACCGGCGATTGAGCAGCTATGGCTTTAGCCAGATTAAGCGCCTCATCCAGCAGCAATTCAACCGGTACAATCCTGTTAACCAGGCCATAAGCCAATGCTTCTTCGGCACTGATAAACTTACCGGTAAGTACCATTTCCATGGCACGCACCTTGCCTATGGCACGCGTAAGGCGCTGGGTACCACCGGCCCCCGGCATGGTGCCTATTTTTATTTCAGGCTGGCCGAAACGGGCAGTTTCGGAGGCAATGATCATATCGCAGGTCATGCACAGTTCGCAACCGCCCCCAAGGGCAAAGCCACTAACGGCTGCAATAATGGGCTTGCGGGTTTTCTTTATCTGGTCCCAGGTACTAAACTGGTCAATGTTCAACATGTCGATAGCACCGGCATTGGCCATTTGCTTTATATCGGCACCAGCGGCAAATACTTTCGGCCCACCGGTAAGTATAATTGCGCGTACTTCATCATCATTATCCAACACGCGCAGGGTATCGCGTATCTCTTCCATCAATTGACGGTTTAGCGCATTTAATTCCTTTGGGCGGTTCAGTTCAATTAATGCAACGTGCTTATCAAATTGAGGATTAACCTTAATAAACTCACAGTTAAATTCTGCCATAGTGCTGTTTAAATTTCGGTGTTAAAATAAGCCTTCGCTGCAAATAACCCAGCCTTACTTAGGGCGCGCATGTTTCCAGCGTTTGTGGCTCCACAACCAATCGGAAGGGGCTTCGTGTATCTGCTGCTCCAACAGGCGCACAAAACGTTCGGTTAACTCCTGTTCGGTTAAAGCTTGTACATCATCAGCTAATAACACATTTTCGATGCTGTAATACCCCCTAACAGTTTGCTTCACCTTTACAAATACCAGTGCACCGTTGTGGCCTTTAGCAAAGCGTGCAGGGCCTGTCATAAAACCTGTTTCCCGATTTAAAAATCGGGTCCAATAAGCACGGCGAGGATTACTGTGCCCCTGGTCGGCTAAATACATGCCCACTGCTACTCCGCCAAAACCAAAACGCAGGTAAGCAGGCATTTCTTTCATGCTAAGCAACTGCATACCAAAACGTCCACGGGTGCGCTTCAAAAAATTATCGAATCGTTTATTACTGGCGGCAGTATATACCGCGTATTTTCTGTATCCGCTAATGTAAATACTGGCGCTTAAGCAGGCCATTTCCCACGAACCGCAATGGCCCAGTACGGCCACCACATTCTTGCCCTGCTTGCAGAGGTTTTCGACCAGTTCATAATTTTCCACCGGGCACCGCTTTAAAACTTCTTCGCGGCTAATGGTTGTGCACTTAATGCTCTCTACTATCCTATCGCCTAAATGTTTGTAATACTGTTTCACCAGCGCATTTATTTCGCCGGTATCTTTCTCTGGAAACGCCTGTTGCAAATGTTGAATAATAAGCGCTTTCCGGTAACGGATAATACGATGCAGCAGAAAGGCAATAACATCGGCTATGGCATACAAAACTCCAAAGGGTAAGTACGACAACAGGTATACAAAAGGTATGGTTAAATAGTAACCCAACATGCAACTGCCTTAACGCTAATTGCGCTAAACTATTACTTCCGTTGTAATTCGTTCTGGTGAATCGTGTATTCGCGGCGTTTGCCCCCTGCACGACCGTAAATTTCCAGCTTTAGTTCGCGGTTACCTTCGGGGCCGCTCACCCATATTTTACCGAAGTTTTTAAGCGGATAATCGGTGCCCGGTATGCGGTAGGTATTTTTATATGCCCCAAATATGCGGCGTGGCAATGGTGGTGCAGTAAGTGGGGAACAGGTAAAGTCGTATATGGAATATCCTTTCCAATCGCGCTTACAAATTTCGCTATAGTGCTTATCACCGGTAAGGAATACTACTCCTTTAATGTTGTTATTGGCGATGTAATCAAACAACTCATTGCGCTCCTTTGGGTATTTCGCATACGATTCTTTGAAATGCGTGTCGTTCAATACTTGCGAGCCAATGCAAATGAACTTAAAGGTAGCATCACTTAATTGCAGTTTGTTCTTAAGCCAAACTAATTGCGCCTCGCCTAAAAATGCACCGGCAGTGTCGCCTTCAGGGTCGCGGTAATAGCGGTCGTCCAGCATAAAGAACTCCGCATCACCGTATTTAAAATTAAAGTAGTTGCCGTTAAAGCTTTGATGCTCGGGATAGGTGTTAGGCCAAAAGCCTTTAAAAACAGCCAGCGCCGAATCTTTCAGCGGAAAGTTCTTATCCGAATCATTGGGGCCATAATCATGGTCATCCCAAATGGCATAGTTAGGTTGTGCGGCTAAAAAATCGCGGTATTTGCGGTTATACACCTTGCGAATCTTCATCTGCCGGTCGAACATACTTTCGTAGCAACTGCATTGTTTCTTATAGAGGTAATAAACGTTATCGCCAAGCCAAACCATAAAATCACCCTGCTTTTTGCGCATGCGATAAAATATCCAGTTGCTGCCGCCGGGGAACAAGCCACGCGTAACATCGGTGTTCAACAGATTGCAGGAGCCTAACAGAAAGTTATAATCTTTTACAACCGTATCGCTTTGCGTGCGGAACGAATACTTAGCCTGCGTGCCCCAACCATCAATAGATACAATGATGTTATATAAGTGATTAGGCTTAAGGCCTGTAAATTCCATGGTTAGGGCCACTTCTCCCTTTTTATTGGTGATATAGCTATAACCGGTAGGGCGGTAAATACGGCTTTCGGAGGTATCGCCAAGTATTAGTGCATTTTGCCCTTTCCCCCTATAACCAATCCAAATCTTGGCACTGGTTGAGGTAACAGAACCAACTACCGGCCCCGCCAGTAATTTTGGCTTCAGGCTTTTTTGGGCTACAAGGGTTAACGATAAACAAGCGCTAAGCGCCCACAATATTATTTTCTTCACGGTTGGCGAATGTAGCAAAATACAGTAGTCGCCAATACCTATTTTTTAGCGGCATTTTCGCTGGAATTATCGATACCTGCGAACATAAAAAAAGCCAGATACTATCCTATCTGGCTTTTGCGGAAAGGGAGGGATTCGAATGCCGACGCCTTGGTCGGCATCGGGACAAGCTACGCTTCGTCCCGACCCTCGTGTTGATATTTGCGGAAAGGGAGGGATTCGAACCCTCGGTACCATTGCTGGTACAACAGTTTTCGAGACTGCCCCGATCGGCCACTCCGGCACCTTTCCTGTTATTCCCTCGCGGAAACGGGGCGGCAAATATAGCAGTTTCACGAATTTTAGCCACTGCTTAAGCTCACTGCAACTTTAGATACAATCAAGCCCGTTGACACGTTATTTAGCTGGAACACAAATGACTACAGGCAAAATCCATATAGGTACAAGCGGCTTCAGTTATGCAAACTGGAGAGGTGTTATTTACGAGGAGAAAGCCAAGGGAGCTGATTTCTTAAAGCAGTATAGCCGCACGTTTGATAGCTGCGAGCTAAATGGTTGTTTCTACCGCCTGCCCACCGTAAAAACAGTGGAGCGATGGCGAGATGAAGTGCCTGACGAGTTTCGCTTCTGCCCTAAAATGAGTCGTTTTCTAACACACATTAAACGGTTGAAGGAAGCGGAAGAACCTCTGGAGCGTTTCTTTTCGGTATTTGAACCATTACAAACAAAGCTTGGCCCTGTATTGTTACAATTACCGGCTACCCTAAAGTTTGATGCAGAGTTAGCCTCCACATTTTTCCGGCAACTTCGCCAATACAAGCAGTATAAGTTTGCCTTCGAACCCAGACACGAGTCCTGGTTTTGTGGCGATAGCATCACCTTACTGAAAGAAAACAATATTGCGTTCGTAATATCAGACAATGGCGGCCATTTTGCTTTTACTGAATTTGTTACCGCAAAGGATGTATACATGCGCTTTCACGGCCCCGGTAAACTCTTCGATTCGTCCTACTCAGAAGATGCATTAAGGCGCTGCGCCGGACTAATGCTAAAATGGAGCAAGCAAGGCTTAACCTGCTGGGCATTTTTCAATAACACCATGAACACCGCAGCAACTGAAAATGCGCTAATGCTTAAACGCCTCGCAACAAGTGCTTAATCTGTTTTGCGCTCTATAACACTTATCTCTCCCGAGCGTTCCAGGTAAGCTTGTTTTATATGCTCCTCTCCCACCTTCAGCATCCGCGTGCGCTGTGCTTCTTCAATATCTTCTTTAGTGGTATGGGTCTTTTTCAGGTTAGCATCAACAGGATGCCCATTGGCATAAAGCAGTATGGCTTCTCCCTTAAATAGCTTTCCCAGCTTTCTACTTTTATAAGTGGCCCAGGCAAGTATACGATGCAGCAACATAATTACTAATACGGCTACCATCGAACCAAAGAAGGGTTGTTCTGCTGAAACCACCGCCCTACCCATGATAGCGCCAAGCATAAGGGCAGTAAGTTGATCAAAAGCACTCTGTGTACCCAATGATCTCGTCCCCGCTATCCGGATAAATGCAAGACCAATAAAGAATACAGTAACCGCGCGCACCACCATTTGGTGCACTTCCAAAGTTTTAACATGCAATCCAAAAACTTCATTGATAACTTCCATAAACAACGTTTTAGGTAGTTGTTATATGTTTTTTAATAAGCTTCATCGCCTTATCCGGACCTTTTACCCCAATAAAGCGAAAGCGTTTATTCCGCATCTTGTTGTAGTATTCAAAAAAACTCAGCACCTCGTTCAGCAGGTTTTTATTCAGTTCGCTGATATGCGCCAGGCCGGAATGATCAATCGATTCAAGGGCAACTGCTACAATGCGATCGTTACGTTCTTCCTTTTTCCCTTTTTCCTGCTGCAGGGCCTCCAATATGCCAATAACCCTGCATTCTATAAGGCATCCAGGAAAACAATCCGTTTCTACCATTACCAGCACATCCAACGCGTCGCCATCTTCTGCCTGCGTGCCGGGTATAAAACCAAAGTCGAAAGGGAAACTGGTACCTGCAGGTAGCACCTTTGATAATTTATAATAGCCCGTTTCGGGTTGATGGCTAAATTTATTTCTACAACCCTTAGGTGTTTCAATCACCACGTTAATGCTTCTTTTACCGGTTATGGCCTCCAGCTTTTTCACCTGCTACTTTTATCTGCACTTTGCCAATTCCATTCCCCCTATGCCATTACAGTTTATTGCGTCTCTACCATTCAGGGTGTTGCAATTAGTTCTCATCCAATAGGCAAATTCAGTTATAGGTGCGGACAAGCCACCTCGTTTTGCTAAAACATAAGATTATAGCCGTGCTCAGCGGATGGAATGCTTTTAGTAATACCACTGCAAAAATTTAGTATGCAACCTATTCACCGTATTTGGATTATGGCCCTGGTAGCCGGCACCGTGGTTACCGCTTGTAATAACAAGCAGCCCGATAGTGTAAAAGAAGCAGACCAAACGAACGAACAACGCAGCGATTCATCGCAAAATATGGTAAGCACCGATGATGCCCAATTTGTAACCGAAGCAGCCAGTGGCGGCATGATGGAGGTAGAATTAGGAAACTACGCAGGTACCGCTGCTAAAAGCAAAGGAGTAAAGGATTTTGGTGCTATGATGGTGCGCGACCATAGCCGCATGGGCGATGAACTGAAAAGCTTAGCCACACGCAAAAACCTGGTGGTACCACAAACCATGGGTAACGACCAGCAGCAAATGGTAGAGCGTTTACGCAAGAAAACAGGTGCTGAGTTCGACAAGGATTACATCGATATGATGGTAAACGACCACAAAGAAGATATTGAAAAGTTCCGTAAGGAAGCCGAGTCAGGAAAAGATGCTGATATAAGAGCATTAGCCTCATCAGCACTACCTATTCTTCAGGCTCACCTCGATTCAGCACAAGCCTTACAAAACAGCATGAAAAGATAAAGGCAATTAATGCCAAAGTTTCGGCGCATACCGGTATCCAGGGGGGATCGTTAACCGGTGTGCGCCATTTTTTTGTACCTATTCAATAATCACTTGCAAAAAAAGAGGGCAGGAAAGTTGATTAACTCCTGCCCTCTTTTAGCATTATACAGCTTGTGCATTAAGCCGCTTCCGAACGCTGCTCTTGTCCGTCCATAGTATTTTCAAGGATATACTTGGTAATAACACCGGCTGCAATAGAAACCATCATGCTGCCCAGTACGCTGTTTTTACGCATACCGTATAACATCAACACACCAACAGCAGCATACTTGGCAATGGTTTTCTTATCCATCTCCTGCGAATGCTCCTTCATGTAGGCCATTACCTTTTTTGCAATCTGCTCTATTTGCTGAAAGCCCTTAACGTTACTGCTTCCTTCAGTTTCTTCTTCTTCATCCTCCTCTTCATCTCCTTCAAAATCTTCGTCCTCCTCGCCCTGGTAGTCCTGCTCTTCCTGCATGCGGTTTCTACGTCGATTGTTGCGGCCCTGACCACCGGATTGCTCCTGATCAAAGCCCTCTTCATTTCCGCCCTCGTTTTCACCACCCATATTCTCCGGCTGGTTAAAATCCTGGTTTTCGTTATTGAAGTCGTTGTTGAAGTCGCCGGCACCCATATCGCCCTGCTCTTCATTTCTCCGCTTGTCTCTTTTCATGTTGCTATAATTTTCGAGTGATAAAATATGGCAGCAGGCATAAAAAATTGTGCCTTACTGTTTGCTTGTTGGCTGGCACGTTTTTTAACACAACAAGGAAAAGAGCATTATGAAGCAAGTAACAGGCGTAGATGCAAAACTTACCTCCGGAACCCACATCAGTTATTGGACCGATACAGTGAATGCACCAGTGGCTTTTAAACCGCTAAAAGAAAATATAGAAACAGATGTAGTAATAGTTGGTGGTGGTATTGCAGGTTTAAGCATAGCCTATAATCTACTTAACGAAGGAAAGAAAGTAGTGGTGATAGAAGATGGATTTATCGGTAGTGGCGAAACAGGCCGTACAACAGCCCACCTGGTGAATGCCTTAGATGACAGATATTATACGCTGGAAAGTTTATTTGGCCCTTCTACCTGCAAATTAATTGCCGCCAGCCACACCGCCGCTATCGACTTTGTGGAACAAACGATACAGAAAGAAAACATCGACTGCGATTTTGAACGCCTTCCCGGTTATCTTTTCCGGCATCCTACGGCACCGGTTGATGAACTGGACAAAGAATTACAAGCCACACAGCGTGCCGGCATCGAAACTGAATTGGTGGACCATGTTCCCGGCATTAAAAATTATCCCGGTAAGGGTATCCTATTCCCTTCGCAAGCCCAATTTCACCCTATGAAATACCTGGTGGGCCTGGCTAAAGCTATCACCGAAAAAGGAGGACGCATTTTTACAGAAACCCATGCTGCAGAAATTGACGATAAAGGCATTACAAGTAAAACCGGTTTTCAGGTAAAAGCAGCGCATGTGGTAATTGCCACTAACACACCCGTCAACAATCGTTACATTATGCACCTGCGACAGTTCCCTTATCGCACTTATGTTATCGGAGCTTTGGTTAAAAAAGGATTATTACCCCGTGCGTTGTGGTGGGATACCGGCGATGAAGAAGTTAATAAGGAAGTACCGCCATATCATTATGTACGCTGTCATCCTTACAATAACGAATACGATCTGCTTATCAGTGGCGGAGAAGATCACCCTACGGGCCTAACCGAAGATCTGCACGTGCCCGAAGAACATCGGTATACGTTATTAGAGGACTGGACCCGCACCCATTTCCCCGTTTTGAATACCATTTACCGCTGGTCGGGCCAGGTTATGGAGCCTATGGATTCACTGGCGTATATCGGTCGCAACCCTTTTGATAGTGATAATATTTACATTGTAACCGGAGATTCGGGAAATGGCATGACGCACGGAACCATAGCAGGAATGCTTATTACCGATCTGATGATGGGCCGCGAGAATAAATGGGAGAAGATTTATTCTCCGTGGAGATTAAAGCTCAAATCAAGCGGTACCTTCTTCCGCGAATTTTTTGGAGGGCTATTTGCTCATCTTAAACAATCCCCTAACGACAAGGACAAGCTGGAATTGGATTCGCTGAACAAAGGTGAAGGTCGTATTACAGAAATCAGGGGCGAAAAGTTCGGCATCTATCGCGATGAAGACTTGCAATTACATATCATTAGTCCTGAGTGTACGCATCTAAAATGCACCGTAGCCTGGAACAACGATGAAAAAACATGGGATTGCCCCTGCCATGGCAGCCGTTTCACCTTCGATGGTAAAGTAATTAACGGGCCGGCCAATGCCGACTTAAAATCATTTAGCGGAAGTCTTAAAGAATTAAGTGATAACGACTAACTGCTTGCATCTATGCTCTTAAAATAAAAAGACCCTCCGGTTTTCACCAGAGGGTCTTTTTATGTAACAAGCTAAAATTTAACGTTGCTTCTTATTGCTTTTGCTTCCGCTTCCGCGACGCGAGGAACGGCCTTCGTACTCTTCGCGTTGGTTTTGGTTGGTATTGCGGTTATCATCATAACCTTCCTGCTCATCATAGTATTGCTCGTCGTTTTGATCGCTATAGCGGTTGGAATTCCTACCTCTGCCTGAGCCACCACCCCAATCGCTTTGCTCCTGGTCATAGCCACCCTGTTGCTGATTGTAACCATAGGATGAACGGTCATCCTGATCATAATCATTATAATGGCCTTGTTGGTTGTATCGGTTTTGGTTGCCCGAATTGCGGTCGCCCTGGTAACGGTTTCCGCCCCAATTGCCCTGATCGCCACCGAAGTCGTTATCCTCTTCGCGGTATTGCTGACGGCCGCCACGGCCACCCCAGTTTTCGTATTGGTCTTCGTTACCCCAGTTGCGCTGATTGTAGCCACCCTCGCGGTAACCGCCGCCCTGGTTATAGCCCTGGTTATTACCTCCCTGATTTTGGTTATACCCACCACCGCGGTTGTAACCACCACGGCCGGTATTACCATAATTGCCACCCTGGTTGTAGTCCTGATCGTATCCTGAATTGCTGTTAGAATAACCTCCCTGGTTACCACGGCCTGAACCGGATTGATATTGATTTCTGTTTTGGCTATACTGGTTGCCGCGTCCGCTCTGACCACCGTTCCAATCGTTTTCACCCTGACGGTTCATGCTATTGTTTCCACCATTATCATAACCACCTTGCGCAAAACGGCCACGGCCTTGCGAATAGCTTCCCTTTTGCTCGCGCGAATCATAGCTATCGTCTTCATAACGGTTACGGTTCATGTTGCTGCCCGACCGAGAATCATTCTCGCTTTCGCCCGAATAACTGCTACCCGAAGTTTGTGAGCTCTTGTTTCTCCCACCGGAAGAAGAGTTTCCACTCTTGCTGTTTGAACCTGAACCGGAAGACTTTGAAGATCCGCTTGTTGAACTGCTTTTACTCCTGGAAGCCGCATTGCTGCTTTTGCCTTTGGTAGAACTTGCACTGGTTGATTTCTTACTATCCGATTTACCGCTTGTTTTGCTCTTAGAACCGGTACTCTTTTTAGAATTGCTGCCAGTAGTACTGATGGTACCTGTAAGGCCTTCTGCAGATTCGGTTTTGTTTTCCTTTTGCATGATTTCTGGTTTTAGTTTGTTTATAATGGTAGAAGGGTTTCACTTAAGGTTTACCTATAGGCCCGGTTGAACCGGTTGTTCCGGTATGTCCCCAATGACCTGTTGGGCCGGTAGATCCCGTTTTGCCGGTGTGGCCCCAATGACCACCGTCTTTACCCCCTGAGGGACCGGTTGAGCCGGTTGAGCCGCTTTGCCCGGTTGGGGCATATTGATTGGCTCCGTTCTGTGTAGTCATTGCATTTGCAAACATCCAGGTGGTGAGCGTTGAAATAAACGCTATCATACCAATTTTAACTTTCGACATTGCTTTTATTTTTTATACGTGAACTATATAGGAGGGCTAATGAATTCACCGGCAGAAAAATGGAGAGACAAAAGGCTAAATAGTTCCTGCAGCAATTCATGATGATGTATTTCAATCCGGCCTTTGCCATGAAAGATGTGCCAGTATTATAAATCCCTGATTGGGAATAAAAGACACTAATACGGGGAAGAGAGTTGGTTGCCTCGTGTGGCTATTTGAGTAAAGGGGGTAACAAATAAAAAAGCCCCTTACGGGGCCATTAATATTCTGCAGAGAGGAAGGGATTCGAACCCTCGATACGCTTTAACACGTATACACACTTTCCAGGCGTGCTCCTTCAACCACTCGGACACCTCTCTAGTTGAATCAACGGGCAGCGAATGTAGCAATTTAAGCCAATTCACTACACTCCCTCTCTCTCAAAACTATAGTCATCTGCCTAGTGAAGCAATTTTCACTCGTAACGGCTTCTCTACAAACAAATAAGATGCCGCTGAAAAGAATACCAGTAAACAAAAATACGCGTAAAAATTCAACGGTAATTGATAGTAGCTGAACAACTTTAGACAAAACAAATGCACCGGTACCTGCAGAATATAAATCCCATAACTTATATCGCCCAAAAAAACGAGGATGGGTAAGTTAAGCAACTTGGCACCTGCTCCTTTATTTAAGGCCAGCAAAATTACTGCAGGTAAAAATACAATAGCTAAAAAACCATCGTGATAACAAATAGGTAAGTTGCAGCGCAACAGCAAGTACAGCAAAGCAACAAGTAACACCAACACCAATCCGTTCCATTTAATATTTACTGAGTCTGAAAATTTAAAAAATAAATAACCTGCAAGGTTGCCTGCAACAAAAACATTTAAATGCATGAACGGATGGTAATAAAGCAAATCCATCGCAATGGACGGAATGAATTGAGGCAATACACGTCTTCCGATTTCAAGTCCCAATAAGCTGCCTAACCATAAAACAATTGCCCATGGTGCCCATTGCTTCAATGTATACCTTCGGTATATCAGGAGCAATAGGTAAGGAAAAACCGCGTAAAAAAACATTTCTATTGAAAGAGACCATCCCGGAAAATTTAGCGTAAGCGGATATCGCGGAATCCAGGCTTGCAAAGCAAACACACTCAAAAACACTTCGCTTTTATTTATTGCAATGCCATTGGCAACATTAAAAATTATTACCAAAAGCAAGGCAAGCAGGTAAAGCGGATAAATGCGAGCGATACGATTGAGATAGAACTCCTTAACCTTCATATCCTTCTTGTAATTCGCAACTACCATCACAAAGCCACTAAGCAAAAAAAAATAACTAACTCCGATATTGGCCTGAGAAAAAATTGGTGCCAAAATTGCATTAGTAAACAAAAATGTATCGTGTCCATAGTGAAAAACCACTATTGAGGCAGCAGCTAAAAATCTGGTAAAAGTAAGTTGATCTAACCTCATATTTCCCTTGTTCCAGGTTCAAGTATCCTGCAATGCTAATAAACAATTTAGCAAATACTAGATAACATCACTGGTTTACGCAGCCGGACTCAGTCCAAAAATTTCAAGTGCATTGGAGGTGCTCCTGGCCGCAAGCTGATCCAACGGCATTCCTACCGCTTCTGCAACTGTTTCTGCAATGCCTTTTAAATACGACGATTCATTCCTTTTTCCACGATGCGGCACCGGCGATAGATATGGCGCATCAGTTTCTAACACCAGCTTCTCCACTCCTATTTTTGCTAACACTTCTTTTAGTCCCGAGTTCTTATAGGTCACTACCCCGCCAATACCAAGGTATAGGCCTAAATCTATAATCTCTCTGGCTTCCGCTTCGCTGCCGCCAAAACAGTGGAAAATACCTTTCACCGCTCCCTTATATTTCTTTACTGTGGCAATACAATCAGGTGTGCTGTTACGGCTATGTATTACAATAGGCAAGCCCAATTCCATACTTAATTCTATCTGCCGTTCAAAAGCAATTTGCTGCTCTTTTTTAAAGGTCACATCCCAGTAATAATCCAGTCCTATCTCCCCTACCGCGTAAAACTTAACGCCCGTTTCAAAGTAATTCCTTACCAGTTGTAATTCTTCTTCAAAGTTCTCCTTCACGCTGCAGGGGTGCAATCCCATCATGGGGTAAAACCTGAAATCCTGCTCTGTAAAGCCAAAGTCCGTTTCTGCCAGGCGCAGCAATTGCTCATGGCTCTCCGAATCTATAGCCGGTAAAAAAACCTTATGCACTCCGTTTATCACACAACGCTGCACGGCCTCTTTTATATCCTTACCAAATTGGTTCGAATACATGTGCGAATGCGTATCAATTAACTCAAATTTCATACTGCAATTATAACGCAGCAAAGCGGTAACCTAAAGCGCTAAAGTGCTCCAGCACTTTCGGTAAAGCAGATTCTACCTTCGGCTGCGCCTTTAAACTGTCATGAAATACCACTATCGAGCCGGGTTCGGTATTGTTCAACACGTTCTTCAAAACCTGTTCCTTGCTCATGGGTATATCAAAATCAAAACTCAACACATCCCACATCACCAACTTATACTTACCTCGCATATGCACATACTGCGAAGGCTTAAGCTTACCATAGGGCGGGCGGAACAAAGGCAAACCGTCGCGCTTGGTCACGTAGCCCTCCAAAGTTGCATCGCAGGCCGTCGCATTCTCATAATAAGCTGTATTACTCTGCATCCAGCCATTCAAATGGTGCTGAGTGTGATTGCCAATACTATGGCCTTCCTTTTTTATTCGTTGTAAAATATCAGGGTTGGCCTCTGCATTTTTACCAATACAAAAGAAGGTTGCCTTCGCCTCCCATTTCTTCAAAACATCCAGTATATCGGGCGTAACTTCCGGTATGGGGCCATCATCAAAAGTCAGGTAAATTACCTTTTCCTGCTCAGGTACCTTCCAAAGGCAATCGCGATAAACTGCACTTAGCAGCACCGGTGTTTTTGCAAGTAAAAGGGCATCCAGCATGCTTAAATATAGACCTTTAAGGATGTGTAAATTATAAGTACATCAAAAAGCAGCGTATAAAGCAAAGCAGAAAAACCAGACTCTTTATCCGGCATTTGTAGATAAGCAATCAGGTATGCAATTAAGTTCAGCAATGCTCCAAAGGTCATCAGCAGGCGTGCCCCTCTTACATGCTCAATAAGCAATAAGGCCCCTAAAGTAACCAGCGCCAAACCTATAAAGTAGGCCCTGCGTTGTCCGGGTGTAGGAAATTGAATATTCCAAAGCAGATGTAGCACAAGGCAAATCTAATCTTCCTGATGCATACCCAAACAAGTGCCATTGGGTTTCTTAGGTATTTTTATTTTCGCCACGTTATGGAAAGAAGAGTTAGAGTGCGCTTTGCGCCAAGCCCAACCGGGCCACTGCACATGGGCGGTATTCGCACAGCCCTGTATAATTACCTGTTAGCAAAACAGCTCGGAGGCGATTTTGTGCTCCGTATCGAAGATACCGACCAAAACCGCTACGTACCGGGTGCCGAAGAATATATCATCGAAAGCTTGAAATGGTGCGGAATCGAACCTAACGAAGGCATCGGTTTCGGCGATGGCCCGCATGCCCCTTACCGTCAAAGCGAACGCAAGGAGTTATACCGTAAGTATGCCGATCAGTTAATTGCCTCCGGACATGCCTATTACGCCTTTGATACTACCGAGGAACTGGAGCAAATGCGCCAGAACCTAACGGCACAGGGTGTGCCTAATCCTGCCTATAATTCGGTTACCCGCCAGTATATGAAAAACTCATTAACCCTGGCGCACGACGAGGTAGAGAAACGCCTGCAAAGCGGAGAACCCTATGTTATCCGCTTTAAAATGCCGCGTAACGAGGATGTAAAATTCCACGACGAAATACGCAGTTGGGTGGTATTCAACACCTCTCAGCTCGATGACAAGGTATTGTTCAAAAGCGATGGTATGCCTACCTACCACCTGGCCAACGTAGCCGATGATTATATGATGGAAATTACCCACGTAATCCGCGGCGAGGAATGGTTAAGCTCTGCTCCGCTGCACGTATTATTATACCGTGCACTGGGTATCGAACATGTTATGCCTAAGTTTGCTCACCTGTCTTTGATTCTTAAACCGGACGGCAATGGCAAGCTCAGCAAGCGCGATGGCGACCGCCTCGGTTTCCCTTCGTTTGCCTTAAACTGGACCGACCCTTCCAGCAAAGAAACTTCCATAGGCTACCGCGAGCGCGGCTTTTTCCCAGATGCATTCATCAACTTCCTGGCTTTATTAGGCTGGAACCCGGGTGGCGATAAGGAGTTAATGACCAAAGAGGAAATGATCAAACTCTTTTCATTGGAAAAAGTGCATAAAGCCGGTGCCCGTTTCGATTTCGAAAAAGCAAAATGGTTTAACCATCAATACCTGAAAAACCGTCCCGACGATGAACTGGCCCTGGCTATCAAGCCTATGGTTGAAGCTAAAGGATACGCCTTCGACCTTACTTTTACTACCGGCTTTTGCCGCCTGATGAAGGAGCGCGCCGTTTATTTAAACGATCTGCTGGAACAAGGCTACTACTTTTTCGTAGACATCCACACCTATGATCTGGACACGCTGAAAAAGAAATATAACAGCGAAAAACGAGGCATTTTCGATAAAATAACAGCAGCAATTGAAGCTACTACTGACCAAACGCCTACCGGTTTCGACCACAGCGTTAAGGAAGTATTAACAGCCAATGGCTTAAAACCCGGAGAAGTTATGCCTGTGTTGCGCCTGGCCTTAGCCGGAACCATGCAGGGCCCGGCTGTGTTTGATATGATTGCTTTATTAGGTAAGGATAAAACCGTAACCCGCTTTAAGAAATCGTTTGATTATTTCGATACTGTAAAGTAAGTGCAACACCGGCGGCGCAAGATGTTAAAACCATCAGAAAAAAAATTTCGCCGCAGGGTTGCCACTAATTAAGGAACACTTAATTTTGTAAGCATCTAATTTGTTTAACCAACTTAAAACCGAATCCTTATGCCGCGCAAAAAGAAAATGGAAGAAGAGGATGATGATCTGGAATTGAATAAAGGAAGCCTGAATGAAGACGAGGAAGATGATGACGACGACCTCGAAGAATTGGAGGATGAAAGCCTGGATGAGGAAGACGAACCGGAAGCCGAACCTTCTGAGGACGATCTGAAAGCCATGGAAGGTCTCGAAGAGTTTGATGACATCATCGAAAAACGTTCTGCCGGTAAAGGCCGTAAGGCTGCCAGCAAGGATGAATATGATGATGAAGACCTGGAAGACTTCGATGATTTTAGTGAAGACGACGATGAAATGGGCGGCGGTTTTAAAGACTTCGACGACGATTTCTAGATTAATATAACCGAACTTGTAGTGCGGATTGCGAAGACCAAAGTCATTCGAAATCCGCATTTTCTTTTTATTTGCAGCGTATGAGCACTCGTCCTATTCGTATTCTGGTAGCAAAAGTTGGTTTGGATGGTCACGACCGCGGGGCCAAAGTAATTGCTACTGCACTTAAAGATGCCGGCATGGAGGTAATTTATACCGGCCTGCGCCAAACGCCCGAAATGGTGGTTAATACTGCTTTACAGGAAGATGTAGATGCTATCGGCATCAGTATCCTTAGCGGTGCGCATATGACCGTCTTCCCCAAAGTTTTGGGCTTGATGAAGGAAAAAGGCTTAAATGATGTGTTGTTAACCGGCGGAGGCATTATTCCCGACGAAGACATGCAACAACTCAAAAGCCAGGGGTGCGGCGAATTGTTTGCCCCCGGTGCGCCAACCGGTCAAATTGCCGATTACATACGAACCTGGGTACAACAACACCGCAGCTTTTAATTGACCATATCTCCTCGTATTTCCTAACATTTTGGCAAGCCGCAACTTCCTTAATAAATTCATTTTGCTGTTTCAATCCTGCGCTTACATTTGCGCCCGCAATTAAACAGCGAAATGAAAAATTACACCACCCTTTTAACCGACCTTTCTCAAGGCATTTTAACCATCACCATCAACCGCGAAGACAAACTGAACGCGTTGAATAAAACGGTTATTTCTGAACTGGATGAAGTAATGGATGAAGTGTATAGCAATGCCGAAGTAAGAGGTGTAATTATTACAGGTAAAGGTCCGAAGAGTTTTGTAGCGGGTGCCGATATTACCGAGTTTAAAGGCCTGGACGAAGAAGCAGGTAAAGCACTGGCCCGTCGCGGTCATAATGTTTTCAATAAAATTGAGATGTGCCCCAAACCGGTTATTGCAGCCGTTAATGGCTTTGCTTTGGGTGGTGGTTGCGAACTGGCTATGGCCTGCCACCTGCGTATCGCAAGCGAAAATGCCAAATTCGGTCAACCCGAAGTTAAACTGGGCCTCATACCCGGTTACGGTGGCACCCAGCGCCTTACACAGCTAATAGGCAAAGGCAAAGCACTTGAATTGTTAATGACAGCCGATACTGTTGATGCTACCTGCGCCGTAAAAATGGGCCTGGTAAACGATGTGGTTCAAACCGTTGAATTGTTAGAAATATGCCGCGGCATTATTACAAAAATCAGTGCCCAGGCTCCATTGGCTATTGCTAAGGTTATAGAGAGTGTATATGCACACTTTAAGGATGGCATTGACGGTTTTGATACCGAAATCGACCTGTTTGGTAAATGTGTAGCTACCCAGGATTTTACCGAAGGCACTTCCGCCTTCCTTGAGAAGCGTAAGCCCGTTTTTAAAGGCCAATAACAAGCCACCCGCTTATTTATACTTTATTATTTCTCCCTTAATTGCTCTATGTTTGTTGCAACATACAAGCGATTTAAGAGGACTGTTTTGTGAAAGAGTTAGCCCACCTCAATAAGTTTTTCCTGAAGTACAAATGGCGTATCCTGGCGGGTATGTTCTTTGTAATTTGTGCCAATGCGCTAAACGTTATTAACCCGCTTATTACAGGGCAGGCTGTCGACTTAATTTCCGATACCCTAAAATCTGCCGAAAACCAACAACAGCTAAGCGAAAAAATCAGCAATGGTTTAGCCTGGCAGGTGTTCTGGCTTTTTCTTAAATACTTGTTTGTTGCACTCCTGGCCGGTGGTTTCACCTTCCTGATGCGCCAAATGATTATCGTGGTTTCGCGCCTGATTGAATACGACATGAAAAACGAGATTTACGAGCATTATCAACAACTCGATCTCGGTTTTTACCGCCGCAATAACACCGGCGATTTAATGAACCGCATTACCGAAGATGTAAGCCGTGTGCGTATGTATGTGGGTCCCGCCATTATGTATGGGGTTAACCTGCTGTTTACAACAGTATTTGTGGTTTATGCTATGCTTAGCAAGGATAGGGAGTTAACTTTTTACGTATTGATTCCGCTGCCTTTTCTGTCGTTTTTAATTTATTACCTAAACGAGCGCATTGAAAGTGCCAGCACCGGCATACAGGCTAAATTATCCGACTTAACTACCGATGCCCAGGAAACCTTCAGCGGCATACGCGTAGTGCAGGCTTACACCCGCGAGAAGGAGATGCTTTCACATTTCGAGGAGGAGTGCGAGGCCTATAAGTACAAACAATTGCGCATGGCGCGGTTAGATGCTATCTACTTTCCGGTAATGTCCTTACTTATCGGTATCAGCATCATTATCGTTATCTATTTAGGGGGGCTGCATGTGGGCAACCACATTATTACACCGGGCGTACTTGCATCCTTTCTAAGCTACGTAAACATGCTGATGTGGCCTGTGAGTTCCCTGGGCTGGACAGCCTCACTCATTCAGCGGGCCATTGCATCGCAGCGCCGTATTAATCAGTTCTTGCAACAACAACCCGCTGTTAAGGACACGGCTACTACCGAAAAAGAGATTAAGGGATATGTTGCCTTCCAAAATGTATCCTTCATCTACCCCGATACCGGTATTAAAGCATTGAATGATGTTTCATTTAAGGTAAACAAAGGCGAGCGTATTGCCATCATTGGCCGCACCGGCTCCGGCAAGAGTACCATTGCCGATTTAATCATGCGGATGTATGATGTATCGGGGGGGCAAATTACTATCGACGGTGCCGATATCCGTAATTACAAATTACAATCGCTGCGAAGGCAAATAGGTTTTGTACCTCAGGATATCTTCCTTTTTTCAGAAACCATTACCGAAAACATAGGTTTTGGGTTAGATCAGGTGGATGAGCAGCAGGCACGAAAATTTGCACATTACGCATCTATAGGACGCGAAATAGAAGGTTTCCCCGAAGGTTACAACACCATGGTAGGCGAAAGGGGCGTTACCCTGTCAGGAGGTCAAAAACAACGTATCAGCATTGCCCGGGCGCTCATCAAACAGCCCAACATTTTGCTTTTAGATGATTGCCTTAGTGCGGTTGATACGGCTACCGAGAAGGAAATCCAGCAAAACCTTGATAATGTGCTCTCTGGAAAGACGGCTATTATCATCACGCACCGTATTTTCTCTCTTATTCACTTTGATAATATCCTGGTTTTAGATTCCGGCCGCATTGCCGAGCAGGGAACGCACGACGAATTGTTGAAGAAAGGCGGCCTCTACAGGGATATATATGAAAAGCAATTAAGTGAGCAAAAAGAACCTGTTTAATTTCCCGCCACACAATATTTGTTAAACTTTTGATTATCTTAGTTGGGTAAAAATTCGAGGATTATTTTTATTAATCATCAATCAAACCAATTACTGTGGAAAACAACAGTGGTAAGTACAGTGGCTATTTTAGCAAAAAACTGAGAGCAGGAAAACGGAGGACGTACTTTTTTGATGTGCGCAGTACCAAGCAAGGTGATTTCTTTTTGACCATTACCGAAAGCAAAAAGAAGTTTGAAGGCGAAGGATACGACAGCCACAAAATTTTCCTTTACAAAGAGGATTTCAAGAAATTTCTTGAGGCATTGAACGAAACGGTCAACTACATCAAAACCGATTTGATGCCCGAATACGATTACGAATCGGAGCGTCCTGCAAAACCTGCAGGAGAATTTAGCGAGGATGGTGTAGAGCATACCAATCATAAACCTGCTGCCGCAGCAAGTTCTGAGAACACCACAGGCAGTAGCGAAGTGCAGGGTAACGGTAACTCAGCTATCAGCGATGATGAAGAAATAGACTGGAACTAAGCCGCAATAGATACAAAAAGAAAAGCCACTCAATGAGTGGCTTTTCTTTTTACAGGATATAAGAAACTACTTACTCATCTCGGTAAAGTATTGATAGAAGTAAGGAATGGTTTCAATGCCTTTGTAATAGTTAAACAGGCCATATCGCTCGTTTGGCGAGTGGATAGCATCACTATCCAAACCAAAACCAAACAATACCGATTTAACGCCTAATACATGCTCAAACATGGTTACAATAGGAATGCTGCCGCCAGTGCGTAGTGGTATTGGTGTTTTACCAAAGGTTTGTTCCATAGCCTTGCTGGCAGCCTTGTAGGCAATCGAATCTGTTGGTGTTACTGCAGCCTCACCACCGTGGTGCGGCATCACTTTAACCTTAACCGAAGCAGGGGCAATTTTCATAAAGTGCTCTTCAAACAACTTCATGATCTTTTCGCTCTTCTGGTTCGGCACCAAACGCATCGATATTTTAGCATAGGCTTTTGAAGGCAATACTGTTTTTGCGCCTTGCCCTGTATAACCGCCCCAAATACCGTTTACATCTAAAGTAGGGCGTATCGAAACGCGTTCTAAGGTGCTGTATCCCTTCTCGCCTAACACATCGCCCACACCCAAATCCTTTTTATATTCTTCTAAATTAAAAGGTGCCCGTGCCATTTGGTCACGTTCTTCGTTGCTTACTTCTGCTACATCATCGTAAAAACCCGGTATAGTAACCCGGCGGTTTTCATCGTGCAGCGAAGAGATCATGTCGCACAAAATGTTTATCGGGTTGGCAACAGCACCACCGTAAACACCACTGTGCAAATCGCGGTTAGGGCCGGTTACTTCAACTTCCAGGTAACTTAATCCACGCAAACCGGTGGTTATACTCGGGTCTTCGTTGGATATCATCGAGGTATCAGAGATCAACACAACATCGGCTTTTAGTTTAGCACTATTAGCCTTGGCAAAGCTTTCCAGGTTCACTGAGCCTACTTCCTCCTCCCCTTCAATCATAAACTTTACATTGCAGGGCAGGGCGTTGTTGCGTATCATCATCTCAAACGCCTTTACATGCATATACATCTGTCCCTTATCATCACAGGCACCACGAGCATAAATGTTACCGTCTTTCACTACAGGCTCAAATGGCGGTGAAGTCCACAAATCCAGCGGATCGGCAGGCTGCACATCGTAGTGTCCGTAAACTAAAACGGTGGGCAGCTTAGGGTCAATCATTTTCTCTCCGTACACTATCGGATGTCCTGCTGTGGGGCAAATCTCGGCGTTGTCAACACCCGCCTCCAGCAAACGCTGCTTAACCGCCTCGGCACAACGTGCTACATCGGCATCATATTTCGCATCGGCACTAATGCTGGGTATGCGTAACAAATCCAGCAATTCATTCAAAAAACGTTCTTTATTGGTTTCAAGATATGGTTGTAACTGTTTCATCTTTTCAATTTAATCGCACGAAAATAAAAAAACCACCCACCTCCCTCTCTTCATTTCCCAAACACCCGATCCCGTTCATTCACCAATCCATCTACCCCTAACCCTTCCTCCATTCGTTCAATTTGTCCAATCCGTCCAATTTGTCCCATTCAACCATTCACCAATCCACCAATTAACTAATCTCCGATTCACTACGCAAATACATTGCGCAGTGCGCCCTTTACTTTGCTTTCATAAAAACCAAGCACATGCAAAAGAGTATCATGGAAACCTACAACCTGGGTAAAGCACTGGAACTAAAACTTTGGTTTGATGCACGCGGTAACTACATGGTTTACCTCGGCGGTTTACCGGTAAACATCCACACCGGTTATGTAGCAGGCTGCGACGACCAGCCCGATGACCTGGTTTTAAACGAACGCAGCGAAATGTATAACTACCCAACTTACGGCGCTGCTATACAAGCCTACGAACAATTACGCAATAAATACATCGAAAACTAAAAACCGACACACTACATCTACGGAAGCACAAGTCCCGCCGGCGTTATCCACGTCTGCGGGCTTTTAGGCTTTATGCCACAAAGCCAAATTCCTATTTTCACCAGCCGGTAAAGCGGTTTTGGCATGAAGAAAACGTATCTGTTAGCATTAGTATTTTCGGTAGCATCAGTAGCTGCTATTTCTAACCTCAAGCATTTTACAACAAGCGAAAAAGGCGGGCAGGAAGAATTATACGCGAATGATGAAGAAGGCGAAGGAGCCGAATACAACTTTAAACGTCTGCGCAATCCCTACACCAACCAAATACCTGCCGATATCCGACGTAATGAATTGGCTTTTGCCGCTACACTTCCAAAAGCCGACAACAGCCGCAGCACTACCTGGCAAAACCGCGGGCCTTATAACCTGGGTGGCCGCACCCGCGCCTTGGCACTGGATGTAACCGATGAGAACATTATTCTGGCAGGGCAGGTTAGCGGGGGCATGTGGCGCAGCACCGATGGCGGTGCACATTTTACAAGTTGCACCCAACCTCAGCAATTACACTCCGTTAGTTGCGTGGCACAGGATAAACGCCCCGGTAAAATAAACGTATGGTATTACGGTACCGGCGAACAATATGGCATTGTAAATGCTGCAGGTTTCAGTTCCCAATTCTCCGGCGATGGTATTTTTAAAAGTACCGATGGCGGCGTTACCTGGTCGCAATTGCCGTCTACCATGTCAAATACCCCAACCACTCTTGGCACCACCCGTGATATGGATTTTGTATGGGAATTGGTTACCGATGCCAGCAATGCAACCGAGGATGAGGTATATGCCGCTACTGTAAATGGTATTTGGCGTAGTATTAACGGAGGCACAACATGGTCGCCTGTGTTAGGTTTGGATACATCAATATCCCAAATCTCCGACTACACTGATATTGCAATTACCAGCACCGGTGTATTATATGCTACCATTTCGTACGAAACACCCAGCAAAGGCATCTGGCGCAGCGAAGACGGCATAAACTGGACCAACATTACTCCTGCGGGTTTTGCAGCGTCCTACGAGCGTATTGAAATTGGCATTGCCCCCGGCGATGAAAATCAAGTTTACTTTCTGGGTCAAACACCGGGCAGCGGCACTACCGGCCACAGCCTTTGGAAATACAATTACCTGAGCGGTAACGGCACAGGCAGCGGTGGCCGCTGGAGTAACCGCACTGCCAATATCCCCGACGATCACTGCCTTGGCTTCTACACCTTCGACTTCCGCAAATTCAGCTCGCAAAGCAGTTACGATTTATATATTGCCGTATTACCTACCGATACCGATGTAGTGTTCCTTGGCGGCACCAATATCTTCCGCGCTACCGATGGCTTTAAATCGGGTGTATACGATTGGATTGGCGGCTACCAGTGCGATAGCAGCAAGCTAAGTAACTACGTTTATCCTAATCACC
This sequence comes from Chitinophagales bacterium, assembly GCA_046329495.1. Lineage (GTDB taxonomy): Bacteria > Bacteroidota > Bacteroidia > Chitinophagales > LD1 > Bog-950. The sequence goes on along the minus strand of JAXLUO010000004.1, from coordinate 84,696 downwards.
ACCCCGATCAGCACCGCCTTATTTTCTCTCCCTCTAATCCTTTACGCGCCTACAGCAGCAACGATGGCGGCTTAATGAAAACCGACAACATCGTAACAGGTCAAACGGTTTGGGAACTGATGAATAACGATTATAACACAGGCCAGTTCTATGCTTGTGCCATCGAGCCGGGTAACACCAACAGCGAAATGATTGTAGGAGGCCTGCAGGATAACGGCAGTTTCTTTACCAATACATTAGACTATACAAAACCATGGCCTAAAGTGTTTTACGGCGATGGTGGTTATGCGGCCATTGCACACAACCGCAGCAATTACTACCTGAGTTGGCAAACAGGCAAGATCTTTAAGTTCGATATCAGCGACAACGGCAGCATCAATAACCTAACCCGTATCGATCCAACCGGTGCAGGCAGTGCTTACTTATTTATTGCCCCTTTCATTCTCGATCCACTGGATGACAATCGCATGTATTTGGATGTAGGCCGTTCCATCTACCGAAACGATAGCCTTACCTACATACCTATGACAGGTAACGAATACAACACTATAAACCAGGGCTGGACGAAACTTGCCGGTAGCGCCACAGGTTCAACGCTTACTTCGCCTTCCATCAGCACGTTGGATATGAGCGAAGAGAACACCAATATTCTTTACTACGGTAGCGATAACGGCCGCATGTATCGCCTTGATAGCTGCCGCACCAATAACCTGGCCACCAAAATTGATATTACCGGCACCAACTTCCCCGTGGGTGCCTATGTAAGCTGTGTAGAAGTAGATCGCCTGAACCACAACAACGTGCTGGTTACCTTCAGCAACTATGGTGTTAGAAGTATTTTCTACAGCACCGATGCAGGCACCTCATGGACCGATATTAGCGGTAACCTGGAAGAACACCCCGATGGCACCGGCAATGGCCCCTCAGTTACCTGGGGCCACATATACAACGATGGAACGAACACCAAATATTATATAGGCACCAGTACCGGCCTATACAGCACCGAACAGCTAAATGGCACCAATACCGTTTGGGCACAGGAAGGTGCCAATACCATAGGCAACGTGGTAATAAACATGATCACCAGCCGCACCTTCGATCAAAACATCGTAGTAGCAACACACGGCAACGGCATGTATAGCAACAAGGTGTTCACGCCGTCTGCTATTAAAAACGTAAAGGCCGATGAGAACAACTGGAATGTATCTCCTAACCCTACCACAGGTCAATTTACCATCAACGTTAGCAGCGAATTAATCGGCACCGAATACAGCGTTTACAACACCAACGGACAGCTAATTACACGCGGCAAGGTGCAGGACAACAGTAATCCAGTAAGCATAAGCAATCAGCCTGCAGGCATGTATTTAGTGCATGTAAAAAATAGCGTGCGCAAAATTTTAAAGCAATAATTGGTATGGATTAGCAAAGCAATTTGCATCCATCCATTGTATTTTGTATATTCGATTTTATGATTCGCAATAACAACACTTATTACTACTATCCTCTCCCGCATCGGGGTCGGTAAGGTAATGTGTGTAAACATATGTAACGGAACCGGCCTTGTAGGCCGGTTCTTTTTTTTATCCCAAAAGCAGTAACAACATGAGCAACAAGCCAACCGTGCAGATTTACAGCAACTACACCCCGGAGGACTTCCTGGTATGGGAAACACTCTTCAACCGTCAGATGAACACCCTGCAACAGCATGCCGCAGGTGCTTTCCTCAAAGCGGTGGATGATGTCAACTTTACTTCTTCCAAAATCCCCGACTTTATTGAAACCAACGAACTGCTGGAAAGGCAAACAGGCTGGCACATCCTTACGGTACCCGGCCTTTGCCCGCCTGCCGATTTCTTCCAGTTTCTGGGTGCTAAAAAGTTTACAGCTACCTGCTGGCTGCGCACTCTGGCTCAGTTAGATTATATCGAAGAACCCGATATGTTCCATGATGTATTCGGCCACATACCGCTGCTAACCAATACCGAATACTGCGCCTTCTTTCAGCAGTTGGGTCAACTGGCGGTGCAGCATGCCCATAACCAGCATGTAATCGATCAAATTGAGCGCTTATACTGGTTCACTATAGAATTCGGCTTAATGCAGGAGAGAGGAGAACTGAAGATTTACGGCGCCGGCATCATCAGCAGTAAGGGCGAAACAGCCAATGCCTTAGGCAATGGCTCAACCAAAACGGCCTTCGATTTAAACCGGGTAATTAACCACAACTTCCGTAACGATGTTATCCAGAACGAATACTTCGTGATTGATTCGTTTCAGCAGTTAACGGAAGCCTTAAAGGAGTTTGAACAACTGGTGGAGGAGAAAGCCGAAACTAAAAGGGCTTAGTTCTTGGTAACGCTGGCAGTGGCGTTCTTCAATTCCTTGGCCGCGTTCATGTCTTCTTCGTATTTAAAGCTGTTGCCGGTATCAAGGTATAAGCGGGCGCGTTCTTCGTAGTGTTCGGGCTTTTTCTCGCCCATTTCTATTACCATGCTGATGCTGTAAAGTGCATTAGACTTATCATTCATGGCCAGGTAAATCTCATACATCTTGTAGTACAACTTCCAGTCGTTGTTCTTATACATCATAGCGAACTTAAAGCTCTCTATGGCCAGTGCATACTTACCTACTTTTGCCTCGCACAAACCGCGGTAATAGTAAGCATCAGCATTGTTCTTAACGTGCTCGGTATAGTCATGGAAAGCCGTGGCTGCATCTTCAAACCGGTTGTTACGGAAGTAGATCATGCCCAGGTAAAAGTTCATCTTCTCAATATCCTCGCGTATCAGCTTAGCATTCTCAAACTCCGCACGGGCATCTTCCAGTTGGTTTTTATCATAGTAAACCAAACCAAGCTGGTAATAAGCTTCGGCAGTTGGTTTTAAATCGTTTGATAGTTTAAAATCTGCAACTGCTTTATCAACGCTGCCTAGGGCTTTGTAGGTCAAGCCACGGTTGTAATAAAAATAATTACGGCTGCCATCAATACTAATGGCCAGGTTATAACTCTTTAATGCTAAATCGTAGTTGCCTTGCTGGTAAGCCGAAAACGCAATTTTAAAGGCTTCGTTGGGGGTAGGACCACTATTGGCCGGTGCGTTTTGGCCAAAAACCGATGATGCCGTTATAGCTAACAACATGATTATCACATAATTTCTGATGGTTCCTATCACGTTCACGCTTACTATTACGCGAACACGGCCAAAAGGTTACAACATACAAGTTGTATGGCACCACAAGTTATCAACCTTTCCTGTAGGTTGTAAACAGGCTATTCCATTGAATTTTAAGCACCCCGAAGATGCCTTCCTTTACAATGCTGCGGCTCATTTTGCTCACCCCTTCTACCCTTTCAGTAAAAATGATGGGCACTTCCTTAATCTTAAAGCCAAGTCGACGGGCAGCAAATTTCATTTCAATCTGGAACGCATACCCCACAAAGCGGATCTTATCCAGGTCTATCGTTTCTAACACTTTTCGGGTATAGCAAATAAAACCGGCGGTAGGGTCCTTAATACCAATCCAGGTAATCAGGTTTACGTAAACCGAAGCGCCTTTCGATAAACGGATGCGCTCCTTGGGCCAGTTTACAAAACCGCCTCCGGGCACATAGCGCGAGCCCACAGCCACATCAAATCCTTCGTTAGCACAGGCAGCATACAAACGCACCAGATCATCCGGATTATGCGAGAAATCGCAGTCCATCTCAAATATGTAATCGTAATGCTTATCCAGCGCCCAGCGGAAACCCGCTATATAGGCCGTTCCCAAACCCAATTTCCCCTTACGTTCAATCAGATACAGGTTATCCTGAAACTCATGTTGCATCTCCCGCACCTTAGCTGCCGTGCCATCCGGCGAGCCATCGTCAATAATCAACAGGTCGAAGTTCTGGTGCAGGCTAAATACCTTGCGCACCATCTTTTCGATGTTGCCTATCTCGTTGTAGGTGGGTATTATGACTACGCTATCGCTCAAGTGCTTGATTTATAGGAGCGACAAATGTAACCGAACATGCCGCTTTTCCGAAGGTCTTGTTAATTTTTTGCAGTTCTTAGCAGGTATTAGTTAGTTGATCGGTGATCTGTAAGAACCAATCACCAATCCACCGTTTCACGAACTCACTGTTCCACCAATTCACCGTTCCACCAATCCACCAATCTACCGCCCACCAATCTACCGCTTCATCCCTTCTTTAATCTCTTTCAGCTTCTGCTTGGTATGTTGTGCAAAATCTCCGTCCAGCATCCAGTTGTAGTAACTTGGGTCAGTGCGTAGCACATCTTCCACATACTTGCCCTTATGCTTACCAAAGTTAAAAGCCGGCTTGCCGTTCAGGTAAACAAAGCGACGACCGCTATCCACAAAGCGTTCTTCATTGCTTAGGTCGTGCAGAAATTGAACCTCAGGCTTCAGCTCGGTATACTTACCCAACTGCGCCATCAGCACCTCCAGCGTAGCCATGGTATCAGCTTCAGCACTGTGGGCATTCTCTAAAGTTTTATTGCAATAGAACTGATACGCTGCTTCCAGCGAACGTTTTTCAAAATGCGTATAAATACGGTGCACATCCACCAGCGCGCGGTTATCAATGCTAAAGCTATAACCGGCACGGATAAACTCTTCCAGCAACACCGGTATATCAAACTTATTACTGTTAAAACCTGCCAGGTCGCAGGGGTTCATAAACTCGTATAGTTCAGCAGCAATCTCTTTAAACGTAGGGGCCGTAACCACATCCTCATCATAAATGCCATGCACCGCCGAGGCTTCCATCGGGATCGGTATACCCGGGTTCAGGCGCTTGGTATAAACCGTACTGCTGCCATCCACATTTATACGCACCACGCTTATTTCCACAATGCGGTCTTTTACGTAATCGGTGCCGGTGGTTTCAAGGTCAAAAACCGCCAGTGGCTTGTTTAATTTCAACGGCATGCTTACAGCCGCAGTGCTGAATAAATCCATGTATGTAGGTTTATAGGTTTCGTTAATTGCCCAACACTTTGGTGGTTAGGGCAGTTAAATCCATTCCGGCAAAATTACCACTACTCATCAGTAACAAACTCTTGTTTTTCCAAACTATGTGGGTAAGGTAATCCTCCAAACTTTGCTTATCGGTAAACACCTGCAGGTGCGGGTTAGCAAAGCACTCTTTCACATAAGCCGCGTCAATCATTTGCATACCCTTATGCGCAAAGGTATCCTTGTCTAAAAACACGATGGCCACATCAGCGGGGTCCATAGTGGCTTCATATTCTGTCAAAAAATCACTATTCAAACTGCTGAACGTATGCAGTTCCATTACAGCCACCAACTCACGTTCAGCAAACTGCTGCTTAACGGCCTGCACCGTGGCACGCAACTTACTGGGCGAATGGGCAAAGTCCTTATACACCACCGTATTTTCATTCTGTCCCATTAACTGCAAACGGTTGGCTGCTCCTTCAAAACTGCCTATAGCTTTATAAAACTCTTCATCCAGCACTCCCAACTCATTGCAGATGTTTTTAGCACCGGCAATGTTCTGCAGGTTATGCTCGCCAAACACTTTCAATGGTATTTCGCCAAAGTCGGTAACCAGGTAGGTCGTATGCTTTTTAACCACATACTCGTGCGTGTAATAGGGCCGTGTGCGCACCTTCGCATCAAACGTGTTGAATATCTTCTTCAACTCTTCATCCTCGCCGTACCAGGTTAAAAAACCCCATTGCTCTACCGTGCGGGCAAGGCGCTCAAACTGGTGCACATACTCGTTATAATCGGGGAACACATTGATATGGTCCCACGCCACACCGCTTATTAAAGCTGCATGTGGTTTGTAGAAGATAAACTTAGGCTCGCGGCTGATCGGCGAGGCCAGATACTCATCACCTTCCAGCACTATTATCGGTGCATCTTCACTCAGCTTTACACTGGTATCAAAGCCCTTTACTTTGGCACCAACCATGTAATCAAAATTCAATCCGCATTCTTTCAGCACATGCATTACCATGCTGGTAATAGTGGTTTTACCATGGCTACCGGCTATCACCACCCGCTGCTTCTTTTTCGATACTTCGTAGATGTATTCCGGGAAGGAGTAAATCTGTATGCCCAACTCCTGCGCTTTTAGCAACTCCGGGTTATCTACACGGGCATGCATACCCAGTATTACAGCATCCAAATCGGCGGTTATATTGGCGGCATCAAAACCTATTTTGGCCGGCATAAGGCCTTCGTTTTCAAGGTTGGTTTTGGCAGGGTCGTTAATTTTATCGTCGCTGCCTGTAACCGTATGGCCCTTGCGCCGTAAAACAATCGCTAAGTTGTGCATAACAGCACCACCAATGGCTATAAAGTGTATTTTCATGTTCGTAAGGGCATTTGAGGAGATAAAATAATTAGCATAAATTCGCGTTCAAAATTCAAATATATAAGGTATGAAGGCTATCAGTAAATTCGTTATTGCAGTTGTAGCTGTGGGTTTTATTTTCGGAATCACTTCTTGCAACAAACACACCTGTCCTACTTATTCTCAAGCCGAGGCGAAGAAAGAAATAAGAGCGTAATTATAAATTGCGTTGGGGCTACCACAACTTTTCTAAAACCCGTTACTGGCTTGCCTTTAACGGGTTTTTTGTTTTATAAACATTTCATCCTCCGCCATCTCCTCCCCTTCGCTTCTTAACCCGCACCTCGCTTCGGGGTAATTATCTTCCCATTGCTCAATATATCAGACAGTCCTCCTTTTCTTTATCCACCGCATTTTTTTTTATCGGAAAAAAACTTTTCTCTTTGTTCTCCACGGTCCCCTAAACCGTTTTATTGTTCACTAAACCATTTATATGGCTTCCAAGAATGGAAAAACAGACTTATCTAATTTAAGTTTCTCCGACAGCGTTTCGTATTACTTCGACAAAGCAGCTCCATTTACCGATGCACCGCAAGGTCTATTGGATCAAATTAAAGCCTGCAACAGTATTTACAAAATGAACTTCCCGGTTAAGTACGGTAACCAGGTTAAAGTTATTGAGGCGTACCGCATTCAGCACTCGCACCACCGCATGCCTACCAAGGGTGGCATCCGTTATAGTGTGCATGTCGATCAGGACGAGGTAATGGCCCTAGCCAGCCTTATGACCTATAAGTGCGCTATTGTTGACGTGCCTTTTGGCGGTGCTAAAGGCGGTATCAAAATTTCGCCGCGCCAAACACCACCCGAGATTCTTGAAAATATCACCCGCCGTTATACTACCGAGCTGGTGAAGAAGAACTTCATCGGCCCCGGCATCGACGTTCCTGCACCCGATTACGGTACCGGCGAACGCGAAATGGCATGGATACTGGATACTTACATGACCCTGCGCCCCGGCGAAATCGACGGCTACGGTTGTGTAACCGGTAAACCCGTGTCGCTAAACGGTATTAAAGGCCGCACCGAGGCTACCGGCCGTGGTGTGGTATATGCCCTCAACGAAATCTGCTCGTTTGCCGATGATATGAAGAAACTGGGCCTTAGCCCCGGCTTAGATGGCAAGCGCGTAATTATCCAGGGTTTGGGTAACGTAGGTTACCATACGGCCCGCATCATCCGTGAATACGGTGCTAAGATTATCGCCATTGCCGAAAGCGACGGTGCTGTATACGATGAAAACGGTGTAGATCCTGTTGCACTTTACAACTACCGCAACGAAAACAAGAGCGTTAAAGGCTACCCTAAAGGCAAGGTTATTGCCAACAGCGCTGCTGCGCTTGAATTGGAATGCGATATTTTGATTCCTGCTGCGCTGGAAAAGCAGATCACCGTTGACAATGCGCCTCGCATTAAGGCCAAAATAATCGCCGAAGCCGCCAACGGACCTGTTACCCCTGCTGCCGAGCAAATACTGCTTAAAAAGGGTGTAATGATCGTTCCGGACATCTACATCAACGCCGGTGGTGTTACTGTATCGTATTTCGAATGGTTGAAGAACTTATCGCATGTGCGTTTCGGACGTATGCAAAAGCGGTACGAAGAAAAACATCAAACCAACTTCATTAAGCTGGTGGAAGACCTTACAGGCAAATCGGTTCCCAAAGACCGTATCGAAGCCCTCATCCACGGTGCCGATGAAATTGACCTGGTAAACAGCGGTCTGGAAGATACCATGATCAACGCTTACCGCGACATCCGCGAGTTCAAAAAACGCCGCAAAAACGTGGCCGACCTTCGCACTGCCGCCTTCGCCGTATCCATCAACAAAATCCGCGATAGCTACTATTCCATGGGTATTTTCCCTTAGTAGTTTGTTACTGCTCAAACTTTGCAAAGGCCGCCTTCGGGTGGCCTTTTTATTTTTAGTGATTACACAGATTAACTACACTCGATTACACCGATAAAAAAACTAGCGTAATACACTTGGAGCGGAAGGTGACCTATACAACTTAGTGTCAAGATTTAGTTTGCGTAGAATCGCTGTTATAATTAACCCATCTGTGTAATCACCGAAACAATCTGTGTAATCACCAAAAACTAAACTCCAGGCACCTTCACTACTCTCAGTAATACACATTTTCGCATTACATTTGCCACCAATGAAGAGAACCGCGTGTATTATCGCCACACTGGCCATCCTGGCCCTGGCCTTTAACTCCTGCAAGCAATGCAACAAGCCCAACGGTAACGATACAACCAAAACCGATACCAGCGGCGTGCCCGGCTTAGCCGATGTTACCGCACAAATACAAAAGGATAGCACCAACCCGCTGCTTTGGTACAAACGCGCCCAGTTATACGATGCCAACAACGACTACAAAAGCGCCGCTACCGATATGTTCATCGCGCTTAAGCTCGATTCCTTCAACGGCGCCTTCTACCTCTACACAGCCGATCTGTTCAAAAAGAGCGGCGATGCCCAACGCGGTATTTCCTTAATGGAAAAGGCAATCTCTACCGATTCCGCCAACACTAAGTTTTATGTAAAAGCAGCCGAACTGGCCTACATCGATACCGGCATTTCCGGCAATTACGAACTATCGCTGCAATACCTCAACCAGGCCATCGCCATCAATCCCCAAAACGCAGATATCTACTTCTTTAAAGGCACGGTTTACAAGGAAAAAGGCGACACGGCAAAAGCCATATCCAGCTTTCAAACCGCTACCGAACTAAACCCCAAGTATTACAATGCCTTTGTGCAAATCGGTTTGCTGTTACAGGAAAAGAAGGACAAAAACGCCGAGAAGTATTTCGACAATGCAATTAAGGTAAGCGAAAAACCTGAAGATGCCCTCTATGCTAAAGCTGACATCCTGAAAGAACAAGGCGTAAAACTTTACGATGCGAACCGACTGGCCGAAGCCACCGACAGACTGAACATGGCCGTTGATGCCTACAAACGCGTAGTAGAAATAAACTACCGCAACACCGAAGCCTACATGGGTGCCGCCTTCTGCTACTACCAAATGGACTCCGTAGAACGCGCGTACGAATACTACGACAAAGCCCTTAAAACAGCACCTACCTATGCCGGTGCCTATTTCAGCAAAGGCCTCTGTGCCGAAGACCTCGGCAAAACCCAGGAAGCCATCATGCTCTACGAAAACTGCCTCAACATCGACCCCAACTTCACCCGCGCCAAAGAACACCTCCGCAAACTACAATCCGGCGCGCAATAGAACGCTGATGAACGCAGATGGTTATGATTGATTATGCGGTGTAATTAGCGCATGCGTAGCGGTTCTCCTTTCAATGTCACCCTGAACGTAGTTGAAGGGCGGTAGGTAGCGCAGTCAAGGAGATTTTAATAAAACACTGATAAACGCAGATGGTTATGATTGATTATGCGGTGTAATTAGCGCGTGCGTAGCGGTTCTCCTTTCAATGTCACCCTGAGCGTTTCCGGGTCTTCGGAACGAAGGGTAGTTAGTTGCCTGGCCCCTGCGCAGCGGTTCTCCCTTTAGGGAGTTAGTGGGTAGCAAGGCCAATGACAACTCTTGCCCATGGCGCAGTAAAAAATCCCCTGCCCACAAAGCACTGTTAAGCACTGAACCTTTATCGCAATTCCGGTGGTTGTGCGTCCCGCCAACCACAGATTTGAGCACCTACTATAGCATATAGACTGCTCCCGGGCTTCAGCCCGTTAAACAGAAAAATTCCGCTTCTCACACCAAGCCGGACGGCTTTAGCCTCCGGCGCACCTGCCCACAAAGCGCCATCAAGCGCCTGCCTGCCTGTGCGCAGCCTGCATTTCCCCCCTCTTTGCGTAAGCAGAAGAAGGGCTGAGCCCTATTGGGCGAAGTTCCGCAAGATACGATAGTATTTTAGCGGGAGCCGGGGGTGAGTCCAGACACACTACAAGTCCAATCACTCCTCCAAATCAACATCCCACAACCTAAAATCGTACTTCATCATAATCATCCGTGTTCATCAGCGTTCCATAAATTCCTTTGTTCTCTCTCCAAATCAACATCCCACAACCTAAAATCATACTTCATCATAACCATCCGTGTTCATCAGCGTTCCATAAATTCCTTTGTTCGCTCTCCAAATCAACATCCCAAAACCTAAAATCATACTTCATCATAATCATCTGTGTTCATCAGCGTTCTATAATTAATTTTGCATCATAAGTCAATCCCCATGGCCAAATCAACCCCCAAAAAACTCAGCACTGCCGACCAATCCGCTCTACTCAAAACCCTGAAAACCCGTTTCGAAAAACACATCAACCGCCACAAAGGCATCAAGTGGGAACAGGTAGAAGAACGCCTGCTAAAACAACCTGCCAAACTGTGGAGCCTGAACGAAATGGAAAACACGGGTGGAGAACCCGATGTAGTAGACTACAACAAAAAGACCGGCGAATACATCTTCTTCGACTGCTCGGCTGAAAGCCCCAAAGGCCGCCGCAGCCTCTGCTACGACCGCGAAGGCTGGGAAAGCCGCAAAGAACACCACCCCGAAGGCACGGCCATAGACATGGCCGAAGAAATGGGTGTAACCCTGTTAAACGAAGACCAATACCGCTACCTGCACACCTTGGGCGAGTTCGATACCAAAACCAATACCTGGCTGCTAACTCCAACCGATGTCCGCAAACTCGGCGGCTCCATCTTCGGCGACTACCGCTTCGGCCGCGTATTTGTGTACCACAACGGCGCAGGCTCCTATTATGGGGTGAGAGGGTTTAGGGCGTGGTTGGCGGTATAGCGACCATAAGAACTGCTTATACCACCCCTTCTTTGCGCCTTCGTGTAAAATATTTCGTTAAAAAAAGAACCCAAATAAGAAAAATAAAAACTAAATAACTATCTTTACCCACTAATGAATGCTCTTTGACAAAACCGGCTAACACTAAACCATGCCTTAAGCACCACCGGCACTAAATCGTCTGTTGCCTGCACGCATGAAAACCCACCATCCGGCTTCCTTACAAGAAACCGGTCGTGACACAACTACACCCAATCCCCAAACACATTATTATTTTGGGAATTTGTGCACGCAAAATCAACTGCACAAATCTGCACAAATGGAAACTTTCCTAAATTGTTCCGTTCTTTTCAGCAAAAAGTGTAAAGAAGTGTAAAGTTGCTGGCCCCTTTACCCTGTAAATCATTAATCATCCTGATTATCCTGGTTCAAAAAGTGTAAAGGAGTGTAAAGTTCTTACGGAGAAAAGTAGCATTCCCATCCAACGATCAATCGCCGTGAACGGTGAACCGATAACCGTGGACCCTTTTCATGTGTAAAGAAGTGTAAAGTTTCAACGCTTAAAATTCTTTGCGCCTCGTATGTTTGATTTTCCAAGAATTTCTGTGTTTAACTTAGCGTAAACCAAAGATGAATCAGGAAGGTTGGTGAGAGCAGATTTGCGTCTAAGTAGCTCTGGTAGCATGCTGACACAAAGAAATGAGCCTCACCGGCTTTACCTGGCCCCAAAGTCGGAACAGAACTTAAGACACAGCACAGGTTGCTATAGTCTGTATAAATCTACGAGATAGGGACAGAAAGGGCTGGTTCCTGAATCATTTTTTAAACCATAGGGCTATGGAAAAAATTACCAGACAATGCGTAGGCATCGACTGCGCTAAAGATGATTTGGCAGTTGCGTTTAAGACGATTGACGCCAATCATCAAAGTAAGCTATTAGCTACTAAAAGCTTCCGCAACGACAAAAGTGGCTTTGCGGCTCTACTAAATTGGAGTAAGAAGCTCCGGCAAAAGGACCTAAAGCTGAGTTTTGTTATTGAAGCTACAGGCGTTTACCATGAATCCGTTTCGCTTTTTCTTTATCAGCATCAGGAAGAAATAAGCGTTATTCTGCCGAACAAAATCAAGCATTTTGCCGGTACGGAAAGAGTGAAAACAGTCAACGACAAGGTGAGCTCCCAAACGATTGCGCAGTTTGGATTAGAGAAGAAACTGGACCTTTGGCAACCACCTCATGAAGACTATAACTATCTCCGGCAATTAACCCGGGAACGTGATCAGTTACTTCAGGAGTCAACCCAAATTAAGAACCAGTTGCATGCTGAGGAGGCCGGTGCCTGGCCTAATAAGGGCAGTGTTAAGCGCATGAAACAGCGAATGAAACTAATTGATCAGCAAAAGACTGATATCGAACAGGAGATTAAAGAAATGATTGAAGGAAATGCGTTTCTGAAAGAAAAAATAGCCCATGTCTGTACCATCAAAGGTATTGGTTTGATTACAGCAGCAATAATCGTGGCAGAAACCAATGGCTTCCATCTGATTAAAAGCAAGAAGCAACTGGTTAGCTATGCAGGACTGGATGTGCAGAACAAGGACTCGGGAACATCTGTGCATCTAAAACCAAGGATTAGCCGGAAAGGGAACAAGTATTTACGAAAAGCAGTTTACTTCCCGGCGTTATCGGCAATCCGTTCAGAGGACAAAATGAAAAATCTGTTTACCAGATTAGTAGGGAAGCATGGAATAAAAATGAAGGCAGCAGTAGCCGTGCAAAGAAAATTACTGGAGTTGGTATATACCCTTTGGAAGAAAAACGAAGACTTTGACCCTAATTATGAAAGGAATAAAAAGGTTAGGGCAACTACTGGAGCTGCCCTAAACGAGATAGCATAAGCTTCTCTAAAAGTCTTGATAAAATAAAATTAGTAAATCGCTTTGATTGCAACACAGAATCTTTGTGTGAAGTATATGTTTCTCGCCATTTTAACACAAAAATCACTCATATAAACTTTTCTGTAACTTGTGCACAAGCAAAAACTTGCACAAGCATGCACAAGCAGTGTGGATAACCCCCGTTTTTCTAATCCTTAAAACAAAGCGCCACCGCCTGTGTCCCCACAGACGGTCATGGGTACCTAAGGAACAGTGAACTCTAAACTCATCACTCCTAACTCAAAACTAATTAAGTGTAACCCCCAATTCAATGTAAACTTTTGTAACCTTTTTCAGATCCGGAGCGCACTTAACCCAAAAGCAGCGTAAATCATAAAATCTGTGTGTTGTTACCCTGAGCCTGTCGAAGGGAGCGTTCCATTTTTTTTGGAAACTCCCACCCCAAAACACACCCAAACATGCAACCACCTTATATTAAACAGGTGCTAATTTGTAACCCATCGTGTAACCCATGCCCAAAAATAGACATTGATTATCAAACAGTTCCAATGGTCCCGTTTTTACTTTGTAACCCATGCCCGTGTAACCCCACCAAAAACCAAATGGAAACGCTGCGGTACAAATCAACTCACCTATCGGTGTAATCCTTGTATTAAATCGGTGTAATCACCAACAAAAAAACCGGAGAATTTGGCGCAAACCGTAGGCTTATCACCGCATCAATATCCGCCAATCACGGGGGTAGTAATTATTCACCCGGTTGGGCAGCAGCTTCACCCAACCCAGGTTACTACCCTGGTAACGCACCAGGTGCCAGCCTTTAGCGCCTTCTGCCTTAATCGTTTCGCACTTCAAGTAGCGGATGGCGGTATTGTAGTCCAGTTCAACGGCAGGCAGGTTTGGGCTAACACCATGATACAGCGCCACCTGATGGGCAGGCAACAACTCCCCCGCCTTCTCCTCCCCTAACAGCAAGCCCGCTTGCCGCACTTGCAACTTAGGACTAAAGGCACTAAAGTAAGGAGCAACGTTCAGTGGAAGCGCATACCAGTTTTCGCCTTTGCGCAGTTCAATAAAGCCCTCGGGCCGGGCAAGGTATTGCGATAGATGCTTATGTGTTTTAGATGGCGATACGGGCTTTAAGGAAGAAGGGAGTGAATCATCCATAGGCTTGCGCAACAAGCTTAGGTAAAAGCCTTCGCCCTTTACCTTGTGTGGGTAAAACTGGTAACCAAAACCGGTAAACACCAGTTCCTCGGCGGCATCCGTAAAAGGCAGTTGCAGTTGCCAGCCTTCAGCCATCAGTTGCTGTATGTGGACATCATTCTCGGCGGCCTCGTAAGTGCAGGTGCTGTAAATAAGGTAACCGCCGGGCTTTATGCACTGGCGTACAGCCTGCAATATATCGTGCTGACGAGCGGCGCACATCTCCACGTTCTTTTCGCTCCACTCGTCAATAGCGTTCTTATCCTTGCGGAACAGGCCTTCGCCGCTGCAGGGTGCATCAACCAGCACCACATCAAACTGCACACCGGCTCTGGCAAAGTCCGGCGCTTCGTTTTGGGTAACCAGGTAATTGGCATAACCCCACTTCACCAGGTTCTCGCGTAGTATCTTGTTGCGGTTGGGGATGGGCTCGTTGCTAACCAATACATCCTCTTCGCTCATCAACGAAAGCAGGTGGGTGCTCTTGCCTCCGGGCGCCGCACAAAGGTCCAGCACCAACAGCGGACCGCTTTTCAGGATGTGCTTCCAGGCCTGCTCCACAAACATCGAGCTGGCCTCCTGCACATAGTAAGCGCCTGCATGTAATAAAGGGTCTAATGTAAATACAGGTCGTTCTTTCAGATACACAGCTTGCGGGCACCAGCTAACGGGCTCTTCGCCTTCAAACAGGGCTTTACCCTTATAGGGGTTGCGGCGCACACTAACCGGCGAAGGGCCGTTGAGGGTGTTCAGAAAGGTGCTGAACTCCTCCCCTAACTGTTGCTGTAAGCGTTCGGTAAATGCCTGCGGGTATGTTGCCATTGTGCTCTGCTATTCCTCCACGGTGGTTAACTCTTCCTCGGCCACCACCTTAGCGTGGCGGGCGGTGTAAAAGTAGTTTAATAATACACCTGCCAATACCAGGGCAATGCCGCCAAAGGTCAGCAGGGTATAGTGCTCGCCAAACAGCAAGGCGCCAAACAGCAGTGCATACAGCACACCCAGGTAGTTCAGGATAGATACATTGGCCACCTTATCGCCCTGCAGCGCCTTGGTAAGGTTTACCTGGCCCAACTGGGTTAACACGCCGATGGCGATAAGGTAAAACCAATCCCGGCCACTGGGTGTTTGCCAGGTAAAGAGGCAGGCAATGCCACCGGCCACGGCGCCCAGTAGTTGAAAGTGCAGCACCACTACCATGTAGTGTTCTTTCTCCTTAAGGCGGCGCACCATGTTGTAGGCAAAGCCTGAGAACAACGCAGAGGCCAAGCCGATAAGCAGGGTGGTTAGGGCAATACGGTTATCAAAGCCCTTTATCACCAACACACCGGCGAACGAGAGCAGGAAGAACAGCCATTGCAGGGGCTTTACTTTCTCCTTTAGGAAGAAGACAGCAATAATGGTGGTAAACACCGGCGATATGTACTGAATGGTAACGGCTGTGCCAAGCGGCATTTCGTGCAGGGTGATGAAGAAGGTATACAAGGCCATGCTGCCGAAGAAACCCCGGGCAAGCAGCAACTTGCGGTTGCTTCCCTTCCAGTCTACACCCTCGCGCCACAGCACGGCAAAGCACAGCAGCATGGAAACAAAGCAGCGCACAAACACAATCTCCATTTCGGGGATGTGGCCAACCTGCTTAATGCACACATTCATCAGTGCAAAGAAGAAGGTGCTCATCAACATGTGCCGAACGGCATAAGGGATACTGACGCTAAGTCTTTCCAAAACGGGTGCGAAGGTAGGAAATTGGAGATTGGTTAATCGGTGGAGCGGTGATGGGTAGATTGGTGATGGGTGGATTGGTGATCAGAGAATGTATTCAGGCCTTTGCGAGGCGGTTCTCCCTTCCATGTCACCCTGAGCGTAGTCGAAGGGTCGTGGGCTGCGCAGCTAATGGCAATGGACGGATTAGGGATTCGAGAATGCATTTGGGCTATTGCGTGGCGGTTCTCCCTTTAGGGAGTCAGTGGGATGCGTGGCTAATGGCAAATGTTGGATTGGTAATCAGCGCATGTACGCAGGCCTTTGCGTAGCGGTTCTCCCTTTAGGGAGTCAGTGGGATGCGTGGCCGGTGGCGATAGGTGGATTAATGGATGCGATAAGAGGTTGGTGTTTCCGATACTAAGACCTAAGTTTGCGGTATGAGCGAGGCGGTTAATGAAAGTAAGCGTGTTCCCAAACCCGATTGGTTAAAGATCAAGCTACCCAGCGGTAAGGAGTATAGCGAGGTGAAGCACAATGTAGAGCAACACCGTTTGCATACCATTTGCGAAAGCGGCAAGTGCCCTAACCAAACCGAATGCTGGGGCGCTAAAACCGCTACCCTGATGATACTGGGTGACGTATGCACCCGCTCATGCATGTTCTGCAATGTTAGCACCGGTAACCCCGGCACGGTAGATATAACCGAACCATTGCGTGTAGCTGAATCGGTGAAGTTGATGGGCCTGAAACATGTGGTTATTACCTCGGTAGACCGCGATGATTTAACCGATGGTGGCTCCAAGATTTGGGCCGCTACTATCCGCAACATCCGCCGCCTGAACCCGGGCGTTACCATGGAAACCCTCATCCCCGATTTTAAGGGCGATTGGGAGAACCTGCAGCGTGTAATTGAGGTGAAGCCCGAGGTAGTGTCGCATAACCTGGAAACCGTTAAACGCTTAACCCGCGAAGTGCGCATACAGGCTAAATATGAACGTAGCCTTGAGGTATTATTACGCCTGAAAGAAGGTGGCATTGAGCGCACCAAAAGCGGCCTGATGCTCGGCCTCGGCGAAACTGAGGAAGAGATACTGGAAGCCATGGACGACCTGCGCCGCAGCAAGGTAGATATTCTTACCCTTGGGCAGTATCTGCAGCCTACCCGCAAGCATTTGCCGGTGGCCGCCTATATTACCCCTGAGAAGTTTGCTGTGTATAAGGAAGTAGGCCTCAGCAAAGGCTTCCGATACGTGGAAAGCGGCCCCATGGTGCGCAGCAGTTACCATGCCGAAAAGCATGTGATATGATAATATAGTAACTAAATTGTTTTTTTGTTAAATTTAGCTTAACATTTTATCTTATTTATTTAAAGCGAAAATCCTTAAGCATAAATAAAAAAATGAGCACGAAAGAAAAGATAGAAAGACTTAAAAACTTTCAAAGCGAAAAAGAATTTCGCGAATTCTTGATTGACTTACTAAAAAAGATGGGGTTTACAGAGGTATATCATACCCATAGATTTGGTAATCCAGAACTTGGTAAAGACATCATCGCTAAGCTAGAGCATACTGTTGACGGCAGTGAGATTCATGCTTTCGTTGTTAAGTTAGGACACATAGGCGGAGGTTCCACTGAAATAGAAACAATTAAAAATCAAATAAAGCAATCATTTGAATATCCATATACATTGCCCAATGGCGAGGCAATCAAAGTCAATAAAGTCAAAGTAGTGACTAATGAAAACATTACTTATGGGGCACAAGGGTCATTAACCGCAAGTCCTGAATTACGAATTTACAACAATTTTAATTTTTGGTGGAATGAAAGCCTAATCAGCCTCATTGACAAACACTATCCGGATTATTGGCTACCAGGTGATGCATTTGTTAAAGAATACAGCACATCCTTCATCAAAAGTGTCAAGTCCGATTTCGAGCTTAGAGAACTAGCCTTAAAAAAGATTGACTCTAACAAGCTAAACAAGTTATTAAATCTGTTTATTGAGCCTAAGGTTACTGAAGATAAATTTCAAGAAGATCCGATAACAAAAGAAAAGAAACCCTTTCACAAAATAATTCATCTCAATCAATTAACAGTTCTAAATGATAATGCTGTTATCCTTGGCGATCAAGGAAGTGGGAAGACAAAGTTACTTAACAATATTGCCTGTCAAATGGCGGAAGTTGAAACCATTAGTCAAAATCACAAATTACCAGTTAGACTCAAGGCCCCAATAATTCGAGATATTTCTTATGATATTGAAGCGCTTATTAAAATAGAATTACAAAATCATGCAGGCGACTTTTACACGGAGGCGATCACAGAAAATTATACTCTGACAATTTTAGTAGATGATCTAGATCTACTATCGCGAGATGAAAAGGGTCAATTAATTGCGGCTTTAAAAAAATACTGCAATGATTCCAATTCTAATTATATCCTCACATATAGAAGAAACGACTTTCACTATGATGCAGACGTAAGAACTCTTAAAATACACAACTTCAACTTAAGACAAATTGAAAACTTTGTATCAAATTTCTTTGATGGAGTTGACAAAGCAAAACGTTTCATTGATGTTTTAAAGGACAGTAACATTTTATCTAAATTACCTACCACTCCATTAACTATTACACTTATCTCACTGCTCTATGATGAAAACAATTATGAAATTCCGGCAACCTTATCTGATATTTATAACGATTTTGTAGGAGTTTTGCTTGGGAAACTAGACATTAGAGATCGACAGCAATTACTAATGCTTAACATCAAAAGACGTATTTTTACTTCATTCGCTCTTTACATGCTAGTGAATAAAAAATTTGAGGTTTCTTTTGAAGAATTCGAACTAAACATAAATACATTCTTAAAAGAAAGAGGTTACCAAGAGCAAACATCAGATGAGTTGGAAGAAATAATTGAACAGTCCGGATTGTTGTATCACGATGACTATAATAATGTAGGATTTAAACAGCAGGCTTTTGTTGAATTTCTTGCATCATTGGAAATATATCATCATCAAAGGGAAAAATACTATTCGGTTTTATTAGACAGATTCAATGATATTAATTGGCAAAACACAGCTATTTTCTATGCGGGTCATTCAAAGGAACTCAATGGAATGATAGATGATGTGATAAATCGTGCGCCAAATGAAAATCTTTCAGACTGGTTAATTACTTCAGCAGGGATGGGCTATTTATCTCAGGCATTATATCAAACAAGGCCTGCAGAAAGAAAAAAACTAGTTCTCAAATCTTTAGATAACATAGTAAAATCTTTTTATGCCTTAAAAAATCAAAGTGAAGATCCCCAGTCCTTTATTTACCGTGCACCTCTTCCGCTAATAGGAGGAATGGTAGCATATTGGTTTTCTGAAAATTTTAAATCTATTACTCTAGGTCAAACACTTCAACTTTCATTTCAGGACATTGAAAAGATGTCTCCGGATCAAGACTCTTCTGAGTTTGACAATAACTTTAGGCTATTAATGATTGCTGCTACACTCATGCATAGTTATATTGGTATAGAAGAACCTATGTCACGTTTGTTAGAAAGAAAAAGCTTCTCTAAGCAAGCACTATTACAAGTATTAGCAGAAATGTCATTAAACAATGATTTGGTAAACTCTAAAATTCTCAATCCTGATTACCGGGATAAACTGATTAAATCCTTAAGAAAGAAAGAAAGCATCATTAAAGCCTTTTTCACCAAACCCGCCTACCAATTTGATAGTAACTTTGTTTTAGAAGATAAAAAGCACGAAGCTACCCCAAAATCTCTTGAAGAATAAGAAGAATAGCCACTCCAACGCATTAACAAACAGTTCTTTATACCGAAATATAAAATAGCGTGGGGCTATAAGAAGAGTGAGATTAAAGTATGTCCAAATTTGAATTTAGTTTAAATCCGCTATGGATAACACCGTTACCACAATTTGCCGCGAAATGATATTTTTAGCCCTCTTATTTACGCAAGTAACAGACTGATACATGAGCACAGGCAAACTATTGCTGGAAGTAAAAAACCTGGTAACCGAATTCAAGAC
The DNA here is from genome assembly GCA_046329495.1 of Chitinophagales bacterium. Lineage (GTDB taxonomy): Bacteria > Bacteroidota > Bacteroidia > Chitinophagales > LD1 > Bog-950. The sequence goes on along the minus strand of JAXLUO010000004.1, from coordinate 64,663 downwards.
AGACGACGGCATTATGAAGGCCGTTAATAATATATCCTTTACCCTTAACCGTGGCGAAACCATTGGTATTGTAGGCGAATCGGGCTCAGGTAAGTCGGTAACCTCTTTATCGGTTATGCGCTTAATACCCAATCCTCCGGGCCGTATTGCCAGTGGCGAGATCCTTTATCACAGCAAGGATGGTAAGGTGGTAGACCTTACCAAGATCAGCGAAGAGGAGATGCGCAAGTTCCGTGGTAACGAGATCGCCATGATCTTCCAGGAGCCAATGACCTCACTGAACCCGGTATTTACCTGCGGCGATCAGGTGGTGGAAGCTATAATGCTGCACCAGAAAGTGGATAAGAAGAAGGCCGAGCAAATTACCCTCGCCATGTTCGAAAAGGTGCGCCTACCCGATCCTAAACGCGTGTTGAATGCTTACCCCCACCAGTTGTCGGGTGGCCAAAAGCAGCGTGTGATGATTGCCATGGCTATGAGTTGTAACCCCGGCATATTGATTGCCGATGAGCCAACCACTGCTTTGGACGTAACCGTGCAAAAGACCATCCTCGATCTGATGGCTCAATTGAAGGGTGAAATAGATAGCTCTATCATGTTCATTACCCACGATTTAGGGGTAATAGCTGAAATTGCTGATAGAGTACTGGTAATGTATAAAGGGCAGATTGTGGAGCAGGGACCTGTAGTGGAGATCTTCGGTAACCCGCAACACCCTTATACCAAAAGCTTATTAGCCTGTCGCCCGCCACTGGGTAAGCGCCTGAGCAAGTTGCCAACCGTGGTAGACTTTATGGAGGAGAAAGAGAACGGCGAGATAGTAGAAAAGCACACCTCGGTAGAACAGGCTATTAACGCGGTAGTTATCAGCGAAGCTGAAACTCAAAAGCGCCGCGAGGAAGTGCTTGGCCGCCGTGTAATACTGGACGTTAAGAACCTGCAAACCTGGTTCCCCAAGTCGAAGAACTTCTTTGGCCAGACCACCGATTATGTAAAGGCGGTAGATGATGTAAGCTTCACCGTACACGAGGGCGAAACCCTTGGTCTGGTAGGCGAATCGGGCTGTGGAAAAACCACATTGGGCCGCACGTTATTGCGCCTTTTGCCTGCCCATGGCGGTTCCATAAACTTTGATGGTAAGGACATATTGAACCTGAATAACCAGGATATGAAGCAAATGCGCGAGCATATGCAAATCATCTTCCAGGACCCTTATAGTTCACTTAATCCGCGTATTACCATTGGCAATGCCATTATGGAGCCAATGAGCGTACACGGCATTTACAGCAACGAGAAAGAGCGTAAGGAGAAGGTATTCGACCTGTTACGTAAGGTAAACATGCGCCCCGAGCACTTTAACCGCTACCCGCACGAGTTTAGCGGTGGCCAGCGCCAGCGTATTTGTATTGCCCGCGCTTTGGCCCTTAACCCTAAGTTCATCATCTGCGATGAATCGGTTTCAGCACTCGATGTATCGGTACAGGCCCAGGTGCTGAACCTGCTTATCCAACTGCGCGAGGAGTTCAAATTCACCTATATCTTCATCTCCCACGACCTCTCGGTTGTTAAATTCATGAGTGACCGCATGGTGGTAATGAACAAGGGCAAGATTGAAGAAATGGGCAGCAGCGACGACATTTACAACAACCCGCAGCGCGAATACACCCAAAAGCTTATTGCTGCCATCCCTAAAGGCGATCTTGATAACATCAAGAAGCGTGTTAGCGGTACACAGGTAAATTAAGCACTATGGCTATCTACGGCTTACGCTATAACGAAACAGGCAGAACCACCAAGGTGGCCTTTATACCTGCCCTGGTTGTAGTGCCGGCTGTATTCGTAATAGCACTCTTTGCCAGCGAACTGGGCAATTGGGGACTTATAGCCATTGGTATACTAACCGTATTGTTAGGTGTGGTTATGCCTATCTATGTTATTCTTAAAATGTCGCCTAAAGTGGAAGTTGCCGTTACAGAAGAAGGCCTGGAAATGCACTTTCTTAACCCCGGTTACTTCTCCCCTGCTGATTATAAAATCAACTACAGCCAGCTAACCAACTTCTACACCGACGAATACCAGGGCAACCTGTTTTGCAGTTTCCGCACCAATGGCAAACCAAAGCAGTTCAATCTTAGTTGCCGCATGCCGAGGCGTGGTGTTAACCTGCAGCAATACGAAGAGTTTAAAGACCTGGTAAGCGTTTATATAAGTCGCTACAACGAGCAAAGCAATAGCGCTGTAATTGGCAGCGAAACACTGTATGAAAAGGGTTGGGCCAAGTTCATTGCAGTAATGGTAGTTGTATTCACCATCGCCTTAGCCGGCCTACTTTTATTGTAAGCACCCCCTTTTTAAGATAGGGGTAAATTAGACTTTGGCTGTTTAATAATATTCGAAGTTAAATTATTTATATCAGAGCTATTATTACTAGAACCGCTGTTGCATGTGGTAAACTCCTGCGGAGCCTGAGTGGGGCGGAGTTTTCCACTTTCAACAGCCTGGCGATAGCCAATGGGACTGTAGCCTTGTAAAGACTGATGTGGATGATAGGCATTGTAATCGACCACCCATTCCTCGCTGATTGCTCTTACCTGTTTAATGTTATTGAATAGATAAGCATCAAGAACGTCCTCCCGGTAAGTCCGGTTCAACCTTTCCACAAAGCCGTTTTGCATAGGTTTGCCGGGCTTAATAAACTGCAAGGTAATCCCTTGATCCTTGCAGAATGCTTCCAATGTGCTGCTGATAAATTCAGGCCCGTTATCTACTCTGATGAAAGAGGGTTTACCCCGTTCCCATATCACGCGTTCCAGTACCCTTACCACACGTTTAGCCGGCAATGAAGTATCTGCTTCAACAGCTAATACTTCGCGGTTAAAATCATCTAGAAGATTGAAGGTGCGGAACTTTCTTCCGTCTGTCAGTGCATCACTCATAAAATCCATGCTCCATTTTTGATTTATGCTTGTCGGTTGTTCAAGAGGCAGTTTTTCCCGGTTAGGTAACCTACGCTTATGTTTCCTGCGGATATTGAGTTTTAGCAGGTCGTACACGCGCTTAACCCGTTTATGATTCCATTCCAGACCTTCATTGCGGATACGCCCGTAATACACCCCAAAACCGCGTGTAGGCAGTTTCTCTGCCAGGCTTTGCAGTTTGGCTATTACTTCGCTGTCGTCCTTGCGGCTTTTGTAATAAACGGCGGATGTAGATAGTCCTACTATCCGGCAGGCTCTGACGGTGCTGATGGATTGTTCTGATTTAACTTCTTCCACCAGTTGCCGCTTCCGGCAGGGCCTTAAAGCTTTTTTTCAATGATATCTTTCAGGATGCGATGGTCAAGTGCCAGGTCGGCATACATCGCCTTTAGTTTGCGATTTTCTTCCTGCAACTCTTTAAGCTGCTTGACCTGGTTTACTTCCATACCGGCATATTTGCTCTTCCAGTTGTAAAAAGTAGCCCGGCTGATACCCATTTCCCGGCAAATATCTTCCGCTTTGCGGCCAGCAGCTTCTTCCTGGATGGCTTTTACAATCTGTGTTTCGGTGTACTTGGTCTTTTTCATAAAGATGAAATTTAGCGCTTCTGTCTAATTTCATCCTATCCTATTTTCAGGGGGGCTTACATTATCGGGTGTTAATGGCAGCGATTTTTCCATGTTTCGTAGCGCCTGGGTGCTCATCCTTGGCTGGCCATTTGTAATTAAGGTTTGGCAACACAATTACGGCAGCAAAAAGCGCTTGGTTTAGACTGCTAATTACGCTGATGGTAATGATTAGCAAGATCATATCCGAGTTGGCTTAGCCCCTATATGACCCATGCTAACCTTTATGCCCCCCCCTTTGGTATATCCTTTTTAAGGCATGGCATACTGTTAGTCCTTTTCTGCCTAAAGCACGCAAGGTTCAATACAGCTAACTTGCTAAAGCATTACAGGTTGAACCTTTACGAAGCCTTATCATATGTACTTAACATAGATTGCCTGGCAGCTACAAGCAATAAAAAAGGCCCTGCTGATGCAGAGCCTTTTGTTGTATAGTTAGATCTTATTACTTGCCTTTCTTAACGCCATAGGTGAATCCAGGACCTGTGCGAACTTGTTTTACAACCTCGCCGTAAGGTTCAAATTCAGGAGCATCATCTGGTTTGTCAGGAATGATCTTGAATTCAACACGACGGTTGTGAGCGCGGCCTTCCGGATCGTCCTCGCCGTTTGGCAGGTCGTTAGGTTGAGCAGGCACTTTTTCGCCAAATGTTTTAACGGTTACACGGGCTTCAGCAATACCCTTCTTCTTGATCAGGAAAGTCTTAACCTCGTTAGCACGACGCAGAGACAGTTTGTCGTTGTATTCGTCAGTACCTTTGCTATCCGTGTGGCCTTGTACTTCTACAGAGTAACCAGGGTTAGCATTCAGAACAGCAACTACACTGTCGATTTGCTTTTGGTAGAACTCGATAACATTGCTCTTGTCGAAAGCGAAGTATACGTTCGGAATACGAACTTTTTTCTTCACGATAGGATCCAGATAGAAGATTTGAGTGATGGTATCACGTTCTTCATCTTCAGCAATGCTCAGGTTGTCAATAGAAGGCCAAAAGCCATCTTTGTTACCGTTGATTTTGTAAGAAGTAGCACGCTTAACCGGGAAGATAAATGGATCGGCGGTAGTAATCGTGTTCTGCACGAACTCGAAATTGTTGCCAGCCACTTTATACATCGAAGCATCAACACCGGTGATTGGAGTGTTAGTAGGATCATTACGCTTAACATAGATACCTTTCAGGAATACATCGCGTTGAACGATTACAGTCCAGATATCATCGCAGCAAGTAGCACCACGAGGGCTGGTTGTACCGGCACGGTTAGAAACCATAAAGCCTTTAGCACCTTTGTCGTCCAAAGCCAGGTAAATATCATCGGCAGGCGAGTTAATTGGCACACCAGCGTTAACAACAGCACCAAAGCTGCCCGGCATACCACTAACTTTGAACACGTCTAAACCACCGATAGAAGCATGGCCGTTAGATGAGAAGTAAAGAACTTTGTTCTTGGCATCGTAGAACGGCGTCATTTCATCGCCGGGAGTGTTTACTTCAGTGCCTGCATTGGTAGCAGCACCAAATGTTCCATCGGCGTTCATTTTAGCATACCACAGGTCTAATCCACCTTTACCACCCGGGCGGTCGCTCACGAAATAAAGGATATCGCCATCAGCACCAACGCCCCAGGCAGGTTCAGTAGTAGTTTTCTCTTTAGCATTTATACCGCTCAGTTCTTCACCAGCACCCCATTCGGCACCTTCTTTTTTACTGCGGTATAATTTGCAACGCAATTCGTTGTCGATGGTATAATCAACACCACACTTGCTGTAGATCAAAGTCTTTTCATCAGCGCTAAGGATAGCGTTGCCAACGTTCGTCTTAGAATCATTTGGAGGTGAAGGCAGCACGGTACGGTTAGTGTACGAATTGCCGCTTCTGTCAGCAGTAAAAATTGATGTATAGTGGTCAGCCTTGGTATTGTTCAGGTTAACCGCAGTATCTGTTTTCTGCGAAGAGAACATGATTCGGCCATTCTTCAATGGCTTCGGAGACAGATCCTGAAGGGCAGTATTAACGCCACCTTCTGTACGTTCAACCTTAATTTTGGTAGGGTTAGAAGTGATCAGGAAAGCTGAGTCGCAACCTTCGATTTCGATTTTAGCAAGCGCTTTGTAGCTAACATCACCTTTACCCAACTTCACCTTTAAATACGATTCGAAGGTTTTCTTCGCGTCTTCGTATTTGCCGTTCATCTTTTGCATCTGGCCTAAGTAAAAGCCATCGTTTACATACGCTTCAGCATCCTTATCTACAGTAAGTTTGTAGTATTTCTCAGCCGCTTCATAATCGCGCAGGGCACGGTTAACTTCACCTAACAGGTGTGTAACTTCAATCTTCTCGGGCTTATCCTTGTAAACGTCGTCCAGGTACTGGGCAGCATTGTAGTAACTGCCTTCGGTAATTTTCAAACGTGCAATCTTCAGCTTCTTCTTCCACTTATAGTTAGGGTACTTCTCAACGTTCTTTTGTTTGGTACCATTCTGCGCATTGACGAAGAGCATCAGGGGCGTCAATACGGCTAACAAGAAATACTTCATGGCTTTTATGTTTAATTTCCTTGGGTTAAACTAATTTGGGTTCTACAACAATTTTAGTAGCGTGGGTTAAACAGGTAATTGTCTTCTTTCGGAATAAACAGGTTACCAATATAGGTAAGCGTGATTTCGAAAGCCTGAGGGAATGCACCACCGATATTGCTGTAGTCCTTTCTCTGTTGGGTTAAGTGTGCATCATATGCAAAGCCTGCGCTGAAGCCTTTCCATGAAAAACCGATCTTAGGGATGGCAGTATAATTGCCTTTATTTAAACGATTCCAATAACCAATAAAGAGGGTAGCACGTTTTGCAGGATCACGCACCACATGAATACCTGCAGTTAAACCAAAGTTAGTTTCGCTAACTTTAGCCTGGCTTTGGAACAAAATACCAGGGATCAACACAGCCTTATCTCCCAAATCGAATTCGAAACCACCGTGAACTGTATAACGGAATGGGTGGTGATAGGTAGTGCCGCCGGGAGTATTTACGAAATTCTCCTTGTAGCGAGTGATATTATTGAAAGCAAAACCGGCGTAAACGCGCATGTTTTTGTAGAACTCGCTCTTCATGAAAATACCGGCGTTAAAAGCTCCTTTAATACCTGGCTTAGCATTGATTGCTTCCAGGGTATAAGATGTATTATATGTAAGATCGGGATTGAATCCTTCGCCAAATTGGAACTTGGATTGGTCAATGCTGGTAGTCATAATACCGCCCTGTAAGCCAACACCTAACTGGAACACGCCTTTGGGGCCGAAGCTCATGTTGTATGCCACAGAAGCTAATACATGATTAAAATTGAAGGTTTTGCCATTTTGTTGGTCGTTTGCAAATACCAGACCAACACCAAGGGCGCCATGCTTCAATTTTTCCTTCAAAAGCGAGAAATCAACTGCTACTGAAGGGGTTGAAAATGCCGGTTTGCTTTGGGTTAAGCCCGGATATTGGTTACGGTAAATGCCGCCTATGCGATAAAACCCATTAAAGTTACCGGTTAAGGCCGGGTTTAAAGTAAGGGGTGATGCATAGAATTGTGAGAAGTGGATATCCTGCGCATTAACTTTCATAACTGACAGAACCACAACCAACAAGAAGTATAATCTCAGTTTCATGGGCGGTATTAATTTATTAGGGTCCAAAGAAAATATTTTTTGTGAAAATTTTAATGTAAAAGTGTAAATGATCCGGTTAAGTTATACTGAATGTTAGTATTTGGATTACTTTGATCCGGACCAACAATAGTTACATAATATACATAAGTATCAGATGGTTGCAATACACCATTATAAGTTCCATCCCAATTGCCGTTTCCATCATACACCAGGGTTCCCCAGCGGTTGTAAATGCGCATTTCGGCAATTGTATACACACCTTGCAGCACCTGAGGAATATACGGACCGTAGGTATCGTTATGTCCGTCGCCATTTGGTGTAAAGGCATTAGGCATTGGAGGGATGCCCGGTGGAACTACTACCAATTTAACAGTATCGCTGGCAACGCATCCGTTTACAAGGTCGGTTACAATAACCTGATAATTGGTAGTAACCTGTGGACTTTGTACGGATGGTGACTGCTTGGTGCTATCATCAAGATAAGTTGAAGGCACCCATTGGTAACCGTAAGTAGAGCTATAGCTGGTAGTTGCATTCAAACCTGCATTGTGGCCTACAAAAACTGTTCCTGAAGCAGGATCGGCAACCACGGCATCAACTGTTAAACAACGGATAGTAAGCGTAACCTGATCGCTAACAGTACAGCTATTAAAGTCGGTAACGGTAACAGCATAAGTGCCCGAAGCACTTGGGCTGATGGTTCTTGTAGAATCACCAGTGCTCCAAACATAGCTACCTGGGATACCTGCATCCAGTAATACTGCTGTATCGCAACTACATAAATTTTGATCGGCACCAAGCTCGATGGTTGGAGGGTTGGTGCTAAAGATTTCAACTGTGCTGGTGCTTATACATCCATTATCGCTGGCAGTAAGTGAATAAGTGCCTGCGGTAGAAACCGTAAAAACAGTATCCACTGTTACCGGCTGAGCCCAGGTATAAACTATACCAGTTACCGGTACTACACTTAATGTAGCCGTGGTTTGTCCGGCACAGATAGTGTCGTCGCTAACAATAATGTTAGCAGCCGGATGCTGAGCCGGAATAACATGTACCGAATCTAACGAGTGCAACACACAGCCATTGAGATCAATAGCTGTATAAGAGTAATAGCCACCCGCGCCGGTAGTGATAGTTTGGGTGGTATCGCCAGTGTTCCACAGATACGAAACGTAACCAGCATCGGCACCCAGAGTAATTACATTACCGATACATACACCGGTATCGCCGGAAGGCTGAACAACAATTGGATTCAACGTAAACTCAGTTACAGTTACGGTATCGCTGTTATAGAAGCAGAAACCATCATTAACGCGCACCCAATAATCTTGGGTGGTTGCAGTTTGTGCTGCAGTATTAATAGTAGCTGTAGTAGCACCGGTACTCCAGCTATAGCTTGTGTAAGGTCCGCCAGTTGGGTTAAGTGTTACTGAATCGTAAGGGCAAATACTTTGGTCTGGTCCTAAAGTAATGGCTGCATGCGTTCTAACAAATACCTGCACCGAATCGTCTACACGGCAACCGATAGAATCGAAAGCAGTAACATGGTAAAGAGTTGTAGCTGCCGGAGTAGCATTAGGGCTTTGTGCAGTAGCAGATGATAAGCTTGCTGTAGGTGTCCAACTATACGAAACACCATTACCTGTAAACACCAGTTGTGAAGACGTTCCCTGGCAAATAGTATCAGGGCTTGCTACTAATGTATGCGGGAAGTTGCCGATAGCCACTTTAACAGTGTCGTAAGTTGAACAGCCATTGCTAAAGTTTGCTTGCACAACGTAGTCGGTAGTAACTGCCGGATAGGCCTTTGGATTTTGGATAGTTGTGCTTGACAAGCCTAATGAAGGCGTCCAGTTAACACCAGTTAATCCAGCGCCTGTAACATCCGGAGTAAAGCGGAATGCAACAGGTGAAGAAACAGTCCAGTTAGTAAGGTTATATCCGGTAGGGCTAAAACCGATGGTACCGGTTGCGTTTTCTACGCCCAGGGTATTGTTTACGCCGGTAGCATTCATTGAACTAACCAATACCTCGATGACGTTAGTTGTTTCGCGCAGGTGAATTTCGCCGGTAAGGTTACCCGTTCCGTTATAGGCGGGTGCATTTACGTAACGAATAACAAATGTGCGGTTTGGCGCAGTGCCTGTTGTAAAATATTGAATATTACCGGTTGTTAGGTTCAGGTCGCGCCAGCATAAAGCAATAATATTATTAGGGGTTGCGGCCGTAGGTAATGCGGTGGCCGTAAACGATGTTGGCTGGCCTGTGCTAAATGTTATAAAACCATTGGTGCAAGCATATATACTACTGTATGAATTACAGAAGAAATCGAAGTTGAAGCCAATTGGCAGTGCACTACTCATTACATCATCACCTGAAGGGCCATTGGTTGGCGGAGCAACCGGAGAAATAGGGTTATAGGCAATGTTTGTAATGGTGTAAGAAGGCAAGCACTGCGGCACCACGGGATGCAATAATTGCATATTAAGCTGAGCGGTATCGCCATTACAAAAAGCTACATCCGGACCGGCAGATATTAACACAGCTGTATCCACATGCAAGCTTACTGTTGTATCGCCCTGGCAAGTTCCATCACTTACCACAACGGTGTAATCAACATCATGGTAAAGGTTTAAGGATGGTGCTGAAGTATCAGGCAAGGTAGTGCCATCAGAACCTGTCCATGTAAAGTTGTAGTTGTTTAATGGCGCTTTACACATAATCATACGCAAATTAGGACGGGTTGCATATTGAGCCGGAGCGTTCAAGCCAGTACAACCTGAGGCGGTGCCAAGATCTGCAGCTTGCCACAATACTGAATTAGTAAAAGTGGTAGTGCTGTATTCTACGTTGTCATAACCGGTCCAGGCACTGTTATCGTAACAAACCTCCACAATCAGGTTACTGAAACCGTCCCACAAGTAAGGAATATCCAAGGTGTGTGTATTCCAGCCTAAGGTAGTTGTGTAGGCATTAGGGTTAACTACCTGTGTTAAACCACCTACGTAGTTGGTTGGCAGACTATTTAAGTTCGTGCCTCCCATTTTAATGGTAAATGCATTATAAGGGGCAGTACTGTTTTTAGATATTACATTGAAGGCTATATCTGTAATTGCACCTGCTCCGAGTCCCATTGCTTGCAATTCGGATGCACGATAGAGATACTGTACACGGCCATCCATCCAAAAACCGGTGTATGGTGTAATGCTGTTACCGCCATTGCTGGTACCGGTTCCAACATCCTTAAGGTCGAATGTGCTACCGGGAAAACATGGATTATTAGGATCAGCAACAGGTCCACATTCAAATGGTTTTACAATACTGTTTAAAGTGATGGGACTACCGGGACATACATAATTAGATGTAGGCGTAACGGCAATTTTAGGCCCAACACCCTGTATCACAATTTGTATACTATCCTTAACCGGGCAACCAGCAGCCGATGTTACAGTAACATAGTACATGGTTGTTGTAACCGGACGAACTTCTGTAGTTTGTGCCGTAGGAGCTAAAATACCTGCTGAAGTTGGAGCCCAGCTATAAGTAAATGGTCCCTGGTTAGAAGGAATACCCACTGCAGTAATATCTGTTCCACTATTTAAACATATAGTATCATCCACTGCAGAAAGCGAAGTACTGAATGTTTGCACATTAAATACCGTTACGGTGTCTTTATTCTTACAACCACCCTGCAAATCGCTTGTTACTATATATGTAGTAGTTTGTAATGGGGCAACCTGAACCAGGTTACTATCAGGGGTTGAGCTAACAAAGCCGTAAGTAGTGTTCCATGTAAAATGATTGCCACCATAAACAGGGATAGTAACCGGGCCGCCGCCGGTGCAATAGAATTTATCCGGGCCGGCATCTGTTCCATCCAGAACGGTGATATCGTAGGTAAATAACTGGATGCCAGGAATAGGACATGCATTATCAGCTACTTGTAACGTAAAGTAGCGGTAGCCGGTATCAAGTCCAGATGGTGTCCAGGTAAAGGTTAATAGTAGGGAGTCGGGCCCACCAACTTGTTGCGTTGTTAAGGTAGCGCCAGGAATTGCATTAGCAATATTTGAAGTAACAGTTAAAGGTTGTCCATCCGGATCATAGGCAGGAATGGTAAAAGTTACAGTTTGTCCAGGGCATACACCTAAGGAATTACAATCCACAACCACACCACCATTAGAGTTATTTGTATTTAAGCAATTGGCTACAGATGGTGAGTTGTTGGTGCAGTTGATGATTACAATCTGTATATCGCGCATGGTGGAACCAATAAGGACACCGTTGCGATATTCCTGCACTAACACGTCAACTACATATACGCCCTGTTGTGTACTAACAAAGGTCATTTGACCGGTCTGAGCATCGAAATTAAATCCACCACTTGTTGGCAGCGGGTTTGTAGCAGAATACCCACCGGTATAAGCTACGGGGGCACCAAAATCGTCTACCGGGGGTATTAAGGTATAAACCAGGGAGTCACCATCATCATCAATGGCACCGTGTGAATAGTTAACCTGTTGCCCTAAACAGAAATAGGGCACCGGCAACGAAGTAAATGCCGGCGCATTATCACAGTTAACGAGATTGCTATTTAGTGTTGCTGTAACACTGAAACCGGCAGATGTAGGATTCACAAGGTTGTTATCCGGGTTTCGGCAACAATCGCTATACGAGAAAGTATATAAGCCGCAGTTAGGCTGTATAGTTACCTGCCCTACATAAACATATACTTCCACACCTGGTAGAGATCCACCCTGACAGGTAGAAACTGCAGTTGGGCAAAGTTGCGATACCTCTTGCCCGGACAAGCTATTGTCTAAAGGACAAGTTACGGTTTGCGTACCGCACGATGAGCTAACCTCAACCGGTATGCTTGTGGGAACAGCAATACCACTGCAATCGCGATAAATGGTTACTGAAACCTCGTAAGTGTTTCCGCCTAAACATCTGTAAGAGATGTCGGAACCCATGATATGGGATGCGGAGGCCTGATTAAATGAAAATAATCCGGCAGCAAATAGCAATACCGGTAACATGCGCGTAAAAATCTTCCTCATAATGTTAGTATGTGCCACTAATAACTAGTCCGCAAATGTAAATAATTGTAAAATAAAAGGTCCCTCTTTGTAAAAAAAAAGCGGCAATGTGTAAAAATGGCATGATAACTGCTATTTGCACGTCGTTGCATTCTTTTTAGATTTGCATCCTGTATAGACCAATTTTTTGTTCAACTAAAAAACCAAAACAATGAAAAAGCTTTTCAGAACTTTTTGCGCTGTAGCCCTGATTGGCGCAATTGCAACAACCTCATCTTGTACTAAGACTTGCGACGCAGGTTACGAAGGCACAAAGTGTGATGTTGAAATTCGCGGCAAGTATATCAGCAACTATTCAGTAACTGAAACTTGTCAGTTAAGTGGTGCTGTAGGCCCTTATACTGCTGAAATCACAAAATCATCTACAGATATATTGAAGATATTCCTGAACAACTTCGGTGATTTCTCTTCTGTTATATCTATTACAGCAACAGTTGATGGCAATAACATCACTATCCCAGCACAAACAGTTAGCGGCTATACCATCAACGGTAGCGGTAGCCTTTCTGGTAATGTATTAAGCATTTCCTACACTGTAAGCGCTGGCGGCACTTCAGAAACTTGCACTGCAACCTGGACCAAGCAATAATATCCTGGTATCAACCATAAAAAAAGGGAGTCGAAATGACTCCCTTTTTTTATGCTAAGCACTGAACAAATCGGGTCAGTTGCAGTAATCTAAATAAAAATGGCCCATATGGGCCATTTTTATTTAGATTACTATTGAGGATTCTGTTTGCTCTTTCTATCTGTAACCTTGTTCTGCTGAGATTGCGTCTCAGTTGATTTGCGGTCAGTTACCTTGTTATCCTGGGTAGTTGTTGTGGTGGATTTACGGTCGGTAACAGTGCCCTTATCATCTTTCTTAGTTTCAACCGGAGGTTTTGGCTTAGGCTTTGGTTTAGGAGCCGGTTTGCCGGCTGCCTTGGCATCAGCCGCGATCAAAGAATCGGCAATTGGTGTAGCAGTAGCTAATACAACTGAATCGCACCAGGCAGCAGCATCGCCCTGCAGGCTGTTCAGTTTAGCATCAACAGCGGCTTGTACAGCAGCAGCATCTGCATCCTTTTGCTTTTGAACCTCAGCTGCATTATTACAGCTATTAAGAGCCAGTGCTAAAGAGGCTCCGGTAAATATGGTAACGAATATCTTTTTCATTGTTATGTTTCGTTTTGGGTTATCAAATTACTTTGCTTCAGCTGAAGTGGCAGCGCCTCTTAATTCCTCTACCTTAGCGCTAACTTTGGCATCCAGGTCTTTCTGGCATTCGTCCTTCAACGCCTGTAACTTGGCATCTTTTTGTGCACCTGCCAGCGAATCAGCCTGGGCAGTAATTTGCTCCTGTGTCAGAGGAGTATACTTTTCTCCACAGCTGGTGGTAGTTAGGGCTGCAAAGCCAGCTACCGCAAGCACGACAACAAATCCTTTTTTCATTGTTCCTGTTTTTTGGTTAATTAATGCTTGCGAAAATAAGGTTTGTTATCAAATTGAATAAAATTGTTTTTCACTAAAGTTTGCTAAAACTTAACCAACTTACTTACTGCACTTTTTTTGATTAAGTTCATATTGGCTAAACAACCGAAGCGCTTAAATGTGAAGAATGGATATATGAACTTTATGAGGAAGTATGTAGGTTTTATGCTCTCTATAGCATATTTCACCATCAGTTCCTGCACTAAAACCTGCCCGAGTGGATTTGAAGGGAAAGATTGCAATATTGAAAGCATACAAAAGTTCATTGGTGGCTGGGCCGGGCAGGAACTTTGCGGCATAGGCAATAACAATTACAACATCCAGATTGGCACCTCATTAAACGGCCCTGACCGAATGGTTTTATATAATCTGTATGACAATGGCAATCCGGAACTTGCTGTTACAGCAAAAATTAAAAATACCAAGTTTACCATCGATAGCCAATCTGCCGGTGCTAATTTCTGGATTTTAGGTTCAGGGAGCGTTAATGACAATACCATAACCATTCGTTACACCATTGGAGACGGATTACATACAGATTCTTGCACCTTCACCGGTATTAAGCAATAGGTGTATGTTCCTGTTATGAATAAATATTGCTAAAACTTGCCAACAACATCAGAACCATGGTTTCGTTTTAAATTTGGTATGAGTTTGGATTACCAATGGTTAAACTACTTCTATGAAAAGGTTATCAGGGATTCTACTATTGATGATTGCGATTGAATTAGGCGTGGTAGCACAGACCGGCCAGCCTAAAGTAAGCGACCGGGGAGCACATTTAAAAAAGAAGGTGGATACTACTGCCGTGAAATATGTAAACGAAGTAGACTTAACCGACACCATGCCTACCGTTAAGTTACAGGAAGTGAATGTTTTGTATTTTAAAACACAGGCCGAATGGGATCAATATTACCGTTATAAAAGCCGCATAATCAAGGTATTGCCTTATGTAAAAATTGCCAAGCAGTTGTATGCTGAATTGGAACAAGAGAAGGAAAGTGCCAAGCGTAGAGAATATAAGCGCTACAGAAAGGATGTAGAAAAGGAAATGCGCGATAAGTTTGAAAAAGAGCTTAAAGACCTGAACATTGGCCAGGGTGAAATGCTATTTAAACTGATCAACCGTGAAACAGGGAATAACTCCTATACCATAATCAAAGAAATTAAGGGCGGCGCAAGTGCCTTTTTCGCCCAACTTCTTGCGAAGCACTGGGGCTACGATTTGAAGGAGAAATACGACCCGAACAAAGAAAAAATGATTGAGTTAATCATTAAGGAACTCGGTCCTCAATACAATGTTTAGGGCTCAAGGGAAAAGCCTATTTACATGTTGCACCAGCACATCCTCGCTCTGCTCATTCATGCATTTAAAATGGCCTTTCGGGCAGCTACTATAACCTAATTTGGAGCAGGGCCTGCACGAAAGGCCTTTTACTTCCATAACTGCACCAGGGGCTAACGTGTAAGGATACATGCCGAACTGAGGTATAGTGTTACCCCAAATAGAAATAATCGGTTTGCTAAAGGCCGCAGCAATATGCATTAAGCCGGTATCGTTGGTAACAACCACTGTAGCTTGCCTGATTAGTGAGGCGGACTGGTTTAAACTATACGCACCAACTGCATTGAAAAGATGAATATTGGCATTTAAAAGCTCAGCTTGAATGGTGGCAGCTTCTACCCTATCCTCTGGTCCGCCTAACAACACTACAGGTTTCGTTCCCAGCAATTTAATTGTTGAAATGATTTTGTATACAGGAAACTTTTTTGTGTTCTGCTTAGCACCAATCACCCAGGCAACATAACCTTTTGGGAACGGCTCAGGCATTAACTTACTGTTCACCTCCTCCTCCACCGGAATAAAATAATCGAGTCCAAGTCCATCGTTTACGACATGCAATGGTTTAGCCGCCGCTATATACCGATCAACAATATGCAATGCCGGCAAGCGGTTAATTTTAAACTGCACCATTAGCCACTTTTCAAAATTCAGCTTGCTGAATGAGTTTGACTTTACGCCAAGCTGCCATTTTAATAGAAGCGTTCGCTGATTATTATGCAAATCAATAACGTAATCGAATTTTTCCGCTTTCAATTGCTGCACCAATTGACTGAAGGAATTACCCAGCGCATGGATTTTGTTTATATAAGGATTGGCCTGAAGAAGGCTTACATAAGCTTTTTTAGTGGCATAATGTATTTCAGCATCGGGATGCGCTTTGCGCAAGCAGCGTACAACCGGTGTAGTTAGCACTATATCGCCGATGGATGAAAAACGAAGCACGAGCACCTTCATTGACGCTAAAGTAATTAGTATGGCGAATTAAGCACTACTTAGCTGTTTCGGCATTGTGGGCAATCCTTTTAATATTGCGGTATGCCCGAGTTACGCTGGAACCCCTTATTGGATACCTGGACCATGGTGGCCACTAATCGCCAAAATCGTCCACATTTACCGAAAGATTATTGTCCGTTTTGCCCGGGGCACGGTAATATACCCAACAGTTACGACGTTCTTGCTTATCCAAACGATTTTCCAACGCTGAGTTTAGATGGCAATTTTTTACCCGACACCAAAAAGAGCAAGGGAAGTGATCTGTTTTTAGGTGCCGAGGCCGTTGGTCGCTGCGAAGTGATACTCTATTCGCCCGAGCACAATAAACAACTTTACCAGTTAAGCGATACTCATCTCATCAAATTGGTGAACCTATGGGCCGAGCGGTATCGCATATTGGCTGCGGACAAACGCATTAAATACATTTTTGAGTTTGAAAACCGCGGAGAAGAGGTTGGAGTAACCATCCATCACCCTCATGGACAGCTATACGCCTATCCGTTTATACCGGCTAAAATCCGGGAGGAGCTGCGTAATTGTAAGGCTTATTACAAGCAACATGGGCGAAACCTATTTGCGGATTTGAACGCAGCCGAAAAAAAGTATAAAAAAAGAATAGTATACGAAAACAAGTGCTTCATAGCTTATATCCCCTACTTCACCGACTATCCCTTTGGTGTATTTATTGTTAGCAAACAACTAACGCCAAACATAGCTGCCCTTACTGATGCTGAAAAAAAGGATCTGGCAGATGTTTTGAAAAAAGTAACAAAGGGGTTTGACCAGATTTACAACAGACATTTTCCTTACATGATGTGTATGCACCAAACACCTGTAAATGATCGTAGTTACAACGGTGCTGAGGATTACTATGCCTTCCACATTGAGTTCTACCCCCCATTACGCGCAAAAGACCGTATTAAATGGTATGCAGGCAGTGAAATGGGGGCTGGGGCGGCTGCCAATCCGCTGGATGTAGATGAATGCGCTGAGCTTTTACGAAATAAAATAAGCAAATAACGTGGCTTCTGCTATCTATTTTGCCCCGGGCCGCGTGAACCTGATTGGTGAGCACCTGGATTATAACGGCGGTCTTGTAATGCCTGCTGCCTTAAGCATTGGCGTTAAATTAACGCTTACCCCGCTAAGCGGCAATTACCTTGTGCTGCGTTCGGTAACACATGATTTTGAACTTAAATTTGATTTGTCGGATCAAATCAGTTACGATAAAGCTTACCAATGGGCCAATTACCCACTGGGTATTGTTGCACATCTACAAAAAGAAGGCTACACCATACCAGCATGCGAATTAGAATATGAAAGCAACCTTCCGGAAGGTTCCGGATTATCATCCTCTGCAGCAGTAGAAGTTGTAACAGCCTTTGCCCTGTTGCAACAACAAAACGTGCAAGTTGATTTGGTGTGGCTGGCAAACTTTTGCAAGCAGGTAGAGAATGAGTTTATTGGTGTGCAATGCGGCATTATGGATCAATACAGTGTTAGCCTTGGCAAAAAGGATAATGCCATGCTGCTGGATTGTGCACACTTGCAACATAATTACATACCCTTTGAATTAGGCGATTACCGTTTGGTTGTAATGGATACTTTAAAGCCACGTAGCCTGATACACAGTAAATACAACGAACGCAAAGCTGAATGCCATGAAGCGCTAAGGATTTTGCAGACCGCCAGACCTGCATTACGCCACCTTTGCGAGGCGTCGCCAACATTAATTGATCTGCTTAAAGATGAAACTATTCGCCGCCGCTCCAAGCATGTAATAACCGAAAATCTAAGGGTTAAAGAAGCTGCCCGGGTTTTAGAAATGAACGACCTAAGCACATTTGGCAGATTAATGAATGCTTCACATGCTTCGTTACGAGATGATTATGAGGTAAGCGGAACCGAATTGGACACCTTAGTGGAAACGGCTCAACAGATAAAAGGTTGTTTAGGTGCAAGAATGACAGGAGCAGGATTCGGCGGTTGCGCAATTGCCATTGTACACAGTTCCATGCTGGAGCAATTTACAGCAGGAGTTAGCAGCACTTATCAAAACACAGTTGGGCATGCATGTAACTTATTTGTTACGGACATTGGAGATGGAGTTAAAATGATGTAGTTCTGTAGCAAGAAGACGATGGTTTTCGCAGGTAAGTTTTAATACACAAAAAATCAATAAATAGTATATGTTTGGATATAAAACTATATCCTATGAACAACCCAGACATTCTTGATCAGCCTAACACCGAAGTTGAAATAGACTTAAACCCAACATCTGTAGGGCGACGGTTTGCAAACTACTTAATCGATTCGATTGTTTTAGGCGCAATTATCAGGTTAACAGATTTTTCCGGAGGCCCTGTTTATTATTATGAAGGTTACACCTTTAACTTTATTGGTTTGTTTTCTGTACTGGCTTCCTTTCTCGTTTATTACACACTCATGGAAGCCGGTTTTGGTAAAACAATAGGCAAGTTCGTAACCCGTACTAAAGTAGTAACTGTATCTGGCGACAAACCCGGAGTGGTAAGATGCTTACTAAGGTCTGTTTGCAGATTTATACCGTTTGAACCGATATCGGTTTTAACCGGTACCGGCTGGCACGACAGCATTTCGGGTACAATCGTAGTAAATGAATAGTACTACACTATGCTTTTCTTGGCTCCCATTTCACCTCATCAACTTTTAGATCGTGTGCCATTTTGCGGCCTAACATGAATAGAAAATCGGATAGGCGATTGAGGTATTTTATAATAAGCGGAGGTACCGGTGAAACCTGATTTAGAGCAACTGCTAAACGCTCGGCACGTCGGCAAACTGTACGGGCAAGATGACAATAAGATACATGCACGTGGCCACCAGGAAGTATAAAGCTGCGAAGCGGCTCCAATCCACTTTCCATTTCATCCATTTTGGTTTCAAGCAGGGTTACGTCACTTTCATGCAAATCGGGCACTTTTAGTTTCGCATTATCCGGATCAGCAGCAAGTTCAGAGCCAATCGTAAAAAGGCGATCTTGAATTTCCTTAAGAAGATCTATTAGGGCAGCGTCGGTGCTAACATCGCGTACCAGACCAATCCAACTATTTAGCTCATCTACCGTACCGTAGCTTTCGATACGCAATTCACTTTTTAAAACCCGGCGCCCGCCAAAGAGAGAGGTTTCGCCGATATCACCAGTTTTGGTATAAATCTTCATAGTAACAATATTAACTACAAAGCAACAAAGTAAAGAAGTATTACTCAGATGCTTTATGCAGGTAGTACGCTAACAGTAAAATCCACAATAGGTTCGGCACAACGTAAAAGGATAGCGAAAATGCCCTATACTGCGAAGGCCTTTACCGGCTCGTTGGTCGAATCACTTTCTACCTTGCCATCGCGCAGGCGCAAAATGCGGCGGGTGTGCTTTGCAATATCTTCTTCGTGGGTAACTATTATTACGGTATTGCCTTTGTTATTGATCTCTTCAAAGATGTTCATGATCTCGTAAGAGGTTTTGGTATCGAGGTTACCCGTAGGTTCGTCGGCTAATATGATAGAAGGATTATTAACCAATGCCCGGGCAATTGCTACACGCTGGCGCTGGCCACCGGAAAGTTCGTTGGGTTTATGGTGCATGCGTTCTTGTAAGCCCACCATTGCCATAACTTCTTCCGCACGTTGATTTCGGTCTTTGCTATTCATTCCGGCGTAAACCATAGGCAGTGCTACGTTTTCCAGCGCCGTTAAGCGGGGTAAAAGGTTAAAAGTTTGGAAAATGAACCCTATCTCCTTATTACGCACATGTGCTAATTCGTCATCAGTCATTTTGCTAACCTGGTGCCCATTGAGTATATATGAACCACTGGTTGGGCTATCCAAACAACCCAGGATATTCATTAGCGTACTTTTGCCGGAGCCTGAAGGGCCCATTAAAGCTACGTATTCATTGCGTTCAATCTTCATAGAAACATCGCGCAGGGCATATATCACCTGATCGCCCATCACGTATTTCTTCTGGATGTGTTCAATATCAATTACCGCCATAACATGAGTTCTACTTCTTAATAACTTTCGGCACCTTAAAGTAATCCGAATCTCGCTGCGGAGCATTTGAGAGCGCTTCTTCGCGGCTTACCATTCCCTGCACTTCATCTTTGCGCAATATATTTTTTTCATCCGTCATGTAAATTAAGGGTTCTACACCGTCTACATTCACCTCACGTAGTTTCTCAACCAAATCAAAAATTCCCTGCAGGTCCTTTTTGATGCGTTCCTTCCCTGTTTCATCAAACTCCAGTTTCGAAAGTTCAGCCAGTCTTTCCACCAGCGCATTATCTATCTTCATGCAAAAAACTATTTTAGCGCGCTACAAATAAACAAACAAAAAGCAAAAAATGCCGAAAGAGATAGCAGTTAGCGGAGTTCGGCCTACGGGTCGGCAGCATTTGGGCAACTATTTTGGTGCAGTTGTGAACTTTGTACGCATGCAGGAGGAGTATAACGGTTATTTTTTTGTAGCCGACTATCATTCCTTAACAACCCATCCACATCCGGCTGACTTAAAGGCAAACGTAAAACAGATTGTTGTAGAATACCTTGCTTGTGGTATTGATCCTCAGAAATGTGCATTATATGTCCAGAGCAGTATCCCTCAAATACCAGAGTTGTATTTGATATTTAACATGCTGGCCTATGTTGGAGAGTTGGAAAGGTCTGCCACCTTTAAGGATAAGGTGCGCACCCAACCCGATAACGTTAATGCCGGTTTGTTAACCTATCCGGTTTTAATGAGCGTAGATGTGTTGGTACACAAGGCTCATAAAGTGCCGGTTGGCAAAGACCAAACTCAGCATATTGAGATGATGCGGGACTTTGCACGTCGATTTAATAACCTATACGAAGTGCAATACTTCCCGGAGCCCGAAGGCTTTTCATACGACAATAACCTGGTCTCCATTCCATCGCTTGATGGCGACGGTAAAATGAGCAAGAGTAAGGGTGAACATACCTGTATTTACCTTGCCGATGAGCCTGAAGCAATCCGAAAGAAGATAATGCGCGCTACCACAGATACAGGCCCAACTGAGCCTAATTCGGTTAAACCAATACCTGTTCAAAACCTGTTCGACCTACTGAAATTGGTAAGTAAGCCCGAAACGGTTCAGTTTTTTGATGAAAAATACAACGACTGCACCATCCGCTATGGCGATTTGAAAAAGCAGTTGGCAGAGGATATGACCAACTACCTGGCACCTATTCGGGAGCGTATTAAGGAGTTGAGTGCCAATGATAAAATGTTAAATGAAATACTTGCAGCAGGTACCGAGAAAGCCCGCGAAAATGCCGCCCAAACGCTAAAGGACGTAAGGGAAATTATAGGCGTAAAAAGTTTTTGAGAGCGAAAGTATTTTTATTTTCGGCCGACACACGAAGAACCGAACACCACCGGATTAAAGGAATAGAACTCCGGCTTTAAACCCAGATTGGCACACATGGCTAAAAAAACGATTGTGAAGAAAAAGGCTGCACCTAAAAAGGCCGAGCCTAAGAAAAGCAAACCTGAGCCTGCAAAGGCTGAGGCGGCAGTAAAAGTTAAGCCGGTTGCTAAACCTACCAAAAACATTAAGCACATTGCGATAGCCGGTAATATTGGTGCAGGCAAAACCACACTTACCAAAATTCTTTCAAAGCATTTTGGGTGGCTACCCCATTTTGAAGACGTAGAGAATAACCCTTACCTGAACGATTTTTATGAAGATATGCCGCGCTGGAGCTTTAACCTGCAGGTATATTTTCTCAATTCCCGCTTCCGCCAGATTGTAGAAATACAGAAAGGCGAAGAAGTGGTTATTCAGGATCGTACCATCCATGAGGATGCCATGATATTTGCACCCAACTTGCACGCCATGGGCCTGATGAGCACCCGTGATTTTGATAACTATACCAAGTTATTCGAAACGATTTCCTCTTTGATTCGTCCGCCCGATTTATTGATTTATCTGCGTGCTACGGTACCTACCCTGGTAAACCAGATACAAAAACGTGGTCGCGATTATGAAGACAACCTGCGCCTGGACTACTTGCGCCGGCTGAACGAATACTACGAAAAATGGATTGGCACCTACAAAGAGGGGCGCCTGCTGATTATTGACGTAGATAACGTGAACTTTGCAGAAGACGACGAAGCAAAAGCTCAGATTATTGAGCGTGTTAATGCTGAACTGTTCGGCCTGTTCTGAGAATCTTTAGAAGGGCATATTTATTGCTGGCAGGCCTAAAAACCGTATGATCCAATGTTAGCCCCTTTACCTGAACGCCTCCGCCCCCACAACCTTGCCGAATTTGTAGGCCAGCAACACCTGATCGGTGAAGGAAAGGTATTGCGTAAGCTGATCGAAGCAGGAAACATTCCCTCTATGCTTTTTTGGGGGCCCCCAGGAGTAGGTAAAACATCCCTGGCCCGCTTCATAGCCGAACAGATCAACCTGCCATTCTTTCAACTGAGCGCCATAGATAGTGGCGTTAAGGAGGTGCGCCGTGTTATTGAGGAGGCTGAGGAGAAGGGGAAAGCCATTCTTTTTATTGATGAGATACACCGGTTCAACAAAGCCCAACAGGATGCCTTACTGGGGGCTGTAGAACGCGGAACCATTACTTTAATTGGTGCCACTACCGAAAATCCCTCTTTTGAAGTTATATCGGCACTCCTCTCCCGCTGTCAGGTATACGTATTAAGGCACCTTGAGCGCGATGACCTTGAAAAGCTCCTGCGCGATGCGTTAACACGCGATGAAGTGCTTAGCAAAAGAGAGATTAAACTTTCCGAAACCGAAGCCCTGCTGAAATACAGCGGTGGCGATGCCCGCAAATTGCTGAATGTGCTGGAATTGGTTACCAACACAGCCAACGGTGCGCTTACCATTACTAATAGTTTGGTAGAACAGGTTATTCAGCAAAAGATGGCTGTTTACGATAAAAGCGGCGAACAACACTACGATATAATATCCGCCTTTATTAAAAGTATGCGCGGCAGCGATCCTAATGCTGCGCTTTACTATTTGGCTCGTATGATAATTGGTGGCGAAGACCCCAAGTTTATTGCCCGGCGCATGCTTATTTTGGCAAGTGAAGACATTGGAAACGCAAACCCTAATGCACTGCTTTTAGCCACCAGCTGTTTTCAGGCGGTAACCATGATCGGTTATCCTGAATGTGAGCTGATACTATCCCAAACGGCCATCTACCTGGCAACTTCTGCTAAAAGCAATGCCTCGTACAAAGCTATTGGTAATGCCAAGCGCCTTGTGCAAGATACCGGCGATTTGCCCATTCCTCTTCACATACGTAATGCGCCAACCAAATTGATGAAGGACCTGGATTACGGCAAGGATTACAAATACGCACACGATTTTGAAGGCAATTTCATCGACATGGAATTTTTACCGGAAAAAGTAAAAGGCAAACGCCTTTACGAGCCCGGTAATAATCCACGCGAAAACGAAATCCGCAGCTCGCTACGCAAGCAATGGAAGGATAAATACGGCTACTAAGCTGCTATATTCCTGAAGTTAACAGGTGGCAGCTATACCCATCGCTTTCGTAATAGGCCTTCACATATTCCATCTCATCATTGTTCTTAATCTTATCCGAGCAAATACGGATACGCTCCTTTGTTTTATAACCAATGCCTCCGGCACTATAAGTATGACGTCCGTAACATACATAACACTTCTTGCAGGCTCCGATACCCAATGCTAAACAAGCAATGGTTGTAATAAAAATTGTTTTCTTCATCGCTGGGTCGTTTCCCCTAAATTACCAAATCCCTTGAAATACTGATACTTAAGATTTTTTAACTGCAACAATAAAATGTCTGGCATCGTCTTTTATTTGCAAACGGATATTTTTGGTCCATTCTAAAAACAGCAAACCAATGCGTAAACTTCTTTCTTCTTTCCTGCTCACCTTACTTATCAGTTCTGCTTTTGCCGGCACTACCGAAAAAGGCATGAACATTAAGATCTCGGTAAAGGGCCTTGAAAGCTCCACCATGATTTTGGCCAATTACTTTGGCGATAAGCAATATGTAAAGGATACCTTCCAGTTCGACAAAAAAGGCATTATAACCTTAAAAGCAGATACCATCCTCCCGGGCGGTGTTTATCTGGCTGTTTTTCCGGCTATGGGCAACCGTTACTTTGAGTTTATTGTTGCCGAACCGGCCTTTACATTGGAAACTGACACGAACGATCTTACGGGTCATATTAAAGTTACCGGCTCCGAAGAGAATAAATTCTTTTACGACGACATGCGCTATCTCAGCGGTATGAAAACCAAAGCCGATAGCCTTAACCGCGCTATACTGGCCGAAAAAGATCAGAGCAAAAAAGAGGCCATGACCAACAGTTTGCGTCAAATCGATACAGAAGTAAAAAGTGAGCGTGAGTCGGTAATGCAAACACACCCAAATCTCTTTTATTCAAAAATGCTGCGTGCAATGAAAGAGTTGGATGTTCCTCCTTTTCCACGCGATGCTTCGGGTAAAGTAATTGACTCAACTTTCCAATGGCGTTGGTATAAAGCTCACTATTGGGATAATATCGACCTGCATGACGAACGCTTGTTACGCTTTCCGGTGTTGCACACTAAATTGAAGACCTTCATGACCCAAACCGTTGTGCAAAACCCTGATTCCGTTATTGCCGGAGGTGAACAAATATTAGCTCTTACCGATAAGAAGAACGAGATGTACCGCTACATCTTAACCTACCTGTTTAATGAAGCAGCCAATTCTAAACTGATGTGCTTTGACGGCGTTTACGTGCACTTTGGCGAGAAGTATTTCTGCAAACAGGAAATGACCCCCTGGATTGATACAGCAAAACGTTTTAAGATTTGCGACCGTGTACAGCGCCTGAAACCTGTATTGTGCGATAAAAAAGCACAGCGATTGATCCTTTGGACAGATAGCACCGAAACCCAGTGGAAATCGCTTTACGACGTAAATCACAAATGGACCATCCTGGCCTTCTGGGATCCGGATTGCGGCCATTGCAAAAAGGAAATTCCTGTATTGGTGGAGGCATACCATAACCTGAAAAAAGCAGGCATTGATGTCGAGGTATACTCACCGGCAATTATGGATATAGACAACTATAAGGACTGGGAAGAGTTTATTAAGAAGAACAATCTGGACTGGATAAACGTGTGCGATGCAAAACGCCACAGCAATTTCCGTTGGGAATGGGATATACAAAGCACGCCGCAGGTATATGTGCTGGATAAGGACAAAAACATCAAAGCCCGCCGTATCGGTGCCGAGCAGATTGAGGATTACATTAAACACCTTGAAAATCCAAGCTACCGTCCTAAGTCGCTTATGAAGGTAAACGACGATGACAAACAGGAAGGCACCGACTAAGTGTAGCTTTTAACCAACTTCTAATCATTATCAACACAGGGCACCCTAATAAGTGCCCTGTTGTTTTGTAAAATAGGGCCGTACGTTCGTATTCAAATTCCAACTATGATGTCAGTCCATCGTGCTGAACCCTATAAGCTATTCGTAATTGAAGACAACCCTGCTGAAGTTCGCCTAATGCAGGAAGCCATTAAGGATGCTGATTTACACGACATGGTTGAACTGGAATACGCTTTTGATGGCGAAGAAGCCTGCGATTTTCTGGATACGGCTAAAATAATAGGCAAACGAATTGACCTGGTGTTGCTTGATTTAAACATGCCCAAAGTAAGTGGTCGCGAGGTTCTGGAGAAAATAAAGAGCGATCCCGACATGGAAAATATGCCGGTTATAGTTGTTACCAACAGCGATTATAAAAAAGATATGATAGAGTGTTATCGCCTACGCGCTGATGGTTATATGCAGAAACCAGCCGATTTTAAAAAACTGGTAGATTTCTTTACCTCTGTTAAGCGCTCTATTGAAGTACGTAACAAACTCAGTATCTATTACATCGAGAAAGTGTATGATGAATTGCGCCTTGCCGTTTAGTCTCTAACACCCAGGGTGCGTTTAATTAACTGCTTGCTCTCATTTGCATTAATCGGTAATTCGGTAAATGCTTTATCCTCTGTCATCACCCAGCATTTGTTGCAAAGTTCCAGGCTTTTATCAATGTCATGCGTTGACAAGATAACCGTTTTGCGGCTCTCTCTGCAAACTTTCTGTAATAGCTCAAGCACCTCCTGCTTATTCCTGAAATCTAAAAAAGCTGTTGGCTCATCTAAAATAATGATTGGGGTAGCCTGGCATAAAGCCCTTGCAATCAATACTTTTTGCCTTTCCCCATCACTTAACTCATTAAACAACTTAGGTAATAGTTTTTGCAGGCCGGTAAGCATAATTACCTCCTCAATGGCAACTTTATCCGCATCAGTTAATGCACCCTGCCAACCTGTATAAGGTGCACGACCCAGCTCTATAAAGCTGCGCACTGTAATATGTTCTATCCATATTCGCTCCGTTAGCACCAGGCTGAGATAGCGTGCACGTTCCTGCACCGGTATTTGCAGCAAAGGTTTACCTGCCAATATAAGTTCGCCGGCAAGAACAGACTGTAGTCCGCTAATGGTTTTGAGCAGCGTAGATTTACCGATACCGTTTACGCCCAACAAGGCAATCATTTCTCCTTCCCGGGCAGAAAAACTTATATCGTAGAATACCGGCTTACGACCATAACCAATTGTTATATGACTTGCCTGCAGATTCATGCCCTTCCCTTTTGTTTTAAGATAATCCAAATAACAAAGGGAGCCCCAATAAGCGAGGTAACGGCATTAACCGGCAAATTAAATTCTGTTCCAGGTAGTGTTGCCAGTAGGTTACAAGCACTACAAATAACAGCACCTATCAAGGCCCCTGCCGGGGTTAATAAACGATGATCAGCCGTGTTGAATAAAGCACGGGCAATGTGGGGTACTGCAAGGCCTACAAAGCCAATAGGACCGCAAAAAGCTGTAACCGACCCTGCCAACAAACTTGTACATAAAACTATACCCAATTTGGCTCTTTTAACCTCCAATCCCGAGCTTTGGGCATAGGTATCACCTAACAATAACAAGTTTAAAGGCTTGCTTAAAAACCAACTTAAAACGCTTGCTATGGCAACAAGGCCGGCTAACCACCAAACCTGGTGCGCATTAACATACCTGAAGCTTCCGAAGGTCCAGATAACATAGTTTTTAAGCGCTGCGCCTGCAGCAAAGGATTGTAAGACCTCGATGAAAGCGCTAATGCCACTTCCTATCATTAAGCCGATAATAAGAATAGCCACCACATCGTTTAACCTATAACTTATGAAAACGTTGAGCAGGAAAATTAAAAAGGCGCCTGCAGCGGCAAAGAGCACAATCCCTGAATCGGCCACCCAACTTTGCTGTAAGTTAATACCCAGGGCAGAAGAGGCTAATATCAACACCGCAACCCCTAAACCTGCACCCGAACTGATACCCAAAACAAAGGGCCCGGCAACGGGGTTGCGAAACATAGTTTGCATTTGCAAACCACTAATAGCTAAACCGGCCCCGGCTATGGCTGCTGCTAACGCACCTGGCAAACGGCTTTCCATTACAATCGTTCGTCCTACTTCTCCGCTGGCATTATTACCACCTAACAGAATTTGCACTACCTCGGTAAGTGGAATGTGAAATGAACCCAGGAGCAACTGCAACAAGAACAAACACAGCAACAACACTGCATTAACAGCCAGTAAAAGGATATGGCGGGTGCTCATTCTAATGCAGTTGACGATAATAATACAGTTGATGCTCCGGCATCAACTCAGGGTGAAAAATAGTAAGCAAATCAGCTAATACAACATCGGGGTGCACCCCTCCGCTCTCCCAAAAATCGAATCCACCGGCAGGTGTGTTGCGTGTATCATTATTGTAAACGCGGTCAGACTTGTAAGCTGCAAAGTGAGTATTCTTCCTATCAGCCGCAGCGATATCCTTTAAACTGGATGCAAAGCCGTTTACCAACCAAATATCAGCATTGGCTGCTTTACCGTAAACCGCTTCATAATCCAAACTCAGGTTTAACCCGTTAGTTGAGGTTGCATCCGCCCATAGGAAATTACCCCCTCCGTCAGCAATTAATCGGGCCATGTAGTTTTCTCCGCACGGCATGTACCACACGTCTTTAAAAGGGATATTGCAGAATACAGTAGGTCGGCTGGTTGCTTGTTTCGCTTTGGCAACCAGGGCCAGATAGTTAGTTTCTATTTGCCTAAAGATGCTATCCGCTTCAGTTTCCTTGTCATAAAATGCGGCAACAAACTTAATCCATTCCGCACGTCCCAAAGGATCCTGCTCCATATAATCCAGATTCAACACGGAGGTTATGTGCAACGAATTCAGTTTATTCAACAATTTATCACCCCCATCATACACGCCGTACGTAAAAACAAAGGATGCCTTTAATTCTGCCAGTTTTTCAAAATTCAACTCGTTACTTCCCAAATCAATTATGCTGTTACTTGCTACCCGGGCACGAATCACACTATCGTATAACAGATTTACGTTGGCCACACCACTTATACTATCTGCCAGGCCTAATACCTGCATTTGCGCAATATGATTGGTGCTGATACAAACAATGCGGTGAACAGGCGTATCCATCAAAATTGCATTACTAAAATCAAGCGGAGCAGCCTTGCCTTTGGGTAGTAGTACATATTGTTGCAACACGCGGGTAGTGTCTTTTACATCGCGCACAGTAATTACCTTAAAACCATTATAATAACTAATAGTAAATCCCCGGGCATAATGCACCGGAAGGTCTGTTTCCTTTACACAATGGCCCTGTTGTGCTATTTGTTGCTTACCGTTACAGCTACCCAAAACCAGCAAAGCCCAAATCATTATATGGTAAAGTCCGCGCATTAATTTTTAAAACTAAAGTTACCGGTAATTATGCCTGCATGGAAGGTGCTCTGTAATTCGCCCTGAGAATTGTATCTGAAAATTACGGAGGGCTGCACATAATCCAACGCATCGCTCAGATACACTTCACCATTTCCTGGGTCTATGCCTAAGCCATAAAGTGTTCGGCCATCCTCAGCAATAAACGCCTGATCCGGTAAATTTACATTCATAACGTCCATGCAGTATACGCCTTTATCAAGATAATAGACTTTATCTTTAGCACCATTAATGCACAGGTTAGAAGGATGGTGACCGAACGCAAAATCAAGTTTCTTTATTTGTTGCATTCCCTGGTTGTAACAGATAAGTGAGGAAGGTACGCCATGGGCAGTGTCCTGTTCAACAGCTACCCAAAGGTTGTTACTCTTATCCAAAACAATACCATTACAATTACTTCCGGTTAGCACGTAGGTTTGAACAAGTGTATGACTGACCGTATTTAATTTAACCAAACTCGTGGTTGGTGCATGAACACTACTATAATTCCGACCCTCTACCCATACATCAGCCCCATACATTACAAGGTGTTCTGTCCAGCTCGGCACACCCGTAATTTGTTTAAGCAGTGTGCCTTTTTGATAATTGACCACATGAATTTTAGCTGCATACAAATCGCTTACGTAGGCAATGCTATCATTTACCGGTAACAGGTATCGGGGTGACGATCCGCTGATTGTTATCGTGCGGATTTTATGTAGCCCTGGTAATGATACCACTTCAATTTTAGCGGAATTATTCACCACAATAAACCCAATACTATCATGTATAGTCAAGCTTTGAGCCACATCGCCTAAACCATAGCCATTTACCGTATTAAACAGGTTATTGCTTACATTATTCGTGGCCGGATTGTAAAAACTGATCTCCGCGTTGCCGAAGTTGAAATTTCCTTCGTTTACCAAAAATACTCCTTTAGCAGCGGTATTCCCCTTGGGATTTTCTTTTACACAGGAAGAAAACGCCAGCACAGCCAATAGCAGCAACATTATTCCGAAACGGGGCGAATTGTGCTGCATAGCTTATCGTTTTAAATTAAAGCGAAGGGTACCTTCAAAACTGCGACCCGGCATAGGGCGTTGTGCCACCGTTTGATAATTGCGGCCAGCAACATTGTTTACGCGGAACGAGACACCAATTTGATTATCTCTAAAAGCGAAGTCTTTGCCGAATTCTATATCGCAAAGATAGAAGCCCGGTAAACTTTGTGAATTATCCGTACTGATATAAACAGCTCCGTTGTAATGATTATAACTTCGCAAATAAAAGCGCTTATAGGAAAACTCAGTATACGAAGTAAAGTTGTGATAAGGCACATAAATCAACTGTTTGCCTGCACTTTGGTCGTAGGCGCTTTGTGCATCTAAATTAGTGGCGGCGGTAAAAGAATAGGCTGCGTGAAAACGAATGCCTAAACGATTTGTATTGTTGGCAACGTCATTCCCTATATCTACAGAACACTCCGCCCCTTTCGAAAATACCCGCTTAAAGTTTTCTGGTTGCCAATAAGTGCCTTTGCTAACCCACTGTATCCAATCATTTACATAGATAGCAAAAGTTGATGCAGTAAACTTTACATAACGCTTATAGGAGTATGTAAGATTTAGCTCTGCATTCCAGGCTTTTTCCGTTTTCAAAGAAGGGTTGCCACCGGGTGTCCAATACAAATCATTTAATGTTGGAAAGCGAAAATTACGGGAACCTATCAGGCCCGCAGTAAATCCATGTCCGCCTTCATTACTAAAACGGTAATGCAGCCATAACTCCGGTGCAAAAGGGGATAAGGAACTGTTCATTACATCTTGTCGGAAACCTGCATGCACCGTAAAAGCTTTACTGGGGTAGTAATCGGCATAAACGCGCACCCCGCCTGTTTGGCGTATTTTATCAGTATCATAAGCAGGAACAAGCCCTCTCTCCAGATCATAATTCATTTCTCCCATAAGTGCCAGTTTAGCGATAGGCTGATAACATATGGTGGCAATGGAACGCCATGCCTGGGTTTGCGATTTGCTGTCAATCTTTGATTCAGGGTTTTGATAACGGATCGCATCGGTAAGCATGGCTGATTTAAAAGAGATCTGTATGTTATGGAAGCTACCCTTCCATGCAGCAATAAAGCGAAGGGAATTGTCAAACTGCTGCTCGCGCGTACCCGGCTTGCTCATAATGGGCGCCAACTGCCTGTTAGCGTCGGTTAGCCAAAAAGCAAGTAACAATTCGTTGTGCTCGTTTATCCTCCATTTGGCATTTTGCAAAAAGGCAACTGTTCTAACTCTGGCGTTAGTTTGTTTTTCCCGAGGTGCCCCTTCTTTGTAAGTATTTCGAAACAGAAAGTCGTTCTTAGATGTTTGATATACCAATCGTGTTTGTCCGCTCCAGTTACCGCCCGCATAGTCTAAACCCGCGTAGCCTTCCAATGTACCGAAACTGCCGGCACGTAGCAGACCGCTGATTTGAATACCACTGTCAATTCCTATGCTGTTCATTTGTACAGTTCCACCAATCGTTCCTCTATAACCTGTTCTTGCCAACGATAGTCGGTCGTGCAGGCCCAGTAAAAAAAGGGATAAGTCGGTTTGGCCCAGCGCCGCATTATTAAGTTTTATCCCCTCCCACTGTACCTCTGTTTGTGTAGAACTGGTTCCGCGTATTGCTAAGGAGGCCAACTGACCATTACCGTAATTTTTTACATAAACAGAAGAAGCTTCGCTAAGCACATCGCTTAGGCGGCGACCAGCCTTAAGCTCTAATTGCTCAAAAGAGTTCATGGTTTTGCCGGAAGTAAAAACTTCAGTTTTTACTACCACTGGCAAATAGAAGGTATCCAACTTCACCTGGCCGGCAGTTAACGTAAGCACGCTTACCAAAAATGTTATAGCAAAATAGTGTTTCACTCTGCCACCAGTTTGATTTGATAGATACCCGAAGATGTTTGAACAGTTAACAGGTAGAAACCTGCCTCAACGGCCGGTAATTGCTGTGCGCCCTCCCCGGTTACACTTGTATTAAAAACTAATTGTCCGGCAGCATTGTAAAGGAACACATCCCCCTTTTTTTCAATGCCAGTGCGTATATACCAATTTCCATTTTGTGAAGGATTTGGATAAACGCTTACTACTTCCCGTTTTAATTCATTTACTCCACTAATTTCAATGGCATGTAATACGCCCACTGCATCTAAATCAAAACCGGAAGATGGATAAGGAGTGGGGTAAGGATCATTTATCAAATGGCCGGCCGCATCATGGTTTCCATAGGCCGGGTCAATAGAACCGACAACGTCTATTAACTTTACATGCGTTACGTGGTTTATGTCCAAACCGGTACTATCCCTTAATTCATTTAAATCAAAAGGAGTGCCGTATCCATAGGTGTATTTGCCTGCAAGATTGTTTACCAGCGCTGCATCAATGCCAACCATCGGTAACTGTGTGGTTGCTTGAATAAGACTGCTTGCCGGAAAACGCACAAAATGCTGTCCATCGCTGCTTACTTCTACAAATGCAAATTCAAGGAATGCTAATGTTGAATCACCTGTAGGAAAACCGTTTTCAAAAACTGCGAAATCAAAACCATCGCCATTGTATATAGGTTCATTAAAGGTTAAAGTGGCTGTGCCTCCATCACCTAAACTTACAATGCCGTTTTCAGCTGCACGTCCTACGGCAGCCGCCGCATTTCCAACACTAACTTTTCCTAAGGTTGTATCACTTATCTGTTGCCAGCCTCTTTCCAGCGTGCAATCCGTGGCCCATTCTATAAAGCGATTATCCTCGTAGTATATAGCAGTTGAGCCCGGTTCTCCCGCCGCCGGAGCGTACTGTGCATCAACCAATTGCACACACGCAAGCAGGAACAATAAAGCACTTAACCTACCCATGGTTTATTGCTTTAAAATGCGTTGGGTAATGGTTTGGCTATTCCCCTTTGCACGCAGCAGGTAAAAACCGGGTGCTAATTCGTCGGTTGGAATGGTCAGCGTATTACCGGCCATGTTGCTTTCAATTAGAAGTCGGCCATTCATATCCAACAACTGAACCAATTCCAGGGCACCGTCCGTTCGCACGGTTATCCGGTTATTGAATGGATTGGGGAAGATACTTATCAAGTTTTCAGCAACTTCTGAAACGTCGCTTAGGCCATATACATAAATCAGTACCTGAGCCGTATCGCATAGACCTGTAAAATCGCAGGCGGTATATAAAAGGGTGTCAACGGCCACTATACCCGTTGCAGGCATGTAAAAAATTTGATTAGCAGAATCCTTAGCCGAAGCTCCGGGTATCACTGGTGTGGAGATAAGATGTACCGTCATCGGTATGGTGGAATCATCAACATCGTTTGCCAACACATTCAGTAGTGTATCTTGCAAATAGGTAATAACATATCCATCGTTATTAGCTACCGGCGGATCGTTAGCTTTATTGGTAGTAGTGAAATTATCAATGGCAAAATAAGCCGGAGTATTCATTCCAAATTGACCGGCATCGCTACTCGACAGATAGAACTGAATGCTATCAACATTCCCAAGCGAATAAAGGCTAAGCCATTGCCATGTGTTCAGTATGTAGTCTTGACTGTTGTTGGCAAAACGGAAATCAGCGAGGTAAAATTCTACCATATTATTTATCAGTGCGCCATTAAACCACCCACGAACTGTAAGTTTTAACCAATCGGGATCGTTA
The DNA here is from genome assembly GCA_046329495.1 of Chitinophagales bacterium. Lineage (GTDB taxonomy): Bacteria > Bacteroidota > Bacteroidia > Chitinophagales > LD1 > Bog-950. The sequence continues at coordinate 30,883 of JAXLUO010000004.1, read as the reverse complement.
CCGCTACTCCCACCAAATTTCTTCGAAAAGGCATCACCATCACGCATGCTATAATAGGTATAGGCTGTGTTGGTTACATACAATCCCCCTACCGGGGCGCCAGCAGCAGCGCCTTGCAAAACAACTTTTGCATTACCATATTCGTCGGCAACGGCATAACCATCCGTGTTATTTACGCCACTTCCGGTTATTGCACTGTATTGGTTACCCCAACCTGCGGTTGAGTCATCACCTTTGGTTGAAATAGCCCAACCACTCCATGCCTGATATGTGGTATCATAATCGTTTACAAAATGGCCAAGACCATAATAAAAACCACCCGATAAGTCGGAGCCATTGTTAAACGTATCCGGAGCGAGAGAATTATCAAAATTAGCTACCGTTTGTGCGCGGCAAAAAAGAGTGGCCAATACGGCCAAAAACAGCGTGTCGAACTTTTTCATTTCGGGTTTGTTTTAACCGGTGTTCAGGTTTATAAGGCCTTTCCCGCACCGGATTGTTAGTTTAAAAGCCCCTGTCCTATCGCTTTTGCTGAGCCCTGATAGGTAAGCAGGCAAGTGCACAAAGCCCCGAAATGAAATGGTTGAAAAAAGAAACCTGCAGGCGTTCCCTTCATCAGCTCTTCTTCCCGAAAGCTTTGAATCTGTTGTTAAAGGCAGGTCTTCTGACTCGTTCCGTTTTTGCCGCCTTCCCGTTTATTACTAAACAGTGGCATTGGTAAGGCAAAAACCAGAAGGAACTTACAGCAGCGGGTACTGTCCAGGATTTACACCTGATTCCCTATTAAGGCAAATTGTTTTAAACAAGGTTGCCGCCCTTAACGGGGCAAAGAAAATTATTTTCTTTGCATCCATCAAAAATATTTTGTCAACAGCACGTTTAGTAACCATGGCCAGATTTATTGCAGTAGTAGTGTTGGGTATTTTATTAGCTGGTAGTGGCTGTAAACGTTGCTTTAACTGCACCCAGCATTGCGTACGTATAACAGCCAAATCCGATACCAACCTGGTCTACAAATTTTGTTCCCATAAGGTAACGGCAAACCATTCGGTTGACTCTATTGCTCTAACTTATCCCGATTCGCTATACAACAAGGTGATTTTACAAGACGATCGCAATGTATGCGATGCTAAGAACAGTGCAGATGAGGCAGCTACCTTCTTCCAAAAGCAGGATTATTTCTGTGTGGATGCAGAATAAGCCCTCCATCAATTTAGTTTCCTTTTAAACTTAGCAAGCAGGTCGATAACGTGTTTGGTATTGGGGCTTTCATTTTTTGACAAACCTTCTACCTTAGCCCCTCTCAAAAACACGCACATGCTTTACACGGCCGATCAAACCGCAAACATACACGAACAGCAATTTGCTCATTTGTTGGTAGAAACTACCGGCAACCTGCTTAGCATAACGCTTAACCGCCCCGAAAAGAAGAATGCCATGAGCCCGCTTTTGATGAATGAGCTGGCCTATGCATTAACCCATGCTACCTATAACCGCAACATCTGGGCGGTGGTTATTGCAGCTAAGGGGGATGTTTTTTGTGCAGGTGCCGATTTAAAAGCATTTGCCGGGGAGGCGCAAACTATTACCAGCACCATTCCCCAACCTGCCGACGAGGTGGTTTTGGGAAACCTGTTTGCTGGCTTGCATAAGCCATGTATTGCTAAAGTGCAGGGGCCAGTGTATGCCGGTGGTTTCCTTATTATTTGCGGATGCACCCATGTGGTAGCCGTTGAGGACGCAACGTTTAGCCTTCCCGAAGTTAAACGCGGTATCTGGCCATTCCAGGTAATGCAAAGCCTGTTACAGATTATGCCACCCCGCCAGATGCTTGACTTTTGCATGCGCGCCCGTAGTGTTAATGCACAAGAGGCAGAAAAACTGGGATTGGTTACTAAAGTAGTGGCAAAGGATAGGCTGGATGAGGAAGTTCAGGCACTGGCTGATGAAATTTTCCAATATTCACCTTCAGGTATACGCCTTGGCCTGGAAGCATTCGACAACCTTAAAAACGTTGCCCCCGGTGAAGCGCACAAGTACTTAAAGCAAATGCTGGGCGAAGCACTGGGAACGGAAGATGCGGCTGAAGGATTAATGGCTTTTGCCCAAAAGCGCAAACCAGTATGGAAAGGATAATACTCACTAAAAAATAAAACACTTAACCACACCCACTTAATATGGCAAAGAAAATAGTTATTACTGCGGCGCTTACAGGCGTTTTAGCACGTCGCGAACAATGTCCTTATATTCCTTATACACCGGAAGAGATTGCCCTGGAAGGTAAGCGCGCTGTAGAGGCTGGAGCCAGTATTCTGCATATACATGCACGCAAAGATGACGGTATGCCGGCTTACGATATTGAAACTTATCGTAAGATTGGCGAAGAGGTGCGCAAGCATTGTGGCAATGCTATCATTAACTATAGCACCGGTGCTGTTGGCTTAAGCAAAGAAGAGCGTATACAACACATTACCGCTTTAAAGCCCGATATGGCCGCACTTAACATGGGTAGCATGAACTATGCCATCTACTCGCCTAAAACAAAAGAGTTTTATCACGACTTCGTGTTTCAGAACCCGTTCAGCGAGATCAAGTATTATCTGGAGAAAATGAAAGAAGCCGGCACTGTTCCCGAGATGGAAGTGTTTGACAACGGCCATATCAATAACGCCATGCCGCTTATTGATATGGGCTTGCTACAGAAGCCTTATGTGTTCAGCTTTGTAATGGGCGTGTTAGGTGGTATTCCTATTTCAACCCAAAACCTGTTACACCAGGCAGCTTCTGTTCCTGCAGGTACGCATTGGCAGGTTATTGGCATCGGGCGCAAGCAATGGCAGGCTATTGCCGCAGCAATTACTATTGATGGTAACATCCGTGTTGGTTTAGAAGATAACTTCTATCTGCCTACCGGCGAAATGGCCAAGAGCAATGGTGAGTTGGTTGCTGCAGCCGCCAATTTGGTTAAGATGCTGGGCCGCGAAGTAGCCACCATCGACGAAACACGTGCCATGTTAAACATCAGCAAATAAACCCAACGCCTACCCATGTTTCAAAGCAATCTGTTTAAAGATAAAGTAGCCCTGGTTACCGGTGGTGGTAGTGGTATAGGTTTTACCATAGCCCAACAACTGCTACAATTGGGTGCCACCGTAATCATCTCCTCTCGCAAGGAGGACAAGCTAAAAACCGCCCTTGAAAAGCTAAGTGTATTTGGTAATTGCCGTTACCTGGTATGCGACATACGAGAAATAGCACAGGTAGAAGCCATGGCCCAAAGCATCAAAGAAACGGAAGGCCGCCTTGATATTCTGGTTAATAATGCCGGAGGCCAATTTCCTTCGGCAGCAGAAGATATTGCACCCAAAGGCTGGAATGCCGTTATCAATAACAACCTGAACGGCACCTGGTACGTAACCCAAACCATGGGCAAGGCTTTCTTTATTCCAACCAAACAGGGCATTATTGTAAACATCATAGCCAATATATTCAGGGGCTTTCCGGGTATGAGCCATACGGGCGCGGCACGTGCCGGGGTAGCTAACTTTACCAAGACACTCGCTGTAGAATGGAGCAGATATAACATTCAGATCAATGCTGTGGCGCCAGGTATCATTAAGTCTACAGGACTTGAGAACTACCCACCGGAGTTTTTGAAAGGTATAGAGGACACTATACCGGCTAAACGTTTAGGTAGCACCGAAGAAGTGGCCTGGTTAACCCTATTCCTCTGTAGCCCTATGGCACGTTATATAACAGGCGAAACCATCTACCTGGATGGAGGGCAACGCCTTTGGGGTGATCAATGGAAGATGTAAAAGGCATAACCTGCTAAAAACAAAAAAACCTGCATACGATGCAGGTTTTTTGCGTTTGGGGAAACTATCAAAAGTTTAAAGGGTAGCTTTAAGCTTTGTGCTACTTATAAGATTTACGGGTACAAAAAATCGTTGCACTGATCTAAAAGATTTTATAAAAATGCAACCTAATTAATTGTTTTTCAATAGATTAAAATATACGTCATATGCTTTGTTGCCGGTAGTTTAAGATGTGCACCCGCATATTTATTAGCTTTGCCCCATGGCTGATATGGATTTTACGATAGTGAGGCAGCGCTTAACGCCGCTGATGCAGTTAGTGGTAGCCCTGATAGTTGGTTGGGCAGGCATGTTGATTAGTAAGTTTACGCACCAAGAGGTTTCTACCCCGTATTTCGCAGCATTTATCGGTATCATCTTCTTTACCATAATGAACACGGTAGTTTCATTGGCCAACCCAAGCTTTGTTAAGTACACGGTGGTTTCCTATGGTGTATATATTCTTTTGCTGGCCTTACTGTTATTGAGCGCCAAATTTGTATCAGGCATCAGCATTTGGGATCTTTGGATATACCGCATGATGACAACTTCAGTTACCATGTTTTATGTTATCGTATCTATACTAATCCGTGCTGTTCGTTTCCTCTTTGATATTGCCCAGGAAGATTTCTAAGCGACATTTTCAGTTTTCTCCTTACCCTGTCTATTAAACGGACGAATAATCAAGCGTATATTACGGTCGTAGTTAATGTAATTCCACAGCCAGTTAATAAACACCACGATTTTGTTGCGGAAGCCAACCAGTAACATCAGGTGAAGGCCCATCCAGGCTAACCAACCCATAAAACCGCCAAAACGCATTTTACCTGCCTCAACTACCGCCCTGTTGCGTCCCACAGTAGCCATGGTTCCCTTATCGTAATAACTAAATTTCTTCGGCTGTTTGCCACTGAATGAGCCGACAAGGTTCTCTGCCACTAACTGCCCTTGTTGGATAGCTACCGGTGCCACCTGGGGGTGACCGTTCGGATATTTTTCCGTAGCCATTACGGCCACATCGCCGATAGCAAATACATTATTCAGTCCCTTTACGCGGCATTCTTCATCTACCAAAATCCTGCCCCTTGAATTGATTACCTCGGTAGCCAGCCCTTCAAAAAATGCACCTTTAATACCTGCTGTCCACACCAGGTTATTAGTGTATAACTGCTTACCATCCCTGGTTTTTACCTCCAGGCCGTCGTAGCTTTGTACACCGGTATTCAGCCATACTTCGCAACCCAGTTCTTCAAGATATTTTTTAGCGCTATTACGGTTGCTTTCATTCATCATCTGCAACACTTCTCCCCCATTCTCGGCCAATATTACCCGCATTCGCCTGAAGTCTAACTCGGGATAATCGTTTGGCAGCACATGCTTTTTCAATTCACACAAGGCACCGGCTAATTCAACACCGGTTGGTCCGCCACCTACAATTACAAAGGTCATTAAAGCATCCTGCTTTCGAATGTCAGCCGTCAGCAGCGCCTGTTCAAAGTTCTGCAGTATCATGCTGCGCAGATTTAACGCCTCCACCACCGATTTCATCGGCAAACTCAGATTTTCAAAATCCTTATTACCAAAATAATTGGTAGTTGAGCCGGTTGCAATAACCAGATAATCGTAGCGGATAGAGCCTATAGTAGTTTCTAACCGATTTTCTGCCGTATTCACCTTTTTAACCTCGCCCCATCTGAAGTGAAAGTTCTCTTGCCCTTTAAAAATTTTACGTATCGGGTAAGCAATCGAGTCGGCTTCTAAACCGGCAGTAGCAACCTGATACAATAAGGGTTGAAAGGTGTGGTAGTTGTTCTTATCAAGTAAAACTACCTGCACCGGTGCATTTTTCAGTCGCTTGGCTAACTCAAGTCCGCCAAAACCGCAACCCACAATTACAACGCGGGGCACCTTTACTTCGGGAATGCTGATATCCATAACAGTAGAATGGCCGTGCGAAAGTACGGTACTTTGCTTTATACCTGCGCACTTGATGTGCTGAACCTGCAAAATCCATACCCGAACGGCTTAAATCGCACTTCGGCTGCCATAATAACCTTTTACCTGCTGTAGTACATAGGATAATTGCTCTTCCGTCAGGCCCGGGTAAATTGGCAGGCTTAAACAGGTAGAAGCCATTTGTTCAGTAATCGGGAAGTCTCCTTTCTTATAACCAAGATGCTCATATGCCTGTTGCAAATGAGGCGGAACGGGATAATGCAAATGAGTGCCTATGCCTTTACCTTGCAAATGCTGTTGCAGTGCATCGCGCTGCCTGGTGTAAATCTCAAATTGGTGATACACCGAATCTGCGCCTTCAGCTAACTTCGGCAGCTTTATATCGCCACAATGGCTTAGATGTTCGCGATAATATGCCGCAATTTCCTGCCGCTCCTTATTCCATTGCTGCAGGTAGCTTAGTTTAATACTTAAGGCTGCGGCTTGTAATTCATCCAAACGTGAGTTTACTCCTGCTTCGCGGTTATAATACTTTTGGGCTGAGCCGAAATTACGTAAGGCAAATAGGCGTTCTGCATACACTGCATCATTAGTTGTAATTGCACCTCCATCGCCCATAGCGCCTAAATTCTTACCGGGGTAAAAACTGGTGGCCGCCAAATGCCCCCAACTGCCTGTGCGTTTGCCTTTAAAAGTTGCCCCCTGCGCCTGGGCATTATCCTCAATTACAAAAAGTTTATACCTGTGTGCCACTTCCATAATCTGATCCATCTCGCAAGGCTGACCATACAAATGCACAGGTATAATCGCTCTTGTGTTAGATGTTATGGCTGTTTGAATCAAAGCAGGATTGAGATTAGCAGTCTCTAAACCCGGTTCTACCGGCACCGGTGTGGCCCCTACGGCTGTTACTGCCAACCATGTGGCGATATACGTATTTGCCGGCACAATCACTTCATCGCCTGTACCAATATTTAATGCCCTTAAAGCAAGCACTAAGGCATCGTAACCGTTGCCTACGCCGATGCAATAGTTACTACCACAAAAAGCTGCATACTGTTTTTCAAAGTCTTCTAAATGCGGCCCCATGATAAAACCACCGGTATCGTAAATACGCTCCCAGGCAGTTAAAACCTGTTGTTTCAGTGGGGCATGCATGGCCTCTAAATCGTAAAACTTAACTTCCATGGTGGTGGTGTGCTTCTTCAAAACAAGCCTATTTTCATCAAAAACCAACAGTTTATGCGGCGCATAACGCAAACAATTACAGGTGCTTTGGTGTTATACTTGCTTTTTCAAATCCCTTAGGATATGATTAAAACCGTGATCCTGTTGCTGGTAACTGTGGTGGTGTTACCTATTGTGGCCTTTAAGTTTGATGCGCCTTTGGTAGCTGAACAATGGCAAATGCTTACTACCTCGTTTTATATGATGCTGGGCGTTGCCCTGGCCTGCTTTGTTGTAGCCGAAGCTACCAAAAACTGCAGTCAAACCGACAAGCTATGGAGCATAGTACCCATGCTGTATGGGTGGTATTTTGCCTACGCTTCGCACTGGCAACCACGCTTAGTTGTCATGGCGGCTCTGATAACGATTTGGGGCGTTCGCCTTACTTATAACTTTAGCCGCCGTGGTGCTTATAAACTTAAGTTTTGGGAAGGTGAAGAAGATTACCGATGGGAAGTGCTGCGTAAGAAACCAGAGTTCCAAGGTCGTTTTAGGTGGATGTTGTTTAACCTGTTCTTCATTTCCCTCTACCAGCATTTCCTCATCCTGCTGTTTACCCTGCCGGCCATTGTAGCCTGGCAAGGCAAAGATAAGCCGCTTTACTGGGCCGATTACCTGCTGGCAGGTTTGTATGTTGCCCTGGTGTTTATTGAATGGTTGGCCGACCAGCAACAGTGGGACTTCCAAACTGAGAAGTACCGTAAGAAGAACGCCGGCTTACCTTTAAATGAACAAGAGCAACAAGGCTTCCTCAGCAGCGGTTTATGGGCTAAAGTTCGCCACCCCAACTATGCGGCCGAGCAATCCATCTGGATCGTGTTTTACTTCTTTAGTGTTGCTGCTACGGGGCGTTGGATAAACTGGAGCCTTGCAGGTGCCTTATTGTTACTAATACTCTTTCAGGGCAGCAGTAACTTTAGCGAAGAGATATCTGCCGCTAAGTATCCTGGCTATAAGGATTACCAGAAACGCGTAGGCCGCTTTCTGCCAAAGTTATTCTAAAACTTTTCGTTGTCCTGCAGCTCGTCAAAAAAGTGACGGTGCTCTTCCACCTTCTCCAGTTCAAAAGGATGCGGAGCAGGCAAATCCACATGGCGCACCAGGTAAGCAAACAATATACCGCTTAAAGCGCCATACAAGTGCGATTGCCACGAGATTCCGTTAACCGGCACAAAGCCTGTTACCATTCCACCGTAAGCCATGGTTACCAGCATTGCAATAGCGGCGCTTAGCTTATCCTTACGGAATACACCGCTGGCCACCAGAAAGGCTGCAATGCCATATATGATACCGCTTATGCCTATGTGCACGGTATCGGTTGGTGCCAGTAACCACACCATCATACCGCTTAGCAGGTGGATAAACACCAATCCCGCTAAGGCCACCCGTGGATAGGCGTTCAACATGACCGTCATTAACACCAGCAAGGGCAAGGTATTGGATATAAGGTGCTGCTGGCTGCCATGTATAAAAGGCGAAAAGATGACACCCTTTAACCCTTCGAAATGGCGGGGCCAGTTGCCGAAGCTGGTAGTATCAATTAAGCCGGCCTTTTGCAATAAAAACACCAGCCAAAGCACAGCCGTTAGGCCAATTACAATCAATACACTCTTCCAAAAATCAAACCGATGGTTCATTAGCAACTCTACTTACCTATACATACGTAAAGGCGCGCATAAAAGTGTAAGCACCGTATTATATTTTACTAACGGCGGGGCCGCTGTTAATACCAGTAAGGTATTATGCGGGTTTTGTTCACAATGCCTTTGGTATAGGTAACCTTCATACCATAAGCGCAGCCGCTGTTAATCAAGCTACCATCCTGGTTTACACCAAACAGAATATCCGCTGTTCGGTTGCTTACATGGTGCACATATCTGCCGGCAACGGGTTTATGGTAACCACAAGTGCTGTTCGCTACAATAGCCGTATAGATGGCATTGGTAAACTCGATACCTGCACGGTTAGTGCCCCAGGCATCAACATACGTTACATTGTTCAATGCCGTATCGGCCTGCACGGTTACTGCACGCACACCGTTTTGATTGGTGAAAATGCGTGTGCGGCGCACATTCCAAAGCCGCTCGGTGCCATCATCAAACTTTACACTAAAGCTATCGGCCACATGTTTGTGCGCAACTGAGCCAACATCCAGGCCATCAATAATACGCCAGGCAAGTCCACCGTCTACGTTCTTAATTTTGTGCAGACCGTTGATTATATAATAAGCACCGGAAGCCGTATTGGTAACTTTTACGTTGTTGAAGTTAAGCAACAATAAAGCCCCTGCATCTTTCCAACGGGTGCCCGTGCCGTAATTTTGTAGTGTAGCGGTAATAGTACCAGTGCGACTAAACATACCACAAGTGCTACCGTCAAAGGTAATGGTTACAACCCCGTTGCTAATGGTTGTGGTATCTAACGCAGCACCACAAACATCAGCCGCGCCTTCGGTTTTGCCCGAAAGGGTTTGCAGACCACCTACTGCATTGGCTGCATCATCTACCGCACCGTTCAGGGCTACCGATACAGCCGTTACATCCTCTGCACTTTGGTTATCATCGTTATCTGCCACCTTTGCACACGAAGCCATGCCGGCTACTAAAGCCAAAAACAACACCGGATATAAGCACCATACTTTTTTCATATTCCTTATTTACTGCGGCAATGTTCGCCAATTATTTCAAACAATTCCTATTCATCTTGCTAAAATAGGTGAAGAAGAAAAGGAACAATGCCACTAAGACACCAAGGCACTAATTTGAGTAGTTGGCTTCAAGTTGCTTTCCCGGCCAGTTCTTTGAGCCTTAGCGGCAAAAAACCTTGGGTTATCAACGTGCCTTTCCTTCTTTTATTTAACAGCTTCTATAAATTAGCCTTACTAAATTTTTCGCGGTGAAATACCTCAAACTCCTCCTCTCCCTCGCGGTTACACTGGCCCTGGTTTATGCCCTCAATAACCGACTTGGTACCATCCCTCCTCTTGCCAAATTTATGAACCCTTTTACCGGGTTCTGGCAGAATGCTGCCGACGAGCGCAGCTTTAAGGACGAGACCTTTAACCTAACCGGCTTAAAAGAGGAGGTTAAGGTTTATTACGACAACCGCCTGGTGCCCCATGTATTTGCAAAGAACAATGAAGACCTCTACTTTATGCAGGGCTACATTACCGCACGCCACCGCTTGTTCCAAATGGAATTGAGCACCTATGCTGCTGCAGGCCGCGTTTGCGAACTGATTGGCGAACAGGGCTTAGATGCCAACGACAAGATTATGCGCCGCATTGGTATGGGTTACGGAGCCGAAAAAGCCCAGGAGTTCATCTCGAAAGACCCTGAGAGCAAGAAGCTGATTGATGCTTATTGCGCCGGTGTGAATGCTTACATCAACTCTTTAAATCCTGCGCAGTACCCTGTTGAATACAAGCTGCTGGATTTTAAACCTGAAGAATGGAAGCCTATTAAAGTAGGCCTGCTGCTGAAGTATATGGCCAACATGCTTTCCATCTTTGAATATGACATAGAGAACGCCAACTTTGTTGCACAATTCGGTAAGGAGGAGTTTAGGCAACTGTATCCCGACTTTATTGCCGACGAAGACCCTATTATACCGATCGGCACCAGCTTTACTAAAAGCGGTGTAGCCGATTTAAGCGGCAAGTTACTGAGCCAGGCCAACGATAACCCCAAAGAACAATACAGCACCATATTGCAGAAGCCTGATGAAATTACAGGCAGCAACAACTGGGCAGTTAGCGGCAGTAAAACCAAGAGCGGCAAACCCATTTTGTGTAACGACCCGCACCTGCGTTTAACCCTGCCATCCATCTGGTACGAGATGCAGTTGGTATCGCCGGCTATGAATGTGTATGGCGCTACATTACCCGGTTCGCCTTGTGTGGTAATCGGTTTCAACGATTCCATTGCCTGGGGTGTAACCAACGGTGGCCGCGATGTGCGCGATTGGTATCATATTAAATACAAGGATGCCAACCGCGATGAGTACGAGGTAAACGGCCAATGGAAGAAAACCACCAAACGGGTTGAAGAATACCATGTGCGCGGCAAAGGTATTGTGCGCGACACGGTAATTTACACCGAATATGGCCCCGTGGTGTTCGACCAGAACTTTGGTAATGCCGATAGCAAAAAGAACCTCTCCATGAGTTGGGTGGCACACCTGCCAAGCAACGAGTTCAAGACCTTTTATCTGATGAACCAGGCCCGTAACTACGATGACTACCTGAATGCCTTAAGCAACTACACCTGCCCTGCACAAAACTTTGTATTCGCTTCGCAGAGTGGTGATATTGCCATTAAGGAGCAGGGACGTTTCCCAATTCGCGACAAGGCCACCGAGCAAGGCAAATACATCAGCGAAGGCAGTACCGGTGCCGATGCATGGACCCAGTATATCCCTTATGCCGATAACCCTACCATTAAGAACCCTGCACGCGGTTTTGTGAGCTCGGCTAATCAACACCCTACCGATTCTACTTACCCTTATTACTTCCCCGGTGTTGGTGTTTACGAGAACTACCGCAACCGCCGCATTAACCAATTGCTGAGTGAGAACAATGGCATTGATGCCGACTTTATGAAGAAGATGCAGAGCGATAACTTTAACCTGCATGCTAAAGAAGCTGCCCCGGTATTACTTGCCTTGCTTGACCGCAGCAAGCTAAGTGCAGAGGACAAGAAGAAGGTGGATGTATTGGAGAAGTGGGACTACTTCAATAATGCCAATCAGGTTGCGCCTGTTTACTTCGAGATATGGTGGAACGAGTTGCGTAAGTTGCTGTGGGACGAGATGCTGAAGCCTGAGGTGCCGATGAAGCAACCTAACTTTTACGTAACCGTACAGTTTTTAAAGAACGACAGCACTTCCCACTTCTACGATAACGACTCGCTGCCCGGCAAACAAACCCGCAGCGATATTGTGTTGATGGCGTTTAACCGTATTGAGCAAACGCTGCAGAGCAAGCACTTTACCGAGGTAAGCGAGCCTTACGGCGCAGATGAAACCAGCAATAAGGACGACCTGAACCCGCATGACTGGGGCAGCTATAAGGATACGCGTATAGGCCATATGATACCTAAACTGGATGCCTTTAGCAGCATGCATGTTTACAACGGTGGCAACCTGGGCATTATCAACGCCACCAATACTACCAACGGCCCCTCGTGGCGGATGATAGTGGACTTTGGCGATAAGCACGGCTATGTAGTTTACCCTGGTGGTGAATCGGGTAACCCGGGCAGCAAGTTCTACGACAACATGGTGCAAACCTGGGCCAAGGGCGAATACTTTACAGCCAAGTTCTTGCACAGTCCGGCTGATTTAGGCAGTCAGAAGCTTTTTGAATCAACTTACAAACCATAATCCACTTTATATATTATGAAAAACTTTGTATTGACCCTGCTATTTATTGCAGCTCTTTCGATTGGCCTGCAGTTGTTTTTACCCTGGTGGATTATTGCTGTAGTTGCTTTTATAGCCGGTTACCTGTTTAAGCAAAACGGATTCAGCGCTTTTTTTGCTGGCTTCCTGGCCATCTTTTTACTATGGGCCGGTTATGCCTTTGTATTATCATCTGCCAACAATCATTTGCTTGCCGGCAAAATTGCTGAGTTGCTAAAACCACTTACCGGCGGCAAAACTTCGGTGCTGTTTATACTTACAGGAGCACTGGGCGGATTGGTAAGCGCCTTTGCTTGTTTGAGCGGTAATGCGGTTAGGGGGTTACAGGACTAAACTTGCTTCTCCGGCCATTACTAAAAGAGTTTACAGTCTACAGTTTAGGGTTTACAGTTGGTTAAAGCATTAGGATTACACTTGGGTAAATGCATTATGGAACGCTGATAAACACAGATTTTTATGATTTACGCTGCAATTTTGGCTTAAATGCGTTCCCCGATCTGAAAAAGGTTACAAAAGGTTACATTGATGTGTAACCTTTTTGATTTCGGATCAGCAGCCGGCGGCATTCAAAAATCATATGGTTATCCACACTGCTTGTGCATGCTTGTGCAAGTTTTTGCTTGTGCACAAGTTACAGAAGGTTTCATATGAGCGATTTTTGTGTTAAAACGATGAAAAATGATGCGTTTACACAAAGGCGCAAAGAATTTTAGGAGATGAAACTTTACACTCCTTTACACTTTTTGAACCAGGATGTGCAGGATGTAGGAAGATTTACAGGATAAACGCAAGCTAACTTTACACTCCTTTACACTTTTTGGGCTGAACAGAAACGGAACACATTAGCAAAGTTTCCATTTGTGCACATTTGTGCAGGTGATTTTGCGTGCACAAATTGCCAATATTTTAAAGTGTTTCGTAAAGGGCAAGGAGGTGACGTTAAGCCCAAGCAAACTAACCCCCTCCGAAAAGGCAAGGCTCATTCATAGCTACGCTGCTCCTGCTTTTTCTAATCCCCCTTGGCGACGCAATTGGGTAATGCAAATGGAGACAACTTATTCTTAGGTCGCACTTATTGAACGGAAAGAACTTTTAACGACCGCCATGAGCAGGCATAGGCCTTTTCTACAGCCAATAGTGTTACACCGTATGTCAAGGAACAAATCCAAACAAAGATACAATAAAAGACGTTTTGTTTCTTATTTAATTTCTTTTTTAACATTTAACTTTACCGGAAGGAAGCAATACAGGTAAATCAGACACTTGCAGCCACCTATTTTCGGGTTTCCCCAACAATAGTCTAATACAAAATTACAAAGCGGTCCCGAGGTATCGGGAGCCGCGCGATGATATTGATGTTTAATTTTAATGGAATATCGCTCGCAATAACGGGCTATTTAGTTTTTGGGCGCCTGGGCATTAATACAGCGCTCAATTCGGGCACAAGAAGCTTAGCAATGGCATGGCTACCATTCTTGCGCCTTTGTTGGGCAGCCTTATAGTTTACACAAAATTGAGCGCAATGGCTTTTTTAATGAGGATGGCAGTGTTTTTTGCGTCAAATTTTTCGAGCAGGTGTTTGCGGTGTGTATCAATAGTGGTTGGGCTAACAAAAAGTTGTGCAGCCATTTCGGCATTGGTAAAGCCATCGGCTATCAGGCGCAGTATTTCAGTTTCTCGTCTGGTAAGTGTTGGCACATCCTCCGCTACTGCAGTTTTAATCATATCGGAGGCATCGATACTGAGATATTGCCTTCCTCTTTTAACGGTTTCAATAGCCAGCAGCAATTCCTGCCTGGTAGCATTTTTCAGAACATACCCAAGCGCCCCGTTTTCAAGCATTTTGGTAATAAAGCTAAGTTGATTGTAACTACTAAGGGCAACTACATAAACCGATGGATATTTCTGCAATACCTTTTTACATAGCTCTATGCCGCTTACGTCCGGCAGGTTTATATCCATTAAAATTACATCCGGCAGGTTTTGTTGTAAAAAGGCCAAACATCCATCGCCATTATAAGCATGGCCCACCAATTCTATACCCTCCTCATTCCGCAAAGTGGCCTTTATTCCTTCAATCACCAGATAATGATCGTCTACGATAAATACTTTGGTTTTCATGCTATGGGAAATTCAATAAATACAGAAGTGCCTTTATCAGGCAGGGTTTGGATATTAACTGTGCCCTTATGGTAATAAACACGCGAATAAATGTTTTTCCAACCGATACCCTGTGCCGTTTTAAGGGTTGCTTCAGCAAGCCCTCTGCCGTTATCCTCTACCGTTATAGTTAGCTGATTATCTGTTACGCCTATCTGCACAAGCGCCTGGGTTGCATTGGCGTGTTTTAAAATATTATTCAGCAACTCCTGCGTTACCCTGTAAACTGTTACCGACAGACCCTGTTCAATAACCTTATCCTTAAGGCCTATATACTGATAGTTTACCTGCAGGTTACCACCCCGTTGAATTTCGCTGCAATAATCTTTTAAAGCTGCCGACAAACCGAATTTAAGCAAGTTCTCGGGCATTAAATTATGTGCCACCCGACGCATTTCGCTAATCGAATTATCCAGCATATTAATGCTATGCTCAAAAGCATTTACGCTTTCAGGTGTCATTATCAAGTTATCTTTCATATTGTTTAAGGAATATTTTACGCCGGAAAGCATACCACCCAACCCATCGTGTAAATCCTGCGCAAGACGTACCCGCTCTTTTTCCTCGCCTTTAATAATGGCCTCTGTGGCAGTTAATTTTCTTTCCGTCTCAAGTTCGTTAATGCGTTGCAGTTGTATTTTTTGTTTCTGCTGATACGTGCGGTAAATAAGCGCGGCAATTAGTAAAACAACCAGCACCACACCCAATAATACCCAGTTAACAATCTTCTTTTGCTGCAATTGCTCCTGTTGCAGTTTTATCTGTGCTTCTTTTCTTTCCGTTTCGAATCTTTTTTCCCAAAAAATAGTTTTGGCCTGAATTTCATCGCTGCGCAACTGGTTTTCCAATACGGACACACTATCCAGATACCGCTCAGCCTGTGTTATATCGTGCATGGCAAAAAAGATACTTGCCCTGATTTTTAACCCTTCAATTTGCTCATATTTAAGCCCAAGGCTATCCGCCCCAATCAAGGATGCATTCGTATAGGTTTGTGCGGCCGGGAAATTTTTTTTCAGCAGATAATGCAGCGCTAAGCCACGTTGTGCAATAACTTGTCCTTCTACATCACCCAGTTCGGCACTAAGACGTAAGGCCGCCGAATGGTAAGGCAGCATGCTATCGGCCTGGTACTGATGGAAATAAAAATTACCTATTCCAATAAGACATGAAAGCTCCAATAATTTATAGCCCGTTTGACCCGAAATTTCCAGCGCCTCCTTATAACAGGCCTGGGCAGAATCGTTGTTGTGCAGTGATTGATAATTATTGGCCAGATTAAGTAAAGCCTGTCCGAGCTCTACTTTTTTTCCTGCAGATCTGAAATACGCCACGGCAGATTTACCTACTGATTGCGCCTTATCAAATTCATTCAGTTTGAAATAAACATTCTGTGCTAAGTCATCCATGCGGGCAGCATAATACGAATCGTTTAAATGCTGAAAACGCCTTTTAGCCATTTCGTAGTAAAACACGCAACTGTCGTATTCTTCCAAATAATTAAAACTATTTCCGGTATTGGCATACATTTTTGCTATGGTTACCTCATCGCCCAGCTGCTGCGCTAACACCACTGCCTGTTTATTGAGTACTAAAGCACTATCGAAGGCCCCCCGGGCATTAAGCACTTGCGTATAATTGCTAATAAATTTTATGATGCCAGGTGTATAATGCAATTGCCTGCTAAGATTACCCGCTGATAAATAATAATTCTCGGCCTGAGGAAGGTTGCTTAACTCGTATTGATTGCCGATTGCTATGTAAAGCATAACTTTCAACGAATCATCTTTCGCTGCAGGTACTAACCGCAGCAAACTATCTAAACCGGCTTGTGCGCTCACAAGCAAATAAGACCACAGTAATCCGGCAAAAAGCACTCGTTTTTTCATATACCCCTTTACATGCTATAGGCATTGCTATTACCTGTAGCTACTAAAATAAAATTGTTGCACGGGAACAAAATAAGATAACACCTGTCAAATCGCTGTCCCCTTTTTCCGTGATTTTATGTCCAACTAAAATATCCTGTTTTTCAGGATTGAGTACCCCCTGCCGAATAAACACTTTTGCAATTACTACTAACGCCTGCGGGCGCTATATAGCCAAACGCAAAAACAATGTACATGAAAAAAGCACTTTACCTATTTGTTGCAGGCCTGCTGTTAATTGCAAGCTGCACACCAACCGACAACACTTCGCCCTTAGCCTCGGTTACCACCAGTACACCAACTAAAGTTAATGATTCAACTTACGCCTGCGGTGGTGTTATCACCAGCCAGGGAGGCAGCCAGGTATCGGAGCGTGGTGTTGTGATAAGCCTAACAGCAAACCCAAGCGTAGACGATGTAAACGATGTAACCGTACAAATGGGCACTGGTACGGGACCTTTCTCGCTTAACATAGATCCGTTCTATGCCGGCAACACCTACCATTTGCGTGCTTATGGCAAAAATACCGCCGGAGTTGCCTATGGTGCGGATGTTACTATAACACCTGGCGGTAGCACCCCAACAGGTTGTAATGTAGTGGAGATAAACAATAATATTACAACCGCCACTACCTGGACAAGCGGTAATGTTTATATGGTAAAAACATGGGTGAGCATTAATGCACCGCTTGTGATTGAACCGGGTGTAATTATTAAGTTTAAAGATGCCAACTGCGGCATGGAGGTTTACGCCAAAGTAACGGCCGATGCTACAGCCGGAAATCCTATTGTTTTTACCTCGTATAAAGATGATAGCTACTGCGGCGATAATAACGGAGACGGAACAGCATCAACCGCAGCGAAAGGTGATTGGGGCTATATCAATATGCGGGGCGATCAACACGGCTCGGTGTTCAGGTATTGTAAATTTTTGTATGCCGGGGGCAGCGGAGGCAGTGCAGTTAAAGTTAATACGGGCACCGGTAACATCCACGACTTTACTTTTGACCATTGCACCTTTGCGCATACCTATGGCGATAACCACGACTATAAAGCAGCATTTGCAGGATCAGACATGAAAGATCCTTCGGTAAGTGTGGTTACCAATAACGTATTTTATGATAATGCCGTGCCTATTTATATTGTAAGTTCCTATGCACTTGACCCAAGCAATATCTACCACAACTCCGACGATCCGACCGAAATCAATCGCTATAATGGTATATATGTGTGGACGTACGGATTGGCCGGCAAAACCGTAACTTACAATGAAAGCGAGGTGCCTTATGTTTTATCGCAGGGTTTAGCAGCAGGCGGATCGGGTCAGTTGTTTAGTGTTGGGCCAAACGTTACCATTAAGATCCCTCCGGGCTCCGGCTACGACATAACCGGTTACACCGCCAACTTTGCTATAGATCCTTCTGCCGTATTCACCTCGCTGCGGGATGATGCTCATGGTGGCGATACCAATGGCGATGGCAGTTCTTCGAGTCCTGCAAGTGGCGACTGGGTAGGTGTAAAAATTGACCAGAACTGGTATCAGACCAATGTATTCTACAGCACCCATTAATAAGAGCAACCTCTCACTGATAATCCATTAAAATCATGAAAGCGTATCTTTTATTGCTTGTTTTAGTTGTTGCTTCAGTATGTAATATCCGCGCACAATGGAGTGAGTTGGGTGGATATAACAGCTTAAACAATTATTATTTTCTACCAACCATTTGCAGCGACCCCTCGGGCAATATTTATGCCGGCGGCCATTTGGTGGATAGCTCGGGAAATATGTATGTGGCCAAGTGGAACGGTACCAGTTGGATTAAACTTAGTGGTATTGACATAAGCATGGGTAACGTAAATATTTTTGCCAGTTGTACCGACCCTTCGGGAAATCTTTTTGTGGGCGGTACGATACGAACCGCTGCCAACAAATTTTATGTAGCCCAATGGGATACTACCGCCGGTTGGATTGAAACCGGCGGACCAACAGGTATAAATGCTAATGAGGCCATCTATGCCTTATGCAGCGATGCATCGGGTAATATTTACGCAGGTGGTGGTTTTAGAGATGGCCAGGACAACCGTTATGTAAGCATGTGGAATGGCAGCAGTTGGGCAATGTTGGGTGACCCGATTGGCATGGGTGACGTAATGGCCTTGTGCAGCGATGCTGCAGGTAACATATATGCCGGCGGCAGTTTTATTGACAGCACCAACCATACGTATGTTGTAAAATGGAACGGAGGAGGATGGAGCAGACTTGGTAACCTGGATGAACTGGCAGAATTTGGCATAATACGTTCATTGTACAGCGATGCAAACGGAATGATTTACGCAGCCGGCGATTTTTATGACAGTACCGGCAACACCTATGTGGCCAAGTGGGATGGCGCCAACTGGAGCCGGCTTGGTGGCGATACAGGATTAATTACAAGTACACTTTCAATTTTATCGCTATGCACCGACCCTGCAGGTAATATTTATGCCGCAGGTAGTTTTAAAAATGTTGCCGGGTTACGCTACGTAGCCAAATGGGATGGAACAGCCTGGAGCGAATTGGGCGGCGCCAGTGCACTTTCAGCCACAAACCGAATTTTAAGTATATGCGCGGACCCAACGGGCAACATTTATGCTGCGGGTGAATTTTTAAACGGGGTGCAGCCTTATGTGGCCAAATATACCTCGCCGGTTTCGGGCATATTTACATTACAGCAGGATGACGTTTTAAAGGTATATCCTAATCCGGCGCATGATGTATTGAATTTACAGTTTGATAAGGCCATAGAGGCAGAGGTTATTTTAACCGATATGACCGGGCGTATTATAAGCGCTTATACCGTGCATGGTATCGAACGACAACTAAATGTTGCTACGCTCAGCGGAGGCGGCTATTTATTGATGGTAAAAACCGTTACTGGGGATAAGTGCATCAAACGATTTTTTAAAGAATAGTTAGTAGGGATCAATTATTCGTAATCGTGCGGAAGGTTGTAAGTAAGAAGAACACCGCACGATTTTTTTTATTTATCCCGGCACAAGAAGCTTAGCGGTGGCATAGCTACAATTGTGGCACAAAGGATGAGTAGATTTACAAACTACCAAAATCCTGCGTAGCCTTACAATACCAGTTGCCATCGCGTTCTTTTTGTTCAAACATTACAGCGCAGCCTAAACTGTTATAAGCTTTGGAGAGCATATTTTTGCGGTGGGCGGGTGAATCGTCGAGGTCTTTTACAATGGCTTCGGCTAACTGTAAATAGGTGGTGCTCCCCTCCTCTTCCAGATAGGTATAGTCAATATTCTCGGCGCTGGCTGGTGGTTCCAGGCCAAACAGCTTAAAGCGCTTTTCTGGCGAGTAATACTTGCGGTTTTTGCTATTAAAGTGGTCGAAGAAATTCTTCTCTATCATTTGGTGGGTATGCAGAGTGGCGGCATCGCGCAAGGCGGCATTATACTTTAGCTCGGGAACGCCTTTAGCCGCGCGTTGCTTATTGGTAGCATAAAACATAGCTGCATTTAGCAGGTGCAAATCGTAGTTTTGCGGGTCTACGGGTTTGTTTAAATCGGAAAGGTTGTAGAAGGCCGCACGGTCTTTTTCGGCATACACCTTCTGTTTATAATAGCTATCGGTTTGGTACAGAGCTACTTTACTGAGGTAATCATCTCCAACACCTACCAAGGGCCTAACCAGTGCAGCCAGTAACAACAGGGTCCATTTCATACTTACAAGGTTAAACGCTAAATTCAATAAAAATAATACACCCATGAACGACACGCTTTACAAACAGATTGATGAGTTGCAGCAACAGATTGAGGATAAGCGGAAGGCTATACAGGAATTGCGGAGCCAGTTACAACCCGAACCGATAAAGGATTATGCGCTGAAAGACAAGGAAGGGCGCACGGTTATGCTTTCCGCACTGTTTGATGAGCGGGGTGAATTGTTGGTGGTGCATAACATGGGTAAGCGCTGCAGTTACTGCACGTTGTGGGCTGATGGATTTAACGGTTTTTCGCTACCGTTGGCTGACCGCATGCCGTTTGTAGTGATATCGCCCGATGCGCCGGAAGTGCAAAAGGAGTTTGCCGAAAGCCGCGGTTGGAACTTTTATATGCTTAGCGCTGAAGGCAGCACTTTTATCGCTGACCTTGGCTTTGAACCGGCCCCAGGTAAATATTACCCCGGTGCCTCGGCCCTGATACTGAAGGATGGGCAGGTTTACCGCACCGGCAAGGATTTGTTTGGCCCCGGTGATGACTACTGCTCAGTATGGCATCTTTTTGATTTGTTCCCGAACGGGGCAAATGGGTGGCACCCGAAAATTAAGTATGCTAACAGCTACCCTACTGCCTAAAACAATTACTACTTTAGGAACAGTTTTTTACCCGACACATTAATGAAGTTACTTTACCGGCTACCGGTACTATTGTTATTGCTACAAGCCGGCATAACCGCTGCCCAGTTAGGTTATGACGATGAGGTGTGTTTGGACAAAACGCCCCGCCAGGTAAAGCTGGAACAAAGCAAAAAGAAACTGGTAGAGGGGCTGAATAAAACGCTGATCTACTTTTCGTATCTGAACTACAGCGATAGAACCGTTGACCGGGTAATTACCGGTGTGGAAGCTTTTGAACCTTACCGGGGCAAACGCATCCGGAACATAGATATTTCGATTTTAGCGCCATTCGGAGTTTCGATAGAGAAACCGGAAAATGAACACCCCACCAAGTTCCAGAAGTTTGCTAATGGCATACAAATGAGCACCAAACAATGGGTGGTTAAAAATGACCTGCTGTTTCGTGTTGGCGATAAGGTGGACCCGCAAACTTTTGCCGATACCGAACGCAACCTTTGGAAGCGCGAGACCTTTAAGGATGTTATGATTTTTGTAACCCCGGTTGACTGCAGCGATGATGAAGTGGACGTTACCGTAATGGTGCAGGACCGCTGGAGCTGGAGTTTTATAACCAGCTTGCAATACGATAAGGTGCAGGCCGGCATTGAGTTCAGGAACTTTTTAGGATTACCGCATTCCTTTACAGCATCGGTAGCGTTTAATTACCGGCGCGACAATTTCTACACAATTTTTGGTGAATACGATTACCGCAACATTAAGCGTTCGCAGATAAACATAAGGGCCCAGGGTTATTACAGCCCTGCCAGCAAGGGCGGTGAACTGCGGATTACGAGGCCATTTTTCTCGGCCAATGCCAAATGGGCGGGGCACCTGAAAGGTGGTATTGATAAGCAGGACCAATGGATACCCAATGCCTTTGGAGCGGCCATACCCACCAACATATTTTATAACTGGCAGGATGTATGGCTGGCCACCGCATTTAAATTGAAGCAGGGGAAGGTGATTAAGAATGACCTGACAAGGTTAATCCTATCGGGCCGTATGTATCGCAAGGATTATATCAGCCGGCCTTTTATGCATAGCGAAGACCGCTCGCAGAACTTTGTAGGCACCACCTATGTATTGGGCAGTATTGGCATTGCCCGTTGGGATTATTACCTCGATCATTCGGTTTATTACCTGGGGCAACCCGAATACTTTACCAAAGGGTTTAACGGCGCCTTAATAGCAGGTTTTGACTACGATGAAGAATTGAACAAACGGTTTTATAGCGGTATACAGTTAGACTATGGCAAAGCATTTACCAAGTTTGGTTACATGAACTGGCGGCTGGCCTATGGTGGCTTTACCAAACAGAAGGATTACCAGCAGATACTTTGTAAGTTAACAGCGCAGTTTTATTCGGTACCAATAAAACTGGGGCCGCGTTTTATGATGCGTCAGTTTGTAACTGCTAACCTGGCGCTGGGTTTTGATAGGCCATTAGGAAAGGAGTTGGTGATTAACGATGCTAATGGTGTGCGCGGTATTTTTGTGGATTATGTGCGTGGCAGCCGCAGTTATGTTTTCAACTTTGAAACCGATGTATATCCCACTTTTAAAATACTGGGCTTTACTTCTTCGGCCTTTGCTTTTGCCGATATAGCTATAACGCAAAGCGGTTCGTTGAGCAGTTTTCAGTTAACCCAGGCATATGGTGCAGGCATACGCTTGCGCAACCTGGGTATGGGTATTGGGTTCTTTGATATATCGTTTGCCTATTATCCGCAATTAAGCATACCCGGCGTTAAGCCCTATGCTATACTGGCAGGTTACTTAAATAACCGATCGATAACACAACAGAACCTGTTTGTGCCGGCACCTTTAAAACCTGACTATTAATTATTCGGGAAAGTGAACCAGGCCAAAAAGTTTATCGCCCTGGGGTTGTAAACGTACGTTTACCGTTTTACCCATTTTTAAAGGCACTGCCAGTTCAACGCCCTGGCCGCTGGTAATGCATTGATCAATGGCGTTTTTAACTGCATCCGGTTCGTTGGCAAACGCTAATCCTCCGGCCAGATCGATGTTAGCACTAAGGCCGTATGACTTAAGCAAATCATCCATATAGCCTGACTTTGCCAACTTATCAGTTTTGCTATCCCACTCGAAAAAGCCAAGGCGGAATACGCTTTGTAACTGTGCAAAGCCTTTGCTTTCGTTATCCAGGGCCTGGCTCATGCTTTCGATCTGCTTATTCAACCGGAAACGTTCGAAAGCGAACATAACCTTGCTGATAAGTACGTTGCCATCGAACTTGCCTTTTACCAGAAAGTCCTGCGCACCGTAGCGCACGGTATCCAACCCTACGCCTTCATCGGCTAAGCCTGTAAGCACTATCAACAGATTGCCCGGATGTTTACCCAGTATACTGCGTATAGTATCCACCCCGAAACTATCGGGCAGGTTCATATCGCTTAAAATAATATCGTATGTGTTTTCTGAAAGGTAATCGAGCGCAGCCTTTAGGTTTTCGGCATGCGATAACTGGAAGGATGGAGCTGTAGATTCGCCGAGGTAAAACTTTATTAAAAAAGCATCACCGGGATTATCTTCCAACAATAAAACCTTCAATTCCTGTTCAGCCATATCAGTTCCTATTCGTGGGTTAATTGCACTGTCTTAAACCAAAATGTTTCTACCAATTTTATAACACGGGCAAAATCGTCGAAGTCAACCGGCTTTAAAATATAGCAGTTGGCATGCAGCGAATACGCTTTGGTAATATCGTGGTCGGCATCGGAAGTGGTAAGCACAATAATCGGAATCTTCTTCAGCGAATCATTTGCCTTTACTTCCTTCAATACTTCAATACCGTTTTTCTTTGGCAGGTTAAGGTCCAGCAAAATTATATGCGGCCGGTGTGACTCGGCATACTTACCACGCTTCGTAAGAAATTCAATAGCCTGTTCACCGTCGGATACAACATCCAGGTGAATTTCCATCTGGCTTTCTTTGAGCGCCTCTTGTGTAAGTCGTATGTCGCCGGGGTTATCTTCCACCAGCAGTATTCTGGGTTTGTTTTTGCTGTTCTTTAAAAAATCCATATTCTATTGCTGTTTCTTAATTGTAAAATAGAAGGTACTGCCTTTACCTTCCTCCGACTCCACCCAAATCTCACCTCCGTGTCGTTCAACGATTTTTTTACAAACCGCCAGGCCAATTCCCGTGCCCTCGTATTCGTTGCGCGTATGTAACCGTTGAAAGATAACAAATATACGATTGTAAAATTTATCCTCGATTCCGATTCCGTTGTCGCTTACCTTAAAAAGCCAGTCGGAATCCCTCTCTTCTACGGAAATATTGATTTCAGGTTTTCGATCGGGATGTTTGAATTTAATAGCATTGTCGGCAAGGTTCTGTAACAATCTGATTAGCTGGAATGAATCGCCGAAAACTACCGGCATAGAACCAAAGTTAACGGTTGCATTATTTTCTTTAATCTTTTGTTGCAGGTGGCCGATAGCAATACGTGCTGTTTCGTTCATATCCACCCGTGTAAACGGATTACCCTTGCGGCTTACACGGCTAAACTGCAGCAAATCGCTTATCAGGGCCTGCATACGGCTGGTGCCATCCAGCACAAAACCCATAAACTCGGTTAAGCCATCTGTTCTACCTGATTCCAAACCACGTTGTATCAGTTGAATATAGCTGGCAATCATCCGCAGAGGTTCCTGCATATCGTGCGAAGCTACATAGGCAAATTGTTCCAACTCCTCGTTAGAGCGTTTTAATTCGTTGGCATAATTAGAAAGTTCGTTTTGAACCAGCTTCATTTCCGAAATATCGAGACAACTGCCCATATAACCGGCAAACTTACTATCGGGTAAAAAGCGCGGGGTACCTATTTCTAATATATGCCGGTACGTGCCATCCTTCCGGCGCAGCCGGTACTCTACCGAATACTCGGCATAGGCATTTAACTGCGGGGCAATGTCGTTCAGCAGTATCATATCATCGGGATGCACGTTCTTAAGCCAGCCGGTGCCCAACTCTTCTTCAAACTTTTTACCGGTAAAATCTAACCAGGCCTTATTGAAGTAGTAACAAAGGTTGTCCTTATCAGTCATCCAGATCATTACCGGTGATGCATCAGCAAGTGTAGCAAAGCGCGATTCGCTTTCCTTCAGCAAGCCTGCCAGTTGATCCATAGTAGGGTTATCGATGAGTGTATAAACACTGCCCTGCGAGCCATCGGCTAATTGAATAGGTGAACGAGAAACGCGCATCCATATTTGCAGTCCATCGCTTTTGGTAATGCCCGATTCCCACCGGGTAAGTTTATGCGTTTCAACCAGTTTATAGTTAACGCGTACCTTAAAGAGTTCTTCTACGGTAAGTTTAGGCAGGTCGCCTTCGCCGAAACCGGTTAGGCGGCCAAAGGCTTTATTGAAGTATATGGTTTTTTCGGAGGAGTTGGTGATGATTACCGCCTCGCTGTAGTTATCGAAGAATCCGCTAAGAGGAACTAAGGTAGTAGGTTCCAGCTGCTTGCTTTGTAATGGTTCGAAATTAACAATACGTAAATAAAAGAAAAACGGTTCCGATTTTCACCGGAACCGTTAAAAGTAACGAACAAGCTATTTAAGTTACTTTATCGGAGAAACTTTCTCGATCATGATACCGTTGGCAGAAACCGACAGAGATGGGTTGCTTTGAGAAGGCAACTGGTTGAAGAAATCTTTGTAAGTGTTGCCTACGATGGTGTAACCACCGGTGTTCAGATCGTAGAAGATATTATTCATCATATTGATGTTGTTGCCAGAACCGATGTTGCGGTAGTAAGCCTGGGTGTTAGTTTGAGCACCGTTGATGGTCAGTTTCACACGGTTGAAGTTTAACACCTGGTTATCGGTGGTGCCGCTCAGGTATACACCGAAGGTTTCACCGTTACCGCCTACAGCGATTGAGTTGTTGTTGATTTGGCCCAGGTTAGTAGCAGAGGCTGTGCAGTTGTTCATAGCCAGACCGTAAGAACCGTTAGCGGCGTTTACGATGTTGTTGCTTACAACCAGGTTACCGGCGCAATTGTCAAGGTTAATTGCTTTAAAGCCGGCGTAGTTAGAAAGAGTGCTTACGACGTTGTTAGTGATAACAGGAGCGTCTTCGTTTAAAAGAGCCAGACCAGATTCGTATTGGTTGAAGAATAAAGTACCGGTGATAGAGGTTTTGCTATCCATACCATCGGTGCCCATACCGCTTTTGTAGATACCGAAGCTGCCGTTGTTGATTTCGCAATCTTCGAAAGTCATATCGCTTTTAGGAGCGGTAGAAGCAAAGTATACAGTTGAGCTGTTAGCACCGGTGCGGGCAGCTTCAACACCATCAAACACCACACCTTTAAAGTTCAGGTGGCTTGATTTGCCGTCGATGCGGGCACAGTTACCGTAGGTAGCTGTTTTATGATCGATTGTAAGGTTTGCAAAGTTAACGTATGATACACCGTTCATTACCAGGGTAGCATCAGAAGTAGCGTATTCAATAACCACTTCGGTATTGTTGCCGCTTTTTGATTCGAAAGTAACGTTGTTGTAAGCATCGGCACCCTGGATAGATGACAATACTACGCGTTCGTTATACGTACCATCCTGGATAAGGAAGGTTACAGGGCCTGAAACACCGCCACATTTTAATGCATTTACTGCATCGTTGATGGTTGTGAAATCGGCGTCTTCTTTACCGATAGTAAATTCTCCTGATAAAGAAGGGCAGTCTCCTGCAAAAGCATTCAGAGAGAGGCTAAGAAGGGCAGCTCCGAAGATTTTGTTTAGCTTGTTCATTTTCGTTTTTTTTAGTTTTTGTGTAACCTTTTATTTCCTTGTTCGTATTAGCAATTTATACCGGGGTTCAACTTTTGTCAAGAGCCTTCTTAAAAAAAGTTTCACTCAAACGGCATTTTAACAAATTGACTATTGAAAATCAATGGTTTAATTTTCTAAAAGACTTCCATCGGCCAGGGGGGTATACCTACTGAAGTCCTGCATTTCCTACCAGTTGCTTAATAAAAGCCCTCAAAAATAGACTTTATATTAGTTTTTCAAAAATATTGATAGGTGTAAATGCCTATACTCTATTTAGGCATACCCGCCCACAAAAGTTCCTATAAAGTAGACAAAACACGAATTGACTGAAGCGGTTTAGGCAAAAATGCTTAAACCGGCAATTTAATAGCTGCCGTTGGTGAGGTTATGAAAAAGGCTAAACCAGGTTTCGCGCTTTAGTTTGCCCATGTTTTGGCCCAGGCGCACAACAATAGTTTTGGTATCGGGTTGCACATAGATAAACTGCCCATCTTTACCGATAGCCACAAAAACGTGATTTTTAGGATAAACCCACCAATTATAGTTGTAAACCAGGTCGGCATTTAGCTTTAATGGGTTAAAAACCGATTTCCTGATCCAGTCCTTACTAACGATCTGCCGGCCGTTTACCATGCCGCTATCCAGGTAAAGTTTACCAATACGGGCCAGGTCGCGCGCGGTAGTTGCCAGGCAACACCAGGATTTCTCGATGCCCAGAGTGTCATTATCTATATCTACGGTCCACTCGGCCGGGCTTTCCATACCCAGTGGAGTCCATACTTTTTGCTGCAGGTAACTGGTGACCGTTGGCCCATGTAGCACCCGTTTCAGGATCAAGCTCATCAGCGCCACCTCGGCCGAACGGTATGAATATTTCTTCTTGCCCTTAGGCCGGGCCGTAAGCTTTAAGATATTAGGTTCAAGCTTAGCCGTATAATAAAAGCGGGCATGCAGGCCAAACGGATTGCTGTTTTCGGTATAGTTAATGGGCGCCCGCATCATCAGCAGGTCTTCGATGGTTATATTATCAAATCCGCGACCATTGAGTTCGGGCAGGTATTGCAAAACCAGGTCTTTTTCGGAACCGATAAGGCCGTCATCTATAGCACAGCCTATTAAGAGGGAGATAATTGACTTATTAATAGAGAAGGCCTGGATGAGTGAATCCTTGCCATAATTATCAAAGTAGTGCTCGTAGCGGATGGTATCGTTCCGGATAACCAGAAAAGCCAGGGTATTGTGCTTTTGCAAATAAGCAGCGAGTGTAAGTTTACCGGTGTTGTACACACAGCAGCTATCGGATAAATGGGTACGGGATTGCGCAAAATCTACGGGCTTATCTGCCGCTTTTAATTTGCGGTAGGGAAATTTCTTAAAATCGTTTATATCCGAATCGCCGTAATGCAGCAGGCGCCAGGCAACGGATGTAGAACTGCAGGATGCTATTTGTAGAAACAGACCAAGCAGCAAAAAATGGCAGGTTAACCGGCTGCAAAATGAACTCATAAGAAATGGGTCATATACCCAAAGGTAAGTGCAAAACCTTACAAATCACCAAGTAATGCGCTAAAAATGGATGTTGCGGCGTTGATTAAAAATAGCACGAATAAGCAGGATTAGAAGAACTATAACCCCAACTTCTACCAGGCAAGCAACCGGCTTCGGGCTAAAATCAGGTATACTTTGAGCCTGAAGCAAATTATACATGCTGTTTATTGCGTTGTGCAGGTAGGGCTTGCTGTAGTAAATGAATTCCTTGTTGGTAAGGCGCTGCCCTCCTATTATCAACCATTCCAGGTCGGGTAACAAAGAAAAGATGATGCCCCACTTAAACTCGCCCCACCACAAATACAAAAAAACGATTGACACCAGCACAACCACTATATGGTAACCCAGCCAAAACGGATCGGTGATGGAGAACTCAGCCGGATTGTAGGTAAAGCGCGCAAGCATGTCCAGCAAACCATGCACCAACAGGCAAGTAAAAGCCATTAGTATAAATGCTATACCGCGATAGCGTTTCCATTGAAACAGCTTATTGATGAGTACACCGCTAAGTATATGGGTTGGGGCTTGCATTCAGGGGCACGAATATGGAGAATAGAATGAATTAGCGCAATGTATTAAACTGCACGGCATGTTAATTGCTGAAGACACCCTCTAACAACTCCTCGCGGTTCTTTGGCTTGCGGTCAATTTGCCACTGAAAATCTTTCAGCTTTTTCTGCTCTTCGGTATTCAGCATTTTAATAGGGGTAAATACGGCGGTGGGTTTCTTTTTAAATGAGATGCGGTCAATCTTCTTATCCTTAAAATAAATGGTAATGGTGGCGCTTTGTGCATAGTTATTGCCTATGTATTTGTTCTTTTCGTCCTTACCGAAATACAGGCTCTCGGCATTGCCCTCCACATCCATTTTGCTCAATTCGTTGTTTACAAAATAGCCAAAGATGTTGATGCCCTTTATTTGATCGTAATACTTATCGCCGGAAGGATTGATGATAAAACCGGCCTTATAGATACTTAGCTTATCGGCCTTTTTGTTCTTTGTATTCAGGTAAATCGTATCGCCGCTCATTTGTATGCTATCAGCCCAAATTAAGGGTTTGTAGTACATGCGGAAGGTAGAATCGCGGAAGGAATAGAAGAGGGAATCGCACACGCCCTGCATTTCGCGCATAAACATCTTTACCTTGTGGTAGGCAAAAAAGTTCCGGATGGTATCTTTGGCAGAACTGTTGAGCGATTTAAGTGTATCAGCTGTTAGAAAAAGTGAGTCCTTATCCATTTTATAAATCAGTAAAGGCTTTTGTGTGGCCATAATAAACTGACTGCTGTCGTAATACTCGCAATACTTTCCGAATAATTCGGTTTCCATGGTTGAATCAACCCACTTAAATGGGCCTATGGCCTTTCCGAAGCCCCGAAATCGTTCGTAATAGAGGCTATCGGCCCAGATGCATTGCGGTGGATTGCTGATAACCGTACCCTTGCCAAAGCTCGAAACATCGCGCTGGCTATCGTACCAACCGTTGTTACAAAATATACGACTCTCTTTGTTTACAATAACCGTATTGCCGTAAAACGTTGAAACTTTGCTTTGGGTATTGTAGCGTAACGTATCGGAAGTAAGGTTATAGTTGGGGTCGGTAATTACTACATCGCCATCAAAGTAAACTTCGCTTGTGTTGCTGTAATAGTAACCACGTTTACTGGTAATTACCGTTGTATCTCTATCTACACGCCCTTTATCCAGATAGTACGCTGTTTTATTCTTTACATCGTAGAATAGCTCGCGGGTAGTCAGCACCATCCGGCTATCGGTAATGCGGGCATTGCCGGTAAGGGTGGCAAACTTGCGGTTGCCATCGTAATGCAGGATGTTGGAATAGGCATTCACTGTATCCTGCTGGATGTGAATATGGCCCCAGGCATCAACCGAGTTCGTTTCTTTATCCAGCGTAGCGCTATCGCACCACATTAAAATATCTTCCTGCTTTAACTGTACGTTACCTACCAGCCGCGTATATTTCTTGCCCTCTACCTCCTGAAACTTCAGATAGTCGGCATTTAATATCTCCACCTCCTTCTTTTCTTCGGTGCCCTGGGCCCGAATAAAAAACGGTTGTAGTAAAATCAATAAAGCTGTTAGCAGGCGCAATTTCATACCCGGGCTGCAAACTGAGTAAAAAGACTGAAATTGTGGTAACCGGAAGTGCGCATTTTACACATTACCGTATTAAAAGAGAAGAGCATGCGCTACTAACGCTTAAACAAAACTGTTATTGCAAAGCTTATTTACCCGACTCGTTGTATTTCTTCTCGATGCGGTTTTCGCGCTTTTTACTGCCGAAAACACTAACGTTGATATAGCGGTAAGGGCGGTTTTTAACGTCCTTCAACAGGTAGTTAAGGCTGGCCACAGTTGAATCAACTTTGGTATAAAGACCATCCTGCTTAATTAACTTACCTAAGGTTCCTTTGCCATCGTTAATATCAGTAACTACCTGATTTAACTGAACAATAGTTTTGTTTAGGTTCTCCACCGTTTGCTTAAGGTTAGCCTGTTGGATAGAGTCGGTGATTTTGTTGGCGTTCTTAATGATGTTGGTCAACTCGGTATTATTCTTTTCG